>NZ_JBHTLI010000001.1:0-1147408 GCF_042678405.1 Salegentibacter chungangensis | reverse complement strand
CAGGTGACCAATGATGCTCCCGCAACTTTTCCATTAGGAAGCACAACGGTAACCTGGACGGTAACCGACGATTCCAACAATACCGCAACCGCAACACAAACCGTAACTGTTACTGACAATGAAGACCCAACTATCACCGCTCCTTCAAATGTTAGCGTAAACAGTGATAATGGAGCTTGTAGCGCTTCTGGAGTGACCCTCGGTAATCCAACAACAAATGATAATTGTGGGATTCAGCAGGTGACCAATGATGCTCCCGCAACTTTTCCATTAGGAAGCACAACGGTAACCTGGACGGTAACCGACGATTCCAACAATACCGCAACCGCAACACAAACCGTAACTGTTACTGACAATGAAGACCCAGCTATCACCGCGCCTTCAAATGTTAGCGTAAACAGTGATAATGGAGCTTGTAGCGCTTCTGGAGTGACCCTCGGCAATCCAACAACAAATGATAATTGCGGGGTTAAGCAGGTGACCAATGATGCTCCCGCAACTTTTCCATTAGGAAGCACAACGGTAACCTGGACAGTAACCGACGATTCCAACAATACCGCAACCGCAACACAAACCGTAACTGTTACTGACAATGAAAAACCAATAATTTTAGCAGATTCAGATATTACGGTAAATAATGATGCAGGGGCTTGTGGGGCAATGGTTACTATAAATCCGGCAACGGCCAGTGACAATTGTCAGGTGGGAACACCATCAGGAGTTCGTAGTGACGGAAAGGCTTTGAATGCAGAATACCCTGTAGGATTAACAACCGTAATTACCTGGACCGTTACCGACGCTAATGGCAATGCTGCAGAACCTGTAGAGCAAAACGTTACTGTATTGGACAATGAAGCCCCTGTTGTGCCGAATATTGAGAATGTACTTTGGGGTTGTGAAAAGACCATTTCAAAACCTGTAGCTACAGATAACTGTATTGGTGATATTACCGGAACAACTTCAGATCCCCTAACCTATTCCAGTGAGGGAACATATCAGATAACCTGGAGTTTTGATGATGGAAACGGAAATATTTCTACAGCCCAGCAAACAGTAACCATAGATCCCGTTCAAGCAGAAGCCCAGACCACAGATATATTATGTAATGGAGCGGCAACCGGAGAGATCAGCATTACAGCATCAGGAGGGGCACCCCCCTATACATATGAATGGCAGGGATCTACTGAAACCGGGAATTCCAGAAGCGGATTAACTGCAGGAACTTATACAGTTACAGTTAAGGATGCCAATAACTGCGCTACAGATTTAGATATTATTCTTACAGAACCTGAGCCTTTAATAATGACCGCTCCTGAAGTTGAACCTGTAAGTTGTTTTGGTAATGCTGATGGATCTGTTAGTGCAGGTACAGTTTCAGGTGGAGTTGGCACTTATAAGTACAAAATCACCGGCAGGAATTATCAAGCTTCTACAGATTTCTCCAATCTTGCCCCGGGTGATTACGTATTTACCGTTCAGGACGAAAATAATTGTACATATGAGACAGGTTTCACTATAGACGAGCCAACTGAGCTCTCTATGACAGCTCCCTCATCAACTAACGTCACCTGCTTTGGCGGTAGTGACGGAACGATAACGGCTGGTACAGTTACAGGTGGAAATGGAGATTACCTGTATTCTATTAATAACATCGATTTCTCTCCAGCAACTACTTTTGAAGGTCTTTCTGCAGGGTCTCACACCATTTTTGTTCAGGATTCCAAAGGATGTGCCCTGCAAAAAATCGTGAATATTTCTGAACCGGATAAGTTAAATGCGGATATTATTAAGACAAATGTGAGCTGCTTTGATGGTAATGACGGGAAATTAAGCATCTCCAATCCTTCCGGAGGTTCCGGCAGTTATCAGTTCAGCCTTGACCAAACAACCTGGTATAATTCATCTGAAGAAATAACAGGCTTAACGGCAGGAAGCTACACCCTCTACATCAAAGATGCTGTAAACACCAATTGTATAGTGATCTTAGAAGAAAATTTCGAGATCACGCAACCCAGCGCACCCCTGGAAGTTGAAATAAGCACCACCAGAACCACTTCGTATGGAAGCGCTTCAGGTACAGCAACTGCAAACCCTACCGGCGGGACTCCGGGATACACCTATGAATGGAGAAAAGCCGGCGAAACCGAAGTCTTCGCTGCAACAAAGACAGCCACCAATCTTTTAGCGGGAGATTATGAAGTTACCGTGACCGATAATAACGGCTGCACCTTCACCGATACCTTTACAATTATAGACGCCATTGAAGCATTTATTGCTTCCAGAAGTGTATGTGAGGATGAAGGAGATCAAAATGCCATTAGAACTTCCTATTTTGAAGTAAAAGACTTAACCGCTGTAGGAGGAGTTGCTCCTTATACATATGAATGGGATTTTGGCAGTGGTGCCACAGATCCAGTTCGTAGCGGAACGGGTGAACATAGAGTATATTACGGTTCTACAGGAAACAAAACTGTAACTCTAACAATAACTGATGATACTGGTGAAACCTTTAAAGTAACCCAACAAAATTATGTAGGTAACTGTTACGAGCCCTGTGGTAAATCTGAAAATTTTGTTTTTAACCCGGATAATATTTATATAGGAAATGCCAACGGAGATCCGTTAAGTATTACAGATCAGGTTCTATGTGATAACTCGGTTGCAAAGTATATATACATCTCTATTGATAAGAGTGCAAATGCATATAACCCGTATATTGAGTTAATCTATAAAATTTCCAACACCAACACCCCCGGAGACACCAAAGTCTCTTATGCAGGAGGTTGTAGGTCTGGTGATGACATAAATGATGATCCTAACGACAGTAAAGAAAATAAAATTGGAGGCTTCATAAGACTTACATTAGATCCTATTGATTTTGAATGTGGTGATAATTTGGATGTGGAGAATTTTTATGTTACCTGGACAAATGTGGAGCATAAAAAATGCGGGCAGAACAACAATGCCTTCTGTTATTCACAGGATGAGCCAGTAATCTTACCCACACCATTATCGGCAGTAGCCACACCCACCCATATTTTATGTAAAGGAGACAGCACCGGAAGTATCTCGGTTAGTGTTTCAGGAGGTTATGCTCCATATAGCTTCAATTTAACCGGTGAAGGAGATCCGTACGACAATTCTAATAAGTTCAATAACTTAAAGGCTGGGGAGCATACGGTATATGTCAGGGATTCCAGAGGAAATACCACCTCTGTTACTACAACAATAGAGGAACCCTCTACCAATATCATTGCCAGTACCACTGTAGAAAATCCAGAATGTTTTGGTAGCTTAGGAGAAGCAAGTGTAACAGCAGAGGGAGGAACACCTTTCGAGGATGGAACATATGAATATTTATGGAATGATCCTTCCCAACAAACTACTGCAACCGCATCAGGTCTCGCGGCAGGTGAATATACCGTTACCGTGATCGACGCCAATGGTTGCCAGACCTTAAAAACAGTCACCGTAACCGAACCGGAGGAACTTACCTTAGCCCAAACCGGAGAAAATCAAAGTTTTGGTTGTGGGGTTACCTCTACAACTTTAACCGGAAACACGCCAGATTTAGGGAAAGGCACCTGGGAAATCACTTCCGGAACCGATGGTATTATTGACGAACCCAACAATCCAACCTCTGCATTCACAGGGAATGCCGGACAAACATATGTTCTAACCTGGACCATTGCTAATGAAGATGGCACCTGCCCCTCAAGTGAAAATCTCGAAATTAGCTTTAACTCAGCATGCAGCTTCCTGGATTTTGATGGGATAGATGATTATGTTGACTTTGGAGATAATTATGGCCTGGATGGCGGCTCATTTTCCCTAGAAGCCTGGGTTAAACTTAAATCTTTAACCGGAGTTAAAACAGTACTTTCAAAACGTAACACGAATAACCTTGTAGCAGGAGGCTTCGACCTTATTGTAAATAGCGGAGCGCCAACCTTCAGATGGGGAAGCAACTCGGTCTCAACTTCGTCAAAAATTAATACTGACAGATGGTATCATCTTGCAGTGATCTATGAGAGTTCTAAAATTCAGCTATATGTAGATGGGCTTTTGGTAGGAAGCAGTTCTGCCACCAACCCTTCAATTATTGCTAGTCCCTTCCTCATAGGTGCCATGTATAATTCGGAAACACCTGAGAAGCCAAAAAATCATTTTCACGGGTGGATTGAAGAAGTTAGGATCTGGGATAAAGCCTTATCAGAAGAGCAGCTTAGATTTATGATGAACCAACGTCTTGAAACTAACGGAGGGGCCGCAAAAGGAACAGTTTTACCTCTGAATGTACCGGGAGACCTTTCCTGGAACAGATTAAGAGGATATTACCGGCTTATGGCAAATGAAACCGTGAACGGGTATACTTTAGATTTATCAACCGTTAAAACCAACAAAATTGATGGTAAACTGAGGAATATTGAAACCTCTCAGGAAAACACTGCCCCGCTTCCATACTTCTCTGTCAATGATTCTCCCTGGGGAACTGATAATACCTGGGCCAAACCAAATGTGTGGGATCCACCCAACAGTAACGGCATTAACGGAAAGCCTATTAACTGGAATATAGCTAGGATCTCAAACAATATCAGCTCCGGGAGCAGAGACATCCACTTACTTGGGCTTATCTCCGAAAGTGGTCTTTTAACAATGGCCACCGAGGGCGAAACCAAAAATGAGAATAATTCTGGCCAGGGACTTACCATCACTCATTATTTAAAACTGAATGGGAATATTGACTTGGTAGGTGAATCTCAATTAGTACAAACCGAAGGAAGTATTCTGGATGAGAGTAGCTCCGGATATTTAGAAAGAGATCAGCAGGGAACGGAAAACAGCTTTAATTACAATTACTGGACCTCTCCTGTAAGCCCTCAGGGAAGTTCAAACAATTCGGGCTACACCATTGCCGGCATCCTTAAAGATGGTACTTCTTCTTCCTCACCCAGACCTATATCATTTGGCTATCCATTTTATTATGCCGATGGAAGTTACAGTGGCGATAAACATATAAGCACGTACTGGCTCTATACTTTTCACGGAACCGCTGACACCTATGGAGAATGGCATTATATTGGAGCTTCTAAACATTTAGATGCAGGGGAAGGCTTTACCATGAAAGGCACTTCGGGCAGCGCTTCCATTTCAAGCAGGCAGAATTATGTCTTTAAAGGGAAACCTAATAATGGAATCATCAAACTAAGTATCTCGAATAACGAAAACCGTCTTGTAGGCAACCCCTACCCTTCTGCCTTAGATGCCGAACAATTTATCAGGGATAATCTTAAGGACGTTGAAGGTGGAACTAACAGTCAAAATGTTTTCAATGGAGCGATTTATTTGTGGGACCACTTTGGTCAGGAAAATAGCCACGTACTTAGAGAGTATGTTGGAGGATATGCCACCTACAACCTTTCCGGCGGTGTGCCTGCAGCTTCAACAGACGCCCGAATCAATGCCAACGGAAGCAAAGGCTCTAAAGTTCCAAGAAGGTATATCCCGGTTGCACAGGGCTTCTTTGTAAACACTTTGTTGGACGAATCAGTTTCCGGAAATTACAATATCAGCGGAGGAGACATTATTTTTAATAACGGGCAGCGCGCCTTTGTAAGAGAGCAGTCAGGAAGCTCCCAATTCTTAACTCAGGCCAAAACATCCCTCACTAATGATCAAAGAACTTCTTTTGCTCAGGACACAAGATACAAGATAAGACTGGCTTTTCATTCCCCAGCAGGCTACCATAGACAAATATTGGTTACCGCAGATAGTAAAACAACCAACGGTTTTGACCTGGGTTATGATGCTCCCCTGATCGATGATAATAAAGAGGACATGTACTGGCTGATAAATAATTCAGAGTTTGTGATCCAGGCCGTTCCCAACTTCAATTTAGATCAAAAATTGCCTCTTGGAATAAAAATAAGCGAAGAAGGTAAATTTGAAATCGAAATTGATGAACTGGAAAATCTCCCAGATCATATGGATATTTATCTGAAGGACAATAGCGACACTACATATTACAACCTTAGAAAGAAAGCTTATAAAACTGATATTACCCCGGGTACTTTTAATGACAGATATGAACTGGTTTTCACCAAACAAATTAAGGAGGTACAGGAATTACCCCGGGAAATAGAATTTAATATTCGCTACTCGAGAAAGGATATGGAGTTCATACTTGGAAATCCAAACCTCCTAGCCGTAGATAAGGTTATGATATATAATCTCAACGGTCAAACGGTGGATAGCTTTAAAGAACAACCCGTTGAGAAGTTCATCTCCCTGAAAAGAGAAAAACAATTAAGCGCCGGTGTTTATATCGTAAAAGTATTCAGCGGAACCCAATGGTTCTCGAAAAAGGTGATTATTGGTAAATAAGCTTAGCCTTTATATTTCATTGGTAAATGAACTACTTTTTTGGTCTCAAAAAAGTCCTCTTCAAAATAATCGGAAAGCTCATAGACTCTCGCAGTTTGATAGTCTCTGAGCTCTTCGGTTAAATCTCCTCCTTTTAGATAAAGTATACCGTTCTTTAATTCGTGCCTGCTCTTTTTGGCAATCTTACCTTTTGTCCAATGCACAAATGTCGGCATTGCAGCTACGGCCCGGCTTACAATAAAATCATAATGCCCGCTAACCTCTTCTACCCTGCCGTTTGTGGTTTTCACATTTTGCAGCTGCAGTCCTTCCACAACCTCATTCACCACCTTTATCTTTTTACCAATAGAATCAACTAAATGAAAATTTGTTTTCGGGAAAAGTATGGCTAACGGAATTCCCGGAAAACCTCCACCGGTTCCTACATCAAGAATTTCCGCCTCAGGCAAGAATGGCTGGATTTTGGCTATTCCCAGCGAATGCAGTACGTGCCTAAGGTATATTTCATCTATATCTTTTCGGGAAACCACATTTATCTTGAGGTTCCAGTCTTTATAAAGCGTTTCCAGTTGCTTAAATTTTTCAATCTGCCAAGGGGTCAGTTCAGGGAAGTATTTCTTAATTAATTCCAAATCATTAAAATTTTAGTGCAAAAGTACATAATTTAAAAAGGTAAATTTTATGCTTTTAATTCCTTCAAACTATTTAATATTATAACTTTGAGGTTTCAATGTAAAAAAATGCAAAACAATCAACATTCTATAAGATTTTCGCGAACCGATTCGGCTAAATTCTTCAGAACTCTAAATAAGAGAGTTAACACTTATTTCAAAGAAAACAACCTTAAAAAAACAGGAAACTGGAAGCTCCATCTAAAGGCAATTGTGATGTTCACCATGTTTCTTACTCCTTACTTTTTAATTCTTACTCTCAACATTTCACAATGGTGGATGCTTCTGCTTACTATTATAATGGGTGCAGGTATGGCTGGAGTTGGGATGAATATTATGCACGATGGGAATCACGGTTCTTATTCCTCAAAAAAATGGGTGAATAAATTTATGGGGGGCACTATCTATATTCTAGCCGGGAATGTTTACAACTGGCAGGTCCAGCATAATGTTCTGCACCATACCTATACTAATATCCCTGGCCACGATGAAGATCTGGATGCCGGAAGAGTAATCAGATTTTCAAAAGAATCAAAATGGAGAAGATTCCATAAGTTTCAGCACTATTATTCCATTTTCCTTTATGGCCTGCTAACTTTCAACTGGGCACTTACCACCGATTTTAAGCAGACAAAAAGGTACCTGACAAGGAAATTATCCTACGGAAAACTACCTACTCCCTTAACACAGTGGAGCATTATTGCCATCACAAAACTTATATATGTTTCTGTCTGGATCGTAATACCAATGCTGATTTTATCAATTTCCTGGTGGAAGATACTCATAGGGTTCTTTATCATGCACTATACTGCCGGGCTTATCCTGAGTATCATTTTTCAGCTCGCTCACGTTGTAAAGCAAACCGATATGCCTTTGCCTGATGATACCGGATCTATGAAGAATACCTGGGCAATACACCAGTTATTTACAACCGTTAATTTTTCAACTAAAAACAAGATCATTAACTGGTTCACCGGGGGGCTAAATCACCAGGTAGAGCATCATATTTTTCCGAATATAAGTCATATCCATTATTCAAAGATCTCAGAAATAGTAAAGCAGACGGCAAAAGAATGCAATCTGCCTTATAACGAATATAAAACCACACGCGCAGCAATAATCGCCCATTTCAAATATTTAAAAGAAATGGGGGCGAAACCTGCAATTTCAACTTAATTATAATTTTAACCGATCAAGAAGATGCAAGAACAATTATCAAACAGGATTAACAATCTCGCGACTTCCCAGACTCTGGCTATGGCAGCCAAAGCGCGTGAACTAAGAGCCGAAGGGAAAGACATTATAGGACTAAGCCTTGGAGAGCCGGATTTCAACACCCCGGACTTCATTAAAGAGGCAGCTATACAGGCCATTAACGATAATTATAACTCCTATACGCCGGTAGACGGATATGTTGAACTGAAGGACGCGATCATCAATAAATTCCAACGAGATAATAACCTAATTTACGATCGTACGCAGATTGTAGTTTCTACAGGGGCTAAACAATCTTTAGCCAATGTCGCTATGGTATTGCTAAACCCCGGAGACGAAGTTCTTCTCCCCTGCCCTTATTGGGTAAGCTATGCTGAAATCGTTAAGCTTGCTGAAGGAGTTCCGGTAGAAGTTCCTACAAGTGTAGAAACCGACTTCAAAATAACCCCGGAACAACTCGAGGCCGCCATCACTCCAAAAACAAAAATGATCTGGTACAGTTCTCCTTGCAATCCTAGCGGAATGGTATACAGCAAAGAAGAATTAAGAGCTTTGGCCGATGTTTTGGCAAAACACCCTGATATTATTGTTGTTAGTGATGAAATATATGAGCACATCAACTTTGTAGGAGGGCACGCTTCAATGGCTCAGTTTGAAGATATGTATGACCGCGTGGTTACGGTAAATGGAGTTTCCAAGGCTTTCGCTATGACCGGATGGAGAATTGGATATATTGGTGCTCCTTCCTGGATTGCACGCGCCTGCAATAAAATGCAGGGTCAGATCACCAGTGGTGCCAACTGTATTGCACAAAGAGCCGTGATCACTGCACTTGAAGCGCCGGTATCTAAAATCAGTTATATGGTAGACACCTTCAAAAAACGAAGAAAGCTTATAATTGATCTTTTAAATGATATCGAAGGCTTTGTAACAACTGAACCGGAAGGTGCTTTTTATGTATTCCCGAACGTTTCTCATTTCTTCGGAAAAACTCTGAAAGGACATAAAATTGAGAACGCTACAGATTTTTCAATGTTTTTGCTTGAAGAAGCACTTGTTGCGACGGTAACCGGAGATGCTTTCGGTAATCCTGATTGTATTAGAATTTCGTACGCGGCAAGCGAAGAACAGATTGAAGAAGCTCTTAAACGAATTAAAAAGGCTCTGACTTAATTAGCTTAGAACTCATAAACAAAAAAAGCCCGGGAAATTTCCGGGCTTTTTTGTTTTATTCCTATCTGTTTCTCCAGAAAAAAGGAGTAAATAATATTAAAACGGTGAAAAGTTCAAGCCTTCCAATGAGCATTAAAAACGAACACCACCATTTTCCGAAAGGCGGCAACATATCAAAATTATTCACAGGGCTAAGACCTCCAAAAGCAGGCCCAATATTACCCAGAGAAGAAGCTGCACCTCCTATTGATGTTTCAAAATCGAGCCCCAAAGAAGCCAGCCCTACAGACCCTATAATAAAGGCCAGCATATAAAGGATAAAGAATCCAAGAATATTGAAAACGATCTCCTTGCTAATAGATTTTTTATTAAAGCGAACCGGTAGTATGGCATTAGGATGAAGGGTTCTTTTAAACTCCGTCAACCCGTTCCTTATCATAATAATATGCCTCATCACCTTCACACCACCCGCGGTAGACCCCGCCGATCCTCCAAGAAAGAACATCCCAAAAAAGAAAATAGTTAAGAAAGGCGTCCACATAGTATAATCTGCAGAAACAAAACCGGTTGTGGTGATCACAGCCAGAACCTGGAAGAGCGAATGTCTGAAAGCGCTTTCCCATTCCCCCCAAACCATTGGATGATCTATGGAAGAGATACTTACATCTGCTCCAAAATAGACGATCACTGCGGAAATCAATGTAAAAGAAGCTATAAAGATAAAATACCACTTAAACTCATCGTCGTGTAAGACCCGCTGAATCCGCCCTTTGAAACTAAAATAGCTCAAAACGAAGTTACTCCCTGCCAAGAACATAAAAACGATAATAATGTATTGTATTGCAGGATTATCGTTCCAGAAGGCGATACTCGCATTCTTTGTTGAAAACCCTCCGGTAGATAAGGTACTAAAGGCGTGATTAATAGCGTCAAAGAAATTCATCCCAGCCACATAAAGCAAAATGGTTTCAGCAAGGGTATAGCTCACATAAATAAGCCATAATCTTTTGGCCGTATCGGTAATTCTGGGCTTCAGTTTATCTGCACTGGGTCCCGGAGATTCTGCGGCAAACAGCTGCATTCCTCCAATTCCCAAAAGCGGAAGAATGGCTATAGCAAGCACAATAATTCCCATTCCTCCAATCCAGTGCGTAAGACTTCTCCAGAACAAAATTCCCTTCGGAATAGATTCTATATCATTTAAGATTGAAGCCCCGGTAGTCGTATAACCGGACATTGTTTCAAAAAAGGCATTTGTAAAACTCGGAATAGATTCGCTTATCACATAAGGCAGCGTTCCACTTAAAGCCATAAATATCCAGCCAAAGGTCACTATGATATATCCCTCTCTCTTTTTCACCTCTTTCCTGTGCCCACGAGTAGAGAACATAAGGAAAACCCCAATAAATAAAGTTATAAGAGCTGCCGTAGAAATTTCAAGGGTCACTCCGTCCTGATAAAACCAGCTTACCAAAACTGAAAGCAACATAAACCCTCCATTGCAAAGCAATAGCAGCCCCATCACATGAAATATGATCTGATAGTTAAGCTTTGGCATTACAAGAAGAGTTTTTCTACCTTTTTAATAGAACGAGGTAAACAACAAACCACCACCCTGTCTCCGGCTTTAACCAGGAACTCTCCTAAAGCTATAATTCCTTCTCCGTGCCTGATAACGCCCCCGATAATTGCCGACCTGGGAAAATCGATATCCTTTATTTTCTTATTGCTTACCTGAGACTTGGGTTTAACAATAAATTCAAGAAGTTCGGCATTCATATTATTCAGTTTGGTCATTGCAACCACTTCTCCCTTTCTCACATATCTGAATATATTGTTAGCCGCCAGAAGTTTTTTATTAATAAGTGTATCTATCCCAATAGAATGGCTTAACTGAAAATAATCCATATTTTCTACGAGGGAAATGGTTTTCTTTACACTTTTAGACTTGGCAACAAGGCAAGACATTATGTTGGTCTCCGAATTTCCCGTAACCGCAATAAAAGCATCCATATCATGGATATTCTCTTCTTCCAGGAGTTCCACATTTCGGCCGTCACCATTAATGATTAGAGTGTTCAGTAACTCATCGGCAAGATCATAAGCTTTTTCTTTATTACTTTCAACCAACTTAACATTAAAGTTATTCTTTGCAAGATCGATCGCTGTCTTACGTCCAATCTTACTTCCGCCAAGAATCATAATATTTTTTATATCCTGCTTAACTTTTCCGGTAAGTTTATATAATTCTTCAACTCCGCTTTTTAAAGTGATAAAATAAACCTGGTCTCCCTCTTTGAACTGGGTATCACCACGGGGAATCAAAGTGTACTGGGTTCCAAAACGCTGGATGGCAATTGGCACAAAATTTAGTTCAGGAAAAATGCGGGCAGCTTCTTTAACCGTCTTCCCCACAAAATGGGCAGTTCTTGACAGATTAAGACCTATCATAGTCAACGCGCCATCTTCAAACTCATAACTGTCATTAAAAGCAGACTGATTCAACAGCAACCCAATTTCCCTGGCTGCCAGGGCCTCAGGAGAAATCAGTTCATCTATACCAAACTGCACAAAACCAATTTCCTCTTTATTTTCAAGAAATTCAGTATTAGAAATCCGGGCGATAGTTCTTTTGGCCCCTAATTGTTTTGCGAGGACACAAACAGTAATATTTGTTGCTTCGCTGGAAGTAACACTTATTACCATATCCACATTTTTCACCTGGGCTTCCTTTAAAATCGCAATAGAAGTACCATCACCTTTTATGGTGCGAATATCCAAATGTGTATCTGCATACAACAGGTTATCCCGATTGGTGTCTATTAAGGTAATATCCTGAGATTCAAAGGAAAGCAATTTAGCCAAATGAAAGCCTACTTCACCAGCTCCGGCGATAATTATCTTCATATAACAGCTTGAAATTGAAACGAAAAAACAAAGGTAAGTTATTTTCCATAAACCAAAAACCGGCCTGACTTCGGAACAAAAAAGAAATGTTTATTACTCAATTATTTCTTATCGCTTATCTTTGGCCAAAATTATTTTCAATGTCTGAAAAAGTTACTCCATATAAAGATTCTAAGCTCAACAAAAAGAAGCAAGTAGAGCAAATGTTTGATAAGATTTCGGGCAATTATGACGGGTTGAACCGTATTATCTCGTTTGGAACAGATGTTAAGTGGAGAAAAAAGGTTATTGCAATGGTTAAGACTAATAACCCAAAAAGTGCCTTAGATATTGCGACAGGAACAGGAGACCTTGCCATTAGTCTTGCCAATACCGGAGCAAAGGAGATTGTTGGCTTAGATATTTCTGAAGGAATGCTTTCTGTTGGACGAAAAAAGATAAAGGCAAAAGGACTTGAAGATAAAATTAAAATGGTTCAGGCCGATTCTGAAGCACTCCCATTTGATGAAAATTCATTTGACGCTATTACCGTAGCCTTTGGTGTAAGGAACTTTGAAACTCTTGAAAAAGGCCTGTCCGAAATTTACAGAGTATTAAAACCCGGCGGTATTTTTATAGTTCTGGAAACTTCTGTACCTTCCAAGACTCCCTACAAACAAGGATATAAACTTTACACTAATTTTTTAATGCCTTTAATTGGAAGGATTTTTTCTAAAGATCGTGATGCTTACGAATACTTAAGTAAAAGCGCCGCGGTTTTCCCATACGGAAAAGCCTTCAACAATATTTTACAAAAAATCGGGTTTACTAATGTGAAAGACCTCCCACAAACTTTTGGGGTTGCAACAATTTATTCTGCTTCAAAGTAAAAATATGAGAAGATTTATTGCCATTATATTCTTTCTTGGCTTTTTCCAGTTAGGACACGCCCAATTATTTTCAGGGGAAGCCATTCTTAATAATGAAAATTTTGACAGACAACGCTGGTCCTGGGGATACTTTTTAGGCTTCAACACCTACGATTTTAATTTCGACTATAAAGAATACAACCAAAATGCCATAGGAGGAAAAGATCTTGTTGTAGAGAAAGGCATTGGGTTTAATGTTGGGCTTATCGGAAACCTAAAAATCAACAACAATCTTGACCTTAGACTTGAACCAGGGGTGAGCTTTAATACGAGAGGCTTCCAGGTCACCAAGGCCGACCCTGATACCTACAGAGAGGTAAATGCTACCTATGTTCACATTCCCTTACTCCTGAAATTTTCGGCAGATCGTTACAATAACTTCAAACCCTTTATTGTTGGAGGACTATCAACTTCAATAAACCTTTCCAGTAACGAAAACAATCCCGATGATAATTATGCAGGGCAATTCAGAATGACAACCCACTCTTATTATTATGAAGTAGGAGTTGGAGTAGACCTTTACCTGTATTATTTCAAGTTCTCCCCATCAATAAGAGGTGTCTTTGCCCTGAATGATGAACTGATCAGAGACGAAAACCCTAACAGCATCTACACAGGTAATGTAAAGAAAATGTCTTCAAGAGGGATTTTCCTCAATTTTACTTTCCAATAGATGATCGCCTGAATTCGCTCAGCAATATTGCGGTTGCTGTAGCTACATTTAAGCTTTCCGTTTCCTGAGTTTCGCCAAATTGAGGGATTGTGACTCTGTTACTCACAAGTGCCTGAATTTCACCCGAAATTCCGTTAGCCTCATTTCCCATTACCAACACTCCCTCTTCAGGCAGGCTTTGCTGATATACATTTTTGGAATCCATAAATGCACCATACACCGGAAGACCAGCTTCTATCCTTTCTTCAACAAATTTTTTAAGATCAGTATAAGAAACAAGCACCCGGGCTATGGACCCCATAGTTGCCTGGATAACTTTCGGATTATAACAATCTACGGTATCATTAGAACAAATCAACTGTTTTACTCCAAACCAGTCACACAACCTAATAATGGTACCAAGATTTCCGGGATCTCTAACTCCATCCAAAGCTACTACTAGGCCTTCGCTTTTGATAGTACTTATGACTGGAATCTCAAAAACAGCTAAAACAATCTGCGGTGTTTTCAAAAAGCTGAGCTTTTTCAGATCTTCTTCTTTTACGAAATGAGTTTTATCTGCTGGCCCATCAAAATCAGTGTCGGTAGTAAACAAGTATTTTAGTGCAAATCCTGAAGAAATAAGCTCCTTCACCACCTTTTTCCCTTCAGCTACAAAAAGTTTATTCTTTTGACGGAACTTTTTTTGGGACAGACTCTTTATTAACTTAATTTGGCTTTTACTAACCATGCAAAAAATGTATTTTTGGACTCTTAAGACCTACTATTTGAAAAGGCTTTTCGCAAAAATATCATTTATTTTATTAACCCTGCTTCTGTTTATTTCCTGTGATGCTGTTAAGAGAGTTGAAGACGATGAACGCCTGCTTACCGACAACACCATTCTCCTTAACGGCGAAAAAATAAAAAAGTCAAAAATATACAACCAGCTTTACCAGGAGCCAAATGCCAGGTTGCTGGGTTTCCCACTTCAACTTCATTTTTACAATTTAGCACGTCCTGATATAGACTCCATTTTAATTTCCAAGTACCTCGAAAACGAAAAAAAACGGAAGAATTTAAGCGGAATCCTATCAAGAAAACAGCTGGACAGGTATATCCACTCCCGAAAAGAATTTAACGAATGGATAAAACGTACAGGGGAAGCACCGGTAATTATTGATGAAGAGGAGACCAAAAAATCTGTAAACAGATTAACTTCCTGGTACTGGAACAATGGATGGTTCAATGTAGAAACTGATTACGAAATTAAACCCAGCGGAAGAAAAAGAGCTAAGGTAGAATACAGTGTCACTACTCACCAGCCGTATGAAATAGATTCCATAAACAAGGATATTGAATCAGTAGTAATCGATTCCTTATATGATGCACATCAGGCCAAGGCAAAGATCAAATCAGGCGAACAGTACAGAACCCTGGATTTTAATGCGGAAAGGGACAGGCTTACACAATTATTTAGAGACAGAGGGGTTTATTATTTCGATCAGGAATACATTACCTTTAATGCTGACACTATAAATACAGATCATAAAGTAAACACTACTGTGATCATTAAAAACCGAAAGGTTTCTGAAGGAGATTCTACTTCCAGAGTTCCTTTCAAGATACACGATATCAGTAAGGTGAATATTTTCACTGATTACTCTTACGCAAACCGGAATCAACCATTAACAGACAGCGCAAATTTTGAAGGGTATACGCTGTACAGCTTCGAGGAAATGGAATATAAACCAGAAGCACTTACCGATGCAGTCTTTATAAAACCGGGAACAACATTTTCTGATACTGACAGAAGAAGGACGTATAACAGACTTAATTCACTGCGCGTATTCAAATACCCGAACATTTCCTATACCCCAGACCCACGAGACAGCACCAGAACGGACCTTATTGCAAATATTTTTCTAACTCCCCAGCCAAAATACTCCCTGGGTTTCGATTTTGATGTTTCTCAAAGCAACATCCAGAAATTTGGAATTGGTTTTGGAGGCTCACTCCTTATTAGAAATGTTTTCAGGGGGGCTGAAAATCTTGAGATCTCCGGTCGTGGAAGTATAGGTTCTTCTACAGATGCCGCGGCAAGCAGTGACAAGGATCGATTCTTCGATATTTCGGAAATTGGAGCCGATCTTAAATTGACTTTTCCAAGGATATTCTTCCCTTTTAAAACCGAAAAGTTCATTCCCAAATATATGTCGCCCTTTACTTCTATGAGTATTGGAGTAAGCACCCAGCACAATATAGGACTCGACAAACAAAACCTTTCAGGGATATTAAATTACCGCTGGACGCCTTCAAGACAACTCTCAAACAAGCTGGACCTTCTTAACATTCAATATGTACGAAACCTAAATGTGGGTAACTATTTTAATGTTTACAGAAACTCATATAACGATCTGAATCAAACCGCTCAATCACCCAATGTGGTAACCAGCCCGACTTATCTTGATGAAGATGGTGATCTTATCATTCCAAAAGGCGCGGAGAACTTTATCAGGGATGTTTATAATGACACCGGCACCACCACAGGCCTGAATTCCACGCAAAGACAAAGTGTAATCAATATCAGGGAGCGTAAAAACAGACTAACCGAAAACAACCTCATCTTCGCCTCTAATTACACGTATTTATGGAACACCAAGGAGAACCTGTACGATGAGGAGTTTTCAAGATTCAGGTTTAAGATAGAAACAGCTGGAAATGCCCTTTCTGCCCTGTCAAAAATTATAAGCTTTGATAAAAATGAAAACGGAAATTACGAGGTTTTAGGGGTAGCCTATTCTCAGTATGCGAAAACCGAGATCGACTTCATAAAGCACTGGGATCTTGGCCACGACAATATTTTTGCATTAAGAACTTTTGGGGGTATCGCTATACCCTACGGAAATGCGAACAGCATACCGTTTGCGCGAAGTTTTTTTGCCGGAGGCCCCAACGACAACCGTGCCTGGCAAGCCTATGACCTTGGCCCTGGAAGCAGCGGTGGCCGTAACGAGTTTAATGAAGCAAATATGAAGCTTGCCTTAAACCTGGAATACCGTTACAACCTGTTTAGTGATCTGAACAGCGCATTCTTTATTGACGTTGGTAATATCTGGAATGTACTGGATATTGTGGATGACCCGGCTTCAACATTCACCTCCTTTTCAGACCTCAAAGATATCGCTGTTGGTTCCGGTTTTGGACTGCGTTATGATTTTAACTTTTTCGTTTTAAGGTTTGACATAGGCTTCAAAACTTACGACCCTGCCCGTGATGAAGGCAGCCGATGGTTTAAAGATTACAACTTTAACCACGCTGTATACAACGTAGGGATCAATTATCCTTTCTAAGCCAACTTATTTTCTTATTTTTGTAAGCCTAATTCAACTTAATTTATGAGTCATAATATCAAAGCAGGCGTAGCCACAGGAAAAGAAGTTCAAGAAATATTCAATTATGCCAAAGAGAAGGGCTTTGCTCTTCCGGCGGTAAACGTGATTAGTTCCAGCAGTATGAACGCTGTTATGGAAACTGCAGCAGAATTAAACTCACCGGTTATTATTCAATTTTCTAACGGAGGAGCACAATTCAACGCAGGAAAAGGACTTTCAAATGAAAATGAAAAAGCGGCCATTGCAGGAGGAGTTGCAGGAGCTAAGCATATTCACGAACTCGCTAAGGTTTATGGAGTACCGGTAATTATGCACACTGACCACTGTGCAAAAAAATTACTTCCCTGGATTGATGGTTTGCTTGACGCCAGTGAAAAGCATTTTAAAGAATTCGGAAAACCACTATACAGCTCACATATGATCGATCTTTCTGAAGAGCCGATCGAAGAAAACATCGAGACTTGTAAGAAGTATCTTGAAAGGATGAGCAAAATGGGTATGACTCTGGAAATAGAATTAGGAGTTACAGGAGGTGAAGAAGATGGTGTTGACAATACCGATGTTGATGCATCAAAATTATACACCCAGCCTGAAGAAGTTGCTTATGCTTATGAAGAGCTTAGCAAAGTGAGCGATCAATTCACTATTGCTGCTGCTTTTGGTAACGTTCACGGTGTATACAAACCAGGAAATGTTAAACTTACTCCGAAGATCCTTAAGGATTCTCAGGAATATATCACCAAAAAATACGGAGTTGAAGAAAACCATATCGACTTTGTATTCCACGGCGGAAGTGGTTCTACCTTAGAAGAAATTCGCGAAGCTATTGGATACGGAGTTATCAAAATGAATATCGATACCGACCTTCAGTATGCATACCTTGAAGGCGTTCGCGATTATATGGGAAGCAAAAAAGATTATCTTGCAACCCAGATAGGCAATCCTGAAGGTGAAGATTCTCCAAACAAGAAGTATTACGATCCGCGTAAATGGCTTCGTGAAGGAGAGCTTACTTTTAAAGCCCGCTTAAAAAAAGCATTTGAGGACTTAAATAACGTAAATACATTATAGGAATATCTAAAAAACAGCTGAAGTCTGACTTCGGCTGTTTTTATTTTATCAAGAACAGGTTCAGAAAAAGAGCTATTCAATAAATTTGAACACTGGAACCCGAAATTCGAAACTAAATGGCTTGGTTTAAAAGAACACAAAAAGGAATTCAGACTCCCACCGAAGAGAAGAAAGATGTACCAAAAGGATTATGGTACAAATCTCCAACAGGGAAGATCGTAGATGCAGAACAACTGGAGAGCAATTTTTATGTAAGCCCGGAAGATGGTTACCACGTAAGAATTGGAAGTAAAGAATATTTTCATATTCTGTTTGATGACGATAAGTTCAAGGAACTGGATAAGGATATTACTTCTAAAGACCCTCTTAACTTTTCAGACACCAAAAAATATACCGAGCGTCTTAAAGCTGCCCAAGACAAAACGGGTTTAAAGGATGCCGTGCGTACTGCTGTCGGAAAATCAAAAGGAAAAGACCTGGTTATTGCCTGTATGGATTTCAGATTTATTGGGGGGTCTATGGGATCTGTCGTAGGAGAGAAAATCGCTCGTGCTGCAGATTATTCTTTGAAGAACAATATTCCTTTAATGATAATTTCAAAGTCCGGCGGAGCAAGAATGATGGAAGCAGCGTTATCTTTAATGCAGCTTGCAAAAACTTCAGTAAAATTAGCACAGCTGGCTGAAGCAAGAATTCCATACATCTCACTTTGTACCGACCCAACTACCGGAGGCACCACTGCTTCTTTCGCGATGTTAGGAGACATAAACATCTCTGAACCGGGAGCACTTATAGGTTTTGCCGGCCCAAGGGTTGTAAAGGACACTACCGGAAAGGACCTGCCTAAAGATTTTCAAACTGCCGAATTTTTAATGGAGCACGGTTTTCTTGATTTTATCACAAAACGCTCAGAGCTTAAAAACAAGGTGAACCTGTATTTGGATCTCATTCAAAATCAGCCGGTAAGAGCATAAAAGACCAAAATAAAAGTTATAGAATTAAGTAGGTTTTATAACATAATGTATTATATTTGCCGCCTGACAGAAAAGCTGTCAATACATAAAAATCATTAAAATTAATATTGGAATGTATTTAACTAAAGAGAAAAAAGAGGAGATCTTCGAAAAGCACGGAAAAGGTAAGAATGATACCGGTTCGACTGAAGGTCAAATCGCGTTGTTTACTTACAGAATTTCACACCTTTCTGATCACCTGAAAACTAATCGTAAAGATTATAACTCAGAGCGTTCATTAGTAAGGCTAGTAGGAAAAAGAAGAAGTCTTCTTGACTACCTGATGAAGAAGGATATTATGAGGTATCGTGCCATCGTAAAAGAATTAGGATTAAGAAAATAACTTTCAGGGGGCTTTTTGCCCCCTTTTTTTATATATTACAGCAGCACAATAAGTGCTCAAATTAGATTAAAATTGTCACCCTTAAACAAAAAAGGGTAGTTTTTCATTGGTCTGTCACAACTACACACAACAACACAACCCGGCCGTCCGGTTAGGCGGAGACCATTGTTTAACAAGGACCTGTATGCTCAGGTTTTATTCAAAAAAGTATTATGATCCCACAAACATTTAAAGAGGTCATCGATCTTGGAGACGGAAGAGAGATCTCCATCGAGACCGGAAAATTAGCAAAACAAGCCCACGGTTCGGTTGTTGTGCAAATGGGAAATGCCATGTTGCTTTGTACGGTTGTATCTTCTTACACCCCAACAACTATGGATTTCTTTCCATTAACTCTGGATTATCGTGAAAAATTTGCCGCTGCCGGACGTTATCCGGGCGGATATTTTAAAAGGGAAGCAAGGCCAAGTACCGAAGAAATTCTGGTAATGCGCCTTGTAGACCGTGTTCTTAGACCGCTCTTCCCGAAAGACTATAAATTTGAAACTCAGGTGATGATCCAGCTGATGTCTCACGACGATGAAGTGATGCCCGATGCTCTTGCAGGACTGGCAGCCTCAGCTGCTATCCAGCTTTCTGACATTCCTTTTGAAACTCCAATTTCTGAGGCAAGAGTAGCGAGAGTTGATGGTGAATTCGTTATCAATCCAAGCAGAACAGAATTAGCTAATGCCGATATGGACCTTATGGTTGGTGCATCTGCAGATTCTGTAATGATGGTTGAAGGTGAAATGGATGAGTGTTCTGAAGAAGAGATGGCAGAAGCTATCAAATTCGCCCACGAAGCCATTAAAGTTCAGTGTGCAGCCCAGGTTAAACTGGCTGAAGCATTTGGCAAGAAACCCACCCGTGACTACGAAACTGAAAGAACCGATGAGGATATTCAGAAGAAAGTTCACGAAGCAACTTACCAAAAAGCTTATGACATCGCTAAAGGCGGAACAAGCAAAAAAGAAAGAACAGAGGCAGTTGCTGAATTAAAGGAAGAAGTTAAAGCTTTATTCACTGAAGAAGAGCTTGAAGAAAACGGAAGCCTTGTTTCAAAGTATTTTGCTGAAGCTCATAAAAATGCAGTAAGAGACCTTACTCTTAATGAAGGTATTCGTCTTGACGGCCGTAAAACAACAGACATCAGACCAATCTGGTGCGAAGTGGATTACCTGCCTTCTACCCACGGATCCTCGATCTTTACCAGAGGGGAAACTCAGGCACTGGCTACGGTAACTCTTGGTACCTCAAGAGAAGCAAACCAGGTAGACCTGCCAACTTACCAGGGAGAAGAGACTTTCTACCTGCACTATAACTTCCCTCCTTTTTCAACAGGAGAAGCATACCCTATCAGAGGAACATCCAGACGTGAAATAGGTCACGGGAACCTTGCGCAACGTGCATTAAAAGGAATGATCCCTGATAACTGCCCATACACTGTACGTGTGGTATCTGAAGTATTGGAATCTAACGGTTCATCTTCTATGGCTACCGTATGTGCCGGAACTATGGCATTAATGGATGCCGGTATTCAGCTTAAAAAGCCGGTTTCCGGAATCGCAATGGGACTTATCTCTGACGGTGAGAACTATGCGGTACTATCTGACATCCTTGGAGATGAAGATCACCTTGGAGATATGGACTTTAAAGTAACCGGTACAGAAGACGGTATTACTGCCTGCCAGATGGATATCAAGATCAAAGGACTTTCTTACGAGATTTTAGTGAACGCACTGAAACAAGCTCGTGAAGGACGCCTTCACATCCTTGGTAAACTTACCGAAACAATTCCTGCGCCTAATGAAAATGTTAAGGCACACGCTCCTAAGATCATCACCAAAACAATTCCTGGGGAATTTATTGGAGCATTGATCGGACCTGGAGGAAAAGTGATTCAGGAACTTCAAAAAGAGACCAAAACAGAGATCGTAATCAATGAAGATCCTGTAACCGAAGAGGGAATCGTTGAAATTCTTGGTACCAACCAGGAAGGAATCGACAAGGTTCTTGCGAAAATAGATGCCATAACCTTCAAACCTGAAAAGGGAAGTGTTTATGAGGTGAAAGTGATAAAAGTACTTGATTTTGGAGCTGTGGTAGAATATCTGGACGCTCCAGGAAACGAAGTACTGCTTCATATCTCTGAACTTGCCTGGGATCGTACAGACAATGTTACCGATGTGGTAAACGTTGGAGATGTACTGGATGTAAAATACTTTGGTGTAGATCCAAAAACGCGTAAAGAAAAGGTTTCAAGAAAAGCCTTGTTGCCAAGACCTGAACGAAAGGACAACCGCGGTGGTGACGATAACAGAAGTCGTGACAACCGAGGTTCCAGAGACAATCGCGGACGCGATAACAGAGGTCGTGATGACCGCCGTGAAAACAGAAAGCCAAGAGAAGACAGAGATTAATCTTCTTTAAGCAATAATTAGTAAAAAGCCCCGATGATGATCATCGGGGCTTTTTTATATAATAAATACAAATATTCTGTAAGGGCTGTAATTAAGCCTGCCTTTTAGCGACAATTTTAATACAAACCTTGAAAATAGGGTGTAATCTCTATTAAACAGATAGCTGAAAACCCGCATTTTCAAAAACATTTTTTTGCGTTAGGGATTGCAGCGAAGAGCCCGAAGTGACCGGAAGGAGCGAGGACTTGAAGCGTAAAGCCCGGCCCGAAGGGAAACGCCCGAGAAAAAATAAAATAACTTTTTTGTAACATTTCGAGCGGTATTTACGTATAAACTAATACAAGAGCTATTCACAATAAAAATCCAAGGAGAAGATAGATGAGACAACTTAAGATTACGAAGCAGGTAACGAACCGTGAAACTGCTTCGCTGGATAAGTATTTGCAAGAAATTGGTAAGGTTGATCTGATTACTGCCGATGAAGAGGTAGAATTGGCTCAACGTATAAAAGCGGGTGATAACCGGGCTTTGGAGAAACTGACCAAAGCGAATTTACGTTTTGTGGTTTCTGTAGCAAAACAATATCAAAACCAGGGCTTAACACTACCCGATTTAATTAACGAAGGTAACCTGGGATTAATTAAGGCTGCGAAACGTTTCGATGAAACGCGTGGTTTTAAGTTTATATCTTATGCCGTATGGTGGATCAGGCAATCTATCCTTCAGGCTCTGGCAGAACAGTCCCGTATTGTTCGTTTGCCATTGAACAAGATTGGTTCTATTAACAAGATCAACAAAACTTTTGCTTTCTTAGAGCAATCTCACGAACGTCCGCCAAGTGCGGAAGAGATCGCGAAGGAGCTTGATATGACCATTAATGACGTTAAGGAATCTATGAAGAATTCCGGCCGTCACGTCTCTATGGATGCTCCGCTGGTAGAAGGGGAAGACTCCAACCTTTACGATGTATTGCGTTCCGGAGAATCGCCCAACCCTGATAAGGAGTTACTACACGAATCCCTACGAACTGAGATCGAACGTGCTCTTGAAACCCTGACTCCTCGTGAGGCAGATGTAATTCGTCTTTATTTTGGCCTTGGAGACCAACATCCGATGACCTTGGAAGAAATTGGCGAGACTTTTGACCTAACAAGAGAAAGAGTAAGACAAATTAAAGAAAAAGCCATTAGAAGGCTTAAACATACTTCAAGAAGTAAGATCCTTAAGACTTACCTTGGATAAGATATTTAAGATGACAACAGTTTAAAATAGTGAGAACTATATAACATAACTGTTCGTTTTTTGATTGATGAATGACCCCGGAGTGATGACCGGGGTTTTTTCTTTCCGGGCTTTAAAGACTTTCATTCCAGGTATCTTCTATATTTTGCTACATCTGGCTAAATAAGTTTTAGAATTCCTATTTTTGTGAACCAAAACAACACAACAATTATGGCTAATAAAATTATCGCCCCTTCTATTCTGGCGGCAGATTTCGGCAATCTCCAGAGAGATGTGGAAATGGTTAACAAAAGTGAAGCTGAATGGTTCCACATAGATATTATGGATGGCGTTTTTGTGCCGAATATATCTTACGGAATGCCTGTGCTAAAGGCAATCACCAAACACGCCAAAAAGACCATCGATGTTCATTTGATGATCGTTGATCCCGACCGATACATTAAAGAGTTTGCCAGGCTTGGGGCCAATAACCTTACCGTGCACTATGAGGCCTGCACACATCTTCACCGCACGCTCCAGGCTATTAAAGCTGAAGGAATGAAAGCCGGTGTCGCTATAAATCCGCATACAAATGTAGATTTACTGAAAGATGTGATAAAGGATATCGACTTAGTATGTGTAATGAGCGTTAATCCAGGTTTTGGCGGACAAAGTTTCATTGAGAACACTTACAATAAAGTGCAGCGTTTAAAGGAGATTATCCTTACCAATAACGCCCCTACCCTTATTGAGGTTGATGGCGGCGTGACCGATAAAAATGCGGCACAACTGGTTAAAGCCGGAGCAGACGTTCTTGTAGCCGGGAGCTTTGTATTTAAAGCCGAGGACCAATTGAAAACCATAAAAGAACTAAAGCAGCTTGCAAACACCTGATAAGACCTACGACATAATAATTATTGGCGGTGGCCCCATTGGAATAGCCTGTGCCCTGGAAGCAGAAAAAAAGGACCTCTCATACCTGATTATCGAGAAGGGCTGCCTGGTAAATTCACTTTACCACTACCCTACCAATATGACCTTCTTTTCGACCTCAGAAAAACTGGAGCTTGACGGAATTCCGTTTATCAGCAACAACCCAAAACCAAGAAAAGCTGAGGCCCTGGAGTATTATCGGAGAATAGCTACTTCGAATGAGATTAACATCAATCTATTCGAAAAGGTAACCGCAGTAAAATCTGAAAATGAGGATTTACACGAAGTAGTTACCGATAAATCTACCTACCAAGCTAAGAATGTGATTGTTGCCACAGGGTTTTATGACATTCCTAATTACCTGAACATCCCGGGAGAAGAACTACCAAAGGTTGCTCATTATTATAACGATCCGCATTATTATGCCACCCAGAAAACTGTAGTGGTTGGAGCAAGCAACTCTGCAGTAGATGCTGCACTGGAGATATTCAGAAAAGGTGGGGACGTAACGATGATAGTTCGAAAACCAGAAATTGGGGAGCGAGTGAAGTATTGGGTGAGACCTGATATTGACAACCGAATAAAAGAGGGAAGCATCAAGGCTATATTCAATGCGCGCTTAACTGAAATAAAAGAAAAGGAAGTAATAGTAGAAACTTCTGAAGGGAAACAGGCCCTGGAAAATGATTTTGTTTTATTGCTAACCGGGTATCGTCCAAACTTTGAATTCCTGAAAAAAATGGGCATTAAGTTATCTGAGGACGGTAAAAAAATCCCACAGTATGATGAGAATACTATGGAAACCAATGTGCCTGGTATCTATCTCGCCGGAGTAATTTGCGGAGGTGTGGAAACCCACAAATGGTTCATAGAGAACTCCAGAGTTCACGCCGAGGTTATCGCAAAAGACATTGCATCAAAGCGCTGATCAGTTGTATTAAAGGAATAAAAAAGCGGTCTTCTTGTGTTTTGGGGACCGCTTTTTCGTTGGGGCAAAAAAAGAAGTTTAATTTATAAGCACCACGTCTCCAGAGCTTATAAGTTCATTCCTGTTCAAAAGCTTTCCGTAGAATTTAAGGTCACAGTCATCATTCCTGAAAGACTGATCTAACCAGTTGGCCGCTTTATCTACAGGAAACGAATAGGTTTTGATCTCCGGATAAGGAGCATCTGATTCCTGATCTTCAATTCCAATCTCGATCTGTTTCTTAGCTTTATTGTAGTAAACGAATTTCGCCAGAAAATTATGTTTAATCAAATCGATAAAATCCTGCGGTAATTCCTGGCAGTTTACGCATTCCTCTACGTATTGTTTTACAAGGACCTGTAAAGACCTTTTTATTTCCTGGGTATTTAAATAAGACGACATGGTTAATAAGATATTAGTTAGTGAGGCTAAAAATAGAGGGATTATAAGTTTTGAAAAATTATTTAAACAAGGTTTAACGTGAAGCTTTAAAGAAATGCAAATAAGAAAACTATAGAGTTCCGACACATTAACCGTTAAATAAGGCCTGAGAACCAGAAACAAGTATCCGGCAGACTTAAAATTAACTTTATTTTAATAAAGTAAGAGCTTGAATAAAAATTTCTTAATCTAATATATCTTGAGAGGAATTATTTATAACATAACCGGAAAATAAAATAAGATTATAAATTTCCAGTTGGATTTTAAGAATTAAAAAAGGCTGTCCGGCGAAACCAGACAGCCCTCATTTTTGGTTGGTTAAAATTACGACCTCAAAATACAAAGGAAGTTTCATAAAAACATATTTTTTCGAAGAACGAAAGTAATTCCCGTTCATCTGCATAAGTTATAATCAGCATTTATAATTTACCTGAAGCTACCTCATCTCACGATGGAATTTTGGCCAATAAATGAGGAAATTCCCCCATTCCGAAATTCTCTGATTTTAATATTTTATTAGAAATTGTTTAATGCGATGTGTTACGATATTTCTCTTATAAAGCCCCTGAAAAATCTGAAGAAAACCTATCAGTTGGAGACACCGGAGATTACCGGTTTTAAGCCGTTATACCACGTTTCTGCTTTTTCAAATGCACAACTTTTTTGTATTACCGACAGGGAGCCAGATAAGATCACAAGTATGAAATGGGGTCTGATCCCTTTCTGGAGCGAAAAGGAATTCACCAATCTTCATGCTTCTAATATCCAATTAAATGTGAACGCAGAAAAAATCGTCGAATCAAATAAGGGCAGGGAAAATTTGTTTCTTAATCGATGCCTTATTCTGGCTGACGGATTTTTCGAACCGCATTCTATTAACGGCAAGTCTTTCCCTTACTACTGCTACCTGGACGAACAAAGAGTATTCTCCTTTGCCGGAATTTACAACAGAAATGAAGACAACGAGCTAAGCTGCAGCATAATAACGACAAAATCTACCCCGTTTTTTGAATATGTAAACAATAAAGCAAACCGAATGCCACTCGTTCTTGATCCTTATTATGAAAAGATCTGGATCAAAAAGAAAATCACTTTTAAAGAAATAGAAATGGTAATGGAGGAAGGCTTTATTAATGATCATTTTAACGCACATCCTGTTTCAAGAAGTTTATACGATCATAACACTGACACTAATAACCCGGAGGCCATAAAAAAGTCAGGAACCGGTGCCATTCTATTCGGATAAGGACAGTAAGAAATTCCCCTAAAGGAAATCAAAAAAAGGCTGCCCGGATATGAGCAGCCCTTTATCGGCTAATTTTTCAAATAGAAAATCAAGGTTGATCTCAAATACTTTTAAAAGGTCGTCACATCCGCCTCTTTCTCTTTCTTTTTCTTCTTCTTCTTTTTACTTGTTAATTTTCTAATTGTTGGTGAGGAGGTGTACCATAACAGGAATCCACTAAAAACTGTAACTAGTCCAAGTAAGGAAAAGGCTCTTAAAATTAAATTATTGAAATCATCTCTCCCTTCATAATCCATAGTATGCGTCATCCAAAGGAAGTCAAACCATCTCCAGTCTCTGTGGCGCAGGGTTCTAAAAGTACCGTCTGCTGCAGACACATAAGCTCTGATATCTTCAGGGGTATTATATGAGATCACATAGGCCGGAAGAGGCCCTCCTCTGTATTCATGATGCCCTCCCGTAGAGGTTATTCTCTCTACTCCTGTAACCTCCAAACCATCTATCATATGTTGATTAGCTACTGAAACCGCTTCTTCTTCAGAAAGGTCCTCTTTAATCTCTCCTGTTTTAGCATTTTGAAGAGTGCTATGGTTTATCCAATAATAGGGTTCCCCCGCAATATCCTTCAGTTCTACGGAATGTATTTCAGTATCAGGATTAAACTCTGAAGGGCTTCCTAATCCGGAATAATTGGTATGAACCATTTCTTCCTTTTTGAACTGATCTCCGTGAATCTCGTCTATATCTGTCCAACTGAAATATAAACCACTTACAGTCCACATTATAAATTGTATACCTATAAAAATACCAAGATACCTGTGTGCCTGCCTTATTTTTAAAGCTGTTTTTCTTTTTACCATAATTTTTTCAATAAGAGGGGGAGAGTTGAAAAACCATCAACTAATCCCCCTTATCTATTTATTTAATTAATAACCCTCTGTTTGCTGCATTCCTGAGGCTTCTACCTCACTGGCCGGAATTGGGCAAATAGTCCTGTTGTCCGTGGCCTGGATATCCAAATTGGACACATCTACCCCGGTGTTCACATGTTCATCTGTTGGGCGAATAATATCTTTACCTCTTCTGATGTAGTCATAAACACCGTGACCTTCCAAAGCAAGCTCCCTTCTTCTTTCTTCCGCTATTCTTTCTTTTAGAGCCTCTCCTGTTTCAGTAGCCTGATTAGACGAGTAGTCGGTAGTTCTATTCTCGATAAGAGTGTTTAGAAAATCCTGTGCTTCTGGTTCTCCTCCACCGGCTCCATGCGCGGCGGCTTCAGCGGCTATTAAATACATTTCAGAAAGCCGTACTACAGGAATGTTATGTGCACTTAATCCGCCTCCACCACTTCGGTTAATATATTTCACGAAAGCGTGTTGTGTGCCTTCTTTATCTTCCTCCAGCAATGCAGCTCTTGGGTCACCTTCATATGCATCCAATAAGTCTACAAAGGTTTGGGTAGCTATTATATCACCCTGACCTCCGTTCTTAAAATCGAATTGAGCTCCCAGTCCATTACTACCTAAAGAGTTTTGACTTGTTATACTCAATTCGAAAAGAGATTCAGAATTATAATCCTCAAAAACGTAAGAATTTACCCCCATAAGTTTATCCTCACCTCTAGAGGCAATAACTTCCTTGGAATACTTAAGTGCGTTTTCCCAATCCTGTTTATATAAATATACACGTGCCAGTAAGGCCTTTACACCGGTTTTAGTTAAGTACTTGGTACTTCCCTGATCCCAGCTGTTTTCTTCTAACAGGTCAAGAGAGCTTTTCATGTCTGATATTATCTGATCATATGTTGCTCCAAGATTGCTTCTCTCAGTCACAATCTCATCTGAAGAAAGCTTTAACGGCAGTCCCTGGGAGGAGGCTCCAGCCTTTATCCAAGGGTAGGCAAAAGTTCTGGCAAGGTCAAAATAAACCATCCCTCTTAAACCTAAAGCCTCTCCCAATATTTCCTGCTTTGCTGCGGCATTTCCTTCAGCCGCATCTATATTATTAATAATAAGATTTAAATTGTTTATTGACTTAAAAGATTGAATCCACAGATCTTCACAGCTCCCACTGCTATTGCTGCTTTCTTCATACTTATAGGCAATAAGCTCATAGTTTCTGGGATTGTATGTAGTCTCAACAAATCTAAAATCGGTGCCTTTTACAGCAGCCCTTTTGTATAAAACCCTACCCAGATATGTATTCCGGGATACCTCATTATAGGTCCCCGCCAATAATTTATCAAGTTTTTCTACCGAATTAAGCACCAGGTTCTCTGAAATCACATGGTCCGGTGTTTGGTTGAGCACATCTTTGCTACAACCCTGAAGAACTATTAATCCTAAGATTAGAATGCTATGTTTAAATATTTTCATTTTAATGCTTTTTAAGTTCTAAAATTGTAATTGAAGTCCTAAAAGAATAGTCCTCGCTGTTGGTACCTGGAAGAAATTCACTCCATCAACAACAGCTTCCGGATCATATCCGTCTAGTTCAGTAAGCAGGAATAAATTGTTCCCCTGAACATATAGAGATCCTCCTTTAACAGTATTCCACAGTTCCGGAAGATTGTAGCTTAATTTGACGTTTTTTAGCTTTAAATAATCTGAGTCATATAAATGCCTTGTTGAAACGTCATTAGAGAATGTTGGGTTACCATTTATCCTAATTGGCACCGTGGCATCTGTATTATTCGGGTTCCAGGGATCCAATTGAGCAACAGTATTGGTGTATTGCGGAGCGAAGCCATCATCATCACGTTTAAATGCAGTACGGTCATACACTTTTCCTCCTAACCCGAAAGTGAATTGGAAATCGAATGTGAAGTCTTTATAGTTAAACTGATTGAAAAGACCTCCCTGGAAATCCTGTAAAGCATCTCCAAAAATTCCAAATCCGGCTTGCTGAGCATCGGTAGTGAGTTCTCCCGTTCTCTCTCCATTCTCTAAAACGTGATATTGGGCATATCCGCTTGATGGATCTACACCTGCATAATCCCTTAAGTAAAAGGAATAAATACTTTCGCCTTGTTTTATGATTAGCGGGTCCTGCCCATATCTTGAACTATAAGTAGGAACTATATCGTTCTTTAGCTTGGTAATCTCATTGTCAAGAATGGTCAGGTTTGCGCTGGTTCTCCAGGAAAACTCTTCAGTTGAAACAGGATTATAACCAACTTCAAACTCCCATCCTTTATTGATCATTTCACCATAATTCTGCAATTGCGTCATAAAACCAGTAGTAGGTGACACCGGAACATTCAGCAATAAGTCTTCAGTTTTCTTATGGAAATAGTTAACTGCCAGGTCCAGTTTACTGTATAGGTTAATATCTACACCAGCATTGAAGTTTTTACTTAACTCCCAGGACAGGTCAGGGTTTTGAAGTTGTCCGTAAGACAACCCTGATTCTCCGCCATAACCTTTACCATCGGTTTCAAAAAATGCTAAAGAGGCGTAATATTGCGGTGGTAAGTTTCCATTTGTCCCAAAGCTCCCTCTAAACTTCAGATAATCTAAACCGTCTATATCTAGGAAATCTTCTTCGGTAGCTACCCAGGCTCCAGACAGGGACCAAAAAGTTCCCCAACGGGAAGCCTTTCCAAACCTGGACGAACCATCTCGCCTAAAACTTGATGATAAGTAATATTTCTGATCGAAATTATAAGATACTTGTGAGAAATACGAGAGTAGGGAATAGTTCTCTGCGTATCCAGTATGAGTCCACAGCGCACCAATACTACTTGCAGAAAGCAATTCACTATCTAGTACATCATACCCATAAACATTAATCGAATTCATTTTTGAAACCTGAGATTCATGTCCTAACAGAACTTTAACTCCGTGCTTTCCAAAATGGTCATCATAGTTTAAAATATTGGTAGTGGTATACTGGAAGACCTCACTTTTAACGCGATTCAATACACCATTCCAAATTCCTCCACCTGCACCGAATTCTTTATTATCATATAAAGTCTCGTCAATTGCCTGTTGATCTACACCAAAGGTCGTCTTAAAACTAAGAGGGTCCAGGATTTGAAATTCAGCATACGCATCTCCTCTAACCCTGAATTCAGTATTTTCATACTCTCCAACTTTCAGAACTCCAATCGGGTTAGCATTTTTCTCAATATCGTTCGGCAGATTAGCAAAACCTCCATAACCTTCAGGATCATAAATTGGTGCGGCAGGAGGCAGCACCCTAGCCATATACAACGGGTTCAATCCGCCTGCATAAGATCCGTCAAAATTGGCTGCATCCCTTTCGGTTTTTGCCACAGAAAGATTAATTCCAAGTTTTAGCCAGTCCTTAGCCTGATTTTCAAGATTAATTCTTCCTGAGTAACGTTTCAGGCCTGTTTCTATGATCGTCCCCTTTTGTTCAAGGTAATTTCCAGAAACATAGAATGAAGTCTTTTCACTACCTCCTCTTGCAGATAGATTATATTTTTGAGTTAATCCGTTTTGATAAATAGCATCAAGCCAATCAGAGTTAGCATTAGTGGTGCCATAGATCCCTTCATAGTCACTTATTGCCTGATTTTCATAATCGCTGTAAAGTGCATTATCACCATAAACTCTGGTAAACTCGGCGTTTTCGTTATTTTGAATATATTGGTTTACTTGCCCCTCAATCCAAAGATCCTTGAACTGCTCATTATTGATTAATTTTTCTTCTGTGAGATTCTGGCTCCACCCCGTTTCAACACCTAAGGTGATTTCAGTCTCTCCTTTTTTTCCATCTTTAGTAGTAATTATAATAACTCCATTTGCTGCTCTGGACCCGTAAAGAGAAGAAGCGGCAGCATCCTTTAAAACAGTTATGCTTTCTATATCTTCTGAATTGATTGTTGATAATGGGTTATATCCCGTGCTTCCCGTCATAAAATCCCCGGCTCTCAAATTAGAATTGGTGTTAATCACAACACCATCCAATACATACAAAGGTTGAGTATTACCGCTTATAGAACCAATACCTCTTATTTGAACATTGGATTCTCCTCCGGGTTGTCCTGAGGTAGAAACGTTAATACCGGAAACCTTCCCTTGAAGTGCAGTTTCGAAACTTGCCGTAGAGCTACGGGTAAGCGCTTCGGTGTTTACAGTTTCCGCTGCCCCTGTAAAACTCCTTTTATCAGAGGAGCCGTAAGCAACAACCATCACTTCATCAAGAGATTCTGCACTCTTCTTCATTTTGACGTCAATAACATCTTCAGCACCAACAGTTCGGTTTACAACTTTCTTCCCTATGTAGCTAAAGTTAAGTACATCGCCTACATTGGCTTTTATAGAATATAATCCGTCAAAATCGGTTTGGGTTCCTGTTCTGGTATCCTTAATAATTACGTTAACACCAGGCATTGGCATTCCGTTCTCATCTGTAACAGTACCCGAAATCGTTTTTTCCTGTGCAATGGTTAACTGCACAATTAACACCAGAAATAGTGTAAAAATTGCTTGCAATTTATTTTTCATAAATATTTGATTTTTAGATAATAATATTTCTAGGGCAAATATGTTTTGACCTACGGCCAATATCTGCCTTGAGGAAGTAAAAGTGCACTTCCAATTAGTGTATAGCAACTAACTTGCTCTTGGTAGTACCTGAAAATCAGATCAAGAAAACCTGATCTATAACCTGTATGTCGGCGACCAGTAAGGGAGGTTTATAATATGAACTGGGTATTACCTTCAGAGGTAATTCTCCAATAAGTCCCGGTAAGATAAATGATAACGGAATTAAATAATTAGGCTTAACAAGAACAAAAGAAAACGAAGAAGTTTTCAACTCATCCTGACCTTGAATATTTTCCTTTTTATTTGAGCAACAGGAGTCTTTTCCCATAGCCATATGAAAGCTTCCCTTCACACCACAGGAAATCATCTCTGATTTGCACTTTTTTGCAGATGAAAAAACTGAATGACCAACTAAACTTGTCCCACAAAAGTGTTTATCCACTGTAAAGGACAGGGTTGAAAACAGCACAATAAATGCCATTATAACCGAAATCGTATGTAGGGATACTTTCGTCATTGGCTTCAAATATAAACATTTGCTAACAACATCAGCAAAATTTTAAAGTTTTATCACCTAAATGACTGTTTTACAACACAAAAGGATGTATTTTTACGGAAAAAGGAAATTTTTATCAATTTTCAACAACTAGAATGAAGAATTTTAATTTTTTTGTTGGATTTATAACCATATCCTTAACCGGATTAAGAAAGCTATTTTCAGAATACGCGGAACAGACCTTAAAATTAAAAACCCTACCTATTATTTTTTCGCTCAAGCAGCCACTCAAATGACAAATAATTCCTACATAAAGCAAAAAATTCAGATCAAATGATAAGTTCAAAAACTAAATTCACTAGTTCAGGGACTACAATCAGATATCTAGGTGAAAGCGGTTATCAAAAAAATGGAATAAAAAAATCCGTAGCTTGCACTACGGATTAGTCCTGTGACCGCGGAAGGATTCGAACCCTCAACCCTCAGAGCCGAAATCTGATATTCTATCCAGTTGAACTACGCGGCCATTATCCTTAGAAGGCTATTATTAATTGCTTAATTTCTGCTTTACTATACTGGAAATTGTTCTTCCGTCAGCCTTACCGGTAAGCTCTTTTGAAGCAATCCCCATTACTTTCCCCATGTCCTGCATTCCGCTGGCTCCGGTTTGAGCAATGATCTCGTCCACTTTTGCCTCAATTTCAGCTTCACTCATTTGTTCAGGAAGAAAACTTTCTATCACCTCAGCCTGTCTCATCTCAGGTTCCGCAAGATCTTCTCTCCCCTGCTCTTTATAGATCTCAGCGCTTTCTTTACGCTGCTTCACAAGTTTTTGTAACAGCTTTAACTCCTCCTCTTCGGTTAAACCGTCTTTAGACGAACTTTCGGTATTAGCCAATAAGATGGCTCCTTTTACGGCTCGTAATGCCTCAAGTTTTGCACTGTCTTTAGCTCTCATGGCAGCTTTCATTTCTGCCATTACTTTTTCCTGTAAACTCATTGTTTTTTAATTCTTGTGCGAAGATAAAATATTAAAATTGATTTTACCACTTAATTCTCCCTGCAAAAATAAGTAACTTGGGCATCCCATTTTTAAATAGTTAATTATGAAATCCCTACTGCTTTTAGCAACTTTTCTTGTTCCAGTTTTAAGTTTAACTGCACAGGAAAGGTATATTGACAGCCTGTTCCCGGTAAAAGAGGTGGTAACCGAAACCTATGCCACCAAAGACGGCAAAGACCTGATAGCAGATATATATCTGCCGGAAAAAGATACCGCATCGCTAAGGCCAATGATCCTTTTTATGCACGGTGGTGGATTTGCCGGCGGCAGCCCAAAGAATGAAGCTGAAGTCAAATTCGCAAAAATTGCTGCAAGTAAAGGTTATGTTGCCGTGCAGATCTCTTACCGACTGGAAAGAAAGGATAAAAAGACAGCTTTCGGTTGCGAATTCCCTGCAGAAGGAAAAATTGAAACCTTCCGTAAAGCTGCCGAAGACTTTCTTGATGCCGTGAAGTATATGAAGCGTATAAGCGATAAATATAATATTGACCCGACACAAATAATTGTTGGCGGCAGTAGCGCCGGAGCCGAAGCTGTACTGGATGCTGTATATAACAGGCAATTACTGCTTCCTGAAAACAACCAATATGAAGATCTGGGAATAGACGGGGTCTTCTCTCTGGCAGGAGCCATTGTTGATGCCCGCTACATTATTAAGGAAAATGCCATTCCGGCCGTACTTTTTCACGGAACCGATGATAATCTTGTTCCCTATGCCACGGCACCCCATCATTATTGTGATCCTTCAGAGCCCGGATTTATCATCCTGGACGGCTCGAAAACAATAGCAGACAAATTAGAGGAATTTAACAGCTCCTATATGCTATATACCTTTGAAGGAGCCAGGCACGAGATCTCTGGAATTCCATTCCATCACTTACCGGAGGTATTCAGTTTTTTCAAGAAAGCAATTCTTCAGAAAAATCATTTACAGATAAACATTAGTCAATGAAATTAAAATTCGCCCCTTGCCTTATCCTGATTCAGTTTCTTTTTTTGCTCACTCCACCCGCCTTTGCACAGGAAAGCAACTGGTACAAAGGGAACCTGCACACCCACACCTATTGGAGTGATGGAGATGAATTCCCCGAAATGGTTTTGGACTGGTACAGGAAAAATGATTACCAGTTCGTCGCAATTTCCGATCACAATATTTTACCTGAAGGTGAGAAATGGAAAACCATTCCAAAAGACTCCTCATACCAAAAAGCTTTTCAGAACTACCTAAACAAATACGGGGAAGACTGGGTACATTATAAAGAGGATAATGAAGGGATCCACGTAAAACTGAAGACCTACCAGGAATTTAGTGATCTTTTTGAGAAAAAAGGAAGCTTTATGATATTTAAGGCGGAAGAAGTCACTTCGTATCTTGAAGGTAAGGCTGTGCACATGGGGGCAATCAATATAAAGCATCTTGTAGAACCTCAAAACGGAAACAGCATTGCAGAGCTGATCCAGAATAATCTGGACGCCATAAAAAGTCAGGAAGATTCTATTGGCCGGCCGGTATTACAACATCTTAATCATCCTAACTTCACTTATGCCATAACGGCCGAGGATATTATTAAGCTGAATGGCGAACGCTTTTTTGAGGTTTTTAATGGTCATCCCCACGTAAATAATTATGGTGATAGCGTCCACAACAGCACCGAAGAAATGTGGGATCGTGTGAACATTGCTTACGCGAATAACAACAAACCACTGCTTTTTGGAATCGCTACAGACGACAGTCACAACTATCACAAATTCGGGCAAAAGTACAGCAATGCAGGGAGAGGCTGGGTTACAGTTAGGGCTGATACGCTTTCGCGAACGGCAATTATCAATAACCTGGAATCAGGTGATTTTTACGCCTCTACGGGAGTCGAACTTGAAGCCCTTAAAATGAAAAGAGACAAGATCAAATTTCAGATAAAAGCTGAGGAAGGGGTTTCCTATACCACCCAGATTATAGGGGTTTATAAAAATAGTTTCAAGCCGGAGATCATTGCCAATTTAGAAGGAGCCGATATTAGATTTGAAATCCCTGATGATCTTCTGTTTCTTAGAGCGAAGATCATTTCAGATAAACCGAAAAAAAATCCTTATAAAAAAGGAGATGTGGAGGTAGCCTGGCTACAGCCATTTATTCCTGATAATTAATCTTAGTAATAAAAAAGAGCGCCAAATATAGAAATCGGCGCTCTTTTTATAACAGAGTAAAGGAAGGCCACCGAACGTAGGGAATTCGGTAGCCGGTTTGCATTAATAAAAACTATTCCTTTAACTCAAAACTATTTTCAAACCTCCCGTCTGAACTACCTGCAATAAAGAATTCAAACTCTCCGGGTTCAAAGACATATTCTATTTGAGAATTATAGAATTTCAGGTCTTCGGGAGTGATCGTAAAGCTTACCGTTTTAGACTCACCTTTCTTAAGAAATATTTTCTGAAAGCCTTTCAGCTCCTTTCCTGGAGGCGTCACGCTTCGTACAAGGTCGTGAGTATACAATTGTACGATCTCCTCCCCGTCATAATTGCCGGTGTTTGTAACCCTTGCACTCAATTGGATAGAACCATCTGCATTCAGACTATCGGCACTCGCTTTTATATCGCTGTATTCAAAAGTAGTATAACTAAGTCCGAACCCGAATGGCAATAATGGTGAGTTTGGAGAATCCAGATAGTTGGTTTTGAACTTCTGAAACTCCCCGGATTCTGGCCCTGGTCTTCCCGTAGTCTTCATTCTGTAATGGATTGGCACCTGCCCGACACTTCTTGGCCAGCTATTGGTCAGTTTTCCTGACGGATTATAATCTCCGAATAAAACGTCGGCCACAGCATTCCCGGCTTCCACACCTGGATGCCACGCCTGAAGTATGCTAACCGGAAGAGCCATCTCCTCTGAAATATCAAGTGGCCTGCCACTCATCAATACCAGAACTACCGGCTTACCTGTTGCTACAAGTTTATTGATGAGTTTCTTCTGGCTGTCAGGAATAGTAATATCGGTTCGGCTGGCAGCTTCCCCACTCATTTCTGAGGCTTCACCAACTACAGCAACAACCACATCAGAATTATTGGCTACCTCAACAGCTTCCTTCAGCATAGCTTCCGGAGTTCTTTCATCAATTTCGATTCGTTTCCCGAATACGTTCACCTTTTTTGCGAATGTACTGTCATCAGCAATATTAGCGCCTTTAGCATAAGTAACCTCAGCATCCGGAGCTACATTTTCAAGGCCTTCCAATACGGGGATGGATAATTCCGTGTTTCCGGTCGGAGCCCAGGTTCCAAGCATATTATTCTTGTTATTGGCTAATGGACCAATCAATGCAATATTAGCATCTTTGGCTAGCGGAAGAGTATTTTCGTGTTTCTTAAGCAAGACAAAAGATCTTGTCGCAGCTTTCCTGGCCAGACTTCTGTTCTCATCGGTAAGTATATCCTTTTCCGGTCTGCTTTCATCTGAATACAGATAAGGATCATTCAGCAAACCTAATTTATGCTTTGCTTCAAGGATTCTTCTGGCAGCTTTAGTGATCTGCTCTTCAGAGACCTTTCCTTCTTCTACAGATTTTTTCAGGGTAGTTAGAAAGCCTTCTCCAACCATATCCATATCCAGCCCTGCATTAATAGCCATTGCCGAAACATCCTGTAGATCACCCATACCGTGAGCGATCATTTCGTTAACAGAGGTATAGTCGGAAACCACAAATCCACCAAAGCCCCATCTCTCGCGAAGCAGGTCAGTTAACAACCATTTGTTCCCGGAAGCCGGAATCCCGTCAATATCATTAAATGAGGTCATCACACTTCCAACACCAGCATCTACAGCTGCCTTGTATGGTGGCAGGTATTCATTGAACATCTTAAGACGGCTCATATCAACGGTGTTATAATCCCTACCGGCTTCAGGTGCTCCATATAACGCCATATGCTTTACAGTTGCCATCATTGTGCTAGGCTGGGTAAGATCTTCTCCCTGGTAACCTTCTACCATTGCCTTGGCTATCTGAGAACCCAGGTAAGGGTCTTCCCCTGCTCCTTCTGCAATACGTCCCCATCTGGGATCTCTTGCAATATCCACCATAGGTGAAAAGTTCCAGTTGATCCCGTCGGCAGTTGCTTCCTTCGCAGCCATCTGAGCTCCTTCTTTTATCAGTTCCAGATCCCAGCTGGAAGATAGACCGAGCGGAATAGGATAAGTGGTTTTATAACCGTGTATGATATCTGAACCAATTAAAAGTGGAATTCCCAAACGGGAATTTTTTACAGCTATTTCCTGCGCCTGTCTCACTTTTTCAGGACTCGATACTCCGAACACCCCTCCTACATTTCCGGCCTTAATTTTAGTTTCAACATCTTCGCTCACTACCGCTCCGGTAGCTACACCTCCGCCTGGGGTGAGCAGGTTCAATTGCCCTATCTTCTCCTCCAGGGTCATCTTCTCAAGCAGCTCCTCCACTTCCGGGATCCTTTCCTGTGCCTGAAGACCTGAAAGTCCTAGAAACAACAGGAGGGCAACTGACAGTTTAAAATTTCTCATCTTAGTTAAACTTTAAAAATTGGTTATTGTTTTATCTTTATTTCACTTCCTGAACCTCGGTTCTTTCTGAGATTCCATTTTCATTAAATGCCTCTATACTGAAGTAATACTTTGTATCACGGTCCAGGTTGCGCATTAAATGTTCATTTTTGTCATAGATAAGCCACGACTGGTATAACTTATCGGGTGCGATACCCCAACGAATGTTATAACCCTGGGCCCCTTTCACAGGTTCCCATTGGAAAGAGGCATCCCTTCTGTCTTCATGTCGTGATACCGTAAAACCTTTCACCTTTGCAGGCTTTTTTCCGAGGCCTTTTCCAAACACCCTGATCTCGGATAATGCAAAGTTCTTTCCCGGAACTTCCACATTGTTATAGCGCATATATTTTGCCTGTACGGGTTTGTTAAGTGTGATGTAGGCATTTGGGGCATCCTCAAAACTTTCGCTCCTGTCCACAACCCTTTTCCAGTTTTCACCATCTTCAGAAACCTCTATTGTGAATCGGTGTTTAAGACCTTCTGTCCTGGTATAGATTCCCGATTCCTCATCGTGAAAATTCACCTGAAAGGCATAAACATCTCCCGGAGCAAGCATTTCGATCTCCACCCACTGTTTATCATCATTGGCTTCAGCAACCCAGAATGATTTGGGACTTTCGTCTGTCAACACTTCGGAAATGATCTCTCCCTCATTGGTTTTACGGAGCGGCATTTTAGTGATATCAAATTCTCCATCAGTAGAAGTACTTTTCCTGATCTGCTTCTTTGAAGAGGAAACCGTTGTTTTTCCATTATAGGAAAGCAACATCCAGCCGGTATGCTGTCCTGGTTTGGTAGGATGATCAGGGCTGAATAACGGATAATCTCCATAGCTTGTGTCTGTATACATCAATCCTTCCTCATCAAAATAAGTGGGAAACATGCACAATCGGCGCTCCCAGTGGGAGTTGGAAGCCAGAGCCATAGTAGCAAAATGCCAGTACTGCCCGTTGGTTTGCTTAACTGTCACCCCGTGGCCGGCACCATTGGTGAATCCGCCCGGCTTGAAACTCATCGGATTATTCTTCATGTATTTGAAAGGGCCTAGCGGCGTTTCTCCAATGTAAGAAGCATCTGCATATACATTGAACTGGGTGCCGGGTGCCGCGTATTGCAGATAGTATTTACCATCATGTTTGGTCATCGAGGCACCTTCCATATATCCTTCTTTTAAGGTTGGATGGTAATTATTCTCGCCAAAACGCTCCCAGCCGTGTTCTTCCTCTTTCAGGTTAATAAGTTCTTTTTGAACTCCTGTTTCCAGGAAACGATCATCCTTATTCAGCATTTTCACTTTAAGAGGATGTACATTCGACGAGCCCCAATACAAATAGGTTTTCCCATCATCGTCAATGAACAATTCAGAGTCCTGAATGTTACTGGTAATAGAAGCCGTTGGTGTCCATTTACCGCTTTTCGGATCATCGGTATAAAGTATACTTCCATAGCCCGCAGGATCTCCGGCAAAATAGACCAAAGAATCCTTATAATTGAATGCAGTTGGCGCATTGGAACCTTCAAAGAACCATTGTTCCGGCTTAATAAATTCCCAGTTAATCAGATCTTTTGAATGCCAGTATCCAAAAGAACGCGTGACGAACATAAAGTATTCACCCCGATATTCGATTACCGCAGGATCGGCGCCGGACCTGTAGGAAATATTATTACTGGAATTATATACCATATAAGAATAGTCGATATCCAGCGGATTAATATAGGTTTCCGGCACTGCCTCCTGTGAATGAAGCATTCCACCAATTAAAAAGGCTGCTGTTATGAGTATGTAATTCAAACTCTTCATTTATTTCTCAGGTCTGTTTTTAATAGTCATCCCTCGAGAGGCTATGACCTTTTCCCCATAATTTTCAACAAGGAAGTATTAAAAAATTCTTATTCGGTTTTTGTTTTTAGATCTTCTTTATTTAGGGAAAATAACCACGGTAGCAGATAAGGCTCAGCCAATGCTGAATCCCAGCTGTTATGATTATCGTCGGGGTATAGAGACAGCTTTGCATTCCCTCCATAATGGTTGATGGCTCTCGCCATAGCCTTTGATTTTCTTGGCGGCACTATATCATCTTTCTCACCGTGAAAAATCCAGATATTGAAACCTTTTGGATAGTCGGCAGCAATCTCGGGATTAGCTCCTCCACAAATTGCAAAGGCAGCTGCAAACATTGCGGGTTTCTTATATAGTATCTCATAAGTTCCCATTCCTCCCATAGAAAGACCTCCAACATATACCCTGTCCTTATTCACAAAGTCTTTTTCGGTAAGGCTGTCCATAAGCTTCATTACGAGATCAAGCGATCTTGTGGCCGGTTTCTCATTCATAAAATCAAACTGAAAAGGAATGGTGTCCCTGTTCACTTCAACTTTAGCCCAATAATCGTCTTTTGGAGCCTGAGGAAATACCACGATAGCCGGATATTTTTCACGATTTTCAGCCTTTAGAAAAAGCTCTCCCCCGTGAGTTAACTGACTTTCGTTATCACTGCCGCGCTCTCCTGCTCCGTGCAGGAAAAGCAGCACCGGGTATTCCTTGTCTTCTGAGAAATCCTGAGGATAAAGAATTCTGTATTTAAGGGTATCTCCCTCTTTTACAAATTCCTTTCTTTCATAGCTCCCCTTATCCTGAGCGTTCACCGCAAAGGGAAGCATCAGCAGAATGAGAATGAAAATCGTAATAATATATAATACTCTATTTTTCATATGTAAAACCTAATTTATCCAGTCCCTGTTGCACTTCAGGAGCTCCCATAAAAAGATCCCAGATCAAACCAGACCTGTGATTCTCTATCATAACAACTTGCGGCCCCTGGTCTATGGCAAGGTATCTTCTGGCCGCCCAGTTTTGCCCTTCAAGACTATAAGCGTCATAGAAGCCGGCAGGGCCCCACAAAAGAGGATTTAATTCCTCATACCAATACCTAATCGCTCTCATCGACTTTTCAGGAGTATAGGGCAGCGAACTTACCGCCGCTGTTGGCGATACAACTCCTTTATCTGAGTCTGGCGAATGCGCAGCATAGCCAATTCCTCCGTCTTCATTTCTGGTATAACTGGCTGTAAGCCCCCAGGATTTCGGGCCATAAGTTTCAAAGTTATTAGGGTTCTCCTGACAATACTCATAGTTTATTTTGGAGTGATGCACATTTAGATCCCAGTAATTGGCATATTTATCCTGAAGTCCTTTCGGGTTAAGGCCTAAATAAGAATAATGAGCCCAGAATAACGGACCTCCTTTACTCCCGCTTGTATTATGCTTTAGAATAAGAGGCATACCATATGCCCTTTCATCGGTGGTGATATTTCCACCGCGCGCCCATCCTTCGTGGTACACGGAAGGATCTATGGAATGTTCCGGGGAAGAGGCTGCCATCACGTAAGTAATAAGGCATTCATTATAACCTTCGATCATAAAGTCCATTTCCCACTGGTAATCCGGAGACCAGTGCCAGTAGATCCCATCTTTATTATTGGTATACCAGTTCCACTCAATTCCGTTCCACAAATCATCATATTTCTTCGCAACTGCCTTTTCTTTCTCAGAGCCGTTCTTAAGGTATTCTCTTACCACCAAAAAGCCCTGGGCTAGAAAAGAAGTTTCCACAATATCTCCTCCATTATCCTTTCTTCCAAAGGCCTGAGTTTCACCGGTCTCGCCATTTATCCAATGCGACCAGGCTCCGTGATATCTTGTGGCATTTCCGAGAAAATCAGCGATCTTCTCCAAACGGGCCACCGCCTCATCACGTGGAATAAAATTTCTTTCCATTCCACTCACCATAGCCATAAGACCAAAACCTGTACCTCCTGTGGTTACTACATGAGCATCATTTTTAGGATAATTCCCGTCAGGGTGAAAGCGTTCCCGGGCCATTCCTGAATTCGGCTCGGCATAATCCCAAAAATATTTAAGGGTTTGCTTTTGTACTTTATCCAGTAATTCTTCATCAGAAAGCTGAGAAACTTCCTCTGGCTTATTTTCACTGCTCTTATTAGGAGTTTCCCTTGGAGCATCATTACAGGAAACGAGAACTGATATAAAGAAAATTAGATAAAAGTATTTATAGGCTAAATTCATTCTGAAAATTTGAAATTTGAAAAAATATGCTGCACCGTTGAGGGTGCAGCATATTCAGCTAATTCATATTGTTATTACCATCCAGGATTCTGCTCAAGCAGCCCACCACTCTGGGCGATCTGTTCCTGAGGAATCGGGAATAGTTCGTGTTTACCTTCTTCAAAAGGAACACCGAAAGCCTGCATCACTTCAGCAGCTCTTCCCTGGCGGCGCAGGTCGAAGGTCCTGTCTCCTTCCATAGCCAGTTCAAGGCGGCGCTCTTTATAGATATCCATTAGAGTCACTGTTTCAAGTGGGTCAAGTTCTGCTCTTTCGCGAACCTCATTTACCACTTCACGTGCCTCTTCAGTCATTCCAAGTTGGAATGCCGCTTCGGCATTGATCAGCAACACCTCTGCATATCTTATAAGCTGAACGTTTTTGTCGTCGGACTGAAGGTTAATATCCACATAGGCTTTCTGATTGTAACGAGGATTCGATACTGTTTCCGGCACCTCGCGGCCATCATAAAGGGTTTCCCCTCTAAAGATGATCGTTGCGTCCATACGGGTATCACCTTCTTCATAAGCATTCACAAGGTCTTCAGACGGGGAGTTGAAGCCCCAGCCCCAGCCTCCCTGGCCACGGGCACCCTGACTGGTAGAGTAGTTATTCACTCCAAGAGAAGGAGTTTCTCCTCTACCCTGGATCTCGAAAATAGATTCCACTCCATTTTCGTGACTTACTTTCCAGATATCCTCATAATTAGACTCTAAATCGTATTCACCAGAAGCGATAACTGCCTGGCTTAACTCATAAGCTGGCTGCCAGTCTTTCTGGTAAAGGTTAACTTTTGCAAGAAGTGCCTGTGCAGCACCTTTAGTTGCACGACCAAGGTTGGCTGAACTGTACTCACTCTTAAGAGGCAGGCTCTCCATGGCAGCCTCAAGATCAGCTTCAATGAAACCATACACTTCTTCTTTAGTAGCTCTTTGGTAAGCCCTGTTGATATCTTCCTCATCATTAGGATCCGGGATGAAATCGATAATTGGAACACCTCCGAACATCTGTACAAGTCTGAAATACATCAAACCTCTAAGGAATCTGGCTTCCCCAATAAGTCTGCTCTGAAGCTCAGCATCTACATTCACATCAGGAAGAAGGATGATCGCCTGATTGGCTCTTGCTATCCCCTGATAGTGGTTCTCCCACAGATTACGAAAGGAAGCTTCGGTTTCAGTGTACGTATATTCAGCGTGATTTTTCTGGTATGTTCCTGTATCTCCGGGATCACTTCCCTTATTCGCATTATCTGAGGTGATTTCAGTTGCCCCGTACCACGGGAACGAACTCATATTGAAGCCCAGGAATATATTGTAAATGGAGTTTACAAGTTCCGGAGCCACATCCGGATCGGATAGTGCCACATCTGGTGTTTCCTCTGAAGGTGTTACTTCAAGAAAGTCCTTCTCACAGGAAACAAACCCTATACTTAGTGCAATTACTATTGCTATTTTGCTTGTTATTCTTTTCATAATTCTTTGTTTATAAACCTATGTTAAGTCCGATGAGATAAGATTGTACTGCAGGATATGCATTAAGCTCTACTCCCGCCAGTTCTAACGGATTACCCGGAAGCTCCGGAGTAAACCCTGAAAAGTCCTGACTGATAAATGGATTTTGAGCGGTAGCATAAATTCTTGCATCCTTAATAAAAGAGTCTTCCGCGAAAGGAATGGTATATCCTACAGTTATATTATTAATTCTGAAGAAGTCTCCAGATTCAAGGAAATAACTTGAGGATAACGGCACATCGTTACTTGGAGCGGGCTCTGTATTAGATGGATTCTGAGCTGTCCAGCGATTATCAAATACTGCTTGCTCGATATTCTCTCCTCCGAATCGCTGAGCTTTTTTACCATTGTACACTACGTTCCCATAGTTTCCATAAGCATCAAGATTAAAGTCCCAGTTAAGGTATTTCGCAGAAAGATTGATTCCGTAGAAATTCTTAGGAGCATAAGACCCGAAGAACTTCTTATCATCATCATCTATATTACCATCGTCATTCACATCGTCGTAAATAAACTCACCGTTCTCGTCAACTCCTGTCACATCCAGCAGCCAGAAACTTCCAAGTGGTTCTCCTTCAACTACTTTTTTAGTGATCTGACCATTACCGATACTACCTCCCAGGTTTTCAGCGAAGAATGGGTTAGTAACTTTCTCCAGCTCATTTCGGTTAAAGGTAATGTTACCTCCTACCTGGTAGCTAAAGTCTTCTCCAATATCATCGCTCCAGTTAAGAGAAATTTCAAGACCTTCGTTTCTAACCTGTCCGGCGGGAGTCAAAGTGGTTCCGCTGAATCCAAAAGCATCCGGAAGTTCAACAGGCAGGATTGCATCTCTGTTCAGACGATTATAATAATCGATCTCCCCTGAAAGTTTATTATCAAGGAATCCGAATTCAAGACCTATATCATATTCTTCGGTTGTTTCCCAGCTAAGTTCCGGGTCAATAAGTTCATTTATAGTACCTCCTTCATTAATTGACTGTCCTGGTCCAAAAGGATAGTTAAGGTCAGTGCTGAAAGTAAGGATGTTCAATGGCACATTCTGGTTACCTAACTCCCCGTAGCTTCCGCGAAGCTTAAGGAAACTGATCACGTCTGAATCCTGAAGAAAGGCCTCTTCCGAGATTACCCAACCAAGACCGAAAGAGAAGAAATCACCATACTTCTTACCTTCCTGGAACTGACTTGAACCATCTCTACGGTAAGTTCCTGTGAAAAGATATTTCCCGTCATAATCATAGTTCATACGGGCAAAGTAAGACCTAAGTCTTACCGTATTATCCTTAAGGTTCTCAACTTCCTGAGGTTCTGCATCACCATTATTAAGACTCCAGTAATCGCTGCCTACAGGCACGTTTCTTCTGGTTCCCTCTAAAAAGTCTCCCCCACGCTCTTCAACAGTTGTACCCAGGGTAAGTTTGAAATTATGAAGTTCGTTTAAAGTCTGATTTAAAGTCACGAAATTATCATATACCCATTTATAGCTATCTTCTTTTCTCACCACCAATGAGGTCTTTGGAGCTTCTGAACTGTATTGATCTCTAGTTCTGGTAGGATCTCCAGTAAGGAATAGCTCAAGATTATTGGTGAATCTTCTTCTTCTGAAATATTCTGTTTCTATACCGAACCTTGAAGTAAAACTGATCCAGTCTGCAATTTCATAATCGAAAGTAAAAGTTCCCTGTAATCTCAGGTTCTTTTCCTTCTGATTATCATAATTCAAATCTCTAACCGGGTTCCCCACGTTGTTGTAAGAACCTACTTCATCGGCAGACACCCCGTATTGGCCAGCATATGGTCCGGTTAAATAACGTACAGGCACAATTGGTGCTTGCTTATAAGCTGTATTGAACACACCGAATCCTTTAGGAGACTCATTAGAAAGTGCTGCACTTACCTGTTGGCTAAAGGTGATCTTATCGCTGATATCGAAATCGGTATTACTTCTTAAAGTAAGACGATTAAAGTCGTTATCCTTAAGAATACCTTCTTCTTCATAAAAACCGGCACTAAAAAAGGTTCTTACATCTTCCCCTCCGGCACTTAAGGCCATATTGATATTTCTCACGCTACCGGTTCTGGTAATCTCATCAAACCAGTCTGTATTATATTCCTGGTTTGAGTCAAACCTGTCCGGATTCCCCAAAGCCTCATTAGAGTAAATGGCAAAAGATCTTGAATCGGCCATATCAACCTTTTCCAATTCACTTTTAAAACCATAATATCCGTCAATATCTATAGTAAGCGCTCCGGCTTTACCCTTCTTGGTAGAAACAATAATTACCCCGTTTGCACCACGGTTACCATAAATAGCCAATGAGGAGGCATCTTTAAGGATATCGATATTAGTAATATCATTAGGGTTGATATTATCTATATTATCTGTAAGTATCCCATCTACAACATATAATGGGTCTTGTCCTCCAAAGGCAGTACCAAGTCCTCTGATAAACACATCGGGCGAAGATCCCGGTGCTCCGGAAGGCGTAATCTGAACACCAGCAGCTTTACCCTGTATGGACTGAGTAGCTGTTGTAGCCGGTTGCTGGGTAATGGCCTCAGCATCAATACGGCTAATAGAACCAGTTAAGTCCTGTTTTCTCTGGGTACCATACCCCACAACAACAACCTGTTCGAGTTCTGAAGCAGATTCTTCTAAAGTGACAGGATAATCGTTACTTTCTGTTATTGTAACTTCTTTAGCCTTAAACCCAAGAAAAGTAATACGAAACACGTCTCCGGTTTCTACATTTTCGAGAGTAAAGTTTCCATCAAAATCAGTGACATCATAGATCTCCTTACCAACAATTTTCACCTCCGCTCCTGGAAGAGGAACATTGTTGGGGTCAACCACGGTACCACTAATTGTTTTTGTTCCTTGTGCGAAACTCAGACTCGTGAAGAGAATCGCCACAATGCAAAATAATTTTACTTTCATACGGTTGAATATTTACTGAATTTTAGAAGAAAGATACGCAGCATCTCCTTTTTTACGCAATCGATATAGTACACATCTGCTACTTCAACAAAAATTTAACTATAATTTGCTGGTTTTTAAGATTTTAAACATAGTTAGATGTAAAAAACCAAACGTTAAAATCGCCTTTGATGTAGTAATGTAGTAGTGTTTTTTAACAAAAAACAGGGGTGTTTTTTGCTGAATCAGAAATTTTTAATCAGGAAATTTGAGAGATTTACTTTGCTGTCCAGCCCCATTTTTTTTCGCAATCTGTACCTGTGGACTTCGACTCCTCTCACCGAAATTCCCATTAAAGGAGCAATCTCCTTGGAGGTCAAATTCATTTTGAGATAAGAACAAAGCTTAAGATCCTTACTGCTTAGATTTGGGTATTCTTCCAGCAGATCTTTAAAAAAGTCTTCGTGCAGTTCATTGAAATTGGTTTCAAAAACCTTCCACTCATCCTTATTCTTAATAGCACTGTTTATCTTATTCATTATATGCTTTACCCTAAATTGGTTGGAAAACTTATCTTTATCCTTTTTAAGTTCTCCCTCAATTTCCATCAACACCTCATTCTTCTTAGCGGCCATCATAGTTGAATTGGCCAATTCCTTTCTTTTCAGGTTGATCTCATTTACGAGCCTTTGCTTTTCCAACTTATTAATACGTTCCTGATGTTCCTTTTCGAACTTTTGCTCCAATAACCATTGCTGCTTGTTGAGTTTAAGCCGGTTAAACCAGTAAATAACTGCGATTACGCTCAGAAAAATAAGAATATAGACCAACTTCATCAGGTTAGATAAATACCAGGGAGGTGCGATACTGAAGTGATAAGCCGTAGCTTCACTCTTGTTTTTCTGCGCACTAATGGAAAAGAGCTCAAGCCGGTAGTCCCCGTGTTCCAAGTTCTGGAATTTTATGGTTCCGTTTTCAACTTCGCCTGAAAATTCATTACTACCTGTAAGTTTATAATTAAGACGCGTAGTCTCAGCACCTGGGTTAGCCACAAAGAATTTAATTTCCCTGGCATTATTAAATGCAATTTCAGGACTCGAATCAAGTTTATGTGCCCTTTCGGAATCAACCACTCCCATTAACATAGGGGCATCAAGCGTCTCCCGCTGCTTATCTTCCAAAAGTTGTTTCAGGTCTATCCTGGCGAACCCGTCATTCAGGCTTACGTAATAAATCGAATCTTCTGCCTTAACAAGATTCTCGTTGCCTTTCACAAGGCGCTTATCAAGTTCGTCGAAGGAAATTGTAACCTCTTCCCTCTTAAAGTCGGTATATACCAACGAATTATCTTTTAAGCCGGAGAACCAGTATTCTCCTGGGGCTTCATAAAGTAATTTAAACCCGTTGAATTTCTCCAGTTCGGGAAAAACCTCAAGAGCATCCTGAAACGGGTTATAACGAAACCACTTATCCTGGTTAAACACGGCCACATGATTATTTATCTTATAGATCTCGGCATTATAAGTAGGCTCATCAAGAATACTATCTATTTTCCGGATTTCGGTTGCGCTGTCCAGAGAAGGATTAAGTCCAATTCTGTAAATCCCTTCATAGGGATGTGTAACCCAAATAGTATTGGGGTCCTCAAAGACTATCTTTTTTACGGGAAAATCTATATTTCGTACTTCGGAAACAATGGATGATCTCAGATTTAAGGTCTTTAAGCCCAGATATGAGCCTATAAAACAAAGATCAGGTTCTGAGGGTATTCTTTTTATCTGGTAACTACCAGATTCCCCATCCGCAGGTATAAACCTATAATTTTCTATTTTATAAGTACCGGTATTATGGTTGCTAAACAAACTCCCATCTATTTCTTCGAGATTCCAGCTATGGCCCTGAGCATCCCCGATAAGTTTCAAGCGTTCATCCAGAGTATAAACCCCGGTATTACTGGCCAAATAAAGGTCCTCATTAAAAAACTCGATATCATAAACCGCTCCCAGCTCCCCAGTATCGTTGGTATAGAATTCAATAGGCGATTTAAGATGTATCTCATCAATACCATTATCTAACGCAAGCCAAACGTTTCCGTTTGTTTTAGCAATTCCAAGAACAGTATTGTTTTGCAAGCCTACATTACGGTTATAAACTTCATATTTTTCAGTTCTAAGATCATAGCTTAACAAACCGTTCTGGATAGTCCCAATAAGGAGTTTATTCTCAGAAAACTTCAACATCCTGTTAAATTCAGAACTGCTTAGTTCAGTATTTAGGGCCTCGTCCGGAAAAGAAACAACTCTCTCGCCATCATATTTAAACAATTCGTTCCTGGTACCAATTATAAGTTCATCGTCATCAGTTTCAATATCAAGCACCGTCTCACCTTCAAGTATCTCCTGATTTTCCAGAGGAATCAATTCTTTATTATTCAGTTGGAACAAGCCTTTTTTGCCAACTGCCACGAGGAGCTTACCCCTATAAACACAAAGCTCATTAACCGCAGTCTCAGCGACCAGATTAACTTTACTTCCATCATATTTGTAAATAGCATTAAAGGACCTGAAATAAACATCCTCTTCAAAAGCTACAATCTGCCATATTTCCTCACTTTTCATCTCATAATTCTCAAAATGAGGTATCAAGGAAGTGTATTCCAATTGCCCCTCCGCGTCCCTGCTCCAGTAGCCAAACTCTTTATAGGAACCGGTATATACCCGGTCCCCGTATGGATAAACCGACCTGATAATGGCTCCGGTTTCCAGAGGATAAAGCTGCCAACGCTGTCCATCAAAACTAAGCAAGCCCTGATGGTTAGCGGTATAGACAATCCCATCCTGATCTATCGCAATTCCCCAGTTCTGGCTGGCTGCTTCATAATATACAGACGTATGGTTCTCTATTGGCGGACTTAAGGTTTGAGCAGTTGTCACAAACCAGCATAAAACAAAGTATATCAGCAGGGTTAGATTTCTCACTTTCTCAGGTTTTTAGTCAATTTGTGCAGTTTTTGTATAGGTTAATTCCTGCTACAAAAGTACTATCTTTTGTAACTTTATACCCTATTGTTCGAAAAAACAACCAAGCCAATCCCTATGCGAAAAAATCAGCACCTCTTATTAGTAAGCATTAGCCTGTTACTTTTCAGCTTTTTTTGTTCCTGCAAACAGGAAGAAGAAAAGCGCTTCGTGAAAGCCAAAAAACCGAACATCGTTTTTATAATGACCGATGATCACGCCGCCCAGGCAATTAGTGCATACGGGCATCCCGTTAGCAAACTAGCACCAACGCCTAATATTGACCGAATTGCAGAAAACGGAGCTAAATTCAATAATAATTTTTGCACCAACTCCATATGTGGTCCCAGTCGGGCAGTGATACTAACCGGTAAACACAGCCATATAAATGGATTCCGAATGAATGGGGAGAGTTTTAACGGAGATCAGGCTACCCTTCCGAAATACCTCCAAAAAAGCGGGTATCAAACCGCTATAGTCGGGAAATGGCATCTTGCGGGAAAACCACAGGGCTTTGATTACTGGAATGTGTTGGTAGACCAGGGAAATTATTACAACCCCGATTTCATAAAGGAAAAAGACACAACCCGAATTAAAGGTTACGCAACAGATATTATCACAGAAATGGGGCTTGACTGGATAAAGGAAAACTCAAAAAAAGAAAAGCCATTTTTCCTTATGCTGCATCATAAAGCCCCCCACCGAAACTGGATGCCTGCGTTGAGACATATAAATAAGTATGATTCGGTGCAATTCCCTTTACCGGACACTTATTTTTCTGAACACAAAAATCAGATCGCCGCACAGGAGCAGCTTCAGACAATCTATAAGGACATGTATGAAGGTCACGATCTAAAAATGACGGTTAAAAAAGGGAGCGATTCTTTAAGACATAATCCCTGGAAAAACGATTTTGAGAGAATGACCAAAGAGCAGCGCGATCAGTGGAACGCAGCATACCGGCCTAAAAATGATGCTTTCCACGAAGCTGACCTGAAAGGAAAAGAGCTTGCGAAGTGGAAAGGTCAGCGCTACCTGAGGGATTATCTCTCTACGGTGGCTGCAGTAGATGAGGGAGTCGGCAAGCTATTAGATTATCTTAAAAGCGAAGGCCTTGATGAGAATACTATTATCGTCTACACCACAGACCAGGGCTTTTATCTGGGTGAAAAAGGCTTCTTTGACAAACGATTCATGTATGAAGAATCGCTCGCAATGCCCTTACTTATACAGTATCCTCCTTCAATAGAACCAGGAACAGAAATAAACGCACTTACACAAAATCTGGATTTTGCTCCTACTTTTCTTGATTATGCCGGAGCTGAAGTACCTGAAGAGATGCAGGGAAAATCCCTGAAACCCCTTCTTGAACAAAAGCTTAAGAAAGGTGAAGAATTCAGAAACGCAGTTTATTATCATTATTACGACTTCCCGGCATTTCATATGGTAAAAAGACATTACGGCGTACGCACCGACCGTTATAAATTAATTCACTTTTACGATGATATAGACCAATGGGAAATGTATGACCTCAAAAAAGATCCGGAAGAAGAGAAGAATATCTATAATGAACCAGCATATAGCGAAATCCAGGAGCAACTACATACAACCCTGGATTCCCTTCAAAAGGCATACAATGTAACTGAGAAGGAGTTTGAAACAACCCCGGAAGAAAAGGTGGAGCGGGCATACAGAAATTTTGCAAGACTGGCAGGAAAAGATCCGGATCACTACCCAGAAAACAGGTGATTTTGATAAAAAGTCATTTGTTTCCGGCAAAGTTTTTAATACAAAGAACTCAAAGAATCAGGTTTTAAGCCTGACAATAAATGTTAAAAAGAGTGAAAAAGCCCTAACAAAATTGTAAAAAACCTAAAAAAAACAATTATGTTAAAAGAGTCCCTTGCATAATTAAAAAATAGTTTAAATTTGTTACTTCAACTAATTAAACATATTCAACAATGAAAAAATTATTCTTATTATTTGCCGTAGCATCTATGACCGTATCTCTTTACTCTTGTAGAGAAACTACTGAAGAAAAATCTGAAGAAGCAGTAGAAGCTGTAGGAGAAGACATGGAAAGCGGAATGGAAGAAGCTGGCCAGGAAGTAGAAGAAGCTGCTGAAGAAACTGAAGCAGCAGCTGAAAACGCCGGTGAGGAAATGGAGCAGGAAGTAGACGAAGAGATTCACGAAACTGACGATATGTAATCTTCGCAAAAGATTTACACCAAGCCGTTTTTCACCTGGAAAACGGCTTTTTTAATTAACCCAAATTCCAAACCTATGAAAAGATCACTTTTAATTTTGGCGGCAGTATTCGCTTTATCGCTTAACTCCTGCCGTGAAACCACTGAAGAAAAAACCGAAGAAGCCGTAGAAGCTATAGGTGAAGATATTGAAAATGCTGCTAAGGAAGCCGATGAAAGAATAGAAGAAGGCGCTAAAAAGGTCGAAGAAAAAGTCAAAGAAGAGGTTGACGAAGAAATTCACGAAACCGATGATGTAAATGGCGAAGAAGCCGGAGACATACAATAATTTGTGTCTTATCAAACAAAAAAGCGGAAAGAAAACTTTCCGCTTTTTTGTTTGATAACTCTTGATTATTTTTTTCGCTCTATCACATAGTTCACCATAAGTTCAAGGGAATCTTTATAGGGAGATGAAGGATAGTCCTCCAGGATCACCAGTGCCTCTCTCTGAAACTCCTCCATTCGTTTTACGGCATAATCAAGCCCGCCTTTTTCCTTTACAAAGCATATTACCTCTTGCACTCGTTTCTTATCTTTATTATGATTCTTAACAGAGTTAATAAGCCAGGCTTTTTCTTTTTTATCTGAATTATTGATGGCATAGATCAAAGGAAGGGTCATTTTTTGCTCCTTGATATCAATACCCGTAGGTTTTCCGATCTTCTCTTCTCCATAATCAAAAAGATCATCTTTTATCTGGAACGCCATTCCTATCAGTTCCCCAAACCTTCGCATTTTGGCAATCTCGTTGGAATCGGGCTTCACAGAAGCCGCTCCCAGGCTGCAACAGGCAGCAATAAGCGTTGCGGTCTTTTGCCTGATAATATCATAATATACAGCCTCGGTAATATCCAGTCTTCTGGCTTTTTCGATCTGCAGTAATTCCCCTTCACTCATTTCCCTTACCGCAACTGAAATGATCTTAAGCAAATCGAAGTCATTATTATCTATTGACAGTAAAAGTCCTTTAGAAAGCAGGTAATCACCTACCAAAACAGCGATCTTATTCTTCCACAATGCATTAATGCTAAAAAATCCGCGCCTACGGTTAGAATCGTCTACCACATCGTCGTGAACCAGCGTTGCAGTATGGATAAGCTCTATAACCGAAGCACCCCTATAAGTCCGCTCATTCACCGTGCCTTCAGAAACCATTTTGGCAACCAAAAACACGAACATAGGACGCATTTGCTTCCCTTTTCGGTTTACAATATAATGAGTGATACGGTTTAGAAGGGCTACCTTGGAAGACATCGATTCGAAAAATTTCTTTTCGAAAAGCTCCATCTCCTTCTCAACGGGAAGTTTTATTTGGGAAATTACCTTCATTTAGGGCAACAAAGATAATTATTTATGCCAAATAGGCGCGTTTTAATCGAGGTATCCTTAAGCCGATTTATTTGCCAGCTGTCCACAGGCTGCATCTATATCTTTTCCTCTGGAGCGCCTTACGGTCACGGTAATCCCATTATTCTCCAGCATATTTTGATACATATCGGTCGCCTTAGAAGAAGCCTGCTGAAAATCACCATCATCTATAGGATTATACTCGATAAGATTTACCTTGCAAGGAACATATTTACAAAACTTCACTAAAGCCTCGGCATCCTTGCGGGTATCGTTGATGTCTTTCCATACTATGTACTCATAGGTGATACGACTTTTGGTTTTGGAATACCAGTATTCAAGCGCGTTCCTAAGATCCTCAAGCGGGAAGGTCTCATTAAAAGGCATAATTTGGGTACGGACCTCGTCTATTGCCGAATGAAGGGAAACGGCAAGCTTGATCTTGGCTTCATCGTCAGCCAGTTTCTTGATCATTTTAGGCACCCCTGACGTAGATATAGTGATACGCTTAGGCGACATTCCCAATCCATCTTCAGAGGTGATCTTTTCTACCGCCTTCATCACATTATTGTAGTTCATAAGGGGTTCACCCATCCCCATAAATACAATGTTGGAAAGAGGACGGTCAAAGTATAAACGGCTTTCATTATCTATTGCCACTACCTGATCGTAGATCTCATCCGGATTGAGATTACGCATACGCTTTAAACGCGCTGTTGCACAAAACTGACAATCAAGACTACAACCTACCTGAGAAGAAACACAAGCCGTAGTCCTTGAAGCTGTTGGTATAAGCACCGATTCTACAGTAAGACTATCGTGCAGTTTAACGGCATTTTTAATAGTACCGTCATTACTGCGCTGCATACGGTCTACCCGAATATGATTTATCACGAAGTTATCCTTCAGCATCTGGCGGGTCTCCTTCGAAATATTGGTCATTTCCTCAAACTCGTGCACGCCTTTATTCCAAAGCCATTCATAAACCTGAGAACCTCGGAAAGATTTATCTCCTTCAGCTACAAAAAATTCCTGCAATTGCTTCTTGGTAAGCGCCCGTATGTCTTTCTTCTTATTTTTCACGCTGCAAAAGTAAAAAGAATATTAGGATTTCTATGCCAAACTTAAGCTAAGTATTTATAACTCAATCAGTAATACCTATAACCAAAAAAACCACCAATACCCTGAGATAGTGGTGGTTCTGTTTATTTTTGAAACTCATTAAAGGATCAGCATCGCATCTCCGTAAGTATAGAATTTGTATTCTTCTTTCACTGCTTCTTCATAAGCTCTTTTCATAAAATCGTGTCCTGCAAAGGCCGAAACCATCATTAACAGGGTAGACTTAGGAGTATGGAAGTTAGTGATCATACAGTTGGCAATACTAAAGTCGTATGGAGGGAAAATGAACTTGTTCGTCCATCCGCTGAATTCGTTCAAAGTATGGTCTGAAGAAACGGAACTCTCAAGCACACGCATCACGGTGGTACCTACGGCACAAACCTTACGGTTCTCACGTTTCGCTTTGTTAATAGATTCGGTGGCCTTTTTCTCGATAAAAGCTTCCTCACTATCCATTTTATGTTTTGAAAGGTCTTCAACCTCAACCGGGCTAAAAGTACCAAGGCCAACGTGAAGGGTCACTTCTGCAAAATCTATCCCTTTTATCTCAAGACGTTTCAGCAGGTGTTTTGAAAAATGCAGCCCCGCAGTTGGTGCGGCCACGGCTCCTTCTTTTTTTGCATAAATAGTCTGGTAACGCTCCTGATCTTCAGGTTGCACCTCTCTTTTTATATACTTGGGAAGCGGAGTTTCTCCCAGTTCCTTAAGTTTCTTTCTGAAATCTTCATAGGAGCCGTCGTAAAGGAATCTCAGGGTTCTCCCACGAGAAGTAGTATTATCAATAACTTCGGCAACAAGACTTTCATCTTCTCCAAAATACAGTTTATTCCCAATTCTTATCTTTCTTGCAGGATCTACAAGTACATCCCAAAGCTTGGTTTCCGGATTAAGTTCTCTTAAAAGAAAAACCTCGATCCTCGCTCCGGTCTTCTCTTTGTTACCGTATAAACGTGCTGGAAAAACCTTGGTGTTATTGAGCACCATAACATCTTCCGGCTCGAAATAATCTATTAGATCCTTAAATTTTTTATGTTCAATTGTCTGCTCCTTCCGGTTAAGTACCATTAACCTTGCCTCATCACGATTCTCTGAAGGGTACTCGGCCAAAAGCTCTTTTGGAAGTTCAAAATTGAAGTGTGAAAGTTTCATTCCCATAACTGTATTTTTTTTGAAAGCAGGCAAATATACAATCTCAAGGTAGGGGTTGTCAAGTAATCAGCCGTTTATTTAAGAATTAGTGATTAAATCTCCTCTACAGAAAGGCCCAGTTGCTTCAAATCTTCCCAAAAAGAGGGATAAGATTTAGATACAACTCCGGCATCCTCAATTCCCAGCGACACTTTTAATGCAAGCGGAGCAAAAGCCATCGCCATTCTATGGTCATTATAGGTGGCCACACTCACATCCTGATTAAGCCTTTTACAGGAATAAAGCCTGAGTGAATCATTACTGATCTCCACATCGGCTCCAAATTTTTCCATTTCCGTTTTCAACGCCACAAGCCGGTCGGTTTCCTTTATTTTCAGGGTATGAAGCCCGTTAAGCTCACACTCTACACCCAGCGCGAGACAGGTAACCGCTATGGTCTGGGCAATATCCGGTGAATTCCTCAGGTCCTCAATAAGTTTACGTGGTTTTTTACCCGAAGTCTTTTTAAGGCTTATTGAATTATCTTCAAAAATGGTTTCTACCCCAAATTTCCTGTAAATTTCAGCCAGGCAGGAATCTCCCTGAAGGCTGGACCTCCTGTAATTAGATAACTTCAATTCAGCAGTTTCACTAACAGCTGCAAGGCTGTAAAAATAAGAAGCTGAACTCCAGTCAGACTCCACCTGTAAAGTTGTGGGTGCCAGTTTTGAAACAGGCTCTATAGAGACCACATTATCTTCAAGTGTACCGGCTAGCCCGGCATTATGCATAATTTCAAGGGTCATTAACAGGTAAGGTGCCGAAGTGATCTGGCCCTTCAGGTGTATTTCCAGGCCGGAAGCCAATCCCGGTGCAATTAGCATCAATGCCGAAATATACTGGCTGCTAATATTAGCCTGTACATGAACCTCGCTTTCCCTGATCTCTTTACCTTTTATTCGCAAGGGCGGGTAACCTTCTTCTTTCACATATGCGATTTCGGCTCCGAGGCTTCTTAAAGCGTCAACCAATAGTTTTATTGGCCGCTCCTGCATTCTTTTGCTTCCGGTGAGAACAACCTCCCGCCCCACCTGGCAGGAAAAATATGCTGTAAGAAATCGCATTGCGGTACCCGCATGATGGATATCGATGGTCTCTTCTTCAGATTCCAGGGCTGCCTTAAGATATCTTGTGTCGTCACTATCAGACAAATTCTCTATCTTAAGTTCGGGATAAAGCGCCTGCAGGATGAGCAGACGATTAGATTCACTCTTAGAGCCGGTGATCTTGAGGTTCCCGGATAAATTATTGCTTCTACTTGATAACTTGATATTCATTTTCAGGAAAACCGCTTATTTATTTCGGGACTCTTTTTTCTCTCTTATCCTAAACTGGCCATAGGATAGAATCAGGCCATACAGGAGCGCAGAGATTATCTGGGCGATGGTGAATCTTATCCATAATCCATTGGCCATTTTATCCTGATAAAAAGCATCGAAGTTTAACCCTCCATACTCAAACAGCATACTCACCAGGTTATAAATTATTACAAAGCCAATCCCCAGATATACAACAGATTTCCAGAAAGCTTTTTGTGCAACTATACTCTTAAAGCCCATTACTGAAGTTTTTCGTTGTTCTTATGCCTGTTCTTGTCTCTCTTTGTTTTGATATCCAGCTTCCTGTCGAAAGCTTCCTGCAGGTTAACCCCGGTCTGGTTGGCCAGACAAAGTACTACAAAGACCACATCGGCAAGCTCTTCTCCCAGGTCCTTGTCCTTATCGCTCTCCTTTTCACTTTGCTCCCCGTATCGGCGGGCAATAATACGCGCTACTTCTCCTACTTCTTCGGTTAGCTGGGCCATATTGGTAAGCTCGTTAAAGTACCTGACCCCGTGTTCATTTATCCATTCATCAACAGCTTTCTGCGCGTCTTCAATATTCATTCTTTAGGTTTTTGATAATACAATTACTTCACTGTGTTTTTCAACAATTTTAGAATAGAAATCCTTTAAAAACTCATAATCGGCAGAGGAGTATACAATATTATTAAGATCAAGCTCCGTCTGAATCCTTAAAAAGTTTCCGTTCTGGCTCACAATATATTTAAAAATTCCCGCATTATCCTTAAACTTTATCACAGCACTTTCCGGCATCGATTCAATTGCATATCCCTTAGGCAGCATAATATTCACTGTATTTCCCTGTACTGAAGGAAAATCGAAGAAGATCGGATAGTTTCGCTCTTCAGCCTTAAACGGATTTTCTTCTAATGCCGTAAAAAATAGTGGATTCAAATATACCTTATCATTAATGATTTCCATCCCGTTTTCCAGCTCAAAATTGTAGGTTTCCTTAATATCTTTACCCACTTCTTTGGCATTGCTAGTTTCAATGTTTGAAATTACAATATTCCCTTTATCTTTTTCAAGAATTTCAAGATATTTCTCGGGATTAAGATCTAAATAATTATCCCTGTATCGTTTTGCATACAGACCGCTGAAAATATTCATCGATTTTCCTTCAAGATGAAGGCTGTCATCCATTTTTACATTTAAAATGGTTTCATTCTTCGATTTATAGGCCGGGGTAAGGCTAACCCAGGCAGAGCTTCCGCTATCCCTGATCACCCTTCCCTGCCAGTTCCTGGCGCGCTCCGGAAGCTCTCCAAACGAAGCCTTTTCATCTGTAGCATCAAGAAGAATAATTTGTTCAGGAAGTTCTATACTTGAAATGATATAATTAAATCCATTTTTGGTTGGAAAGATCGGAATCCCGTTGTCCTGCGTACTTAATATCACCGGACTTGAGTTTAGCCCCGCATACCTCAGCATTGCCGTAAGCATCAGGTTGATATCGGCCACACTGCCTTCCCCATCCTTATACGCAGACTTAGCCCCGTTATCGGGAGAAATTCCTCTGTAATTATTCCATTTCACCTTAGACTTAACAAAATTATAAATCAAATGGGCCTTTTGAAGCGGATCTGTAACACCCGCAAGTAATTTATCTATATCCTTATCGAAATAATTATCCTTCTCGATCTCGTTTTCTATCCCATTATCGTCATAGATAGATTTGGCAACATCTTCCCAGGTTAGAGAATAATTCTCTACCGTGGAATTCGGGAATCGGGTGTACTGTAACTCCCACTTTAAATATGCCGCATAATTTCCTAAATAATCCACATAAGGCTCATCCTTAAGTGCAGGAATATCAGATTCACTAATCGTATATATGTTCTGAAGAAACTCCACCTTATTGCGGTTAAAATTATTCTTCACAGTCTTAAGTCCCGTCCCCCCGGTTCGGTTATTGGTAGTAAAACTGTATGAGAACATATCTTTATCCTGTTTGATATCGAAAAATATTGGCGATTTGGGGTTGAAGTGCATTTTAAAGCCAAGATATTCAGGAACCATAACTTTTGTTTCAAGACGGTTTATCGGGATCATTTCCTGAAGTGCAATATCATCTATAGACACAAGAAAAGGAGAACGGATGCTGTACTTGTACTCTATAACACTACCATCAGTCACAGCGGGCATTGTAAATTTCACCTTATCGCGATACTTGCTTACTTCTTCTTCAAAAACCTCTCTGTTTCTAAGCTTTTCATCTTCAAGCTTTCCGTTCTTGATATTGTAGGTATAGGCCTTTAAACCTGCAACATCTTCTTTAGAAGACCCGTCCTTATAAGTGAGTATTTCTTTGGTAGCCCAGTCATAGCCTTCCTTATTGTAGATCTTTATCCTCTCGTGAACATCGGTAACCAGGGTGAAACCGGTAGATTGATTGAATTCAAAAGACACCTTATGCTTACGGTAAAGTATTGCCGCATTGGCTTCCTTATCTTTCGGGTGAACCTTTTCAAGTACTTCTTCCTTTGAAACTTCTCCAAATTCAAAATCCTGAGCGAAACCGGTACCGATAAAGCCCAAAATGAATACAAATAAATAAATTGATCTCATAATAGTAAAGTTTAGTTGGTTGTAACAATCACAGCTTTTTGATTGCACGATATATTGATCTTGTTCATAAAGTTTCTGAATTCTGAAAAAGAAGCTGCAGGCCACTTACCTTCATTAATTACATAATTCCTTTTCACATCTATAACCTTTGCGCCTTCCTCTTCTTTGAGTTCACACTGAAATCTGAATTTTCCAAATTCATTTTCCAGATCTATATTTTCCGGAAGAGCCTCTACCTTGAACCCGGCCGGCAAAACATATTTAAAATGCTCTTTCTGGGACTCGCCTCTTAAGATCTCCACCGGTTTATTCCGGTCTTCATCTCGTTGAAGCCTGTAAATATCGGGGAGCAGAAAGTTAAGCGAGAGCAAAAGCCGGTTTCCCGCAGGAGTAGCCAGTTTCTTTCCATTCACTTTTAGCTTCTCGGTAAATACCTGATTCTTCCTGTCATTATGGAAATCCTTGGTTTCAATTTCAAGACTGTGCAGGTGTCCCCAGCCTTCCAGGTAAAAGTTTTCTATGTCGTCTTCACTCTGGTCTTTTAACGGATAAATATTCCCGTATTCCACTCCTGTACTGCTCCTCACTATCTCTGCGGAATAATTCCCGTCTTTATCAAGCTTCACCAGGCAGTTTATATCCCTGTTATTATCACTGGCAGAATACTTTCGTGTTTTAACGATCTCTCCGCCTTCGGGCTTTACCAGCAATACATTTCGGTTGTCGGTGAAGTCCCCTAAGTAATCGAAAGGATGAGTTTGACTGGTACATTCCAGCCAGATGTCATCTCCTTCTTCCTGAGGCACATTCAGGATCACGTGATTTCCCTGCATTGAAGCGAAATCTCCGTCTATATCGGTTATTTCATCTCCCGCAAATACCACAGCATAATTTGATGCGATCCCTTGGGAATCCAGCAAAGCTCTTGTATAATTGGTAAGGGCTTTACAATCTCCATACCCCAGGCGGTCCACATCTGAAGCTTTCATAGGCTTCCAGCCTCCAATGCCAAGCTGAACACTTATATATCTGGTCTTTTCCTGAACATATTCATAGATTAGCCTGGCTTTTTCCCTTTCTGTTTCGGCACTGGCTATCAGATTGCTTATTTTTTCAACGGTCCCGCTTGAAAGCTCATCGGTTCCCTTCAGCAGATTTTCATACTGCCATTTTCCAAAATCCTTCCAGTTATCAGCCCTTCCTTCAACCCCTACAAGCGAAAAGTTCTTTAGGGCCACCCTTACCTGTGGCATAAAATCCTCAAGATCTGGGCTAAGTGGTTCATATTTATAGGCGGGCAAATTATTCACTGCATAATCTAATTCAAATTGAGAAGTGGCTTTCTTAAGGTCAAGACTATCCAGGTTCAATTCCTGAAACCTTATGGGAATATGGCTTGGATTTCTAAGCTTATAAGAAGACTGCTCCACACTTAAATAATAAGAAGGCAAAGGTCGCCAGGACCTCAAAAAAGCAGTAGAACCACTTTCCACCTCACTTTCATAAACAACGGTGTATGGATATTCCCGGGGAGTATATTCCAGGTAACTCAGTCTGGAGTCGTCATATAGGTTATTATCGCTTACCATACTGCGGTCGCGAAAATCCTTTTCTTTTATCTTTTCTATCTCTTCTCCACTCTTATCATAGATATAAGCGCGCTGATGTTTGATCTTGGTTTCATCATCATAAAACTCGTAGGCACGAACATAACGGTCTCCGTAATCATTGAGCACAGTGACAACCCGGGTAAGACGCATCACCTGCTTGTTAACAGATTCAACATCTACCTCAATACTTTGTTTTCTAACAACAGCATTGGCATTTTTCTTTAAGCTAGCAGGGATCGCACTTACGGAATAGTCACTCTCCTGGCCAAGTAGGGAAGATGAAGCCAGCACGAGCAACAAACAGAATAATTTGCGCATTCGTAGAACTTGAGTTGTTTAGAACGGCAATATATTAAAAATTTAACTCTTTTTAACTTCTATTTTTAGAATCTATTAAGATTGTGACAGGTCCGTCATTGATAAGTGAAACTTTCATATCGGCTCCAAACTCTCCTGTACCAACATTTTTCCCCAATGTTTCCTCCAGAGCGGAGACAAATTCTTCGTATAGCGGAATAGCAACTTCGGGTTTAGTCGCCTTGATATAACTGGGGCGATTCCCCTTCCTGGTACTCGCGTGAAGCGTAAACTGACTTACTACGATTGCACTACCGCTTACATCTAACAAAGAATCGTTCATCACCCCCTTTTCATCATTAAAAATCCTCATTTTGGCGATTTTATTACAAAGCCAGCCAATATCTTCCCTGGAGTCTTCATCCTCTATTCCCAACAGGATGAGGAGTCCTTTTCCAATTTCCGATTTAACTTTTTCATCGATGGTTACAGAGGCTTCTGAAACCCTTTGTAATACTACTCTCATTTCTTTGAATAATTATCAATTCGGTAATTATCGTCTTCTCCCTCCAGGATCTGCAAATAACTTTTATACCTGGACCAGGCGATCTCTCCTTCTTCCAGGGCCTGCTTTACGGCACACTTGGGCTCGTTAAGGTGAAGACAGTTGTGAAATTTACAATTTTGCTTTAGTCTGAAAAACTCCGGAAAGAAATCCCCAAGTTCTTCCCGCTCTATATCCACAACACCAAAACCTTTGATTCCAGGGGTGTCAATAATGCGGGCGTCAAAGCTAAGATCAAACATCTCGGCAAAAGTGGTAGTATGCTGACCCTGTTTATGCTGCTCTGAAATTTCAGAAGTTTTAAGGTTCATACCGGGTTCAATAGCATTGATAAGCGTTGATTTTCCGGTTCCACTATGCCCCGAGAACATACTGGTCCTTCCGGTCATCATTTCTTTAACCTTATCTACATTCTTTCCGGTCTTGGCTGAAATCCCGACACACTCATAACCCACATTTCTGTATAATGCAGCCAGGAACTTGATCTCGGCCAGCTCCTCTTCGTTATAGGTATCTATTTTATTGAAAAGTAAGACCGCTTTTACGTCATAGGCCTCAGCCGTAACCAGAAAACGATCGATGAAAGTGGTAAACGTAGGCGGGTTATTCAACGTAACCAACAGGAACACCTGGTCTATATTGGCCGCAATGATATGGGTTTGTTTGGAAAGATTTACCGATCGCCTGATAATATAATTATCGCGCTCCTCTATTTTCTTTATGACCCCAACAACCTCTTCAGCCTTATCTTCCAGGTCGAAAACCACCTTGTCTCCCACAGCTACGGGGTTCGTATTCTTGATTCCCTTGATCCTGAATTTCCCCTTCAGCCGGCAATCATAGAATTTCCCGTCATCCTCCGACTTAACCTGATACCAGCTTCCTGTAGATTTATATACCGTTCCTTTCATTATTTCAGCTCCAGAAGATTTTTTCTAACAAATGTTAATTTTTTTAAGATATATTTGATACACTAATCAAAATACAATATTTAATATGAGCAAAATTACATTTAAATTATTTATCGGCCTTATGGTCCTGCTTACAGGGTTTTCTTCTAACGCCCAAACTAATCTCTTTGAACATCCCGATTTTGAAAGCATTGCAAAAGACCATAAAAAGATCGCAATTATCCCATTTCAGGCAAAGGTAAAGTTACGTCCTAAACAAATGAAGGAAATCACCGTGGAAGATTTAAAAGAACTTGAAAAAGGTGAAGGCCTTGCCATCCAGAGTTCAATGTATTCCTGGTTCTTAAAAAGAAAAAAAAGGGGCGATCTGTTTATAGATGTTCAGGATCCTAAAAGAACTAATGCCTTATTATACCAGAACAATATAGAAGACACCGCTCTTCACACTTCTGAAGAGCTTGCCGAAATTCTTGGTGTTGATGCCGTGATAAGCGGAAACTTTGAAACCGACAAACCTATGTCTGAAGGAGCTTCCATAGCCCTGGGCCTTCTTGTTGGCTTTTGGGGCACCACCAATTCAGCAACCATAAATATGAGCGTCAACAATGCCGGTACCGGGGAGTTGCTTTGGAACTACAACAAAAGAGTAGCCGGAGGACTGGGTAGCAGTACAGATCAGCTTATTAATAAACTAATGAGAAAAGCTTCCAGACGCTTAGCCTATACAAAATAATTTCCGTTCCAGATTAAATAAAAACCTCACGGCAATTTCCCGTGAGGTTTCTTTTTTATGGAAAACACTGATTTTCTATTGATCGTGCAACACCTTTTTCTGGTGATTAATGGATTCCTGGTGAACTGCTTTAAATAAACGCAGGATAAATTCTTCGCTTAGCCCGTGCTGCTCTCCCTCAAGCACCATTTTCCCAAGGATCTCGTTCCAGCGCTTTGACTGAAGTATGGCAACGTTCTGGGACTTCTTCACCTGCCCGATCTCCTCGGCGATCTTCATTCTTTTTGAAAGCAGTTCGATCAGCTTATTATCGGCCACATCTATCTTTGCCCTTAGATTGCTTAGTTTTTTCTGAAATTCTTCACTTTCAGAAACCTCCTTCCTGATCTTCAGGTCTTTCATAATCTGAACAAGGGTTTCAGGGGTTATCTGTTGTGCCGCATCACTCCAGGCTTTATCAGGAGTATGATGGGTTTCCACCATTAGCCCGTCGTAATTAAGGTCAAGCCCGGTCTGGCACAGGTCAAAAATAATATCCCTTCTTCCCGCAATATGTGAAGGGTCAAGGATTAGTGGCAGGTCAGGAAATTTATTCTGCAATTCGATAGCGATCTGCCATTCCGGATTGTTTCGGTATTTCGTCTTCTCATAGCTCGAGAATCCGCGATGGATCACCCCAAGATTATTGATATCGGCAGTATACAAACGTTCAACGGCTCCAAGCCATAATGAAAGATCGGGGTTCACCGGATTTTTTACCAGTACGGTCTTATCGGTTCCCTTAAGGGCATCAGCGATCTCCTGAACGATGAAAGGTGACACCGTGGTACGAGCCCCAATCCACAGGATATCCACATCGTGTTTCAGCGCAAGGTCTACGTGATGAGGATTAGCCACCTCTGTAGTGGTAAGCATTCCCGTTTCTTCCTTGGCCTTCTGAAGCCATTTCAGACCAAGAGCTCCCACACCTTCAAAGTTTCCCGGCCTTGTTCTGGGTTTCCAGATTCCCGCCCGCAAAACCGTGGCATCGGTATCTTTAAGCTGATGTGCAATTGTAAGTACCTGCTCTTCCGTCTCGGCACTACAAGGCCCCGCAATTACCAACGGGTGGTCAAGGCCAAAATCGTCTAACCAGTTTCTGAGTTCTTTCTTGTTTTCCATATTCTACAGTTTTACAGTGGAATTAATTCCGTTTAAAATATCTTTTATATGATTCGTTCTTTCCATTTCTTCAAAAACCCTCTCAAATTCGTCTTTTTCTATAAGGTTCCTGAAATCGGTTAGATTGTTTATATATTCATTTAATGTCTCCAGCACGTTGGTCTTGTTTTCCCTGAAAATTGGGGTCCACATTGCCGGAGAGCTTTTTGCCAGCCTTACCGTAGAGGCAAATCCGCTTCCCGCAAGATCGAAAATATCACGCTCATTCTGCTCCTTTTCCAGCACCGTTTTTCCGAGCATAAAGGAACTGATATGGGACAGATGCGACACATATGCTATATGCCTGTCGTGAGCTTTGGGATCCATATACCTGATCCTCATTCCAAGTCTTTGGAATATCTCCAGCGCCCTCTCCTGAAGCTTAAAAGCGGTCTTTTCCACTTCACAGATAATATTGGTCTTATTCCTGTAAAGGTTTGAGATGGCAGCTTCCGGCCCTGAAAACTCGGTCCCCGAAATGGGATGAACAGCCAGAAAGTTTCTCCTTTTTGAGTGCCCGGCCAGTTCATTGCAGATCCCTTCTTTAGTAGATCCCGCATCAAAAACCAGTGTATTTTCTCCTGCCAGATCAAGCACCTCTTTAGTCACTTTAATGCTCACATCCACAGGCACCGCAACTATGACCACATCGGCTTTTGCAACTTCCGAAATTTCAGCGGCTTCATCCACAAGCCCCAGTTCAAGGGCCTTTTCCAGATGCTCTTTATTGGAATCTGTTCCAAGGATCTTCACCTCCCTGAATTCAGATCTCAGATCCAGGGCAAAAGAGCCGCCTATCAATCCTATTCCTATTACCTGTACTCTCATTTCTTTATCCTTTTAATGGCGGTTTCTATTTTCTCTTCGGCTGCGCAAAGCGAGAACCTCACATAGCCCTCTCCCCGGCTCCCGAAAATGAAGCCCGGTGCTATAAAAATGCTATGCTTATGTAACAGGTCATCCACAAATTTTTCAGAAGTTGTGCCGTTTGGTACTTTGGCCCAAACGAACATTCCCGTTTGATCTGCCGATGGTTTACAGTTAAGCTGTGTTAAAAGCTCATTCACTTTTTCCTTTCTGGCAGCATAGATCTTATTCTGTGACTCAAACCATTTTTTCGGAAGCCTCAGGGCCGCGGCTGCTCCAGCCTGCAAGGGATAGAACATCCCGCTGTCCATATTCGTCTTCACCTTCAGGATACTTTGCAAGTTCTTCTCACTTCCGCAAACCATCCCTATACGCCATCCGGCCATATTGAAGCTCTTGCTCAGGGAGTTCAGTTCAAGAACCACCTCCCTGGCTCCTTCGGTCTCCAGGATACTTTTAGGATGATCGTTCAGAATAAAACTGTATGGATTATCATTTACGATCAGGATCTTATGTTTTTTAGCAAATTCCACCAGTTCCTTGAACACGGCTTTATCGGCTGAAGCTCCCGTTGGCATATGAGGATAATTCACCCACATCAGCTTTACCTTGCTTAGGTCTGATTTCTCCAGGGCCTTGAGATCAGGATTCCAGTTGCTTTCTTCATTAAGTTCATAATAAACGGGCCTGGCTCCCACCAGTTTTGTTACCGAAGTATAAGTGGGGTATCCGGGATTGGGGATCAACACCTCATCGCCTTCGTTCAAAAAGGCCATTGAAATATGGGTGATCCCTTCCTTACTCCCCATAAGCGGCAATATCTCGGTATCGGGATCCAGTTTTACGTCATAATGATTTTTATAGAATTCCTGAATGGCTTTTCTGAAGTCCCCCGTCCCCTTGTAAGGCTGATACTGGTGTGCAGCAGGATTAGCCATTGCTTCATTCAGTTCTGCAATCACCTGCGGGGGTGGCGGCAGGTCAGGACTGCCTATCCCCAGATTAATGACAGGCTTCCCCTGTGCCTCCAGAGCCCTTACCTCTCTAAGCTTAGCCGAGAAATAGTATTCCTTTACGTGATCTAATCTTGTTGCCTGCTGTATCATTATAAGCGGTTTCTGTAAGTTCCTAATACTTTTAATTCTTCCGTCATCGCCTTTAGAATGTCCATTGCTTTCAGAAATTCTTCATAATCTTCGAAGGTCACATCTATAAAGAATGAATATTTCCAGGGCGTCTCAATTATCGGCATACTCTGTATCTTGGTCATATCAAGGTTAAAATCCCTTACGATATTCAGTACCGAGACCAGGCTGCCGCGTTTACTTTCAAGTTCAAATTTCAAAGAAGCCTTATCGATTTTCTCCCCATTGGGTTCCTTCAGCTGCGTGCTCAGGATCAAAAAACGGGTGGCATTGCTCTTCTTGGTATGAATACTTTCCTTCAGAATATTAAGCCCGAAGATCTCGGCTGCCGACCTGCTGGCCACGGCCGCCACGTGCTTCGAACCTTTTTCTGAGATCCGCTTCGCCGCTTCAGCAGTATCTGCATCTTCAATGAGCTTGATATGCGGATATCCCTTAAAGAACTGCTTGCACTGAAGCAGCGCCATAGGATGGGAATACACCTTTTTGATATCTTCTATCTCCTGGCCCGGCAGAGCCATCAGGTTCATATCTATAGGAATGTAATGCTCCCCGACCACCTTCAGGTTATGCTCGTCTATAAGTGCGTAATTAGGCAAAATTGAACCCGCAATGGAATTCTCTATTGCCATCACCCCTTCACTGGAACGGCCATCCACCAGGCTATTGGCAACTTCCTGGAAAGACATACACTCCAGCACTGGGATACCTTCCCCGTAATATTGCTGTGCCACCAGATGATGAAATGAGCCCTGTATTCCCTGAATTCCGATAATCTTTTCCATTTAAAATTTGAATAAAAAAAAGTCCCGACTTTAAATCGGGACTTTTTTATATAATCTTATGAAGTAATTACATAGCATTCCCGTTCCTATTTCCGAAATAGAAATAAAAATAATAGAATGCGTTCCAGGTAAAAACTCCGTTCATTGCTTTAACTTTGAACGACTAAAGTAGTATTTAATTTCAAAATGAAAAACCTTTTTCAAACTTTTCAGGAATTGTCAAAATCCAAATGATTTTTTAACCGAATCTTCAAAGAATAAAGTCAGCAGTTTCCTGAAATTCCGAATAATTCATCGGGTATTTTCCCGTTATTCCTATTGAAGGAATTGCCCTCCATATACGGAGGAAAAAATTAATGATTACTTTTGAAAAAAATCCAGCTATGTCGGTTTCGGTTGAAGAAATATCCAAGTTTTACGGAGAGCAAAAAGCGCTGAATTCAGTTTCCTTTTCCATTGAGAGAGGTGAAATCGTTGGATTCTTAGGCCCGAACGGAGCAGGAAAATCCACATTGATGAAGATCCTTACCGGATACCTGCCTCCTTCAGAAGGCATCGCCAAGGTAAACGGACTTTCGGTGCAGGACGACATACACGAGATCCAGAAGAATATCGGTTACCTTCCTGAACATAACCCGTTGTATACAGATATGTTCGTGAGAGAATACCTAGGCTTCAACGCGAAGATCTACGGAATTGACAAGAACAGGATCGAGGAGGTAATCAAACTTACCGGACTTAGCCCTGAAGCGAACAAGAAGATAGAACAGCTGTCCAAGGGGTACCGGCAAAGAGTGGGGATAGCCTCTGCCCTGCTTCATAATCCCGATGTTCTCATCCTGGACGAACCCACCACCGGGCTTGACCCGAACCAGCTGGCAGAGATCAGGAATCTTATCAAAAACATTGGCAAAGACAAAACTGTTTTCCTTTCCACTCATATTATGCAGGAGGTGGAAGCCATTTGCGAACGGGTGATCATCATTAACAACGGGGAGATCGTAGCCGATAAAAAGCTGGAGGATCTAAGAAATGAAGAGGAACAGGTGATCCTGGTGGAATTTGATTACCAGATCGAGAATGTCGCTATAAAGAAATTACCGAATTTGAAGTCGATGAAGAGTTTAGGCGGATTTGCCTACGAACTCACCTTCGATACCCAAAAAGATATGAGACCTGTTGTTTTTGATTTCGCACACGATAACGGTCTGAAAACGGTGCAGCTAAACAGAAAAACCAAGAACCTGGAAAGCCTGTTTGCCGAACTTACTCAAAAATAAGACGGCCTTTATAATGCTCCTTTACATTCACTTCGGGCGGCCTGTTTTTTGAAATAACATCGCCAAACCCGTAAATATCTCCCTTTATTGACTGCTGCGGATTCACAATAAGTTTATTGGTTCCACGATGGAAAATATCATAATGCTGCACAATTAAGTCTGCTGCTTCCAGCCTTCCGTCTCCCCCGGCAAAGAAAATATCTGCAGTCCCAACATTCCCCGTCAGGAAGTAATTCGAAAAATTATCGTTCGTGATTCTGAGCCTTTCAACATTCAGTTCAAGAATAAAGTCGCCATTGGTATGAATATCAGGATCCATTTCCTGGTTAAAGGAACGCAGCCATAGTTCAGGAAAATTCAGCGTTCCTATGCTTTCTATCGCACTCCCGCTGCTGTTCTGAAGCCAATTAAGCGTAGGAGTGGTCAGGTAAACTTTGGTCACCTCATAATCCCTGAACAGGTTACAGGCATTGGTATTCCTGATGCTCAGCCGGTTATCTTTAACCTCGAGGCTTACTTCTTCCAGCAAATTTTCCCCGGTTTCTATAGTCGCCGAATATTCTTCGCCCTGCTGAATAAAAAGCTTTACCCGCTCATAGACCATTACCTCTTCAAAAGCTTCAAGCTGAACTTCCTTTTTCACGATCTTTCCTGCGGTCTGAAAACAGTCCGGAGCCTTCTCGGTATCGCAGGAAGCAAGGCCGAGCAGCAGGATCCATAATATTACAACTAGTTTTTTCATAACCTGTAACCGATTGAAAATTCCACGGCTTCAGCATTCGCCCAGTGTGAACGTACCGTAATTGAGCCCCATAAATCAGGAGTGATTATTCTTTTCAAACCTATCCTGTTATATAGTCTTTCCACGTAATGTTCATAGGGATAGTATACATAATATCCCAATTGGGTGATCACAGATAATTTATTAAAAGTAAGCTGGTGCCCTACGAAAGCTCCTATGCGTTTTGCATCTTCATCGCCTTCGGTCTCTCCCAAGGGAAAAGCAATAGATTCATATCGAATCCTTTCTTCCATCGCCTTGGAGAGAAAAAGCTCGGTCCCCGCCTGCAGGGTACTTTTGTGATTCACCACCTTATCTGCAAACGCGGTCAGCGTTAGGAACGGGTATTGTTCCGAACCTATCACCCCCATCGTGTTCACACCGCTTCTCAACACAAAGTTATAATGAAAAGGCTCGGTGTATTTTTCCTTTCTTCTCTTCGGAACATAAGAGGGCAGTTCATTTTCTCCAATTCTATAGTTCAGCCCCAGGTTAAAAGTGAAGGTATTGGTACTGGCATTCGGCGATTTAAAATCGGCGTTGGAATAATGGATGAGAGAGATCCCTCCCTGCAGGCCCAATCCTTCAAAAATGTTTTCCTTCTTATAATTAGCCATCAAATACGTACTGCTCAGCAATCGCGAACCATAAGCCTTATTCCTGAAATTATCATCGGGATGATACGGGTCCGAAGTCATCGCCAGCCCCTGTCCTATTCGCAACATCAGGTTCCGTTTAAAAAAATAAAAGTTCATATGGGCGTAAAGCCCATAATTATCACCCAGGTACGGATTCTTCATATCCTGATAGGTAAAACTGTAACCGATGTCCGGATAATTATAACGGCGTTCCCAGGCTTTCTTTCCGAAAGTCTTCCGGTTAAAGCTTAGAATTAATCCCGTGGGATGGCCTGTTATGAGGTGGGCAAGATCGGGGTTATGTTCTGCGATGGTGCCGTAAAAATAACTGGCGTCCAGAAAATAATGATTTTTGTCCTTCTCCTGGGCCAGAATGCTACAGCAGAAAAACAGAAAAAAATAACCCGTAATTTTCCTCATAGGACACAAATGTAGCCTAATATTTTAAAAAACAGCTGAAGCTATTTTCTGAATATTGGTACTTTTCCCCATAGAATAATAGTGCAAAACCGGCACTCCCCGGGCCACCAGCTCCCTGCTCTGCTGAATGCACCATTCAACACCCACCTGTCTCACTTCCTTGTTATCCTTACATTTTTCAACCTCTTTTATAAGACAATCGGGCATATCTACGTGAAACCGATGCGGGATCACACTTAACTGCCTCTTGGTTGCGATTGGTTTTAAACCGGGTATGATAGGAACTGTTATTCCGCTTTCACGACATTTTTCCACGAATTCAAAGAAACGCTCGTTATCAAAGAACATCTGGGTCACTACATATTCAGCTCCCGCCTCGATCTTCTCTTTAAGCCTTTGTATATCCTTATCGAGACTCGGAGCTTCCATATGCTTCTCGGGATAACCGGCAACCCCCACACAGAAATCGGTATTATGCCCTTTTTCGATCACCTCATCCAGGTAATTCCCTTTATTCATCTCTCTTATCTGGGTTACCAGGTCACTGGCATAACAGTTCCCGTCAGGTTCAGGTTTAAAATATATCTCACTCTTTACGGCATCACCGCGAAGCGCCATCACATTCTTGATCCCAAGAAAATCAATATCTATAAGAAAGTTCTCGGTATCCTCTTTAGAAAATCCGCCACAAAGGATGTGAGGTACTGCATCTACACCATACCTGCTCTGAATTGCCGCACAGATCCCAACGGTACCCGGCCTTTTTCTTACGATCTTCTTTTCCAAAAGACCATTATCCCTTTCAGAATACACATACTCCTCCCGGTGGTAAGTCACATCTATAAACGGCGGATCAAATTCCATCAAGGGATCTATGCTTTGATAAATAGATTGGATATTATGCCCTTTTAAAGGCGGTAAAATTTCGAAGGAAAAAAGGCTTTTTCCTTCTGCTGCTTTTATGTGTTCGGTAATTTTCATCAATTTAAATTCTTTTCGGTTAAATTCTGAATCCAAATCAGAATGAGAATCATTAATCGGCTATGTTCGGGGTCAGCCATTTTTCGGCTTTCTTAAATGAAATTCCTTTTCTTTCTGCAAAGTCCTTTACCTGGTCCTGCTTTATCTTACCCAGCCCAAAATAGCGGGCTTCGGGATTGGCGAAATAATAACCGCTCACGCTGGCAGCCGGCCACATTGCCAGGCTTTCGGTAAGCTTCACCCCGATATGCTCCTCCACTTTCAACAGCTCCCAGATGCTGAGTTTTTCCAGGTGATCGGGACAGGCCGGATAACCCGGAGCGGGCCGGATCCCCTTATAGGCTTCCCTGATCAGATCTTCATTGCTGAGTTTTTCCTCGGGTGCGTAGCCCCAGTATTTCGTCCTTATTTCTTTATGCAGGTATTCGGCAAAGGCCTCGGCAAGCCGGTCGGCCAGAGCTTTGATCATAATCGAATTATAGTCATCGTGATCTTTCTCAAACTGAGCCGCCAGCTCTTGGGTTCCAAACCCGGTGCTCACGCAGAAACAACCGATATAATCCCGGATCCCGCTTTCCTTAGGTGCGATAAAATCGGCAAGGGCGAAATTGGGCTTTTCCCGGTGCTTTTTCAGCTGCTGCCTGAGCGTCCTGAAAACAATTCCCTTTTCACCAGAGTCCGGTGAATTATAAACTTCAATATCATCGTGATTCACAGAATTTGCTTCAAAAAGACCAAAAACAGCCTTTGCTTTCAGCAGTTTCTCATCAAAGATTCTTTTCAGGAGAACCTTCGCATCATTAAAAAGGTTTTGTGCCTGCTCCCCCACTTTTTTATCATTCAGGATATCAGGATAACGGCCGTGCAGGTCCCAGCTTCTGAAAAAAGGACTCCAGTCTATATAATCTTCAAGGATTCTCAGGTCAAAATCCTCTATCAGCTTTATTCCAAGTTGATTCGGTTTAGGGATAGGGCTATGCTGCCAATCGATCTGAAATTTGTTTTTCCTTGCCTCTTCAAGGCTCAGAAATGATTTGATCTTACTCCGTTTCTTAAAATTCTGCCTGAATTTATCATATTCGGCCTTCAGGTCCTGTTTGTACTTTTCACGGGTGCTTTCCTTCAAAAGCTCACCTACAATGGTCACGGCCCTTGAAGCATCATTCACATGTGCGACGGCCTGATGATACTGCGGATCTATTTTCACGGCGGTATGCGCCTTAGAGGTGGTTGCGCCCCCTATAAGCAAGGGCACTTCAAACTCCTGCCGCTCCATCTCCCTGGCCAGAAACACCATCTCATCCAGAGAAGGGGTAATAAGTCCGCTCAGGCCAATGGCATCAACATTCTCTGCTTTGGCGGTTTCTATGATCTTTTCAGGCGGAACCATCACTCCAAGATCTATGATCTCGTAATTATTGCATCCCAAAACAACGCTCACAATATTTTTACCAATATCGTGCACATCACCCTTCACGGTCGCCATCAAAACCTTTCCTGCCGACTGTCTTTTGTTAGCCTTATCGGCTTCGATATAAGGTAAAAGGTAAGCCACTGCTTTCTTCATAACCCTGGCCGATTTCACCACCTGAGGCAGGAACATCTTTCCGCTTCCGAAGAGATCTCCAACCACATTCATTCCAATCATCAAGGGGCCTTCAATAACATCCAGGGGCCTTTCTGTCTCCTGTCTTGCCTGTTCCACATCATCTATGATATAAGCATCAATACCCTTCACCAGGGCGTGGGTGATCCTGTCCTGCAAAGGCTTTTCCCTCCAGGAAAGATCGGTCTTATTCTCCCTTTTTTTACCTACCACATTTTCGGCGAAGGCCAAAAGCCTCTCGGTTCCATCGGCTCTTCGGTCCAGGATAACATCTTCTACGTGCTCCAGCAGATCTTTCGGGATCTCATCATACACTTCAAGCAGGGCGGGATTCACAATTCCCATATTCATCCCGGCTTTTATAGCGTGATATAGAAATACCGAATGCATAGCCTCCCGAACAGGATTGTTTCCGCGGAAAGAAAAGGAAACATTGCTTACCCCTCCACTGATACTGCAGTGGGGAAGGTTCTCACGAACCCACCGGGTACCTTCAATAAAATCGATGGCATTTCTTCGGTGTTCTTCCATTCCCGTACCCACTGGAAAAATATTCAGGTCAAAAATGATATCCTCGGGCGGAAAACTCACTTTCTGAGTAAGCAGCTCATAAGAACGTTTGGCAATCTCGATTCGGCGTTCATAATTATCGGCCTGCCCTATCTCGTCAAAAGCCATTACAATTACGGCTGCTCCATAGCGCCTGATCTTTTTGGCACGCCAGATGAACTCTTCCTCACCTTCCTTGAGGCTTATGGAATTCACCACACATTTACCCTGCACCACCTGAAGCCCGGCTTCTATAATTTCCCATTTGGAACTGTCTATCATAATCGGAACCCTGGCGATATCGGGTTCGGCCACCAAAAGATTCAGAAACCTGAGCATTGCCTCCCGGCCTTCTATCAGGCCATCGTCCATATTAATATCTATGATCTGGGCCCCGCCTTCCACCTGATCGCGTGCCACTTCCAGGGCTTCATCATATCTTTCTTCTTTGATCAGTCTCAGGAATTTTCTGGAACCGGCCACATTGGTACGTTCCCCGACGTTTATAAAATTGCTCTCCGGAGTGATCACAAGAGGCTCCAGCCCCGATAATTTTAAAGGTCGTATCTCACTCATCATCTAAACTCTTTGTGTTTGAAATCTCTTTTTAAAAGGGCGCGGTGAATAGTCCTTTGCTATTTCGGCAATGGCTTTAATATGTTCGGGAGTGGTACCGCAACAGCCTCCCAGGATGTTCACAAGACCTTTCTCAAGGTATTCCCTGATCTGTTCAGCCATTTGTTCTGCAGACTGTTCATATTCTCCAAAGGCATTGGGAAGTCCGGCATTGGGATGGGCAGAAATCCCGAACTCGGTATTGCGGTCCAGGGCTTCAAGGTGAGGGGTAAGCTGCTTTGCACCCAAAGCGCAATTGAATCCAATGCTCAACAGCGGAATATGAGAAACAGAGATCAGGAAAGCTTCAGCGGTTTGTCCCGAAAGTGTCCTCCCGGAAGCATCCGTTATGGTCCCGCTCACCATCACGGGTATATCCAGGTTCTTTTCCTCTTTCAGCTCGTCTATGGCAAAAAGCGCGGCCTTGGCATTAAGCGTGTCAAAAACCGTTTCCACTAAAAGAATGTCAACCCCACCTGCCACTAAGGCTTCAGCCTGGTCTTTATATGCCTTTTTCAATTCAGAAAACGAAATAGCCCTGAAGCCCGGATCATTAACATCTGGCGACATACTGGCTGTCTTATTGGTAGGACCCATTGCCCCGGCTACAAATCTGGGTTTTTCAGGATTCGCCTCGCTAAGTTCTGTTGCCACCTTCTTTGCGATATAAGCCGACTCGTAATTAAGCTCATAGATAAGGTGCTCCATCTGATAATCGGCCATAGCAATGGCTGTACCGGAGAAAGTATTGGTTTCCACAATATCTGCCCCGGCCTCAAAATATTTTCGGTGTATCTCGGCAATGGCTTCGGGCTGCGTAAGGGAAAGCAGGTCGTTATTTCCTTTTACGGAAACAGGCCAGTCAGCAAAACGGTTTCCGCGGAAATCCTCTTCAGAAAAATTATATTCCTGAAGCATAGTGCCCATTGCACCATCGAGTATTAATATTTTTTGTGAGAGTTGTTCTTCTAATTTTGACATCTTATTGAATTATAAGATCGTATCAAAAAAGAAGACGGAAGGAATTCTTTGAGTTATCTGTCCACAATTATTGTGTGGTAGAACGTAGCACCTTCTCCCATTACAGGAGGGTTGCTAAGGCTTCAAAGGGTCTAATCCCTCTGCCTTTCTTGATAACGATTTTTATTAAAAAATGAACTTGTACAGCAAATTAAGGCTATACTTCAGCCAATTCCAAGGAATTTAAATCAAAATTAACCTATACCACGGTTTCTCCGTTCAGAGTGATCCCGTACGAGATTTCGGCTGCTTTTTCCAGCATTTTTGAAACAGAACAGTATTTCTCCATAGAAAGCTCCACGGCTCTTTTGACCTTTGCCGCCGGCAGGTCTCCTTTCAAAATGAAATTCAAATGAATTTTGGTAAAAACATTAGGAATAGCACCTTCTTCACGGAAGCCTTCTACCTCAACGCGAAGGTCGTCCAGCTCGTGATGCTGTTTTTTGAGGATCATCACCACATCTATACTGCTGCAGCCTGCAATTCCGCGTAAAATAAGGTCCATCGGGCTGGAGCCCTTTGGTTCTTCTTCAGATTTATTATCTAACAGAACTATATTCCCGCGTTCGTTCTTAGTTTCAAAAAGGTAATTATCGTTGATTCGTTTTAAACTTACTTTCATCTTTGAAGAAATATTAATTTCAACAAAGTTAGGAAAATTAACCACCCCGGCCTACGGCCACCCCTCCTTAAAAAGGAGGGGAAAATATTCGAAGATCACTATCACCTCAAAAAGAGAAAGTCCTTCAATGTTAAACACCTGAAGGACTTTAGTTATTAAGCCTAGAAAATTTTTCCTCTTTTTATTTGATAAAACCGACTCCGGCAGTTGTATTGGTTTGAGTGTCTACCAAAATAAATCTTCCGTTGGCTTTATTATCCTCAAAATTATCGGCGAAGATCGGTTTGCTTAATTTTATGGAGACCTTCCCTATCTCGTTCAATTTTAACGAAGAAGCTTCTTTAACTCCTCCAAAATTTGTTTGGATATGACCTTCTACCTTATTGATCTTGGCGAGTATTCCATTGGTATGATGTTGTAGAACATATTTGGTTCCCGCTATTAGCTCTTTATTATCCATCCAGCACACGGTAGCGTTAAGGAGTTTCGTTTGCTGCGGTTCTTCCCCGGTCTTCACCAGCATATCACCTCTTGCCACATTTATATCGTCGGCAAGGCTTATGGTAACCGAACTTCCCGCAGGTGCTTCTTCAAATTTCTGATCAAAAAAGTATATTTCCTTAATGCTTGAAGTGGTCAAAGATGGCAATACGGTCACCTCATCACCAACTTTAAGACTACTACCGCTAATTTTACCGGCATAACCCCTGAAATCGTGATATTCATCTGTTTTGGGGCGGATTACTGTTTGAACCGAAAATCTTGCCTGGCTCTCCTCTCTAAAGTCTTCGGCTTTGATGTTCCCTAGATGTTCCAGCACCGTATCCCCTTCATACCAGGCCATAGCGGTAGATCTTTCTGCTATATTCTCCCCCCAAAGGGCACTAACCGGAATAAAAGTAATCTTCTGGTCTTTAAATTCGCTATTGTTACGTAACTCCTGAAAATCGGCAACGATCTCATTGAACACCTCTTCAGAATAATTAACCAGGTCCATCTTATTCACCGCTACAATTACTTCTTTAACCCGAAGCAGGTTGTTGATAAAAAAGTGTCTGTAAGTCTGTTCGATAACTCCCTTTCTCGCGTCGATTAGAATAATTGAAGCTTCTGAAGTTGAAGCCCCGGTTACCATATTCCTGGTGTACTCAACGTGTCCCGGAGTATCGGCAATAATGTAGCTTTTCTTCTTTGTGGAAAAATAGATATGAGCCACATCTATGGTTATTCCCTGTTCCCTTTCGGCAACAAGGCCATCGGTAGCGAGAGAAAAATCCAGGTAATCGTAACCTTTCTTTCTACTGCTCTTTTCAATGGCTTCCAGTTTATCTGAAGTAAGTGATCTTGTATCGTAAAGCAGTCTCCCAATAAGGGTACTTTTACCATCATCTACACTTCCCGCTGTTGCTATTTTTAAAACTTCCATTCTTTCTTTTTCTCAATTAGAAATATCCCTGCTGCTTTCTTGTTTCCATTGCAGCTTCAGATCTTTTATCGTCTATTCTTGCGCCACGTTCAGAAATTGAAGACTCCCTGATCTCCTGCACTATCTTTTGGATAGTATCAGCCTCAGATTCTACTGCAGCCGTACAGGTCATATCCCCTACTGTCCTGAAACGAACTTTTTTGACCTGGGTAGTTTCATGTTCCTCGCGGTAAACATATTCTGAAGCCGTCCAGAGCATCCCGTCTCTTTCAAAGACTTCCCTTTCGTGTGAATAGTAGATCGAAGGAATTTCTATTCCTTCCCTTTCAATATAGCTCCATACGTCAAGCTCAGTCCAGTTTGAAATAGGGAACACTCTTACATTCTGACCAATTTCGATCCTTCCGTTCAGCATATCAAAAACTTCCGGCCGTTGATTCTTTTCATCCCATTCCCCAAAATCATTTCTTACTGAAAATATCCTTTCCTTAGCACGGGCCTTTTCTTCATCGCGCCGGGCACCGCCTATGCAGGCATCGAACTTGAACTCTTCGATAGCGTCTAAGAGCGTATTGGTCTGGAGGGAGTTTCTGCTTGAATATTTTCCTTTTTCCTCGATGGCCTTTCCATTGTCAATATCGTCCTGCACATTTCGAACAATTAGCTGAAGCCCTAATTCTTCTACCAGTGTATCTCTGAATTTGATGGTTTCAGGAAAATTATGACCGGTATCAATATGCAATAATGGGAAAGGAATCTTTGCCGGAAAAAAGGCCTTTTGAGCCAGTCTTACTAAAGTGATCGAATCCTTACCTCCGGAAAAAAGCAGGACAGGGTTTTCGAACTGAGCCGCCACTTCCCTGAAGATATATACGGCCTCACTTTCCAGGCTGTTCTGGTCTAAAATTCGTGTCATTTACTATTCTTTTATGCGTGCAGACCACATTCACGGTTGTCCAGCACCTTTGTTGGATCAAAATATTTAAATTCGTTAGGCAGGTTGTGTTCACACATATAAACATCCAGTTCCTTATCACAAAAATGATAGAAAGGACTTACCTTCAAAAGCCCGTCTTTGCTATAGCTTAGAATATCTATACTGTCCCTGAAAGAGGTCTGACCTTTTCTAAGATTCGTAAACCACAAGTCAGGCTGCTGTTCTTTCATTGCTCTCTGGAAAGGCTCCAGTTTAACCTGTTTGGTAAACTCTTCGTGCAGCGAACTATCAACCTGCGGAATGCCTCCAAAAATTGCATCTCTGTAGGCAGCCGTTTTTTTTGGGGAATAATACTGCACATTAAGCTGCAGCAATTCTATAACTTCTTTTGCGTGCTTATAGGTTTGCGGAGTATTATAACCGGTATCACACCAAACCACCTTCATTGCAGGTTCTACCTTTGAACAAACAGACAAAATAGCCGCCTCGTAGGGTCTGAAATTTGTCGTAACAACAGCATTCTTTGAATTTTCTACGGCCCAAAGCACTATTTCTTCAGGGGGCAGACCTTTGAACCTTCTGTTCAGCTGGTCCAGCTCTTGTTGATTAAACTTTTCCATAACTATTCCTTTCCAAAATTTATCATATTCCAAAGCCTTTCGTGGCCAAAATAAAGGATCATCTTGGTCACCAGTTCTATAGAACCTATAGCCATTGCCGTAGCCATCTCTCCTGTCAATAACCAGGAGATCCCAATGGTGTCGGCCGTTCCCACAATGCGCCAACTAATTGTTTTAGCAATACTCCTGAGAGGATTCTCTGAAGTTCTGTCTTTTTTGAAGTCGCTTTTTGTTCTGGAGTGATCTAACAGCATAAGCTTATTTTCACCTATAATTCCATTAACCTATAGATTTAGTAGGTTAATAGCACAAAAATAAACTGACTTCCCGAAGTTGCCAAGAAAAACAAGATTTAATTCTCATTTTTATCTGCTTCCCGGAATTCTTCTCCTATATCTGATTTTGAAATTTCGTGAGATCGGCCAGGGTATTCTCGCCCAAAACTTTCAAAGTACAATCCCGAACCTGTATCATTAATTTGTGTACAGAACAGGTTTTTTCATCGGGACAATCTGCACAGGTTTCATAATAATTAATGCTTACACAAGGTACCATAGCAATAGGTCCTTCCAGCACCCTTATCACCGAAGTCATCTTAATATCTTCAGGCTCCTTAATTAAATAATATCCGCCTCCCTTTCCTTTCTTAGAACCCAGGAGTCCCGATTTTCTTAAACTAAGCAGTATACTCTCCAAAAACTTCTGACTTATGTTCTCGCTTTTTGCGATCTCTGAAGTTTGCACAGGCTGTCTCCCCGGTTGCCGGGCAATGAAGGTAAGTGCCTTGATTCCGTATTTCGTTTTCTTTGAAAGCATACAGCGAATATACTTAATAAATAATTTTCTCAAATGCTTCCAAGTATTCTGCTGCCGGCCGGCCTGTTTTATAGCTTAAGCTTATTTAGAATTCAAAGCTTGCTTAAGATCCTCTATTATATCTTCAACATGTTCCAGACCTACGGAGATCCTGATTAAGCCCGGCTTTATTCCTGCCTCCAGCCGCTCTTCCTCACTCAGCTTACTATGCGTGGTTGAGGCCGGATGAGTTACTATACTCCTGGTATCACCAAGATTTGCGCTTCTGGAACATAATTTCACGGTATCAATAAATTTTCTTCCGGCCACCAGCCCGCCCCTAATCTCAAAAGACACAATATTCCCTCCCAATTTCATCTGCTTCTTCGCAATAGAATACGCGGGATGTGATTCCAGAAAAGGATACTTTACATTCCCGGCCTTCTCCTCATTCTCCAGGAACCTGGCTACCTTCAGGGCGTTCTCGCAATGCTTTTCCAGTCTTACCGGAAGGGTTTCAAGGCTTTTACTGAGTATCCAGGCATTAAACGGGGACAGGGCGGGACCGGTATTTCTGGAAAACAGATAGATCTCCCTGACCAGCTCCTCCTTTCCTACCGTTACTCCCCCAAGCACCCTGCCCTGCCCGTCTATAAGTTTAGTAGCCGAATGTATCACAAGATCGGCACCAAATTCTATGGGGTTCTGAAGCACCGGTGTTGCAAAACAATTATCGATTATAAGGATAAGATTGTGTTTCCTGGCAATGTTACCCAGTTTTTCGAGATCCAGAACATCTACTCCCGGATTGGTAGGGGACTCTGCAAAAAGAATTTTGGTCTCCGGCCTTATCAGGCTTTCGATCTTATCGGTCTCGTTAACCCCAAAATAGGAATGTGAAATATTCCATTTAGGCAGGTATTTGGTGAACAGACTATGTGTGGACCCAAAAACCGACCTGGAAGACACGAAATGATCTCCGCTGTTGAGAAGGGCCGCGAATGTAGAGAACACAGCAGACATACCGGTTGCAAAGGCATAACCGGCTTCCGCTCCTTCCATTTTCACGATCTTCTCTATAAATTCTGAAGTATTAGGATTGGTAAACCTGCTGTAAATATTCCTGTCCTTTTCTTCCGAAAAAGAAGCCCTCATATCTTCGGCATCTTCAAAAATGTAACTGGAAGTAAGGTATAATGGCACCGAATGCTCCAAATGTTGCGAGCGTTCAATTTGCGTCCTGACGGCTGTGGTCTCTATATTCATTGGTCTTTACTTTTAAAGGTTAATTCAGTCTTTCAGATAATTTCAAAACATCGGTAACAAGCCCTCTGGCCGTCACGGCAGCTCCTGCACCGGCTCCTCTTATCACTAGTGGATACTCATTGTAGGAATCGGTATAGATCTCGATCACATTATCTGCACCCCGCAATTGCCCCAGTGGAGAATCTTCGGGTGTAGAAACAAGCCTGGTTTCCAGGTGCGCATCCTCAACCGACAACTCGCCGATATACCTAAGCACGGAATTCTTATTTTGTGTCTTTTTATGGTTTTGAAAGATCTCATCCAGTTCAGGAATTCTTCTCCTGAACTCTTCTTCGGAAGTATTTTCGCCGAGATTTTCCGGTATAAGAGACTGAATATCGACTTCCGAAAACTCCTTTTGTAACCGAAGTTCTCTTGCCAGGATCAGTAATTTTCTACCTACATCTTTTCCGGAAAGATCCTCACGGGCGTCAGGTTCCGTAAACCCAAATTCTCCGGCCTCCTTCAATACCTCCGAAAAACTTTTATCGCTTTCTGAAAACCTGTTGAAAATAAAGCTCAGGGATCCGGAAAAAACACCCCGCACCCTGTTCACCTTTTCTCCCGAAAGATGAAGGTTCCGAAGGGTCTCGAGCACCGGGAGACCAGCTCCCACATTGGTCTCATACAAAAAGTGTTTATTATTGCTCTTAAGCTCCTTTCTGAGTTCCGCATAAAATTCTGCGGAGAGGGAGTTTGCTATCTTATTGGCGGCCACAAGATGAAATCCGCTTCTCACCAGTTCAATATAATTTTCTACAAATTCGCTGCTGGCAGTGGCATCGATGGCTATTAAATTTTGAAAACCTTTTTCAGAGACGAATTTCAGGATACTCCCAATATTGTAGTCCTGTGCTTTTTCCCGGAATTCCTCACGCCAGTCTGCCGGCAGGTCTTCTTTAGTAAACAATACCTTTTCAGATCCAGCTATTACAGGAATACTAAGAAGAATTCCTTCGGCTTTCCAGGCTTCCCTGGCCTCCAGAAGCTGATCTAAGAGAGTTGCACCTACGTTACCTATTCCAAACAAGATGAGATTTATCTTTTTCATTTTTAAGAGGCTTTATATTAAAGATGGGTTTCAAAAATTTCCTAAGCTGAGCGCTTTCTATAAGAAAGGCATCGTGCCCGTGAATGGACCTGATCTCACTTATCGTGATATTGCTCTTTACAAGCGAAAGGTTTAGATAGGTATCCCAGTTATCCTCGGCCAGAAAGAACCAATCGGAATCTACAGTGACCAGATGAATATTCCCTTCGATCCTTCTTGCCGCTTCCAGGTAATTTCCACTTCCGTTACTAATATCTATTGTAGTGAGCAGATGATTCATCAGCTTATAAGAAGCAAGCCGGAACCGGTCATCGAGCTGATCGCCGTGATATTTCAGCCAGCCTTCCACCTTATAAGAAGCACTTCCGTGTTCTTTTTCACGATTGAACTTTTTAGCCAGGGATTGGGGCGTCCGGTAAAAGGTCATCGCGTGCATCCTCGCATCTTTCACCGGTTCTTTACTGTTATTAAGAATTTGTTCCTGTACCCTGCAGTTGGCCAGCACCCAGTCGGTAGCTTTAAAATCGGTAGCGATCGGGATGATGTTTTCAGCAAGGTTGGGTTCCAAGGCAGCCAGTTCCCAGGCAAGCGCGCCCCCAATACTCCCGCCAATCACTGCGAAAAGTCTTTCTATTTTCAACTGCTGAAGAGCAAGAGCCTGGATCCTTGCCATATCCCTAAGGCTGAATTCTCTGTAATTATGAATAAGATGACCGGGCTTTCCGTTAAAGCCGTTCCCGGGTATATTGAACGCCAGCACCGAAAATTTATCGGTATCGATGGTTTTTTCTGAACCAATGATCTTATTCCACCAGCCCAGCTTCCCTGTGACCTGAGAATTCCCGGTGAGGGCGTGGTTTACCAGCACTATGGGTGCCTCGGTGAGCTTCTTTCCAAAGACCTGAAAACTCAGGTGAATATCCTGAACGCTGCCGGCCTGATTCTTAAAATTCGGTATACAAATTTCCTTAAGCATCTGTTTATTTCTTTTATCTGAAAGGCGGAAAGGGAAAAGTCTGGAAGCACCGGTCTTTCCCCCGGCCTTTCTATCAACAACTAACATTAAACAAGTGCTTTTTTTCTGATCTTACTCAGGGCTTCCTTAAGATCGGCCTTCAGGTCATCCACATCCTCCAGTCCTACTGAAAGTCTTATCAGGTCCTGAGTAACCCCCGTTGAAGCCTGGGCTTTTTCATCCAGTTGCTGATGGGTGGTACTCGCAGGATGGATGATAAGGGATTTGGTATCGCCAATATTGGCCAGAAGAGAGAAGACTTTGGTCTCATCGGCAACCACCTTCGCAGATTCATATCCTCCTTCTACTCCAAAGGTTACAATACCGCTCTGCCCCTCGGGCAGGTATTTTTGGGCCAGTTTATAGAATTTATTGTCTTCAAGCCCGGGGTAGTTCACCCATTTGACTTCTTCCTGCTGCTGCAGCCATTTTGCAAGCTCCAGGGCATTCTCACTGTGTTGCCTGATCCTCAGCTTTAAAGTTTCAAGTCCCTGAAGGATCTGAAATGCATTGAAGGGGCTCAGCGCTGCACCGTGATCGCGAAGACCTTCAATTCTCACCTTTGCAATAAAGGCCGCCTCCTCAAGCGCTTCGTGATAAACAAGCCCGTGATAACCAGGTGAGGGTTCGGTAAATTCAGGGAACTTCCCGTTGGCCCAGTCAAATTTTCCGGCATCTATGATCACTCCCCCAAGGGCAGTTCCATTCCCGTTTATGTATTTGGTAAGGGAATGGATCACGATATCTGCCCCATATTCTATCGGATTGAGGAGATATGGTGTAGCCACCGTATTATCAACAATAAAGGGAACTTTAAAAGCTTTGGCTTCCGCAGAGATCGCTTCAAGATCCAGAACATCGAGTTTTGGATTCCCCAGGGATTCCACAAAAAAAGCCCGGGTGTTTTCCTTTGCTGCTTTTTTAAAATTCTCTGGATTTGAGGGATCCACAAAGGTGGTAGTGATCCCCAGCCTTGGCAGGGTAACACTAAGCAAATTGTAAGTGCCTCCGTAAAGACTGTTGGAAGCCACAATATGATCTCCCGCCTTAAGCAGGCTAAGCAGGGCCGTATTGGTGGCAGCGGTTCCTGAAGCGGTGACCACGGCAGCGATCCCTCCTTCAAGAGCAGCAAGGCGCTGTTCAAGAATATCGTTTGTTGGGTTATTGATACGGGTGTAAATAAAACCGGGCTCAGCCAGGGAAAACAGATCGGCGGCGTGATCGGCATTATTAAACACATAAGAAGTAGATTGATAGATAGGCACCGCTCTGGTTCCTCCGTTAGCGGTTACATCATGTCCTGCATGCAGGGCGTTGGTTGCGAATTTTTGAGTACTCATAATTGAAATATTTTAAAATTTGTTTTTCGTTTTTCTGAAATAAAAAAGCCCCCTTAGTAGCTATTACCAAGGGGACTTCGAATTGAACTCTAAACAAACTTTGTTCTAAATCCGCAAATTCCGGCAATAGCATCGCATGTGCTGCATACACATACACATCATAGCGCACATCATCATTTTTTGTATTGCCTTAAAGAGTTTCATTTTGATAATTGATTTAATTCTTCTTTTTCAATCTTATATTTTTTCCTGTAACAAGCAGGTGTATTTTCTTTTCTGAACAAAAAAAGCCGCTGCGGTTGGCAGCGGCTTTTTGCAAAATTATGGTTTCAAGTTTATGCAATAGAACGCGCTGCGGAAGGTTTCCACATCATACACATCATATTGCAAACAAACTGGTACATTTTTCGTTATTAAGCGTTTACAAAGATAACATCAGAATTTTTTAAAATCCAAACCGAAAATTCATTTTTACGGATATCGGAAAATAAACTTCTTTTTTTAGTGAATTACGAAAAAATGCCAATCCTATAAAAAGAAGTTAAAGAGTGTTTGCATCCCGACAATTTTTATACATTTGTATCCGAATTATTTACAGGGACAGATTTGACTGATTGCAACCCTAAAATATGCCCCGGCATATTTAAAATGCTAAAGCAGTAATTATACTTCTGTATTCAGCTTCTCACGTCAAAAATCTCCCTTTCTTTAAAACATAAAATTAAAGATATGGCGTATTTATTTACTTCAGAAAGTGTTTCTGAAGGACACCCCGATAAAATTGCTGATCAGATCAGCGATACTTTACTGGATAATTTTCTGGCATTCGATGAGAATTCCAAAGTTGCTTGTGAAACCCTTGTTACCACAGGCCAGGTTGTTCTTGCCGGAGAGGTAAGAAGCGATACTTATCTTGATGTACAGAATATTGCCCGTGATGTGATCAATGATATTGGGTACACTAAAGGAGCGTATAAATTCAGTGGAGATTCCTGCGGAGTGATCTCCCTTATCCACGAACAGTCCCAGGATATTTACCAGGGTGTGGACCGTGGAAATAAAGAGGAGCAGGGAGCCGGAGACCAGGGAATGATGTTTGGTTACGCGACCAACGAAACCTCTAACTATATGCCTCTTGCCCTGGACATCTCTCACAAGATGCTTATTGAACTTGCTAAGCTGCGAAGAGAGAATTCAGAGATCACCTATCTCAGACCGGACTCCAAAAGCCAGGTTACTATTGAATATAGTGACGATAATGTTCCGCAACGCATAGTTTCCATTGTACTTTCTACACAGCACGACGATTTTGACGCCGATGATGAGAAAATGCTAAAAAAGATCAAGAAAGACATCATCGAGATCCTAATCCCAAGGGTGAAAGAACAATTACCTGAATATGTTCAGAAGCTTTTTAACGATGACATAAAATATCATATTAACCCGACAGGGAAATTTGTGATCGGAGGTCCCCACGGAGACGCGGGGCTTACCGGCCGTAAGATCATCGTTGACACCTATGGCGGGAAAGGAGCTCACGGAGGAGGAGCATTTTCAGGAAAAGACCCAAGTAAGGTAGACCGTTCTGCGGCTTATGCTTCAAGACATATCGCTAAGAACCTTGTTGCTGCGGGAGTTTCAGATGAAGTTCTTGTTCAGGTTTCCTATGCAATAGGTGTGGTTGAGCCCACCTCGATCTTTGTGGATACCTACGGAAAATCCAAGGTAGATATGAGCAATGGGGAGATCGCTAAAAAAGTGGCCGAGATCTTCGATATGAGACCTGCTGCAATTGAGGATCGATTGAAGTTAAGAAGTCCTATCTACAGAGAAACCGCTGCTTACGGGCATATGGGAAAAGAACCAAAAACGGTAACCAAGATCTTTAAAAGTCCTTATTCAGGAGAAGTGAAAAAAGAAGTTGAGCTTTTCACCTGGGAAAAACTGGATTATGTAGACAAGGTCAAGGAAGCTTTTAATCTGGATTAAATTTCCACAACATAAACTATTTATAAGCCGCTTTAATAGCGGCTTATTTTTTGGGCTTTTCTTCGCAAAGCTTTAACAACTTGGCGCCCTTTTAATTCCTAATTTTAAATATCACCAATAATTTTCCAAATGTCGGTTTTTAAAAAAGTTAGGAACACTTTCAACCTTTTGAAGTCTGTTGATATGGATCAACTGGCTAAAATCAATAAAAAAATCGACCTCGCGGAAGCAATGGAGACTTTAGGCAAGTTAGACGACCGTCAATTGAAAGGATTGATGAAAATGTTAAAAACAAAACGCCGAAAAGGTCAAAGTGACCTCCCGCCTATTGACGGCGATTTTTACAATCTCGATCTCAAATTAACCGAAGAACAAAGGGAACTTCAGCTTAAGGTGCGCAACTTTATGGAAGATGAAGTGCGTCCTATCGTGAATGACCACTGGAACAGGGCTAAATTCCCCTTCGAGATCATAGAGAAGTTCAAAAAGCTGAATATTGCCGGGGTACCTTATGAAGGCTACGGCTGCCCCAACCTACCCTTTTTAATGGAGGGAATCATTGCCCAAGAGATCGCACGGGTAGATGTTTCCATCTCTACATTTTTTGGGGTACACAGCGGGCTTGCTATGGGATCAATCTATTTGTGCGGCAGCGATGAGCAGAAACAGGAATGGCTACCCAAAATGCAGAAGCTTGAAAAGATAGGCGCCTTCGGTCTTACAGAACCCAATGTGGGTTCGGGTGTGGCCGGCGGTTTGGAAACCACTTGCAGGTTTGATGGAGAAAACTGGGTTCTGAACGGACAGAAGAAATGGATAGGAAATGCCACTTTTTCGGATGTGACCGTTATCTGGGCCAGGGACGAAAAAACCAATAAGGTTAAGGGTTTCCTTGTAAGGAAAGAAAACCCGGGCTTTAAAGCCGAAAAGATGAGAGATAAGATGGCGCTTAGGATCGTTCAAAATGCGCTTATCACCCTTACCGACTGCAAAGTCCCGGAGCACGACAGGTTGCAGAAAGCCAATTCATTTAAAGATACAGCCAATGTATTACGAATGACCCGTGCAGGAGTGGCCTGGCAGGCCGTTGGTTGCGCCAGGGGAGCCTACGAAAGCGCATTAAAATACACCAGAAAAAGGGAGCAGTTCGGAAGGCCAATTGCCTCCTACCAGCTTATTCAGAATCACCTGGTAGAAATGCTTTCCAACCTTACTGCGATGCAAACCCTTGTATTCCGGCTGTCGGAATTACAGGATCAGGGTGAACTAACAGACGAACACGCCTCTCTGGCCAAGGTTTACTGCAGCATGCGAATGCGTGATGTGGTAAGCCGTGCAAGAGAAGTAATGGGCGGTAATGGAATTTTATTGGAGTATGATGTGGCCCGCTTTGTTGCAGATGCCGAGGCCATATATAGTTACGAAGGAACAAAAGAGATCAACTCACTCATTGTAGGCCGGGCGATCACAGGCTACAGTGCATTTGTGAGCTAATTAATAATTTAAAATCATATAAAAAAGTAATGTCATTTTTAATTGTAAGTCCGGGCAGAGACCCGAAAGCCTGGATCAAGGCACTGGAAAATCATCATCCGGGATTGAATATTTATACGTATCCCGAAGAGCACGATAAAGAAGAAGTAGAATTTGCATTAGCCTGGAACCATCCCCGCGGATTATTTAAGAATTATCCCAACCTGAAGGTGATCGCCTCTATGGGAGCCGGGGTAGATCATATCACCAGTGATTCCGAAATTCCGGAAGATATCACTATTACAAGGGTTATTGACGACAGACTCACCGAAGATATGAGCGTTTTTGTAATGGCCCAGGTTATGGACAGGATCAGGGACCTTTCATTATACAAAGAGCAGGAGTCTGAGAAGAAATGGAATCCTGTTAGCTATCACAGAATTGAAGATGTAAAAATCGGAATTATGGGTATGGGCGTTATGGGTACCGCCGTTGGTAAACGCCTTGCAAAAAATGGTTTCCCTGTAAAAGGCTGGGCCAGATCTGAAAAAGAGATCGAAGGAATAGATACTTACCACGGTGAAGAAGGACTTGCAGAGTTCCTGGAAGAGACGATGATCCTTGTATGTCTTCTTCCTCTTACTCCGGAGACCGAAAACATCCTGGACAAGGATATCTTTGAAAAGTTACCCAAAGGCGCATATATCATCAATGTTGCCCGCGGTGAGCATCTGGTGGAACACGACCTGCTGGAAATGATAGACAGCGGGCATCTCTCCGGGGCGGCTTTAGATGTTTTCAGAGAGGAGCCTTTAAAGGAAGATCATCCTTTTTGGGAGCATCCAAGAATAAAAGTTACTCCACATATTGCCAGTATGACCAAAGCAGAGTCTGTTGTACCCCAGATCGTTGAGAACTATGAAAGAATGAAGGAAAATGAATCCCTCAAGAATGTTGTGGAGCGCGAAAAAGGATACTAAGCACCAAACACTTTAATTATGAAAGAGATCAATAATATTCTGGTAGCCATAGATTTCAATGATGCTGTAGGCGATCTGTTGGGCTATGCCGAAAGTATTGCCGAAAAATACGGATCGAAGATCTGGATCGTGCACGTGGCCGAGCCGGAACCGGATTTCGTAGGTTACGAGCCCGGCCCTCAGTACATAAGGGATATGAAGGCTGAAGAGTTCCAGGAGGAGCACCGAACCCTGCAATCGCTTACCGAAACCTTTATCGATAAAAGCATTCCAAGCGAAGCCTTATTGATACAGGGGTCTACGGTTGACACCGTGATGGAAGAGGCCGAAAAATTAAATTGTGACCTGCTGGTTTTGGGAACTCATAAACACAGTTTTCTCCACAACTTATTAGGAGAAAGTGTATCACTGGAGATCTTGAAAAAATCCAGCTTTCCTATGCTTACCGTTCCCATAGAAGAAGACTGATCACATTTCAAAGATTGTTGTTATCTTGGTTTTCTGAACAAACCCGGAAAACCAGGATAACTTATGATCACCAGACAAGAGCTGGAACAGGTTCACCAGCGCATTCTTCCACATATACACCGCACCCCGGTGCTTACCTCTCACCTGATTAATGAAATTTCCGGAAGCGATTTATATTTTAAATGTGAGAATTTCCAGAGAATGGGAGCATTTAAAATGCGGGGCGCTGCCAATGCCATATTAAATCTCAGTAAAGACAAACAAAGAAAAGGAGTGGTAACCCATTCCTCAGGTAATTTTGCCCAGGCCATCTCCCTTGCTGCAAAAAGTTTAGGTGTTCCCGCCTATATAGTTATGCCCTCTTCAGCTCCCGAGGTTAAAAAAGCGGCTGTAAGAACCTACGGGGGGAAGATCACAGAATGCCCGCCAAACCTAAAAGATCGGGAGGATACTGCTAAAAAAATCATGGAGGAGACCGGAGCTACTTTCCTGCATCCTTCCAACGACCTGGATGTGATCTACGGCCAGGGAACAGCCGCCATAGAATTGCTGGAAGAACAACCTGAACTTGAATATATTATCACACCCGTTGGCGGTGGCGGACTGCTTGCCGGAACAGCCCTCGCTATAAAACATTTTGGAATAAAATGTAAATCTATAGGTGCTGAACCCTTTGAAGCGGACGATGCCTACAGGTCCTTAAAAAACGGAAAGATCGAAACAAACACCTCGACCAATACCATTGCCGATGGTCTTAAGACCCAGCTTGGAGATAAGAACTTTCCCTTAATACAGGAACTGGTTCAGGAAATCATCAGGGTTGAAGAATCTGAGATCAAACAAGCGATGAAGCTCATCTGGGAAAGAATGAAGATCATCGTAGAGCCGTCCAGCGCCGTTGCTCTTGCTGCCGTGCTTAGAGAAAAGGAAAAATTCAAAGGGAAGAAGACGGGAATCATCATTTCCGGCGGGAACGTAGACCTCCGGAACCTTCCTTTTTAGACCCTTACATTTCGCCCCCTGCGGTTTAATTTTTTCAGAATTCCAGAAGCCGTATATTTAGCATCTTATTAAAAAATAACAAGATGCTTAAGAATTCTTTACCTGCGTTAATTCTGCTGTTACTAACCTCAAGCCTGTTCTCACAGGAAAAAAAAGAAAACAAATGGAACGTTTCCAATCCATATCCCGAAGACTGGAACATAAAGGAAGTTCCTTTAAAGACAGATGAAGGCACCTGGATGAACCTGGACGTTAGTCCGGATGGGAAGACCATTGTTTTCGATCTTTTAGGAGACATTTATAAAATGCCTGTTTCAGGCGGGAAAGCAACTGCTTTAAGAACAGGGATGGCCTATGAGCTGCAACCAAGATTCAGCCCGGATGGCTCAAAGATCTCCTTTACCAGTGATGCCGGGGGTGGAGATAACATATGGACTATGGATGCCGATGGCAGCAATGCAAAGCAGCTCACCGAAGAAGATTTCCGGCTGCTGAACAATGCCGTATGGACCGCTGACGGAAATTCCATAATCGCCAGAAAACATTTCTCCTCTACCCGCTCTTTAGGCGCCGGGGAAATGTGGCAATACCATATTGCCGGAAATGGCGGCCTGCAACTTACCGAGAGAAAGAACGATCAGCAGGATGTAAATGAGCCTTCTGCTTCGCCTGATGGAAAATATCTTTACTACAGTGAAGATATGTATCCGGGAGGAAACTTTCAGTATAACAAGGACCCGAACAAACAGATATATGTTATTAAGCGCTACGATTTTGAAACCGGGGAGAATATCACCATTACCGGAGGACCGGGAGGTGCGGCCAGGCCCCAGGTTTCCAGAGACGGAAAACTGCTTGCCTTTGTAAGAAGGGTAAGAACAAAATCGGTGCTTTTTATCCAGGACCTTAAAACCGGGGAAGAATGGCCGGTGTATGACGATCTTAGCAAGGACCAGCAGGAAGCCTGGGCAATTTTCGGCGTATACCCCAATTTCAGCTGGATGCCGAACAACGAGGAGATCGTTTTCTGGAGTGAAGGAAAGATCAAAAAGGTGAATATAAAGACCTCTGAAACCAGCGAGATCCCTTTCCAGGTAGATACAAATATCAAAATTGCTGAAACCGTGGCTTCAGACCACAAAGTATTTTCAGAAGAATTCAACCCGAAAGTGATCAGGCATGCGGTAACTTCACCCGATGGGAAAACCCTTGTTTTTAATGCGGTGGGGTATCTTTGGAAAAAGAAACTTCCTGACGGAAAACCACACAGGATAAGCGAGGAAGAAAATTTTGAATTTGAACCTGACTTCTCCCCTGACGGAAAAGAGATCGTTTATGTAAGCTGGGACGATGAAGAGCTTGGAACCATCAAAAGAGTTTCGCTTTCCGGCGGAAAACCAGAAGTACTTACCACCGAAAAAGGGATATACAGAAACCCTTCTTATTCCAACAACGGTAAAATGATCGTGTTCTCCAAAGAAAGAGGGAACAGCGACCAGGGCCGTACCTTCACCAAAGAACCGGGAGTTTACCTGATGTCTTGGGAAGGAGAAAATATGAAAAGGATCCTGAAAGAAGGAGACTTCCCGATATTTAATGTAGATGACAGCAGAATATTTTTCCAGACCGGCGGTTATTTCTTTGGCGAACTCACCAAGGAACTTAAAAGTGTAAATCTTAACGGGCTCGAGGAAAGAACTCATATAAAGTCCAAATATGCTAACCGGTTACTGCCAAGTCCGGATAATAAATGGATTGTTTTCTCCAATCTTCATAAAGCATATCTGGCGCCATTGGTGATGACCGGACAGCCTGTAGATCTTGACGCCAAGACCAAAGCAGTTCCCGTAAGCCAGATTACCAAAGATGCAGGGATCAACCTTCATTGGTCCAATGACAGCAAAAAAGTGCACTGGACCCTTGGAGATGAGTATTTCACCAATAAAGTTTCTGAAAGATTCACCTTCCTTAAAAATTCTCCGGATTCAATTCCTCCGGTCACCGAAGAAGGGACAAAAATAGGATTAAAGGTAAAGACCGATGTTCCAGAGGGCCAGATCGCTTTTACCAACGCCCGAATCATCACAATGAATAAAAATCAGGAGGTGATCGAAAGCGGAACGGTCCTGGTCAGGGAAAATAAGATCGTGCAGATCGGTCCTGCTTCAGAAGTAAAAGTCCCTTCGAATGCAAAGGTTTATGATGTTAAAGGGAAAACCATAATGCCAGGGATCATTGATGTACACGCTCACGTAGGGGCCTTCAGATATGGCCTTACTCCCAAAAAGCACTGGCCTTCCTATGCCAACCTGGCCTTTGGAGTAACCACGGCCCACGATCCTTCCGCTTTAAGCGAGACTGTTTTTGGCATTTCTGAACTTATTAAAAGCGGGGAAATGGCCGGGCCACGACTGTATTCCACCGGGATTATCCTGTATGGTGCCGAAGGAGACTTCAAGGCGGTGATCAACGATCTGGACGATGCCCGATCGGCTTTAAGAAGAACCAAGGCTTTTGGAGCATTTTCTGTAAAAAGCTATAACCAGCCGCGAAGGGAACAACGCCAGCAAATACTTCAGGCGGCACGCGAGCTTGACATGAATGTGGTGCCAGAAGGAGGAAGTACCTTTTTCCACAATATGAATATGATCGTTGACGGACACACCGGGATAGAACATAACATTCCCGTTGCACCGGTCTATAAAGATGTAAGGACCTTGTGGAGTAACAGCAACACCGGTTATACTCCCACCCTTATAGTAAATTACGGAGGGATTAACGGCGAGTATTACTGGTATGACAAGACCAATGTCTGGGAGAATGAGAAATTACTGAATTTTACTCCAAGGCATTTGGTGGATTCCAGAGCAAGGCACCGTACAAAGCTTCCGGAAGAAGAATATGAGAACGGTCCTATCCTGGTTTCTGAAACAGCAAAAAAGCTGACCGATGCAGGCGTAAAAGTGAACCTTGGAGCTCACGGCCAATTACAGGGCCTGGGCGCCCACTGGGAGCTTTGGCTTCTACAGATGGGCGGTATGACGAATATGGAAGCGCTTCAGGCAGCCACCATTAACGGAGCCGAATATTTAGGCATGCAGAAAGAGATCGGATCACTGGAAGAAGGAAAACTGGCAGACCTTATCGTACTGAATGAGAACCCCTTGGAAGACATCAGAAATTCTGAGAGTATCATCTACACCATGGTGAACGGAAAACTTTATGATTCGGAAACTATGAACAAAATTGGGAATAATCCCGAAAAAAGAGGTAAATTTTACTGGGAAAACAATCGCTATAACGCAGCGTTCCCCTGGCACGAAAGCTCCGAAAGTTTTACACTTCCGGGCTGTATTTGCCGTGATTTCGGGCACTAGGGAGAGCAAAGCTTCATAACTGTGGACTATGGAACTATATATTACAGTTGCCATTATCTTCATCGGGATAATCTTATTTATTCGCGATTATTTCTCCATAGACACCACTTCAATTATCATTATGGCACTATTTATAGTGTCAGGAGTCTTAAGCCCGGAGGAAGGATTCTCCGGGTTTAACCACCCTGCGACCATAACTCTGGGGTGTATGTTCGTGGTTAGTGCAGGCATATTTAAATCGGGGATCATAGACGGGCTTAGCAGCAAGATCATCAGGATCGCCAAGATAAATTACATTTTCGCCCTGATGACCTTTTGTGCCACGGCAGCTGTATTTTCGGCCTTTATTAATGACTCGGCGGTGGTTGCCATTCTTATCCCTATGGCCCTGGTGGTATGCCGGGAAACCGGGATAAGCCCGGCAAGATTACTCATCCCCATTTCCTTTTCGGCCCTTTTCGGCGGCACCTGCACGCTTATAGGGACCTCCACCAACCTGCTGGTTAGCGGTTATGCGCAGCAAAGCGGCCTGGAACCATTCGGGATGTTCGATTTTTCCCTTCCGGCGATCTGCCTGATGGCCATCGGCCTGAGCTATATCATTATTGTGGGACCAATTTTGCTTCCCAAACGAAGGTCTACTTACGAAGCCGGTTTCAAAAAAGAAGCCGAAAAATATATGGCCGAGATCCAGTTACTACCAACCGGAGATGATGTGGATAAAATAATACAGAAGTCCAAACTGGCGAACAGCTATAAAGCACAGATCCTTAGCATTAAAAGAAAACATCACCGGGTTTATGAGATCAATGGGGAGACCGTGCTTAGGGGGGATGATCTTATCAAGATCTTAATAGACCCGCAAAGCCTGGCTAAGCTCAAAGCGAGTTCAACTTACCTTTTAATAGGCGATGAAAACGTAATTGACGTTACCGAAGAGCAGGAAGGCGGAAAGGAGAAGAAGTCCACAAAAGATGAGAAAATGATTTATGAGGTAATGATCCCCTATGGTTCTAACATTGCTGAAAAATCTTTACAGCAGTTAAATTTCAGAAATACCTATTACGCTTCGGTACTGGCTATAAGGCATAGAAAAGAGACCATCACTCAGGATGTTGCTCATACCATTTTAAGGGAAGGGGATATGATGCTGCTTTACGCTTCAGAAAGAGCAATTTCCACTCTTAACTCCAGAAAACTGGTAGTAACACTTTCTGAGTACCAGGGTAAAAAACTGGATTACAAGAAGGCTATCCCGGCCTTACTGATCACTGCAGGAGTAGTTCTTGCTGCAGCCTTTAATATCACCTCTATCCTCATAAGCGCTATGGTGGGAAGTTTATTACTAGTCACCACGACTATCCTCAAGCCCAAAGAAGCTTATAAAGCTATTGAATGGAAGGTGATCTTTATGATGGCGGGAGTGCTATCTATGGGAAAGGCCCTGGAAAAAACCGGGGGTTCCGATATAATTTCACAATTTATTTTTGAAAATATGGGTTCCCTTGACCCCCGTATTACCCTGAGCTTGATCTTCCTTCTCACATTCCTGTCCACAAACGTGTTGTCGAGCAAAGCTTCAGCAGCTCTTATGACGCCTATTGTTATCAGCCTGGCATCAGCAATGCAGGTAAGCGAAAAGCCATTTCTTATAGGTGTCATGTTTGCCTGCTCACTTACCTTTATGACCCCGGTTAGCTATCCTGTGAACACTATGGTCTATGCTCCCGGAAATTACCGGTTCAGGGATTTTTTAAAATTCGGGACCCCTCTTAATTTTATCATTTGGCTGGCAGCCTCATTCATAATCCCCATATTTTTCCCGTTCTAGTCGCCCATATTTAAAATTTGGAGTCGGTTGAATAGTTCTGAGGCTCACTTTTCATTCCTTTTAACTCAACCGGCATTTTGCCTATATTTAACAGATCTAATTGATGTTCCTTATGGAAATAATCGTGGTAATATCGCTGTTGGTGCTGGCCATTATTTTATTCGCTTCCGAAAAATTTTCGGTAGACGTAGTTACTATTGGGCTGCTTGTTATCCTTGCACTTAGCGGTATTATCACGCCACGTGAAGCCTTCGAAGGTTTCAGCAATGATTTCATCATTATCCTTGCTTCCATTTTTGTGATCTCCGGAGCGCTTTCGGAAACAGGTTTACTCAATAAACTGGGCTCAAGAATGATCAAAAGCATCAGAAGTAAGACCATCTTTATAGGTTATACGATGTTCATCACCGGAGCACTTTCAGCTTTTATGAACAATACCACCGTTACCGCCCTGGTCACCGGTCCTGTAGTGGGAATAAGCAGAAAACTGGGAATAAGTCCTTCAAAGGTACTGATTCCGGTAGCTTATGCTTCTATTTTGGGCGGCACTTGCACGCTTATAGGCACCTCTACGAATGTGGCGGTAAGTGGTTATATTGAAAGCGCAGGACTGGAACCGCTCACGTTTTTCGAAATTTTCTGGATCGGGCTTATCTTATTCGGAACAGGCTTTATCTTTCTGCTGGTTTTTGGGAACAAGATCCTTCCGAACTATTCGGGGGCCAGCATAGATAAAGAATATAACTTCAAGCAGTACCTTTCTGAAATAATCATCCCGCAGGATTCCGACCTGGTAGGGCAAAGGGCATTTACCTCAGACCTCTCAAAGCTGGACATAAAGATCTTTAAGATCATAAGAGCTAAGAAGGAAATCATCCCGAACCAGCATACGCTTCTTGAAAAAAATGACATCTTACTTATTGAATGCCAAATTAACGACCTCATCAGGATAAAGGAATCTGCAGGAATCGAGGTCCTGGCAGATATGATTTCACGCAGCGAGCTACAGAGCGACCAGGTAACCTTACTGGAGTTACTTATAATACCCAGCTCAAAACTTCTGGACAAAACCCTCAAGGAAGTAAAATTCCGCCAAAACTATAACCTTGTGGTACTCGGGATACACCGGCTGGGAGGTAAGGTTTCTGAGAAGATCGGGAATGTTCGCTTTCGTATTGGAGATGTCTTGCTGGTTCAGGGAACCGAAGAATCTGTAGAAGCCGTTCGTAATTCTAAAGATTTCTCTATTCTTGGGGATTACCGGGTGAATATGTTCAAAGAGCGGAAGGGCGTTTTTGCAGCATCGATATTCCTTCTGGCGGTTATCCTTGGGTCCCTGCAAATAGTCCCGCTCTCCATCGCATTTTTAACCGCTGCATTACTTACCGTGGTTAGTGGGGCCATTAATGTAGAGCGGGCCTATGAATTGATGAACTGGAAACTTCTAATCCTCATAGGAGGGATGAGTGCCTTTGGAACAGCTATGGAAAATTCCGGAGCCTCAAACTTTCTGGCAGAGAACATTATGAACCTTTTGGGCGATTTCGGCGAAATGTATATCCTTGCCGGATTCGTTATCCTGGTGATCCTGCTCACCCAGCCAATGTCTAATGCTGCTGCAGCATTGGTGGTATTACCAATTGCCCTGGAAACCGCCGAATTACTGAATGCTGATCCCCGGAGTTTTGCCATTGCCATAATGCTTGGCGCTTCGGTCTCCTTAATTACACCATTTGAACCATCCTGTATCCTGGTGTATGCTCCCGGAAGATATAAATTCATAGATTTTCTAAAGGCCGGTTTACCCCTTACCCTTATATTATTGATTATAATTCTCCTGCTTGTTCCCATTATCTGGCCTTTACGTTAAACCACTAACAGACCTATGCTTATAAATTATTAGCTGAATATCTTTTTAAAGTTAGGAACACCTGTTAACTTTATCCTTTGGATAGCAGGCACAATTATAACCCCTATATTATTCCCATTTAATATGAGACGAGTAAAATTACACAACCCATTTAAAAGCAGAATTATAGATGAAGAGCTTATCAGGGAGCACCTTGCCCTGGAACGCACCAAGCTTGCCAACGAGCGCACCCTGCTTTCCTATATCCGTGCATCTTTATACCTTCTTTTAGGTGGTTTGGCCCTAATACAGTTAAAAGCCTATGATGATACCGTAAAGTGGATTGGTTATTCCTCGCTTGTAGTAAGTGTAATTTTCATTACCATAGGAATTTCAAGATATCTTGTGTTATTGCGTAAGCTCAACAAGCTTTTGAGGACAGATAAGAGGCGTCCTGAAAACAACGATTAATATATCACCCCAGATCCCCTGTGCTGCAAACCTTTACTCATTATTTTCTTCATTTTATAGCTATTGGCCTTATAGCCTGGCTCTACGATCCTAAAAACTGGAGAAGGAACTGGTTTATTCTCCTGGGAACAATGCTGGTAGACCTGGATCATATTTTTGCAAACCCTATATTTGATCCTAACCGCTGCGGAATTGGTTTTCATCCCCTGCATTCAGAATTGGCAATAGGTGTTTATTTCTTCGGAATCCTGCTAATCAGACATAAGATTATAAGACTCATCTCCATAGGATTGCTTTTTCATATGGTCACCGACCTTACAGATTGTTTATGGATGTTCTCTAAATGTGAAGAATGCTATTACGCTTCAGAGCTCAGCAAATATGGAGAGTTCTTATTCAGAAAGTGATTCTTTTACCAGCCCGCTAAAGAGTTTGCTCATTTTATCCAGAACCGGGTGATCTTCGAGGCCATATCTTTTTTGAAGAAATTCAGGTCTGTTGTAAGATATCTTAACGATGCCGTCTTCATCTTCCCAAACCAGGATCTTCATTGGGAGGTCCAGGCCAATGCAAATATCTTCCTGCATCAGTTTTGTCCCGCCCAAAGGATTGCCAAAAATAATAAGACCACTATCCCTTAACCCTATTTCGGCAGCCACGGCATTTTCCTGGTGATTGACTTCGGCCATAATTTGAAAACCATCTTTCTTAAGAATGGCATTCCTTAGATTATTATAGGTTGTATTATAGTCCTTTGCGCTGGACCGTATAACCACACCCCGAATGCCGTATACCTCTGAAGCATTTCCTCTTTTGGGGCGGCTATTCGTTGCCAATTTAACGCTTTCCTCTAAAAACCTACACATCTGCCTCAACTCTTTCCTTCTCTTAAGATTATAACGAGTCTTTAAATATTCCATACTGTTATAAAGCACAAACACCTCTCCCTCTTCACTCTTAAAGACCAGGATCTTATGCGGAAGATCAAGCCCTAACAATTGCCGTTCCTGCATTGCCGGACTCCCTAATTCAGGGTTTCCGAAGATGATAAGCCTGGAAAAAGAAAGCTCAAGACCTACTTGTTTTGCATTTTGAGCGTGATCTATTTCGCTTATAATTTTAACTCCTTCAGCAGACTTAAGCTGGGATATAATTTTAGAATAAGTCTCTTCAAAACCATTATCGCTTTTCACCAGTTTGCTTCCCGCAGGCATACAATCGGCTTTATATTCCCCTGGAATACAGAACAGGCAGAGACTAAAAAGGAGAGCCAGAACATTCATAGTCGAATTGTTTAGTTGGAAAGCGTACTATAAGTTAAGAAAATAAGGGCAGATTCAGAAACAAAAAAATTCTGATCACGTTATTAATTAAAGCAAACCAAAAGAGGTCGGTTAGCGAAAACTTGTATATTTACATCTTTAAAATCTATGTATCTTATCCAACCAATCGGCCGATAAATTTAAAAATATGCACGTAGCAATTGCAGGAAATATAGGAGCTGGAAAAACAACTCTTACCAAACTATTAGCTAATCATTACAAATGGGAACCTAATTATGAAGACGTTCTGGAAAATCCGTATCTCGAGGATTTTTACAATAAAATGGAGCGTTGGTCCTTCAACCTTCAGATCTATTTTTTAAACAGCAGGTTTCACCAGATCCTGAAGATAAGAGAGAGCGGTAAGAAGATCATTCAGGACAGGACCATTTATGAAGATGCGCATATTTTTGCACCCAACCTGCACGCAATGGGCCTAATGACCAACAGAGATTTTGAGAACTATAAGTCTTTATTCGATCTTATGGAAAGCGTCGTTAAAGGCCCCGACCTTCTTATCTATCTTAGAAGCAGTATTCCCAATCTGGTGAACCAGATCCATAAACGCGGAAGAGATTATGAAAATTCGATCTCTATAGATTATCTAAGCAGGTTAAATGAAAGGTATGAAGCCTGGATACACGGCTACAACAAAGGAAATCTTGTGATTATTGATGTGGATAATATTAACTTTGTAGATAACCCGGAAGACCTCGGGAACATCATTAACAAAATTGACGGAGAGTTACACGGTTTGTTTTAAAATTAAACATTATGGAAGCAACTAAACACAAAAGACCAAAACATAAGGGTTCTGCTCAGCTCTTCAAAAACCCTATTCTTGAAAAACTAACTCATACACATATCGCGGCACCTTTGGCAATATTCACCATTATATCTGCAGTGCTTATTTATTTCGGAATTGTTGAGAAAGGATTCGAAGTACCCAGTATGATCCTTCTTTTTCTGGGAGGATTCTTCTTTTTTACCCTGGTTGAATACCTGATGCATAAACATCTTTATCATTTACCGGTAACCAACCCAAAAAGGGAGAAATTCGTTTATACCATGCACGGGGTACATCACGATTATCCGAAGGATAAAGACAGGCTTGCAATGCCTCCAATTTTAAGTCTTATTCTGGCCACCGTTTTCTTTGTGATCTACCGCAGTGTAATGGGAGATTATGCTTTCGGATTTTTGGCGGGCTTCCTTATGGGCTATACAGCCTATCTTGGAGTGCACTATTCTGTACATGCGTTCAAGGTTCCGAATAACTTCCTGAAAGTGCTTTGGCACCATCACAGTATTCACCATTACCGTGAGCCGGACAGGGCGTTTGGAGTTTCTTCACCGCTTTGGGACTATGTTTTTGGCACTATGCCGAGAAAATCACCGGTAAAGGACAGAGCTGAGGCTGGCTCCAGTATAGACGACCACAAATAATCCCTAAATAAACCCATTTTCACGGGCATGCTCTTCAGCTTCTTTTGAGGAGTCTGCAAGAAAGACCGGAGTCGTTTCAAATTCTTCGACTACGCTGCGAACCCTTTGCATTCGCCCCTTATGCTTCACGCTTCTTAGGTAAATAGCCAGGATGCGATCAGTATACTGGGCGGCAATATCGGTGTAAATAGAAGCATCGTGTTCCCCACTGTCTCCAATAAGGATAAACTTTAGGTCTGGATAAGTCTTCAGAATATTGATGATCTCCTTTTGCTTATGAGGTTTTTCAGGTTTCAAAGCCTGGTCGAAAGGAGTAATAAAATTGCGCAATAATACCGGGCCTTTAGGAAACTCGTTATAGTCCAGAAAGAGCTTCAGGTATTCATACATATTCCACGGACTATTACTCAAATAAAAGAAAGGATTTTTATTTTTCCCACTTTTTCCCAAATGTAGTTTCCTGTATAGATCGGCTGCTCCTTTCAGCGGAATTCTATTGTAAGCATTGGTGAGCAGGGAGTTCTTGAGAAGTCTCCATTTTAAGAAAGAAGTGACACCCGTATGTAGTATCGTATCATCTATATCACTTATTACCCCGTATTCCGCTTCCTTTTCCGGGATAAGAAACTCCCCAACAAAAGGATCTTTAAGAAGGTTCGTCCTTTCCCATAACTCATCTCTGTAATAAAGATTGAACTTCACCCAGCCTTCTTCATCGGCGTGCTCCGAAAGATCTTCATCTGTACTTTCTTTAAACAGAAAATAACCTTCGGCATCGGTCTCTTGACTTAAATTAAGTTTACCCGGGATCTCGAGCTTTATCTCTGCTTCCGGAATCTCAAAACTATCGAACTGCTTATAAGTATTCTTAATGGTTTTAAAGAAGGATTGCTCTTCGGTTATTTTTAGGGGCTCATTATCCAGGGCCCGCCCTTTTACGTAAAGATGCCTTGAGGTGCCGTAACTTCTGTATGGAGTGAGCAAAACCTGCTCGAGGTTTCGATAGCGCCCTATAAGTTTCTTTAAGCGTTTGACCATTTATTGCTGAAGTTTCAATTTTCAAGTTACTATTTCTAGTTTGTGACCCGGCTGAATTACAGGGGTTTTATAATAACTTTAATATTTCAGGAATTTCGAAGCGATTTTATCAGCTCCTTCTTGCTCATTTTACTCCGCCCTTCGATACCTACTTCCCGGGCTTTTTCATATAGTTCTTCCTTGGTACGGTCTTCATATTTTTCAGATTTTCCTCCTTTTTCTCCTGAATCAGAATCATTTGCAATACGTGCAGCTTTAGACTTGCTCATCCCCTTATCCCTGAGTTCTTCGTATTGTTCGTCATTCTTGATCTGCGGTCCGTGATTTTCAGCCATATCCTTAAAGTTTAAAATTGAACGTTTCTTATTCAATTTACGAGAATATGAATTGAATTTAGTTGACATCTTGTTAAATCAACACGGTGAATATCAACCGATTTTTACCGAACATTAACAACACACAAATTGAGTATAGAAGTTTTAAAACCGTCTAAAAGTGCCAGTTTTCAGGCCAAAGCAGCAAGGTAAGAATACCGGTGAGGATGGATAAGCCAAAGGCGATCCCCAGCCATTTTGTAAGTCTGCCCGAACCAATAGTTATAGCCAGCAGGCCTTTAAAAAAAAGGTTTGAAACAGAAGCCAGTAAAATGAGTTTCCAACCTGTTGCGGTCTTTATCGTTTCATTTTTGATCATATTAGACAACGAGAGGGTAATGGCATCAACGTCGGTTAGGCCGCTGATTATGGAAACAATATAAAGACCTCCCCTCCCAAATTGCTCTTTAGCAAAAGCTACCAGTATAAGAATAACCCCGTAAAGTATCCCGAATACGAGGGCTGTCTTAAACTGCGCCGGATTCTTAGGCTCCGGCAGTTGATTCAACTCATCGTCCTGTTTTATACGGTAAAAAAGCCAGATACAAATCCCGGCCATTATCACAAAGTTGAAAAGTATTGGCATTACTAGCTTTGGAAAGTCTGCGGGTATGATCACAAACACCTCCAAAAGTATCCTGATAACAGCTATGGCAGATGCAGTAGTGATCACAAAAGCTGCTACCATCGCAATATTTGGTGACTCCTTCTGCTTTCGGGCATAGCTTACGGTTGTTGCAGTACTGCTAATAAGTCCGCCCAGGATCCCGTTAGAAATAATCCCGGAATCTTTTCCGAAGAATTTATAAATAAAGTATCCTACAACACTTATCCCAACTATAAATACTACCATAAGCCAGATGTTGTGCGGGTTGAGCACATCAAAAGGTCCGTAGGTCTCATCCGGGAGTATGGGAAGAATAATAAGAGATATTCCCGCAAAGGTCATAATTGCGGAAATATCTGAATCTTTAAGTTTATCTATAAAATTATGAAGATGCGCCTTGGCATAAAGCAATATTGCCATCAGTCCGCCTGCCACAATGCCAATTATCCTGTCTCCCATCACCAGGTAAGCGCCAATGGCATACATTAGAAGCACGGCCACCTCGGTAGTCTGGCCGGGATCCATCTTGGTCTTTTTATCCAGGGCCTCCGCGACAAAGACCATTCCCGCCAGGCTAAGACCAAGCACCGGAAGAATAAAAGGATTATCGAGGTCACGGGTTAGGAATCCTGCAACAGTCCCCAAAATTGAAATCAGGGTGAAAGTGCGTACCCCGGCAATCCGGTTACGGGCGTGCTCGCGTTGTAAACCCACGAGCATTCCCAAACCGAGTGCTATACCCAGAGTCGTTAAATCCTCATAATTTATCATCTATTAAAAATAACACTTATTCTGCTTTCAAAACAGCAGCAGTCTCAGGAGTTTGTTCTACCTGAATAACTTTAGCCTCATCTTCCTCAAGCTCATCTGTAATATCGGTAGTATGACCTCCCAAAATAGGAGCCAGTACAAGCCCGATAAGACAGGTAAGCTTGATCAGAATATTCATAGAAGGCCCTGAAGTATCCTTGAAGGGATCTCCGACCGTATCTCCGGTAACCGCAGCCTTATGAGCATCAGAACCTTTATACATCATCTCTCCGTTGATCATTACTCCGGCTTCAAAAGACTTCTTGGCGTTATCCCAGGCACCTCCGGCATTGTTTTGAAATATCGCCCAAAGCACACCACTTACGGTAACTCCGGCCATATAACCTCCAAGCATTTCAGCGATAAGAACATTTTCGTAACCGAACAACATCGGGATCAAAGCAATAGCAATAGGGAAGCCGATGGTAAGGGCTCCCGGAAGCAGCATTTCACGAAGCGCTGCTTTTGTTGAAATTTCAACACATTTATCATATTCCGGTTTTCCGGTTCCTTCCATAATTCCCGGAATTTCCTTGAACTGTCTTCTTACTTCACGCACCATCTGCATTGCAGCCTTTCCAACAGAATTCATTGCAAGGGCCGAAAACACTACCGGCACCATTCCGCCAATGAACAGCATTGAAAGCACGGGAGCCTTAAAGATATTTATCCCGTCTATTCCCGTAAAGGTCACGTAAGCTGCGAAAAGTGCGAGCGAAGTAAGCGCTGCTGAAGCGATGGCAAATCCTTTACCGGTTGCTGCCGTGGTATTCCCTACGGAATCAAGAATATCGGTACGTTCACGTACCTCGGCAGGAAGTTCACTCATTTCTGCAATTCCCCCGGCATTGTCTGCAATTGGTCCGAAAGCATCAATAGCAAGCTGCATAGCCGTGGTAGCCATCATAGCCGAAGCGGCAAGAGCCACCCCGTAGAAACCTGCGAAAGCATAAGAAACCCATATCGCTACCGCAAATAATAAAACCGAAAGAAAAGTAGAGATCATCCCGGTCGCAAGTCCTGCAATAATATTGGTTCCTGCTCCCGTACTGGAGTTCTGAACGATAGAAAGCACGGGTTTCTTACCAAGGCCGGTATAATATTCGGTCACTGCCGAAATTAAACCTCCTACGCCAATCCCGACGAGAGTGGCATAAAACACGCGAATTGAAGAAATGGTTTTATATTCAAAACCTTCCTGCCCGCCTATAAAGAAGCCCATAGTCATACTTTTTGCAGGAAGCATCCAGGTCACAAGGAAGTAACTGGCCACCGCAACAAGACCTATAGAAACCCAGTTCCCGATGTTCAGGGCTTTTTGCACCTGAGCTTCCTTCGCGTTATTATCGGTGACCTTCACCAGTAGAGTTCCGATTATCGAGATAATGATACCTGCACCTGCAATCGCTATTGGAAGAAGTACGGGACCTATCCCTCCAAACCCGGAAGAGGTGATATCGCCTCCCATATCTTCAATAATATAATTACCTAGAACCATAGCCGCTAGAACGGTAGCCACATAACTCCCGAAGAGGTCGGCACCCATTCCGGCTACGTCTCCAACATTGTCCCCAACATTATCGGCAATGGTCGCAGGGTTTCTTGGATCGTCCTCAGGAATTCCGGCTTCCACTTTACCAACCAGGTCGGCTCCAACATCGGCAGCCTTGGTATAGATCCCTCCGCCAACACGGGCAAAAAGGGCTATGGATTCGGCTCCCAGGGAAAATCCGGCAAGGGTTTCGAGTACAACGGTCATATCGGCGGTGTTGGTCCAGACCCCACCCATAAAGTAGTTAAAAAAGAGTATAAAAAAAGTGGTAAGTCCCAATACCGCCAATCCTGCAACCCCGAGCCCCATTACGGTTCCGCCTCCAAAAGAAATCTTCAGCGCTTTTGGCAAACTGGTACGGGCAGCCTGGGTGGTGCGCACGTTACTTTGTGTTGCAATGCGCATTCCCATATTTCCGGCAAGCGCCGAAAAGAAGGCTCCAAAAATAAAAGCCACAACAATTAATATATGCGTGGTCGGGACAATGAATGAGATAGCGGCCAGGGCGATACTGGCTCCTATCACGAAAAAGGTTAATAATTTATATTCTGCATTTAAAAAGGCAAGCGCCCCTTCGTAGATGTGAGATGAAATATCTTTCATTTTTCCGTCTCCGGCATCCTGTTTCATCACCCAGGATCTTTTGGTCCACATAAATAGAAGGCCCAAAATTGCCAATATTGCAGGCATATAAATCATCATTGATTCCATATTAAATGTTAAGTTTTAGTTAATATGGCTAATGTAGTAAATCAATGATAATTAAAAAAGCAATAACTTTTTAAGGTTATTGCTTTCAATTATTCATTTTATGTAGCCTCAGATTATATTAAAATCCGAATCTGCTTTTATCACCATCATACTCCTCAAATCGTTTAACACACTGACGGATGATCTCACGGGCTTCTGCTGCGTCTCCCCATCCACCAACATCTACTTTTTTCTTTTCAAGATCCTTATAAACCTTGAAGAAATGCTCTATTTCCTTGATCAAATGCCCGTTAAGTTCCTGAAGGTCATTCAACCTGTTCCAGATAGGATCAGAAACCGGCACACAGATCACTTTTTCATCCGGACCTTTTTCATCGGCCATATGGAAAACACCTATTGGTTTTACTTCCATTACCACACCCGGAAAAGTTGGTTCACTTACCAACACCAGTACATCCAGCGGGTCGCTGTCCTGGGCCAGGGTATTCGGGATAAAGCCATAATCGGCAGGATACATCATAGAAGAAAATATCATTCGGTCATAACGAACTTTCTTCAGGTCAAAATCGTATTCGTATTTGTTTCTACTCCCCTTTGGGATCTCTATCAGTACATCAAAAGTCTCAGACATTTTTTCTTTCTTTATTATTCTCAATTTAGGGCGGCAAATATAAGTAATTTCGGCGGTAAAACTCTTAATTAGAAGTGAAAACCGAAGCTTGCAGTTAATGCAAAACTCCTTGAGTCAGGAATTTCAAAATAATTCCCTCTGAAATGGGCATCTATACGAAGTACTTTAAAGATATTGCCGACTCCCAGACTGTATTCCCAGTACGGGTCTTTATCGGGTGCCCGGAGTTCCAGCCCTGAAGCATCCACATTCCTGCTGCCTTCAGAAAGATCTCCCCACACTCCCCGTATCCCTACCAGTTCCCGTAGGTTCAACTCCCTTAATAAAGGAATCCTGGCAAACAGCCTCCCGTTAAAATTATGCTCGAAATGCCCTGAAACGTAAGAATCTGTGACAAACTCGTAGTAATTAAGCACAGGAAAACTGTTGTACATCGCAAAATAAGTCTGGTTTCCGGGAATCACACTTAAAAGCGCCAGGGGCACGTCCCCAAAGGTCTTTCCGGTTTCAAGACTGAGGTTAGCCCTTCCAAAACCGCCGATCTGGAATGGCTGATCATAGAAAAACTGGAGTTTCTTATAATCAAAATCACTTCCGAAAACATTCTTTACCCCAACCCCATAGTTCAGAAAGAAGCTCGGAAACTCCCCCTCGTTAATAATATTCTGTTCCACCCCATAGCCAACAGCCTCCCGCCCGGGAGTGTAAATAAGCATCGTGGAGACTTCGGTCTGGTCGATCTCTGGATTGGTCCTATAACTCCCGTCACTTGTATAGTAATCCAGTTTAAAGTCTGGGGAAGCAGGTTTAATATTCCTGTAGGAACCGGAAAGTCTAATCCTGAAGTTTTTTAAAGGTTCCATCTCGAGGGCAAAGACCGAAAGATTGATGCTGCTTAACTTATCATTATCACCAACGCTAATAACAGAAGAAGAAGCAAGGCTACGCCCCAGGATATCGGTAGTATTGGTCAAACTCGCGCCAAGCTGCTCCACGTCCCGCCGGTTTCCGGCAGAAACAATCAGCCTTGATCTTTTATCCAACAGCCATTTACCCGCAATTCCGTATTTGAATTTTTCATCTTTAAACCCATAGGCACCGTAACCTTCAATCCGCCAGGGATCGTTCTGGCCAAAATAAGTGCGACCTCCTGCCCTTAGCCTCAGGCCTTCCACATCATTATATCCAACCAGAGAATATACAGGGCCAAAATCCCAGCCGTTAAATTCCACATAACCAGACTGAAAGATAGTTGCAATATCATACACCCGCTGAAATGATTTCACCTTGGTAAGTGAATCCAGCATTTCATAAATACCCTCCTCCTGTTTTGCCAGTTTTTCCAGGCGGTTATTTTCCCAAAACTCATCGCTACGGGTATAGACCTGAGGTCTGGCTTCATAGACCTGTTTCTCGTAAAATTCTTTCTTTCTGGGATTATTGAACTGGTAGTCTTCATAAATCAGAGTACGCCTTGCATACATTCCCTTTGAAGACTCCTTTTTATTAAGACCGAAATCGGCAACAAAATGATCTCTTTTTATCAGAAATACCGAATCATTCAGGGTTTCGAATTCCTGCTCGATATATACCTGTTTCACCCAGTTGATATTCGCCTTAGCCGAAGTTTCCAGGTTGATCTTCTTAATGGCCCAGGTAGTATCGTTCACCCAAAAATCCCCTTTAAAAGTAAGCTCATTCTTACGCCGCGGATAATAAATGATATTATAACACCATTTATCACCAATATACGCACTGTCGTTCAGGATATAATTGTAATTATCGACTCCAGTCGTGGAAAGCGGACTTACAAAACTCTTGTCATAGAATTTCAGGTAATTGTCATAGACATTATACTCATCATAAAGATCCTTCACATAAGCGATAAGTTTCTGGTTCTCACTGAACCCGGAATTCTTATTCCCCAGAAGCTCTTCCCGTTCCTTATTAAGCTTATTGTCCCCATACACCTTGGTAACCGATTCGTTAATAAAGACCGGCAGATAGGTTTTCCCGGAATACTGATTGGTATCGGTATAATCAAAAATGAATTCCATTCCCTTGAAAATGGGGTTTTTGATCACAGAACTGTCTATACTGTTGAGGTCGAACTCCAGTTTTTCATATTCCCGGTATTCATATTGCTTAAAAGCCCTTACCCCGTTTGTGCGTTTATTTTCCCAGATCTTCTTCAAAATAGCGAGGGCCGGGTTATCTTTTTTTGAGGTTTTACCGCGAAAGATCTTTACCTCGTCCAATTCTGAAGTTTCCTCCTGAATCTCGATCTCGAGATCGAGATTAACCGAAGACTCTAAAGGATAATTAAGGGTTTTATAGCCTATAAAGGAGACCTTCAGGGTATCATAATCCTCATCTGTCTGAAGGTAGAATTTCCCGCTTTCGTCGGTCGTGGTACCTTTGGTGGAGTTCTTAAAAATCACATTCACAAAAGGCAGCACCTCCCCCGCCTGGTCTTTGACCACACCACCTGCTTTGGTCTGCGCCAAAACATTAGTCCAGGAGACCAGCAAAACAAGGAAAAGGATCTTCTTCATAATAAGGCATAAAAAAAGGCTGTTTCAAAAGTAACATCGCCATTTTTAAGCAGGCGAAAATTAAACTTTTGAAACCAGCCTTTTAATAAGGTATCGTTAAAGTTTTAAATATACATAACCTGTTTCACTGCCTTGATCACATCCTCGCTATTAGGCAACCATTCTTTTAAAAGAACAGGTGAATAAGGAGTAGGCGTATCGGCCGTGTTGATCTTCACTATAGGAGCATCAAGGTAATCGAAGGCCTTGGATTGCACCTGGTAAGTGATCTCTGTGGAAACGTTTCCAAATGGCCAGGCTTCCTCAAGGATCACCAATCTGTTTGTTTTCTTTACAGATTCGATAATAGCATCGTGGTCCATAGGACGAACAGTTCTAAGGTCGATGATCTCACAAGAGATATCATCTTTCTCCAATTCTTCAGCAGCTTTGTAAGCCTCTTTGATTATCTTTCCGAATGATACAATTGTAACATCGGTTCCTTCACGCTTAATATCGGCTTTTCCTATCTCGATAGTATATTCATCTTCAGGCACTTCTCCTTTATCTCCGTACATCTGCTCACTCTCCATAAAGATCACGGGGTCGTCATCACGAATGGCCGATTTAAGAAGGCCTTTTGCATCATAAGGATTTGAAGGAACAATTACCTTTAATCCCGGAGTATTCGCATACCAGCTCTCAAAAGCCTGGGAGTGGGTAGCACCCAACTGACCCGCAGAAGCGGTAGGCCCGCGAAAAACGATAGGAATATTAAACTGCCCGCCACTCATCTGGCGCATCTTGGCAGCATTATTAATGATCTGGTCAATTCCCACCAGGGAGAAGTTAAAGGTCATAAATTCAACAATAGGACGGTTGCCATTCATAGCACTACCTACTCCAATCCCGGCAAAACCAAGCTCCGAAATCGGGGTATCTATCACACGCTCGGGACCAAATTCATCCAACATCCCCTTAGATGCTTTGTAAGCACCATTATATTCCGCTACTTCCTCACCCATCAGGTAAATGGACTCGTCTTTTCGCATCTCTTCGCTCATCGCTTGCTGAATGGCTTCCCTAAATTGAATTGTCTTCATTATAGTGTTTGATATTTATTCTAATTCTTGAAAGAACAAAAATAGTAATTCAGTAATGTTTATACCACAATTCAGGTACAAAAATTTACCCGACAAACAGACCCGATCGCAGTAAAAATTAAAACGCGAGAAAATCTACAGCAAAAAAGGGCTTCAGTTTTATTAAAATTAATAAAAACACGCTTTTTTTAAGATATCTTTAATTTAATAAAAACAAAAAGCTTGAAATTTATTATGCACGCATAGCATTTTTTGATTAAAATTATGTAACTTCGTAAACGAAAACGATATAATTAAAAACATTCTTCATATGAAAATATTAGTGTGTATTAGCCACGTACCTGATACAACCTCAAAAATCAATTTTACCGATGGTGATACCAAGTTCGATACGAACGGGGTTCAGTTTGTGATCAACCCTAACGATGAGTTTGGTCTTACCCGGGCAATGTGGTTCAAGGAAAAGCAGGGAGCAAGTGTAGATGTGGTAAATGTTGGAGGAGCCGATACCGAACCTACCCTTAGAAAAGCGCTTGCCATTGGTGCCGATTCTGCAATTAGAGTGAACACTCCTGCAACCGACGGATTCCAGGTAGCTAAAGAACTAGCAAAAGTAGCCAAAGACGGGGAATATGACCTAATTATCGCCGGAAGGGAATCCATAGACTACAACGGAGGAATGGTACCGGGAATGCTTGCCGCTTTACTGGATGCTAACTTCATAAACAACTGCATCAGCCTTGAAATTGATGGAGACAAAGCCAAGGCTATTCGTGAGATTGACGGAGGTAAAGAAACCCTTACTGCCAGCCTTCCTTTGGTGATCGGAGGTCAGAAAGGACTTGTAGAAGAGAGCGATCTTAAGATCCCTAATATGCGCGGAATTATGCAGGCAAGAAAGAAGCCGCTTAATGTAGTGGAGCCTGCCGGAGCCGAAGCGCAAACCGAAGCAGCCCATTTCGAGAAACCTGCGCCTAAAGGTGACGTAAAACTGGTAGACCCTGAAAACCTTGACGAATTAATAGATCTGCTTCACAACGAGGCTAAAGCGATCTAAGCGATCTTTTTCAGAGACCGGTTTAAAAGAAATAAGAATATAAGGGCGCTAAGCCCGCAAAAAATATAGAAAACATATGTCAGTTTTAGTATATACCGAAACAGAAGAAGGAAAATTCAAGAAAGCTTCCTTTGAGGCCGCTTCTTATGCAAAAGAAGTTGCCGGAATGTTACAAACCTCAGTAACCGCAATAAGTTTTAATGCTGAAGACACTTCCGAATTAGGAAAATACGGAGTGGATAAGGTATTGAACGTAAGCAACGATAAATTAAAGAATTTTAATGCCGAAGCTTATGCAGACGCGATAAGCCAGGCTGCAGAAAAAGAAGGAACCAAGGTGGTTATAGTTAGCCAGAGCGCAAACGCCAAATACCTTGCTCCTCTATTATCTGTACACCTTAATGCCGGCTATGCTTCGAACGTAGTGGCATTACCGGAAAGCACCGATCCATTTACAGTTAAAAGAACGGCTTTCACTAACAAGGCATTCAACTTTACCACCTTAAAGACCGATGTGAAGATCGTTGGTCTTTCCAAGAATGCTTTTGGAGTTAAGGAAAACAGCGGAGATGCTACGGCTGAGGACTTCTCTCCTAATCTTGCAGAAGGTGATTTCTCTGTAAACGTGGAATCTGTAGATAAAGCAAAAGACAAGGTTACCATTGCCGATGCCGAGATCGTGGTATCCGGAGGTCGTGGTCTTAAAGGACCTGAGAACTGGGGAATGATCGAGGAAATGGCCGATATCCTTGGTGCTGCCACCGCTTGTTCCAAGCCGGTGAGCGATATGGGATGGAGACCGCACAGCGAGCACGTTGGGCAAACAGGGAAGCCTGTTGCCTCTAACCTGTACATTGCTGTAGGTATTTCAGGAGCCATCCAGCACCTTGCAGGGATCAACGCTGCCAAGACTAAAGTGGTGATCAACAACGATCCGGAAGCGCCATTTTTCAAGGCTGCAGACTACGGTGTTGTTGGTGATGCCTTCGAGATCGTTCCAAAGCTGAACGAAAAATTGAAGGAATTTAAAGCAAAAAACGCATAATTTTCATAACTTGCACCCCTTAAAAGGGCTGTCTAAATCTGGTGAAAATGTCCTTATTTAGACAGCCTTTTTTAATTTTTACTGCTATATGAGTTTAGTGCGCCTTAACATTAAAGGAATCTCTTACAGTCAAACCCAAAACGGTGCTTACGCATTAATTTTAAGCGAGGTAGACGGGGAAAGGAAACTCCCTATCGTAATCGGAGCTTTTGAAGCACAGTCTATCGCCATAGCCCTGGAAAAGGAGATAAAACCTCCAAGACCCTTAACCCACGACCTTTTCAAGAATTTCGCCGATCGCTTTGACATCGTTGTCAAGCAGGTAATCATTCATAAACTCGTGGACGGAGTTTTCTATTCCAGCCTTATTTGCGAACGAGATAAGATCGAAGAGATCATCGATGCCAGAACAAGTGATGCCATTGCATTGGCATTAAGGTTTGATGCGCCTATTTTCACCTATAAAAACATCCTTGATAAAGCCGGTATTTACCTTAAAGGTGAGGAACCACGCAAAAAGGAACAGGAAGAAAATGAAGAAGAAATAATCTCAGACGAATTACTTCCGGACGATATTAATATCAAATCTGACGATACAGATTATAAAAAATTATCTTTGGACGAACTTAAAAGCCTTCTTTCACAAGCCGTTAATAATGAAGATTATGAAAAGGCTGCCCGTATAAGGGATGAGATCTCCAAACGAAAATAATCCTCTATGAACAGAACCTGGTGCTGCCTGCTATTAGTTCTTTTTGGCATTTCAACTACGTTTTCACAAAGCATCTCCAAGAACTGGCGATTTGAAAACTCCAACGACACAACTCAAACCTCTCAACCTGCCTTTTCAGCAGACCAAAGCCTGGAGCTCTCCGACGGACGTTTCAGTATAACTCCTGAAGGTGCAAAGGAAGCTTCAGCTTCCGGAGACTATCTTTACCAAAACAATTTGCTGGTGTTTTTTTACCAAACACCAAAGGACACCATTAGAAATTACAGGATCGCTGAACTGACCGATTCTTCGATGGTGGTTTCTGAAGGAGAGACCAAATACAGTTTCGTACAGGCAGATCAAAAAGTAACCGAAGCAGTGCCCGCCCCGGTGGCTAAAGAAATGATCCCAAACCAGGGAATTTCCACAAGCAGTGTCTTGCGCGGTGCCCTTGGAATGCTTGCTCTTTTATTTATAGGCTTTTTATTTAGCAGTAACCGTAGGGGAATAAACTGGAAAACAGTGGGTATTGGTCTTGCCGCCCAATTGCTTCTGGCAGTGGGAGTACTAAAGATCACAATTGTTCAGAAAATCTTTGAATTTGTAGGAAACATATTTGTCCGAATTCTGGACTTTACCGCGGCAGGAAGTGAATTTCTGCTGGGAGGAATGATGAATGTCGACACTTTTGGCTTCATATTTTTATTCCAGGTGCTTCCTACCATCATATTCTTTTCCGCCTTAACCTCGGTACTTTTCTATCTAGGGGTGATCCAGATCATCGTAAAAGGAATGGCCTGGATCCTCACAAAACTCTTAAAAATATCAGGAGCCGAGAGTCTGAGTGTTGCAGGAAATATTTTCCTTGGACAGACAGAAGCCCCCCTAATGATAAAAGCTTACCTGGAGCGAATGACCCGCTCTGAAATACTCCTGGTAATGATTGGCGGGATGGCCACCGTTGCCGGCGGAGTTCTTGCGGCCTACATAGGCTTCCTTGGAGGTGATGATCCTGCGATGAGGCTTCAGTTCGCAAAACACCTTCTGGCAGCATCGGTAATGGCTGCTCCTGGAGCCATTGTGATCTCCAAGATCCTCTACCCTCAAACCGAAAAGATTAACACCAATCTGGAGGTTTCTTCAGAAAAAATAGGTTCAAATATTCTTGACGCCATTGCTAATGGTACTACCGAAGGCCTGAAACTGGCTGCCAATGTTGCGGCAATGTTATTGGTATTTATCGCCTTTATCGCAATGATCAATTTTATCCTGGGTAAAATTGGAGGCTTCACCCATCTTAATATGCTAATGGCGGAATACACGCCTTACTCTAAGTTCTCCCTGGAATCTATTCTTGGTTTGATCTTCGCGCCTCTTATGTGGCTTATTGGTGTTGCCAAAGAAGATATGATGTTAATGGGACAACTCTTGGGTATTAAGCTTGCAGCGAGTGAATTTGTCGGGTATGTACAACTTGCCGACCTTAAGAATCCTGCAAACCCGTTAAGTCTTACCTATCAGAAATCGGTGATTATGGCAACTTATATGCTGTGCGGATTTGCCAATTTCGCTTCTATCGGGATCCAGATTGGAGGAATAGGCTCTCTTGCTCCCGGCCAGCGAAAAACCCTGTCAGAATTCGGGATGAAAGCCCTGATCGGGGGAACACTTGCTTCCCTGCTTTCGGCTACCATTGCCGGAATGATCATTGGCTAGGCGTTCCATAACCAGGCTTAAGACACCGCGTTAATAACTAATTGATAACTCCGGGGAACTTCCGGTTTTATTCTATGCTTCATTTCCATATTTTAGCTTCAGTTTCACTATTTTACAGAGTTAAAAGCAGAAGAGATTATGAAGCAATATCACGATTTACTTAAACACGTGCTGGAGCACGGAGCAGAAAAAGGAGACCGCACTGGCACCGGAACAAAGAGTGTTTTCGGGTACCAGATGCGCTTTGATCTTAGCGAGGGCTTCCCTATGGTCACCACGAAAAAACTTCACCTGAAATCGATCATCCACGAACTGCTTTGGTTCCTGAAAGGAGATACCAACATTAAATACCTAAAGGAGAACGGGGTTCGAATCTGGAACGAGTGGGCCGATGAAAACGGAGACTTAGGTCCTGTTTACGGGCACCAGTGGCGTAACTGGAATAGTGAAGATATAGACCAGATCGCAGAGATCGTGGAGACCTTAAAAAAGAACCCGAACAGCCGAAGAATGCTGGTTTCAGCCTGGAACCCTTCGGTGTTACCCGATACCTCAAAATCTTTTTCAGAAAATGTGACTAACGGAAAAGCTGCCCTCCCGCCCTGCCACGCCTTCTTCCAGTTTTACGTGGCCAATGGCAGGCTTTCCTGCCAGCTATACCAGCGCAGTGCCGATATCTTTTTAGGTGTCCCCTTCAATATCGCTTCCTATGCCCTGCTTACGATGATGATGGCCCAGGTTTGCGGTTATGAAGCCGGAGATTTCATACATACTTTTGGAGACGCCCATATTTACAGCAACCATATGGAACAGGTAGAACTTCAGCTTTCAAGAGAGCCAAGGAATCTGCCTACTATGAAGCTAAACCCTGAAGTAAAAGATATTTTTGGATTTACGTTTGAAGATTTTAAATTAGAGAATTATAACCCGCATCCGGGCATAAAAGCTCCGGTTGCCGTTTAGTATTTATTAATTTAAAATTTCAAAGAATTATGAAAAAGTTAGTAGTTATTGCATGTATGTTAGTAGGAGGTCTTGGCGTAGCCCAGGCACAGCAAACCTCACCGGTTTGGCCGGGTTGTGAAGGCAGTGATGATGTGAAGGCATGTTTTAACCAAAAACTTTCACAACACGTGAGAGCCAATTACGAATACCCAAAGAATGATAAGGGAGAGTATGTTCGCGGAAAAGTGACCATTACTTTCGAGATCGATGAAAATGGAGAAGTTGCCGTAAAATCTGTTGAAGGATCTGAACCTGCAGTAAATGAAGCAGCCAAAGCAATGATCCTTGAAATCCCAAAAATGAAGCCGGGAACTCTAAACGGTGAAGTTGACGCGAGGGAATTTACCGTACCTTTCAACTTCTAGAATAGTATAAAAAAAACACCTATGAAAAATTTATTAATTATTGCCTGCCTGCTGGTTACAAGTCTGGGTTTTGCCCAGGACGATGTTGATGTAAAAGGCAACACAGTAACTGTTAGGGAAAAAGCACCGGTATGGCCGGGCTGCGAAGCGCAGGACGACAAAAAAGCCTGTTTCAACAAACAGCTTATGAAACACGTTCGGGAGCATTATAAATATCCCAGAAATGAAGCAGGGGAATTAGTACGCGGAAAATCGACGATTTCCCTTCAGGTAAATGAAAAGGGAAATGTAGAGATCCTTTCCATAAAAGGCGATAAAGAGATGGTAAATGAAGCTGCGCGAAGAATGATAGACGCCATCCCGCAAATGACGCCGGGAACCCGGGGCGGAAAAGCCACCGTTATTAAATACACCATCCCGCTCACCCTCTAGACCAGGCATTTTATACTTTAACTTCGCCTTAACTCCTTTGAAGAAGGAGCATTGACAAAAAATCGTAAATTTGAGAGATACCCTAAAAAGTATCTCTCTTTTTTATGATGTCACAACAGGAACTATTAGAGTTTTTTAATGAAACCCGGGCAAAATCGGAAAGAATTTGCTCCTTTCTGGAAACCGAAGACTATGTGGTACAACCCATAGTAGATATTTCTCCTCCTAAATGGCATCTTGGTCATACCACCTGGTTCTTTGAGGAGTTCGTACTTAAGGATCACCAGGAAAATTACCGGCTTTTCGATAAAAATTCAGCTTATGTCTTCAATAGCTATTATGAGAGCGTAGGCGATAAAGTTGTACGTACCAACAGGGGTAACCTCTCCCGCCCAACCGTGGCCTGGGTCTATGATTACCGCACCTATGTTACCAAAGCGATGGATAAGGTGCTGAAGGAAGAGGAACTTTCAGAAAAGCTTCTGGGCATCATAGAAATTGGCTGCCATCACGAAAAACAGCACCAGGAGCTCCTGCTCACAGACATCAAGTATATCCTCGGAAATAATCCGCTCTTTCCAGAATATAATGACCAGTTCAGAGAAAACCCTATCCAGGACTTCAAAAGAGAATGGATAAATATCGCAGAAGGAGTTTATGAATTCGGTCATAAATCTGATGATTTCTGTTATGACAACGAGCTGGGCAAACATAAAAGATACCTTAACGAATACCAGATCTCGAACAAACTGGTTACCAATCGTGAATATATAGAGTTTATGGAAGCCGGCGGGTATGAAGATGTTCTGCTCTGGCACGCCGAAGGCTGGGATTGGATAAATGAGAATAAAATTAAATCTCCATCCTACTGGCATAATATAAACGGAAGCTGGAATCAATACACCCTGAACGGACTCGAAGAGCTCGTGCCCGATGCGCCTTTAAGTCATATTTCTTACTATGAAGCTTTTGCCTACGCCCAATGGAAAGGGATGCGCCTTCCTACCGAATTTGAATGGGAAGCGGCGCAAAATTATTTTAAATGGGGTTCCCGATGGGAATGGACCGAAAGCGCTTACTCCCCCTACCCAGGGTTTAAAACCGCTGAAGGTGCCCTTGGTGAATACAACGGAAAGTTTATGGTTAACCAGAAAGTGCTGCGAGGCGGTTCGGTAGCCACTTCCAGGAATCATACACGTCCTACTTACAGGAATTTTTTCCATCCGAACCTGCGATGGCAATTTACAGGTCTCCGACTTGCAAAATAATCAACAGATTACATGAAAAAAACACCGAATTTACATTTTGATTCTCCTTTTAAGGAGGATGTTTATAAAGGGCTAAGCGCTTTTCCGAAGTACCTGCTTTCAAAATATATCTACGACGAAAAAGGAGACAAACTGTTCCAGCAAATAATGGAGATGCCGGAATATTACCTTACAAATTGCGAATTAGGCATCTTACAGACACATACCGCCGCGATTTCAGACTCCTTTAATGCCGAAGCAGGTTTTGACCTAATTGAGCTTGGCGCCGGGGACGGAAAAAAGACCAAGATCATTCTTAAATACCTTTCTGATAAGAATTACGATTTTAATTACCTGCCTGTAGACATCAGCCAGAGCGTGCTGGTAGAACTGGAGGCTTCGTTAAAGAAGGAACTCCCAAAGGTGAAGGTTCAGCCACAACAGGGCACCTATTTCAAGACGCTTGAAAAACTTTCGGATTATAACCGCCGGAAAAAGGTAATTCTTTTTCTGGGCTCCAATATCGGAAACCTGCTTCACGAAAAAGCAATAGACTTCCTTAGGAATATAAGAGAGGCGATGAACCCTGAAGATATGCTGTTTATGGGTTTCGACCAGAAAAAACATCCGCAAAAGATCCTTGATGCCTATAATGACCCTGCGGGGATCACCGAAGCCTTTAACAAAAACCTGCTGGTAAGGATCAACCGGGAACTAGATGCCGATTTTGATCCCGACCAGTTCCTGCACTGGGAAACTTACGATCCCGAATCGGGAACGGCCAAGAGTTTCCTGGTAAGCAAAAAACCACAAAAAGTATTCATTAAAGGCCTTGATCTGAAAGTTAGTTTTAAGGCCTGGGAAAGTATCCATACCGAGATCTCCCAGAAATATGATGACAGCGTAGTGAAATGGCTTGCGGATGAAGCCGGACTGGAAGTAGAGACCAGCTTTAAAGATAATGAGAACTGTTACAAGAATTATATTTTCAGAAAGATCATAAATTAAAAACTCAACTTATGAAAAAGCTACTTATTGTAATGCTTCTGCTTTTTTTGAGCAGTACCGTTATTTACTCGCAGAAATCAGAAGGGAGCATTAAAAATTTTTTAAACGAGGAAAGCATCAGCTTAAAGGATATAGTGCTTAATCCCCAAAACAAGGAAGCCGAATACCTGAGCTCAGAAGAACAGGCCAACTTTCAATATCTAAGCATCCGGGAACAGATAAAACTTCAGGAAGCTTTTAATAAGGAAGAGAAGCCCGAAACATTAAAAAAAGAAGGAGAGATCTCTTACGAAATCGATAAAACCGACAAAGCGATCATTTTGAGCCCGGATGCAGATGATCTTCCTGAGATCCTTATATACTTTAAAAAGGATAAAATGAAACTAGGGGAACACAGCCTTCAATTTGACAAGGAACTCGAGGCCACAGATTCCGATAATATTTTCAACAGTCCCTGGAAAGGTTACAGGTGGAAAAAAGGGCATTCGAAGGTGGTTATAGGAAAACTCGAAAAAGACGGCAGGTACTTTATACACTTGAACAACCTGACAACCGGCAACAAGAGAGACAGAATACTTGTGGAATAACTTAAGACCTGAATTTCTTAAGCTCTTTTATCAATATCCCGAGTTCTTCCTCGGTATTGAAGTAATGGAAACTCACCCTTATTCCATTTCCCCGTTGCGAAGTAATAATACCTCTGCTTCGCAAGTGCCTGTATAATTTGTCATCACCTTTAATATTGAAAATTGAAGAATGCTCCTTTCTTGCGGCAACGGCATCTTCCAGCAGCTCCAGTTCCATAAATTGCTCTTTTGCCCTGGCTTTTAAACTGTTGATCTGCGTTTCGACCTTTTCAAGGCCTGTAGAGCTAATAAGGTCCAGTGCAGTTTTCAGGCTTCCATAATTCAAGGTGTCCTGGTGACCAGGCTCGAACTTCCCTATAAAATTCCCTTCCTGGGCCTTATATTTCCCCTGCAACGAATTAAAGCCTATGGCTTTCGTCAGGATCTTAGGCTGTACGTTTTTGTTAAAAAGAATAAACCCGTTCCCATAGCCGGCATTCAACCATTTATAGGTGCTGCTTATCAAAACATCTATCCCGCTATGGTCAAAATCGAAAACTTCTGTTCCGCAGTATTGGGTCCCATCAGCTACAAATACCACTTCCGGAAATTCTTCTTTCAGATTTTTCAGAAAATTGATATTGAGTTTTATGCCGTTTATATACTGTACGATACTAAAGGCAAAGAAATCAGGTTCCTCCTTTCTAAGAGCTTCAGCGATATTTTCCTCCAGATGCTCATCAATTTCGGCATAAGAAACATCATAATTCCGAGATTCTACAGCCCAGTTGATGGAAGGATAATCATTTTTTAAAAGCAGGGCTTTCTTAGGTTTTTCGAGCCCTTCAAGCAGGGTATTAAACCCATAACTGAAATTAGGCACAAGAGCCACCCTGTTTGGAGCACAGCCAAAAAAGCTCCCGACAGTTTCCCGGACCCCCGTAAGAATCTCTCCCTGCCTTTCCTTAAGAAGGCTGGCCTGTAACAGGAAATCAAGATCGTGATCCTGCCTGAATTCCCATACTTTTTCAGGGAGCAAGCCTGAAGTTGCAGTATTCAAATAGGTATATTGTTCCAACACCGGAAAGCCTTTTCTTAAATTATCCATATACAGGCAAGGATTCTTTTTGTAAATAATGTAAATTTGATAAGACACTAAATTACTTCTAATTATGTTTTCTAAAAAGAAAAACACCTCGAAACTGGACACAGAGCAGCGTGAGCTATATGAGAATGCACGCCGAAGAACCCTCCAGAAAAGAAGGCTTTTCCAGCACTTTGTAGTCTTCTTGATTGGCGCAGTTTTTTTAATTGTCCTCAATGTGGTTATAGGCTATAAAAGCGATTTTCGTCCGCTGGGTTATGACTGGTTTGTTTGGGCGGTGTTACTGTGGGCTTTTATCCTGCTGGTACATTTCTTCAACGTTTTTGTTGTGGACAGCTTTATGGGCAAGGAATGGGAAGCCCGTCAAATGGAAAGGCTTGTTAGAAAACAAAAAGAGAAGATCGCAGAGCTGGAACAAAATGTAAAAAGAGATTTCCCACTGCCTCCGAAAAAAGAAAAAGAACCTAAAAAAATAGATCCGGAGAAACCGGACCAACCAATTAATAGTTAGTATGATCACAATGATTGCCGCGGCAGCGGAAAATAATGCCCTCGGAAAAGACAATGACCTGGTATGGCACCTGCCGGACGATTTTAAGCGATTTAAAAAACTTACTACCGGTCATCATATCATAATGGGCCGGAAAACCTTTGAGTCTTTTCCGAAGCTCCTGCCTAACCGAACTCACGTGGTGATAACCCGAAAAAAGGACTATCGCCCTGAAGGCACCATAGTTGTAAATTCTTTGGAGGATGCATTAGAAATTTCAAAGAATGACGACCAGCCTTTTATTATAGGCGGAGGTGAGATCTACAAAATGGGGATGGAAAGATCTGATAAAATTGAACTCACCCGCGTACACGGAACTTTTGACGCCGACACCTATTTCCCGGAAATAGACACAAATAAATGGAAGGTGACAGCCGAAGAACATCACAAAAAAGACGAAAATCACGATTATGCATTTACCTATTTAACCTATGAACGTAAATAAGCATTTTACGAAACTCATAAGTGAGATTGGAGAAGAAAACAATTTAAAGATCACCGAGATCTCCAGCCTATCGGGGGGAGATATCAACAACGTCTTTCTTGTCGATACCGAAGCTTCCGGAAAGAGAGTGATCAAAATCAACCTGGCAGAAAAATACCCGGGGATGTTCGAGGCCGAAAAGGAAGGGCTTCAGGCTTTGGCTGCCCCAAAAGTAATTGACGTTCCCGAAGCTATTGCCACAGGACAGGTGGACGAAGAATCCTACCTGCTCCTGGAATATAAAGCCCCGGGGCGGGAGACCCAGGATTTTTGGGAAAAGTTCGGGGCCCAAATGGCCGCTCTGCATAAAAACACTTCTGATACCTTTGGCTTCGGAATAGACAATTATATAGGAAGTCTCCCGCAGTATAATACCAAATGCAGTTCGGCTTCAGAATTCTATATCACCCAGCGCCTGGAACCACAGTTTAAAATGGCCAGAGACAGCAAGTATGAGCTTGGCAACATCCGGGCCTTTTTAAATAAGGTCCCTAAGCTTATTCCGGAAGAACCACCCGCACTCATTCACGGTGATCTGTGGAATGGCAACTACCTTGTGAATATAGACGGGCTTCCCTGCCTTATTGACCCCGCAACCGCATACGCCCCAAGGGAAATGGACCTGGCAATGATGAAACTCTTTGGCGGTTTTAATGACAGGCTTTTCAATATTTACAATGAAAAATTTCCTTTGGAAGAAGGCTTTGAAGACAGAATTAAACTGTGGCAGCTTTATTATCTTCTTGTACATCTTAATTTATTCGGCAGCGGCTACCTGAACTCTGTAACGGGTATCATTAAACGATACCTTTAATTTTACACTTCTTAACAGAGCGAACATATCTTTTAGGAGTTTATTAGCGCAAATCACATAAGCAGCTTATTATCTTCATTTTATAAATCAAAAAAATCAGAGATAATGAGCACTGAAAACCTTAGCAGCAGTGAAGCCAGGAAGAAACTAGCCGATTTGGCGCAGGATATAGGAGTCGCGATGATGGTCACCAATATTGGGCATAAACCGCTTAGTGCCATCCCAATGTCTACAAAAAAAGTAGATGAAAATGGGAATATCTGGTTTTTAAGCAGGCTTGACAGCGAACATAACAACCATATAGTTAAAGATAATGATGTACATCTGTTATACAGTAAACCTTCCGGTATGGAATTTTTAAGCGTATACGGAAAGGCCTCTGTAAGTACGGATAAAAAAATACTGGAAGAACTTTATAGCAAAATAGATGATGCCTGGTTTGATGGTATAGACGACCCCAATCTTACCGCATTAGTGGTAAGCCCTAAAAGCGCCTACTATTGGGACACTAAACAAAATAAATACATAAGCCTTTTAAAGATAGGAATGTCGGCCCTAAACGGGAACCAAAAAGACATTGGTGAAAAAGGAAAATTGAATCTGTAAAGGCTGTATTTGTCGAAAGACCTTATAACTCTTAGTGGTTATGAGGTCTTTTTTATTTAGTTTCTTATTTTAGCCGAACCAAAATGAAAACACTATGAACGCATATATATTTCCGGGTCAGGGCGCACAGTATCAAGGGATGGGCAAAGACCTTTACGAAAAATCTGAAAAAGCCCAGGAACTTTTCAAAAAGGCTAACGATATCTTAGGCTATTCCATAACTGATATCATGTTCGAGGGTTCTGCCGAAGACCTTAAGCAAACCAAGGTTACCCAGCCTGCAGTATTCCTTCATTCTGTAATTCTGAGCAAAGTACTGGGAGACAGCTTTAAACCCGATATGGTTGCCGGCCACTCTCTTGGAGAATTTTCTGCACTTGTAGCCAACGGGGTGCTGAGTTTTGAGGACGGACTGAAACTGGTTTATAAACGGGCTATGGCTATGCAGCACGCCTGTGAACTGGAGCCTTCAACTATGGCCGCGGTCCTGGGGCTGGAAGATGAAATGGTGGAAGCTGTTTGTGCTGAAGTTGATGGCACCGTAGTCGCGGCAAACTATAATTGTCCCGGACAGCTGGTCATTTCCGGAGAAGTAAAGGCTGTTGAAGAAGCCTGTGAAAAACTAAAGGAAAAAGGAGCCCGAAGAGCTATGCTGCTTCCAGTAGGCGGAGCATTTCACTCTCCTTTAATGGAGCCGGCAAGGAAAGAACTCGCAGAGGCTATTGAAAATGCGACCTTTAATAAACCGATTTGCCCGGTATACCAGAACGTAAGCACATTTGCAGTGACAGACCCCGAAGAGATCAAGAAAAACCTTGTATTCCAGCTTACGGCACCGGTTAAATGGACACAATCCGTTCAGAATATGATCAAGGACGGAGCGACCCACTTCACTGAAGTAGGCCCCGGAAAGGTCTTACAAGGGCTGGTTAAGAAAATTGACAGAAGCGCAGAAACCGCATCTGCTACTATTTAAAAGATATAAGACCAACAATAAAAAAAAGCCCTGAATCACTTCAGGGCTTTTTTATTTTTTATGTGGGAAATTACATTTTATAGATCTTCCCTTCCTTCATCACAAACTTAACCTTTTTCAGGGTTTCGATATTTTTGGTCGGGTCTTCATCTACCGCAATAATATCGGCATAGAAACCAGGCGCGATCTGTCCTGTCCTCTCTTCAAGTTTAAGGATTCGCGCAGGAATAATGGTTGCACTTTGGATAGCTTCCATTGCCGGCATCCCGGCTTCAGTCATATAAACGAATTCACGGGCATTTTCTCCGTGCTTAAAAACGCCTGCATCTGTCCCGAATGCAATACCCACTCCCCTTTTATAAGCTTCAGCAAAAGTATTCTGGATCTTAGGTCCTATCTCTTTAGCTTTAGGCACAACCAGTTCGGGATAATAGCCTTCAATTTCAGCCTTTTCTGTCACTTCTTTTCCGGCTGTAATAGTAGGAACAAGATAAGCATCATATTCTTTCATAATATCCATCGTTTCCTTACTCATAAGCGTTCCGTGCTCAATGGTCTTCACCCCGCCTCTTACGGCCCTCTGCATTCCTTCATCTCCGTGGGCGTGGGCGGCGACGTGAAATCCGTAATCTTTGGCAGTTTCGGTAATACCCTGGATTTCTTCCAGGGTAAACTGCGGATTGGAACTGCTCTTGGCCACACTTAGCACCCCTCCGGTAGCGGTGATCTTTATCATATCGGCTCCGTTCTTATAGCGTTGTCTAACCGCTTTCCTGGCATCGGCCACCCCGTTCACCACACCTTCCTTTGGCCCGGGATCCCCAACAAGCTTTTTATTCATCCCGTTAGTAGGGTCGGCGTGTCCCCCCGTGGTTGCAAGCGATTTTCCCGAAGTAAAGATTCGAGGCCCCATCACTTCACCCTTATTGATGGCATCGCGAAGAGAGATATTTACTCCCGTGCCACCAACATCACGAACCGTAGTGAAGCCCGCAAGTAATGTCTTTTCAGCAAAACCTATAGATTTAAACGCAAGATCGGCTTCATTATCGGTATAGCGCTGAAGGTAGGCTTTTGGATTCGACTCACTTTCCAGGTGTACGTGCATATCGGTAAGCCCCGGTAATAAGGTCTTATCCCTTAATTGAATAAGGCTGTCCTCTTCTTTTTCTGGAGACACATAACCGTCTTCCACACTTTTAATCCTGTTCCCGGAAACTATGATGGTCTTTTCATTCAGTACTTTTCCGTTCTTAGTATCTACTAATTTTCCCGCCTGGATGTAAATATCCTGAGCCTGGACTCCGGTTGAAAGGGCCATCCCAAAGAACAGCATTAAAAGTTTTTTCATATATAAGGATTTAGTTATTCACAAATTCTATCACCGCTTTGGTAATATGATCTATCTGGTCATCTTCCAATTCGGTATGCATAGGCAATGAGACCACCTCTTTCACCAAACGGTTGGTTACCTCAAAATCTGCCTCATTATACCTTTCATCGGCATAAGCCTTTTGCTTGTGCAACGGGATTGGATAATACACCCCGCAAGGGATATCATTCGCCTGCAGGTGTTTCACAAGGGCATCACGCTTTCCGTTAGTGATCTGTAAGGTATATTGGTGATAAACGTGGGTATCTGGCGCTCCTTTCAGAAAGGGAGTCACTATATGCTCCTGACCTTTAAAAGCCTGGTCATATTTATTTGCTGCCTGGCGTCTGGCCTCGTTATACTTGTCAAGCCTTGGAAGTTTAGCTCTCAACACCGCAGCCTGCATGCTGTCCAGCCTTGAGTTTACCCCTACGACATCGTGATGGTAACGCTCGTACATTCCGTGGTTTACTACGCCCTTAATGGTATGCGCAAGTTCATCATTATTGGTAAAGATGGCTCCGCCGTCCCCATAGCACCCAAGATTTTTGGAAGGGAAGAAAGACGTAGCACCTATATCTCCAATAGCCCCGGTCTTATAGGTCTTGTTTTCTTTTGAATGAAAATTACCGCCTATGGCCTGGGCATTATCTTCAATCACATACAGGTTATGCTCCCTGGCAATTTCCATAATCGCATCCATATCGGCAGTCTGCCCGAAAAGATGCACAGGAACAATAGCCTTGGTTTTCGGCGTAATTGCCTTGCGTATGGCTTCGGGATCTATATTAAACGTATCAGGTTCTACATCTACCAACACCGGGGTAAGTTGCAAAAGAGCAATCACTTCCACCGTGGCTGCAAAAGTAAAATCTGCCGTAATCACCTCATCTCCGGGCTTAAGGCCCAGTCCCATCATAGCTATTTGCAGGGCATCGGTTCCATTGGCACAGGGAATCACATGCTTCACCCCAAGGTAATCTTCAAGTTCTTTCTGGAAATTATGAACCTGAGGCCCGTTTATAAAGGCAGTAGACTCCAAAACCTCCTGCAGGGACTCGTTCACTTCATCTTTAATCGTGGCAAATTGACCTTTAAGGTCAACCATTTGTATCTTCTTCATGTATTTTTTATTGTAGTGTGACGAAAATACGAAATATCACCCCTATCGCCAATCCAATTTTAAGGAAAGGCCTATTTTAGCAATCAGAAAATAAAAGCATTGCATTCAGTTTATAATTTCATAGTCAGAACTTCGGAAGTCCTACTTCCCATAGCAGGTAATTTCAGTAATAAAATGAAGCTTTTTACCGAAGGCCGGAAAGAAGTTTTCTCAAAGCTGGAAAAGGAAATTACCCCAGAGGACAGGATCATCTGGGTGCATGCGGCCTCCCTGGGAGAGTTCGAACAGGCTGTCCCTGTGATGGAAATGCTGAAAGAAGACTATCAGAATCACCGAATCCTGGTGACTTTCTTCTCTCCCTCGGGTTATGAAAACAAGAAAAAGCATCCGCTTGCCGATGTGATCACCTATCTCCCGCTGGATACTCCGAAGAATGCCAGAAAATTCCTTGACCTTGCCCATCCGGAACTGACCCTTTTTATCAAATACGATATCTGGCCCAACTTCCTGGCGGAATTAAAAAAACGGCAGATCAGAACTTTCCTGGTATCGGGGGCCTTCAGAGAAAACCAGGTTTTCTTTAAGCCATACGGCGGCTGGATGAAAAAAGCCCTGTACAGCTTCGAGCACTTTTTTGTTCAGAATAAGAAATCTCAGGAACTGCTGAATTCCATAGGCTTTAAAAATGTAAGTATTAGCGGAGACACAAGATTCGACAGGGTTTCCCGGCAGATTGAATATGACAATAAGCTGGAGTTCATCGAAGAATTCCTACAGGATGAGCTTGCTGTTGTTGCGGGAAGCACCTGGCCTGAAGACGATGAACTGCTGATTCCATATATCAACTCTGCTCCAGAAGGTGCCAAATTCATCATTGCCCCCCACGAAATAAAACCCGAAAAGGTCAAAAAGCTCCAGGAAAAGATAAAGCTTCCAGTAGTGCTCTTTTCCGAAATGGAGGATAAAAACCTAAAAGATCATAAAGTACTGATAATTGACACCATAGGTCTTTTAAGCAAGATCTACAGTTATGCCGATATTTCTTACGTTGGCGGAGCAGCCGGAAATACCGGGCTGCACAATATTCTGGAACCGGCAACTTTCGGCATCCCGGTAATAATAGGTAAGAACTTCGACAAGTTTCCTGAAGCGAAAAAACTTCAGCGACTGGCAGGACTCTTTTCAGTTTCAACTAAAGAAGAGCTGTCCCAGGTCCTCTTAAAACTTATAGAAAACAGGGGTTTTCGGGAAAAAACCGGTATGATCTCGGGACATTTTATAAGCTCCAATACCGGTGCTACCCGTACAATTCAGTCTTACCTGCACCAAAACCCCTGAAAATTTCAATGTTTTTTAAGGTATTATCTTAAAAATTTACAAAAATAGCAGCTTCAACCCATATAAGTCGTAATTTCGATTTATGAACTAAAAAACCCTAAATCATGAAACGAGTTTTTGTTTTAGCTACTTTACTTATTATGAGTGCATCAAGTTTAATTTCCTGTAGAGATACGAAGGAAAAAGAAACAGTGATCAAAGAGGTAGAAGTGGAAAAGGAGCCTGAAGTTAAAGAAGTAGAAGTAGAAAAAGAAAGAGAAGGTATTCTTGAAAGAACCGCCAAAGAGGTGGACAAGGAAGTAAATAAGGAAATCGACGAGGAGATCGAAAAAATAGGAGACGATAACTAAACTACAGTCGGCTCTTTAAAAACATTAATAAATAAAACAACCAAATTATGAAACGATCAATTTTATTACTGGCTATAATATTTAGTATCAGCACAGTATTTACATCCTGCAGGGAAACCAAAGAAGAAAAGGATGAAATGGAAATGCATGAGGACGATATGGATAATATGGACGAAATGCATGAAGATGAAATGGATGATGTTAATGACGATATGGACGATGTTGGAGACGACATTGAAGAAGCCGCTCAGGACGCCGGAGATGCCGTTGAAAACGCTGCCAATGAAACAGGTGATGCTGTTAAGAAAGCAGCTAATGAAGTTGAAGGAGAGATTGAAGGAACTGACGATAATTAATCTAATCGTATTCTACAGAATCTGATTATAACTTATTAACCAACAAAAAAAATCCCTTTCCTGACCAGAAAGGGATTTTTTTGTTTTGCAGCTCCGGAATCTTAAGATTTATAGACTTTAATATAGTCTATAAGAAATTGTTTCGGGAAGATAGAATCGTCTACCTCGGGACCCCCAAAATTACCTCCTACGGCCATATTCAGCAAAAAGTAGAAGGGGTGATCGTAAGGATAGGTCTTTTCATTCTTCTCTTCAGGTGAAAAAGTATACACCTTCTCTCCGTCTATATAAAATTCTATCGCTTCTTTACTCCAATCGATCTTGTAGGTATGAAAATCTTCAGTTACGTTCTCTACGTGAGTTTCCATTGTATTCTCGGTATCTCCGTGACTGGCAGGAGTATGCAGGGAGGTATGTATCACATCGGGTTGTCTCCCCACGAATTCCATAATATCGATCTCTCCTGAACCGGGCCAACCGGCTTCATTGATGTTTGCCCCCAGCATCCAGACAGCAGGCCATAATCCGTGACCAGCGGGCACTTTAGCACGAACTTCCACTATCCCGTACTGAAACTCGAACTTGTCTTTGGTATTGATCTTCCCGCTGTAATAGGTATCACCAACTTTGTTTGCCGTAATCACAAGATTACCATCTTTTACAGATACATAATCTTCATTATAGATCTGCCGTTCGTTGTTTCCCCAGCCACAAATATCGGGGCAACCGTCACCAGTCTCATAGCTCCAGTTCTCCATAGAAAGGCTATCTCCGTTAAAATCTTCCTCCCACACGAGTTCCTTTTTTTCCTGGGCGTAAACAAAAGAACCGGCCATCATCGCAAGGCCAATTCCTAGAATTCTATATTTCAGCATAATTGTTTATTTATATTCAAATCCGGTTTCTTTCAGGTCTACGGAATTCCCCCCGATAAATAATTTGAATTCCCCCGCTTCAGCTTCCCATTTCTTATTTCTTGTGAAATAGGAGATCATTTCTTCGTCTATCGTAAAACTAAGCTTTTTAGTCTGGCCAGGCTGTAATTCTACCTTCTGAAATGCTTTCAGTTCTTTTACCGGACGGGTAATGCTCCCTATAAAGTCTCTTAAATACAGCTGGACCACTTCCTCTCCGGCAACGTCTCCGGTATTGGTCACTTCTATGGAGGCAGTGATCTTTCCGTCCTTGGAAAATTCGTTCTTATCAAGACTGATCTCTCCGTATTCAAAATCAGTATAACTAAGGCCATAACCGAAAGGATACAATGCATCACGACGAGAATCTGTGTAATGAGACCAGGTAACCTGTTCTCCACCCGAAGGCCTGCCGGTATTTTTCTGGTTGTAATATAAGGGTTCCTGTCCCACATTTCTCGGGAATGAAACCGGAAGTTTCCCGGAAGGATTATATTTTCCGAAGACCACTTCTGCCACGGCATTTCCGTGCTGAGACCCTAAAAGCCAGGTTTCAAGAATAGCTGAAACCTTCTCTGAGCTTGCAGTAATATCCATTGGTCTCCCGTTCATAAGCAGCATCACCACATTGCTGTTCGCCCCGGTGACCTGCTCTATTAGCTCATCCTGTACTCCGGCAAATCCAATATCGGTCTGGCTACGGCCTTCCCCGGTCTGGTAGGCATCTTCCCCTACCACGAGGAATACAAGGTCAGCTTCCCCGGCAAGTTTAACAGCTTCAGCAAATCCGCTCCTATCGGTTTTATTTATGCTCATAGGATCCAGAAACCCACGCTTCCCTGTTGAAAGTTCCGCTCCTTTTGCATAAGATACTTTTACTCCTTCGGGAGCGTGATTCCTGATTCCCTCAAGTACGGACACAGCCGAATTCTCCACCGCGTGTGCCCGCCAGTTCCCAAGCGGACTATCTTTATCATCAGCCAAAGGACCGATCACGGCAATATTCCTAACTCCCTTTTTTACCGGAAGTATATCTGCTTCATTCTTCAGAAGAACAATAGATTTCTTTGCCGCTTCAAGGGCTACCTGCTGATTCGCCTCAGAGTAAAGTTCCTTTTTCTCCAGCTCTTCATCAAAATATTTATAAGGATCGTCAAAAAGTCCAAGTTCAAATTTTAAACGAAGTATTCTTTTCACCGAATTATCGATCAGGGCTTCTTCTACCTCTCCATTCTCCACTAGCTCCCGTAAAGAGCTTTCGTAGGCCCCGCCTTCCATATCCATATCACTTCCGGCTTTTACAGCCATCTCGGCAGCCTGTTTTTTATCGGCTGCCACCCCGTGAGGAATAAGCTCGGCTATAGAACCCCAGTCCGAAACGATGAATCCGTCCCAGCCCCATTTGCCTTTCAAAAGATCTCTTTGCAGGTATTTGCTTGCAGTTGCCGGTACTCCGTCAATTTCATTGAAGGAGTTCATAAATGTTGCCACTCCGGCATCGGCAGCTGCTTTAAAAGGCGGCAGAATGCTATTGTGTAATTCGTGCAGGCCGATATTCACCGTATTGTAATCCCTTCCGCCTTCAGCAAAACCGTATCCGGCAAAATGCTTGGCACAGGCCGCAATGGTCAATGGATCGCTTAAATCCTCTCCCTGAAAGCCATTGATTCTGGCCACAGCGATCTTTGAATTAAGGTAAGGGTCTTCCCCGGCACCTTCCATAATACGCCCCCACCTGGCATCACGGGAAACATCCATCATAGGCGCAAAGGTCCAGTGCACCCCTGAAGCCGCAGTTTCCCTGGCAGCAACACGGGCGGTTTTCTCCATTAACTCCAGGTCCCAGCTGGCGCTTTCTCCAAGCGGTACGGGAAACATGGTCTGGTAGCCGTGAATCACATCATAAGCGAAGATTAACGGAATCTTCAGCCTCGAATTTTCCATTATGATCCGTTGTGCCTCCCTGGTATTTTTTACCGAGGTCACATTAAGCATAGAGCCCACAAGACCTTTTTTTAGATTTTCCAGCTTTTTCTTATTATCGGTACCGGTAGCGGGTCCTGTAACATCCCAGGAGCCGTTATACTGTACCATCTGGCCAATCTTCTCATCAAGAGTCATTAAGGCCAGAACCGAATCTACTTTCCGGTCTATATCTTTCGGGTCTTTCCCCTTGCCAAACCTCTTATCAGATTCTGCATTAAAGGCATAAAGTGTGGCAATAGAGATCAGCCCGATTAAAATCAGTAACTTTTTCATAATACTTTTTAAGAAAAGAGGCGGGTATTGCGGCCCGCCTCAGGATTATTTTGATTGCAATTATTCCGCAGCCTGGTAAACTCTTACATAATCGATCTCGAAGGTAGCCTGACTAAAGTCGCCAGCTACATCTCCGCCAAAAGTTCCTCCCATCGCAAGATTCAGGATAAGAAAGAAAGGATCGTTGAAAGGACTATCGGCAGTGTTCTCGAATTCATGATACACCACGTCATCTACAAGAAAGAGGATACGATCTTCAGACCACTCCACACCGTAGTTATGGAATTCAGAAGCAGCATCGCTTACCGTTGTGGTTTCGGTTATAGCATCCCCGGCGAAATTCCCCGGCATATGCAGTGTTCCGTGCACAACCCCGGGTTCATTCCCCTTATATTCCATAATATCTATCTCACCCGCTTCAGGCCATCCCGCTTCAGGGAAATTGGCTCCAAGCATCCAGATCGCAGGCCAGGTTCCTCCACCTTCCGGCATCTTGGCTCTTACTTCCACCCGTCCGTAAGTGAATTCAAACTTATCCATAGTGGTGATCCTCGCAGAAGAGTAATCGAAACCGTTAGTGGATTCTGCTACTGCATTTATCTTAAGGATCCCGTCTTCTATCACCGCGTTCTCCTCGGTGTAATACTGAAGTTCCTGATTTCCCCAACCATCGTTATTCCCGGTTTCAAAGTTCCACTTATCTGAATTTAGCGTTCCATCCCCGTCAAATTCATCAGACCATACCAGTTCATTGAATTCAGACTGGAATTCCTCCTCTTCTTCAGGTTCTCCCTGGGCAGTGGTGAATTTAAGATACCAGGCAAGTGCAGGATTATTACCCATAATTGCCCTTACGTGCATAGTGTTCTCGTCTATAGAAAGTACCTCATAAGTGCTGGCGCCAATATAATAGCTCATAGTTCCGCCATCAGAGATATTGATCGCAGTACCGGTGGTAAGCTCTGCAGGAACTCCTGAAGTAGCAGGAGAAAGCGAAACAGATTTCACTGAAGAATCATCGTAATCTATACACTGGTCTCCTTCACCGCTGCCACCAAATTCAGCAACATAATCCACGTTAAAGAAGGTTTGCCCGTTGTTGTTATATACGTACTCGATATTATCGTTAGCATTAAGGCTAAAGGTCATTTCATCAGTATAGAAACAAGAACTGGATGGAGCTCCTGCTTTTTCGAAAGGAACTGCTGCATACCATACCGGGCTGGTAAAGCCCTCGCCTGAACTTGGACCTACCCCCAGGTGGCCAGGCTCTGCAGCAGCCACATACCAGGTCTTGGTACTTCCTCCTGTAAGCAGTTGCTTGGTTTCAGGGTCACTGAAATCACTAAACACGGTAACAGTTTCAGTGGTATTGGCTGAGTTTCCAGCGGTCCCTGAAGCGATCACCTTTACGGTATAATCGTTCACCCCGTTCTTGTTAAAGCTGTGGGTGGTCTCCCCGCTTGCGGAAACTTCTTCAAAACCGTCTCCGTAAATAAACCGGTAGCTCATCGCATTATCGGCTGAGGCGCTAAACTTTACAGCACCGCTTCCGTCTCCGTTGGGCATCTCTTCAGATTGCCCAACAACTTCAGTAGTCACATCCAGATTGGTTGGTTTCGTGATTTCACCAATATCATAGTCTTGTGTACAGGAGACAAAGAGTGCCAAAGTCAGTACCGAAAGACTTATCTTAATTAAATTTTTCATTTTCATTCCTATTAATTAGTAAGTTGAATATCGTCAAAATAGAAGGTAGAGCCGTCTCCGTTAGTCCCGAAGTCGTAGAAGATAACCACCCTGTCATAGTTGGCATTAGGATCGAAAGCATCAAAGCTTGTCAGATCAAAGGTCATTTCTTCCCACTCATTTGAGGTGGCGGTATTTTCAATCACCTCAACAACCACAGATGGATTTCCGTTATTATCAGGCGCCGACTGTGAATCTTCAAATTTGAATAAGACCGGAACGCCTTCTTTTGGAGACCAGGCCTTCATTTTGATGGTGGTTCCGTTAGAGAAATTAACAGCTTCCTCAAGGTTCAGGGAAATTCCTGCCCAGGTCTCGGCTCCGTCACCTTTAGTAAGTTCAGATACCCTGGAACTGCTGTTGATCCCTGAAGGATCTGGGTTAGCGATCACAGATCCTGAGGCTCCTCCAAACCCGTTCCAGGTATAGGTAAGGGCTTCAGCTTCAAAATACAACGGAAGTGCTACCGAAGTTGCCTGCGCTTCAGAGGTAAGACGGATATCATCAAAATAGAAGGTGGAACCGTCTCCGGTGTTTCCGAAGTCGTAGAATACGATCACCCTGTCATAGCTGTTATTCGGATCGAAAGCATCAAAATCGGTAAGATCGAAGGTCATTTCTTCCCACTGGTTTGAAGTGGTGGTGTTCTCCACAACCTCAACTACAACCGAAGGATTTCCGTTATTATCAGGAGCCGATTGTGAATCTTCCATTTTAAACAGGATAGGCGTTCCTGCCTTTGGAGACCATACTTTCATCTTCACGGTGGTTCCGTTGGTAAAGTCTACGGCCCCGTCAAGGTTCATCGAAATTCCCGCCCAGGTTTCAGCGCCGTCACCTTTGGTCAGCTGGCTTACCTTAGCACTGCTGTTAGCTCCGGTTACATCAGGATTATCTATCACAGAACCAGAGGCTCCTCCAAATCCGTTCCAGGTATAAGAAAGGTTCTCGTTTTCAAAGTTCAGTGGCAGATCAACCTTTTCCAGCCTAGTGGTCTGAATATTATCGAAGTAGTATGTCTCTCCCGTACCCGGTGTTCCAAAGTTAAAGAACAGGGCTATTCTGCCATACTCAACTGCAGGATCTATAGCGGTAAGATCAAAAACAAGTGTTTCCCAGGCATTGCTCACCGTAGTGGTAGCTGTGGATTCAACAAAAATACCCGAATCGTCAAGATTCTCAATTTTGAATAAAACCGGCGTACCCGCAGTTGGGGACCATACATCTACACTCACATAGCGCTTAGATGAGAAGTCTATTGGCTCATCCAGGGCAATGGTTGTTCCTGCCCAAACTTCAGAACCTGAAGGCTTGGTATAAGAAGCCACTTTACTGCTGGTATTGATTCCCGAAGGATCAGGATTATCGATCACAGGAGCTCCTGCCCCTTCTCCTCCTCCAAAGTTGTAGAAGGTATAGTTAAGCGTTTCCGATTCAAAATCTATTGGTAGGAACAAAGGATCGGTTATGGAAACCTCCTTGGTCACTTCTGTAGTTGCGGCACCTCCACTTAGAGCCACCACTCTTACGTTATAATCTCCAACATTCTCATAGGTATACGTAACTGATTCGCCCGGCATCAAAAGAACCGGCTCTTCGTCTTCATCTGAAGATTCATCGCCTGTTGCCTCTCCAAAATAAACTTCGAACATCGCAGCGTACTGGGCATTTGCAGTAACCGTGATCTTATAATTGTTCTCAGCATCTTTTACGATCTCAGTCTCCAGGTTTTCAGGAGCGCGGAAGGATACCGTTAGCGGTTGAGAACCCTGTCTCATTTCCCCGTTAAGGTTCTTTCCGGTCACTACAACCTCGTATTCACCTTCATCATAGATATGCTCTACAGATTCTCCCGTTTCAAGGTCTTCGGCTGGGCTTGAACCATCACCAAAATCAACATCATAAAGTACTGCACCGTCCCCTGTTGGAGTTACGGTAACCAGGCCTGTATTATCCTGGGTGATCTGGAAATTCGCTCCCAGATTAGACGGAGCCTCCAGGCTGGAGAGGTCCACCATAGCATCGTCATCACTTACACAACTCATCACTGAGGCGGCAAGAAAAACCGATAAGATTATTTTAAAATATTTTTTCATACGTTTAATTTTTAGCAACCGGATACTTTAAGAACCGGCTGAAATTATCTTTTTGAATAGGTCTCTTATTAGTATCCGGGGTTTTGTTGCCAGTTACCCTCAGAAAATTCGATCTCCTCTAAAGGCACAGGGAATAATTCATTTTTCCCGGTTGTAAAACCTTCGATATTCTGGGCAGCTCTTTCTGTTCTCACAAGATCGAAGAAACGATGACCTTCCCCTACAAGTTCACGTCTTCTTTCATCGTAGATGGCTTCAGTAAGGTTATTTTCTGAAACTTCAACAGGGTCTAATCCGGCTCTTTCCCGTACCTCATTAAGGTAAATTCTTGCACGCTCATCGCTGATTCTGCCTCTGTTCAGGGCTTCAGCAGCCATAAGCAGTACATCTGCATATCTAATTGCGCGGTAATTGTTAGGCTGAGTAAGGTTAGCATCACCGGCATTATCGTTCTTACGCGGTAGGTATTTACGGTTGAAGTATCCCGTGTGTTTGTAACCTTCGGCATAAGTAGCCCCGGTCTCCTCTGCCCAGGCTTCGATATCAAGAATAGAGTAATCTCTTCTTATATCATCTTCGCTGAACATATCATAAGCTTCCTGAACAGGTACATTAAAGCTGAAGCCAGGCTCAAACAAGGGCCCGCTGTAATTTCTTATGCCCTGGAATCCTACGGCTACGTTACCTTCACTACACTGAAGGCAGTCGAAACCTGCACCTTCTTCTCCTGTGTATTGTACCTCAAATACAGACTCTATATTGTTCTCTCCTTCCTGCTCGAAAAGAGTAGCGAAGTCAGATAAGGCATATGGCCCATTCTCTATCAAATTGGTGAATACAGGAGCAGCTTTATCAAACTCATTCTGATACAGGTAAGCTTTTCCTAGAAGTGCCTGGGCCGCTCCTTTTGTTGCACGCCCTGTTTGAGGAGCTGTATAACCAAGTTTTTCTATAGCAAACAAGAGGTCATTTTCAATTTGAGTGTACACCTCATCAACCGGTGCACGTGGTACGGAGTTCTCATCTCCCAACACAAAGCGCTCATCTCCTTTAATAGGGATAGGCCCAAACCATTTTACAAGTTCAAAAGTAAAGTAAGCTCTAAGGAACCTGGCTTCGGCAATAATCATATCCCGGCCCTCAAAATCGGTCTTATCCTTAAATTCCAGGATATAGTTTGCTCTTTGCACTCCCGCGAAGTTCCAGTCCCATATATCATCAAGGTTATCGTTCACCGGGGTGTGAGTCATTTCATCCACCTGTTGGAAACCTATCACATCGGTGGCGCTCTCTCCCCCACTTAAAGTATTGTCTGAGGCAATCTCCCCAAGCATTACATTCACATAGGTAGATTGCAGCACATCATAAGCTCCTATAAGTGCATTGTAATAATCTTCTTCAGAGTTAAAGTAGTTTTCAGAGTCTATATTGTACTCTTCTGTCTTTTCAAGATATTCCTCGCTACATCCAAAACTTATTGCCAGTAAGAGTAGCAGGAACAGGCTCTTTATAGTTATACTGTTTATCTTCATCACGCTGTTTTTTAAAAGTTAAGATTTAATCCGGCTAAAAATATTCTTGGCACCGGATAGAATCCGTAGTCAATTCCGCCTCCAATGGCTTCTCCAGTAGATGCCGAAGGATCGAAACCTTTATAGTCTGTAAAGGTGTACAGGTTGTTTACCGAAGCATATACTCTTAGTTTATCTACTCCAATACTGCTAAGGGTATTCTCCGGAAGAGTGTAACCTAACTGAATATTCTGGATCCTGGCGTAAGAAGCATCTTCCACATAGTAGTCTGAAAATGCCATGTTTGAAGTAGCTCCTGTGGTCACTCTTGGCACCTCGTTACTGGTTCCGGGACCTGTCCACCTGTCCAGCACATAAGCGTGGCGGTTCACGTTAGGCTGGGCTCTCTCATAGTTCCTAACCATATCGTTTCCTAAAGAAGCATAGGTATAGGCGGTAAAATCAAAATTCTTGTAATAAAAATTAAGGTTAAGTCCCATAGTTGCAGTTGCAATAGGGTCTCCTATATTAGTACGGTCTTCGGTGTTTATTACCCCATCGCCGTTAATATCCACATATCTAATATCACCGGGTGCGGCCTGGGCTCCAAGCGCTTCCTGAGAAGGGTGAGCATCTACTTCAGCCTGGGTCTGGAAAAGACCGTCGGTCTTATATCCGTAGAAATACCCGATCGGGAATCCGGCCTCGAACCTTGAAGGCTGCGGCTGACCTACTCCGAACTGACCTCCCGGCAAGAAATCTGTTCCGTTAACCTCGGTAACTTCGTTATCAAGGAAAGTTGCATTGTACCCGATATTGAACCTGAAGTCATCGTTGATCCTTTGCTTGTAATTAACAGAGAATTCAACACCCTGGTTTCTGGTAGTACCGGCGTTGATGGTAGGCGCTCCGGAACCCGGTGCTCCGCCGCCAAAAATACCCGATACCGGGATCCCGGCGATCAGCAGGTCATTCCTGTCTTCACGGAAAACATCAGCCGTGATATCAAGTTTGTTATTGAAAAGTCTAAGGTCTATCCCGATATTGGTCTTTTCAGCCTCTTCCCATCCGGAAGCAGGGTTAGAAAGTCTACCAAGGGCAGTACCGTTCACAAGCATTCCGTCCAGCACATAAGTGGCTTCCCCGTCTAATAAAGAACGGTAGAATTCTGCACCTCCGGCCTCGTCATTACCAAGCACCCCGTAACTTCCTCTTAATTTCAGGAAGGAGATCACCTCTGAACCGGCAAGAAAATCTTCTTCAGAAAGTATCCATCCCGCGGTAGCTGAAGGGAAATACCCTACCCTGTTACCGGGACCAAATCTTGTGGAAGCATCACGACGCAACATTGCTGAAACCAGGTATTTCCCTTTATAGTCATACTGAAGACGACCAAAGAAAGAAAGTTTCCTGATATCATATTTATAAGCGCTGTTGTTTAGTCCGTCGTTGGTTCCCGTTGTCAGGCTGATATCGGCAAACTCCCAGGAGTTATTTGGCACATCATAGCCTGTGGCGTATAGCCCGTCTCCCCAGTTTCGTATTACCGTCATACCTGCAGTACCCGTTATATGGTGGGTATCGGCAAAGGTATTTTCATAAGTCCCGAAAAGGTCATAGGTATAACTGTTATCGTTAATCCTGTTCTGGTTCACCTGGCTGCGCACGTTATTGAAAACCTTACCAGATCCGTAGCTGATGATAGGTGCAAAGTCTTTTCCCTTGCTAACAGCCATACTGTATCCAAGTCTTGAAGTAAAGGTAAGTTCCTCCAGGGGCGTAAAGTCTAACTTTACAGACCCGTTTAACTTGCTTAGGTTATAATCGTTAAAAGTATTTTCAATTTGAGAAAGCGGGTTAATGATCTCATTACCCAATGTTCCGTCAAGGTCTTCCTCATCAATTCCAAAAGTAGGAGCGATGTTCAGGGCGTTAAACAATACAGATCCCAAACCGTTCTCGTTGATGGAACGACGATCTATACTGGTATAGATGGAATTGGCGCTGAAATCGAACATATCGCTGATATCGATCCCGAGGTTAAAACGGGCAGTGCTTCTTCTGAAATCAGATTTCTCTGCACCTACAATACCTTCCTGATATAAATGTGAACCTCCAACCGAATAAGTTACCCTTTCAGATCCACCCGAAAGTGTCAGGTTATGGCTAATTATAGGAGATGTATCAAATACCTCATCCTGAAAATCGGTTCCTTCTCCCAAACCACTCACATTAGGATAAGGCAAATCCTGGCCGTTATTGGCATAACTTTCATTCAGCAGTAGTGCATATTCAGTTGCGTTTAGCAACGGAATCTTTCTCGAAGTCTCCTGGAGGCCCACATATGAATCATAAATTACCTGGGGAGCGGTATTCTTTTTACCGGACTTAGTAGTGATCAACACCACCCCGTTAGCACCGGCAATACCATAAATAGCCGCCTGAGCATCCTTAAGAATGGAGATAGACTCCACATCGTTAGGGTTAAGCGTACCAAGATCTCCCTGGTATCCGTCAATAAGCACCAAAGGTCCGTTCTCACTGTTAGAAGCGATCCCCCTGATGTTGATATTGATCCCGGATCCCGGAGCACCTGATTCCGGAGTTACATTTACACCGGCTGCAGTTCCCTGTAAGGCCTGCTCTACTTTAATGGGCTTAAGATCTTCAATGGTCTGGTTATTTACCACAGACACCGCCCCGGTGATATCCTTACGCTGCTGGGTACCGTACCCGATCACAACGATCTCTTCCAGAGCCTGCGAATCTGTTTCCAAAGTAACATTGATGAGCCTTTGGTCTGTAACTGTAACCTCCTTAGTGGTATACCCCACATAAGAAAATACGAGTACATCCCCCTGAGAAACATTATCTATAGTATAGTTCCCGTCAAAATCGGTCACCACCCCGTTCGAGGTGTTTTTCACTATAATGTTCACTCCCAAAAGCGGGATGTTTGTTTCGGCTTCTTTTACATTACCCGAAACCGAAAAGGTTTGAGCATGCAATGCAGAAATGGATGCAAAGCATAGTAAAAAGAGTAAAAGTGTTCTATTCATTTGTTGATGATTTTATTTGATCTCAATCTATTAATTAAATGTTAAGAGCAAATAAAACCCACCTCTACACCTCGTATACATCCGAACAAAAGCAGCAAAAAATTAGGAATATTTCATTTTAAGGCACCTAAAACTAAAGAAAACAGAAGGTTTTGGCTAAACGGAATTAACCGCTGAAATCCACCAGATTAGCTGAATGTTGAGGTAATGTTGAGGAGAAAAGGACTTCTGTTGAGGTATTAAAACGTAAGGATGTATTCTACCAGACCCTGATCGTGGTCTAATTCCATCTTTTTACGCAAACGATATCGTTTGATCTCGACACTGCGCACCGAAATATTGAGCAGTGGAGCGATCTCTTTTGAGGATAAATTCAACCTTAAATAAGCACATAATTTCAGGTCGTTGGAAGTTAAATTAGGATGCGCATTCTGGACCGACTGAAGGAAATCTTTATCGGCATTATCAAAAGCTTCCTTGAACAGCTTCCAGTTATCCTTCTCGGCTATGTCCTTATCTATAATTTTGATCACCTCCCTAATATCTTCCTTCTTTTCGGCAGAAGCAAGTTTATTCTTCAGGTCGGTAAGAAATTCATTCTTCTTGATAAGGTTCATTGTAGAAGCAGCAAGCTCCCTGTTCTTCGATTCCACATCGGCCTCAAGCTTCTGGTTCTTAAGAGTGATGATCTCCTGCTGAGACTCCAGCTGTTTGATCTCCAGTTTCTTCCTGTTCTTTTCTATAAGCTTGTCCCTTTGTCTCTTATAATACCGTGTATAAAAGAAATGCACTAGGTATATAAGCACGATAAGAAGCAGAACATACACCATGATGGCCAGGTTTGAGAGATACCAGGGGCGCGCTATAACAAAAGCATAACTGGCAGTATTGGTGACCTTGTTATTATATTTCGCCTTTACCTTAAAAACATAATTCCCGGCCGGAAGATTTTTAATATTTGCACTCCCCTCTGAACTCCAGTCACTCCAGGAAGAAGAATAATTCTCAATAAAATAGCTGTATTTAAGATCATTCAGCTTCCCGTAATGGGGAACGCTAAAACCAAAATTCAGATAATTGGTCTCATTGGGAAGCGATAATTTTTCGGTCTCAAGATCAGCCGGGGTATATGAAGTACCGTTTTGAGCGGTTTCCACCAGGTTAATACTAAGCTTACGCGTCTCTCCTTCCGGGAGAGGAAGGTCAAATACCGCATAACCCACATTAGAACCAACCAGATATCTTTGTTCTGCTATTAGCGAAATATTCTCAAAACCACGGGCAATACTTCGGTATTCCAGCGGCAAAGGTACGGTCTTGCTTATAAGTTTATCCTGAAAGACATCGGCCTTCACATAATAAAGATTGTCTTTCCCAAAGGTCCACCAGGTGTTATCATCAAGCACCCGGGAAATACCGCTGATCCTTGGCTTATCTTCGGTCAGGCTGTTCAGTTCATTATCTGAAGTGAATTTATCCCCGGCCGAAAAATATTTGTAGACTTTATTCTCTGTTGAATAGTAGATCTCATCCCTGAATTTAAAAACCTTCAACCCCAGTCTTTCCTCATAGGATACCGGGTAATTCTTTTTTGCGATCACCCTCTTATAATCCTCATCCAGCTTAAGCCTGAAAATCCCCTTGTGATCGTGACCAACCCATACAACTGAGTCATTTTCGATTACCAGGTTTCGGGAAGACAGGTCAAAATCATCAAAATAGCGCGGCAGTTCATTCTCCATATTGTAACTGATCCCGTTATAATGCCCCTGCAGGATCCCATTCCCCAGTTTTTTGACTTCCCAAGTTCCGAGGCCGTCAAAAAGCTGTTCCGCTTTATTTCCATTGATCCTGAAGGTCCCAAGATCGTGCCCCACATAAAGCACCCCTTCAATTTCATTTATACTCCAAACCTGGCCACTGGTCCCGGGAACCATCTTAAACTCTTCATTGGCGCCAAGCCGGTTATAATATAAACCCTGGTTGGTTCCGAGGTATTTCAGGCCATCCTTTACATAACTGCAGTAAACCGTCCCGATTTCCCCGTAAGTATCGGTAAAAAGCCTGAACGGGCTGTCCATATTGATAAGGCTGAGACCGTTATCAAGTCCGCACCAGATATTGCCCTCTTTATCTTCCATCACAGAAAGCACGGTGTTATTCAGGATGACCGGTTGCGATAGTTTAAGCCGGCCAGCTTTTCCATCTATAATATAAAGGCCCCCGCCTATGGTCCCGAGGATAAGCGTCCCGTCATTAAGGCGCTCTGCTGAAAAAATACTTTCCGAAAGCGGGTATTCATCCAGTTCCTTCTTTTCCCAATTCCCGGGTTCTGCATAATAAAGCCCGTCATCGCGGGTTACCGCCAGAATTCTGCCATTTTCCTCATAAAACAGGCTGACTATGGGACTGTTATTGATAAGCTCATTGGAAACAAACAGCTCTGCCTCTCCCCTTCTTATGGTAAAGAGACCAACTTCGGCTACCTGATAATAGAGATTCTCATTTACCTTGTAAAGGTTGGAAATGGTTCCTTCGGCCTCAATGACTTTAACCCTTCCGGTTTCCCGGTTATAGTTATAAAGCCGCCTAAGACTCTGGAAGACGATATAATCTCCAAATTCCTCAATATGCCAGAACTGCTCCCCATCCAGGATCTCCGCCTCCTTCAGATATTTTTCCAGGCTATGATACTCCAGGCAGCCTGTCCTTTTCTTTTCCCAGTAGCCAAAGTCCATATAGGATCCCGTATACACCCTGTCTTCCAAAGCCAGTACTGAACGCACTGCAGAGCCATCGGGCACTTCATTTAAAGACCACTGCTCCCCATTGTATTCAAGCAAGCCGAGATTATTGGCGATAAAAATATGCCTGTCCGGTCCCTGGGAAAGCATCCAGTTCTGGTTGCCTGCCGAATAGGTCTTGGTATCGAAATTTGAGATCGGAGGCATTTCCTGAGCTACCCCCACGAAGGATATGAAGAAAATAAAGAGGAAAAAGTATTTTCGCATATTGGTCTGACTGAAGCGTAAAAATATCAATTTTAGCCGACTAGCGCGAAAGCCTTCTGATTTATTAAGTTTTGAATAAAAAACAGGTTACACTTAATATGATCCTGCCAATGTATTTACTGCACTTTTTTAAAAGTCCTTAATTCGCGCTTCAGGTCTTCCATAGATTCCTGGAGTTCTCTGAAAAGCCCACTTTCCGAGGGATTGTCTAAATTAAAGGTAAGCTTGCTGTTCACCTGCCAAAGCTCCTGTATCTCGTTAACGTTAACTTCTATCGGCAGGTATTCTTCATTATAGCTTATAAGCAGGACCTTGGAAGGATCGGGCAGCTTCTGAAGTTTCTTAACCAGCACCGAATCATATAGCACCACCACGTAAACGCGATTATTACTGGCTTCTTCAAGACCGGCAACAGCCTTTCCTAAAACCCATTCGTTAGGACGATAATTTGGCAGCATACTGTCACCTTCTATCTGAAAGCCCCTGTAGGTAGCATTGCGAAATTCCGGAAGCGGAATATCAAATGCCGGAAGCTGATGATACCACTCCACATCCTGCACATTATGCGGGTATCCGGCAGCAGCCTTCTGGTTTACCATCACGATATTCTCATTATCGGCACTATCTACGGTTACCACCTTCGGGCTAACGTCGCCTTTGCTAAGCTGCAGGTATTTCTGACCGCTGTCACCAAAAAGCCATAGCGGATTGATCCCGAACTGACGTAACAACTCGGCCACCACCTTTCCGGAGAGCTTGGTGCGCCCGCGTTCAATATCGGCAGTGGAGTTCTTAATTCCCAACAAGTCTGCAAACTCGGTTTGCGTGTAGTTATGTTCTTCACGAACTTCCTTAAAGTGCTTAATTTCAATAGATCCAGGTGTTCCCATAATGACGCTAATTTAGGAATAATTCCAATACAAAAATAAAATTTATGGAATAACTCCAAAATTATTCCTGATAATTAATTGACATAATAAACTTCCGGAAGCATAAAACTTCTGGCATTGAAATTGTAATTTCTCCCCACTGAAAAACAGATGATTTTAGGTGTTAAAATTGACCGAGGAGTCTGCGCAAATAGTATTTTTGCAAGCGCCAATTTTCGCCCTGAACAACAACTCATTTTCAGCAGGTTAAAAACCACTGAAGATGACAAAAAAACGTAAATGAGATGAACCAGATACTTAACTTTCTTAAAGCCGTGAAATTTGAGATCACCGATGAGGGAACCAATAGTTTTCGTGCCCTGTATTCTTCCAAGGGAATCAAACTGAAAGCGGTTTACCAGGACAAGGTGATAAGAATATGGTATGAGCATTTTAATATTAAGAGACAGCTTTTGGGAGAAAGCCAGATAGAAAAAGCCGAAGACCTGCAGTTCATTCTTTCCAAGAATATGTTCCTGAAGAATGAATTCCCGTTTCTGATGAAACAGATACAGGAATACCAGTTCCGGGAACCGGAAGCCTGTGAATAAGGGTTGAACATTAAATTATAACAAAAGCCATCTGCAACCCGGATGGCTTTTTAAGTTTTATGTAAGATTGGATAATTCAGATTATTGTAATTTTAGGCTTCCCAAAAACACCTGAATAAATGAAATTCCTTTTTAGTCTTTGCTTTTTACTCTTAAGCCTGTCTCCTCTTAAGGCCCAAAACAGCCCACTCCCTGAAGGATTCATACACGTAAAGGAAGCCGTTCCCGGTGTAGCCTATGAGATACGTTATGCAGGCGATCATAATTTTATGGGGCGCCCGGTTACCGGCTATAAAAAAGCTGAAGCGATCCTGAGTGAACCCGCTGCCCAGGCCCTGTGCCTGGTTCAAAAAGACTTAAAGAAAAAAGGTTATGGCCTGAAGATCTTTGATGCTTACAGGCCTCAGCAGGCGGTAGATCATTTTGTGAGTTGGGCCTCCAAGCCCGGGGATACCCTCGCAAAAGCCGAATTTTACCCTGACGTTGCAAAGAACAGGCTTTTTCAGCTTGGGTATATCGCCTCAAGATCTGGCCATTCCAGAGGAAGCACCGTAGACCTTACCATCATCGACCTGGAAACCGGAAGAGAAATCGATATGGGCAGTCCCTACGACTTCTTCGGGGACATCTCTCATCACAACACCAGCAAGATCGGCAAAAAGCAAAAGGGAAACAGGGAGTTACTGAAAAACGCAATGATGAAACAGGGTTTCAGGCCATATTCTGAGGAATGGTGGCACTATACCTTAAGGAACGAGCCTTACCCCGATACCTACTTCAACTTTGAGGTGAAATAGAAAACTACTCTCCTTTATCGGGTTTGCCCACATTTACATCGAAACCCGGCTTTTTGTAATCTTTTGGTAAGTTTTCTTCAGGAGTTGTACTTCTGTTTCCATCGCGAACCGAAGTATACCCGGGAGAAAGAATCTCAATATTCGCTTTATTGAAAGCGTCCTGGATATGCTGATGCAGGTCTGATTTTATCCTGGCGATCATTCCCGGCTGATCTGTATAGGCATTTATCTGGTAACTCACCGAATAGTCATCAAGGCTGGTCTGGAATACAAAAGGCGTGGGCTCCTTTTTGATAAGTTCTGTTTCCAGTGCCGCTGCAATAAGCAGCTCGTGCACCTTCCTCCAGGGAACATCATAACCTATAGTGACGGTTGAATGCACGACCAGTCCCACCTCGCTGGCATTGGCACTGTAATTTATGGTGCTGCCGATCAAAATTGAGGAGTTAGGAATGGAGACTTCCTCGTTTTTAATGGTCCTTACCCTGGTCACCAGCATCGTCTTTTCGATCACGTCACCCGTGGTCTCTCCTATCTTTACGCGGTCTCCTATTTTAAAGGCCCGCATATAGGTAATCACCAGGCCGGCGATAATATTCCCAATGGCCGTTGAGGAACCCAAAGAGATCAGTAATCCCAGAAACACGCTTACTCCCTGGAATACCGGAGAATCGCTTCCCGGCAAATAAGGGAAGATCACAATAAACGCGAAAGCGAAGATCACCACCCGCAACAGGTTGAAGGTAGGCCTTGCCCAGTCCGGGAAAAACCCCGGGATCTCCAGCTTCCCCCGTTCGACTTCCCTGGAAAGAAAGTACAGGAATTTCAGAATATAGCGGGTAATGACGATCACCACCACTATGGTAAACAGGTTGGGCAAATAACTTATCACCGCTGAACCAAACTTCTTAACCGGGTTCAGAAGATAATAGAAAATGGTATGGGCCAGACTTTCGGTGGCAGGAAAGATACTGAATAAGGTAGGCAGGGTAAGACTTATAAGGAATACGATGATCACCCATTTCAAAACCTTTAGTACCTGCAGGATGATGAGTTGTTCCCGCTTTACCGAAATAAGCTCGTAATCCTTGATCTTTAGCCCTTTTATGAACTTGGCCCTGCTTTGAACCGATTTTTCTATCAGGTAATTGAAGCCTTTATTAAGGAATTTGATCGCAAAAAAGAATGCGACAATGGTCAGGAGCAGGAGGGCAATCCTGGTAAGTTCCTTTAGCCACCGCTCTTCCTTAAGGTTGGCAATGGCAGCCTCCTTAAAATGCTGTAAATATTCCGCCGCCAGCTGCTCCTTGGTAGAAGACATTTTCTCGGCATCCTCATTGGTCACACTGGCAAGGATCTCATCCTTATACCGGATGTTGATCAGGTCGGCGGCTTTCTCAAGGCTGAAGTCTGAAGAATCGATCACTTCGGCCTTATAGAGCGCTTCCAGTTTACGGTTGGTGTTCGCGGCCCGGTCTTCTGCAGTGAAAGGACCTATGGGTTTGTAAATAACATACAGCGTATCCTTTTCAAAAAGCACCGGGTGCCCCTGTTTCGCGAGGGAATCTCCAGGAGTGACCTGGCTTAAAGAATCACCCTCTACAGTTACATTTTCCCGCTCTTCCTGATCCTGCTGAAGAAAATAAGATAAGACGGAAGTGGAAAGTATGATCAAAAACAGCCTGAGCCCCATCGAAGTAATTGATTAGTTGGATATTAAATTACTAAATAAAAATTAACGAAGCCCATAATTTTAATCCGGGTGCATTCTAAGGATCCTGCTTCGGCTAAAAACCAAAGAGAAAATCCACGACTGAGCTGGTATTTATTTTGGCCGGGAAAGTATCTGGCATATAATTTTCGAAAACATCGCGATCCCGCTTTCAATGATCTCCTCGGGAAAATCATAATCGGAATGATGCAGTGCCGGGGAAGCTGTTCCCGACCCCAGGCCGAACATCGCCGCCCGGGTCTCTTTGGAAAACCAGCCGAAGTCTTCGCCAAATTTATTGGGGTAAGCTCTTTCAATCAGCTTCAGGCCGTTTTCTTTAGCAGCCGTTGCGATCATTTCGTTACAGAATTCATCGTTCATAGTCGCGGGAAAATAATCGAACCACGCTGTGGTGAATTTAAGCTTCTCCTTTTCACAGACCTCTGAAATCAGCCTCAACAGATCTGTCTTCAGGTTTTCCATTTTTTCTTCGGAAATACTGCGCAGGGTATAATGCATTTCCCCCGTTCCGGCAGAAATTCCGTAATCTACGCTTCCCATTTTTATACAAACCGGCGTGAGCAGGGCAAAATCAGGCTTCTTGATATCCCCCTGGTTGAGCTCTGCGAAGGCCGTGGTGATTTGCGCAACGGCCATCGCGGGATTTATTCCGTTCTCGGGCTCGGAGGCGTGGGATTGTTTCCCCTTCAGGTGAATGGCCAGGCTTTGCACGGTGGAAGAAAAGGCAGGTGCTGTTTTTATAATGCTGTGAAGCTCTTCCCCGGGCAGGTTGTGCAGGGCAAAGGCATAATCTGCTTTTAATTCGGCGTATTTGGGATCCTTCAGCATCGCGTAAGCCCCTTTCCCGGTTTCCTCTGAAGGCTGAAACAAAAGAATGACCTTCCCTGCGTTAAAGTCCTGCTTTTCTAGCCACATCGCGAGGCCGGCCACGATGGTCATATGCCCGTCGTGCCCGCATTTGTGAGAGACGCCTTTGCACACAGAGCGGTACCCAAATTTGTTTTCCTCCTCGATAGGAAGCGCATCCAGCTCGCACCGTATCAGTATAGAAGGCCCCTCTTCCGGGAAGTCGAAAACCGCGGCCAGCCCGTGGCCCCCGATTCCGCAGATCAGCCTGGCGCTGCTTTGCTTTTCAAGAAATTTCCGGATGCGTTCGGCGGTTTTTACCTCCTGCCCCGAAAGCTCCGGGTTTTGATGTAGTTCCTTTCTTAGTTGCTTTAGTCCTTCTAGCATAAGTTCGAAGATAGTTTTTTTCTCAATGCTGAGGGAATATTCATTTCAATTATAACCGCCATACACGGGACGAATGAACTCCCCGTTCAGAAATTTCACCGGGTCTATCCGGCTTTGGAGGATGATCCCGCGATGGGAGCTTTCAAGCAAGAGCTGTGCTGCCTGCAGTAAAGGCGCAGCCGTACTGGTCTGGATGGCCCTGAGCATATGTTTCCCCACCTTTTGAGGAAGGATCTTTTTGGAGACCTCTCTCCTCCGTAAGATCCCTTCAGCATCCTTTCCCTCTACGGCGGCATAAAGAATAATCTGGTCGTCCTCAAGATGCGGAATGGCATCCTGCATTTTCTGCTGAAGCCGGGAGATACTATCGGCCTTTCCTTCCAGGTTTTTGAGCTGCCGGTCTACCCAGGCATAGTGCCCCGGAAACCTCAGGGTCTTATAATCGAGGGTACGTACTTTTCCTTCCAGGGCTGAAGGCAGGTCGGCAGCTCCTCCTGAAGTAAGGTCTTCTTCATAAGTGATCCCGTCAATAATGATACTGGCCCTTTCCGACAAAGCCGAAAGCCGGGTCTTCCTGAAGTCACGGATCACCTCAGCCTTTTTCAGGTATTCGGTGGCCACCCCAACCGGGCTCCAGGTAAAAGCATAAAAATGAGGAGCTATGGCATTCCTGCCAAGCGCGCCTACCTTTAATTCCAGCTTGTCTGCTGTCTCCACCCGATGATCCCGGCAAAAATCCCGGAACAGGCCATTCCCCAGCACATCTATATAACCCGGGGCAAGCCCCGTTTGCAGCACAAATCCGGTATCGGCGCCTTTTGCCAGGTACATTATCTCATTGGTTTCAGCTACATATTCGGTGAGATTGGCGTAATGCAGTTTAAATTCTTTTGCCAGCCGGGCCATTCTTGGCGCCTCGCTGCCCGGGAGACAGTCCAGCAGGATATCCCCTTCTTCCAGGATGCTTTTCATCGCTTCGGGCACACCGGATTCAGGGAGATGAAAGGCCTTCACATTGCAAAGCCGGGTGGTGCCCTTTTCGATCCATTCGGCAAGGGTCTCTGCTTTCGGCAGGTTACGGTTCCCAATAAAAAGCCCGGGTTTTACCCGGCTCCATTCCATTAAAAGCAGGCCGGCGGCTTCCGCGATCCCCCCGGCACCGGCAATTATGATGTTGGCCTTCGTATTCATACTTAAATTTAAGGCTTTTAACCTAATATTCAGGCACAAAAAAACCCGCTTATTGGCGGGCTTCTTTCTTATGGCCGGAATTATATGCTTCTAAGATCAGGAAACTTCAGCAGCTTCCTCAACTTCCTGCTCTGCTTTTTCGGTATTATCCTTATCGGAAATTTCTTCAACTGCTTCTTCCCCGTCAAAATATGGGAATACATCTAAAATAGGAGATTCGGAAATTGTTGGGATGCTATATTCCCCCATAGTGTTCTGCATCGCCTGCTCGGTATTCTCAAAGGCTTCCTTCACATCGTTCGCCTGGATAAGCAGGTAGATATTAGATTTCTTCTCCTTACCGCTGTCCTCATCAAAAGCGATCAGGGCCACCTTCACCTTGAACCAGCGATCGGAATTCTCAAAAGGGTGCACCTCTGCGAGCCTGGCTACCTTAATATTGGTAATTAAGAACTCCTCACTGGTGTAGGATTTCATCTCTTCGGTGATCCGCGACTCTGCTTCGGTATAGGAGACCGCGTCCAGCAGATAGGTCTCTGTCACCACTTTCTGTTCACCCGATTCCAGGGTCTTCCTGTATTTCACTTTGCATTCGTACCAGGTTGCGCTCATATCTTTGATTTTTTTGGGACGCCAAATATAGACCTTAGAAAAAATAAGGGCGGATAATTTCCAGATAGATATTCACAATTTTATCCAAGAGCGAACCCGGCAGCTTTCAAGAGCTGAGCTTCTGTGTTTTACGGAAAGACGAATATTCCCCTGTCAAATTTCTTCAATTTGCCCCCATATAATTCCGGGTTCAAAAAATTACTTTTTTAAAATATGAAGGTATTCAACAGTGCTGTTTGCTTTATGATTTCTGTTCTTCTCCTTATCGGCTCTAAATCTCTGATACTCTGTTGATACTAAATGATAACGGCCATATTTGGACATTACTTCTTCAATTTGCCCTAAAGACATTAATCCTTCATTGTTATAGCTTAGAAAAGTATATTCGAAATCGGCTTGGGCAATTAATTCCTCAAAAGCTCTCAAAACTGAAGCTTTACTACAATATTCCGATCTATTATAGTCTCTTAAACCCGTTTTCCCTTTTGGAGTAAAATCATCATATAGGGCAATAGTATTCAACAGGTGATAATTAGCTCCATATTGCCTTGAATTATAGGGAGGGTCAAGATATAGAATATCACCCTGAATTTTTTCAATTAGCAAGTTGCTGTCCATATGATGAACTTCATGCGTATTCTCATTTTCATCGAAGTGAGCAGCTTCAACCTGAAGGGATTTTTGAGCAGACTTCTTCAGTTTCTTCAGATAAGCCCCATAAACGGACGCCGTATTTGCGACTTTATCGGCACTTTCTAATAAACTGGCTAATAAAAAATAGTACGTGGACTGATCAATTTCTCCTGATTCCTTCCAAGCCTCAATTTTTGTGCGAATGGCATCTATTTTCTTTCCATTTTCGTCACTAAAATATTGTCTTTCACCATGTCCTCCCAGACAATAATTTCTATAGATAAATCCTGAAACAGGCTCAAGGCTGTTTAGCTGACTTAACAAGGATTCTTTCTCCTGAATAGGTAAATGGTTACCTATATAGTTTCTGTTTAAAACATAACTATAATACTCAATATCGTTACTAATAACTTTCTTAACTTTAGTCTTAAAGTTACGTCCAACTATACCGGTACCTGCGAACAGGTCGCAGAAGACTTTATTTGAAAGATCTCTTCCTGCTACAGTTTCTATATTTTCCTGAATGAAGGCACTTAGTTTATTTTTGGAACCGATATAATTCATAGATGAGTTTGAGCGATGCAAAAATAAAGATAAAGAGCAAACAGGCTTGGAAAAATATCATTCTTTTTTAAGGACGAATGCCTGTCTAAAAGCTATAGGATCGTACCAGTAACAACCTATACAACCTAGCTCTTCAGTATATTCCACATCACCCTGAATAAAGGAAGTTGTATATCCTAATCGTTTTGCGTCAAATCTTTGATTGGTTTTAGCACATACTTTACAAAATTGACGTTTAGCATCATTCGCAGGTTTACTTAAAGGCTGAAAATCTTCTATTCTTTGTGTTTTAGGATTCATTACCCTGGGGTTATCTTTTCTTCCGTCTTTATGATCTACCTCGGTTTTATGGTCACAGCTCCTTGTAGTCCCTAAAATAATACATCTCTTTTTGGCCAGCTCCTTTTTTATTTTGGGATGAATTGTTTGGACATTAGAACTCAATTTTTCTTTATATCCATTTAATTTTATGGCTATAGTTGGAAACCCCGGACTATTTGCTTTTATAAATTCAACTTTAAAAACCCGTTGAAAGAGAGAAGATCTCCTGGCCCAGTCGGCCCCATTCCCGAATTTAAGATTAGAGTAAGATCCTGTAAACTCAGAAACTTCTACAACCCTGGAAATACCGTCCTCATTAGGATTGGCTAGTTCTAAAAATTGATAGGCCTTACTTCCCTTTTTAAAGGTTTTTTTCCAGCTTTTATTCTTCATAGATAATTGATTAGTCATTTTTAATGATCCAAATGATATCAGACAAAATAACCTCACTGTTTACAGCAATCTTTATAAGATTTTCCTCTGAAAATTTAGTCATATAACCCTCTATCGACTGCTTTATTAGTTCTATTTCAGATTTCATTTTCCAATGCTGACCTGAAGAATCATATAAAACAATAAACATTCTATTTTTGAGGTGCTTCCTTCCTTGCTGACTTTGGTTATTATATAACCATTCAATCAATTCCTTTTTATGATTTATGGCATAACCAATACTCTGTTCAAAGCCTCTTGGAAAAACTGAAGTCTTATGATCGAAAGGAATTCGCTGTATAGTGAAATCCACTAACTTATCATAGACATTCTTATTGGGGGTCACCCGCCCTTGAGAAGAAAAGATATATTCCGCCCCCATTGCTGACCAGTAATTATACCATCTATTCAGAGCATAATCACGTACATCAGGATCAAGATTATTAATCCGTTCCAACAGACGTCTAAAACTATAGGTTTTATAGATAAAGTTAGTATCTCGATCCCAGGAATCCGATTGTTTCCTACCCCACCGATAGGGATAATCCAGCCTTTTCTTAAGCTCTCTTTCAAGACGTTCCAGATCCATTACTTAGAAAAGTTGGTTAAATTTAATAAGTTCATTACCAGATCCGGTTTCAAATAAATATACTTGCAAATCGGCAGTTTTTCTAATCCCTTCATTGCTTAATTCCTTTTTCCCGTTTTCTATTTTCTCAATCATGGCTTTATACCAAGGTGAAAAATTATTTTCACGTTTATCATTTTCAGAGAGGAATTTAAAATATTTACCTCTTCTTGATGGACGGACCTGTCGGGGAGATTTTAAAATTAGAATAGGAATGATTTCAGTATAATCTTTATAAGCAGATATCCATCGAGAATATTCCTGGATTTGATTATATATGTTTTCATTGAAAAGAAAATCATTCTTTAATTCTATTAGAATACAATTATTCTGATCTGTCCCAAACAATAGATCCATTCTTCTTTCACTGAAGGAGCAAGCAATTTCATTAGCTATGAAATTAACGTTCCCATTATTATGAGGTTTTAGAACTTGATTTAGAACCCCGTGATTATTCGCATACGCCGTAAACAATATTCTTAAATCCTCCTCCCGATAAATTTTATTTAGCCTTTCAACAGACCTAGGCGGTTTGGTAGTGCATTCCTCGTGATATAGAACACCCGTGTTTAAGGACTTAATTTTTCCATTTACATAATCATAACACCCACTCTTTGCTATAGTGTTGTTGTTTTTAGCAAGGTTGCTTTGAAATAGTTCAAATTCGGTTTCATCGATGGAAACGCACCCCCTATTCCCTTTTAACTTTTTAAAAATCCAGGACCACTGTAAATTAAAAATTGAATTATCCTTTATATTCTCCGGGTTTTCCATCATATCCCATTCGGAAATATAATTTTCATACACTTCATTTGGCTCAATCTTCATTCTGTAAGTAAGAGTCTTGCCTCCCAGGTCATCATTCAGATACTGGGGGTGATATCCATCGTAAGATTCATAATCATAAAAGACTTCTCCTGTAGCTTTAAAGATCCCAAAGAATCCCCTTTGCATCACATAAAAAATGATGTTATCCCCTTCCCTAATACTAAAAATATCGGCCAAGGCTCCTGTTTGATGTGGAGATCCATTCTTTCCAGTTCCTATAAACATATACCTGAGGTGGATAGGGAATGTAGTCTCATTAACAGTTAATATATGGGTCGCCATTAAAACATCTTTTTAAATACCAGAATATATTCATGCTTAAAAATAAAGTAATCACTATTTAAAGCACGGTATTTCCAAATCCCTCCTGTTCCTTGTTTTCCCCTGTTCCCGGCGATATTTTTAACCACTATCCCTTTAAGTTTTACCTTGAACTTACTTTTAATTTCATTTATTAATAAAGAAGAGAGCGGTATAACCTCCCCATTTTTGTAGACATCCCCAATTACAACTGAAAAATATCTATCCTTCTCCAAAAAGCTTAAACAGTTGGTTGTCACATCCATCATTTTAGCCAGAAATAAAGCAGCGTCTGAAATTTGAGATAAGTCAGCTTTATTTTCTGTGAACTTAATTATATCTAAGTATGGAGGATGCATGAGAAGAAACTGCACTTTATCAGCTCTTAAAGATTTTAAAGATGAGTCCATTGACGATTGAAATTCCGCCTGATTACTTACGTCAGTAATCCTTATTTCATATTCAATATTAGACTGATCCTGCATCTGATTTTCAACGAAATTGAAAATTTTTTCATTTACGTCAAAGCCTATAAAATTTCTGTTTAGATTTTCACATTCATAAAGAGTGGTCCCACTTCCGAGAAATGGATCTAAAACAATTTCTCCTTCCCTGGTATATCTTCGGATCAATTGATTAGGAATTTGGGGAATAAAATTTCCGTGATAAATATTAGAATGCTTTCCTGACTTTTCTCGTTGATCTATCAACCAAAGACTATCGACATTAATGTCGCTCTTTTTCCATTCTTTAATATTGAGGTTATTGTACTTCATAGTGATTGCTCAGGGAACTTGGTCCAAGTTAGAAAAAGTTAATAAAACGTGAAAAATAGATTTCTGTTATTTAAAGAATAAAAAGCAAAGGTGAACCATTAACCTGAAAACTATTTTTTCCCAAGTACAAACAACTCACAACATAGCATAAAAAAAGCCTTATTGATCTATAGATCAATAAGGCTTCTATTTATAATAATTCCTTTTTACAGATCGATCTCAAAATCCTCATCCTCGGGATCTTCAGCTACCAAAAGATCTTCAATAAATTCATCGATCTGGGCCCTGGTCACATTGGGCATACAGATAATATGGGAGACCTCGCCTTCGGTAGCCAGCTGCCATTTCTGCTTCACCGATTCCGGTGTACGTGGCATCACCACGGTAAGCGCGCCCGGGTTGCCCCAGGCTTCAACCCCTATTTCATTAAGCCGTGCCTTGCAGTATTCGGCTACTTCAAGACCTTCTAGGTAGCGTGCCTTCAGGCCTTCTTCCCCCAGTTGCTTCAGGGCATACCAGAGAAACAGCGGGCTATGGCCGTTCCTGGAACCGGTGATGGTGGTATCCAGAGAGCCTATATACGATATGCCTTTGGCAATGCGATCGCGGTGCCCTCTTTTGGTGATGATCACCCCACAGGGAATGGGTGAACCCACGAATTTATGGCCGCTGATCGAAATACTGTCGGCCCCGTCCTTAAAATCGAAAGGCAGCCTGGGTTCCATAAAAGCCCCGTAGGTACCCGAAAGGGCGGCATCACAATGAATATAGTGATCCTGCACCGCAAGATTCCTCAGTATTCCCTTGATCCGCGACACATCGTCCTTGGCTTCCTTCATCGTGGTCCCAAAGGTGGTAAGCACGATGGCCGGTTTGTGCCGGTTCATCCTGAGGGTATTCTCGAAATCCTCGTAATCTATCTCCCCGTTCTCCTGGGACCTGATCACGATACTCGGGATATTGAGCAGATGAATGTTCTTCCGCACACTGTAGTGTGTAGACTCGGAATAGTACACCATCGCCTTGGGATACATTTCGCGAGCCAGGTAAAGTCCATACAGGTTACTTTCAGACCCGCCGTTGGTGACATAGCCCCAGTAATCTTTAGCCCGGGCCCTGAAGAGCCTGGCGAAAAAGGCCACGACCTCCTTTTCCATCTCGTGGGTCTGCACCTTCCAGGTACCGTCTTCAAAAGGATCACCAAGGTTGTTGATCGGGTACTGCAAAAAGGGAGTAAGCTCAGAGTAGTCGAAGTCTTTAGACACAGGGTACCCAAGGAAAGTATCCCGGGAAGAGCCCAGGTTCTTCTTTAAATTTTCCAGACGTTCTCTGTCAATTTCCGCTAAATTCCTCTTTGTCACCGCCATTTTTGATGGATTTTGAAAATTTGCGCGAAAGTAATTATTCCATAGGAAGTGACGTAGGAATTGGGTTTAAATTTGAACAGGAAGCAGAATTATGACGGAATACCCGGGAAAGAGAAGTACAAAAACAAAAAACCCTCTAAATCAAAAAGACATAGAGGGTTTCAGTACTCGGAGCGGGACTTGAACCCGCACGGACGCATTTGTCCATTGGATTTTAAGTCCAACGTGTCTACCAATTCCACCATCCGAGCGTAGACTATAAATGAGCGAAAAACGGTCCCGAAGCCTCGGGAGAACCCGGCGACCCCAGGAAAACTTTTTCGCTTTTCAGAGCGAAAAACGGGATTCGAACCCGCGACCTCCACCTTGGCAAGGTGGCGCTCTACCAACTGAGCTATTTTCGCGTTTTTTAAGAACTTCCCGACAGGCGGGATGCAACTTCTGATTGCGGATGCAAATTTAATACAAATCTTATAATAGCAAAGATTTTTTTATAAAAATATACCGCCTAAGCCCGCGCTTTCTCCTTGCTGGCAAGCAGCCGCTTGATCTCGTTCAGCTTCATCAAAGCCTCTACCGGCGTAAGTGTATCTATATCAATATTTAGAAGCTCCTCCTTGAGCTCCTCCAGCAAGGGATCGTCAAGATTAAAGAAGCTCAGCTGCATTTCCTCTTCCGCCGACTTCTTCAGGATCTCCCCCGAATCTTCCATTGCGTGCGATTTTTCGAGCTTTTTAAGGATCTTATTGGCCCTGTGCAGCACCTGCAGCGGCATTCCGGCCATCTTGGCCACGTGTATCCCGAAACTGTGCTCACTGCCCCCGGGAACAAGTTTCCGTAAAAACAACACATTATCCTTGAGTTCCTTCACCGAAACATTAAAGTTCTTAATGCGTTCGAAACGTTCGCACATCTCGTTGAGCTCGTGGTAGTGCGTGGCGAACAGGGTCTTTGGCCGGGCCGGATGTTCGTGCAGGTATTCACTTATGGCCCAGGCGATCGAGATCCCGTCGTAGGTACTTGTTCCACGGCCTATCTCGTCCAGCAGCACCAGGCTACGGTCTGAAATATTGTTCAGGATGCTCGCCGTTTCGTTCATCTCCACCATAAAGGTAGACTCGCCCATAGATATATTATCGCTGGCCCCTACCCTTGTAAATATCTTATCTACCATCCCGATATGCGCCGCTTTGGCGGGCACAAAACTTCCCATCTGTGCCATCAGCACTATCAGGGCGGTTTGCCTTAAAATAGCCGACTTACCACTCATATTGGGCCCGGTGATCATAATCACCTGCTGCTCATCCCGGTTCAGCTTCAGGTTATTGGTCACATAGCTTTCTCCGATGGGAAGCTGCTTTTCGATCACGGGGTGGCGGCCTTCTTCAATGTCTAATCCATAAGTGTCCTCCATCTCCGGCCTGCAGTAGTTTTCGGTATTGGCCTGTTGTGCGAAAGACGAAAGGCAGTCCAGTTGTGCGATCAGCTGGGCATTCTGCTGCACGGGCTGAATATAATCTCCCATCCACAGCACCAGTTTTGAGAACAGTTGCTGTTCCAGCTGCAGGATCTTTTCTTCGGCTCCAAGGATCTTGGCCTCATACTCCTTCAGCTCCTCGGTGATATAACGCTCGGCATTAACCAGGGTCTGTTTCCTTATCCAGCTCTCCGGCACCTTGTCCTTATGTGTATTCCTTACCTCTATATAATATCCGTAAACATTGTTGTTCCCTATCTTCAGCGAGCTGATGCCGGTAGCCTTGCTTTCGCGCTCCAGCATATTATCCAGGTAATCTTTCCCCGAAAAAGCGATCTTTCGAAGCTCGTCGAGTTCTTCTGAAAAACCTTCTGCGATCACATTGCCCTTCTGCACATTCACAGGAGCCTCTTCGTTGATGCTTTCCCCTATCCTGCCTCTAACCTGCTCACAACTGTGCAGCTTTCCGCCAATAGCTTTTATCGCCTCATCCTCACAATTAAGCGCGAGTTCCTTGATAGGTATCACCGCTTCCAGGGAGTTCTTCAGCTGAACCACTTCCCGCGGACTCACCTTTGCCGTCGCCACCTTCGAAATCAGGCGTTCCAGGTCACTTATCTTTTTGATATGCTGCTGGATCTCCTGCAATACCGAAGGATTATTGATGAGGAATTCGACCACGGCGTGGCGTTTTTTGATCTTTTCGGCATTCTTCAGCGGCAGGGCCAGCCATCGCTTTAAAAGCCTGCCCCCCATAGGCGAGATGGTCTTATCGATCACATCCAGCAGGGTCACCGCATTGGCGGCTGTGGAATGATATAATTCGAGGTTCCGGATGGTAAAACGGTCCATCCACACGTATTCCTCTTCGGCTATCCTGTTGATGGCCGAGATATGCTGCAGTTTATTGTGCTGTGTCTCTGCAAGGTAATGCAGGATGGCTCCAGAAGCGATCACCCCTTCTTCCAGGTGCTCCACACCAAAGCCCTTCAGAGACTTTGTCTCAAAATGCCCGTTCAGGGTCTCATAGGCGAAATCGCTTTTGAACACCCAGTCTTCAAGCCCGAAAATATGAAAGTCTTCCCCGAAATTTCCGGAAAAATCTTTCTTGAACTTCTTCTGAACCAGCACCTCGCTTGGGCTGAAATTCTGCAGTAACTTATCTATATATTCCCTGTTTCCCTGTGCCGTCAGGAATTCACCCGTAGACACATCCAGAAAGGACACTCCAAGAATCTTCTTACCGAAATGAACGGCACATAAAAAGTTGTTCGATTTGCTTAGAAGCACCTCGTCACTCAATGCCACCCCGGGAGTCACCAGCTCGGTCACCCCGCGTTTCACGATCTTCTTGGTCATCTTGGGGTCTTCCAGCTGATCGCAGATCGCAACCCGCTGCCCGGCCTTGACCAGTTTCGGCAGGTAGGTGTTCAGGGAGTGATGCGGAAAGCCTGCAAGCTCGGTGCGCTCACTTCCGTTATTCCTGTTGGTAAGAACAATGTTCAGGATCTGTGCGGCCTTCACGGCATCTTCGCCAAAAGTCTCGTAAAAATCCCCCACCCTGAACAGGAGCATAGCATCGGGATACTTGGCCTTGATGCTTGAATATTGCTGCATTAATGGGGTTACTTTGGGAGTTTTTTTGGCTGCCACGTTTTCGGTTTTTTAAGTAGCTGCTAAAGTAGACAATCCTGTATTTTATTTAAAAATTTATTTGTTAAACAAGACAGCCCCGTCTCCTTAAAAAAGACGGGGCTGTTTCTGCAATCTAACAATTTGCGGGGTATTTAATTCTGGTTCTTCTGTATTGCCGCCATCAGCGAAGAGGTATCATAAAAACCATATTCTTCAACGTTCTTTCCGTCCTTGAACCAAAGGGCCAGATGTACGGGAACCTTTATGGTCTCGCCGCTGCCCTTAAGCGTCCCTTTCCATATGCCCCACATATAGACCCAGGTCTTGCCCTCATCATCCACTATTTGTTCATAGAAGATAGGTTCATCAAGAAATTCATAGGAAGTCATATTGCTGAGCAGCTCCTTATGGCTCTTCAAAGCCTCCTCGGGCATTCTCGCATTTTCCCAGGTGTTGTGATAGATCTTGCTGCTGTCTGTATACTGCATCATCCAGGTGTCCCAGTCCTGGTTCTCATAAGCTGCCAAATATTTTTTCGTGTTTTCAATTAAGGGAGACGAGGTGGTATAACGTTCACTTGTCTCCTGGGCCCGGCAATTCATACCCATTGTGATCACCAGGGCTAAAAGGATTAGTTTTTTCATAATTTCTGATTTTTATTTTCAATAGAACCCAAGGCTCATTCCATCCTGCCGATCTCGGTTTTCCACATTTCCACGTAAGAGAAGAATTCCTGCATCACTTCTTCGGCCTTATCCATTCCTCCGGCAAGCTTCCCCATCTCGGCATACCATTTGGCATCATCGGGGGAAATTTCATAATTAAGGGTTTCTATGCCCTCTTCCAGTTTCCAGACCACCACAAAATCGAAATCGCCGGTGGTCATATTCAGCACCGTGGGCGGACTTATACCCGCATTCGCATCCGCTTTGGCGAAGTAATCATCAATTATCTTGACGGCTTTATCCTTTTTCCCGGGATGAAATTTGATAAAACTCACATAGATCCAGTTAGGATTCTCATATTTCTTCGGGCCCATCTCCTGGGCGAACAATCCCTGGCCACAGAACAGGAACGCGGCCAGTATAAGCGTGATCTTCATAGTCTTCATAATGCTGGTGTTTTAGTTGTTATTGAAGTTCTTGTTAATTCAAAATTCACTTATAACACTGCAGGCTGCTTCGGAATTTGGGATAGCAGTAAAAGCCTTTACCGGATTCCGGTTCAGTTTAGATTGATTTGGATATAGCGGGGGGATAACTGTGGCAGGTTAAGAAGGGCGTGTTTTTCCTTAAAAACATTCTAATTTACTGCTTTTTAGTGAATTACACACAACACAAGCTGATTTTCAGTAAAATGCGGCAGAAATAAAATAGGACCCCGTAACCGGACAGATTTTCAGAAATTCCTATTTTTGTGCTCTATGGAAAACCGAAAGTTGAAAAACAGCGAACTGGGCCGGAAAACGGTCCCTGAATTTAAGGAAGCGAAGAAAACCCCTATCATCGTGGTGCTGGACAATGTTCGCAGCCTCAACAACATAGGTTCGGTATTTCGTACCGCCGATGCTTTCCTGATCGAAAAGGTCTTTCTGTGCGGGATCACCGCCCAGCCTCCGCATAAAGACATCCAGAAAACCGCCCTCGGCGCCACCGATACCGTGGCCTGGGAATATATTGAAGACACCCTGGAGCTGGTCAAAAAACTTCAGGAAGACGAGGTTAAGGTGTTTTCCATAGAACAGGCTGAAGGTGCCATTATGCTCAACGATTTTAAACCCCGGAAGGGAGAGACCTGCGCGGTCATTTTCGGGAACGAGGTAAAAGGCGTGCAGCAACAGGTGGTTTCGGCCAGTGACGGGATCATCGAAATTCCACAGTTGGGCAGCAAACACTCCCTGAACATCTCGGTAAGTGCCGGAGTGGTATTATGGGATCTTTTTAACAAGATTTCCACTTTCCAGACATAAATTTCCTACAAAAATTACAGGAGCATAATCCTCTGAAAATATGCACCAGTAAAAGCTTTTACCACTTTTTACGGTTCATAAGTTTCCTACACAAATACCCCAAAAAAGGTATTTTTATTTTATCTTGGGCTTCAACCGTCAATCTAAATCATAAATGAGCGAGGATACCAGTCGTATTTTTGACCTATGGAAGAAGGAGTATTCAAAGCAAATTAAAAAATATTCCGAATATGAGGCCAAGGACCAATTTCAGCAATTCGCCTCATTATTCACCCCGGGTAATTCTTATTTCTACATTTTAAATCTGCACAATTTAAATCTTGATTACATCTCTCCCGAGGTTGAGATCTTTACAGGAAAGCCCCCGGAGGAGGTAACTATGGAATGTTTGTTACAAACCGCTCTAAAAGAAGAGTTCGAATGGATAGAAAAGAAGGAAAGGCTCATCCAGAGCTTCTACAACGACTATCTGCCATCTGATAAGGTCACCGATTATAAGATGCTCTACTCTTATGAAATGAAAGACCACAAAGGGAACAAAAAAGTAATGCTTATCCAGGGAACACCGCTTTCGGTTTCGGAGAACGGAACTCCGCAGCATTTACTTGTTATTCACAGCGACGTTTCCCATTTACAGGTGTGCAGCATCAAAGAAGTCTCCTTTATTAGCCTTAAAGGTGAGAAGTCCTTTTACAACCTTGACCCCGAAAACGGGTGTTTCAATCCCGAACTATGCAGGGAAGAACATAACGATCTTGCCAATATTATTACAAAAAGAGAACAGGAGATCATTAAATACCTGGCCAAAGGCCTTAATGCCGAAGAGATCGCGGAAAAACTGAATATTTCAAAACATACCATCCGCACGCACAGGAAAAACATCCTTCAAAAGACCGGATGTAACAATACCACCCAGCTCGTTGCTAAATGCCTTACAGGAGGCATTATAACTCCCCAGGACCTGTAAACTAGTCTAAATGATTGTCTATTTCCTCCAGCAAAGCGAGATAATCTGCCCGTTTGTTCACAAAATCCTTTCCTGAAATATCTATCACCTGCACCTTCATATTGGTTTGTGATTTTATGAAGTTCAGGTAGCTCTTGTTGATCTCCATCAGGTATTCAGGCTGGATGTTCTGCTCATAATCCCGCCCGCGGGTTTTGATATTCTCCAGCAAACGATCGGTATTCTGGTAGAGGTATATGTACAGGTCCGGCTTCACCAGCTCTTTATACATCAAATGAAAGAGCTTGTGGTATAAAGAATATTCATCTTCGTGAAGAGTGATCTTGGCAAAGATCAGCGATTTGAAGACATCATAGTCTGAGATCACAAAATCCTTAAAAAGGTCGTATTGCGCGAGATCGTCGGCCAGCTGCTGGTACCGATCGGCCAGAAAGGACATTTCCAGCGGAAAGGCATAACGCTCCTGGTTTTCATAGAATTTCGGCAGAAAGGGATTATCCTTAAAGCGTTCAAGAATGAGCTTCGCATTAAAATCCTGCGAGACCATAGTCGAAAAACTGGTCTTCCCGGCACCAATATTTCCTTCTACGGCTATATAACTGCATTTTCTGAACCGATATTGCTTTGAAGGAATCTTTAACTCATCGCCAATTTCGCTTAAACCCGAAGTATCTTCGGTTTGCGACAATAATTCCCTTACGGTTAGTTTCAGTTTCGGATGAATTTCCCTTGCTGCGATATCTGCCAGAGGCTGAAGTACAAACCTTCTCTTTTGCATTTGAGGATGAGGGATAAGCAGCCCTTCAGCTTCAATAACCTCTTCTTCAAAGAACAGAATATCCAGGTCCAGGCTTCGGTTCTGGTAATCTTTTGAATCACTGCGCAGCCTGCCGAATTCCTTTTCGATCTTCAGCAGTTTCTTCAGTACTTTTTTAGGAGTAAAGCGGGTGCTCACCGCAATACAGGCATTTAAAAAGGCATTTCCTTCAAATCCCCAGGCCGGAGTTTCGTAGACTTTTGAAACCTTGGTCACTTCACCTATCTCTTCAAAGATACGGTTCACGGAAGCCTGCAAAATGCTGAAGCGCTCGCCAACATTGCTTCCCAGAGCTATATATACTATTTTAGGGGAATTCAATTTAAATTAGGAAAAGATTTTAGGATTAACCTGTAATTTTCACAGCAAATTAAGCAAAACAAAACTACATAGGCTTAATTTTGTTATAACATAAAATAAAAATTTGGCACAACTTTATATCAAAGACAGGCTTGCGGCACAGCGTATTTATTTGATATTAGGCGCATTATTCATCGCCTCGCTGGTAGTTTCCAATCTTATTTTTCAGAAGTTTTTTTCCTGGGATTTTTTCGGGATCTACACTTTTGAGATCTCGGTAGGCATCTTACCTTACCCCATCACTTTTCTGATCACCGATATCATAAGTGAGGTCTACGGAAAGAAAAAGGCCAACGAAATCGTGACCGCCGGGATCTTTGCTTCGCTCTTTTCCTTATTGATTATTTATGCCGCCAACGGGGTACCGGCCACCAACTGGTCGCCGGTAGGGAACGAGCTTTTCAGTAAGGTATTTGGCGCTACCGCCATTGCCGTTTTTGCCTCTATGGTCGCTTACCTGCTGGCCCAGTACATAGACATCCAGCTTTTTCATTTCTGGAAGCGTCTCACCAAAGGCCGGCATTTATGGCTGCGGAATAACTTCTCGACCTTCCTTTCCCAGTTTGTCGATACATTTTCGGTCCTGTTTTTGCTCTGTAGCTTTAATAAGATCGCCTGGGAACAGTTTGGAGCACTCTTGCTTAGCGGTTTCTTATTTAAAGTACTGGTAGCTGCCCTTGACACGCCGTTCCTGTATGCCGCGGTATTCGGGCTGCGAAGGCGCTTCAACCTGGAACAGGGCGAAGAATTATATTTTGAAGAAGAGATACTTACAGGCGAGCCCGAAACACGGGAAGCCTGATCTAAAAATTATAAGAGATGAAAAAAATATTAAAAATTTTAGGGATCTTTTTGCTGGTGATCGTGGTATTACTGGTTACTGCTCCAATTGTATTTGAATCTCAGCTGAAAGACCTGGTTAAAAAAGCCATCAATAATAACGTGAATGCGAAGGTGGAGTTCGCCGATCTGGACCTGAGCCTTTTCAGGAGTTTTCCCCAGGCCACTTTGGTACTGGAAGACCTGAGCATCGTGAACAACGCGCCTTTTGAAGGGGATACCCTGGCAAAGAGTGATGAAGTAGTGCTCGAGATGTCGGTAAAAGAACTGTTTAAAGCGCAGGATGAACCTAAGAAAATTGATGAACTCAAACTGAACAATGCCTTTCTGGACATCAGGATCGATTCGCTGGGCAATGCGAATTACGATATCGCAAAAGAAGATACTACCAGCACCCAGGGATCGGGCAGTGCATTCAGGCTGGACCTGAAACATTACGAGATCAATAATTCCCGGGTAAAATACCTGGACCAGGGAGCCAATATTGCCCTGGACATAGAAGACCTGAACCATAGCGGGACGGGAGATTTCTCCCTGGACCAATCAGAACTGGACACCAAGACCAATGCCCTGGTAAGCCTGGATTATGACGGCACCAATTACCTGAACAAAAACAAGGTGGCCCTGGATGCCATCATCCAGATGGATCTTGAAAACCAGAAGTATACCTTCCTGGAAAATGAGGCAACGATCAACCAGCTGCCGCTTACCTTCAATGGTTATGTGAAAGTGAATGAAGACAACAACGAACTGGATCTTAGCTTTAAAACGCCTTCTTCAGACTTTAAGAACTTCCTTGCGGTTATCCCGGCCACCTATGCCAAGAACATAGAGAATGTGGAAACCCAGGGAAATTTTGTAGTGGACGGAAGAATAAGCGGAATCGTAGATGAGAACAGGATCCCTGAGATGGATATCAGCGTAAGCTCAGATAACGCTTCCTTTAAATATCCCGACCTTCCCAAAAGCGTTCAGGATATCAACATCGACCTGAAGGTGCTTAATGAAAGCGGAATCCCGGAAGACACCTATGTGACCTTTAAGGATCTTAGCTTCAGGATAGACCAGGACAGGTTTACGGCTAACGGAAGCCTGAGGAACCTTACCGAAAATATGCTGGTGAATATGGAACTGAAAGGGACCGTGAACCTGGCCAATATCAGCAAGGCTTATCCGCTGGAGCTGAAACAAGACCTGAACGGGATCCTAACGGCCGATGTGACCACCAGCTTCGATATGAACAGTATTGAAAAGGAACAATATCAGAATGTGAACAGCAAGGGAACGGCAAGCATCAGGAATTTCAGTTATAAATCTCCCGAGATCCCGAACGAGATCAGGGTCTCGAATGCGAATCTGAATTTCAACCAGGGAAATGTACGGGTACCCGAACTTAAGCTTACCACCGGAAAGTCTGATATTACAGCATCAGGGAATATTCATAACCTGATGGGATTCCTGTTCACCGATCAGCAGCTGAAAGGGAATTTCCAGGTGAACTCCAACACCTTTTCCATTAACGACTTTATGGTCGCGAGAACATCAGGGGAAAAGAAAGAAGCCGGAAAGACTACCACCACCTCTGCGGAAAAAGCGGTAAAGATCCCTTCATTCCTTGACACCGAAGTGAACTTCAGGGTGAACAAGGTATTGTATGACGACCTGGTACTGAATAATGCCAGCGGGAAGATCATACTAAGGGATGAGACCGCGACACTTCAGAACGTTAGCACCGATATTTTTGACGGAAACATCGGCCTGGATGGTAATGTCTCTACAAAAAATGAGATCCCTACCTTCCAGATGGATCTTCAGCTAAATGCGCTGAATATTTCCCAGTCTTTCAACGGGCTTGATCTCCTGCAGGGGCTTGCGCCAATTGCAAACGCGCTGGACGGGAAACTGCAGACCAGCCTCCAGTTAAAAGGTAACCTGAACAACGATTTCACCCCCGATCTCAGGACCATAGCCGGGGAAGCCCTGGCGCGTATCCTTACCGCCGATCTTGATCCCGCGAAAACCCCTTTACTGGGACAACTGGATCAGCAGCTTGGCTTCCTGAACCTGAAAGATATAGATCTAAACAAGCTTAAGACCCATCTTACTTTTGAGGACGGAACGGTAAAGATAGATCCCTTCGATTTTGACGTGAAAGGTATCAATGTAGAGGTCTCCGGGGGCCACAGCTTCGATATGAGTATGAATTACAATCTTAGCCTGGATGTTCCCGCAAAATACCTGGGAAATGAAGTAGGATCGGCACTTGGCAAACTTAGCGGGGAAGAACTGGAAAATATGAGGGTAGAGCTTCCAATAGGCCTTACCGGAAGTTTCCAGAACCCGAATATTAGGATCAATATGAAGCAGGCCGTAAACAGCCTCACCCAGAGGATCGTTGAAAAACAAAAGCAGGAGCTTGTAAAGAAAGGAACCGATGTGCTAACCGGGGTGATCAAAGAAAGGACAGGTGGCAGGAGCAAACCCGACACCACGGCTACCAAAACAGGAAAAGACACGAGTGCGGTAAAGACCCCTGAGCCAAAAGACAGTGTAAGCACCCCTACCAGCAAAGAGAAAAAGCTGGAAGAGACCGCTAAAGATATTTTAGGCGGCATCCTGAAGTCCTCCAAAAAGAAGAAGGACACCACTCAGAACCAATAACCTAAAAAGCCTCTCAGCAAAAACTGAGAGGCTTTTTTATTTTGACTTGGAAAATATTTATAAAATGTTGAATTCTACTACAAAACCTTCGTGCCCGCGAACGTTAAATACGGTCCCGTCTTCGAAGATAAGATATTGCCCTTTTATTCCTTTAAGAACCCCTTCGTAAAAAGGATTCTTGCCAAGATTAAGCGTCTTTATTTTCTTTGGAAATTCCAGTACGGGAAATTCGATCTCTGTCTCCTTATTGCTGGCTATATAATATTCCTTTGCCTCATCCGGGATAAAATCCTTCAGTTTCTCACGCTCTTCAACCAGGTTCAGGTCCTTGATATCATTGGTGAGCATTTTACGCCAGTTGGTCTTATCTGAAACGTGATCTTTCAGGGCTACCTCGGTAATTCCGGCAAGATAACGATTGGGCACTTCCACGATCTCAATGGCCTCGTGAGCCCCCTGGTCTATCCAACGCGTCGGGATCTGCTCCTTTCGGGTCACCCCAACCTTCACATTACTGGAATTGGCCAGGTACACGATATGAGGCTGTAACTGGGCTCTTTTTTCGAATTCCAGGTCACGGTCTTCCTCATCCAGATGAGCGCGGCTAAGCTCCGGCTTCATAATCCATTCCCCGGCCTGCGGAATTTCATTAAAACAGTCGAAACAAAAACCCTGGCGAAAGATCTTCTTCTCCAGCCCGCAATTAAGGCACTGATACCTTAGAAAATTTATGCTGACCTTCCTGTCCAGCAACTGGTTAAGATTCAGGAAGTCAGAATCAAAAACGAGGTAGTATTGCACCTTATCGGTGATCTCGGTTTTCATTTTTGTAAGTACCCCTTCGTATGTCATATTTTTTTCGTTATTTTTAGCCGACAAACCTTGTGCGCTGTAGTTTTCGCAGAGCATAAATATAAAATAAATAATGCCAATTCCATTAGTAAATTCCATCGCTTCCTGGTTCCTGAAAAAGAGGATCCACCAGATGGAATTGTTCATAAAATATCCCAATGAAGTACAGAATGAACTTCTGAAGGATCTTTTATCTAAAGCTAAAGACACTGAATTCGGCAAGAAATACGGCTTTGAGGAAATACGGAGCTATGCGGAATTCTCCCGAAGGGTTCCTGTGCAGAGGTATGAAGATTACGAGGGGGTGATAGAACGCAGCCGCCGGGGTGACACCAATATTTTTTGGCCTACTCCCATCAGATGGTTTGCAAAATCCAGCGGAACCACCAACGCAAAGAGCAAGTTCATTCCCGTAAGTGAAGATTCCCTTGAGAATTGCCACTATGCCGCCGGAAAAGACCTGCTTTGCGTTTACTTCAATAACAATCCGCAATCTCAGCTTTTTACCGGAAAAAGTTTAAGACTGGGTGGAAGCAAGGAAATCTACCGCAATAACGGTACTTCCTATGGTGACCTTTCAGCCATCCTGATAGACAATATGCCGTTCTGGGCTGAATTCAGCAGCACCCCCAGCAACGAGGTTTCCCTGATGCACGACTGGGAAGTGAAAATGCAGGCCATAGTTAATGAAACCATCCGTGAAAAAGTCACCAGCCTGGCCGGTGTACCTTCCTGGATGCTCGTCCTGCTGAACAATGTGCTGGAAACCACCAACACACAAAGTCTTTTTGAAGTGTGGCCGCAGCTGGAAGTTTACTTTCACGGCGGAGTAAGTTTTGACCCCTATGCGCCGCAATACCAGAAAATATTGCCAAAAGAAGATTTCAGGTTTTATGAAATCTATAATGCTTCTGAAGGCTTCTTCGCCTGCCAGGATCAGAACGATTCGAAAGACCTGTTACTGATGCTGGACTACGGAATTTTCTATGAATTCATCCCGATGGATACTTATGATACCAAAGAGGAGAAAGTAATTCCGCTGAGCGAAGTAGAGATCGGAAAGAATTACGCGGTAATCATCACTACAAATGCCGGTTTATGGCGCTATAAGATTGGGGATACCGTACGCTTTACTTCCACCAGCCCATACCGAATTAAGGTTTCGGGAAGGACCAAACATCACATCAATGTCTTTGGAGAGGAGCTCATTATTGAAAATGCCGAAGAAGCCCTGAAAAAAGTTTCCTTAATCAATAACTGCGAGATCGTAGATTATACCGCGGCTCCGGTTTTTATGGAAGGAAAGGAAAAAGGAGCTCACGAGTGGATCATCGAATTCAAGAATCCGCCTAAGGATTTTGAATCTTTTAAACGTGAACTCGACAAGGCCTTACAGGAAGTAAACAGCGATTACGAAGCCAAGCGTTATAACAATATGACCCTGAATATGCCAAAAGTACACCAGGCAAGAGAAAGCCTTTTTTACGACTGGCTTAAAAAGCACGATAAGCTTGGCGGGCAACATAAGATACCCCGTCTCTCCAACTCCAGGACCTATGTTGAAGAGCTATTGGAGATGATGTAAAAAAGCCCCGCATTTGCAGGGCTTTTTTTGGTAAGTATTTGAACTGACCTTAAAGGTCTTTAGAAACTTTTCCTACTACTTCAATCGTCTTATCAAGATCTTCATAAGAAAGGGCTTCACTAATGAACCAGGTTTCAAAAGCGCTTGGCGCAATGTAGATACCGTTTTCCAGCATTCCGTGGAAGAACTTATTGAATTTACCAGAAGAAGCCGATGTAGCCGAAGATTCAAAATCCACCACCGGTTCATCCCCAAAGTGAACAGAGATCATAGACCCCACGCGGTTAATGGTATGCGGTACATTATTTTCTTTCAGCACCTTTTCCATCCCTTCGTGCAGATATTTTGTCTTTTTATCTATGCTTTCAAAGATCCCGGGATTCTCATAAAGCTCAGTCAGCATCGCCAGTCCTGCAGCCATCGCCAACGGATTCCCGCTTAGGGTCCCGGCCTGGTAAACAGGGCCCACAGGAGCCAGGTAATCCATAATCTCATCCCGGGCAGCAAAGGCTCCAACCGGAAGTCCGCCTCCTATCACTTTTCCGAAGCAAACGATATCGGCCTTCACCCCCATTCTTTCCTGCACTCCGCCCTGGGCAAGTCTGAAACCGGACATCACCTCATCGAACACCAACAGGATATCGTGAGAATTACAAAGCTCGCGAAGTCCGTTCAGGAATCCGTTCTTTGGAGGGATACACCCCATATTTCCCGGCACAGGTTCAATGATCATACAGGCGATCTCTCCCTTATTAGCCTCAATCACTTGCTTCACATTATCCAGGTCGTTGAATTTTGCAAGCAGGGTATCTTTTGCCGTTCCCTGGGTCACCCCGGGGCTGTTTGGTGAGCCAAAGGTCATTGCCCCACTTCCCGCCTGGATCAGGAAAGAGTCGCTGTGGCCGTGATAACAGCCCGAAAATTTGATAATCTTTTCCTTCCCGGTATAGCCTCTTGCCAATCTCACGGCACTCATAGTGGCCTCGGTCCCGGAATTCACCATTCTTATCTTATCGATATTAGGCACCATCTTCACCGCCAGTTCGGCGATCTTTGTCTCCAGTTCGGTAGGCGTGCCGAAAGATGTTCCATCTTTAGCCCTTTCGATTACGGCATCTACAACAGGTTTGTGAGCGTGCCCAAGAATAAGCGGCCCCCAGGAGTTGATATAATCTATCAGTTTATTTCCGTCTTCATCATAAATGTAAGCTCCTTCAGCCTTCTTAATAAAAACGGGATCGCCACTCACGGCCTTGAATGCACGTACAGGTGAATTTACCCCTCCCGGAATCACTTTCCTGGCTGAAGCGAACAATTCACTACTTCTTTTATAAATCATAAATCTTAATATTCTGAAATTATATATAATAACTGACCAATCTCGATGGTATTCGAGCTCAGATCGTTGTGTTCCTTTATTTGTTCCACACTGGTATTGTATCGTTTTGCAATAGAATAAAGTGTATCCCCTTTTTGCACCACGTGGGTATCGGCATCCTTTTTTGAGCTATAGGTATAACCTGATGAAGGTCTGTCTGAAACATTGGTATCGTAGCGGTATAATTCATAGCGCTCTATAAGCCCTATCAGTTTATCAGGATACCTCCTGTCTGTTGCATAACCTGCCTTTCTTAAGCCTTTGGCCCAGCCTTTATAATCGTCTTTGTCGAGATCGAACAGGAAAGCATACCTCCTGCGTTCACTTAAAAACAGTGAGTGATCCCTGAAAGAGTACTTTGGGTCCTTATATTTCCTGAAGCATTCGCCGCGGGCATCATCATCGTGATACACCCGGGGGCCGTTCCAGTCATGACATTTAATTCCGAAGTGGTTATTGGCCCTTCTGGAAAGCTCTCCCTTTCCGGCACCTGACTCCAGGATACCCTGTGCAAGGGTAATACTTGCCGGGATCTTATACAAGGCCATCTCCTCCTGGGCAATTGGCGCAAAATACCTTATGTAATCCTCTACAGAACCTGAAAAATTAGCCGGTCTTTCTTCCCTTGCCCTGCCGGAATCCATCTCCTTCCGCGAAGTATCTTCCATCACAACCTGAGACTCGGGTTTCGACCGGTCCCTTTTGGTGACCACCTTTTTCTTACTTCCGCAGGAAACGGTGAATACAGCAAGTACAATAATTATAAAATACCGCTTTAAGTTCATTTTCATATCTGGATTAAAGGCAATTGTTTTTTCTTCAGTATTCTATTCATTCCCGGGATTCCCTGAAGCCCCCCGGTATGGATCGCTAAAATACGGGAATTTTCAGGAAAATAAGATTCCCTTGCGAGTTCAAAAATTCCGTAAAGCATTTTCCCTGTATAAACGGGATCGAGCTGAATTCCGTATGCAGTCTTAAAATTATTAATGAATTCGATGAGTTCCGGTTTATACCTGGCATAGCCTCCAAAATGAAAGCCGGAAATGAGCTCCCAATTCTGTTTACCCGAGTATTTCTCTATTTCTGCGGAAAGAAAATCACCTTTTAGAGCCGGAAAACCCAAAATTTGCTGGTTCTCTTCTGAAGCATTGATAATCCCCGAAATAGTACCCCCGGTACCAACGGAAGTGCATACAAAATGGAATGCCTTATCTTCTTCAGATAATATCTCGGCACATCCCTTCACAGCCAGCGAATTGGTCCCGCCTTCGGGAACTAGATAAAATTCACCGAATTTCAACTGCAGGTTTTTAATGAAGCCGGGGGCTGTTTTGTTCCTGTAATCGCTTCGGGAAACAAAATGCAGCTTCATCCCCTGGGAAACCGCAAAGTTTAAGGTAGCATTTGTTTTTAAAGTCTCTTCAAGGTTTCCTCCTAATTCTTCTCCCCTTATCACCCCGACACTTTCTAGGCCAGAAAGTTTCGCGGCTGCGGCAGTTGCAGCAATATGGTTAGAAAAGGCTCCGCCAAAGGTCAGGACCTTTTTCTTATTCTGAGCCAAAGCCTGTTGCAGATTATACTTCAGCTTTCTGAATTTATTTCCGGAAACTTCAGGATGCAGCAAATCTTCCCTTTTCAGCCAAAGCTGAACATTATTCCCCAACCCGGTAATGAATTGGTTCTTTGAATAGATTTCAGAGTTAAGATCCAGTACCTTCTGCATTTTGCAAAGTTAACAAGCAGTTATACACCTGCAACCTATAAGTAATGAAGAAATGCCCAAAATTTGCGCTCTTTCAGATAATCGTCTATGGTCTCCCGGTCATAAGCTTCCCGTTCAAATGAAATATTCCGGTAGGCCTGCATCCTGTTTCCGCTTTTAGCCAGCCTAAAGAGGTATTCGAGATAATACCAGATATAAAAAAACAGGATGAGTAATTCCTGTTGCTGCCGCATATGGATCCGCTCGTGGTTAATGAAGATCTCATCGTTCTTTAACTCCGGATTCTTCACGAAAAGGAAAGGCCATAAAACCATCCCCTTAAATCGGTTACCCGGAAGATATTTGTTAACGATAAGTATCATGTGAACAAGATAAGAAATTGTATTTTTGCGATATGAGTATTTTCAGAAAAAGAGTTCCCCTTGAAGAGGGAGACTATTATATAACGCCTGAAGGATACAGATGTTTTACAGAACAGTATCATCTAAAACGAGGATATTGCTGTGAAAGCGGTTGCCGCCACTGTCCTTACGGCTACGATAACAAAACTAACACGCAACAATAAAATAATGACATTTAAAGAACAATTACTGGAAGGGATTCCTTCGAAATTACCTTCAAAAAAGGATTATGACGAATCTGTTAACCACGCCCCAAAGAGAAAGGATATTCTTACCCAGGATGAAAAACAACTGGCTCTTAAAAACGCCTTGAGATACTTTGACAAGCAGCATCACGAAACCCTGATTCCGGAATTCAGGGAAGAACTTGAAAAATACGGGCGTATCTATATGTACAGACTGAAGCCTGACTACGAGATGAAAGCCCGCCCTATTGAAGAGTACCCGGGAAAAAGCACCCAGGCCAAGGGTATTATGCTAATGATCCAGAACAACCTGGACCACGCCGTAGCTCAGCATCCCGATGAGCTGATCACCTATGGTGGTAATGGAGCTGTATTTCAGAACTGGGCACAATACAGGCTTACGATGAAATACCTCGCCGAAATGGAAGAAGATCAGACTTTAGTGATGTATTCGGGACATCCTATGGGCTTGTTCCCATCACATAAAAACGCTCCCAGGGTGGTCGTGACCAACGGGATGATGATCCCCAACTATTCCAAACCGGATGACTGGGAGAAATACAACGCACTTGGAGTCACCCAGTACGGGCAGATGACCGCCGGAAGCTACATGTATATTGGCCCGCAGGGAATCGTACACGGGACAACTATCACCGTTCTGAATGCCGGCAGAAAGATCTCTGAGGAAGGACTTGGCGGAAAGCTGTTCGTTACCTCAGGACTTGGGGGTATGAGCGGAGCTCAGCCAAAGGCAGGTAATATTGCCGGCTGTATTACCGTATGCGCCGAAGTGAACCCAAAAGCCACTGAAACACGTCACTCCCAGGGATGGGTGGATGAGGTGATAGACGACCTTGAAAAACTGGCCAGCAGGGTTAAAGAGGCCAAAGAACAAAAGGAAGTGCTCTCCATAGCTTACCAGGGAAATATCGTTGACGTATGGGAGTACTTTGATGAAAAGGACATCCATATAGACCTGGGAAGCGACCAGACTTCTTTGCATAATCCGTGGGCCGGAGGTTATTACCCGGTTGGACTTAGCTTTGAAGAATCGAATAAAATGATGGCCGAAGAACCGGAACTTTTCAAACAGAAAGTTCAGGAAAGTCTGAGAAGACAAACTTCAGCAATAAACAAACATACGGCTAAAGGCACTTATTTCTTCGATTATGGGAATGCATTTCTTTTAGAAGCATCAAGAGCCGGAGCCGAGATAATGGCGGAAGACGGTATACATTTCCGCTATCCAAGTTATGTACAGGACATTATGGGGCCTATGTGTTTCGATTATGGATTCGGACCTTTTAGATGGGTTTGTGCTTCAGGGAAAGATGAAGACCTGGCCAAAACCGATGAGATCGCAACCCGGGTACTTGAAAAATTAAGAAAAGAAGCTCCTGAAGAGATTCAGCAGCAAATGGCCGATAATATCAAATGGATAAAAGGAGCTCAGGAGAATAAACTGGTAGTAGGTTCCAAAGCAAGGATCCTTTATGCCGACGCCGTTGGCCGTATGGAGATCGCCAAGGCATTTAACGATGCCATTGGAAATGGAGAGATTGGCCCGGTTGTGTTAGGAAGAGATCATCATGATGTTTCAGGTACAGATTCTCCCTACCGGGAAACCTCAAATATTTATGATGGCTCAAGCTTTACAGCTGATATGGCTATACATAACGTGATTGGTGATAGTTTTAGAGGCGCTACCTGGGTAAGCATCCATAATGGTGGTGGTGTAGGCTGGGGAGAAGTTATTAACGGAGGTTTTGGTATGATTCTTGAAGGTACTTCAGCATCAGAAGAGCGCTTAAAATCTATGCTTTTTTGGGATGTTAACAACGGAATTGCCCGCAGAAGCTGGGCTAGAAATAAGGAAGCCGTGTTTACAGCCAAAAGAGCAATGCAAATGGAGCCTAAGCTAAAACTTACCCTCCCTAATATGGTAGATGAAACTCTTCTTAAGTAATAACACTAAAACTTAAGTTCTTATGAAAATTCTGAAAATTACATCTGTTTTGCTTCTGTTTGTAGGAGTCCTTACCTCTTGCAGCAGTGTAAGAGTTGCGTCAGATTATGATCGTGAAGCTAATTTTAATGAGTATCAAACCTTTGCCTTTTTCAAGCCGGGCATAGACAAAGCTGAAATTTCGGATCTCGATAAAAAGCGAATCCTTAGGGCTATTGAAAGTGAAATGCAGGCTAAAGGCTTTGCTAAATCTGAAAACCCAGATCTACTTGTAAGCATTTTCACTAAGACCAATGAGAATATTAATATCTACCAGAACAATTATGGCTGGGGTTATGGCTGGGGATGGCATCCCTGGTACTGGGGCTCAGGTTACAACACCGTTACCCGAACCAGTGAAGGAACCCTTTATATAGACCTGATTGATGCGGGAGAAAAGGAACTTGTTTGGCAGGGAATGGGCACTGCCGCCCTTGCTGAAGAAGTGAATAAAAAGCAGGAACGCATCAATGAGATCGTTCAGAAGATAATGGAGAAATATCCTCCAACTATGGAAAAGTAAAATTCAAGAAAATGCTCCCGAATCGGGAGCATTTTTATTTTATTCCTATTTCTGTTATCATTTTCGGAATTTGCACATAATTATGTATCTTTAAATTGAATTTTATCTAATATAAATTATGCTGGACCAAGTTGAGTCAAACGAAATATTAGAGCGTCTTCCGGCGCATCTTCAACAATATATAAAGCCGCAGAATTATGATGATTACACTCCCATAAATCAGGCGGTTTGGCGCTATGTTATGCGCAAAAATGTAGAATATCTGAGTAAAGTAGCTCATAATTCCTACCTGGAAGGCCTTCGCCAAACAGGAATCTCTATAGACAGTATCCCGAATATGTACGGAATGAATCGCATCCTCAAGGAAATTGGCTGGGCGGCCGTCGCCGTAGACGGATTTATCCCGCCTGCTGCTTTTATGGAGTTCCAGGCCTATAATGTGCTGGTGATCGCCAGTGATATCAGGCAGATAGAACATATGGAGTACACACCCGCTCCCGACATTATTCACGAGGGGGCCGGCCACGCTCCAATTATTGCCAATCCTGAATATGCAGAATACCTGAGACGTTTTGGAGAGATTGGCTGTAAAGCCATCTCCAGCGCCAAAGATTATGAGATGTATGAAGCCATCAGGCACCTGTCCATTATCAAGGAAGCTGAAGACACACCACAAGAAGAAATTGAGGCTGCAGAGAAGCAGGTAGATTACCTGCAAAACAATATGGGGAAACCTAGCGAAATGGCCCAAATAAGGAACCTGCACTGGTGGACCGTGGAATATGGTCTTATAGGCACTTTGGAACACCCAAAAATTTATGGCGCCGGGCTGCTGTCTTCAATTGGAGAAAGCAAATGGTGTATGACAGATAAGGTGAAGAAGATCCCCTATACCATTGAAGCTGCAAAACAGGAATTCGACATCACCAAACCTCAGCCACAGCTGTATGTAACTCCAGATTTCGCCCATTTAAGTTCGGTCCTGGAAGAATTTGCCAACACTATGGCCTTGAGGAGAGGCGGACTTTCAGGGATCAAAAAGCTTATCGACTCGAAGAATATCGGAACCATTGAGTTCAGCACCGGCCTTCAGGTTTCCGGAAGTCTTTCAAGAGTGATAGAATACAACGGAGCACCGGTTTACATTCAGACGAAAGGCAAGACTGCTTTGGCTCACCGGGAAAAGGAGCTGGTAGGGCACGGCACCCATAACCATCCCGAAGGCTTTGGTTCTCCCGTAGGAAAGCTTAAAGGAATCAACCTGGCTATAGAAGATATGAGTCCGCGAGATCTCAGGGCATATGATATCTATGAAGGTGAAAAAGTGAAACTTGAATTTGAAGGCGGGCTAATAGTAGAAGGAGAGATCATTACCGGAACCAGAAACCTCCAGGGAAAGATTATCCTTATCAGCTTTAAGAACTGTACCGTGACTTATGAAGATGAAGTGCTCTTTAAACCGGAATGGGGCAAATACGATATGGCTGTAGGTAAAGAAATAATCTCAGCTTTTGCCGGTCCTGCCGATGCAGAATCTTTTGACCTGATCACTCATAAACCTTCAAGCACCACTATTAAAAGCAAGAAAACTCCGGAAAGAGAAGAACTTGAGTCGCTTTACAAATCAGTAAGAAACATCAGAGAAGGAGAGAATGCGAAGTTCTCTCTGGAAGCTGCTTTAGAGATCGCAGAAAAAAGTCATCCAAGAGATTGGTTGTTAAGTGTTGAGATCTATGAGCTGGCTTGCGAAAAGAATCCCGGGCTTGCCGAGAAGGCCCTGGCACATCTGGAAAACATCAAAAAACAAAGGCCGGAAGTTAAACACCTTATAGAAGATGGGATAGAAATGGCCAAAGCCAACCTGGTAACAGATTAAAGCTTTATAGCTTCAAGTTCCTCCTGGCCTTCAAATTTCTGGCCCTTATACTCAAGGGTCCAGCCCATTGAATTCGAAAGGATATAGATCTTCTGTAACTCACTAATGAGCCGGTTTTGAGCATTCGATTTTAAATTGGATGCTTCTACCTTTTTCCTGATCGACTTTTCAATCTGGGTTTTGATCTTATTATAATCCTCCGCTTCAAACTGGTTAAGATAATCCTGGGTAACATCATAGTAGTTGATATCAGGATTAATACTTATTTCTTCTTCCGGAATATGAGTTATGCTTATCGTCCTGTTCACTTTATCGACATCAATTTCAAGCTCACTCAGGTCGTAAGCAATGCTTACCCTGGCATTTACAACAATAAGAGCCTTCTTTCTGGCTGAGAAGACATCAAGGTAAAATTTCTTTGAATCCTTATAGGAATAGACCTGTGAGAAAGTACCTTCAGTGACAATTAATTTTCCTACATTTTTAATTTGCTCCTGAATAAGTTCTGTATTCGCTTCCAGCTGTTCCTGCTGCGACCATCTGTTCTCAAAATACCGGATCGCAAAAACAACCAGCAATACGATAACAGCTCCAAAAAGTATTTTTCTCATAGACCGAATTTTGATTAAATATACGAAAAGAAATTTCCCGAAGATCTTAGAGAATGCTGTAAACAGGGAGTTTACAAGGGGCTATAAAATACTTATGGACGGCCCCACCCGTCCATAAGCTTAGTAAATTCTAAAATCTACCCCAACAAATTTTAGAAAAAATAAACAGCAAACGACTCTTAACCAAACCTGGGGATACACCCCGGGATTCAGATTCTCATCATCATTTGTCTATGGGTTAAAATTACAAATAAATTCAATGAGTCTTAAATTTTAATAAATAATTAAAAATTTTAACAAGTAAAGAATTAAAATGAAATATGAGGAAACCGGGATTCCAGATCCTTAATTTTGATGTCGAGTTTTTCCAGAAATTTTTTGTGAGCTTCAGATTCAGGATTAAAAGGCTTATGCGCAAGATCGCGCTGAACCCCTTCTATTTCCCGCATTGTAGCCATAGCAGACCCAGACATCCACGCTTTCACGAAATTCTCCCAGATATAACTTATGGCAATGTTGTTGGGATGAATCATATCTTCAGAAAAGAATCTGTAATCCCTCAATTCATCCATAACAATCTCATATGAAGGAAAATAGGCGACTTCTGAATTGTAAGAAACTTCTTTCTGAATAGCCGTGATAAGGTTAGATTTACCCCATTGATTTTCCGTAAACCCGTCTTTTAGGTGTCTTATCGGAGAGATGGTAAATATAACTTTTGCTCCGGGAGCCAATTCTTTAAGCCTGTGAAGGCTGCTTTCCACACTGAGTTTCACCTCTTCAGGATCAGCCAGGGCCTTTCTAAAATTTTTCTGTGGCAGCTTGTGGCAGTTGGCCACATCTGTTTCGCTTTCCAAATGATGATAATACCACGAAGTGCCCAGGGTAATCACCACGTGACTGGCCTCTTTAAGGAAGTTTCGGGTTTCCTCAAGTCTACTATTGAGTTTCTCTACCAGGTCCTTCCCGCTCTTAGAGCTTAAAGACGAATGGGCATCAAAACAATGCCAGCGTTCATTGTGGAAAAATACATCCTCATCGCCGTACTCGTAGTTGGAAGCCAGCTTTTGAAAGAGGTTCTCTATGGCAAAAGGATGAAAAAGTATCCCAAGAGGATTTTGCAAGGACTGAAATTGATAATAATCCAGCTTTTTCCCAATATTTTCAACAAAACAGGAACCTGTAAGGAATATCTTGGACCGATAATCCATTTTAGGTTCCTGTTCCGAAATTGGTACTTTGGTTCTGAATTCCATTTCAGATGTTTTTTATCCCGGAATCCTTATTCCAGGAATGTTTTGGCTTGCTGCAGGGCTTCATTAATCCCTTCAGGCTTTTTACCTCCTGCGGTCGCAAAGAAAGGCTGGCCTCCGCCACCTCCCTGGATATATTTCCCAAGATCTTTCACGATCTTCCCGGCGTGAAGGTCCTTATCTGCTGCAAGGGATTTTGAAATATAACAGGATAACAGGGCTTTGCCGTTCTGCTCGGTTCCGAAGATAAGGAAGAGATCATCCAGCTCATCTCCAAGCTGAAATGCAAGGTCCTTTATTCCCCCGGCATCAAGGTCAACTTTTTTAGCAAGATAATTTACCCCGTTCACCTGGGTGATCTCAGACTTTATCTCTCCTTTCAGGTTTTTAGCCTTGTCTTTCAATAAAGCTTCCACCTGCTTCTTTAATTCGGCATTTTCATCCTGCAGGTTATTGATTGCCTTTACCGGATCCTTTGAATTCTTCAAAGAGCCTTTTATCTCTTTAAGCACCTTTGTTTGTTCGGAAAAATAGTCTTTCACCGCATCTCCGGTTATAGCCTCTATCCTCCTGATACCAGACGCCACTGCAGACTCTGATGTGATCTTGAAATACCAGATATCCCCGGTATTCTGAACGTGGGTTCCCCCGCACAGCTCCATAGACTCTCCGAATTTCACGGCCCTGACGCTGTCTCCGTATTTCTCTCCGAATAAGGCAATTGCTCCCTGGTCTATGGCTTCCTGGTAAGCAATGTTACGCTGTTCTTCAAGATTGATCTGCTCTTTGATTCGGGTATTCACAAAATTCTCAACCTCTTCGATCTCCTCTGCAGTTACTTTTCCGAAGTGGGAAAAGTCAAATCTAAGGTAACCGCTGTGAACCATAGAGCCTTTCTGCTCTACGTGATCCCCAAGAATTCTTCTCAAAGCCTGGTGCAGCAGGTGCGTTGCCGAGTGGTTGGCAGCAGTTCTTGCTCTTTGTTTTGCATCTACCACGGCCTTGAATTCTTTCTCGGGATTCTCAGGAAGGTTCTTAGCAAAATGTACGATCAGGTTATTTTCCTTCTTGGTATCGGTGATATAAACCACGTCTCCGTTTTTCGCTTCCAGGTAACCTTTATCACCTACCTGGCCTCCGCCTTCAGGATAGAAAGGGGTTTTGTTCAGCACGATCTGAAACAGCTCTCCCTGCTTCTTAGTCTCTACTTTTCTGTACCTCGCGATCTTCACATCAGCCGAAAGCTCATCATAACCTATAAAGGCCTCCTCTTCTACCGAAGTGAGTTCCTGCCAGTCTCCGGCAGTGATCTGTGTTGCTGCCCTGGAGCGGTCTTTTTGTTGTTTCAGTTCCGCTTCAAATTCTTCCTGGTCCAGATCGTAACCGCGCTCCCTTAAAATAAGGGCGGTAAGATCTATCGGGAATCCAAAAGTATCGTAAAGCTCGAAAGCTTTCTTTCCTGAAACCTTCCCGTCTTTAGATTCCTCTATGATGTTCTCCAGGCGAATAAGCCCCTGATCCAATGTTCTAAGGAAAGACTGCTCCTCTTCTCTTATCACATTCTCACAAAGATTCTTCTGCGACTTAAGTTCAGGGAATGCATCCCCCATTTGATTGCTTAAGGTCTCTGCCAGTTTATAAATAAATGGCTCCTTTATATCAAGGAAGGTGAATCCGTAACGGATGGCCCTTCTTAAAATTCTTCTGATCACGTAACCCGCTCCGGTATTGCTCGGCAACTGCCCGTCTGCTATAGAAAAAGCAACTGCCCGCACGTGGTCTGATATCACCCTGATGGCCACATCGGTCTTTTCTGAAACCCCGTATTCCTTTTTGGTGATGGTCTCGATCTCGCGGATTAGCGGAGTGAAGACGTCGGTGTCATAATTAGATTGTTTTCCCTGAAGCACCATGCTAAGTCTTTCGAAGCCCATCCCGGTATCGATATGCTTTGCCGGCAACTCCTCAAGAGCACCATTGGCTTTTCTGTTAAATTGAATGAATACCAGGTTCCAGATCTCCACAACCTGTGGATGATCGGCATTCACAAGCTCCCTTCCGGGTACTTTCGACTTCTCCTCTTCAGAGCGTATATCTATATGGATCTCTGAACAAGGTCCGCAAGGGCCCTGATCTCCCATCTCCCAGAAGTTATCCTTTTTATTCCCGTAGATGATGCGCTCTTCCGGCACTATCTCTTTCCAAAGCGCTAGGGCCTCCTCATCTAACGGAAGATTATCCTTATCATCTGTACCCTCAAATACCGACACATAAAGGTTCTTTTCGTCTATTTTAAATACCTCAGTCAGCAATTCCCAGGCCCAGTGAATAGCTTCCTTTTTAAAGTAATCGCCAAAGCTCCAGTTCCCCAGCATTTCGAACATCGTGTGGTGATAGGTATCCATCCCCACTTCCTCCAGGTCATTGTGTTTTCCGCTCACCCTCAAACATTTTTGAGAATCGGTCACACGGGTATGCTTGGGCACCGAGTTCCCAAGGAAGAACTCCTTGAACTGGTTCATCCCGGCATTGGTGAACATTAAAGTAGGATCATCTTTAATGACCATAGGCGCCGAAGGAACCACGGTATGGGATTTTGACTTAAAAAACTCCAGGAATGTATTTCGAATTTCTTGCGATTTCATGTAGCTATTACGATCTAAAAATTTTTAAATTATGACAGCGAGGAAACAATTTATATATTTGTTCGTTTACCGTTGACATTTAGCACAGTATTTGTACCGTTTTGAATGGCAAAAATAGCATAAATTTAACTCATGTCGAAGGTTAAATATTATTACGATAGCGAAACCCTTTCCTATAAAAAAATAGAACGCCGCAAAGGCCGGCGACTGGGAATTATAGCGCTTAGCATAGTGGGGTCTTTTCTGGCCGGATTCATCTTGCTGGTCATTTACCTCAATATTCCACAGATAGAAACCCCTAAAGAAAAAGCTCTAAAACGCGAGCTGAAGAACATGAAACTTCAGTATGGGCTTCTGAACAAAAAAATGGACCAGATACAGGATGTGCTGGCCAATATTGAAGACCGGGACAATAACATTTACCGCTTATATTTCGAAGCAAATCCTATTCCTGAAGAACAGAGGAAGGCAGGATTCGGAGGGGTTAACCGCTACAAGAACCTTGAAGGTTTCGATAATTCAAAACTTATAGTGGAGACCACCAAACGGATGGATATCCTTACCAAACAGATCGTAGTTCAATCTAAATCTTTAGATGAGATTGCTAAACTGGCAAAAGCAAAGGAAAAGCTACTTTCAGCAATCCCGGCAATCCAGCCTGTAAAGAACGAAGACCTTAGCCGGATTGCTTCCGGTTACGGATGGAGAACAGACCCTTTCACCAAGGTCAGAAAATTTCATTATGGAATGGACTTTACTGCTCCCCGAAGAACCCCGGTATATGCAACCGGTGATGGCAGGGTGATAAGAGCCGACAACCGTTCAACTGGCTATGGCAACCACATTAGAATAGATCACGGCTTTGGTTACACCACATTGTATGGCCATCTGTATAAGTACAATGTAAGAAGAGGCCAGAAAGTGAAAAGAGGAGATATTATTGGGTTTGTAGGCAGTACGGGACGTTCTGAAGGTCCACACCTGCACTACGAAGTCTTTAAGGATGATAAAAGAATTAATCCTATTAATTTCTACTACGGAAACCTTTCTCCCGAAGAATTCGATAAGGTTTTAGAAAAAGCTCAACAGGAAAATCAATCTCTGGACTAATGCACGTAAATCTTCCGGAAAAACGCTACTACGGTATTGGCGAAGTAGCCGAGGCATTCAAGGTAAACACTTCCCTTATCCGTTTTTGGGAAAAGGAATTCGATGTGATAAAACCTAAGAAAAATGCAAAAGGAAACCGCAAATTCACCCCAGAGGACATTAAGAACCTGGAGCTTATCTACCACCTTGTAAAAGAAAGAGGTTTCACCCTTGAAGGGGCTAAAACCCATCTCAAGGAAGAACGACAAAAAACGCTTACTAATTTTGAAATAATTCGTAAGTTAGAAAGTATTAAAGCAACGCTAGTCAACCTTAAAAATCAATTGTAATTATGAAAAAGTGGCTTATCCCGGCAATTATTATTGTCGTAGCAGTATTTGGAATCTATCGCTTAACAGCGGGAGTAAATAATACTGCCATAGAATACCAGGAAGATGCCAGAAGGGCCTGGGCAAATGTAGAAAGTTCCTACCAGAGGCGTAATGACCTCATAGGCAACCTGGTTAAAACAGTGGAGGGAGCAGCCGATTTCGAACGGGGAACCCTGACCGATGTTATAGAGGCCCGTGCCAAAGCAACTTCGGTAAGTGTAGACCCGAGCAACCTTAGCGCTGACCAAATTCAGCAGTTCCAGCAGGCACAAAGCGGGGTTTCTTCTGCTTTATCAAGGTTACTGGTTACCGTGGAACGCTATCCTGAATTAAAGGCGAACCAAAACTTCTTACAACTACAATCACAGCTGGAAGGCACCGAAAACCGCATAAATGTGGCCAGGGACCGCTATAATGAAGCTGTAACCAATTACAATAAATATATCAGGGTCTTCCCGAATAATATCGTTGCGGGCTGGTTCGGCTTCGATCAAATGGAGCGCTACCAGGCCGATGAAGGTTCTGAAGATGCCCCCGATGTTGAATTCGATTTTTAAGAGAGATGAAGAAAGATTTAGATTTTTTAAGCAAAGAAGAAGAGGAAGAGATCGTTGAAGCCATCAGGACAGCTGAAGGCAGGACCTCGGGAGAAATCAGGGTCCACCTCGAAAAGACCGTTGGGGACAAGGATATCTTCGACAGGGCGATGGAGGTCTTTCATATGTTGAAAATGGACAATACCAAAGCCGAGAACGGAGTGCTTATTTATGTTGCCGTAGAAGACCGCAATTTTGTGATCTACGGGGACAAAGGAATAAATGACGTCGTGCCTTCAGATTTTTGGGAGAGCACCAAAGACGCCATCGTGGCGCAATTCAAAAAAGGAAATTTCAAACAAGGTCTTATAGACGGCGTACTAAAGGCGGGAGAGCAACTTAAAAAGCACTTCCCCTGGACCGAAGACAACGAGAATGAACTTTCCAACAAAATTTCAAAAGCTTAAATGCGAGTATTAAACCGAAAGTTAAGCCTTACCTTATTATTTCTAATTTGTTTGATCGGGATTGGCTATGCCCAGCGCGATATACCTCCCAAACCCGATAAACAGACGAGTGTCTATGACGGGGCAGATGTACTTAGCGATTCGGAAGAGTCACGTTTAACACAGAAGCTTATCAATTATGCCGACACCACTTCAACACAAATTGTGGTGGTCACCATTGAGTCTCTGCAGGGAGAATATGAAGGAACCTATGCGGCACACTGGGCTCACGAATGGGGAATCGGGCAAAGCAAAAAGGATAACGGCCTGCTGATATTAATGGCCGAGAACGACCGGAAGATCTGGATCACCACCGGCTACGGACTCGAAGAGTACCTTACCGATGCCAAGACCAAGCTCATCATAGAAAACATCATCCTGCCTGAATTCAGAAAAAGTGATTACTACAGCGGGTTCGACAAAGGGACCTCAGCAATTTTCGAGGTGCTGGCAGGCACATTTGAAGGCACTCCCCAGGGAAGACAAAGCAAAGGTTTACCCATACGAACCATAATCATATTCATAGTTTTCATCATCATCCTGATCTCTTTCAGCCGAAAGAACCGGGGCGGTGGAAGCGGCGGACACCGAAGAGGCAGCAGCACTCTTTTTGACGCTATTATCCTGAGCTCTCTGGGGCGCGGAACCTTTGGCGGAGGCGGAAGCTCCGGAGGAGGTTTTGGCGGCGGAGGCGGCTTTGGTGGCGGTTTCGGCGGCGGAGGCTTTGGCGGCGGCGGAGCCGGAGGAAGCTGGTAAGATTAACCTTATAAAGATTTTTATTACTCCCCCAAGTAATAATTCAATAGAAAAAGCCTCAGGAGACCCTGAGGCTTTTTTGTTATATCTAAATCACGTCTTATTTCTTCCTGAAATAAATGGTGATCGGCACTCCTTCAAAATCGAATTCTTTCCGGAGTTTGTTCTCGATGAATCGCTTATAAGGATCTCTTACATACTGCGGTAAATTGCAGAAGAACGCGAACTGTGGCTGCGGCGTTGGCAACTGCGTACAGAATTTGATCTTCACGTATTTCCCTTTATAAGCCGGTGGCGGGTTGCCTTCAATAATAGGAAGCATCACATCATTAAGCCTGCGGGTCTTGATCTTCTCGCTTCGATTCTTATATACCCTTACAGCTGTCTCTATGGCCTTAAAGATCCTTTGCTTGTTAAGAACCGACATAAAGATGATAGGCACATCGGTAAATGGCTCCATCTCTCTCCTTATTGCCGCTTCATATTCCTTCATTGTATTGGTTTCCTTCTCCAGAAGGTCCCACTTATTTACAAGGATCACGATCCCCTTTCGGTTTCGCTGTGCCAGCCAGAAGATATTCTGCACCTGTCCGTCAAAACCACGGGTAGCATCCAGTACCAGAAGACAAACATCACAGTTCTCTATGGCTCTTACCGAACGCATTACAGAATAGAACTCAAGATTTTCCTTAACCTTGGATTTTCTTCTGATCCCTGCGGTATCCACAAGATTGAATTCAAACCCGAAACGATTATACCTGGTATCTATAGAATCACGGGTGGTTCCCGCAATATCGGTCACTATATATCTTTCTTCGCCTATAAGCGCGTTGATGAAAGAGGATTTCCCGGCGTTAGGTCTTCCCACAACGGCAAATCTCGGCAAGTCGTCTTCATCGGTTTCTTCCAGTTCAGGAAGCGCCTCGACAAGGGCGTCCAAAAGGTCTCCCGTACCGCTCCCGTTGGTACTGGCAATAGGAAAATACTCGCCTAGCCCCAGCGAATAAAACTCGACTGCGTTTTCAAGTCGCTTGTTATTATCTACTTTATTTACGGCAAGTAGTACCGGCTTATCAACTTTACGTAACAAAGTGGCCACTTCTTCATCCATAGGAGTCACGCCGCTTTCCACGTCTACCATAAAGATAATGGCATCGGCCTCATCTATAGCCAGTTCTACCTGCTTATCGATCTCCGCTTCAAAAACATCTTCGCTTCCCTTAACATATCCCCCGGTATCAATAAGGGAGAATTTTCTCCCGTTCCAGTCAGACTTACCGTAATGTCGGTCACGGGTCACCCCACTCACCGAGTCTACAATCGCCTCCCGGCGTTGGATCAAACGGTTAAAAAAAGTGGATTTTCCTACATTTGGTCTACCCACAATGGCTACAATATTGCCCATAATTAAATAATTCTATAATGAGGTGCAAAATTAGTGGTTTTATAACAAATGGCTTCTAACAACCTCATTCTTATTCAAATTAATATTTAAATCTTAATACCTCGGTGACTATGCTGCTTGAAGGAAAAGTATCAATCGGTACCTGAAAGCACAGGTTTCAGCCTGATAAGGACTTATTAAAAAGCTGCAATTCAAGGCTCATCAGTTAATATTCGCAGAATAAACGGCAAGGGATTTATTTCTCCCCCGAGTAACCGAATCTCTTCAGTTGTCTTGAATCACTACGCCAGTTCTTGTTCACTTTTACATAGAGTTCAAGGTGTACCTGTTTTCCGAAGAATTTCTCAAGGTCTTTACGCGCTTCCACCCCCACTCTTTTTAAGGCAGCTCCTTTATGGCCGATTATGATCCCCTTCTGGGTATCACGCTCTACCATAATAACGCTTCGCATCCTGATGATGTCTTCTTCTTCAAAGAATTCCTGGGTATCGATCTCAACACTGTAAGGGATCTCCTTTTTATAATGCATCAGAATCTTTTCGCGAATGATCTCATTCACGAAGAAACGTTCGGGCTTATCGGTAAGCGTATCTTTAGGGTAAAATGCCGGGGATTCCGGAAGAATTTCTATGATACGTTTAAAAATTTCAGAAACATTGAAGCCTTCAAGGGCTGAAACCGGGAAGATCTCCGCATTAGGCACCTTTTCCTGCCAGTACTGCACCTGGCTTTCCAGTTCTTCCTGATTGGATTTATCGATCTTATTCAGGAGCAACAGTACCGGGATCTTAGCATTGACGATCTTTTTGAAGAAGGCTTCATCTTTCAAAGCCTTCTCGCCCACCTCAACCATATATACAAGTACATCGGCATCTTCAAAAGCAGATTTCACGAAATCCATCATAGATGCCTGCAGTTCATAAGCTGGTTTTATGATTCCCGGGGTGTCACTCAAGATCACCTGAAAATCATCCCCGTTTACGATCCCCAGGATCCTGTGCCGGGTGGTTTGTGCCTTAGAGGTGATAATGGACAAACGCTCCCCGACGAAGGCATTCATCAGGGTAGACTTCCCCACATTAGGGTTTCCAATAATATTTACAAAACCGGCTTTATGTGCCATAATACTATGCTTCTTTTATAAATGCAAAAGTACTAAGATATTAAGCAAGCCTCTAGAAAAGAGGCGTAAATTTCAGAATCTTTCTAAAAAAGGTTAATTTTAAGCTATCCAAACTTCTTATGGATGGCCCTTTATTTATCTGATACTATTAAAAGTTCATTCTATGAGTTCATATCAGAAAATAGTGAAAAAGCTTCTTTTGGCCGCGGGTATTGAGGTGAACGGCAATAACAGCTGGGACCTTCAGGTAAGAAACCGAAAATTTTACAAACGGGTTCTGCGGGACGGCTCCATTGGCCTCGGCGAATCTTATATGGAAAAGTGGTGGGATTGTGACAAACCGGATGAATTTTTGTATCGCGTCTTCAATGCAGGGCTGGAACAAAAGATAAAGAAGAACCTTCACCTGAAATGGCTTGTCCTTAAATCTAAACTATTCAACCTTCAGAAGCCCTCCAAGGCCCTGAAGTCTATTGCCACTCATTACAACAAAGGCAACCAGCTTTACCAAAAAATGCTCGACCCCTTAATGCTGTACTCCTGCGCCTACTGGCAAGATGCTGAAAACTTAAGTGAGGCACAACAAAACAAACTGGAACTAATCTGTACCAAACTGAAATTGAGACCGGGTCTTAAGCTACTTGATATTGGCTGCGGATGGGGAGGTTTTGCCTATTATGCCGCTAAAAATTACGGAGTTGAAGTGGTAGGAATAACAATTTCCAAAGAGCAATACACATATGCGAAGGAACAATGCAAGGACCTGCCTGTAGAGATCAGATTTCAGGATTACCGAAGCCTGAATGAGAAATTTGACCGTATTGTTTCCATTGGAATGTTGGAGCACGTAGGCCACAAGAATTATGACTCCTATATGGAAGTGGTACAGGAGAACCTGAAAGAGGACGGGATTTGCCTTTTGCATTTTATTGGGAGCAACAAATCTGAATATACCACCGACCCCTGGATCAACAAATATATTTTCCCTGAAGGCCTTATTCCTTCTGCCGCGCAGATCGGGAAAGCTATAGAAAATAAACTGGTTTTACAGGACTGGCATAACTTCGGAAAATATTATGACAAGACGCTGATGGCCTGGTACGAGAACTTCAGGGAAGCCTGGCCCCAGCTGAAACAGGAATACAGCGATGCCTTTTACAGGATGTGGGAGTTTTATCTATGTTCATCGGCCGCATCTTTCAGGGCAAACCGTCTAAACCTCTGGCAGCTTGTACTTACCAGAAAGGAGTTTCCGGACTTATACACCTCGATGAGACCAGTACATTTGAACCCGAAAGAGGTATAAAGACAGCCATTGCTATATCAGCATAAAATACCGGACAATTTTATCAAAGTATTAAAAATTAAGAGTTTAGGGCCAAAAACTTTCTTAATTGAAATAATTAACTAATTTTGCCCGCTCTTATGAGGCAAGCAAAACTAATTATATCATCACCCATTACCCCGCCATAGGTGGCGATTCCCAGAGTTTTCAATTCCTTCAGTTACCCGAAAGCATTCTTTCAACCAAGATTAAAAAAGATCCAATGAAAAAGATTTTCAACCTTTTTGATTTTTCGCAAAAAGTAAATTACAAAACCGAAATCCTAGCCGGATTAACGGTTGCCCTGGCCCTGATCCCGGAAGCCGTGGCCTTTGCGATGATCGCTAACCTTTCTCCCTTAACAGGACTTTACGCTGCTTTTGTTATGGGATTAATCACCTCTATTCTTGGAGGCCGCCCTGGAATGATCTCGGGAGCCACAGGTGCTGTAGCGGTAGTTATCGTAGGACTTTCCATTTCTCACGGTCCGGAATATATTTTCGCCACCGTGGTCCTTGCCGGAATTTTACAGGTGCTTGCCGGAGTTTTCAGACTCGGGAAATTGATAAGGCTGGTACCACATTCCGTGATCTTCGGATTTGTGAACGGACTTGCCATCATCATATTTATGTCTCAACTGGATCAGTTCAAAACTGTGAATGCCGCAGGAGAAATGGTATGGATGACAGGAAGCCCAATGTACACCTTCCTTGGCCTGGTAGGAATTGCAATAGCCATTATCTGGGGGCTGCCTAAGATCACCAAAGTCTTCCCCGCGTCACTTGCCGCAATCCTGGTGGTTTTTGCCATTGTTATAGGTTTTGGGATAGACACCAAAAGTGTGGGTGATATGGCTTCTATTAATGGCGGTTTCCCTCCATTTCATATCCCAATGGTTCCTTTCACTTTCGAAACCCTTGCCCTTATTTTCCCTTATGCGGCAATTATGGCCGGAGTTGGTCTTATAGAAAGTCTTCTGACCCTGAATATAGTTGATGAGATCACAGAAACCCGTGGAAGTGGAAACAAAGAATGTGTAGCACAGGGAACTGCCAATATGCTTTCAGGAGTATTTTCAGGAATGGGTGGTTGTGCTATGCTAGGGCAAAGCCTTATCAACGTTTCTTCCGGGGCAAGAGCAAGGCTTTCCGGAATTGTAGCTTCCATAATGCTGCTTGTTTTTATAATGTTTGGAGCCGATCTCATCGAAAAATTACCAATGGCCGCCCTTACCGGGGTAATGATTATGGTTGCCGTAGGAACTTTTGAATGGGCCAGTCTGAAAACCCTGAATAAAATGCCTAAATCTGATGTGCTGGTAATGGTCCTTGTAACGCTCGTGACCATCTTACTCCACAACCTTGCCCTTGCGGTATTAATTGGAGTGATCATCTCTGCCCTTGTATTTGCCTGGGATAACGCCAAGCGCATAAGGGCCAGAAAACGCACCGATGACAATGGAGTGAAACATTACGAAATGTATGGTCCGCTTTTCTTCGGTTCTGTACAGGCTTTTAATGATAAATTTGATGTATTGAACGATCCTGAAGAAGTAGTAATCGATTTCTCAGAAAGCCGGATTGTAGATATGTCCGGAATTGAAGCGGTAAACAAACTTACCGAACGGTACCATAAACAAGGCAAAAAGCTTCATCTGAGACACCTTAGCCAGGATTGCCGAAAGTTACTGAGTGACGCTGATGCGATCATCGATGTGAACATTCTGGAAGATCCTACCTATAAGGTTGCTGTAGATAAAGTCTAATAAAAAAAGCGGTTCGAGTTTCGAACCGCTTTTTTTATTTCCCTGCTTCCATAGAGGTAAAGGACCTGATCGCCGCATTTGGCTCTATAATATTATTCCCAGCCCAAAAATCGGGATTGTATTTTTTAAACACTTCATATTCAAATTCGGGTGAAGGCTTAAGACTTTCGAACTTTTCCCTTTCCAAAATGGAACTTTCATAGATCACCATTTGTGTCTTGTTGATACTGCTAATATTAACGTTCATCTCGAGGTCCAGCTCCTCAAGTTTCTTTTTAAAGAGAAATTTACCTTCTTTCACCAGGAAAGTAAGCGGGCGGTCTACCCCCACGGTACTTCCTTTTTCCTCTTCAAAATATTTAAGATCGTATTTTCCGCTTTTATCCCGGCTAAAGATCATTTTCCCGCGATGTATATCATCTATGGTGCTCACGCCGAAAAGACTGAACTTCTTAAGTGGCCTCAGGTTCCCGAAATCGAGCCTGTGCACCCCAAAATCCACGGTATTCACATAAATAAGCCCCTTGTAATCGGCTTTTCTTTTTGGCTGAAAGCTTACTATATATACTATCGAATTATCCAACTGGGCAAAGCCCTCTACTGCAAACTCATATTTCCCAGACTTTTCAAAAATATCAAGTTCCTGATCTTCCATCCAGAACATTTTAGAAAAACGCCCATTCACCAGGTCTCTTGCCCTGTCCTGGGTTTTTATACGTTTTTCCTTTTCGGTCTTTGACTTTTCTTCCGGGGTCATTTCCTTTATTTTCTCGGCTTGATGCCCCTCTTCAATTTCCTTATTCAATTCCTCAGAATCCATCTTTACGCCAATAATGCCCGATTTCACCTTCAGGTATGTGCCTTCTCCCACTTTTTCCTGTAAGATCTTTTCTACCCGCTGATTCATTGCCTGCAAAGATTCCTCATTTACCGGGTTATCAAGTCTGGCCGCCTTAAGAAGCTGTACTTTCTGAGTTTCATAGTTGCCGTAGAAGTTCCCGAGATATTCATCATAACTATCCATATATTTCGGCATCTTACTTTTCAGCTCATTCATAAATTCCTGGTCCAGTTCCGGCATCGTACTCTCCTCTACTTCCATCTCAAAACGGTTCACGAAATTGAAGAAAGAGTTTCGAAGAAAGAATTTCTTATGGGTTAAACTGAAATTGTAATTTTCATCTACCCGCGTGAGTACCTTCTCTATAATCTCTTCCCCGGTCAGGTTCTTATTGGAAAGAAAAACATCATCAAGCTGAATGCTGGAACTTTTAAGATAGATACTGTCATTTTTAATTTTCTTTACCACTAGAGTCTGCGACTCGTAACCCAGGCAGGAAATACTGATGCTGTCGTTTTCCTTTGAAAGTATACTGAATCGCCCTTCATCGTTGGTGATCACACCTTTATTTGAAGCATACTGGACCGTGGCAAAGGGAATTGGCTTTTTTGATTCAGCATCCAGCACAGTGGCAGAGATCTCCTGAGCAAAAAGGCCGAATTTGGAAACGAAAAGAAATATAAGCAGACAAATTATTTTATGCATAATAGAAAGGCTATTTACAAATAAGACGAACCAGAGCTGGATTCGTTACTTTCCGGTTTCTGAAATAACTATAAAAGGCTGCCCGGAATTTCACAGGCAGCCTTTAATTATTAAAAACAAAATGTTTTTACTCTATTTCTTGTAAAGGGTAGAAGGCCAGGTATCATTACTAAAATTCACGTCGGGCAGGATCTTTTTAGGATCAAGCTGGATCTTTTTGATTTTTTTACCGGTCTCAAGTAAATGCCTCCAGGTATCTCCCCGCTGCCAGATCTCGACCGGCAGCCTTAATTCTTCGGAACTGCCGTCTTCATAAGTGATCTTCATCTCCACGGGCATTGGCATATCCCCATCGTTTGAAAGCTTGATCACATAACCTTTCTCATTTTCGATAACATCGGCAAGCGCAAGGTCTATATTACCGGTTCCGTAAAACCAGCCTTTCCAGAACCAGGAAAGATTCTCTCCCCCAACATTTTCCATATGGTTAAAGAAATCTGCCGGTTGCGGATGCTTATAGGCCCAGGTCTCAATATAGCTACGGAAAGCATTATCGAAACGCTCTTCCCCAAGAATATATTCCCTGAGCAATAACAAACCGATCGCCGGCTTGTAGTAAGCCGTCATCCCAAGATTGTCAAGATTGGTGACATCAGGATAAGTATCGATCCCTTCTCGTTCCGGGCTTGTGAACCAGTTGTTATATTTCCTTGTCTGGTCCAGGCTTGAAGGATACTCTCCATTATTAAAGGCAAGCGTACTGTAATGATTGATAAAGGTATCAAAGCCTTCATCCATCCAAGCATAGCGTCTTTCATTGGTCCCAACGATCATCGGGAACCAGTTGTGGCCAAATTCGTGGTCTGTAACCCCCCAAAGGTCCTCTCCCTGGTCTCTCCAGTCACAAAAACTAAGCCCCGGATATTCCATTCCGCCTATAGAAGCGGCAACGTTCACCGCTGCCGGATATGGATATTTAAACCACTTTTCAGAATAATGTTCAACAGAGGCTTTCGTATATTCTGTGGAGCGGCCCCAGGCTTCCTGCCCGGCACTCTCCCTCGGGTAGGCCGATTGTGCTATCGCCTTATCACCGCCGGGAAGATCGATCTTTGCCGCATCCCAGATAAAAGCTTCGGAAGATGAAAATGCCACATCTCTGGTATTTTCCATCTTGAAATGCCAGGTAAGGGTCCCGTTCTGCTTCGCCTTAACCGAAGCATCATTTATTTCATCAGGTTTAATGATAAAAACGGCGGTATCGCTTTTTTCTGCCATCTCCATTCTCTCCTGCATCTTCTCTGAAAGCACCTGCCGCGGATTCTGAAGTTCCCCAGAGCCTACTACAATATGGTCATAAGGCGCGGTAACCTTATAATCGTAGTCACCGTAATCCAGGTAAAACTCCCCGGCACCAAGGTAAGGCTCCACATTCCAGCCGTCTACATCGTCAAAGACAGCTGCTCTTGGAAACCACTGCGCCATTGCGTATATCGTACCGTCCTTCACCTTTAAACGCCCCATTCGGTCCATCCCTTTCACAGGCACCTTATACTTAAAATTCATAGAAACCGTGGCTTCCCCTCCATTGGCCGGGATAGGCCTATCGAAGAAAACCTGCATCCGAGTATCGGTAATCAGGTGTTTGGAAGAAGTGCTTCGGTTCGTCTTTGCCCTAAGATTAGTGATCTCATAGCCCCCGTCTACATCCCCGTTATAGCGATTCCCCCCGATGGGAGTGGTAAGGGTTCCGCGGGAATTTTCAGTAAAACGGTTCTGCTCGAGATGCATCCAGATGAAATCCAGCTCTTCAGGAGAGTTATTGGTATAAGTGAGTTCCAGATGGCCTGAAATCGTGTGATCCTCATCATTCAAGGTCACCTCGATCTTATAATCGGTTTCGTTCTGCCAGTATTCGGCACCGGGATTTCCTGAAGCCGTACGAAAACGATTCCCGCTGCGGTCCATAAATTCACTGAAATCTTCCTGATTGTTTTCCTGCACTTTCTGTGCCTGCACCCCTGAAGTAAAAAGCCCGGTTATGGCCAATGCAAGCACACTTTTAATTACGTATCTCATCCTGCTTAATTTTAATCTCCTGCTAATGTAACGAAAGATGCCGAAACCTGCAGTAGTCTATAAATGAGAGATTAAAAAATACTATTTCTTGTTCAGCCCCCTGTCATACATAATGATGCTTCCTGCTACCGAAACATTCAGGCTAAGAGTAGACCTGAACTTTACAAGGTAATGTGCCTTTTGGATTGCTTTCTTTGAAAGCCCGTGATCTTCGGCACCAAGAAGATATACACACCTCCTGGGATGCCTGAAAGTCTCCAGAGGTTCGGCTTCTTCGGTGAGCTCTACTCCTACCAGCATTGCGCCTTTAGGCAAATGGGCATAGAAATCTTCAAAAGATTCATAATGAAAATAGGGCATTGCCCCCACTGCTTTATGGGTATCACAAGCCTGCTTTGCATAGCGGTTCCCTATGGTGAAAATAAAACTCGCCCCCATATTCTGGGCTGAACGCCACAACACTCCTAAATTCTCAGGAGTCTTCCCGTTTTGAATACCAATTCCGAAAAAACCCTGCTCCAGATTATTCACTTTCATAAGTATCAAAATTAAGGGTTTTTGAAGAAATCAAGAAGTCCCCAAAGCCTAAGACTGATATTAATCATTTAAAAATTGAAAAGCGGAATATAACTTTATGAAAATGCCTGAGTTATGAAAAATATACTTATCCCCACCGACTTTTCCCAGTGTGCCCGGCACGCAACAAACTACGGACTGGAACTGGCCAAAAAACTTAAATCCCAGGTCACTTTTCTTCACCTGGTGCCTACCCCTGTAGATTGGGATAAGCTCCCTCTTGAGAAGGAAAACCTTTACCCCGAAACAAAGGCCGCCATTGGAGAGGTAAAGGACAGTCTTCTAAAACTGGAAAGGCAGGCAGAAAAAACCGGGGTGGAAGCAAGCTCCAACCTTATTTATAACCGCGGGCTGGATAACATTCAATCTTTTATAAAAAAGGACAATTATGATCTGGTGATTATGGGCACTCACGGGGTACACGGCTTTCAGAAACTCATAGGCTCCAATACCCAGAGGCTTATCAAAACCAGCCCTGTGCCCGTACTTGCGGTAAAGACCGACGATAAATCTGAAGTACCAAAAAAAATCGTCATTGCATCAGATTTCAGTCAAAAATCCCTCTCTGCCTTTGGAAAATTAATCGAAATAGCTAAAAAACTTGAACTCGACATCCAGTTGCTTTATGTAAACCTGCCTTATAATTTCAGAGAAAGTGATGATATTGATTACCTGATCGATCAGTTTATAAATCATCACCCTGAAGCCAGTTTTGGAAGAAATGTGATAAATGCCAATAATGTTTCCCGTGGAGTCGCTATCTACCTGAATAAGGCCCAACCGGATATTATTGCCTGTATCACTCACGGGTACTCAGGGATTGCCGGCCTGTTCACGCCAGGTATTACCGAGAATATTATGAATCATTTTAACCTTCCGGTATTAAGCATCAATATGAATGTCTCCGATTAAGCCTGAAAATGAAAATTACTTGTTTTTTTCCGAAGGCGAGATGTTTTATTATACTGATTTTGTGTAATTTACATCATAAACCAACTAAAAAACAGCTGAAATGAAAAACTACAATTCACCACCGTCGGCAGGGTCCCGCCTGCCTTTTAAAAAAACCTTCTCGCTGCTCTTTGTTCTCTCTTTATTTGTTGCACTTCCCGGTTGTAAGGAAAAAGCAAAGGAATATGAGGAAGTGAAAAAACCTGGAAAGAATGAAATGAGCCAGAAAGATCTTATTAAACGCGGGGAATACCTGGTTACCAGTATTGGTTGCGCAGATTGCCATTCTCCAAAAAAAGTTGGAGGCAAACCTATGGAAGAAGATGCAGGGTTAAAATTATCGGGGTACCGCCAGGGAACAGACCTCCCGGAAATCGACCAAAACAGCATTAAAAATGGCTGGATGTTAATGAACTCTGAACTTACGGCAGCGGTGGGCCCTTGGGGAGTTTCCTTTGCTGCTAATTTAACCTCACACGAAACAGGAATCGGAAACTGGAGTTTCGACCAGTTCAAGACAGCTATGACAAAAGGGAAGTTCAAGGGAATGGAAAACGGAAGGGATATTCTTCCACCTATGCCCTGGCAGAATTTCGCCAACCTTACCGAAGAAGACCTGAAGGCAATGTACCATTACCTGCAAAGCACAAAACCTATAGACAATGCCGTACCTGCCCCTATTCCGCCAAACCAGATGGATAGTCTTTACGTAAACAAATAAAGGAACAGGCCCTGAGGAAATCGGGGCCTTTTTGCTAGCTTACCGCTGCTCCATAATATCTTCTTTTAAGCCAGAAGGAAAGCCGCACGAGTAAAATGAGCGCCGGAACTTCTACAAGCGGCCCTATTACCCCTGCAAAAGCCTGGCCTGAATTCAGACCAAAAACCGCAATAGCCACCGCTATTGCCAGTTCAAAATTATTCCCGGCAGCAGTGAAGGTGATCGCCGCATTCTTATCATAAGCGGCGCCCATAGCCTTGCTCACAAAAAAGCCGATTATGAACATAATCGAAAAATACAGTAAAAGGGGTATTGCAATAATCAGCACATCCTGAGGTAACCCCACTATCAACTCTCCTTTAAGTGAAAACATCAGAACAATAGTAGCGAGGAGGGCGATTAATGTAATTGGAGATATCTTCGGAATAAACTTATTCTGATACCAGTTTTCCCCCTTCAATCTCACCAGGATAAGCCTGCTTAAAACTCCCATCAGGAAAGGAATTCCGAGATAAACAGCAACACTTTCAGCTATGGTAGCGATCGAAATATTCACGATAGCCCCGTCAAATCCCAGTAAGGGTGGAAGCCAGGTAATAAATATCCAGGCATAAAAGCTATAGGCAAATACCTGAAATATGCTGTTAAGAGCTACAAGACCGGCTCCATACTCACTACTGCCTTCAGCCAGATCGTTCCAAACGAGCACCATAGCGATACATCTGGCGAGACCTATCAAAATAAGACCAACCATATATTCGGGGTAATCCTGTAGAAATATTATAGCCAAAAGGAACATCAGAATTGGCCCGATAATCCAGTTTAAAAGAAGAGATATCGACAGGATTCTGATATTCTTAAAGACCTTTGGCAAAAGGCTGTATTTCACTTTAGCCAAGGGCGGGTACATCATTAAGATGAGGCCAACCGCAATTGGCCAGTTGGTGGAGCCACTGCTGAAAGACTGGATAGAAGTTGATACTGCCGGGAAGAAATACCCAAGGGAAACCCCTATTGCCATTGCAAGGAATATCCAAAGGGTAAGATAAGAATCGAGAAAACTTAGTTTTTTGGAAGCCATAAATTAGAGTTTCAGGAAGATTGGTTTAAGATCTTTTTGATAATTGCTGTTGCACTTTTTCAAATACATATTTCATCTCTGCCGCGATCTGTACACTCCGCTCTTTATATTTCTCCTGTTGACGGGCTGTACCGTCAAATGCCTTGGGGTCTTTATATAAAAGCGGGATCCTTTTTTCGGCACCCGGCACAAGCGGGCAATTCTCATCGGCATCAGAACAGGTCATCACTGCGGCGAACCCCTTATCAGGATTGGCAGGGTCATCAAATTCTTTGGAAAACATCTTTAGCGGAGGAAGCTCTTCAGAAAACTTAAGTTCATAGACCGGATTTTCTTTCCCTTGCTTTAATATGAGGAATCCGGAATCTTTCAGAGCCTCAACTGCATTTGGATTAAAAGCCGTCACTTCTACCCCTCCGGAAAAAGCACCAATTTCGATCCCAAAATAGGCTGCAAGTGCTTTTGCCCAGGCCTGAGCGAACTGACTACGCCTGGAGTTATGAGTGCAGATAAAATTAAGGCGGACCTGTCTATTGTTATTAAGCTGTTCCAGTACATAGTCTATTAGCTGCTGCAATAGTTTCTTGCGTTCTTCGCTTAAATTCCCAGTATTCAAAGTGAAGATCTGTTTACCGATCTCCGGCAAAACCGAAATATGCACATTCATAAAACTTAAAGCTTTTTAGATTAACAACAACCGGAGCCCGGAGCGCAGGAACTTTGCATTGCTCTCATTTCCGACAGCTTTAATTTAGGCTTTTCTTTCGGAATTCCGCATTTATCCTTTGCAAGACAATCGGTGTGCTTGTTCACCAACCGGAAATTCTCCCCGGCCAATTCCAAGCCGTATCTTCCAATGGTATCTCCCTGGTACTCCACCTCTACTTCCAGGTCGTCAAATTCCAGGATTTCCTCGGTCTTTTCAATAATAGAAAGGAATTTCCCGGGAGGAAGTTTGTGATCATAATCACTTGCGGCAAAAAGCTGAAAATTGATCATTTTTTCTTCGCGAAGGTTCGCGCCGCAATCGATAAATTTTCTTGAAACCAGTCCCACCTCGGTCACGTGAAAGTGCTCCGGAACCAACCTGCCATCAGGCAACTCAAATTTAAGCTCTTTAAGCTTCTTCAATTTATTCTTGACCTCTCCAATTTTCATTTCACCTTATTTTTATATTGCAATATTACGATAATAAACAATATAATACCTAATGCAGCTTTGTTAATTCCCAGGGTTTCGAATAAACCCAATAAAAAAGGCCAACATAAAGCTGGCCCTTTCAAAACAGATTTAATTTACTATTTATATTTCAAATTCAGAAGGAACTTCATAGAACCTTAACTGAAGTAACTTAAGCCCGTTATTATCATATTTCCAGAAATAATTTTCCAGAGCCTCATCGAAAATAAAGTACGTGCCGGCTTCCACAACCACAGTACCATCTTCAGCTAAGACATCTTCCTCTACCGTAATAGTCAGTAATTCTTTACTAACATCGGTAAACCTGGACCTGCCGTTCTTACGTTCTACCTCAAGGTAATCTGATGAACAAACTTCCACATACTCCCCGTCTACCTCGGCCTCTGCACAAGTGGTAATAGTGGCATTTCCTCCCGGAGTTCCCAGCGCGCGAGCCCATACAGAATAAGAAGTAGTTGCTGTAGTCTCGGTCATACTACCTGCCGGGTTAGGCAGCTGGAAGCTGGCCTCGCCATCTGTCCCATTGGCATCAAGCACCTGGAAATCGTCTCCTTCAATAAGGTTTATCTTATCCGGTTTTCCTTTGGAATCCAGGTTAACAAAAATACGGTGACCGTTATTACCGGTCATATCGGCCGATTTCACATTTGGAACCCCTATGATATTAAGGTTGTAGTGTGCTCCGTTAGGGGCACCATTTCCGGTTAGGTTTACAGACATTGGTGCATCTTCAACACTGTCTACACTTTCCTTGGAACAGCTAATAAATAGCGTAAAACTTACAGTTAAAACTGAATAAAAAATAAACTTCCTCATATTAAATAAAATTTAGTTAGTGAATACAAAACCAGCAGACTGAAAAAACTTCTTCAGCCGGATCATAATACTTAGGTATACTTAATTAATTAGGGAAGTAGATAATGGGGGGATGACAATAAAAATAAGTGTAAACACCTATTGCTCAGATGAATATAATTTATTTTTATTGAGGATATACATATTTTCGATGAAATACAGGATAATTCGGATAAAAACAAAAAAGCCTCCAGATAATACCTGAAGGCTTTTGTTAATAGCGCGTATTCACACTGAACCGTATGCAGAATTTTCAAGTATAATTATTAAATCCCTACATTTTAATAATCCTCTTTTCCAATTGCAGCCAATTCACGAGTCATGCTATTTTCTGAATTCGCGCTGATGCTAAATTAGTGATGTAAAGACTTATATAAAATACCCCTTTTATGGTATTTTAATATTCCTTTAACAATTAAAGCTTTTCTTTGAGAATATGTCATTATTCAAGAATGTAGGTTGGAAACCAGTATATTCAGACACCAGCTTACCGGAATAGGTCTAAAAACGGATCTCCTTAACATCCACCAGCGCACTTCCTTCGGCCTCTACAATAACCAAAAGAAGACTTTGGCCGGCAACAATATCCTTTACCCGGAAGTCCTTGATCACCCCGGAAAGGGCTATTCCTTTTCTGACCTCCATATCTTCTCCAAGCTTAGAGTTCACCTCTTGCAAACGTTCCTGTATTAACGGGTGAAGCTCAAAAGACATTTTCCTTTTAAGCTTCTCTTTCATCCAGTTGTTCACGAGAACCTGGAGAAATTTATCGGCAAGCCAACTCTTGTTCTTTCCCTCCAGTTTATACTCCTGTATTCCCAACCGTTGTTCTTCTTCATTAAACTTCAGGGATAGATGCAGAATTGCCCTCCCTTCCTTTCCCTTTACCACAGAAGCCAGGGCTTTGAAGCTTACATCAAGGGCTATATCAAAGTTTTTTTTACTGCTCTCTCCAACCCCGATCTCAAGAATTTCAGCATAATTGGTTTCTCCACCTTCTTTATTGCTGGCCGATATTTTACGGCCAATCATTTTCTTTTCCAGAAAATCTTCAAGTACCGGGTAGGCTATTTTAACCGGTAAACTAAGCTTTATATCACCTAGAGAGGCATCATCAGAACTTTTCATTTTTTTCTTTTTAAAGTCTTCAGGAGACAGGATAAAAGATAATCAATAAAAGAATGCTAAACCAATGATAAAATACTAATGCCTTGTCATAAATTATTCCCAAACACACTATTCCAGGAGATGACACTTTAGAGGAACGGGAACTTCAAAACCAATCAAGACCATAAAATTTAAGGGATAACACCTATTTCTTTCCCAGCCCGGCATTCTTCTGCTGCGGCCAAAATTAGCTAACTTTAATAGAATTAATTCCTTTAAAAAATATGTGATTATGGAAACTAAAATCTCAATGACAGTAAAAAAATGGATGCTGCTAATTCCTGTTCTTTTACTTACAGCAAGCCTGTGGGCACAGCAAAATGAAGATTATGAGAAGGCTAAAAGTGAGATCGAAGCTGAGTTTGGAACTTTCCCTGCGATGTTCGAGGTATTTCCCGACCACGCTCTCGCCGGAGCCTGGGAAAACTTTAAGATGTTAAACAGCCCCGAGAGCGATATCCCGCCAAAATACCGGGAGTTAATACAACTGGCCGTGGCTGCACAAATCCCTTGTCAGTATTGTGTTTATTTCCATTCTGCTTCCGCCAAAGCCTTCGGGGCAAGTGAAGAAGAGATACAGGAGGCCATCGCCCACGGTGCACAAACACGGTTCTGGAGTATGATCCTTCAGGGAAACCAGATCGATTATGAGGAGTTTAAAGATGAGTTTGACGCCATTATGGAGCATATGGCATCGAAATCTAAAAATTAGAAAAACAAAAGCCACCTTAAAAAGTGGCTTTTCGTTTAATAGGTGGGACTTCCCCGAAGCATCGGCAGAAGAACCTGTAACTTCATAAAATGAAAAAAACCACCTAATAAAGGTGGTTTTGCTAGTAGCGGGAACTGGACTCGAACCAGTGACCTTCGGGTTATGAGCCCGACGAGCTACCTACTGCTCTATCCCGCGATGTTGACTGCAAATATAAGGCAGAATTTAAGTTGCGCAAAGCTTTTTTTAGAAAAATCTAAATTATTTTCAACTGCTTCAAACTCTGTTCTGAATGCCAGCAGGTTAAATTCTGATTACTGCTCGATACTGGTGGCATCGAATTCCACGAGCTCATTATTTTCAAATCTCACCCTGAATTCTATAGGGTTACAACAGTTCTCGCAATCTTCAATATAGGTTTGCTCGCTCACCGAAGGGTCCAGCAGCACTGAAATTTCTTCCCAACAATACGGACATTGAAAAAAGTGTTCAAACATAACTATAAGTTCACGTTCAGTAACTGTCCGGTTAACTGAAGTAATTGCAGCTCGGCCAGTTTTGCATCATATTTAGCCAGGTTCAGGCTGGTACGTGCATCAAGAAGATTGGTCTGGGCCTGCCGGAACTCGATACTGGTTATTCTTCCCAGTTTATATTGTTCCCGCGAACGATTGAAGTTGTTTAGGTTAGTGGCCACATTTTCTTCCTGCACTTTCAGAATATAAAGCTTATTCCTATAATTCCCAAGCGCATTAGCAATATCGCGCTCGATCTCCTTTTTTATCTGTTTTTTGATAAGTTCCTGGCTCTGATTGCGGATTTTTGCATTCTGAACCTGAACATTGGTACGCCCTCCATCAAAAATATCCCAGGTAAGGCTTACTCCTGCTGAAAACCCATCGGTAGTGGTTGTGGAACCGGGGAAGAATGCCGAGGCTCCACTACGGTTCTTATTCCATCCATAAGAACCTGTAAGGTCCACACTTGGCAGGTAACCAGACTTACTTACTTTTATATCGTATTCACTAAGAGTGATGTTCTTATCTACCTGTAAAAGAGATACATTATTTTCTTCGGCTGAAGCAATAAAACTCTCCAGCTCCAGTTCAGAAATAAAATTAACCGTAGTATCTACGACAAATTCCCTGGTGTTCACATCTCTGTTCAGCAGCACGTTCAGGTCTCTTTTTGTATTTCTAAGTTGTTGCTGGGTTTCAATTAGTGCTATACTATCATTGTTCACATCTACCTCGGCATTAAGAAGGACCAGTTTGTTAGCCTGCCCGTATTCGAACTGATATTCGGCCCTTTTTACCCTGTTTTTACTGATATCTAAAATCTCCCTCAAAACGCGGGCATTTTCAGATAGCCTTGCCAGCTCGTAATAGACGCTCATAATCTGAAGTACAGTATTCTCTATGGTTTCCCTGGCTTCAAGCTGAGAAAGATAGTATTGCTCTTTCAGGCTCTTATAGTTATAAAGCCTCCCAAGACCATCAAATAAAGTATAATTCAGATTGATGGAAGCATTATAGCGATTGCTTTCCACCCCTTCCTGTCTGAAATCATCACCTTCTTCCGGTTCGGTAAACCTGTCATTTATATCATAATTGGCTCCCGCGAGCCCCCGAAGGCTTGGAAGATACCCCGAATTCAGGACACTTTGGTTATTATCTGCTATCTCCACCTCGTTGCGGGCCAATTTGATCCCGAAGTTCTCTTCCAGAGCCCTTGAGATCGCTTCTTCTTTGGTTAGAAGCTGTTCCTGGGCCTGCAGGCTACCAAAACCTACTGAAAGCAGGAGGAGAAAAAGACTAATTTTCAACTTCATGAACTTGTTCTTCTTTTTGTTCTTTTATTGCTCGCTCCACATCTTCATTGGCCGGCTTTTTACCCCTTACAAGCCAGGCACTGCCGGTTTTTATGCTATTACTTATAGATAGTAACAAAGGCAGCAACAGCAGGGTTAGCAGGGTGGCTATGGCTATCCCGTAAGAAATTGATATCGCCATTGGCTTAAGGAACTGTGCCTGCCTGCTCTTTTCCAGCAGTAAGGGCGCCAGACCAGCCACTGTGGTAAGGGAGGTTAAAAATATTGCGCGAAACCTTGCCCTTCCGGCTTCATATAAGGCGCTTTTAAAATTCATCCCTTCCCGTAAAAAGGAATTGAACTTACCTATCAATACCAGCCCGTCGTTAACCATAATTCCAACCAGCGCAATAATACCCAGTGCTGAAAGCACATTGATGGGAAAATCGTGGAACCAGTGCCCCCAGGCTACCCCAATCACACTAAATGGGATCATAATCATTAAAAGGAACGGCTGACTGTAACTCCTGAAGGTAAACGCGATGGTAGCATAAATAAGAAAGAATATTACCGGGATCACCGATTTAGCCGAATTGGAAAGTTTTGCAGCCTCCCTGTTCTGGCCTTCATAAGAAACCGTAATACTTGGATATTTCTCAAGAATTCCAGGCATCAGGTTATTCTGAATATCTGTAAGGATCTCGGTACTGCTTCCGTTGGGGTCTTCCATATCTGCAGTAACCCTTATTTCCCGCATCCCGTCAAGGTGGCTTATAGACTCAGTACCTCTTACAATCTCATAATTGGCGATCTCATCAAAGGGAACCCTTTCTCCGGAAGGCGTAATCAACCGCATTTCATCCAGGTCATTAATAGAAGAGCGGTTCTCTTTATTGTACCTCACCCAAACCCTTATCTCGTCCTGGCCACGCTGAAATCTTTGAGCCTGGGCTCCAAAGAACCCGTTTCGTATCTGCCGCATCACCTCGCCCAGGTCCAGGCCTAAAGCATAGGCATTATCCTTCAATTTCACATTGATCTCTTTGATCCCTTTGGGATCGTTATCTGTAACGTCTTTCAAAAGAGAGTTATTCTCCAGGCTGCTCTTTAGTTCTTCCTTGGCGGCCTCGAGCTCACTTAAGTTGTTCCCAAGAAGAGAAACCGAAATAGGAGAACCGCCAAAATTCCCTCCAGACCCAAAGGTAAGGTTCTCTACCCCATAAACAGGGCCTACTTCATCTCTTATAGCATTGGTGATCTCGGGCGAACTGAAATCTCTCTCTTCTCCCGGAAGCAGGTTTACCTGCAACGAAGCCTTGTTGTTCCCGGGACCAACCCTTTTAATAATATTTTCAACTACCTGTTTATTTCCGGTTTGCCTTTCGGTATAATCTTTATTTACTCTCCAGGCCGCGTCTTCAACCATAGAGATAATTGAATCTGTACGCTGCGGGTTTACCCCTTCCGGCATTAAAAGGTTTATACTCACCCTGTCACTGGCAATACTCGGAAATAAAGTAATCCTTATCCAGTTTCCGCCAATAGCTCCAATGGTTAATATAAGTACCGTTAACAGGATCCCGAAGGCCAGTATTTGCTGATTCAGGACAAACTTGAGCGTAGGGCTGTATAGTTTATCTCTCATATACACCATAAAGCGATCGCCATATGCGTTTATCTTGCGCATTCCGGCAAAAGCCCTGGATAAGAAGCTTTTCTTTTTCTTTCCATTGCTATTCTGTCGTCTTAGGGCTTTAGAATGTGCAATATGGGCCGGCAGAATGATAAGTGCCTCAACAAGAGAGACCACAAGGGTAAGGATCACTACTGTTGAAACTTCCCCAAAGAATTCACCAATACGGCTATCCAGGAAAAGGAAGGTGGAAAATGCGAGCACCGTAGTGATAATTGCCGAAATAATGGCGGGAAATACTTCCATAGTCCCATCCATCGCAGCTTTAACCGGCGATTTCCCCATTTCATAGTGCTGGTATATATTTTCAGAGATCACGATCCCGTCATCTACCAGGATCCCTATCACGATAATCATCCCGAAAAGGGAAAGTACGTTAATGGTGACCCCCATTGGGCCGGCAAAAATGAACATTCCAAGAAAAGCTATCGGAAGTCCGAAAGCTACCCAAAACGCCAGTCTTGTATTCAGGAACAATGAAAGGAAGAAAAGCACAAGGAGCATCCCCACTAACCCGTTCTCTACAAGGAGCTGGGTACGCTGCCCAAGGGTTATGGACGAATCACTCACCACATCCAGCTGTACGTTGCTGTTCTTTTGGTTGAATTGATCTATATACTCGTTAATCTTTTCGGCTGTAGAAAGCAGGTCTTCACTGTTGGTATTGCTCACCGACACATTAACCGCTACATTCCCGTTAAAAAAGAGGGCATTAGGGGTTTCCGAAAACTGGTCACGAACCTTTGCAATTTCACCTAATCTTACGATCTCTCCGGTAGAAGAGGACTTCAGTACAATGTCATTAAGCGCATCAGCATAGTAAGCCCTGTTATTAGCCCTTATAAGGTAATCTTCAGCATCGGTCTTAATGGTCCCGCCGGTAGAAAGTATATTTGAGTTCCTTACCACGTTAGCCACCTGTTCAAAACTAAGGTTATAGGCCAGAAGATCATTCTCGCTTACCGCAATCTCTATTTCTTCCTGCGGAAAGCCGGAAATACTTATCTGGGAAACGCCTTCGAGCAGCCTTAGATCGTTCTCTATCTGCTGGCTTATCCTCTTTAGGGTTGCTAGCGGCACATCTTCACCACTCACCGCAAAACTTATGGTCTCCCTTACAAACTCCTGTTTGGAGACCACCAGCGGCTCCATCCCGCCAGGAAAACTGGGCACGCGATCTACCGCATTCTTCACTTCGGTGAGCATTGCATCTATATTCTCACCTCTTTCAATCTCTACAGTGATGGAACCTCCACTTTCCCTGGCTACCGAAGTGACCCTGTCTATTCCTTCCAGGCCTTTCAGGTTGTCTTCGATCTTAAGGATGATCCCTTCTTCGATCTCTTCAGGAGCAGAACCGGGATAAGCAATGTCAATATTAACGATCCTTGATTCTTCCAGGGGGAAAAAAGAAGATTTCATATTCAGCACTCCCACGGCCCCAAAGATCACGAAGGCAATGATCACCACATTTACTGCGACCCCGTACTTTATGAAATAACTGATTATTTTTCTCAAGATCCCGAATTTTGAATGATATCCTTACCTCCTTCTACCTTCACCAACATACCCGAATATGCACCGGGAACATTAGCCGAAAGTATTTTCGTCCCGTCTTCAAGACCTTTAATAACCACGGTATTGTTGGTAAAATAAACCGGGTTAACATCTACTAAACTAAGGGTGCTGTCCTGCACCACGTATACCTTGGAACGATCTACCAGCAATTCCCTTGGAATTTCGATAGCATTCTCTTCGTCTTTGGCATCAAGTTTAGCTTCCAGATACATCCCCTCACTCAGGTTCCCGTTTTTCACCCGGATAAAAACCCGAATACTCTGGGTTTCCTGATTTACCTTAGCATTGATCCTGCTCACGGTTCCAACATAACTGTGCGTTCGGTCCAGAGTAGTTAATTCCACTTCTTCTCCCTCCTTAAGAAGGTCCCCGAATTTTTTAGCGATAGACACTTCCAGCTCATAAACACTGGGGTCTATGAATTCTCCCAGTTGCTGACCGGGCCTGATGAGTGTTCCCGGATTAACCAGGGCTTCGGTAAGCACCCCGTCATAAGGTGCTATAATGGTATATTTTAAAAGTCGCTCTTCAAGATTTTTTACGTTATAATAAGCCGAAATGATCCCGCGGCCTGTAATAAAGAACTTTTCCTGTTCGGTTTCGGTTTCCGGAAGCGGGGGCACGGGCTCGGTAATATTGAAACGAGTTAGATAATCTTCCCATTTTTGAAAGGCATCCGGATAATCCAGCCTAAGATCGGGCATTATGGAAGTGATGGAATTGTATAGATCACTTTTGGCCGACTGGACGCTGGCCTGATACTCATCAGAATTTACTCTAAGGAGCACCTGTCCCTTGCGGTATTTCTGGCCGGGCCTGAAATCCTTACTGCTGGAGGTAAAAATACCCTGTACCTCAGAGTAAAGTTCAAGCTTATGTAAAGCGGTAAGGTTTCCGTTAGCAGGCACTACAATAGGAACGATATGATTGCGTACAGTATCTATAAACACGCTTTTCACGGTTTTAGTAACCGGAGGCTTTTGTTTAACATTACTGTCTATAATGAGTTTTGCCCCTAAAACAGCCAAAACTACAAGCACAAGGCCTAAAATTGAGAGAATGATCTTTCGTTTATCCATAATGTAGAGTATGACCGTTTAATAAGGCTATGGTTTAATCTAAAGCTGAAATTTATTGCATTATTCCAGTTTATCCAACTCCTCCTGTAAATCTTCCCACTGGTGCATCAATTTCTCCAGCTTCTTTTTTGAATGATTATATTTCTCAAGAAAATCAGGTTTTGCCATTGTTTCTTCGTAGTTGGTCGCCAGCTCCACGTCCTTTTCCTTGATCTCTTTCTCGAGTTTCGTGATCTTAGCCTCTGTATTACTAAGTTTGTTATTAAGAGATTTTATTTGTTTCTGATCTTCGTAAGAGCGTTTCTGCTCTGTTTTCTCCTGTTTTTTAGTTGTTGAAGCTACTTTATCTCTCTTCTCTACGGCACGCATGTCTTCCAACTGCCTTTGCTCCAGGTAGTAGTCTATATCTCCAAGATACTCCTTTAGATTCCTGTTCTTGAATTCATAAACCCTGTTGGTCATTCCCTGAAGGAAATCCCTGTCGTGAGAAACAAGGATCAATGTTCCCTCAAAATTCCTCAGGGCTTCCTTTAAGACGTTTTTAGATTTAATATCGAGGTGATTGGTAGGCTCATCCATTACCAGCACATTAAAAGGCTCCAGCAACATCTTGCAAAGCGCAAGACGGTTTCTCTCACCCCCGGAAAGCACTTTCACCTTTTTTTCCACTTCATCTCCTCTAAACAGAAAAGAACCCAGCATATCCCTCACCTTGCTTCGGTTGCTTTCGTTAGCCGAATCCACCATGGTGTCATAAACACTTTTTTCTCCGTCAAGATATTCCGCCTGGTTTTGGGCAAAATATCCCAGCTGCACATTATGCCCAAGCTTGATCTCCCCGGAATAAGGGATCTCTCCTAAGATCATTTTGGCAAGAGTGGTCTTCCCCTGACCGTTTTGCCCTACAAAAGCGATCTTGCTACCGCGTTCAATCATTAAATTCACATCTTCCAGCACCTTGTGATCCCCATAGGCTTTTGAAGCGTGTTCGGCTTCAATTACGACTTTCCCCGGTTGCACCGAAAGAGGAAAACGAATATTCATAACCGCATTGTCATCTTCGTCTACCTCAATACGGTTCATCTTATCAAGTTTTTTAATAAGTGATTGCGCCATTGAAGCTTTAGTAGCCTTTGCCCGGAATTTCTCAATCAGTTTTTCGGTTTGCTCGATCTCTTTTTGCTGATTCTTTTGTGCTGCCAGCTGCTGCTCCCGCAGCTCCCCCCTTAATTCAAGGAATTTTGAATAAGGCTTCTTAAAATCGTAGATCCTTCCAAGAGATATTTCAATGGTTCTGTTGGTCACATTATCCAGAAACATCTTATCGTGAGATACCAGAATCACACAACCGGGATAATTGTTAAGGAAGGATTCCAGCCAGATAATGCTTTCAATATCCAGGTGATTGGTAGGCTCATCCAGCAGCAGGATATCGTTATTCTGAAGGAGCAGTTTAGCAAGTTCTATCCTCATTCGCCATCCTCCGGAAAAAGTATCGGTAAGCTTATCGAAATCGTCCCGTTTAAAACCAAGCCCCAGCAATACTTTTTCGGTATCCCCCTCGTAATTGTACCCACCAATGATCTCATATTTGTGGGTTATCTCACTAAGGTCCTGAATAAGTTCTGAATAACTGTCGCTTTCATAATCGGTACGGGTGGCTAACTGGTGATTGATCTCATCCATCTTCTTTTCCAGCTTTTTGATCTCAACAAAGGCCTGCTGGGCCTCCTCAAGCACCGTACGACCCTGTATAAAGTCTATATCCTGCTTTAGAAAGCCGATCTTCAGCTCTTTGTCTTTGGCTATCTGTCCGCTGTCATATTCCTGCTCTCCGGCCAGGATCTTTAACATAGTAGATTTTCCAGCACCATTTTTACCTATGAGGCCAACACGGTCGCCCGCTCCAAGCCTGAAGGTAATTTCCTCAAATAGATATTCGCCCCCAAAAGAGACAGAAAGATTATGAATATTCAGCATTAATTCCAGATTATTTTTGCAAAGATGCCTAAATTTGAATTGCAAAAAAAATGCAATCAGCTCTGGTATTTATATTCCCTCATCAAATTTTAAAATACTAGTCATCAGCGGATAAAAATTTGTACAACCCGGAAACCAAAACCAAATGAATTTTTTAGAAGGTCATAAAATCTACAGCATTTTAACGGGAAACTGTCCGGTATGTCACAAAGAGAGCATGTACAAGGAACCCAATCCCTATAAAATGGGAAAGATCTTCGAAATGCACGAACGCTGTTCTAATTGCGGTACAAAATATAAGATAGAGCCTTCTTTCTTTTACGGGGCTATGTATGTGAGTTACGCGGTAGGGGTAGCCTTTTCTGTAGCGGCTTTTATCATTAGCTACTTATTCCTTGGCGGAGGCCTGTTAACCTCATTTTTCGCCATTATAGGCACACTTATCGTCTTTATGCCCGTAATAATGAGATTATCCAGGAACATCTGGATAAACCTCTTCTTCAAGTACAAGGGACCAAAGGGAAAGGCTACTGAATAGCTTTATAGTGTTTTCTTGTGAACCTTTTTAGGTCTGATTCTCCAGACAAGTCCTTTCCGTTCCCAATATGCTCAATAAGTTCATCTGCCATTGTAGGCGCTATAAGCACGCCACGGCTTCCAAAGCCATTGCAAGCATACATATTTTCAAACTCCGGATGCCTGCCAACCAGCGGCCTTCTGTCTGCAGTAGCAGGGCGAATTCCTGAAACCTGATCTACAATTTCATATTTACAGCTAATGGTTCTCTCAAGAAATTTTTTAAGTTGTTCTCTGGCCTCTTCAGTAGGTTCGGGATCCTTGTCGTGGTTGTTATAAGTAGCGCCCACCTTGTAAAGGTCATTTCCTAAAGGAAGGATGAAAAAGGAAGACTTGATCGCTTCCTTCAGTTTAAGTTCTTCCGAATAGATAATGAGATACTCCCCTTTATTCCCTCTTAGCGGAAGATAATTGAAGTAAGGGTTATTCAGCATTCCAAAGCCCTCACAGAAAATAATATTTCTCGCCTTTACTCCATTATAATTTAATTCAGTCTCTCCAACCTGAAGATCGGCATAACGGAATCTTTCGAATTCGATTCTCCCGGATTTCTCCAGCTTTTTGCCATATTCCTTTATAAGAACATCGGTATCAATGACCCCTGTTTTCCTGACTCTCCCGAAGGAAAATTCAGAAGTTATGAAGGGGTTCAAGTCTTTAACCAGTTTTGTATCAAGAAAATCCTCCAGGTTAGGCTTATCGGCAGCGTCAAACCAGTTATTCTGTTCTTCGGCCGAATTGAATTTCCGGTAAATATTTATGGGATAGACAAGTTTGGCTTCCAGCTGATTCTCCAGCCCCTTATAAAAAGAGATTGCGGTCTCCAGCTGTTGTGCGGCATTCCAGGCAGGGGTAAATCTCTTCAGGATCACGGGATTATAGATCCCACCGGCAACAAGCGAAGATTTCTGCGAGAAATCCTCGTACACTTTAAAGCTTTTATTATGCTTTTCGAGATGAGAACTCACGGCTATGCCGCTCAGCCCCAATCCCACAACTATATAATCTAACATATCCCAAATTTACAATTTAGCTTAGATAACCACCAGAAAGTTAAGCGCAAAAAAAACGCCTCCCTAAGGAAGCGTTTTCACTATAATTTATAAGGAACTTAATAATTCCACATATCCTGTTCGAAATTACGGATCTGCTCTTTAATTCTTTGAGACTCCAACAACTGCATAAAAGCATTCTCTGCAATATACTCGTTGATCTCACGGTCTCCCTGAACATTATCCTCTTTATAAATAACCCCGTTAAATCTCCTGGAGTTCAGCAGATGATCAAAGGTCACCGACGAAGACGTGTTCCTTCCGTTAAAAGCGTGGGCTTCGTGAAGGATCTCGCGTGCATCCGGATACCAGACCCAGAAAAGCTCCACAAGGTCTGTCTGGCCGGAATCAATAAAGTTAACGTCGGGTGCCACGGGAGCGATCCCGAGTAAACGATATTTTAATTCTGCCTGACGCTTGTCGAAATACCAGATACCACGTATGTGATATTCAGCAATATCTGCAGAAGAAAGATCCCTTCTGTCTATAAACTGCTGGTCTACTTCTTCCCCGGCATTATACTGCTCAATACCAAGATCTGTAGTATCCACCTTAGAAAGCGTAGCCTGTATGTCTTTTAACGTACGTTTTTCAGTGAAGTAGGAATCGGCATAGATGTTTTCGATCTTCCCTTCTTTGATACCCTTCATAAGAACATCATACAAAGATCTTCTGGTAGAACCGATATTATTGGTATCTATTGGATAATACAACGGGAAGTTCACTCGTTCATCAAGATCGATGATCTCCCAGGTTCCCTTAGACCAAAGTATATCTCTGTCCCCCACGTAACCATATTCCAATGGTTCGTCATTTGCATCTGCCTGTATCTGAGCTTCAGATTTTTTACCAATCTCATCAGGACTTTCGGCATTCAAAATATTTGCCTGCCCGAAAGAACCTACGGTAAAAAACATCAAGCTGCCATATACTAAAAATCCTCTCCAGCTCATTTCGTTTTCTTTTTATTAATTAGTTAGCTCAACAAACACGGGAGCTACTTTCTTAAGCTTATATCCTGAGTTTGATGCTAATGAAGCTTCAATATCATAAATCTGAACCGTCTCACCTCTACCTGCTCTTCTAAGTGCAGCTTCAGCTCTGCTGTCCAGTTTGTTTCCATTCACCTGAATAGTAGGTTGTCCTGAAACCTTGAATTTGAATCCGGTTACCCTTAAGCTAAGATCGAAATCAAAATCCGGAAGCGTCGCCCCAACAGTTGCGATCTCAAGAGAGTTACGCTGCATCTGTACAGCACCGTCTTCCCCTCTTATCGTACCTACAGGTCTTGGGATATCCTTGATCCTGAAAGTTGAACTTGATGGGTAGCTCTTCCCATCTATAGTACCGGTAACATTGATCTTCACCTCTCTTTGTTGAAGAGTGGTCACGTTGATCATATAGTTACTTCCTGATACTTTTCTAAGACCGGGAGCGCTTGCGCTAATATTATTATCAGGTACACCTGCCATAGAAATGGTTAGCGGGTTCTGTACCCCACGATAAACCACATTCATCTTATCGGCTGAAATCACTGCTGAGTTAGGCTTAGGAATTACAGAGAATTCCGAGGAAACAGGCACCGGAACATCTTCACCATCTTGTTCAAAAATTAGTGTCCCTTCCAGTTTATGCTGTCCGGCATTACCCGCATTCACATTCAACACAACCCTTCCGTCTTCAATCTTATAATCATCCTCAGAAAGCTTATTTCCGTCTAAAGTAAGCTCTACCCGGTTAGGCTTGGTAGTTGCATCTTTACGCCCAAGTACAATAGCCCCATCGAATTGCTCCCCCTGGTAATACGCAGATTTTGGCGTTTCAAGAAGCGTGGTATAGTTGGTCATAGATACTTCCTGCTGCAGTTGTCCTGCAAGCATAGCAGAAAGAATGTTATTCTCGGTAGTTTTGATATCAGCCTGAAGCTGGGTCATCTTGGTAATAGAAGCAATTAAGGGGTATCCCTCATAGTGATACATCAACCAGGGCTTGGTAACTCCTTCTCCGTCTTTAACCTCTTGGGTGGAAAATTCCTCCTTTACTTCATTTGCGATATTGGAATATCTGTCGCCAATAACCTGCACTATCGTGTTGCGATAAGAATCGATAGCATTCACGAACTCCTCTCCGGCAGGACCAATTCTTCCGCTCTGGAAGAACATATTATCCAGCTCGTTAGACTTATCCATCGCTTCATATTCTTTAGGATCATCTACGTCGGCAAGTAATTCGTCTTTAATTCCCGCGATATAGGCATCAAGTTTCTGAGATGCCTGGTGCACCTGCTCAGCTTTCTGCTTAAGGTCTGCATATTTTGCAGGTTGCTCTTCAGCTTTAGCTTCAAGGCCGGCCATAGCGGCGGTATTTCTTTTTTCTGTGGTAATATTTGAGGCATTAAGCTTCTCATTCATCAGACCAAAGGCAGTCAAAACCTCTTTGGACATATTTAATGCCATCATTGCGATGAAAACCAGATACATCAGGTTTATCATCTTCTGTCTTGCTGATTGTTTTCCAGACGCCATTTTCTAATTAGTTTTAATTTCTAAATTCTTTTTTAATTGTTCTCTATAGACAACTAATTAGTAATTAGCATTAGCCTTGGTCCCATTCATCGCGGTAAGCATACCACCGTATACTCCGTTAAGAGATGAAAGGTTAGAGGCCAGTGAGTGCATTTGCTCATTAAGTCTTCCTGCGTTTTCGGCAACTTCCTGGTTAATTTCAGCCTGACGTGCAGCAGATTCTGTCTGTGCTTTATAAATGTTATTCAGAGTTTCCATTTGAGAAGCAGCTACGGTAAGCTCTTCACTATATTTCTTTTGAGAAGCCATCGCATCTACGGTAGGTGCAATTCCTTTGGCTGCCCCTTCAAAGTTCTTAATGCTCTCTCCAAGACTACTCATTAAACTTGCATCTATCTTAGCTTCACGAAGCATCTCGTCCAGCTTTTTAGACAAAAGACCTTCAGCCTCTTTATTCTGCTCGATCACGGTAGCTTTACTGCTCCCAGGCGAACCTCCAGCCAGCTCAGGATATACAAGTGACCAGTCTAATTCATCATCCACAGGTTCGAATGCAGAGTATGCAAATACAAGCGCCTCTACAATAAGACCGATAATCAACATGGTGTTTCCGCCGGGCCAGTGCATAATTTTAAAAAGAGCCCCTAATATTACAACTGATGCACCTAAACCGTACACCATATTGGTTAATTTCTTAGTTGATTTTGACTTTGCCATAATTAAAATGATTTAGATTTCTTGATTAGGTATAAAATAGGTTAAGTTTCAAAATTCCAAATTAGTTGGACTGGTTCAGGGTAACATCAGTACCCAAGTAATCCTGCACGGTTCTGAAGCCAATATAGCTTCTTGCAGAATCTGCATACTCATAATCCCTGGAACTCACTTGTAAAAAGTAAGCTACATCTTTCCAGGAACCACCTCGAACAACTTTTCGCATGTCATCCTTATTGTTAACGGTAGGGTTCATTGACGACATGTACTCGTAAGAAGCCGCATCATAAGAAGAGTTTACCCACTCGGCCACATTACCGGCCATATTGTATAAACCATAATCATTAGGGTCGTAAGACTTCGCTTCTACGGTATAAAGAGCCTGATCGGCGGCATAATCACCCCTCAAAGGCTTAAAGTTAGCCATAAAACATCCGCGGTCATTCTTGGCATAAGGACCTCCCCAAGGATAGGTCGCTCCTTCCAGTCCGCCACGGGCAGCATATTCCCACTCGGCTTCGGTTGGAAGACGGTATGCAGGAACATTATGATCTCCTTTTTCTCTGCGGTAATCGTTTTTGATCTTGGTACGCCATTGAGCAAAGGCCTGCGCCTGCTTCCAGGACACACCTACCACAGGGTAATCATCAAAAGCACTATGCCAGAAATAATCGTTATGCATAGGCTCGTTATATGAATAATTAAAATCTTTGATCCAGACCGTGGTATCAGGATAGATCTGCACTTCTTCGGTCTTAACAAATTCACTACGCTTCTTTCCTTCAGCCCTGGCTGCAGCCTGAATATCCATCCACGAATATTTAAACTTCAGCTTCTTCACATCTATGGTTCTTTGCCCGTTATAGACCTCTTCCATAGGGATCTGCATAGAGTCCATCACTTCAGCGTAATAAACATCGGGATAATCTTCGGTATCCCAGATAATATCGATGTCCTTATTAAGTTTTCTGTTCTCGTAACTATCGGTTGGACCTCCCTGCCCGTAGGAATTGAGCATATACTCTTCGTAAGGAGTCAGGTTTTCAGGGTCTGCATCAGCAAAGGCATAATCTCCAATACCTCCCGAACCCGGGGTTTCACCCATATTTTCGGCCATAATTGCCAACTGCACTCTAATCACCGAATCTTTCACATAGTCAACAAACTGACGGTATTCGGCATTGGTTATTTCGGTCTCGTCCATATAGAATGAACGAACAGTCACTGTTTTTGGCGGTGCATTCTTCTGATCGGCTATATCATCATCAGACTTCCCCATGATGAAAGCTCCTCCCGGGATTAATGTCATACCCAAAGGTTTCTCCGGATTCCATTTCTTCCCTTTCGCACCAACAAGCTCCCCTCTATCATTAGGCCCACAGCCCACGATAATACTAAGGACAGCAACTAGCGAAATAAACTTCTTCATAATTTCTCTCAGGTTAAGACATATTTATTTACGACGGTAAACCTATCTAATTATTTTTTAAAAAACAATAATTTCGATAAAAATACAGTAAATCCTTTTTATGTCTGAAAATTTTTAAATTTCGTTTTTTCTCTTGGCTTTATACCACCTCTCAGGGATTTTCTGGTTGCAGGCATCCAGATAATCTTCCTCACTGCAAGGTAATAACGTATGTCTTTTTAATTTAGTATTCGCATTCGCAAGAAAAGGTATTTCTATCCACCATCTTCCGCTCACGGGGCTTTTAAAAAACACCAGAATCTCATCGTCTATCGGCACCTGGTACTTCACAAAATTCTTTTTTGCCGAAGTGGTATTCTCATTGGTCCTGTAATTGACCCCTTCCAGAAAATACCAAAGCACCTGCGCCACCAGCATATTCCCCAGATTTCCGAAAGCCGAAGTATACTCATAAATCCCGAAAGACGAAACCTTATCGCTAATACCGGCATAACGGGCCAGGGCACATATTTCCTTTCCGTCAAAACCGTTCGGCGAATTGTAATAGGGTCCGCCTACTACTGCCGAACTTACGGCAGCAAGATCCAGACCAACCAGGTTTGCATCTCGCATTACCGGCTCCACCAGAGATACATTCGAACTCACTTCCCCTAACCTGTAGGCATCAAAAAACAATCGCTCCATCAACTCGATCTCATGTTGTGAGTTGAAGTAGGTCTGATATCCAACGTTAGAATAGTTAAATAAATTGTATGGCTTATTCACAACTATCTTTCCTACGTAAGATTTATTGCTTATTGGCTTCTCGGCATCCCCCAGATCGAAATGACTGTCTATATTGACCAGGTTCACCATTTGATCCAGCGTATCGTAGGCCCTGTACTGTGCGTAAATAAGGTCCTGGCTTCCTCCAAGGATCACCGGAATCACATCTTTTTTAACCAGTTGCGCCACCAGGCTCTGCACTGCAAAATAAGTGTCTTCTACTGTGTCACCCCTTTCCACATCCCCGAGATCGGCGATGTTTATATGCCAGTTCCCCGGAAAGAGCTTATAGAAAGAAGCCCGAATTTCATCGAAATGAAGAAACTCATCTTCTGTACCGGCAAGCCTGTTCTCCTTTACCCCGATTATTGCCACCTGCACATCGTCAAGCTCTGGAATACCCGAAGTCTCCGTATGTATCTTAAGACCCGCCCCTACAGACTGTTCATTTAAACCCTGAAGGCTCTCCAGTAAAGCTGCGCTTACCGGACTAAGAAAATCCAAATCCATAAATTATTTCTTTTTTGTGGTCTTTTTGGCCGTGCTTTTTTTAGCAGTGCTCTTTTTAGCGGTCGTCTTTTTTGTGGTTTTCTTTTTAGTGGTCTTCTTGGTCTTAGAGTTCTTTTCTATGATCTCTTTCACCTCATCAAGACTAAGTTTTGCGGCATCAACCGTCTTAGGAAGCTGAATTTTGGTCTTTCCCTTAATCACGTTAGACCTTCCCCAACGTGCCTTTTCAACCCTGATTCCTTCTTCTTCCCAGTTATGGATCACTTTTTCACGCTCCTTGCGTTTCTTATCTTCAATAAGGGTTTCTATATCTTCTATGGAAAGATTATCAAAGTCGTACTTTTTATTGACATTGATAAAAATATTATTCCATTTTAGGTAAGGACCGAATCTCCCGACCCCTTTTTGTACGGGTTTTCCCTCATATTCGTGGATAGGCGCATCGGCTTTTTCTTTTGCCTTGATAAGCTCCATCGCGCGGTCAAAGTTCACATTAAGAGGATCTTCACCTTTTGCAAGCGAAACATATTTCTTACCGAATTTCACATAAGGGCCATAACGCCCGTTATTCACCTCTACCTTTTCTCCTTTATATTCTCCCAGTTCCTTCGGAAGCTGGAAAAGCTCCATCGCTTCTTCGTAAGTCACCGAATCCAGCGTCTGGTCCGGTCCTAAACTTGCGAATTTAGGCTTCTCATCATCTTCTACGGAGCCTATCTGGACCATTGGCCCGAATTTACCCAATCTCACACTTACAGGTTTTCCGGTTTCAGGGTCTTCCCCAAGAATTCTCTCTCCTACCTCACGGTCGGCATTTTTGGCAACATCCTGTACCTGCGGATGAAAATCTTTGTAGAACTCCTTCATCATATGGGTCCACTCTTCATTCCCCGTGGCGATATCATCAAAATTCTGTTCCACCTTAGCGGTGAAATTATAATCAAGAATATTGGAGAAGTGATTTACAAGGAAATCATTGACCACCATACCCACAGCCGTTGGCATTAGTTTTCCTTTATCGCTGCCTACCGTCTCGGTAAGTTTCTTTTCGGCTATCTCTCCTTTTTCAAGCACAAACTGAAGGTAATCCCTGTCGGTTCCTTCTGCCGATCCTTTTTCGATATAGTTCCTGTTCTGTATGGTTGAAATGGTAGGCGCATAAGTGGAAGGTCTTCCAATCCCAAGCTCTTCCAGTTTCTTAACCAGAGAAGCTTCCGTATAACGATACGGAGGCCTGGTGAATCTTTCGGTAGCAGTTATAAAATTGTTCTTAAGCTGCTCGCCTTCTCTTAAAGCAGGCAGCATTCCGCTCTGCTCTTCATCTTCTTCATCCTTCCCTTCAAGATAAACTTTCAGGAATCCGTCGAATTTCAACACCTCACCGTTAGCGGTAAAATGCTTGTTATGTTTATCGGCTTCTATCTTCACGTTGGTACGCTCCAGCTGGGCTTCGCTCATTTGCGAGGCAATGGCGCGTTTCCAGATGAGTTCATATAAACGCTGCTCGTCCCGATCGGCATTCACACTGTGATTCTCAAAATTGGTTGGTCTTATAGCTTCGTGAGCCTCCTGTGCTCCTTTACTTTTTCCTTTGAACTGGCGCGATTTGGCGTATTTATCACCGTAGGCTTTTAAGATCTCCTTATTAGCACCCTTTCTCGCATCGTTGGAAAGGTTCACACTATCGGTTCTCATATAAGTAATATGTCCTGCCTCGTATAAACGCTGGGCCAAGGTCATTGTCTTACTTACCGAGAAATACAGCTTTCTTGCTGCTTCCTGCTGAAGGGTTGACGTGGTAAACGGTGGTGCCGGCGATTTTTTAGCCGGTTTCGTGGTAAGCTCAGCTACTTTGAATTCAGCTCCAAGATTTTGCTGCAGGAATTTTTCGGCTTCCTCGCGGCTTTCAAAATTCTTCGGCAGTTTCGCTCTGAAGGCTTTTCCGTCTTCATTGGCAAATTCAGCATCTATTCTGAAAGAAGCTTCAGGAGTGAAATTCTGAATTTCCCGCTCTCTTTCTACAATAAGCCTCACCGCGACTGACTGCACCCTTCCGGCAGAAAGCCCGCCTTTCACCTTTCTCCATAATACCGGAGAAAGCTCGTATCCCACCAACCGGTCAAGAACACGACGTGCCTGCTGAGCATTCACCAGGTTATAATTGATCCCTCTCGGATTTTCAATAGCGTTTAGAATAGCAGATTTAGTGATCTCGTGAAAAACGATACGTTTTGTCTTTTCCTGCTTAAGTTTAAGCTCTTCAGCCAGGTGCCAGGCAATGGCTTCCCCCTCCCGGTCTTCATCACTCGCCAGCCATACAGTTTCAGCATCCTTCGCAAGACTCTTCAGCTTGCGCACCACATCTTTCTTATCTTTGGATACTATATATTTAGGTGTAAAATCTCCCTCGGTATCCACCCCAATCTCTTTGGTAGGAAGGTCGGCAATATGCCCAAAACTGGAGGCCACCTTATAGTCTTTACCCAAAAACTTCTCTATAGTTTTTGCTTTTGCAGGGGACTCCACGATCACCAAATTCTTCGCCATAACTCTGTTTTTTTGTAACTGCAAAAGTATGTGAATTTTTTTTTAACAAACTAACGATTATTGAAATTTCATTTTCAACAATCTAAACAACAGTGATTTACGTGTAATTTTTAAACGAAAAAGCCCCGCTGAAGACGGGGCTTGCTAAAAAACCAAACAAAAAATCAATTCAAAATAGGAGAACTTTGATTGAGATTTTTCACCATTATATATAAAGCAGGCAGGGATTTTCTTCCGGCTCCCGACTTTATCGGAAGTCATAGGTGTTAACACAATCAACAGCCGGAACCGGAGAGAAATTATCTATTAACCTACCTCCCTGCACTGCTTAAATCAAAGGGTGTTTCCCTTTAGATGGGGGTTTTTCTTAATGGTTGCGTAAGAAATTAAAAAAAATCACTGTCACTTTGTCACAATCACACTAAGCCCTATCTTTGCAAGTCTAAATACCCAAGGGTTTATTTACGATTATGGAGAAGATTATAGACGAAAAACAACAGGGAAATACTTTGGTAATGGAACCAAAGAAAGGAAACAGCCGCAAGCTCTTTATTGAAAGCTATGGCTGCCAGATGAATTTTAGCGATTCTGAGATCGTTGCTTCTATCCTGGCGAAAGAAGGTTTCAACACCACGCAAAAACTGGAAGAAGCAGATCTTGTACTGGTAAACACCTGTTCTATTCGCGAAAAGGCCGAACAAACGGTTCGCAAACGCCTTGAAAAATATAACGCGGTTAAACGCAACAACCCTAAAATGAAAGTAGGGGTTCTTGGCTGTATGGCTGAGAGACTTAAAAGCAAATTCCTTGAGGAAGAAAAGATCGTAGACCTTGTGGTTGGGCCCGATGCCTATAAAGATCTTCCCAACCTTATCAATGAAGTGGAGGAAGGACGAAATGCCGTTAATGTGATCCTTTCCAAAGAAGAGACCTATGGCGATATTTCTCCGGTAAGACTTCAGACCAACGGGGTTTCGGCTTTTGTTTCGATAACCCGTGGTTGCGATAATATGTGCACTTTTTGTGTGGTCCCTTTTACCCGCGGAAGGGAAAGAAGCCGTGACCCACAAAGTATAGTTGAAGAGGTGAACGACCTTGCAGCCAAAGGTTATAAAGAGATCACCCTGCTTGGGCAAAACGTAGACAGTTACCTTTGGTATGGAGGAGGTCTTAAAAAAGACTTTAAGAACGCCACCGAAATGCAAAAGGCTACCGCCACAAATTTCGCAGGCCTGCTTAGGCTGGTAGCTGAAGCTCAACCAAAAATGAGGATCAGGTTCTCTACCTCTAATCCACAGGATATGACCCTGGATGTTATCGAGGCGATGGCTGAATACAGGAATATCTGTAATTATATTCACCTCCCGGTACAAAGCGGTAGTGACAGGATCTTAAAGAAAATGAACCGCCTTCATACCCGTGAAGAATACTTTGAACTAATAGACAATATAAAGAGAATGATCCCAGATTGCGGGATCTCCCACGACCTTATCACCGGTTTTCCAACCGAGACCGAAGAAGACCATCAGGATACCATTTCCCTAATGGAATATGTGAAATATGATTTTGGGTTTATGTTCGCTTATTCTGAAAGACCGGGAACTATGGCCGAGAGAAAATTTGAAGATGATGTTCCGGAACAGATTAAGAAGAGAAGACTTCAGGAGATCGTAGATCTTCAGCAGAAACACAGCCGATATAATACCGAGAAATTCCTCGGCAAAACCGTGGAGGTTCTTATCGAAAAAGAATCCAAAAAATCTGATGCTCACTGGAGCGGAAGAAATTCTCAAAATACCGTTGTGGTATTCCCTAAGGAAAATTATCAGATTGGGGATTTTGTGAATGTAAAAGTAAAAGACTGCACCAGTGCTACTCTTATTGGAGATGCAGTAGGTTACAGCGACAATAATTAAGAACACGACGCTTCAGCTTAGCGAAAGAAAGACGAGTTTCTGCATATGGAATCAGTACAGGCAATAAAACAAAGGTTTGGTTTAATAGGAAACGATCCTAAATTAAACCGTGCTATAGAAAAGGCCATCCAGGTGGCTCCCACAGATATTTCGGTGCTGGTAACCGGAGAGAGCGGGGTTGGTAAGGAAAGTATCCCTAAAATCATCCATTCGCTTTCTCACCGTAAACACGGGAAATATATTGCCGTAAACTGCGGGGCTATTCCCGAAGGAACTATAGACAGTGAACTTTTTGGACACGAAAAAGGAGCCTTTACCGGGGCCACCCAAACCCGAAGCGGTTATTTTGAAGTAGCCGACGGCGGAACCATCTTTCTGGATGAAGTAGGAGAATTACCTCTTCCAACCCAGGTAAGGCTTTTGAGGGTCCTGGAAAATGGAGAGTTTATTAAAGTTGGATCTTCCAAGGTCCAAAAAACCAACGTACGGATCGTTGCGGCTACGAACATAGATATGTTTGAGTCCATTAAAAAAGAAAAATTCAGGGAAGACCTGTACTACAGGCTCAGCACGGTAGACATTCACTTACCTCCTCTCAGGGAACGCAAGGATGACATTCATCTTTTATTCAGAAAATTCGCTGCAGATTTTGCCACAAAATATAAGATGCCAACCATTCGTCTTGAAGATGATGCGGTGAAACTACTTCAGAATCATCGCTGGCCCGGAAACATCAGGCAACTGAGGAATATCGCCGAGCAGATCTCTGTTCTGGAGCAAAAAAGAAGTATTTCGGCGGTAGAACTAAAGGAATATTTACCGGATTCCGGCAGCAATTTACCTGCGGTAATTTCAGAAAAGAAAAAAGAAGGTGACTTCAGCAATGAGCGTGAGATCCTTTACAAAGTCCTTTTCGATATGAAAAATGACCTGAATGACCTGAAAAAACTAACCCTGAAACTAATGCAGGAAGGCAACACCCAGGAAGTGCAGGATGAAAACGAAAGCCTTATCCAGAAGATCTACGGAAACGGCGATGAAGAGGATACCGAAGCAGAAACGCTGACCGATGAGAAACTTGAAGTGCTGCAGATCCCTCAAAAAAGCCCAAAAACCCAGGCTGAAAAGGACAAATATTATTTTGCCGAAGAAATTGAGGAAGAAGAGCCGCTTTCACTTCAGGACAAAGAACTTGAGCTGATCAAAAAATCACTCGAACGCCATAACGGGAAAAGAAAGGCAGCTGCCGAGGAACTCGGAATAAGCGAAAGGACATTATACCGCAAGATCAAACAATATAACCTTTAAGCCCCATAAGATCTTATGAAGAAGATTGCAATCTTAATCTGTGTCCTGGTTTCACTAAGCCTTCAGTCCTGCGGAATTTATTCTTTTACGGGAGCCGATACCGGAGACGCTGAAACTTTTCAGGTAAACTATTTTCAGAACAATGCCGATCTTGTAGAGCCAGGAATTGACAGGGCCTTCAGGATAGCCTTGCAGGACCTGATCCAGAATCAGACCAACCTTAGCCTTACCAACAACAACGCCGACCTTATATTTGAGGGAGAGATCGTAGATTATTATATCGCGCCAATGAGTGCCACGGCCGATAATACCGCGGCACAAAACCGATTGACGGTAGCAGTTAATGTAAGATTTTATAATACCTTAGAACCGGAGAAAGATTTTGAAAGGCGTTTTTCATTCTACTACGACTATCCTGCTACCCAGCAACTGGTAGGCGGAGCACTTGAAACCGCCTTAGACGAAATATATACAAGACTCACACAGGATATTTTCAACGCAGCTTTAACAGACTGGTAATGAAACTTGAGGATTTCACATATTTACTGGAGCACCCGGCAGAAATAACTGCAGGGCAAACCCGTGAGCTGGAAGAGATCCTGATAAAAGCACCTTATTTTCAGGCGGCAAGAGCTATTCGTTTAAAGGGACTTAAAGAGCACCAAAGTTTCAGCTATAATGCCGCTCTTAAAAAGACCGCGGCTTACACCACAGACAGGAGCGTGCTTTTCGACTTTATCACTTCGCCGGAATTCAACCAGAACAGGATCGCTGCACAGATCAAAGAACAGGAAAAGCAACTGAAGGACATCCCGGTTTTTGAGGCAGAAGAGGTTTTTGGCAAAAGAAGTATCGCCATAGACGAAGCGATAAAAATGAAGCAATCGGAATCTGACAGGGTGATGGATCCTTCATTATTCGAGAAAGCGCAAAAGCAGGAAAAAACTCCGGGAAAGAAAGCTGAAAAACATTCATCCGAAGAAAGATCGGCAGAAGAGCAGCTGGGTATAGGAGAGCCTTTGGAATTCGACTCCAAAGAATCACACTCCTTTTCAGAATGGCTTCAGTTAACTTCAGCCAAACCCGTGGAAAGAGAAGAAAAGGAAGAAGAGCCTGAAAATCACGATAAGAAAACGAAGAAATTTGAACTTATCGAAGAGTTCATAGCCAAAAGTCCGAAGATAAAACCCGGAAAAACCTCCAGTAAAAGCAACCTGGCCGAAAAGAACATGGTGCCGCCGGAATCCCTTATGACAGAGACCCTGGCCAAGGTATACCTCGAACAGAAAAACTACAAAAAAGCCATTCAGGCCTATAAAATATTAATTTTGAAAAATCCCGAAAAAAGTGGTTTCTTTGCAGACCAAATTCGGGCAATCGAAAAAATACAAGAAAATAATACAGACTAAGAATGAGCACATTCACAATTTTTTTAGCTTTAATAGTTATCGTCGCGTTTTTGTTGGTGGTAGTTATAATGGTACAGAATCCTAAAGGAGGCGGATTATCATCTTCATTTGGTGGCAGCGGACAGCAAATGGGTGGTGTAAAGAAAACTACAGACTTTTTAGATAAAAGTACCTGGACATTGGCGACCTTGCTATTGGTTCTTATCCTGCTTTCTAATGTAACGATTATGAACACCAGATCTGTAAGCGAATCTAAGGTTTTTGAAGGGGAAGATGCCATTGAAAACGCTATTCCTGAAGCAGGAACTCCTGCTACACAACAAGAGCAGCCACAAACTGACAACGGACAGTAGATTAGCTAAAATAACTCATTACAAAATGCCAGCTTATGACAAGCTGGCATTTTTTGTTTGTAATTGGCAGTAATTCCCTACTGGCATAATTTTAGAAATATCCAATACCAGCTTTTAAAAAATTAATTAACCTAAAATAAATTATTAAAAATGGGACTAAACATTAAACCACTCTCAGACAGGGTTCTTATCGAGCCGGCTGCAGCCGAAAACAAGACTGCTTCAGGGATCTACATTCCCGAAACTGCTAAAGAGAAGCCACAAAGAGGTAAAGTTGTAGCGGTAGGAAAAGGAACCAAAGACCACGAGATGACTGTAAAGGTTGGTGATATGGTTCTTTATGGTAAATATGCCGGTACCGAGCTAAAACTTGAAGGAACAGATTACCTGATTATGAGAGAGGATGATATACTTGCAATAGTATAAATAACCAATATTCCTTACTTACAATATTTTTGATTAACTAACCGCTCCTGAACCAGATTCGGGACAACTAAAATTATTAATACAATGGCAAAAGATATAAAATTTGACATCGAAGCACGCGACGGTATTAAGCGCGGTGTAGATGCATTGGCTAACGCAGTAAAAGTAACCTTAGGCCCAAAAGGGCGTAACGTGATCATCAGCAAATCTTTTGGTGCGCCAACCGTAACTAAAGATGGTGTGACCGTAGCTAAAGAGATCGAGCTTGAAGACCCAATAGAGAATATGGGAGCTCAAATGGTGAAGGAAGTTGCTTCTAAAACCAACGATCTTGCCGGTGATGGTACCACTACCGCAACAGTTCTTGCCCAGGCCGTGGTAAAAGAAGGTCTTAAGAACGTTGCTGCCGGTGCTAACCCTATGGACCTTAAGAGAGGTATCGACAAGGCAGTTGCTGCATTAACCGGAGACCTTGCCAAGCAAACCAAAGAAGTTGGAGACTCTTCTGAAAAGATCAAGCAGGTAGCTTCAATTTCTGCCAACAACGACGAACACATTGGTGAACTTATTGCCGAAGCATTCGGAAAAGTTGGAAAAGAAGGAGTTATTACCGTAGAAGAAGCTAAAGGTACCGAGACTCACGTAGATGTTGTTGAAGGTATGCAGTTTGACAGAGGTTACCTTTCTCCTTATTTCGTGACCAACAGCGAGAAAATGACCGCTAATCTTGAAGATCCTTATATCCTGTTATTCGATAAGAAGATCTCTTCAATGAAGGACCTTCTTCCTATTCTTGAGCCTGTAGCTCAGTCTGGAAAACCATTATTGATCATCGCTGAAGATGTAGACGGGGAAGCACTTGCCACTCTTGTAGTGAACAAACTTCGCGGATCTCTTAAGATCGCTGCCGTTAAAGCTCCAGGATTCGGTGACCGCAGAAAAGCAATGCTTGAAGACATCGCTATCCTTACCGGTGGTACCGTAATCTCTGAAGAAAGAGGATTCACTCTTGAGAACGCGACCATCGACCAGTTAGGTACTGCAGAGAAAGTAGCTATAGATAAGGATAACACTACTATCGTTAACGGTGCAGGAGATAACGCGACCATCGAAAACAGGGTGAACCAGATCAAAGCTCAGATCGAGTCTACCACTTCAGATTACGATAAGGAAAAACTTCAGGAGCGTCTGGCTAAATTAGCCGGTGGTGTTGCTGTACTTTATGTAGGTGCTGCTTCAGAAGTTGAAATGAAAGAGAAGAAAGACCGTGTAGATGATGCCCTTCACGCAACCAGAGCGGCTGTGGAAGAAGGAATCGTTGCCGGTGGAGGTGTAGCCCTTGTACGTGCAAAAGCAGTGCTTGAATCGCTTAAGGCTGAAAATGCCGATGAGGCTACAGGTATCCAGATTATCGCAAGAGCTATTGAAGCTCCGCTAAGAACCATTGTAGAGAACGCAGGAGGCGAAGGCTCTGTAGTGATCAACAAGGTGCTTGAAGGCGATAAGGACTACGGATATGATGCCAAGACCGATACTTTTGTAGATATGATGAAAGCCGGTATTATAGATCCTAAGAAAGTAACCAGAGTAGCCCTTGAAAATGCTGCTTCTGTTGCCGGAATGATCCTTACCACCGAATGTGCATTGATCGACATCCCTGAAGATGACAAGGGTGGCGGTGGAATGCCAGGCGGAATGGGCGGAGGTATGCCCGGAATGATGTAATGGCCCGGCCACAGCAAATAAAACAAGCCCGCTTCTGTTAGGAAGCGGGCTTTCTTTTTTATATTATTATCCATAGAGATTCTGAAACAAGTTTAGAATGACAGGAATTGAGATAAAACTACATCCCCCTATTTCTTCATAAAATCGAAGGCTCCTTTTCTAAGGTTTATTCCGTATTCAAGATAGGCTTTCAGGCTGGCAAGGAAATTAGCCCAGCCGCCGGTGTTCATCCCATACCATTTGATCCCCTCTTCATCATTTTCCATAGTCCCCTCTTTTATCTTAACAAGAGTGTTTCCGGAAAGATCTTCCAGGTTTATTTCAACTTTAAGCATCCTGCCCTTTGCCCCTTCCCATTCGTAGGCGATATATTCACCGGGTCTTACCTCCAGAACTTTTATAAAGAAGCTTTCATCAAATTCAGGGAATTTCCATTCAATTTCTTTGCCTTCCTCAATTCTCCCACTACCCCTTTCAATAAAGTAATTAGACATTTTATCGGGATCTGCAATGGCTTCAAAAACCTCCTTTTTAGGTTTTAAGATCTGAAGGGCCGTTTCTATCTCCAGCTGTTTCATTATTCTTGGTTTTAGTTAAAGTTTAAATATCGGAATTTTTATTCCAATGAATCAGCATTAATTCAGACACATTATTTTAATTATCTTGAGACGGAAAAAACCTAATTGCTGATGAACCGCACCACCAAAGGACTTATCCTTATTGCCGCTCCCTTAATGTTTATCCTGTTACAAATAATAGGGAAACCTGAATCTATGTCAGAGCCTGCCTTTAATGTACTTTGCGTAACCTTATGGATGGCAATGTGGTGGGTAACCGAAGTGATTCCTATTGCCGTTACTGCTTTGCTTCCGGTAGTTCTTTTTCCTTTAACGGGAGCCTTAAGCATTGAAGAAACAACTGCCGCATTTGGCCACCGTTATGTATTTCTTTATTTGGGAGGTTTTATGCTGGCCATAGCAATTGAAAAGTGGAATCTTCATAAGCGTATCGCTCTCTCCATTATTAATCTTATAGGCACTAATATCAGTTACATTATTCTCGGGTTTATGATCGCCACGGCCTTTCTCTCTATGTGGATCTCCAATACCGCAACTTCGGTAATGATGCTCCCTATTGGTACCGCGATAATTTCTCAACTTAAAAACAACCCGGAAACCGCCGAAAATGAAAACAGGCTATTCGGAAAAGCGCTAATGCTCGCCATTGCCTACAGTGCCTCTATTGGAGGCATAGGCACGCTGATAGGGACCCCTCCAAACCTTGTTCTTGCGGGAATAGTTGAAGAGATGTATGGAATTGAGATCAGCTTCACTCAATGGGCGATGCTGGGAGTACCAATCTCCATATTACTCCTCTTTATTTGCTGGAAATACCTAACAAGGTTTGCCTTCAAATTTAAGAGCAAGGAGTTCCCGGGAGGTCGTGAAGAGATCCACCGACATCTGGAAGACCTTGGAAAAATAAGCAAACAGGAGAAGCTGGTGCTTATCGTGTTTGCCGCTACCGCTTTTTGCTGGATCACCAGATCTTTTATTCTGCAACCCATACTTCCCTTTATTGATGATACCATTATCGCAATAACAGCAAGTATATGTCTGTTTATAATTCCCGCAAACAGAAATGGGGAACGTATCCTGCACTGGGAAGAAGCGGTAAAGATTCCCTGGGGCATCATCCTGCTATTCGGAGGCGGAATGGCTCTGGCCAAAGGTTTTGGCGATACAGGGCTTGCCAACTGGATAGGTCAACAACTCACCAGCCTGGACAACCTGCCGCTTTTCCTTTTGGTAATGGTCCTCATTGCAGCCGTAAATTTCCTTACCGAAGTAACCTCTAATCTGGCAACTACGGCTATGCTACTGCCAATCCTGGCACCAATGGCCATTGCTTTGAATCTTCATCCATATCTTTTACTGGTTGGCGCCACCCTGGCCGCCTCCTGTGCTTTTATGCTTCCGGTAGCAACTCCGCCCAACGCAGTAGTCTTCGGGTCAGGACATCTAAGGATCCCAGACATGATTAAAAGCGGGATCTGGATGAACATACTCTCTATCCTGCTACTTAGCCTGTTTGTATACTTTTTGCTCCCGTGGCTCTGGGATTTCCGAATGGATAACATTCCGCAGATATTCACGAAATAAAAAAAGGAGGGAAAAATTTCCCTCCTTTTCAATTAATCAACTTTATGAAAACAAACTTACACTTTTAAAGTTGTTAATTTTGAGCCCACCATAATTCGGTTCCCATTTCATCGGGTCCTTGTTGCTGTAGGGCTGCTTCAAGGTTAGCTCCGTTAGTATTGTATTCCTGGTTACCATATCTCATTCGCTGAGGATACTCTCCGTTAAGAGTTCCGGCTGAATAGATGTCGTAATCTGAAACACCATTGGCTAATTCTTTTGGGTATCCTGTATCACGAACAATTGCCCAGGCCTCAAAGCCATCGGTATAGGCTGCAAGCCATCTCTGAACAGCAATTTTTTCAAGATTCTCTTCCATACTTCCGTCAAGAAGGGCCATATCTTCAGTAGCTATAAAGTTCTCGATAGCCGCCTCATCTACTTCCCATATCTTCATTGCCTGACGGATACCTTCCTGGTAATAAGACTGAGCATCACCGCTGGAAAGACCTTTTACGATCGCTTCAGCCTGAAGGAAGTTACCTTCAGCAGCAGTCATCACCACCTCAGGGAATATTGGCTCACCCTGGTTCTTAGGATTCACCACCCAGTCTGCCGGAGCAGAGAACAATTCATACTTTACGTGAGGGTAAATATCTCCGTTAAGTCTCGTTGGCTGCCCAACATAATATTCTTCCTCATCAGAAACGTTTATGATTACCTGATCTCCGGAATCTGTTCTGGTGTATTCAACACCCGCATTATCCAGTTCACCAAGTACAAAATCTACGTACTTATCAAAAAGAGCTACTCCTGAACCTTCAGCCGGTTTAGTGAAAGTCACTTCCCCGCCGATAATAGGCTCTGCATATTTGCTCAATCTTGGGTCATTGTTATCTCTAAGGTAATCTACAGCGGTCTTACCAATCTTCCATTTAGATCCAAGTCCGCCGAAGTTATGCCAGATATCACCGTAAGCGGCATTACCAAACTGATCTATCTCAGTATCCTTAGGCATAAGCGCGTTATCTGCATCGGTATTAAGCAGCGGTTGAGACATCGCTTCTGCTATCACAGCATCGGCAAAATCGGCACCGGCAGCTCCCTGTGCTCTAAGCGCCATTCTTAATTTTAAGGTGTTGGCAAGCTTTTTCCACTTCTGAAGGTCTCCGTTAAAGAACAGGTCATTATCGGTTAGATTTTCAACCCCTTCACCTGTACTGGTAGCATCCCCGATGATCGCCATCGCTTCATCCAGCTTGGCGATAACTCCTTTATAGATCTCTTCCTGAGAATCAAATTTAGGAGTAATAATATCAGGATTAGAAGCTTCAGAGTAAGGTACCATTCCAAAAGTATCAGTATACATCTGGTAGTACAATCCTTCCATAATCAGTCCAAGCGCATAGAATTTCTCGTTCTGAAGGTCTCCTCCTTCTTTCACGAAGTTCTGATAAACACTAAGGTTACTTACATAACTGGCCATCCAGTCGTAAGAAGCATCGGTATATCCTGCACTGTAGCTGTACGCAAGTCCATCGGTCCACCAGCAGCCGTTAAACCCGAAGGTGAACATTCCCGCGAAACGATCGGCGTGAATTAACTGCGCTCTCCAGTAAGGATAACGGTTAGGTGCATACAATTCGATTTGAATACCTGTCAAAAAGTATTTTGCACTTACTTCTTCTGAAGTAAACGAATCAGGCTTCGTATTGATCTCCTCAAAATCTGAACAACTCGATAATGAAAAAACCATCAGCAGCAATGTTGCACTAAAAATTTTCAATATTCCTTTCATAATACTTTTCATTAAAATTTAAGATTCACGTTTACCCCAAGACTACGAATAGTCGGTGCGTTGTTCAGGGAAATACCCTGGCCGGAAAGTCCGGTACCAATAGAAGCATCCGGATCTATATCCTCTGCATCTTTGTAAAAGAAGAATAAGTTACGTCCTATCAAACCAATAGAAGCAGAGTTTAATCCAACTTTCTCTATCGCAGTTCCAGGCAATCTATAAGTTAAGGCAAATTCTCTTAATCTTACATTAGTCTGGTCGTAAACATAATTAGAAGTTATTCCTGAGTAGCTGTTCCAGTATTGCTGAGCAGTAATGGAAACAGTGTTAGGCTCTCCGGTCTCTTCGTTGATGGCGTCTACCACAACCCCGTCTCCACGGTACTGAAGGCTTCTTTCAGAAACACCGGCAGCATCAAGGTAAGATGAAGTAGCAGAGTAGATCTCTCCACCAAATCTTCCGTCGATAAGGAATCTCAGGTTCCAGTTCTTATAGGTAAAGGTGTTGGTAAGACCACCAATCCAGTCTGGCTGAGCATTCCCAAGCTTTTCTCTTTCAGAGGAGGCTAATGGAAAACCTTCGGCATTTACCAAACGCTGACCCTGCTCGTTAGTTTTCCAGGTTGTACCGTACATATCTCCAATACCACCTCCAACTTCAGCTCTTACAGAAAGTCCTCCTAAAGAGTTAAGGGTGGTATAATCAAGTCCGTCGATAAGCTCTACCAGCTTGTTTTCGTTCTTAGAGAAATTCACGCTAACATCCCATCTGAAATCTTCAGTTCTAACAGGAACACCTCCAAGCATAAATTCGATACCGCGGTTCTGTACTTCCCCGATATTTTCTTTGAAGTAGCTGTATCCTGTAGAAAATGGCACAGGCACGTTATAGATCATATCTGTAGTTGAGATATCATATACCGAAAGGTCTCCGTAAATTCTGTTCTGGAACATATTGAATTCAAGACCAACTTCAGTAGAAGTTACGCTTTCAGGCTTCAGGTCAGGATTCAGTTTTACACTTGGTCCTTCAAGAACGGTACGTCCAAGGTAACCATCCTGAGGCACGCTAAATGTCTGGTATAACTGGTATACCCCGGTATCGTTACCTACCTGCGCCCAGCTGGCTCTTAATTTAAGCATATCAAAAACATCCTTATCAGGATCCAGGAATCTGTTCACCAGTAAAGAGTAACTCACAGAAGGATAGAAATAAGAACGGTTGTTCTCACTTAAAGTAGAAGACCAGTCGTTTCTTCCTGTAAGATCAAGGTACATAAAGTCGTCATAAGAAAAGCTGAACGACGCGTAAAGAGAGTTGATCTTTTTGGTTCCAAGCGGCGTGTGGCTGCTGGACTGTACATTGGTATTGTTCAGAAATGATCTTGAAGGCAATCTGAACTGAGACCCTGAAACATTCATAGTTTCGAAAGTCCTTTTAGATAAACTTCCACCTACGTTAGCAACAAGGTTAAACTTCTCAGTAATATCCTTATCTGCAGTAAGTAAGAAATCAGCATTTATTTCGGTATTCTTTCTGGTAGTCAAAGAAAGACGCCCGTCGTAGAAAAAGTGGTGTCCGTAGTCCTGGATATAATCGGTTCTGCTATTGGTAACATCCCCACCAACTCTGGCGAAGGCAGACAGCCAGTCGGTAAACTCGTAGTTAAGTTTAGCGAATCCAAGAAAACGATCTCTTCTCTCATCGTTTGTATCTTCGTTAAGCATCCAGTAAGGGTTACCAATACTTTTGTTCTGACCGGCGTAGCTGATAGACGCATACTCATCGTCGAACATCTGTGGATTTGCCCATAATGAAGGCTTATACTTTTTAAGGTCATCAATTCTGATGTTTCTTGGCATTCTGTAAACGAAAGCCAAAACACCTTCAGTACCCAGGTTCACACGATTGTTAAGTTCCTGAGTAAAATAAGTAGCCTTGGTATCAAGGCTTAATTTATCCGAAAGATCTATAACCCCTCTTAAGTTAAAGTTGTGGCTTTGAAGCTCAGAGTTAGGGATCACAGAAGTTGTATTGTTATTGGTATAAGAGAATCTTACGCTGTAGTCTTCCCCTCCTTTGTCCATAGAAACAGTGTTTATACTCTTAACCCCGTTATCGAAGAAGTCTTCAACATTATTTGGCTGCGCTGTATATGCTCTTTCTTCTCCTGTATAATAGAGTTGCTGAGAACCGTCAAGTCTGGAACCCCAGGAAGAACCTCCAAAGTTAGTAAGGTCAGCATAAGGCGCTCCGTTGATTCCCTGCCCGTATTCATTCTGAAAATCAGGAAGGAACATAGTTTCTTCAACAGAAATGTTAGAGTTAATAGAAACTCCAAGTCCCTTTCCTTTTGTTCCTTTTTTAGTAGTGATCAAAATAACCCCACTTGCAGCTCGGGATCCGTAAAGTGCAGCAGCGTTAGGCCCTTTCAATACAGACACCGATTCGATATCTGAAGGGTTGATATCTGTAATACCACCACCTGTAACGGTACTGTTGTAGATACTACCACCAGATTCGCTACCCGAAGCGTCGATTGGGATACCATCTACTACAATTAAAGCCTGGTTGTTTCCGGTAAGCGAGTTGTTACCACGAATGGTAATTCTCGATCCCGATCCAACCCCGCTTGATTGATTTACCACAAGACCGGCAACCTTACCAACAAGTGAGCTGGCTACGTTATAGTCTTTTACGGTGTTGATCTCATCAGATTCAAGTTCTGTTACCGCATAACCAAGAGATTTTTTCTCTCTGGTAAGCCCTAAAGAAGTAACTACTACTTCATCAAGAGCTTCAGCATCAACAGACATCACTACATCTACCGTGTTTCTGCCTTCCACTTCAATTTCCTGTTTTCCGTATCCTATCATAGAAAATACAAGAACTGCATCCTCAGATACGCTAATAGAGTAATTCCCGTCAAAATCGGAAGCTACTCCATTATTTGTTCCTTTTTCAAGAACGGTAACACCCGGCAAGGGAATGCCGTTCTCTCCATCAGTAATGGTTCCCGTTACGGTTCGTTCCTGGGCAATAATGCTTTGACTAAATGAAAAAAACATTAAAACCGACAGGAAAAATAATTTTTTGCCCATACGTTTTTTCAATTTTTGGTTAGAATTTCGTGTGCGACCACACAATTTTAATGGTTGAAACATAAAAATTTAACTAAATGTTAGAACAATGTTAATCAAATCGAAAAATTTTCGACCGATAACATTTTCTAATAGCTAAACAACGAATCCTCTCGAAAACGTTTTAGCTAAAATAATAAGAACTTTTAGAACTTAAATAAATTTTTTAATTATTTATTTTTTTAACTCTAAATAAATAGAATTAGCATTTAGGAAAGTTTTATGATTTAAAAAGAAGCCGGGATGTCTTTTCCCATCAATTCTGATTTCGTCAATTTTTGTACCCTCCAAATCAGGATGGGTCTCAATAATCAGCTTATCTTTCCTATAGATATTTTTATCCAGATGGATGGTTACCTTAGAAAACTGTGGAGGAATAAAAGTATAAACCGGTTCTGCAGGAGTTATTGGGTAGAAGCCCATCATAGAGTAGACCAGCCAGGCACTCATAGTTCCGGTATCATCATTCCCCGGAAGTCCGTCCGGGGAGTTCTTATAATATTCATCTATAAGTGCAGTAACCCTTTCTCCAGCTTTCCATTCGCTGCCTTCTATATAATTGTACAGATAGGGATAAGCAATATCAGGCTCATTGGCCATATCGAACTGGTCCTTTTCAAAAAGCTCATCGAGTTTATGCTCAAATTGAGCCGGACCTCCCGTTAATTTTATCATTCCTTCGATGTGGTGCGGCACCATAAACAAATACTGCCAGGCATTGCCTTCTATATAACCTACATTTTTGGTGAAATTGGCTCCGGCTAAGGGATCGAAAGGCTCATACCAATCGCCGTCACTATTCTTAGGCTGAAGAAATCCGGTTTCCGGATTATAAAGCTTTTTATAGGAAAGCGATCTTTTATAAAATTTTTTATTATCCCCGGTTTTACCAAGTTCACCTGCCAATCGAGAGATCGCATAATCTGAAATATTATATTCCAAAGTTGTAGAGACCGGGCCTGCTGTTCCCCCATCCACACTCAGGTAACCTTTTTCAAGATATTCCTGAAGTCCCGGTCTAAGCGGATTATCTATTATTTGAGTGGCGCTTTTCTTCATTGCCTCATAAGCTTTCTCCACATCAAAATTGGTAAGTCCCCTTAAATAGGTGTCTGCTATCACCACCGAAGCCGGGTCTCCAACCATCGTAAAAGTTTCCGTGGAGTTCAGTTCCCATTTTGGCAGCCAGCCGTTCTCATCATACATCTCCAGCATAGAATTGATCATTTGCAACTGCTCTTCCGGATATACCAAGCTCATCAGCTGATGATAATTCCTGTAGGTATCCCAGAGTGAAAAGACGGTATACCTTGTTCCTTTGGTCTTTCCGGTCTCACCGGTAGAGATCTCCGGGTACTCCCCGTTTACATCGTTCAGGATATTTGGGTGGATCTGGGTATGATAAAGAGCCGTGTAAAAGATGCTTTTATCACCTTCAGTGCCACCTTCAACCTCTATTCTTTTCAGTTTTTCATTCCAGGCGGCCTTTGTCTCTTCATAGATATCTTCAAAATTCTTTTCTGAAGTTTCCTTTTCAAGATTCTCACGGGCATTCTCTATACTTACATAGGAAACTCCAATTTTCACCTCCACTTCCGAAGCTTTTTTAAGATCATAACTGAAGTAAGCTCCGATACTGTCTCCTACCACTTCCCGTTTAAACCCTTCCTTGAGCCTGGTCTTCCCGTTATAACCCATCCACTGGGATTCCTCTCCTTTATATTTATAAGGAGTCTTCCACACTCCAAAGTTATCGGCAGGTTTCGACAATTTCGCTACAAAATACACCGGGTAAGCCTGCTCGGGACTGTTATAACAGAAAGCACCGACCATTCTGAAGCCTTCCACTTCCGTAGCCGAATTGATCTTTAGCATTCCGCCCTGCTCGTTGGTTAGCCCGAGGCCGAGATTCAGCAGAATATTTGCCTTCCCTGCAGGAAAGGAATACCGGCTCACCCCCACTCTTGTAGAAGCAGTGACTTCAGCCCTTACCTCATACTTATCCAATTTAGCAGAATAATAGCCGGCCTTTGCCTCTTCCTCGCTATAGGTAGTCCCGTATTCCAAATGATCTGTTTTCAGCTCCCCGGTGGTCGGCATCGTGAGGATAACTCCAAGATCGGGGCAGCCCACCCCGCTAAGGTTCACGTGAGAAAAACCGGTAAGGAATTTATTTTCATATACATAGGGATTGGAAAGCCACTGACTATCCTTTTCCAGGGGATTCAGGTCTGGTTTTCCCGCCACGTTGAACGGGCTCACACTGGCCATTCCACGGGGAGCAATGGCCCCGGGATTGGTAGCTCCGTAATTTGAAGTCCCTATAAAAGGATTCACATAATCCACCGGCTCGTTCTGCCCGAACAGTATCCCGGTAAAAAGAATGGCGAGCAGGCTTAGGCTGAAATTCTTCATTTTTATGTACTCTTAATTTTTATCACTTTCCAGACTCAGGGAATAGGGCACTGCATCTTTATCACTTGCCCATTCCTTATTGGGCTCATCGCTCATTTCAAACTTCAGTGTACCTCCGTCCATAATATCTCCGTATTTCAGGTAGGTCTTGTTCCAGTCTTTTCCGTCAAGAGAAACCGATTCTATATAAAAGTTCTCTTCGGAATTATCTTCGGCAATGACCTCAAACTCATTTCCGTTCTGCAGCTGAAGTACTGCCCTGTCGAACAATGGGCTGCCAATTACATACTGATCGGTTCCCGGGGTCACCGGGTAAAACCCAAGCGAACTGAAGACATACCAGGCCGAAGTTTGCCCGTTATCCTCATCGCCACTATACCCATCAGGCGTAGCAGAATATAATTTCGTAAGAACTTCCCTGATTCTTTTCTGGGCTTTCCAGGGCTCACCCGCATAGTCATACAGGTAGATCATATGCTGAATAGGCTGATTCCCGTGAGCATAGTTCCCCATATTCACGATCTGCATTTCACGAATTTCGTGAATGGTGAAACCGTAATAAGAATCGTCAAAATCGGGAGGCATTGTAAAGACCGTGTCCAGCATTTTGGTGAATTCTTCTCGGCCTCCCATCAGATCCATCAAGCCATTGACATCCTGAAAAACGCTCCAGGTGTAATGCAGGCTATTGCCTTCGGTAAAGGCATCTCCCCACTTTAGCGGATCGAAAGGCTTCTGAAAACTTCCGTCCTCATTTTTACCTCTCATCAAATTGGTTGAAGGATCGAACAGCTTTTTGTAATTCTCTGCTTGCTTATAGAAACGCTTAGCTACCTTTTTCTTTCCGAGTTTATCGGCTATTTTAGCGATGGCCCAGTCTGCATAGGCATATTCCAGGGTTCGGGCTGCATTCTCGTTAATATCCACATCATAAGGCACATAACCCATCTCATTGTAATAGTCAATTCCTTCACGGCCTACCGAACTTTCGGGACGACCCTCCTCGACATTGGCGTTTTTCAATACCGCTTCAAAAAGTACATCCACATCCTTTTCATACATATTCCCTTTCAGAAAAGCATCGACGACTATGGGAGCCGAATTGGAACCTATCATACTGTTCCTGTGTCCCGGGCTTGCCCATTCGGGAAGCCAGCCCGACTCCTTGTAGGTATTGGCGAGACCTTCCATAATCTGCTTGTTCATCTCGGGATACATAAGATTAAAGAACGGGAACACCGCCCTGAAGGTATCCCAGAAACCGTTGTCGGTAAACATATATCCAGGCAAAACTTCCCCGTTATACGGGCTGTAATGAACAATTTCATCTTCCTCATTTATCTCGTAGAATTTCCGCGGAAACAACAGCACACGGTAAAGGCTGGAATAAAAGGTCTCGATATGATCTGTGTTTTTTCCTTCAACCTTAATTCGTCCTAATTCTGAATTCCAGGCGTTCTTTGCTTTACTTTTTATTTCTTCAAAGCTTCTGTCTCCAATTTCCCTTCCCAGGTTCAGTTGTGCCTGTTCCGGGCTAATAAAAGAGGAGGCCACTTTCACATTCACCTCTTCATCCTTTTCGGTCTTAAAACCAATGATCGCACCTACGTGTTCCGCTTCAGCTTCGGTGGAATTCTTATTCAGCTTCCAGTTGTCTTCCCAGGTATGGGTGATCTCGAAATCCTTATCGAATTCGGCCACGAAATAATTATGGAAATTATCGGGCACCCCGCCGCTGTTATTCCTGGCATAGCCAATGATCTTACGCTCTTCAGGAAGTATTTTCACCATAGAACCTTTGAAAAAGGCATCCAGCAGGATATAGGAACTGTCGGATTTCGGAAAAGTGAATCTGAAAATTGAAGCCCGTTCGGTTGGAGCAACCTCCACCTCAACATCATAATCAGCAAGATAAACGCTGTAATAATGAGGCTTTGCCGTTTCGGCTTTGTGAGAAAACCAGGAAGCACGCTCTTCTTCATTGAATTTCAGCTCACCGGTAACCGCCATCAGTGAAAAAGCCGCGTAATCATTAATCCAGGGACTCGGCTGATGGGTCTGCTTGATTCCACGAATCTTATGGTCGTCATACTTATATCCCCAGCCGTCACCCATCTTATTGGTTTGGGGCGTCCAGAAATTCATCCCCCAGGGCATTGCCACCGCCGGGTAGGTATTTCCGTGAGAAAGCTCATATTCCGAATCGGTTCCCATCAAGGTATTCACATAATCCACATAAGAGGGCTCCTTGTCCTGAGCGAATAGTCCAGGCTTAACCCATAGAACAAGGCAGATACAAAAAATAGATTTGAAGCTTAATTTCATCTTTTCAAGTTTAATTCAGTTCGTAAAATCCTTGTAAAGAATATTACTCTACAATTATTTCATCAAGGAACAGCCAGACTTTTCCATTCCCGGGCAGTCCTTTATAGGTTTCTACTTTTAGTTTTATGTACCGGGCTTCCACCGGTTCGGTTTTGATCTCAAAATCCTTCAGGTCGGCATTCCCGTTATTTTTAAAGGCTCTCTTAATTTCACCAATCTGACTGAATTCCTTTCCGCCTTTTGAAATGAAGGCAGTGATCTTAACTGGGTAATAGATTCCGGAGCCCTGATTTTCCATCGCGCCAAGCTTTATGCTTTTAATTTCTGAAAGTTCTCCGAGGTCAATTTCAGTTTCCACATCTTCCCCAAGCCAGCCAAGCCATTGCCCGTCGTGGAAATTCCGGGTACCACGAAGCACATTTACCAAAGTGCTCTTCCCCTGGCCGGTATAGCGGTGGTCATACCCCGGCTTAAATTTGGTCTTTTTGGCCACCGCTTTATGGAATCTGAAATCCTTCAGCAGGGTATCCCCCTTGATATTTCCGTCTTCAAAAACCGCGGCTTTCAGCCCTGCCGACTTCTTCAGCAGTATCGGCTCTGTGTAGGTTTTGGAAGAAGGCGTGAGCTTCTCATCTCCCAGGGCATATTTTATTTCTGAATCGGGAAATTCCGTCTTCAGCTTTAACCTAAGTTTTTTTTTCTCCAGGTCAGTTTCAGCTTCAGCAGTTACATTGTAGGCGCTGGTGGCATAATTAATATCCATAAGTTCCAGTCTCGGGAACATTTGCTGAATTCTTCCTGAAAAATCCCTCCAGTCAAGTTTCTCATCGGGGCTCCATAAAACTTCAGATAAAGCGACCAGCCTCGGGAACATCATATATTCAGAATGAGCATTGGTGGGAATATATTCTGACCACAGATTCGCCTGCCCGCCCAATATATGCTCCTTCTGTGCAACCGACATTGAATCCACCACAGGATCGAACTGATATACCTTGCTCAAAGGAGTGTAACCCCCAAATGCCTTGGGTTCCGAATCGGGACTTCCCTGATAATGGTCAAAATAAACGTGGCTGCCGGGACTCATCACCACATCGTGGCCTTCTTTGGAAGCCTCCCAGCCTCCTTTGATCCCGCGCCAGCTCATAACGGCAGCTTCTTCCGGCAACCCGCCTTCTAAAATTTCATCCCAGCCTATTAAAGTTCTGCCATTTTCATTCAGGAATTTCTCTATTCGCTTCATAAAATAGCTCTGAAGTTCATCGGTTCCGGCAAGGTCTTCTTCTTTTATTCGGCGCTGACAATCGGGGCAGCTTTCCCAGTTGGTCCTGGTAGCCTCATCCCCGCCTACGTGAATATATTTTGAAGGGAATAATTCCATCACTTCCAGGAGTATATTTTCCAGAAATTCAAAAGTTGATTCCTTTCCCGGGCAGTAAATCTCCGTGATAGGCCAAACCCCGCCTGAAGGGACCATAATTTCGCTTTCATTGCAGGAAAGTTCGGGATAAGCCGCAATCGCGCTCATCACGTGTGCAGGCATTTCGATCTCCGGCACCACGTTCACTCCTCGCTTGTGGGCATAGCCCACGATCTCTTTAATCTCTTCCTGGGTGTAGAAACCACCATAGGTAGCCTTTTCCCCTTTTTCCGGCACAGGCCGGGAGTTCCAGGCTTTGTCTTCCTGATCTACCCTAAAGGCACCAACTTCCGTAAGTTTCGGGTATTCTTTGATCTCTATCCTCCAGCCCTGGTCATCCACAAGGTGCAAGTGAAGGTTGTTCATCTTTAAAAATGCAAGCCTGTCTATCACCTTCAGCACATATTCCTTTTCGAAAAAATGCCTGGAAACATCCAGCATCAGTCCGCGCCACTCATACCTGGGCGCATCATTGATCTGAATTTGCGGAATCAGCCATTCCGTATTTCCGGCTTTGCCTTCACTTTCAATTTCCTTTGGGAGCAGTTGCCGGATGCTTTCAAGTCCATAGATAAAGCCTGAAGCCGAAGCAGCTTCAAGCAGGACCTTTTCACCGTCAACCCGAAGGCGATAAGCTTCTTTTTCAATATTCGTATTCGCCGTAAACTGAATAAAGTTACTTTCCGGAACTTCTTCGGAAACCTCCATTTCCCAGCCCGCAGCCGACTTGAATTTTGAATTCAGCAACCCGGCAATTTCCTTTTGGCGCTCATTTTCCACCACAAACCGGGTTGTTTCAGTGAACCTGAAATTTCCTTTTTCTAGCTTCATTTCTTTAGGTTCGGGGATCAGAACGATTTCCTCTTTTGAAAAATTCTTTTGGGCTTTTCCCGAACAGGCCGAAAAAAGGACAATTCCAAAACAAAGCAGAGCCTGGGCTAATTTCATAATCAGTAGATTTTATCAGGTTCGGGAGTTTGTAGTTTCCTGTCGACAGGTTCATCGGTCATTTCAAAGATCAGCTCCCCGCCGCCAGTTATTTCATCGTGAGTAATAAAAGCTCTTTCCAGTCTTTTCCCGTTAAGCCGAACCCTCTTCACATATATATTGTCCTCGCTAAGACCTTCCGCCCTGATGACGAATTTCTTCCCGCCAGGCAGGCTGATCTCTGCGCTTTTAAATAGAGGCGCTCCCAGCAGATAAGTTCCATGAGCCGGGTTCACCGGGTAAAAACCAAGCGAACTGAAGATATACCAGGAAGACATCTGCCCGCAGTCCTCGTTCCCGCAGTGGCCCGCCGGCTCGTTCCTATACTGGGTGGTCAGGATCTCCCTGACCAGGCTTTGAGCTTCCGAAGGTCTATCTGTATAATTATAAAGATAGGCCACGTGATGGCTCGGTTCATTTCCGTGGGCATATTGGCCGATCATTCCCGTACTGAAAATAGGCAGTTTATCACCGGCTTCAGGATGAAAGCTAAACATCGAGTCCAGCTTTTGCTCAAATCTTTCCTCGCCCCCGGTTTTCTTTATAAGCCCCGGAATGTCCTGAGGCACGAACCAGAAATACTGCCAGGCATTACTTTCACTGAAGTATTTCGTGTATTCTTTCGGAATAAAGTCTTCTACGAATTCTCCGTCCTTTCGCTTAGGGCGGAAGAAACCGCTTTTTTCATCGTAAAGATTCTTCCAGTTCTCTGAACGTTCCAGGAAATACCGGTAATCTTCTTCTTTCCCCAGGTCTTTCGCGAACATCGCCACACACCAGTCATCATAGGCATACTCGAGGGTCTTGGAAACACTCCAGTCTTCATTTTCGTCCCCGGCCGGCACATAACCCAATTCACGGTAAACATCTATTTTCCGGTCATTGGCCATCGCGCTGGCCTTACAGGCTTCATAAGCCAGACCGGCGTCAAACTCGAAACCTTTAAAATAAGCATCAACCACCACCGGAACGGCGTGGTATCCCAGCATCATATTGGTTTCATTGCCCTGCATCGACCATACCGGCAGCAATCCGGTTTCCTTATAATGAGCCAGCAGAGATTCGACAAAATCAGGTGTTCTCTCGGGCTGAATGATGGTATAAAGCGGGTGCGCTGCCCTGAAGGTGTCCCAGAGGGAAAAGGTGTCATAACGCTCGAAGCCTTCGGCCTGCATTACCTTCCCATTAGCTCCCTTGTAGTTCCCGTTAGGATCGCTGAGCAAGGTAGGTGCCAGCATCGACTGATACATCATCGTATAAAAAACCGATCTTTGGTCTTTATCTTCGGTTTCGATCCTGATCTTTTGAAGCTCCCTTTCCCAGGTTTTGTCAGCCCGCATTCTGTACCGGTCAAAATCGAAATGCGGGGTTTCGGTTTTGAGGGAGGCATAGGCCCCGTCAAGATTGGCGGTGGAAAAACCGGTTTTTAGCACGACCTGCTCCCCTTCAGAAGTTGAAAAGTTCAGGACAAGTTTCGTACTGACAGCTTCAACAGGATTTTTCGTAAGGCTGTCGTTCTTATAAAGCTTATAATCTTCAAAAGGCTTCGACAGTTTCATCACGAAATAAACCCGTTGATCTTTCGCCCAGCCGGATGATTTCCGGTAACCTTCAATCGTGACACTATCAATTACATTAAGATAAGTTTCTGTAGGCCGGTCCCAGTTCAGGGAATACCCTAGGTCTATATTGATCTTTGAATTTTCATCTTCCGGAAAGGTATAGCGATGAACCCCGGTCCTTTTGGTGGCCGTAAGCTCGGCCTTGATTCCATAGTCCTTCAGTAAAACCGAATAATAGCCGGGAGAGGCATTTTCCGAAGAATGGTCGAATGTTGAAAACGGCTTGTAGTTGTTCTCCTTTATCCTTTTACTGAACCTGCTATTGGTGGGCATCACAAGGATATCATACAGGTCTCCCGCGCCGGTCCCCGAAAGGTGCATATGCGAAAATCCGCTGATGATGGAATCCTGGTAAAAATAACCCGCGATGCGATCCCATCCGGGAATCCCTATATCGGGACTCAACTGGACCATCCCGTAAGGAACGGTGGCACCGGGATAAGTATTTCCCGGGCCATCGGTCCCGATAAAAGGGTTCACGAATTCCGTTAGCTGTTGCTGTTGGGCAAAAGCCGGAAGGGTGAACAGGATAATCAAATACAAACCTAGCTTCTTCATTTATTCCGTTTTCGACTCTTTTACAGCCTGTAATTTCTCAGGAGTAAGGGCATTCCCGTCAAAGAAAGAGATCCCGGTTGCCCCGTTTTCCTTAGCCAGTTTTACGGCTTCCTTAATTTCTTCCGGGCTAAGCTCAGGAACAAAAACCCCGGTGTTCAGTTTCACATCTTTAGCGGCAAGATCCTGAACCCCCTGGCGGGTGGCAAAACCAATCCAGTCCACTTCCTCGTTATAAAAGTTATGGTAGATCATCGGCAGGACTTCGTCTATATCCCATTTATCCCAACGCTGGCGCACCATATGATCGGCCATTTCAGGATAAGGAAATACGGCCGCCGTAAGTTCCTTCCCGTTCTCGTGGGCGATCTTATAGGACCTGTCTACCACAGCCTTGATCTTATTTAAACGGAATTGCTTCCACTCCATATCAATGGCAGGGTTCTCCATCTCGCGCGGATTCTTATGATGCATTTTCTCAAATTCGGCTACACAAACATCGCAGTAACAGAAGTCAAATTGCGGTAGCTCCTCTTCCTGCTCAAGATCATATTTTGGTAACAAGCCAACAGGCAAAAAGACATCGGGCAACCTGATGTAGTCCAGGTGCACGCTTGCCACGCCTTCAACTTTAGCAAGACCTTCCACCAGGCCTAGCACGTGATTCGTGGACTCCTCACGGGTTGGGCACATCCACTGGTAATAATCCACGTATGGCCGGGTATCGTGAGTGGATTTCCCGTCACGGCTCACTGCATACCAGTCTGGATGCTTAAGCGCAACAGAATCTCCCGGGCGGTTCATTGCCATAATCCAGGCGTGAACTTCCAGGCCTTCTTCCTTTGCGATTGGCGTTAACCTTGAAAGCAGGTCAGGATCGGTTCCTGTATTGATCAGCACAGCGTCAATTCCATTCTCACTGTACCTTTTAAATTCAGCGGTATAGGAGGAATCAGCTCTTTCGGCATTGGCCGTGGTCCAGACCCAGTATTTAAAATCGTCCTTTTTCTCTTCGACCTCAGCTTTTTCCTCAGTCTTTTTGGCGCTCATATTATCCATACAGGAAGTAAATCCTACGGCTATGAGGCCCAGCAGCAGATGTTTAATTTTCATTATTATTCAGATTTTGGATTTTTAAAAATTTACCGTCTTCTTTTATGAGGTATTTGTTCCCGGTGAACGGACTTTTAACCGAAATGTTCCAGCCGGTAAGATGATTTTCCAGTTCCGGCTTCAGAATTTGGCCATCGATCTTTTTTGGTTGTTTCTGAAGCTCCTCCAGATCCTTAGCCCATCCTTTATTCTTGTTAAAATAAGCTTTCTGTTTCCGGTAGAGCTCATACAAGTACCACCTTATCTTTTCATCCTGCGGAATGCTGAAGTCATCTTTCGCTCCTGCCTGTTCTGGCGAAAAATATACATAGCCCCAATGCTCGGGTTCGTGCATATTGATCACGCCCTGAGGAGACCAGACCCAGTTATATTCCCGCAGAAATTCGCCATTTTCATCCTTCTTCCTGGAGTAGGTGTTCCCGTCAAGCTGAAAATCCCAGTTCACGCGGGAAAAGTTGATACGCCAGAATTCATTTTCAGGGATCTTATTATGCGTATTCGCTTCCTTTAAAACTTCCCACGGAATGGCCACCTCCACGCTCCAGCTTCTATCCGTATCTTCAGGATCGTTCAGCGTGCCGTTAATATTTACCGCCGACTTCAGTCCCTGTATATCCCAGCTGTCAAGAACCGGAGCGGACTCCCGATAAGGTTTCACGATGAAAAGGTCCCAGACCGTATTCAGCACGTTCATCTCGAATTCCATATAATTATGGGTGTCGCCGTCGGGGTCTATAAAGATCTCGAAATCGTTATTATAGAAGATAACCGTATCCCGTTGCTTCAGGGTTGCCCAGATATGCGGTTCCTCCATTTTCGCATAGAAATACAAATAACCCTCATCCCAGAGCATCTTCATATGGGTCTTATACTTCGGCGTTTTTTCACCTTCAATATCGATGAAATCCTCGCTCCAGGCAGACTTTTGCCAGTCAGCTTCATCGGCCAGCCCGTCAATCTCTATTTTCTCTGAAGTCTTGTGTGCAATATAGGATCTTGGATGCTTTTCCTGGGCGGAAAGCCCAAGGCTGAGAATCCCTGCCAGAAATGCCAGTTTTATCCGGTTAATATTCTTCATTTTTAAAGGCTGTTATTTTTAACGAAATCTATGATCTCACTTAATTTTCCGAAGGCTACCGAAGTCACCGTATCGGCTGCGCCATAATAGAGCGCCAGCTTATCTTCCTCTTCTAAATGCAGGGCCGCGCAGGGGAAAAGCACGTTCGGAACGTCTCCCGTAAGCTCGTAAAGCTCGGCCGGGGCCAGCAAATAAGGCTGGGAACGATATTTCACTTTCTCTGGCTCGTTTTCATCAAGAATTGCAGCCCCAACCGAATAGCGGAATCCGTTGCAGGTATTTATTACGCCGTGATAAAACAGTAACCATCCCTCATCTGTAAGAATTGGAACGGGGCCCGCTCCTATCTTGGTACACTGCCAGGCACTTTTCTCGAAAGGCGCCACCTTCATCACACAGCGGTGTTCTCCCCAATATTTCATATCGGGGCTGTAACTGATGTAAATATCACCGAAAGCGGTGTGCCCGTTATCACTGGGGCGGCTAAGCATTGCATACTTCCCGTTTATCTTTTTCGGGAACAAAACCCCGTTCCGGTTAAAAGGAAGAAAGGCGTTCTCACACTGATAGAATTCCTTAAAATCGAAGGTATATCCAATTCCGATGGTAGGGCCGTGATAGCCGTTGCACCAGGTGATCCAGTAACGGTCTTCAATAAAAACCACCCGCGGATCATATTTATAATCAGATTCTATCATTTCGGTGTTCCCTGCCTGAAAGTCTATCGGCTCGTGTTCAATTTCCCAATTGATACCGTCCTTGCTGAATCCGGCAAAAATGTTCATTTGCACGGCTTTGTTATCGCACCTGAAAACTCCGGCATAACCATCTTCAAAAGGTACTACTGCTGAGTTGAAAATGCTGTTGGAAGTAGGGATAGCATAGCGATCTATAATAGGGTTCCTGCTGTAACGCCACATTACCTCTTTCGAATTCTCAGGCCTTTCCTGCCAGGGTATATTCTGCATCTTAGTTTGCATAATTCTTTACTTTATCTAACCAGGTGAATTTTAAAATTAATGAGCTTATCCCGAAAACAAGCAGTGAAATTCCTGCTTTCGGGTAATCCCGTACCACGAGGAATATTGGCAGCAGGATCATACTGGACTGCCAAATTATCCCCACGAGGCAATTTAACATATCTATGCCGAAATCTTTATTCTTTTCGATCTCCCCTTCTTCCTTCTGAAGCTCTTTCAGCACAGGTTTCCAGAGGCCCCAGGGCCGAACGTTTTTATAGAAGCTTTTCAGGGTCCTCATATTTGTGGGCGGAGTAAGATAGGTTCCCAGGAATGAGCCTGCCAGGGAGAAAAGGAAGATCGCCGGGAACAGATAGATGGCCGGGATATGCGAGACTTCATATAAGAAGGAATCCGGCACAAAACTGCCTTTATTCTGATCCAGCATAAACTGAATGGTGGCGATGATTAGTCCTGATAACATTCCCCAGAAATAACCCCAGCCGTTAAAACGCCACCAGACCCATTTCAGGAAGTTCGCGGCAACATAACCTCCATATAGTGCGCTGGTGATCCAAAGGGTTATGGAATTGATGGAATCGGCGAAAAAGCCCATTACCACTCCTAGGGCCACCACTATAAAGGAGGCAAGATGACTGGCTTTTACATAATGCCTGTCTGAGCCTGAAGGCTTGAAATATTTCTTATAGATATCGTTCACGATATAGGCAGGCCCCGCATTCACAAAGGCCGAAAAAGTGGACATAAAAGCCGCCAGCAAACCGGCCAGCAATAAACCTTTCACTCCAACAGGGACGTGGTTATTGATCACTTTGGGCAAAATAACTTCAAGGTCGTTTCCTGTCACACTACCCGAAGCGACCATTTCCGGAGCCACATAAACCAGTCCGATCAACACGATCGCGGCAATAAGAAGATAACGCGGAATGAACAGGACCAGGTTGGTGAATCCGCTCATATAGGCTGCATCTCTCACCGTTCGGGTAGAAAGGATGCGCTGCATATCGTAACTTGGGGTGGGGCCGGCGATGCTTGCAAAGAAACCTTTGAACAGGGTCATCCCTATAAAGGCGCCGAACATCTTATAGCCCTGAGAATCTATAAGTGCATTGAAAGGTTCTTTTTTACCATCCCAGAATACTTTCAGCTCATTTCCGAAAAAAATATTCTTCCATTCCGAAGGGATGAGGCTGTTCACCTGGGCATCGGTAAATTCTATGAATGTATATCCGGCTACCAGCAGGCCCGCCAAGACCATAATCCCGTATTGCAAAACTTCGGTGGTCACCACCGAGAACATTCCGCCCTTAATGGTGTAGATAGTGGTGAAAAAGATGATGAGCAGGGCGTAGCTTTGTTCCGAAGTGAGCAGCAGGCTGTCCAGAAGGCTCAGGCTAAGGTCCCACGGCAGGATGACCGTCATAAATTTCCCTACGCCTTCAAAGAAGTAGGCGATGAATCCTATGGAAGCGATCACGGCAAAAATTGCCACGATAAGATGAGAGGCCCTTCCCGGCCTGTCGTCCCCAAACCTGGTAAGTATCCATTCAGAACCCGTCATCACTCCCGACCTCCTGATCCAGATCGCCAGGAACATCATCACGAAGATCTGGTTCCAGATGGGCCACATCCACATAAACATAAAACTTTTCACCCCGTAGAGAAACAGGATCCCGACCATCCAGGCCGTCCCGGAAACATCGAACATTCCCGAGCCGTTGCTGAGCCCCAGGTAATACCAATTGATGCTTTTCCCCCCAAGGAAGTAGGAATCCAGGCCTTTCGAGGCCTTTTTGGAAACCCAGATCCCGATGGAGAGCGTAAGAATAAGGTACAGGGCGATTATGAGTACATCGGTTAACGCCATTAATCTGCCTGCTTTTTAGTGGTTCCCCAGTTCTTGTTCGGCTCCGGTCCCATCACAAATTTCAGCTTCCCGCCTTCAAGAATCTCCTGATGGGAAATTGAAGTGCGATCGAATTTCTTTCCGTTCAAGGTTGCAGACTGTATGTAAATATTTTCTTCTGAAACATTTTCGGCGATGATCCCGAAGGTCTTTCCATTCGGTAAATTCAGTCTCGATCTTTCAAAAACCGGGCTCCCGATCTCATATTCTGCTGAAGCCGGATTGAAAGGATAAAGCCCCATCGAACTGAAAACATACCAGGCAGACATTTGCCCTGCATCCTCATTTCCGCTTAAGCCATCGGGCGTGGTGTTGTACTGTGTTTTCAGAATTTCCCTCACCCAGTATTGTGTCCTCCACGGCTTCCCCGCCTTATTGAAAAGGTAGGCAATATGATGGCTTGGCTCATTCCCGTGAGCGTACTGCCCGATCAATCCTGAGATATCTGCGGAAGTATGCTCTCCCGTGATCTCTGAACTTTCGTTAAAAAGCTGTTCCAGTTTTTCGGTAAAAGGCTCCGCGCCACCGTGCAGCTGAATTAAGCCCTCCGGCTGATGCAACACGAACCAGCTGTGTTGCCAGGCGTTACCCTCGGTATAATCTGTATTCACACGATGTTGGGAGTGTTTTGGATCGAAAGGTGTATGCCATTCTCCTTTGGAAGACTTTCCGCGCATAAAGCCTGTTTCGGGATCAAAAAGCTTTTTATAGGATTCGGCTCTTTTGGAAAAATACCGGTAATCCTCCTGCTTATCCAGTGCTTTGGCCATTTGTGCCACACACCAGTCGTTGTAAGCGTATTCCAATGTTTTAGTGACCGATTCGTTCCCCAGGTCAAAAGGAATATAGCCATATTCCCTGAGTTCCTTCAGGCTTCGGGCATCCTGCATCATCGTGGTCTTCATCGCCTCGTAGGCTTTTTCAACATCAAAATCACGGATGCCTTTAAAATAGGCCTCGGCGATCACGGGAACAGAATGATAACCCGTCATCGTATTGGTTTCATTCCCGTAAAGCGTCCACACCGGCAGGCTCTTGTTCACCTCGTAATATTCCAGCATAGAACTTATGATATCGGAAACCCTGTTGGGTTCGATCAACGTCAATAAAGGCTGTTCCGCCCGGAAGGTATCCCAAAGCGAAAGCGTGGAATAGGCCACGAAATCCTGAGTTTTGTCAATACTGTCATTCTCTTTCCTGAATTCCCCGTTCACATCACTGAAAGTGACCGGCGAAAGCTGGGTATGATATAGTGCCGTATAGAATATGGTCTTCAGCGAATCTGCCGGGGTTTCCACCTCAATGTCTCCCAGTGCTTTTTCCCATTCTGCTTCAGCCTGCTTTCTTTTTTCTTCAAAATCGAAATTATCCGAACTATCCAGGTTTTTGCGTACATTCTCAATGCTCACCGAAGACAGGGACACTTTCGCCTGTAATTCGGTGGAATTCTTTTCATCGAAGAACAATTGGGCTGAAGTACGCGCTCCCTGAACCTGTTCTCCTTCCTTTGCTTCATTATCTCCGAACAGAGTATATTCAGAAATTGGTTTTGAAAATTCAGCCACGAAGAAAACCTTCTGATTTTTCGCCCAGCCGGTGCTGTGACGATAACCGCTTATAGTATTTTCATCTTCGATGTTTATAGCGGTTTCCGTAGGCTTATCCCAGTTGATCGCGAATCCAAGATCAATTACAACCGACTGCTCATCTCCTTCCTTAAATGTATACTTATGGTAACCGGTCCTTTTGGAGGCGGTAAGCTCTACATCGATTTCGTGATCCTCCAAATAAAGCTTATAGTATCCCGGGCGGGCCTTCTCTTTGGAGTGGGAGTACTTCGATTTATACGGAATATCATCTCTTTCACTAACTTTTACAGTTAGATCAACCTTCTTATTTACCGGCATAAAGAGAATATCGGCAAGATCGCCGATCCCGGTTCCGCTGAGATGCAGATGACTAAAACCTGCGACGATAGAATCGGAATAATGATAACCTGAGCACCAGTCCCAGCCGCTAATCCCATTATCCGGACTCAGCTGCACCATCCCGAACGGGGCACTGGCTCCCGGAAAGGTATGGCCGTGACCGCCGGTACCTATAAAAGGATCTGCATAAGCTGTTAGCTTCTCATTTTTATTTGGCCTCTGAGATTCCTTCTGATCAGAATTGCAGCCAAGCAGGCACAATGAAAAAAGAAGAAAACAGGAAGTATAATGTTTAAGCATATATCGTTTTAATTCTGGTGTTCCTGTTAAAGAATTGTTACTTATATGATAAATATTTATATATTCAGCCTTGAAAAAAATAATATTAGACCAACAACGATTTTGAAAAGCTAAACAGCCAAAATCTATAGTCCCTGCCGTCTATGTCCCTGTCTGCCCGCATTTACAGAAAACTATTCATTAGCAATACTGAAGGTTTCCAGATTAGCCCGAGACATCACGTGATCTTCTGGCTTATCTATTTCACCTTCAACACCCTAAGATGGGGCAGCTATTACGGGGATTACCTCTATTCTTTAAAGACCAACCTCCTGGGCTTTCCCATACATATGAGCCTGTGTTATTTTACGGCCTATTTCCTTCTCCCTAATTTTATATATAAAAAAAAATTTCTAAGCTTTACGGCTCTCCTGGTCAGCTCCATATTTGTAATGGTGCTTGCAAAATTTTATTTCACCTACATCCTTATCAACACTAACGTATGGCCCGAAGGCCCTGAAATAACCTCTACCCCAACAATAGATTATATGATCGTTATGATGCTTGGGGAACTGTATGTGATCTCATTTTTCTCGGCCATAAAAATAACCATAGAGTGGTTTAATGAAAGTAAGAGGGCCGCAAAACTTGAAAAAATGCAATCTGAAACCGAACTTAAATTCTTAAGGTCCCAGATCTCCCCGCATTTTTTCTTTAATACCCTGAACAATGTCTATTCGTTAAGCCTGGAAAAATCTGATAAAGCTTCAGACACGGTCCTGAAGCTTTCAGAGTTTATGAGGTACCTGCTTTATGAGGCCAAAGATCAGAAACAATCCCTGGAAAAAGAGATCGGATGTATCAAGAACTACCTGGATCTTGAAGGCATCAGATACGGAAGTTCCTTAAAGGTGCAGCTAAATATTTCAGGAGAGCCTAAAGGAAAGAAAATTGCTCCTATGCTCCTTATTCCTTTTATTGAAAACGCCTTTAAGCACGGGGCGAACAAGAATATAGGACCCGTACACATTCTTATCGATATTGAAATAAAGGAGGAGTTTCTTAATTTCAAAATTGAGAATACTTCTCCCAGCAAAAATTTACCGCAAAAAAAGGAAAAAGACGGAGGCATAGGAATTAATAACGTCAAGAAAAGACTGGAACTGGGATATAACAAAGAAGATTATAACCTGAACATTTTCGAAAAGGAAGGAAACCACGTTGTTGAACTTAAAATTATACTGAAATGAATCTGAGTTGTGTGATTATAGATGATGAGCCTTTAGCAGTGAATGTTGTAAAGAATTATGTAGCGCAGGTTAAGGGGCTGGAGCTGAAAAACAGTTTTAACAATGCGGTAGACAGTCTTGAATATTTACAGGAGCACCCGGCCGACCTTTTATTCCTCGATATAGATATGCCTGTAATTGATGGCTATAGTTTTCTCAAAAGTCTCAATTATAAGCCTATGGTGATCGTTACTACCGCCCATACCGAATATGCAGTTAAAGGCTATGAGCTGGAGATCCTGGACTACCTGGTAAAGCCCATACCTTTTCCGAGATTTTTAAAAGCCGTGAACAAGGCCATAAAAAACCATAAGGAATCTGAAAAAAGCGCTCCTCCTAAAGATCCGGCAGATCATATCTTTGTAAAGATCAACAAGAAGAAGATGAAAAAGATCTGCCTCAATGAGATTCTTGTAATAGAAAGCCTTAAAGACTACATAAAGATCATTACAACCTCAGAGAATTTTATAGTACACCAGACCCTGAGCAGTTTTACCGAAGGCCTGCCTGAGAACGACTTTCTACGCATACACCGGTCTTATACAATCTCACTGGATAAAGTTGAAACGGTAGAAGGCAACAGCCTGGAAATTGCAGGGAAACGATACACAATTGGCAGGAGCTACCTTAATGAAGCCAAGGAGGTGATATTAAAAACAATGGTCTAAAGTTACCTGATCTAGTCCTGCTTCTTCCTTGTTTTCAGAAAGTATTTCGGGTTAACTCCGTATTTTTCTTTAAAGATCTTGGAGAAATAACTTCTGTTATTGAGCCCTATAGAAACAACTATTTCTGAAATATTTTTATCTGAGGTCATCAGCATTTCCTTAGCGGCTTCCAGCTTTTTATGCTGCATATACTTATTTACCGTAAGGTTGTAGATGTATTTGAAACCTTCCTGAAGTTTATTCACATTGGTCCCGGCTTCCTTAGCCAGCGACTCTACCGTAAGATTGCTTCCTATATCTCCCTGGATTCTCTTGGCAACATAATCTACCTTCTCAATGTCCGATTTCCTCAGGATCTGCGGTAATTTATCTCCGGCTTCATCATCCTGATACTGGGAGATCTGGATCACAAGCATTTCGAAGGCCTTTCCTTCCAGAAAGATGGAACGAAGGAATCCGCTGAAATTCTTGGTATTGATCTCTTCCATAAGATCGGCGGCCTTTATGCTGTAATTCCCCTGGTAAAAGAATTGCTTCTTAGAAACCTGGTCCTGGAATAAGGACTTTAGGGTTGGATCAAGGTCCTTGAAATTATAATTTGAACGATGTGCAAAGATAGACCTGATGATCTCCAGGCTGGACACATGAGTAGACTGATTGGCCTTAAAGTAAAGCACATGTCCGTTGTGACCACTGCTGGATACAATTATGTTCTGATAAGTATCTATACTGTTCACCTTTTCTGTATTCTCAAAAGAATGTCCTACACTTCCTTCAGAGCAAAAAATGAACTTAAGCGGATGAACGGTATTACGGGTAAAATGAATACGCACATCCTCATAGAATTTACAATTATAGGTAATAATCCCTATACCGGAGTCAAAGTTGGAACCTCTGATAAAACCCTCTCCCAAATCCTCAGGTATTTCTATAGTTAGTTCTGCTCCCCCATTAATGATGGGTGCATTAATACTATTTGAAATATCTTCTATTATTTCATCAACCGGCAGGGTCTTAACGTCTATTCTCATATAAATAATTAGTCTTCAATTATACTGAAAACCGTATTTTTAAACCTGATTCTTAACAATATTAACAAACTCCTGGTAAATTTTAACAAAAGCTTGGAGTGTAAAATTATAATTTGGACTCAAATTTGAAAGGCAATCGGTACAATTTATGGCTTATTGGTCAATACTAGTTTGAAAAACGTTATTACACCTTCATCAACACCGTTACTTTCAAGTATCCCTGCTTGAATTTAGCTTTTACTTCAGGATAAAACCGTAAAAATTGTGTTAAAAACATTAAGCGAAACACATTAATTTCCAGAATTTTACACTTTATAATCCGAAAAAAAAGGAACTAACATCTTCTGCTTTTTCACATACCATTTTCCAAATGACCGTATTATATATTTTATTGGGAATAGAAATCGCAGCCGTAATTGTGATTTCCACGTTCCTCTTCAGAAAGATCTTTAAGAACTTTCGCAATCAAAAGGATTAAAGTAATTCCAAATTGTTTCCCGAAATTTAAAGTCTTATTGTAATTTTGCCTGCCAGATTTTTGTTTAATTTCAAAGAGTTAAAGTTGGCAACATGAACAATAATAATGACAAGCCTTCCTCTACAACAACTTCAGAACGCGAAGACCCTAATAAAGAAGTATACCGTGGTAAAGATAATTTCAGCAAAATAGTTCTGATCATTATTGCTGTAATCATACTGATTGCCATTTTAGCCTTAGCCGGCATCCTAACTTAAAGGAAGCCTATAAGTATAAAAAACATCCTGCCAGCCACACAGAAAGCCTTATATTTAACCAAAAATTTTATGGCTAAAAATTATTATGATCCTGCCGACCTTAGAAAGTTTGGAGAGATCACGGAATGGAGTGAAGAACTGGGAGAGAAATTTTTCGATTATTATGGGAAAGTTTTTGAAGAAGGCGCCCTAAGCGCTCGCGAAAAATCCCTTATCGCTCTTGCCGTTTCTCACGTTGTAAAATGCCCCTATTGTATAGACGCTTATACTAAAGACGGGCTTCAGCGCGGGATCACAAAAGAAGAAATGATGGAAGCAGTACACGCCGGGGCCGCCATAGAAAGCGGGGCCACTCTTGTACACGGTGTGCAAATGATGAACAAATACAAGAAATTAAGTATGTAGGCACTTTTCAACTGAAAAGCTATAATACTTTTATTAATCCAGACTTCTCAAACGCAATAAATGTCTCACAAGTCATTAAAAGCAAGACAGAACGAACTCTCTAAACCTGAAAAACAGCTGGAATTCCTAAATAACGGCATCTTCAGGGAAGGGGAATTACCTTATTTTAAAGACAAGATCGCTAAATCGGGAGCTCCACAGCTCAAACCAAAAAAGCTGGAGATCCTTCAGCTTAACCTGGGTTATATGTGCAACCAGGTTTGCTCACATTGCCACGTAGATGCGGGACCAGACCGGAAGGAGATTATGACCCGGGAGACGATGCAGCAATGCCTGGAAGTAATTAAAAATACAGGCGCTCATACCCTCGATCTTACCGGGGGTGCTCCCGAAATGAATCCGAATTTCAGGTGGTTTGTAGAAGAAGCCTCAAAAGCCGGGGTAAAGGATATCATTGTGCGTTCTAATCTCACCATTATCCTGGCAAACAAGAAGTATCACGACCTTCCGGAATTCTTTAAAAAAAATAATGTGCACGTGGTGTCCTCCCTTCCGTTCTATAAAAGGGAAAAAACAGACAGGCAGCGTGGCGAAGGCGTTTTCGACAAATCTGTCAAAGCGCTTCAAATGCTTAACGATGCAGGCTATGCCAAAGAAGGGAGTAACCTCAAACTGGATCTGGTCTACAATCCGGCCGGCGCCTTCCTGCCTACAAATCAGGAGGCAATGGAGCAGGATTTCAAAAAAGCATTGAAAGAAGATTTTAATATCGGGTTCAACAATCTTTTTGCAATCACCAACCTCCCCATAAGCCGATTCCTGGAATACCTGATCGCCTCTGAAAATTACGAAGACTATATGTATGCCCTGGTAGAAGCCTTTAATCCTGCAGCAGTAGAAAATGTGATGTGCACCAATACGCTTTCCATTAGCTGGGATGGCTGGCTTTACGATTGTGATTTTAACCAGATGCTCGACCTGAAAGTAGCTTCCAAAGTTCAACACATTAGTGAGTATAACGAAGACCTGCTGGAAAACAGGGAGATCATCATCTCACAACACTGCTATGGCTGTACGGCCGGAGCAGGCAGCAGCTGCCAGGGTACCGTAGCTTAATCTGAAAATATTTCAACTTGAACAATTCCGACAATCTCCTTATAATATTTACCCGAAACCCCGAAATAGGAAAGGTAAAAACAAGGCTGGCAAAGAAAACGGGAAATCAAGCAGCCCTCGAGATCTACAACTTCCTTCTTCGACACACGGTGGCGATTACCAAAAACATAAAAGCTGCTAAATCGGTATATTATTCTGACGAGATTTGGCAAAATGATCTTTGGTCGGAAGAGCTGTATGATAAAAAACTGCAGTCCGGTCCCGGCCTGGGAGAACGAATGGAAAATGCGTTCAGGGAAGGTTTTTCTGAGGGATATAAGCATATAGTCATTATTGGCAGCGATCTATTCGATATTCAGGAGGCCGATATCACTGAAGCTTTTGAACATTTAAGTAAAAATGAATTCGTGATCGGCCCGGCCCAGGATGGCGGATACTACTTATTAGGAATGAATTCCTTAAATTCGGATGTCTTTAAGGGCAAGAACTGGGGTAGTTCTTCGGTTTTGGGAAGCACCTTAAACGACCTGAAAAACAAAAAAGTTAAACTTCTGGAAGTCCGCAATGACATTGATGTATTTGAAGACCTGAAAGGAAAAAAAGCCTTCCGGAAATATTTAAAATAATAAAATGCTGAAACAAATCAACGAATCTGTCGATTATCTTATCTCCAAGGGATTTGAAGATCCGGAGATCGGAATAATACTTGGTACCGGCCTTGGAAAGCTTATAGAAGAAATAGAGGTGGAGGCCGAGGCCAGTTATAGTCATATCCCTTTCTTCTCTTCTGCCACGGTAGAATTCCACAAAGGAAAGCTTGTTTACGGTAAGCTTGAAGGCAAGAAGGTAGTGGTCATGAAGGGACGCTTCCACCTTTATGAAGGCTACGACCTGCAGGACGTCACTTATCCGGTGAGGGTGATGCATAAACTCGGCATCAAAAAACTTTTGGTATCCAACGCTTCCGGTTCTGTGAACCTCGATTTCAAAAAAGGAGAGCTAATGCTTATCGACGATCACCTTAACCTGCTAGGAGATTCTCCTCTTGCCGTTCGCGGTATAGACAAGCTTGGTGAACGCTTTGTAGATATGAGCAAACCTTATGATGTTAAAATGAATGAACTCATTGAAGAAACAGCGAAGAGTTTCGACATAAAACTTCATAAGGGGGTTTATGCCTCAGTTCTCGGGCCGCAGCTGGAAACCCGTGCAGAATACAGGTACCTGAAGATCATTGGTGCCGATGCCGTTGGAATGAGCACCGTTCCCGAAGTGATCGTGGCCAATCACCTGAAGCTTCCGGTTGCAGCGATCTCCGTGATCACCGATGAAGGAGATCCCGATAACCTGGAACCGGTGAATATCCAGGAAATCATCAAAATGGCCGAAAAAGCAGAGCCCGATATGATTAGGCTTTTCAAAGAAGTCATTAAAAAAGTTTAACCCTACACTATATTTAAATGAGTTATCTCGAAACCACACGAAATGTTTACCGCGATGCCGCCCTTACGCCGGATGTTGGCCTATGTTGCACTACCAATCCCGTTTGGGAGTTACCCGGATTAAAGATCCCGCGTATAATGCAGGAAATGAATTATGGTTGCGGCAGCACCGTTCACGCCCGGGACCTCACCAATGATCCCAAAACGCTTTATGTAGGGGTTGGCGGGGGAATGGAACTGCTTCAGTTCACCTATTTCTCAAGGCAGAAAGACGGAGTTATCGGGATCGATTCGGTAGATGAAATGCTGGAAGCTTCCAGAAAGAATTTCAGGGAAGCTGAAGAAATGAATCCCTGGTTCAGATCAGACTTTGTTGATCTTAGAAAAGGAGACGCACTTGATCTTCCGGTAGAAGATAACAGTATAGATGTAGCTGCTCAAAATTGTCTTTTCAATATCTTTAAGACTGAAGACCTTAAAAAAGCATTGAAAGAAATGTACCGGGTTTTAAAGCCACACGGTCGACTTGTGATGAGTGATCCTATCTGCGAGCAGGAGATGAATGAAGATCTCCGGAATGATGAAAGGCTGAGGGCGCTTTGTCTTAGCGGAAGTCTTCCGCTGAAAGAATACGTAAAGGCCTTAACCGACGTAGGCTTCGGAACCATAGAGATCAGGGCTAAAAAACCTTATCGCATCCTCGATCCTAATAATTATCCGACCGATGAGCTGATCTATATCGAGTCTATTGAAGTTGCCGCTATTAAAGATCCTATGCCTGAAGACGGACCCTGTGTGTTTACCGGGAAAGCGGCGATCTATTATGGAGACCAGGATCATTTTGATGACAAGAAAGGACATATCCTGCTTAAGAATCAGCCGCTGGCCATCTGTGATAAGACAGCCGCAGCACTTTCAGACCTTAACAGGGATGATATTTTTATCAGCGAATCTACCTTCCATTACGACGGAGGCGGCTGCTGCTAATTAATTCTGAAAAAAATGGAACATATAGTAATTATTGGAAACGGGATCGCGGGAATTACCGCCGCACGGCATATCCGCAAGCATTCTGATAAACGCATCACGGTAATTTCAGCTGAGAGCGATTATTTCTTTTCGCGTACCGCGCTGATGTATGTCTATATGGGCCATATGAAGTGGAACCACCTGAAACCCTATGAGGACTGGTTTTGGGAAAAGAACAGGATTGAGCTGAAGAAAGCCTATGTTGAAGAGGTGAAATTCGATAAAAAGGAGCTTCTCTTTTCTTCAGGTGAAGCAATGAACTACGACAAGCTGGTACTGGCAACCGGCTCGGTCTATAATAAGTTCGGCTGGGAAGGTCAGGATCTAGAAGGCGTTCAGGGACTGGTGACCAAACAGGACCTGGAACTGCTGGAAGAGAATACCCGAAACTGCAAAAAAGCAGTGATCGTTGGTGGCGGACTCATAGGCGTGGAACTCGCTGAAATGTTACGCACCCGTAATATAGAGGTGACTTTCCTGGTAATGGAAAACAGTTTTTGGGGAAATGTACTTCCCTACTCTGACGGGAAAATGATCTCTGAACATATAAAGTCTCACAGAGTGGACCTTCGTTTAGAAACCAGCCTGGAGAGAATCCTCCCGGACGATTCGGGTCGCGTGAGAGGCGTGGTTACCGACAAAGGCGAAGAAATAGAATGCAGCCTGGTAGGGCTTTGTACAGGCGTACGGCCCAATATTGATTTCCTTAGGAATTCTGAATTGGAGCTGGATAAAGGAATTCTTGTTGACAATTACCTGCAGACAAATATCCCTGATGTTTATGCCATTGGCGATTGTGCCCAGCTGAAGGAACCTCAGTCTCACAGACGCGCCATCGAACCCGTCTGGTATGCCGGTCGAATGATGGGCGAGACACTCGCACAGACGCTTACCGGAACCAAAATGGAATATAAACCGGGCAACTGGTTTAACTCAGCCAAGTTCTTCGATATCGAATATCAGACCTACGGAAATGTAAGTACTGAGACCGGAGAGAATGAACAGCATTTCCACTGGCAGCATCAGGATAATACTAAAGGGGTCACCCTGGCTTTTGACCCGAATTCCAAAAAATTCCTCGGGGTGAACACCTTTGGAATAAGGATGCGACACGAAGTTTTTGACCGGTGGCTGAACGAGAACCGAAATATTCAGCACGTTTTAAGCAACCTGAAAGAAGCCAATTTCGACCCGGAATTTTATGATCGACACGAAAAGGAGATCTTCGGAAGTTTTAAACAGAACCTACAGGAAGTATAGCATATGAGCAAGATAGAACACAATATGTCAATGACTGGAGATCCTACGGCGGGAATCTCAAAAACCCAGAGAATTGCTACCGGCACGGGTCTCACGGGACTTTTTATCCTTATTCTCGCCCTTGCCAACGTGAATTTCCCTAATAAAATCCTGTTCCTGAGCCTGGCTCTTGGACTTATTATCATAGGCACCGTGGTTTTTGCCAATGACGCCTATCTCGGGAAACACACAGGAGTGAAGAACAATGGGGTGTGGTTCAGATCGCTTAGCGGAAGAGGCTTCTGGGCCTGGGCCCTGGGTATCTTTTTAACCCTGTTCTATATTGTGCTTTACTGGTTCCCGGAATACCTGGGTTACAATGCGAATGCAGACAATACCGGGCTTATCTCCCTGTTCGACCCGTTAAGCAAGCTTATAAACGGGAATCCTGCCAGCCAGTGGTTCGTTTACGGCTCGCTGTACACGGTCGCGATTCTTATTTTCGGATATAAATTCATCCTGAAATACCGGCATAACCGCTATGAGGTTATCCGTACTTTTTCGGTGATGTTCTTCCAGCTGGGCTTTGCTTTTCTTATCCCGGAGATCCTGATCAGGCTGAATCAGCCCTATTTCAATCCGGCCAATATCTGGCCGCTGAATTATGATTTGTTCGCGGGGTATAATGTCGATAGTTTCCTTTCGGCAGGGACTCTTGGCTTTGCGATGCTGATCTTCGGGCTGCTTACTATTTTTGTGATCACCCCTATCCTCACCTATAAATATGGTAAGCGCTGGTACTGCTCCTGGGTTTGTGGTTGCGGAGGGCTCGCGGAAACTGCGGGAGATCCTTACCGCCACCTTTCCGATAAATCCCAGTTTGCCTGGAAGGTGGAACGCTGGGTCATCCACAGCGTACTGGTTTTCGTAATGGTAATGACCATCGCGGTGGTCTATTCTTACCTGGGGCAGGATGGGGCAGACTACTGGCTGAGCAAAGATGCCTTCCTTTGGGGTTCGGCAGGTTTTCTTACGCTCATCTTCGCTTTGATTATGATCTTTAAACGGGAAGAGCTCGCCAAAGATGCGAAATACGGAGCCATAGGTTACCTGGTGATCATTCTTTCTATCATAGGCATCAATTATTTCAGCGGTAACTATAAGATCTTCTTTTTTGAAGGTTACCAGCTAAGACAATGGTACGGATTCCTAATTGGCGCGGCCTTTTCAGGAGTGATAGGAGTTGGATTCTATCCTATTTTCGGCAACCGGGTATGGTGCCGTTTCGGTTGCCCGATGGCTGCGATCCTGGGAATGCAGCAGCGCCTGTTCTCCAAATTCAGGATTACCACCAACGGAGGCCAATGTATCTCCTGCGGGAACTGCTCCACCTATTGTGAGATGGGAATAGATGTAAGGGCCTATGCCCAGAAAGGGGAGAATATTGTACGCTCCAGCTGCGTGGGCTGCGGGATCTGTTCGGCAGTCTGCCCAAGAGGAGTTTTAAAACTCGAAAACGGCGAGCAGGAAGGCAGGATAAATTCTGAAGAAGTGCTTCTGGGCAATGATGTGGACCTGATGGATTTAATCAACCAAAAAAGCAGGTAGTTTCTCCGGAAAGCTTTTATTTTGCAAGCCCGAACATCTGAAAAGTCAAGCCTGAATGCCGCTGATAAAAGTTATTATTCCCGCACATAATGAAGCCGACTCCATAGGCAAAGTGATAACTGAGATCCCATCTCTTGTAGATGAAGTGATCGTGGTAAGCAATAATTCTACCGATGCGACCGAAAAAAATGCAGAGGCAGCCGGGGCAACAGTGCTTCAGGAATCCAGAAAAGGTTACGGCTATGCCTGCCTTAAGGGAATGGATCATATCGCCAGACAACAAAATCAACCCGATATCATTGTATTCCTGGATGGGGATTACAGCGATTACCCGGAGGAACTTCCAAAGATCGTGGCTCCTATCATTGAAAACGACATTGACCTGGTGATCGGTTCCCGGGTTAAGCGCTGGCGGGAAAAGGGATCTATGACCTTCCCGCAAATTTTCGGAAACTGGCTGGCGACAACATTGATGAAGCTTTTCTTCAATGCAAAATTCACCGATCTCGGCCCCTTCAGGGCGATCAAATACGAAAAATTGCTGGCCTTACATATGCAGGATAAAACCTATGGCTGGACAGTAGAAATGCAGCTGAAGGCCTTAAAGCAGAATTTCAGCTACAAAGAGGTGCCCGTGCATTATAAGAACCGGATTGGCGTGTCAAAAGTTTCAGGAACGCTTAAAGGTGCTATCTTTGCAGGGATCAAGATTTTAGGTTGGATTTTTAAATACAGTTTCAAATAATGGATCTCGCCATTATTCTCATATACACCCTAGCCCTGCTGCTCATTTTCTTCTATAGCCTGTCGCAGCTGCAGCTTTTAGTGAATTACCTGAAAGCCCGGAAAGAACCTGATGCTTCTGAAAAGTTCAATCTTAATAATTCAGAAGAAATCCCCGTTGTGACCATCCAGCTGCCGCTTTACAATGAAATGTACGTAGTGGAAAGACTGCTGAAGAATATCGCAAAGATCGACTATCCAAAAAATAAACTGGAGATCCAGGTGCTTGACGACTCTACCGATGAATCGGTGGAGAAAACGGCCAATCTCATCGGGCAAATTCAGCAGAATGGCCTGGACATTCAGCATATCCAAAGAAAGAACAGAACAGGCTTCAAGGCCGGGGCTCTAAAAGAAGGCCTGAAGATCGCTAAAGGTGAGTTCATCGCGATTTTCGATTCCGATTTTATGCCTGAGCCGGACTGGCTGAAAAAGACCGTTCCCTATTTCAAAGATCCTGAAATAGGCGTGGTACAAACCAGATGGGGTCATCTTAACCGCGATTATTCCCTGCTCACCAGGATCCAGGCTTTTGCACTGGACTTTCATTTTATACTGGAACAGACCGGAAGGAATTTCGGAAGGCATTTTATAAACTTCAACGGTACCGCCGGAATATGGCGAAAGGAATGCATTCTGGATGCCGGCAACTGGAGCGGAGACACCCTCACCGAAGACCTGGACCTGAGTTACCGGGCACAGATGAAAAAATGGAAGTTCAAATATCTGGAAGATGTAGAAACGCCGGCCGAATTGCCCGTGCTTATAAGTGCTGCAAAATCTCAGCAGTTCAGATGGAACAAAGGGGCGGCCGAAAATTTCAGAAAGAATTATATGAAACTGGTCAGGGATAAATCGGTTTCCTTCGGGACAAAATTCCACGGATTCTTCCACCTCCTTAATTCCAGTATGTTTTTGATCGTGTTGCTGCTGGCTATTTTAAGCGTACCGGTGCTGTATATCAAGAACACCAATCCGCAGTTCAGCTGGTATTTTAATGTGCTCGCCTGCTTCGCTGTAAGCACGATTATTTTCTTTTCCTGCTATTATGTGGCCTATGCCAGGATCCACGGAAAAGGAATAAGGAGTTTTTTCCGGTTCATAGGGATGTTCTTCACTTTCTTTTCGGTAGCGATGGGCTTTTCGGTGCATAATTCCCTGGCGGTGCTGGAAGGACATTTCGGAAAAAAATCAGAATTCATCAGAACCCCAAAATTCAACATCAATAACCTCAAAGACTCCTGGAAAGGCAATAAATACATTAAGGAAAGTTTCTCTTTAAACCTGATCCTGGAAGCCGGGCTTTTCCTTTATTTCGGCTTCGCCCTGTGGAGTGCATTTTTACTAAAAGATTTCGGGCTTTTTATATTCCACCTGATGCTTTTCGGCGGCTTCGGCTTTGTGGTGATCAACTCCCTCAACTTAAGAAGATAGTATTTCCCCCAACTTTCATAAATTTGGACAGGCAGTCTAAAAATGAAAGATTTTCTCAGGTATCATAAGTACTCCGTAATAATATCGCTCTCTGTAGCGGTATTTTACGCTGCATTTGGTTATGACCTTGTCCGCTCTGATTTTATAAAACTGATAAGCCTGTACGCAGGACTCTTTTTCCTGAGCTTCAAACTCATTCAAGTTGAAAAGACCAATTTTAAGCTCCTGGCGGGGCTGGCTGTTTTATACCGGCTGATATTCATTATGGCCTTGCCTAATCTCTCCCAGGACTTTTTTCGATTCATCTGGGACGGCAGGTTGCTGGCAGAAGGCATAAGCCCTTACCTTTCTACTCCTGAAAGTTTTACCGGAAGCATCTCCCAGGGTCCACAACTCATCGCAGGAATGGGAAGTTTGAGCGCGGGAAACTTCACGAGCTATCCCCCTGTGAATCAGATGATCTTTGGAATTGCAGCTTTTCTGGCCGAAAACAGTATTATCGCTTCAGTGCTTATACTGAGGCTCTTTATTATAGCCGCTGACCTGGGAACGCTTTATTTCGGAAGCAAATTACTCGGGTCCCTAAACCTGCCAAAATACCGGATATTCTGGTATATTCTGAATCCCTTCATCCTTATTGAGCTTACCGGAAACCTTCATTTTGAAGGGGTGATGCTCTTCTTCCTGGTCTGGTCGCTTTACCTGCTTCATAGAAGAAAATGGATCTGGAGTGCGGTATTACTGGGGATATCGGTTTCCGTGAAATTGCTGCCTTTATTGTTCCTCCCACTTCTGCTTAAATATTTCAATAACAGAACAACAGAAAACTCTAACACAAGCCTGGGTTTAGGCAAACTTACAGGCTTTTATGCAGTGACCGTAGCAACTGTCTTGATCTCATTTCTTCCATTCCTCTCTGCCGAACTGATCTCGAATTTCACAGAAAGCATAGGGCTCTGGTTTCAAAAATTCGAATTCAACGCCAGTATCTACTATATCGTGCGCTGGATCGGCTTTCAGGTAAAGGGCTATAACATAATTGCAACCGCCGGAAAGATCCTGCCGGTGATGGTTATTTTGATCCTGACAGGACTTAGTTTCTTCAGAAAGAATAATAATACTGAAAGGCTTATCAGCTCAATGCTGCTTGGTATTTCAGCCTATTTCTTTCTTTCCACCACCATTCATCCCTGGTATATAGCCACACCCCTGATGCTTTCGGTCTTTACAAGGTACAGGTTCGCACTGGCCTGGTCCTTCGTAGTATTCTTTAGCTATTATGCCTACGGCAGCAACGGGTTCCAGGAGAATTTGTGGATAGTAGGCCTGGAATACCTTTTAGTTTTCGGTGCCTTAAGCTATGAGGTCTTCGGAAATAAGCCTCTTGAACCTCAGGCCCTGGCTTCAGATCTCCGCAAAATATAAAGATCTCTCATATAGATAAGTCCGCCGAAAAAATGAGCAGATATGAGGACAGGGTCATTTCGAAAAATTCCGTAAGTAAATAAGAAAACAGCTCCTAAAACACTCAGGATCCAAAAGCCTTCCGGCAGAAATGAATGTCCGGTCTTTTCAGCAAAATACCACTGATAAAAGAAGCGGGAAGTATAGACAACCTGGCCAAAAACACCCAAAATCACCAGCCACGGAGAAATATTGACCCCGTTTATAAGATCTGTCCATTCAAGACTATTATAGAACATTCCGTAGAAAGACAGCGCCACCGGGAATCCAAGGACTAAGCCGCGAAAAAACAGACTGGTTTTATTCCACGCTCCCTGTAGCTGCAGGTTTCTGATGTAGACTGCATAGATCAGGAACTGGCCGAGCATAATGGCAAGGTCTTCCCTTAAGTATCCGTATATGAACAGGAGGATGGAAGCCAGCAAACTCAGTTTCCAGAAGATCACCGGAGTCTTTACCTTTTTAGCCTTTTCAGATATGAACCATTGAGTAACCAGCCTGGCAGAGAAAAATAACTGCGCCAAAAAGCCTAATCCAAAGATCACCCACTCGTTCATACACCTGCAAATAATGTTTTCAAAGACTATTTCTCATCAGCCCCGGACCAATAAAAAAGCTGCCCAATGATAAGGAAATATTATCACGAGGCAGCCTAACTTATGGTAAAACTATCTTAATTACATATCCAGCAGGTATGCAAAAATAAGCGGCGCCACGATGGTCGCATCGCTTTCTATGATATGTTTTGGAGTGTCTATATCCAGTTTCCCCCAGGTGATCTTCTCGTTAGGTACGGCTCCTGAATATGAACCGTAACTGGTTGTAGAATCGGAGATCTGGCAAAAGTAGCTCCAGAAAGGCGTATCGGTACGTTCCATATCCTGGTAAAGCATCGGCACCACGCAAATCGGGAAATCCCCGGCAATCCCTCCTCCAATCTGGAAGAAACCAATTCCGTTCTTCGAATTTTCGGTGTACCAATCGGCTAAAAAGGTCATATACTCGATGCCGGATTTCATCGTACTTGCCTTCAGTTCTCCTTTAAGCACGTAGGAGGCGAAAATGTTCCCAAGGGTACTGTCTTCCCATCCGGGAACCACTATCGGGAGATTTTTCTCTGCAGCCGCGTACATCCAGGAATCCTTAAGGTCAATCTCATAATATTGTTCCAGCTTTCCGGAAAGCAATAGTTTATAGAGAAATTCATGAGGAAAATAGCGTTCTCCTTTTTCATCGGCCTCTTTCCAGATGTCAAAGATATGTTCCTGGATCCTTCTGAAGGCTTCTTCTTCAGGAATACAGGTATCGGTAACCCGGTTGAGTCCTTTTTCCAAAAGATCCCATTCTTCCTTAGGAGTAAGATCCCGGTAATTAGGAACCCTTTTGTAATGCGAGTGGGCCACAAGATTCATCACATCTTCCTCCAAGTTGGCCCCGGTACAGGAAATGATCTGAACCTTATCCTGCCTGATGATCTCGGCAAAGATCTTCCCAAGCTCGGCCGTACTCATTGCGCCCGCAAGGGACACCAGCATCTTTGCGCCGCCTTCCAATTGCTTTTCGTAATCCTTGGCCGCATCTACAAGAGCCGCCGAATTAAAATGCAGATAATACTTTTCTATAAACTGAGAGATTGCTCCTTTACTCATCTTCGTCTTCTTCGTTATAATTTTGATATTTGAATTTGTAGCTCAACATCTTGTAATAAAGCTTGGCCGCGAGGAAGTCTGAAGACCTCTCGTTCTTATTCGGGCACAGCTCTACGATGTCGAATCCTACCACATTCTTCTTTTTGAACATCATTTTCAGGAATTCCAGGGTTTCATACCAGAAAAGACCTCCGGGTTCCGGGGTTCCTGTTGAGGGTAAGATGGAAGGATCAAATGCGTCAAGATCTATCGTGATAAAAACATTCGGCGTCATCTGCCCTATGGCATCGTCCATCCAGTCTTCATAAAGATCGTGAGCAAAATACACCTGGTTTTCGTCCATATGCTCGGTCTCCGAAACATCCATAGACCTGATCCCTACCTGAACAAGGTTGGTGGTCTTACTGGCCTCGTGCACCGCACAGGCGTGATTGCATTTGGAACCTTCATACTCCGGGCGAAGATCGGCGTGAGCGTCAAGCTGCACCACGGTAAGATCTTCAAAAGCTTCATTGAAAGCCCTTATAGAGCCTATAGAAACAGAATGCTCCCCTCCAAAAAGGGTGACGAACTTATCCTGTTTGATATAATTCTTCGTGGTCTTGTACACCGCTTCCACCATTTTTTCAGGGGAAGAATTTTCAGATACCGGCGGGGCAAGGTATATCCCTTTCTTATAAACCTCTGATCGGGTTTCGATATCATAAAGCTCCATATTTTCAGAAGCTTCCAAAAAGGCCTCAGGCCCCTTATCGGCTCCCTTTTGCCAGGTACTGGTACCATCGTAGGGAACAGGAATCAATACCACCTTCGCTTCGTCTATACGAGCGTACTTATCGGGTATCCCGGCGTAATTCTTTTTACTCATTTTAAGTAAAGATTAGTTAGTTGATTAATTTAATTGGTATTAAAAATATAAAATTTTAATTGTCTCTGCTATAGCCTAAAATTGCGAGCATATCTTCAGCCTTCTGCTGTTCACTGAAAAGCTCTGTCCTTATATTCCCTTCTTCATCCCTGTCTATAAGGATATGTTTGGGCTGCGGAATAAGGCAGTGCTGCAATCCTCCAAATCCTCCAATCGTATCCTGGTAAGCCCCGGTATTAAAGAAGCCTATATATAACGGTTTTTCCTTTTTGAACTTCGGAAGATAGATCGCGTTGGTGTGCTGTTCAGAATTATAATAATCGTCACTGTCACAAGTAAGGCCTCCAAGCAGCACCCGTTCATATTCGTCGTTCCAGCGGTTGATGGCCAGCATCACGAACTTCTTGCTTATAGCCCAGGTATCGGGTAAAGTGGTGATAAAGGAAGAATTGATCATATTCCATTTCTCCCTGTCGTTCTGCTGTTTCTGGTAAAGCACTTCATAGATGGCACCCCCGCTTTCACCAACGGTAAAACTTCCGAATTCGGTGAAAATATTAGGCACATCCACTCCGGCTTCCTCACAGGCAAGTTTTATCTGATTGATGATCTCATCTATCATATACTCATAATCATATTCGAAAGCCAGCGAATTCTTTACGGGAAAACCTCCTCCAATGTTCAGGCTGTCCAGGTGAGGACATACTTTCTTGAGGTTGATATATACTTTCAGACATTTATTCAGCTCGTTCCAGTAATAGGCGGTATCACGAATCCCGGTATTGATGAAAAAATGAAGCATTCTGAGGTGAACCTGTTCATTTTCCCTGATGGTCTTGTTGTAAAAGGGGACTATGTTCTTATAGCCTATGCCAAGCCTTGAGGTATAGAATTCGAACTTCGGCTCTTCTTCCGAAGCGATCCTGATCCCTATCTCGAACTTCCCGTCTATTCTTTCGGTCAGAAGGTCTAATTCCTCGTAGTTATCGATAATGGGAATACAGTTCCTGTGCCCGTTATTAAGCAGGCGGGCAATATTCTCTACGTACTGATCGCGTTTAAAGCCGTTACAGATCACATAAGTATCATCGGTAATCTTTCCCGAAGTCTTAAGTTTTTCAACAATATTGATATCGAAGGCCGAAGAGGTCTCAATATGAATATCATTTTTCAATGCTTCGTTCAGCACGTGTTCAAAATGCGAACTTTTGGTACAATAGCAATAATTATAAGACCCCTTATAATCGTGTTTCTCTATTGCATTATTAAACCATAATTTGGCCTTTTTGATATTCTCAGAGATCTTAGGCAAATAGGTGAATTTAAGTGGTGCCCCGTATTTTTTTACAAGGTCCATCAGGTCTATATCGTGAAAACGAAGCTCGCTTCCTTCCAACTTAAATTCCTCCTGGGGAAAATAGTAGGTCTGATCTATTAAATCGCTGTATTTGGTATTCAATTGGTTAGAGTTAGGTTTTAAAGGTAAAAATTAGGCATTAAATTATGCTACCAAAAAAAATGACTGGTAAATTATTGTTAAGATAAAATTAATTTAGGTTGAGAACCTGCCTGAATGCAGGTCTTAAACAAGTGCGGGAAGGCAATTTCAGGAAAGCCCTCCAAAAGAAAAGTTATTCTGGTCAATTACAATCTTTGTGTTCGGTATTTTCTTTTTCAGAAATACAATACATAATTAAGCTACCGGCCTCTGCCGATCATCTTCATTGAAAAGCAGCATAAGCCGAAGCAAATGTATTAAAAAAGTATATTGAATTCTGAAAAAAATTTAAGGCTTTACAGCATCCCTAAATTTATGACTTCCTGCTGGGTAAGATGTCTGAATCTGCCTCGTGGAAGGTCTTTCTTGGTAAGGCCGCCAAAAACCACCCTGTCCAGCTTCACGATATCATAATCAAGGCTCTTGAACAGCTTCTGAACGATATGGTTCTTCACACTGTTGATCTCAAGCCCGATCTCGTTCTTAGGACGATCTGTAACATAGCTGATATCCTGCACGCTTATTTTCCCGTCGGCAAGAATTACGCCTTTCCTGACCTTATCAAGGTCTTCCTGCTTTAACGGGCGGTTAAGCTCTACGTGATAGATCTGGCGAATCCCGTTCTTAGGCTTCGCAAGTCTCTTGGCCATAGCTCCATCGTTGGTAAAAAGCAAGAGTCCTGATGCCTGGGTATCCAGTTTCCCAACCGGGTCCAGCTTAGATTTGCTGGCTTTACTGATAATATCCATAACGGTTCGGCCTCCTTTTTCAGGATTTCCTGTAGTATAGAATCCTTTAGGCTTGTTTAGCAATACATATTCAGGCCTGTCTGGCGTAATGCTTCGGCCGTCAAACTTCACCTCATCGCTCAGCTGCACTTTGTAGCCCATCTCTGTAACCACTTTCCCGTTCACGGTAACGCTTCCGGCAGCAATAAAGATATCGGCATCCCTGCGTGAGCAAACACCTGCATTAGCAACATATTTGTTCAAACGAATCCCGTCTTTATTAGACGCTGTCTTCGGCGCTCCCTGCTTCTTAACAGGCGCGTTTCCTCTTGCGAAAGATTTCTTTTTCTTTCCGCCGCCTTGTCTTCCGCTAAACTTATTACCTGAAGATTTATCGTTTCTGCTCATATTGCTAATTTTTTGCAAAGATACTGATAGATTGCGACCTAACTAACTTATTGGCAAAAGATTTGGCCCCGAGGATATTTTTAAGTCCTCCAGCTAAAAAACCCTTTTCAGCACCTCTTCAAAATCTATAAGAAGTATTCCGAAAACCCCTGCCACAATAATAAGTTTGAGGATATTATGCAACATTAAATACTGCCATTTTGCCTTGCTGAAGTACAGGAATAGCAGAAAAACTATCAGCAATACAAAGGAAACATAGAAGTAATAGTCCATATATCCTATATCGAAACGGGTTACCAGAAGCAGAATAGGGATCACGGCGAGTATGGAAAGTGCCGAGAGAAAGAATTTGCTCATCTTCTCCCCATATACCAGAGGGATGGTCCTGTAGTTCTGGATAAGATCTCCTTTCATATTCTCCAGGTCCTTTACAAGTTCCCGCATCACGATCATAAGATACAGAAAGGTGGCGTGAATAAATATCACGGTCTCGAAATTCTTATAGTAAACGAAAATGGCAAAGAATGGGGTGATCACCAGAATGGAAGCCACAAGATTCCCAAGGAACAGTATCTTTTTAAGCCGGTGGGAATAGAACCAGATCGCGAAAATGTAGATCGAAAAGAATACCACTGCCCTGAAGGACACGTAACTGGCAAAGAAGATCGCGGCGAAGTTCAGGATAAAATACACCGAAAGCTTTGTCCGCTGACTCACCACCCTGTCCAGCATTGTCTTCTTGGGACGGTTGATCAGGTCTTTCTCACTGTCGTAAAAGTTATTGATAATATACCCGGAGGCCACTACCGTAGCCGAAGAAAGAATAAGAAAAAACAGGTTATCGTCCAGCAGTACTTCCCGTAAAGGCAGATCGTGCCCCAGGATAAAAGCCGAGGTAAGGTACTGGGCAATGATAAGGATAAGGATATTATAGCCGCGGACTACCGAGAACAAACTCAGCATTTTCAGCATAAACCGCTGGTTCATTGTAGCAGCCATAAAAGTGCCGGGTTTAGAAGTTATAAACTACTTCTAATTTGTAATCCTTTAGAGCTTTTCGGGCTTTATCGATATCCTCGGTAAAGCCTAAAATATATCCTCCTCCACCGGAACCGCAAAGTTTAAGATAATAATCATTGGTCTCGATCCCGTGCTTCCAAAGCTTATGGAACTGAGCGGGGATCATAGGTTTGAAGTTATCCAACACCACGTGAGAAAGACGTTTTACATTACTGAAAAGCGATTTCACGTCTCCTTTCAGGAAGTCATCCACACAGGCATCGGTATGTTTTACGAACTGATCTTTCAGCATCTGGCGAAAAGGCTCCTGCTTCATATTCTCCATAAAGATGTTCACCATAGGCCCGGTCTCGCCGGTGATTCCGCTGTCCAGAAGGAATACCGCCCCGGTCCCCTTTTCAGTTTGAGAAGGAATGCCGGCAGGTTCGATGTTGTCTTTAGAATTTATAAGGATCGGGATGCTTAGATAGCTGTTCAAAGGATCCAGTCCCGAGGATTTTCCGTGGAAAAAAGATTCCATCTCCCCGAAGATCTTCTTCAGTTTCAGAAGTTTTTCGCGGGTAAGATTTTCAAGCACCGTGATCTTATCGGTCGCATATTTATCATAAATAGCTGCAACCAGGGCTCCGCTGCTTCCCACTCCGTATCCCTGCGGAATACTGGAGTCGAAATACATCCCCTTATCGATATCGGCGTTAAGCGCTTCCATATCAAAACTTACAAGCTCCGGATGTTTATTCTGAAGCTCCACCAGGTACCCGGCGAATCTCTTAAGGTTATTATTGGATGCAATGGCAGCTTCAGACGGATCTTCATCTACCTTTAATGCACCGTTATAAAAGTTATAGGGAATCGACAAACCCTTGGAATCCTTGATGATCCCGTACTCTCCGAAAAGAAGGATTTTTGAGTAAAATAATGGTCCTTTCATAAGCTTATAAATTCATTGGGAACCTAAAAGCGCCCAAAAATGTAGTTCAGAGCCAAAAACAATCAAGTAAAGCTACAACTTTTTGGCACCTTTTCCAACAAGGTCACAAATATAGTGTCCATTCTGACAATACACAACCAACTCATTCTTAATGAAGTCCAAAATTGCAGATTTATCCCGTTCAGGGTAGAGCACGTGCACGTTAGCACCGGCATCCAGGGTAAAAGAAACAGGCAGCCCCGTCTTTTCCCTGAACTCCCAGATCTTATTGATGATCTCCAGGGTATTTGGCTTCATAAGGATAAAATAGGGCGTGCTGCTCATCATCATAGCGTGCAGACTAAGGGCCTCGCTCTCGGTGATCTCTATAAATTTTTCCAGGTCTCCGCTTTCAAAAACGGGGATCAGTTTTTCAAGATTAGCATTAGCCTGTGTAAAACGAGCTTCGGCAAAGGGATGGTCGTGCATCAAATTATGCCCAAGCGTGCTGCTCACCTTTTTCTCTCCTTTATCCACCAGCAGGATGGTATCCTGATAATCCTCAAAAACCTTATGTAACTTTCCCGGATATTCGGTCCCGAACAGATCGCTACTGCCTTCAATTTTGGGATGTGCCCCCCAAACCACAGGGCTTCCTGTAACACTCCTGCACGCACTCCCCGATCCCAGCCTTGCCAGGAAAGAAGCTTTTTTATTGAACTGATCTTCTGAAACCTCACCAGAAATTTCTTTCTCCAGGCTCATCACGCAAAGCGCAAGAGCGCTCATTCCGCTGGCGGAGCTTGCTATTCCGCTGCTGTGCGGAAAAGTATTTTCAGAACGCACAATGAACTGGTATTCCTTTAGAAAAGGGCAATATTGTTCAATACGCTTAAAGAAAGTTTTGATCTTCGGCTTAAAATCGTCTTTCTTTTCTCCTTCAAAAAATACCTCGAAATCGAAATCATCAGAAACCTTATCTTTCCTTTTATATTCCAGGGTGGTGATGGTTTTACAATTATTAAGGGTAAAACTCACCGAGGGGTTCGCGGGGATCTGATTCTCCTTTTTCCCCCAGTATTTCACCAAAGCTATATTGCTGGGTGCCTGCCAGGTGAAGCTACCGGCATCTGCGGAAGATTTATATTTTTTTAAAATAAATTCCTGTTCGGTCATCGTTTTAAAATTTCTGCAAAGGTAGTCTTTTATGTTTTGCATTTATAAGCCTGAAATTCAAATAAATTTCTATTTTAGTAGGGAAAACCAACCCGCCATGACCAGGAAACTACTCATAAGAAGCTCAGTAGCCATTGGCGTTTGTTTACTCTTTGGCTTTATGGCCACGGTCGCGACCCAAACCGGCCTTGCCGATTGGTATCCCGACCTCAACAAACCCTGGTTCAATCCACCGGAATGGATGTTCGGACCCGTCTGGCTGCTTATGTATATCTTAATGGGAATCGCCGCCGGGATCGTTTGGTCCAAAGGTTTTTACCATCGCTGGGTAAAGACCGCCCTTTATCATTTCGTGTTTCAGCTTTTATTGAACGGATTCTGGTCTTTGCTCTTTTTCGGGCTTCATAGACCCTTCCTGGCCTTGCTCGATATAATTGCCCTTTTTATCATAATACTGCTCACCATCCGCTGGTTTAAGGTTGTGAACAATATAGCCGCCTATTTGCTGGTGCCTTATGCGATCTGGGTATTGTTTGCCCTGGCCCTCAATTTTGAGATCTGGCGTTTAAATTAAATCTAGCTCCCTTCTAAAGTCAGTTATTCGGTCATAGCCTTTGCGGCCAGGTAACCACCTGTCCAGGCGTTCTGAAAATTAAATCCCCCGGTGATGGCATCTATATTCAGCACCTCGCCGGCAAGGAAAAGGCCGGGCTGCAGCTTGCTTTCAAAAGTTTTGAAATTCACTTCTTTCAGCTCTACCCCGCCCGCGGTCACAAATTCCTCTTTAAAGGTGCTTTTCCCGTTCACCTGGAATTCGGCCTTGGTAAGCTGCAGGCTTAAGTTCCTTAGCTGGGCTTTGGTAAGATCGGCCCAGATATCGTCTTCTTTAATGGCCGAAGCCCTTACCAGGCTTTGCCATAACCGCTTCGGAAGTTCAAAATGGGCATATTTTGCCACCTTTTGTTTCGCCTGCTCCAGTTTGAGCTGCTTTAGGTTTTCAAGCATAGCTTCCGGGTCCGATCCCGGCAGCCAGTTCACTTCTACCTGAAACTGGTAGTTTCTGGCGAAAAGTTCCCGGGCACCCCAGGCCGAAAGTTTCAGGATCCCGGGCCCGCTAAGACCCCAGTGGGTAATGAGCAAAGGCCCGTCGCTTTCCAGCTTTTCTCCCTTAACCTTTACCTCGGCATAGGTAGAGATCCCGGCAAGCCCCTTAATACGTACATCTTTAATATTGAAGGTGAATAATGAAGGAACCGCAGGAACAATACTATGCCCTAAACCTTCGAGCAGCTTCCATATTTTAGGATTGCTTCCGGTGGCCATCATCACTTTTCCGGCTGAAAAATCTCCTTTACTGGTCTCCACGATCCATTTATTTTCCTGCTTCCCGAGTTTTTTCACCGAATGGTTCTTCAGGACCTGTATCTTCAGTCTTTCGGCTTCAGACAAAAAGCAATTGATAATGGTTTCTGAAGAATCTGAAACAGGGAACATACGCCCATCCTCCTCGGTCTTCAGTTCGATTCCCCTGTCGGCAAACCAGCCAATGGTGTCGCCCGTCATAAAACTATGAAATGGCCCCCGGAGCTCTTTTTCTCCCCGGGGATAGTTCCTGGTAAGTTCTTTGGGAACAAATTCGGCGTGGGTCACATTACAGCGCCCTCCTCCCGAGATTCGCACTTTTGTAAGCACTTCTTTCCCGCGTTCCAGGATCAGGATCTTCAGCCCGGGCTTCATTTCGGCGGCATTGATAGCAGTAAAAAATCCGGCGGCTCCCCCGCCTATAATGATAATATCGTAATTGGTCATTCTTAATCTCGGCTTACCAGTTCAGTCGGTCGGGAAAATCGGAAATGATCCCGTTCACTCCAAATTCTTTCATTCGCTCAATATCCTTAGGCTCATTCACCGTCCATACATTCACCTTAAATCCGGCATCCCGGGCCAATTTCACGCTGTCCCGCGTGATGATCCCCAGGGAAGGGTGAATAGCGCTGGCCTTTAAATATTTCCCCAATTCCACGGCTTCACTCACACTGGCCTTACTCAGTACTCCCAGCGGAATGCGGTCATCATCTTTTCGCATCTGGAAAAGCTCATTCTTCTGAAAACTGGAAACAATAAAATCTGAATACTCCCAATTCCCCTTTTCGATATAACGGTGTATGATCTCGGCGGTTTCATCGGCGGTATTGAGTCCCTTCAGCTCGATATTGATCTTGCAGCGGCCTTCAATATGATCTAAAACCTCTGTAAGCAAAGGGATCTTATAATGCTCTTCCACCGTCAGGGACTTCAGCATTTCCCAGTCGCGCTTTGCAATTTCGCCACTTCCGTCGGTGGTCCTGTCAAGGGTGAAATCGTGTATCACCACCAGTTCTCCTGAACGGCAACGGTGCACGTCAACTTCAATGGCATCCACCTGCAGTTCCAGCGCCTTTTCGATGCTCTCCAGGGTATTTTCGGCTATGTGCCCCTTGGCTCCCCGATGTCCTATCTTTAGAATTGGTTCCATTCAGCAAAGGTATAGATTTAACAGGAAAGCTTCGAGCCTCCAAACTGACTTAAAAAACTGACTTAAAAAAGCATAACGATAATTCCGCATTGCCTTAAAATACGGAATTTTCATAAGGGATTCTTATAAAAAAGACAGCTGCTGTTAATCTTATTTAAAGTTGCCCTAATTTCTTCTTAAACCTTATTAGCAGGCACTTTAATTCCAATAATTTTATGAAAAAGGACGGAAATATGCAGAATATTACAAGACGAGAAAGGAAGGAGTACCCTGCTACCCCCGCCCAAAATTCAAAAATAAGGACCGAATTTGAAGATTTTATCTTAGGCAAAAACCACCCCTGCCTGATGGCGCAGACGGTTTTCAGCATGGATAAGGCTGAATTACATACCTATTCCAATTTCGGGTCTAAGCAAGCAGCCGGAAAACTGCTAAAGGACCTTGAAAATTACATAGCCGGTTACGATTTCAATTCGAATGACTTTTTTACCTTCATCGCGGTTTTTGAAGGACGAAAGAATTTTACCGAAGAACAGTTTGAAGCACTTTTATGGAAACAGCTTCAGTTTTTGCATCAGGAAGATAGTTCCTCCTGGGATCCAATGGTGAACAGCGATCCTGAAAATAAGAATTTCAGCTTCAGTCTTGGCGGCAAAGCTTTTTATATGGTGGGAATGCACCCCAACAGCTCCAGAAAAGCCAGGCAAAGCCCTTTCCCCGCCATCGCCTTCAACCTGCACTGGCAGTTTGAGAAGCTCAGGGAAATGGGTACCTATCAGACTGTCCGGGATAAGATACGCGAAAGGGATACCGAATTACAGGGGAGCATCAATCCTATGCTGGAAGATTTTGGTGACACCAGTGAGGCAAGACAGTACAGCGGAAGAAAAGTGGAAGAGAAGTGGAAATGTCCTTTTTCTAATAAATAATTATAAGCTATGTATCAGCCCAAAAGGTATCGTAAAAATGACCCAGGTTATATTTTTGAATTCATCAAAAAATATCCTTTTGCAGCTTTTGTGATACAGGGCACACAGCTGCTGGCCACTCATATTCCGGTACTGGCTGAAGGCGATGCAGATAATTTCAGGCTGTATTCGCATATAGCCAATCACAATGAGCAACTGCAGCATCTTAAAAATGATACCGAGGCCCTGCTTATTTTCCAGGGGCCACAGGCTTATGTATCCTCCTCCTGGTATAAGGAAAAAGACATCAGCACCTGGGATTATTCGGCGGTGCATATTAATGTGAAACTGAAGCTACAGACCGAAGATGAACTCAGGAGTTCATTGAAAAAACTGGTGTCAAGATTTGAAAAATTGCAGGAGAAGCCTTTATATTATGAGGAGATACCTCGGAAAATTCTCGAGGCGCACCTGCCCGAGATCACGGGATTCTGGGGAGAGCCTGTAAAAATCCAGGCTATAGCAAAACATCATCAAGGCTATAGAGAAGAGGATGTAAGGGCTGTTTGCCGGCATCTCGAAAAGCAAAATGATCCGCTTGCCGCAGGTTTAAGTGAAAATATAAAAAACGAACACTTTAGCTAAATATGAAGAACATTAGAAAGAACTGAGTATTAATATTCCTAAAATGACGCTATTATGGGAAAGAAAGACTTTTTGAAAGACTATCGCGAAAAACGGGACTTTGATCTTTCTTCAGAACCGTTTGGCGACAGTTACAATAAAACGCTTCAGGATAAAAAAATATTTGTGATCCAGGAGCACGACGCAACTACCCTACATTTCGATTTCAGGCTCCTTGTAGACGGAGTCTTAAAAAGCTGGGCTGTACCCAAGGGGCCGTCCACAGATCCGGATGAAAAGCGACTTGCCATCCCTACGGAAGACCATCCGGCAGAATATGCCGATTTTGAAGGGGTGATCCCCGAAGACCAGTACGGCGCCGGGACGGTAATGGTTTGGGATGCCGGCACTTATGAAAATGATAAGACCGATGAAAAAGGGAATCTTATCCCGATCTCCCAGCAGTTAAAAAGCGGGCACGCCACGTTCAGGCTTCAGGGCAAAAAACTACAGGGTGGCTATACGCTTATCCGCACCCAGGAAGGAAAAGATGAGAAGTGGATCCTTAAAAAGGTGAAAGATAAAGAAGCCGACGCCCGCCGGAATCCTGTAAAGACCGAAAACAAATCGGTGCTTACAGGCAGAACGATGAGCCAGATCAGGAAGGAAGGTCCTAAAGAATAAGAGGAGAACAGAAAAAACTGTTTTGCAAAGCCGGTATGAAGATCGAAAATCACGAAATAGAGATCAGTAACAGGGATAAGGTCTTCTTTCCGAAGGAGTCCTACACCAAGGGGGATCTTATTGACTATTATGAGCAGATCGCCGAAACTATGCTCCCGCACCTTAAGGACCGGCCCGTAACGATGTTACGGTTCCCCAACGGCATTGATGACAAGCAGTTCTACCAGAAAGATGCTCCCGATTATTTCCCTAACTGGATCCCGAGGAAAAAAATCAAAAAACAGGATGGTGGCAGCACCGCTTATGTGATCTGTAACAGTAAAGCCTGCCTGGTCTATCTTGCCAACCAGGCCTGCATCACCCCGCATATCTGGCTCAGCAAACAGGACAAACCCGATTTCCCTGACAGGATGATCTTTGATCTGGATCCTGCCGATGAGGATTTTTCCAGGGTAAAAACAGCGGCGAGAAACCTCAGAAAATTGCTGAAAGAAGAACTCGGTTTACCGGTATATCTTATGACCACGGGGTCCCGGGGGCTGCATCTTGTAGTCCCCTTAAAGCCGGAAAAGAACTTTGACGAAGTAAGGGAGTTTGCACAGCAACTTGCGAAATACCTGGAAGAGCAACATCCGGGTGAACTCACCACAGCCATCCGGAAGGAAAAGAGGGGCAAAAAACTGTTTCTGGATGTGGCCCGGAATGCTTTTGGGCAAACCACGGTGGTGCCTTACGGGGTGAGGCCTAAGAACGGGGCGCCTGTGGCTACACCTCTGGACTGGGAAGAACTGGATAAACCCGATCTGCATTCCCAAAGCTACACTATTAAAAACATCTTCAGAAGACTGGGCAGCAAGACCGACCCCTGGAAAGACATCGAAAAAAATGCTGTTTCAATAGATCCAGCCATCAAAAAATTCAAATCACTAACCGATTAATATTAAGGTATATGCCTGAAATTATAGAAAAACAAACCGGAAAGGCTTTCAGATTAAAAAAGGGACAAAAGCTAAAGGTCATTGACCCACAGGGAGAGCAGGTAAGTGATATGGTCCTGTTCAATGCCGAAGATAAACGCGAAAAGATCTCCAGCGGGAAAACCCTGGATTTTGAAGAAAGCATTTTAATAAGTCAAGGCAACTTTCTCTGGAGCAACCGCAGCAACAAAATGATGGAGATCCTGAAGGACACCAATGGCCGCAACGATTTTCTGCTGGCGCCCTGCAGTCCCGAAACCTTCAGGATAATGTATAAGAACACCGAATATCACCCCAGCTGTTTCGAGAACCTGTATACCAGTCTGGAAAAATTCGGGATAGAGCCCGACGATATTCCCACGGCCTTCAACATCTTTATGAATGTACAGTTCCGGCCGGACGGAAAACTAAGCGTGGACCCGCCTATGAGCAAGGCCGGCGATTATGTGCTTTTTGAAGCTAAAATGGACCTCATCGTGGGGCTTACCGCCTGTTCAGCCGAAGACAGCAATAACGGCAGCTTTAAACCCATTCATTTTGAGATCGCAGATTAAGCCTTTGCGCCTGTACTGTTTTTCTTTCGGTACCTCATATTCAGCATCTCGATAGCCAGGGAGAAGAATACCGAGAAGTAGATATAACCTTTCGGCACGTGATAGTGCGCCGCTTCCACGATCAGCATCACCCCGATAAGAATTAGAAAAGAAAGCGCGAGGATCTGGATGGTGGGATGCTTATTCACAAAATCACCAACAGCCTTGGCGAAGACCATCATCACGATGATTGAGATCACCACGGCGATGATCATCAACAGGATCTCATCGGTTAGTCCCACGGCGGTGAGAATGGAATCGAAAGAAAAGATAAGGTCCAGCGCCACGATCTGCAGGATGGCATAACCAAAAGAACTCACCTTTTTATTTGTGGAACCTTCTTCATCTTCTTTTCCTTCCACCTTGTGGTGAATTTCCAGGGTGGTCTTTACCAGAAGGAAGATCCCTCCCGCGGCCAGGATAATATCACGCCAGCTCAGTTCGAATCCGCTTAGGCTGAGCACCGGATCGGTAAGACCTATGATCCAGGTAATGCTTAACAGCAATAATACCCGCATCACCATTGCAACGGCAAGTCCGCCCACGCGTGCTTTTTTCTGTTGACTCTCCGGTAGTTTTCCGGCAACTATAGAGATAAAGATAATATTGTCTATTCCCAGGACGATCTCCATAAAGGTGAGGGTAAGCAGAGCTACCCAGGCATCAGGCTGTAAGAAAATTTCCATAAAAGCTTAGTTCTCGGTTAGTAAAGCAAAGCCAAGATACCAAATTTTTATACCGGGCTAAATAGCCGAAAGTTAATTATGTCTAAAAAATGAAGTGATAAAGGCCGGTTTAATTGAGAGAACGGTTGAAGCGTTTCATCATTTTATACATACACCTGAAGACCCGTGGTTTTTTAGATCTTTCCGGAGATCCAAATTTAATGCTGATAAACTTCCCGTCCAGCGGATTGTATCCAAGGTTCTTTGCCGGTTTTAAGATCCCGGTAAAGTCCAGGCCAAAAGCAGCCTTTTCCCTGAACACGAAATTTCCCACATACTTTTTGATAAGTTTCCTGTTTTGAGATGAATCTTCCATAATGCCCCCACATTTTTTGGTTAGTAGTGATTTAAGATACGAAAAAGTTTTTAGTAAGCTCCTTGGATGAATCCATTAATTAAGAGGGTAGATTGGATTTGATCATTTCTACCAAGCGTAAAAGATTTTGTTTTTTTAAATCCTTATTTCTTAACTCACATTGCCAAAGAACAATAACTTTTAGTCCCAATTCTTCCAAGGCTTTAATGTTCTTTTTATCTCTTAAGACATTATCATTTATTTTTTTCTCCCAAAACTCACGATTCTTTTTAGGCAACTTGCCTTTTTTACAATTATGCCTGTGCCAAAAACAACCGTGAACAAATACCGCGGTTTTATATTTGGGTAAAAAAATATCCGGCTTCCCCGGATATCTCTTATCATTTTTTCTAAATCTAAAACCTTCTCTAAATAAATAGCTTCTTACTAAAATTTCCGGTTTGGTTTCCTTACCGGAAATTTTAGACATTATTTTGGAACGCTTTTGTTTTGAAAAGATATCAGCCATCTAATTCTTTTTAATAAAATCAATACCTACTCTTAAGGGGTATCCAAAAGCTTTATTTGCAAGTCGTTGAGCATAATTTTCTTTTAATGTTTCAATATATTCAAATTCATATTCTTTATGATTATAATAAACCTTTAATTTATCTTTTGCCAGTCTATTATCTTGAATAAAAAAGGTACGCGGTTTACATTCATGAGCACTGTTATGCCAATATATTGCCTCAACCTTATCTGCATTTTGAATGAATGATAAAAAAAGACCATCTGTATTTTTTAAAACTTTCATTTTTGCGCTTTCGGTATCAACTACTTTTTTTCCTTCAATAAACCAAAATTGGTTATCAATCTTAGTTGGATTTAAGCAGTCACAATGTGGAGTTATACATAAGAAAAATTTTTCTTCACTTACACTTTTTCCTTCTTTTTTAACACCAATATTTGTTTTGTAAACGTCCCCGAACGTCAAAAAGTTTTTTTTGCTTCGTTCATTTATATTAAGCCTGTTATAAAAATGGTTTAACTTAAAAACTTGTTCAATGAATTCCGATTTGTTTTCCGGTTTGAGAAAGTCCTTCAATTTATTTTCTCTGTTTTCATCCTGCATGTATTCCCCAATTACCTGAAAGAGTGCCATATCTTTTTCATAGATAAAAGAAGCAACTTGATCCTTTAAAATATCTCGTAAAAAATCAGTAAACACAAATCCATTTTTTTCATTCATTTGTTTATGGTGAAAAAAGGCGTTCTCACTTAAGCCATCAAAATCTTTTCCGATAAAAGCTGAATTTTCTCTAAATCTATTTCTCATCTCCAACCCCATTAGGGATAAAAATATATTCTGTTCATTACTTAAAAATGAATCGAGAAATGATTCGTAAAGTTGGTCACCATCAATATCGCCTTTAGCAAAAATCTTAACAATTGTATGATTTATATAGAATGTCCACTGGTCCTCTTTTGACGGAGTAAAGGAATTCTCACCAATTTCTTTGGAAAAAGAACCGCTATTCTTTCTCAATGCAGTCCTTAAGCGAGCAAAACCAGACTTTTCATTTGATCCTAATTCTTTTATGAAGGCTATTTGTTCATCCTCCAATTCGTATTTATCTTTAAAAGCTTCAACCTGTTCCTTTTCATCAGCTTTTTTAGAATTTAGGATATTATTTATTTGTTCCTCAAACTCCTCCCATTCCTTATCTTGTTCATCGATTTCCCAGAACTCCCCTAAATCTGTGTCTCGAAAATATTCCTGAGTAGCCTCAATCTGCTCCTTAGATAGTCTTCCTAAGAAATATCGATTTAATTCATTTTTAACCGAATCCTTAGCCTCTTGAGTATAGATGCAAATAAAATGTAAACTCTTTTGGGCGGAAGCTTTTTCTAAAATTTTGAGTGCTTCACTATGATCTTCTCCTACTAACTGCCAATCTAAGATCAGCAAGTCCTTATTTCTGAGATAAAATTGACTATTTTTTTTCCAGCCAGACTTAGTAAATTTGAAAGAATGGAGAAGACAATCGTGGTCTTTAAAATCCTTATAAAGTTCTAAAGTCCTTTTATGCTCAGTTTTATATTTATCATAATTTCTTGATTTAAAACTTTCCAAAGCTTTGTCATCAATAAATAACGCTGAAGCAACGGTTTCCTTTACAATATTCTTTGCTACTTTTTTATAAGTAAGTTCTTCCATTAAAATAGTTAATCATTTAGATTTTTTCCGATTAAAAAAGTTGCCCCATTTAATCGGTTAAAATTTGAATCATTAGTGGCCTTGATATCTAATCCTACGGTTCTTAAATTATCCTTAGAGAGATAAAGTCCAATTCCTCTTCCTTTAGGTCTTCTTGTATAAAATAATTCGAATATTTCTTCAAGCCTTGAATCTTTAATTTTGGGTCCATTATTGGAAATAATCATTAATCCATCCGCATAATCAATTACTATTTCCGGTTTTTCCTGAGACCTCAACCAATAGATGGCGTTATTAATAACGTTAACGAACACAGGAAGAATTACGGACTCAAAAGAAAATATTTGGGAATCCAAAAAAGACTGTGTAGTAGTAAATTTTATCTTTTCATCCCTAAATGATTCCTCAAAGAAATTATTTAAATACTCTTTTATTTCATCCCCGCTTATATATCTTTTTGTTCTTCTAGATCTTCTATAGAGTGGATTTAAAGATTGATATTTTGTATCTAAATGCTCAAACGAGTTTTTTAAATATTTAAAATGTTTACGAGCATCTTTGGAATCCTTTAAATAAGTTGAAATTTCAGAAATAGATGTATTAAGCTGACTATACATTGAGTTCAGCTCATGATTAATGATTTCTACAGCAATCCCCAATTGAGCAAGATCTTTAAAGTCTCCCAATTCTTGTAAAGCTTTTTCATATCTATCTTTATAAAACCCAATCAATGCATCATCATCAATTTCAAAGTTCATTCTGAGAAGATGATCTGATTTCGCATCCAATAAATTTTGATATTTTCGACGTAAATCATTAAAAGCGGTTTCCAAATTGAATAAACTATCTTGAATATTTTTTCGAGATACCTTTTTAGGGAGATTGTTTTCATATACCTCAAAAAGCATTTCACTATAACTATTTTGAGTAGAAATAAATTCCTTATCAATATGATCGAAGGCTTTTTTTAGATTCTGCTTACTATTTTCAGTTATTTCACTAAGAAGGTCTTTATAACTCTCAAACTTATTTCTATATTCTTCTAGTAATTTCCCCTCCTCTATTCTTCCTAAAGCATTAGTCCTTAATGAATCTACATCTTCCAAATTTTTACCAAAATCATCATAAAGCTCTTCAAGTTTTTCAAATTTCTCTCTTTCCCTTGAATTCATCTTGAACCTTTTTGGTTCTTGGGGTTTAGTGTTTCTGAATTCGGCAATAAGTTGATCAATTTTTCTAAATTCCGCTTTTATATTCTGGTAAGGAACTTCTGCAGAATTTAATGTTTGATCTAAAGAAGATGAAACATCACTCAATTCTTTTTTTATCGATTTTAATTTCTCGGGTAAATTCTGGAGGTACTGTTTGAATTTTTTTCTTTCCTTTTTTACTAGTTCTTGTTCCTCTTTTTCTGAAGCTTTTAAATCCTTTAGTTTTTCAAGCTGACTCTTCTTTATAGGTTGATTTGCATCTGTTTGAAAATATTCCTTAGCTAAGTCAAGAAATAATCCTTGAAGATGAATTTTAAAATCTCTAAAGGCAGAATTATTTATGAAACCTTCCCTTCCTGCCTTATCCTTTAATTTCCAGTTTTTTTGACGAGTTAAACCTATATAACCAAACATTCTTCGGTAACTAAAAAAATAAAACCCAGCACTTTTGGATCTTCTTTCTTCAAATTGTAGAAAATCATTATTTGGCCTTCCATAAGGTAAAACTCTTAAATCATCTCTGTAGATATATAAACCTCCAAAAGATCTTAATTTATCGTCATAATATTTAAAAACTTCATCTTCTAGAATCGATTGGTTTTTTCCTGGAACATAGCCTAATTTAATTTTAAATGATCCGTAAGAGGTTTTTTGATTAGCTGGTTTATTCGGGCGATATTTATAGTCTGAAATTGTTTCATTATAAATTCTTATGTTACCAGTAAAAGTTCCATATTCATCAACTTTACCATCAATTAAGTGATCACAATTATCAAAATCATCGTTTGAAAAAAAGGCATTGCTACTTATAAAATCTCTTGATCCAGTTTTATCCTTAATAAGAAATGAGGTTGATATAGGCGCATCTTCAACTTTATATTTAAATTCATTGTAAAACCCTACAAGTCCTGTTCTAATATCTTCTACAGTCTCAATATCTTCGTCATCAGCATTATTTCTTTTATCACTCCAATTTTTTAATAACTGGAATTGCTCATCAGGCTCAAAAATTATGAATTTAGTCCCATGAATATTTTCTTTATCCCCCAATAAGGGTTCTACCAACTCTTCTCTAAAAAAATTTGGCAATTCTATGCTTCCAGTACTTTGGACGATTGATTTTTTTAGATCAATCTGATCAACCCAAAGCTCATCCTTTCTTTTCTGCTCCTCTTTGTCGTCCGAATAGAAATTTGATAGAAATTCCTCTTTAAGTAGTTTTAACTCAGTTAGAAAATCCTCCTTTTTATCAATTGAAGCAAGAGGAATAACAACATCTTCCAAAAATAAATTATAGTTTTCCAATATTCTCCAGTCAAAATATAAGGCTTGTAATGGATGTCCTTTTTTCTTACTGAGCATTAGCATTGGTGAACCTAGATAAGAAACAGACAGCCTGCCTATACCCTTTTCTCCCATTACAGGCCGAGGAGCTTTCCATAGAGTTTCTTCTCCCTTTTCGATTTTTGTATCTCTAGATTTGAAATCGGTTCCTAGTATTAGCCACTTATTTTGAATATCGGATCGAGACATTCCCTTTCCATCATCAGCAATGGTCAGAAAAGGGCTGGTAACGTCTTCATAACCTTGAGTATATAAAACAGAGTTTAAGTTATCAGCATATGCATCATAGCCATTTTTCCAAAGTTCACTTATAGCTGTAGGCAAATCCGCAATTTGTCCTTTTCCTAATAAATCAACTGCTCTTGCTTTGGTTCTAAACTGCATTCAAATGATTTTGTTTTATGGATAATCCAATTCTTTTGGAGTATTCAGGAGGGACGGCATTTCCTATAATTCTTGCTGTATCTGCTATAGTTGTAGTTCTAAAATTGTAATCTCGAGGAAATGTTTGTAATACGGCTCCTTCTCTTAAAGACAAAGCTCTATCTTCTTCCGGATGTGCAAATCTACCGCAGCTAATACTAAAAAATTTTGTTGTAATAGTAGAAGAAGGTTTATCCCAACGTAATCTTCCAAAGGTGTCTCGAAAACTATTATCTTTTCCTATAAAGCAATCCAATTGTAGTTCCGGGTCATCGGCGAAATCAAAACGGTTACCCCCATCATGTCTAACTCTGCGAACTCTCCTTAAATTCAGATCATTTAAACCGGCTGTCGTATTCATATAATCTTTAGGATCCTTATGTCCAGCACATAGTATGGGAAAGCCATTATCGGGACCTATAAATTCTCTTAAAGTAGGATTGGTTTTGCAAGCCTCCGGTTCAATAACCTTTCTATTAACACGATTGGCAATTAAGGTAAATCTTTTTCTAGATTGAGGCACACCATATTCATTAACATTATGAACATTAGCATGCACTTTATAACCATTCTTTTTCAACCAGTTTATAAAACCGGATAATTTACTCTTCTTTTTGTTTTTTAAAATTCCAGGAACATTTTCAACCACGACATATCCAGGATTGAAATGCTTTACAAAACGATGGAATTCGGTAAGAAGGTTTTTAGTTTTTTCAGCTTTCTCCTTATCTGTTCTTATAGTACTCCAGAACTGACAAGGGGTACAGCCAATCAAAATTAAATCGTCATCATCCTTTTTTAAGCCTTTTTCTTTTAACTGTTCTTCAAGTTCCTGTTCTTTCAATTCAAAAACATCAGCTTCTATGAATTCAGCATTTATATTAGCTTCATAGGTTTCTTTGCATTTCGGATCATTGTCGATCCCAGCTAATATGTCGACCCCAGCTGTTTGCATTCCGTAACTCATTCCACCTCCGGAACAAAAAAAATCAACTGCTTTTAGTCTTCTGTTATTAGTATTCACTTATGATTTGGATAGTTTTTTAAAAATCAAAAATATAAATATAAACTTACAATCTGCTTATTCAAGCTTCTATTAGTCTCAAATCCTAAAAATATCCTTTGTAAGATACAGGAGTATATTGACAAATATTTTGGAGCCCTCCATTTTTAGTAAAGACTTTCGGTTGTTTTTCAAAATCAAAGATTCGATACAAATAATAGTTCATTGAATTTCTATTCGAAAATTCAAATTCATTTTTTGAAAAGAAAAAAGGAGTCTTTATCCCCAATTTGGTAGTTTTCACTTCTATGTATTTATCTTCTCCATTAACGGTCTTGGATAATATATCAAATCCGGCTCCATCGCCTTCATCTTTTGAAATCCATCTTATTTTATCTGCCAGGTCTTTTTTCCCTTGTCTAGTTAGATCCCATTTTTCATAGTTACAAACTAACTCTTCCCCTAAATACCCTAATTTGGCATTATATTGTTCTCGTTTCAAATAGTTTATTTTTATAGGCCTTTTTGTATAGTGAGAAATCGGTTCTTTAACCTCTTCATATTCCGGCGGTGGTACTAACATTTTATCAAAATCCGGATTTTTGTTTAATGGTGTATGTCTGTCAGCGTAGTCTTTAAATGTATTTTCGATTTTAACTTCTCCTCGAAGGTATTCAATAACTTTCTCATCGAGAAGTTGCTGATAGTTTTGCCTTGGCAAATATCCTTTTATATAGGGCAATCCTAAGTTCATTAGTGCCGCGCTTATATTTTGATGTTTGAACTCAATAGCACCTTCGGATCGCGCTGGTAATAAAGGAAGTAAACTTCGGCGATATTCGGTTTTGCTATATGGCTGATTAATTAAATCCTTTTTCAGCATTTCGAAATAAACGGGAATTATCAGATCAACTTCCGATTCCGACCAGTGGCTCATAGGCTAAGCTTTGAAAAATAAATTTAGTCAAAAAAAATCCTAATCACCAAATCCACTTTTTAACACTCCTCTCTCCTCTTCCTATTCAATAATTTTCTAATTTTGGAATATATCCAATTAAAAGGAATTATTCCAAATAATGAATACTACAAAGTCTATAATTCATCTGGATCTGGATGCTTTTTTTGTCTCGGCAGAGAGGCGTGAAGACTCCCGGCTAAAAGACAAACCGCTTATTGTGGGCGGGCTTGGCGACCGCGGGGTGGTAGCCGCCTGCAGCTATGAGACCCGCACTCACGGGGTGCGCTCGGGAATGGCGATGAAAGTGGCCCGGCAGCTCTGTCCGCAGGCCATCGTCATTAAGGGGGATGCCTCTACCTACACCAGGCTCTCCCACGAGGTGACCGAGATCATCAGGGAACGGGTCCCTATTTTTGAAAAGGCCAGTGTCGATGAGTTTTACGCCGATCTTACCGGGATGGACAGGTTCTTCGGGATCAATAAATTCGCCCTCGAACTTCAGGAGCATATTGTAAGGGAGACGCGGCTGCCTATTTCCTTCGGACTTTCCCAAAACAAGATCGTCTCGAAGATCGCCACCGGAGAAGGGAAGCCCAACGCCCAAAAGATCATCGTGGCGGGTACCGAAAGAGGTTTCCTTGCCCCGCTCACGGTGAACAAGATCCCTATGATCGGGACCAAGACCTTTCAGAAACTGCTGAACCTGGGGGTGAGAAGAATAGAGACCATTCAGAAAATGCCGGTGGAAGTGCTGGAGAACGTACTGGGTAAGAACGGGCGCACCATCTGGAAAAGGGCTCACGGGATAGATAATCCGCCTATCATCCCTTTTCACGAACGGAAATCGGTCTCTACCGAGCGTACCTTTAACCGGGATACCATAGATATGCTGCGGCTGCACGCCACCCTGGTAGCGATGGCCGAAAGTCTGGCCTACCAGCTGCGCCGGGGCAATAAGCTTACCTCGGTGGTGAGCGTAAAGATCAGGTATTCCGATTTCCAGACCCAAAGCAAACAGGCAAAGATCCCGTACACCAGCGCCGATCATATCCTGATCCCCAAGGTGGAAGAACTTTTTAAACAGCTCTACAGCCGCCGGCTGCTCATAAGGCTGATAGGAGTGCGTTTCAGCGGACTCGTGGGCGGGCATTACCAGATCAACCTCTTTGATGATTCTGAAGAGATGCTGAACCTCTACAATTCGCTGGATAAGATCAAGAACCGTTTTGGCGAGCATAGTGTGATGCGTGCGGTAACGCTGGGCACCAAGACCATAGGGCGGATGGGAAATCCCTTTAACGGGGAGCCGCCAATAGTACTGGCACACAGGAAACAGTAAACAGTTAGCAATGAGCAGTGGTCAATAAACAATTAACCGGATAAGTTCAGGGTGACGAAAACGAGCTCCTTCCCGGCATTATCAGGGGTGAAAGTATTGAAATTAAAAAAGAGATGTATCTAAACTGCCACACTTACTACTCTTTGCGCTACGGAACCTTTCCGGCAGCAGAGCTGTGCAGCCTTGCGAAAGAGAACGGGGTAGACCGTTTCGCGATCACCGATATCAACAATACCTCGGCCTGCCTGGAATTCATCAGGATCACCAAAAAGACCTCCATCCGCCCGCTGGTGGGGACAGACTTCAGGAATGGCGTCCATCAGCAATATGTGGGAATCGCCAAAAACAACAGGGGCTTCAGAAACCTCAATGAGCACCTTTCCAAACATCTGCATAGCGGAAAGAAGTTTGACGCCGATGCTCCTCCCCTTTTGGATTGCTTCATCATTTATCCGTTTAAGGAAGTAAGCCTCCGGAAAAAGACCAATTTTGGCAGCAATGAGTTTATAGGCGTTTCCGCAGAAGATCTTCGTAAACTAAAATTCTCAACATACCGGAAACTGCGGGACAAACTGGTGGTGCTGCAACCCGTGAGTTTCAGGAATAAAAGAGATTATAATGCCCATCGCCTGCTTCGGGCCATAGATAACAACACCCTGCTCAGTAAGCTTCCGGAAAGCGAACAGGGATCTTTTGCGCATAAAATGCTGCATATCGACAAGCTGAAAGAAGAGTTCCGGGAGTTTCCCCACATCCTCAGCAACACACAAGAGCTGATGGATGCCTGCCACACAGACTTTGAGTTCGGCAAAGGCCGGAACCGGAATTTAAAGGTACTTTCTGAAAATGAAGAGAATGACATAAAAAGGCTTAAACAGCTTTGCGCTGACAATCTGCCCAAACGTTACCCGAAAGCCGGGAAAAAGGTACGGGAACGTATAGATAAGGAACTTTCGGCCATCATCAGCCTTGGTTTTGTGTCTTATTTCCTTATCAACTATGAGATCATCAGCTATGCAAGGTCACAAAACTATCCCTTTGTAGGCCGGGGAAGCGGTGCCAACTCCATTATCGCTTACATCATAGGCATCACCAATGTAGATCCCATAGAGCTCGATCTTTATTTTGAACGCTTTATAAACGCCAACAGGAAATCCCCTCCCGATTTTGATATCGATTTTTCCTGGAAAGACCGCAACGATGTGACCAGGTATATTTTCGAGACCTACAAAAACACGGCGCTTATGGGTACCTATGTCACCTTTAAACGCAAAGCGGTTGCCCGGGAACTGGGAAAGGTATTCGGACTGCCCAAAGAGAATATCGACAAGCTTTCAGCCGGGTTCTTTCGTTATGAAGACCTGGACCACCTGGAGAAACTGGTGCTGCAGTACAGCAGGCTCATCGAGGGGTTCCCCAATTACCTGAGCGTGCATTCGGGAGGGATCCTGATCCTTAATGACTCGGTGTTCAACTATGCCGGGACTTTTCTTCCGCCTAAAGGATTTCAAACCATACAGATAGATATGAATATCGCGGAAGAGGTGGGCATCCATAAATTCGATATTCTTGCCCAGCGCGGACTCTCCAAAATAACCGATACCATAGCGCTAATTAAGCAGAATCAGCCCGGTGCTGAAGTCGAGGATATTGAAAACATACGGGCCTTCAAGGAAGATCCCGGCATCAACAATTTGCTGAAAACGGGGGACTGTATGGGCGTTTTCTATGTGGAATCGCCGGCAATGCGCGGGCTGCTCACCAAACTGCAAACCGATAATTATATGAACCTGGTTGCGGCAAGTTCTATTATCCGCCCCGGCATTTCCAGCGGCGGAATGAAGGAGGAGTATATAAAGCGCCACCGCGACCCCGAACGCCGGAAGCAGGCCCATCCCGTGATGTATGAAATTATGCCCGACACCTACGGCGTGATGGTCTATCAGGAAGATGTGATGAAGGTCGCGCACCGGTTCGCAGATTTAAGCTTTGATGACGCCGATGTGTTGAGGCGGGGAATGAGCGGGAAGAAGACTTCCGGGAACCAGATGCAAAAGATCGAAGATAAGTTCAGGGAAAACTGTCGGAAAAAGGGCTATCCCGAACCGCTTATCACCGAAGTCTGGGACCAGATCTCTTCTTTTGCGGGCTATGCCTTCCCCAAGGGGCATTCAGCCTCTTATGCCGTGGAAAGCTACCAGAGCCTGTACCTTAAAAAATATTTCCCCTTAGAATTTATGGTGGCGGCACTCAATAACGGGGGTGGATTTTATAATGTGGAGACCTATATCCAGGAGATCAGGCATTGCGGCGGGAAGATCCACGCGCCCTGTATCAATAAAAGCGACCACCCCAATATGATCTATGGCAGGGATGTTTACCTTGGCCTGGGCTATCTGAAAGAGCTGGAAGCCAGAGTGATTCAACAGATCCTGGAAAACCGGCAGTTCTTCGGGCCCTTCAGTTCTTTAGACGATTTTCTGGACCGCATTTATATCTCTATAGAGCAGCTGAGCATCCTCCTTAGGATAAACGCTTTCAGGTTTACCGGGCTGGACAAATATCATTTGCTCTGGAAGGCTTCTTTCAGGCTGAACAAAAGCAAGCCAAAAACCAACCAGGCGGTGCTTTTTAAGACCCCACAGCGGGATTTTGAACTCCCCGAATTCGAATTCTCAAAACTGGTGGAGGCCTACGACCAGATGGAGCTCCTGGGCTTCCCCCTATGCAGCCATTTCGACCTGTTGAAAGAACCGATGAAAGACTCGGTGAAGGCCAGGGATCTTAAAGAACACATCGGGAAAGATGTGGAGATCTACGGGAACCTCATCACCGCCAAAAAGACCGGGACGGTGAATAATAAGTATATGTATTTCGGGACTTTTTATGATGCGGAAGGCGAGATCTTTGACACCGTACATTTCCCTTATGTAGCCGAAAAATATCCGTTAAGGAGCAAAGGAATTTACCTGTGTCACGGCACGGTGGTGAACGATCTTGATTATATATCCATCAGCATTAAATGGATCTCAAGGCAGCATACCTCGGAAGACCCGCGCCTGGCGGAGCCTGGATTCAAAATGAAAAATGCAGAATAATTATTCGGCCTTGATCACGATAGGCATCTTGAAAACCGTAGATACCGGGATCCCTCTCTTGCTGGCCGGATAGATCTTTGGAAGCGAATCTATGCTTTGTTTAAGCCATATTTTAATGTCAGGCAACTGCCTGGTCACCGTAGAGTCTACCTTAACCGAATCGATCACCGGCCGGCCCTCTTTACTGATCTCCAGGTAAAGATAAAGCGTATCGTCTATGCTCTCGGTCACCACGGGTTGCTGGGCAGCCAGGTAAGCATAAATATTCTCGGCCACCTTGGTCGCAAAACAATCTTTAGCAGCGGGAAGTTCTGTTTCGTTCTTGCAATCTTCAAAAGCAGGATATTCATCTACTTCTTTCCAGTTCAGGGATTTTGACTCCTGGTCGAAAACTTCTTCTGAAGATATTTTTTTTGTCTCAAAATTGCAGGAAGCAAGCAGCAATACTAAAACAGGAAGTAGAATTTTTTTCATTCATTCGGGACTTTCGGTCTCCAAAAATAGTGAAATTAAGCAGCTTAGGAAAAAAAGTGGAAATTAAAAGAAAGACCCGCGGCTAATTCTCAGTAAAGGAATTGCGAAGAGGTGAAAAAGCAAAAGCCGAAGTCCAGGCTTCGGCTTTAAGTACGGCGATAAATAGTAAATTCAGTAAATAATTCTACTCGCCATTTTTAAACACGATTGGTAAACTGTACATAACGCTTACCTTCTGGCCGTTCTGCTCGCCGGGCTGCATTTGCGGTAAAGCGTTAACCACCCTTTCCGCCTCTTCTGCCAGCTGAGGAACGGCAGCCCGCGATGCCAAATCCGTAATATTACCCTGTTCGTCTATCCTGAATTTTACAACCACCCTGTTCACTCCGGGCTTTGCATAAGCTTTCATTCCTTTAACATCAAAATTGCTGTTCACGAATCCTGAAATTTTATCGCTCATACATTTCTTTTGAGCCTCATTGGATTTCAGTTGTTCACAACCGGGAAACAATGGCACCTGGTCTATGGCCGCAAAAGGAAATGCCCCGTTATCCATCTGCTGCACAGGGGCCGGTGGTGGTGCCGGCTCTGCACCCCTAAGGATCTTATCTTCCAGGCTGTTCATCTCCTCGTTCACCATTTCCTTATAGTATTCCTTCTGTTCTTCAGAGAAGTCGGCCCGGCTGTCTATAGAGTTTATCAGGTTCTCATACTGATCACTCTGCGAAGAATTTTCAGGCTCCTGAACCGGCTTTTCTTCAGAACAGGCCACGTAGGTGAGCATAATGAGCATCACCGGTACGAGGATAAGGTACTTGAATTTTGAAATTGCTTTGGATCTTGATTTTTGTAACATAAGTATTCGTTTTTTGATTAATGAATGATTAAAAAATTGATTGATGAATGAAATATTCCGGGTACTGAAGCTTGTATTCAGCAATTGCTGAAAATAAGCCTTCTTCTCGGTGGTCTTTACCACATCGGCATCGGCGATGAACTCGTGCACCGTGGCAATTCGTGACTGGTAGAGATACACCAGCGGGTTGAACCAGAAAATTATCTTCAGAACCTCAAAATAGACCAGGTCCAGGCTGTGTTTTTGCCTTACGTGCACCATTTCGTGAGAGAGGATCTGCCTGGCTTCTTCTTCTCCCAGCTGGTCCCCCAGGAAAACGGTATTATAAAAGGTACAGGCTATTCGGGAAGACGGAATCCTGACGATCCTGACCTGCTTCCCTTCGGCATTTTTGCCAAGACTAAAAAGCTTCTTTAAGCCGAGGTATTTTCTGAAGAAAAAGAGCAAACTCACAAAAAAACCTGCCGTATAGACACCCAGCCATAAACTGAAGGGAAAGCCTGTAGGCTCTCCTGTTCCGGCAACCGGTTCCATTGCCTGCCCCAGGTAAACTGTGGGCAGCATTACCCGGGTATCTTCCGGCACCATAGTTCCCAGGCTTTCAAATTTTAGCAGGGGTAACAGCATTGCCAGAACCGGGGTGACCAGTAAATACCAACGGTTGTAACTAAAAAAAGTCTCTTTTTTCAAAAGCAGCTCATAGATGAGCAAGAACCCCAGCTGAAATAAGATGAAATGTAAAATATACTGTAGCATTACGAATCTTTTTTGTTGATCTCCTTCAGGATGGCTTCAAGATCTTTGGTATCCATCTCGTTCTTCTTCATAAAAAAGGAAAGCATGCTTTTAAAAGAGCCATTGAAGTAGTTATTTATGAGCTTGTTCATACTCTGATTGCTATAAGCCTCTTTTTCCACCAGCGGAAAGTAGATATACCCTTTCCCTTTTTTCCTGTGATCTACAAATTCCTTCGTTTCCAGAATTCTTACAATGGTAGAAACCGTATTATACGCCGGCTTCGGTTCAGGCATTACTTCTATGATCCCTGCAACATTGGCTTCTCTCAGATCCCAAAGGATATGCATGATCTCCTCTTCGGCCTTAGTGAGTTGTTTTATTTCTATTTGATCTCCCATAATTCAGTCTTATTCAGGAGCTAATTTAAACTAAATATTTAGTTTAAACTAATTTTTTAGTTAATAATGTTTTTCCGCCCCGGGAAAACGAGGCTTCGTCAGGCCCGAAAGTTTCTTTATATTTCAGATATGGAAATACTCATTTTTTGTCTTGCCGCTTTTTTAGTCATCTTAGGAATTATAGGAAGCATATTGCCGGTATTACCGGGAGTACCGCTTAGCTGGGCGGGACTATTGGTGCTGTATTTTATCCCCGGACTCCCTACCGATTATTGGTTTTTAGGTATCACTCTGATTATAGCAGCGCTTATTTATATCCTTAATCTTTTTATCCCGGCTATGGGTACAAAACGTTACGGGGGGAGTCGAAAAGGAATGATAGGCGCAACCTTAGGCCTGGTAATAGGTTTGCTAACCCCAATTCCCTTCGGAATTATTATCGGCACCTTTCTGGGAGCTTTTATCGGAGAGATCATTAACCGAAGTGACTCAAAATCGGCGGTCAAAGCAGCCTTCGGTTCCTTTGTAGGATTGCTGGCATCAAGTTTTATGGAATTCCTGGTGGCCTTCGCCTTCCTGCTTCTGTTCGTTTATAAAGCCTGGGAATACCACCTGATCATTTTCTAAAAAATAAGCCCGCCGTATAAGGGCAGGCTTAAAACCGGGAATCCGAATAAGAAACTCCTGAATATTGTTTGGGGCGACAAATTCAGACTAATGAGACCTCAATATGGCTTTGCGCTTTTTAAGCTGTATTTCCAGTTCGGAGACCGTCTTTTTTGCGGCCAGTTCGAAATTGTTTTCTTTAGATTGTGCAAACAGTTTTGGACCCGGTGCACTTAATTCAATTTCGCATATTTTTCCATTTCCGGCAGGATCATTCTCGAGCTTAAAAAAAACATCCGCATTAATAATCCACCCGTATTTATCGGCTAATTTGTTAAGTTTTTCAGAGACGTATTGTGACATTGCCTCGCTGGTGGGCATTTTCACATATTGAATATTTGAGGTCATATGTATATATTTTGAATTATACCTCAAAGGTACTTCCAAGCCCCGGTTTTAAATATGAGCAATATCATATGAATGAGTCTTTATTCCCTTTAAATTTAAAGGAATAACCAAAAACAAAAGGATGATGAAAAGTTTAAATCTGATCTTATTGATCACCGGATTTTTCCTGCTTCTGAGCTGTGAAATGGAAAAAAAAGTAAACGGAATACCTACCGAAGCTGAGGACCGTGCCGAGCTTTATGAGGAAATTATCAATAATGAAGAGTATTTCATTGAATTTATGGATCAAATGCACGAGAATCAGGGTGCTATGATGAACATGAGACAACACCGGGGAATGATGGATTCTATGATGGGAGGAAAAGGAATGCGAAATTTTATGGAACGGCCTAAAATGCGCAGAAATATGATGAATATGATGATGGATGATACCACCGCAATGAGCGATATGCTGCAAATGATGAAAAAGCGGGAAATGATGAATGAGGAATGTGAACAGATGTTAAGAAAAAGAATGCGTGAAAAAGGTACAATGACCGATACCACTAAGGCTTCTAATTAGTATGTGATAATTTCGGGACAGAATTTTTATGAAATCTATCGATTTTAAATTTATATTCTGTCCCGGAACCCTCACGAAGTCTTTAAACTTCACTGAGTTTTATTGACCACATTGGCCAGTTGTTCACTGTCTATAACCATCTCGGTTATCTTAAATACTTCTTTCTTATTCTTACGGAAGCTTTTGATAAAGGCAGCGATCTTATCTTCCAGGCTTTCGTGCTCAATCCTGAATGCCTTGGTATCGGCACTGTCCTTATCTTCCAGAAGTTTTCCTATGGCAGATAAATGTAGTTTCACCTGTTTCAAAAGATCTTTACAAACGGCCTGAGATGCCCTTATATTCTTCACGATATTCTCAACGGCCTCAAGATTGTCATCCCGGGTGATCCAGATAAAATATTTATCAATAAGCCGTTTCTGAAACAACAGGTCATTTTTATAAAATTCAAGATCCTGTTTCCAGTGGCTGGTAAGCACATAAAGTTCTTCCAGGTTAGCTTCCTTAATATATGCACCTTTCGGTCTTTCTCTAAAAACGCTCATAACCCAATTCATTAAAATTAATACCTAAAAGTACTTTTAAAGCCGGCCGAAAAAAATGATTTCAGTCAGTTCCCCCTCGTTTATTGGCTCTGGTTAAATTTCATATAAAAACACAACCGTAAGTTACTGAATTACAATAAATTTAAGTAATTTAAAGCTTCCCCCATTCTTCTTTCCTGAAATTTTCCTGCTTAGGTTCATTATAATCCTTCTCAATCGCACATTTATGGAAAAAGAGATCATTATTGCTCTGAAAAAAGTAAATCTATACGGCTTCTTAGCGGTTCCGGAAAACGCTAAAGGAATAGTCCTTTTCTCTCACGGAAGCGGAAGCAGCCGATACAGTGTAAGGAACAATCAGGTAGCAGACTTCTTAAGAAAGAACGGGCTGGCAACCCTGTTATTTGACCTGCTTACCATAGAGGAAGATAAGATCTACGAAAACCGGTTCGACATCAGCCTTCTTACAAAACGCCTAATCGCGGTCACCAGGTGGCTTAAAAACAGGGATGATACCAAAGATCTTTTACCGGGATATTTTGGCTCGAGTACCGGAGCCGCTTCAGCCCTAAGGGCCGCAGCAAAAATGGGAGAGGAAATCAGGGCTGTGGTTTCACGAGGCGGAAGGCCCGATCTGGCCGAAGAGGATCTTTCCGCTGTAACAGCGCCCACTTTGCTTATAGTTGGCGGAGAAGATCTTGCTGTGATAACCCTCAATGAGATTGCACTGAAGGAGCTTACCTGTGAAAAGGAATTGAAAATCATTCCCGGGGCCACACATTTATTCGAAGAACCTGGAAAACTTGAAGAAGTTTCACAACTGGCATTAGACTGGTTCCAAAGAAACCTTAGATAAAATGTTTGAGAACAGAAAACAAGCAGGGAAACAGCTTGCCGAAGCACTAAGCAAGTACAAAGGTAAAGACGCAGTGGTGCTGGCTATTCCGAGAGGCGGATTACCTCTGGGGGCAATCATTGCCAAATCTTTACATGCACCTCTGGATGTGGTCCTGACCAAAAAAATAGGTCATCCGGGCAATAAAGAATATGCTATTGGGGCAGTGAGCCTGGAAGACATCTATCTTACAGGTCGCGGTGAAGCCTCTCAGGAGTATATTGAAAAAGAGACCGAAAGGATTAGAGAACTGTTAAAAACCAGGGATGAACATTATCACGGAAAATTCAGGGCAAAAGACCTGAAAGGCAAAGTAGTGATCATCACAGATGACGGGATTGCTACCGGGAGCACCATCCTGGCAACAGTAGAGTTCGCCGCAGCCAAAACTCCCGCAGCAATTGTAGTGGCCGTTCCTGTTGCTCCGCCAGACAGTATTGAAAATCTCTGGAGCAATAAGAATGTAGATGATGTGATCTGCCTGCAGACGCCCTATAATTTCTATGCCGTGGGGCAGTTTTACAAAGACTTTCAGGCTGTTTCAGATGAAGAAGCAATAAGGATTCTGGAAGAGGCCAATAAAGATTAAGCTCTGCCAATAAAAAAACCGCTTTAATGGCGGTTTTTTAAATGAAAATCATCATATCAATTAATAGAAGTTTCCGTTTTCATCTGTTTTTACCCAAATACGTTTACCTCCGTTTTCAAGCCGAAGTCTGTATTTTTTCTTGGCCCCTTCATCGGCCTCATAATTCACAAGATAGACATCCTTGGAAATTGACCATTTTGGATATTTACTCGCAACAGCTTTTGTCACGGTCTTAGGAAGGGCAACATCCTTAAATCTTTCAACGGTTTTCAAAAGATTGCCTTCCTGATCGTAGGCTGCAAGAATTCTTCCTTCAGGAATATAGAACGAGATCTGATAAAGATCATAGTCATCCTGATAATAAGCTGAATTCTTTACATCAAATTTTGCTACCTCTTCCCTTAACATCTTTACGGGAACAGATACTTCCTGAGCATTGGTTTTATCCAGGTACTTATAATCGGCAACTTTAATTCTAACTTCCGATAATTCTTCAACTTGGGGTTCCTGAGCCCAAACTTGCATACCTAACCCCAAAACCAGCAAACTAAGCATTAACTTTTTCATGACTTTATATTTTGGTTTACCGTAATTTTTTTAATTACACTCTAAAGTACTGAATCAAAGATTTTTAAAAAATGATTTATATCAGTTTGAAATTACGGCAATTCCCTACTGCTCCATAAGTTTCTCCCAAGTATATATCCTGATAATTCTCATTTTATTAGAAGGCCGCATAACCTAAATTTAGGTTCTGTAAATCCCGAATCTCTTAATTACAACCACTTTTAAATTTAGTTATAATCCTTAATACCGAATATCATGGAAAGGTTAAAAGACAAGGTCGCCATCATCACCGGGGGAGCCGGAGGAATAGGAAAGGCCACAGCCCGCATTTTTCTTAATGAAGGAGCCTGGGTTCTCTTGGTAGACAAAAATGAAAAAGATCTGAAAGAGGTCGAAAAGGAAATGAAAAGCCCTAAGCTTGCAATAATAGCGGCAGATGTCTCCAATGCCGAAGACACCGAAAAATATATACGCACCTGTCTTTTAAAGTTCAGCAGGATAGATATCTTTTTTATGAACGCAGGTATAGAAGGCGTATTTAGTCCAATAGCCGGTTATCCTGAAAAGGAATTTGACAGGGTTATTGCTGTTAACCTTAAAGGAGTCTGGCTGGGATGCCAGCTTGGGATTCCAAAAATGACTCCCGGTGGCAGTGCCATTATCACCAGTTCTGTTGCCGGGCTTAAAGGCTTTAGCGGTCTGGGGGCATATGTTGCCAGTAAACATGGGGTTACCGGTCTAATGCGTACAGCTGCCTTAGAATATGCCGACAAAAAGATAAGGGTGAACAGTATTCACCCGGGCCCGGTAGATAACCGGATGATGCGTTCCATCGAATCGCAGATCTCCCCCGATGAACCCGGTGATGCCCAACAAAATTTCACCAATATGGTTCCATTTAAACGCTACGCCGAATCTGTTGAAGTTGGAGAACTTGCGCTGTTCCTTGCTTCAGACGAGAGCAAGTATATTACCGGAACTACCCAGGTTATAGATGGAGGTATGAGCATTGTGTAATCAGACCGTTCCTCCCAATCTTTTAATGAGCTGGGTAAGCAGAAGGGATCCAAGGCCAAACAAAGCCACAAGGAAAATTTCATTTATAGTAAGCGGAACCAGGGAAAGCACTTCCCTCATTACAGGGATATTATATGACAATACGATCACAACCATAGAAAATACAATTGCCGCCCAAACCCAACGATTCCGGGTTACTTCATTTCTGAAAAAAGACTCATTTCTGGCAGGAACATTAAAGACGTTTAACAGCTGCCCGAGAATCAGGGTGTAAAAAGCCATATTGTTCACCTCAGTCTCCGGAAGACCAAGGTAACTTTCGGCATAGATACTAATACCTATAACGGCTGCCGTGATTCCAACGCCGTAGATCACCGTAGACCTCCACAACCTTTTGGTTACTATGGGCTCTTTGGGGTTTCTGGGGGGCTGCTCCATCACTCCTTTTTCCCCTTTCCCCATTCCCAGCGCCAGGGCGGGAAAGACATCGGTCACCAGGTTAAGAAAGAGGATCTGAAGAGGTAAAAGCGGTAGCGGAAGGTTGGATATGGATGCTGCTGCCACCGAAATAATCTCGGCAAGGTTGCAGGACAAAAGGTAGACCACGAATTGCCTGATATTGCCAAATATGGTACGCCCTTGGCGTATGGCCAGTTCTGTAGAAGTAAATTTATCATCCATCAGGATCACATCCGCCACTTCTTTAGCGGCCTCCGTACCTCTGATCCCCATTGCGATTCCTATATCGGCCTTTTTCAAGGCAGGAGCATCGTTTACACCATCTCCAAGCATTCCCACTATAGCATTGTTTTTCTGGTAAAAGCCTACAAGGTCCAGCTTTTGCTTAGGGGTCATCCGTGCGAAGATTCCGGCTTCCAGTAATTGTTTAGTCCTTTCAGGGCTTAGATTCGAAAGATCCTTAAGGTCTTTCCCGTGAATAACCTGGCTTTCGCCATCATTCTCCTTCAGCATCCCTATCTCTTCCCCTATCTTCCTTGCGGTATCAGGATGGTCTCCGGTGATCATCACCACCTTAATTCCTGCATCGTTGTAAGTTTCTATGGCCGCTCTGATGTCTTTTCGCGGAGGATCTAAAAAACCTGTTATACCAATAAAAACCAGGTCTTCTATCAATCTGTCAAAATCAGGTTTCTCTTTGGTTAAACGGTAAGCAAAAGCAAGGACCCTCATTCCTTCTCCGGCTATTTCATCTGCTTTTTCCTTCCAGTACCCTTTATTGGCAAATGTCTTTACCCCGTCTTCACGAAGTTCAAATTCACAGGAATCGAGCAGGCTCTCCAATGCTCCTTTAACACACACAATAAAACCTTCTTCATCTTTATTAAGAGTAGCCATCCTCTTATGTTCTGCATCAAAAGGGATCTCAACGAGCTTAGGGTGCTTTTCCCGGATCTGATTAATCTTGAAATTTTCATTTTCAGCATACTCCAAAAGAGCAATCTCTATGGCATCACCGTTCATTTTCTCCTCAGAAACCTTACTGTTATTGCACAGTACCCCCACGTGGATGAACTTCTGAAAGGCTTTACTTTCCCTTATTTCCTCTGGTAAATTCCCATTGTCTGCTTCTCCTAGGTTAACCTCAAGGTCTGCAAAAACAAGATTATGGACAGACATCCGGTTTTCGGTAAGGGTTCCCGTCTTGTCGGTACAAATGATCCCGGTTTCCCCAAGGGTCTGTACGGCCTCGAGTTTCTTTATCACGACTTTTCTCCTGGAAAGTTTGAGCATTCCGCGAGCCAGAGAAATAGTGGCCACTATAGGCAGGCCTTCAGGAATGGCAGCAACGGCAAGCGCTATTCCGGTCTTAACCATCAAAATAAGATCTTTCCCCTGCAGGTAACCGCTAACAGCAATAAGCCCGGCAAGGATTAGCGTTAACCAGATAAGCCACTGACTAAGCTTACTAAGCTTTTTTTCCAATGGCGTGCTTTCCTTATCGGCTTCCCGGGTAAGGCTGCTTATCTGCCCAATATTACTGTGATCTCCCGTGGCAGTCACTACCGCTTTCCCGCTTCCGCGGGTTACAATGGTCCCCTTAAAAACCATATTCCCCCTATCTGCCAGGGGAGTGTTTTCCGGAAGCTTCTCTACTGTCTTTTCCACCTGATTGCTTTCCCCGGTAAGTATAGACTCTTTAAGCGCCAGGCTTTGGCTTTCAACCACACGGGCGTCTGCCGGAACCACATCTCCGGCTTCCAGGATAATAATATCGCCGGGAACCACGAAAAAAACGTTCAGATATGTTTCCTTCCCGTCCCGAACAACCTGCGCAAGGTTTTGTACCAGCTTCTGAAGCGCCTCTACCGACCTCAACGCCTGCCATTCCATGTAAAATCCTATAAGAGCAGTAATAAGGATAACCACCAGAACGGCAAAGCCCTCCAGCCAGTCCTGAAAGACAAAGGCCAGGATCATTGCCACCCCCAGAATATAGATCACGGGATCCAGAAATTGCTCCAGAAAAATATGCCATACGCTCTTTGGTTTTGCCCGCTTCAGCCTGTTCTCTCCAAACTCCTCCAGCCTTTTTCGTGCTTCTTCTGAAGACAGCCCACTACGCACATTACTTCCCAAGTTAGAAATAACTTCTTCCGGAGATATATGATGCACCTCTTTAAGCATAATACAAAGGGATTACTGGGTTATTTCTTTTGAGTTTCAGCTTTTTTGGTATTCTCAATTCCTTTGAGAAAAGCATCGGGGTTAAAAGAAATACTATCTATCCCCGAGTTCACCAGGAAGGAAGCAAAATCGGGGAAATCGCTGGGTGCCTGTCCGCACAAACCGATCTTCTTTCCGGCCTTATTGGCCTTTTCTATGGCCAGGGCGATCATTTTTTTTGCTGCAGCGTTATTTTCATCAAAAATAGAAGAAATCAATTCCGAGTCCCGGTCAACCCCAAGGGTGAGTTGTGTTAGGTCATTAGAGCCTATGGAGAATCCGTCAAAGATCCTGGCGAATTCTTCCAGAAGGATCACATTAGAAGGGATCTCTACCATCATATAGACCTCCAGACCATTCTCTCCTCTTTTCAAACCGAAGCTTTCCATAGTTTCAAGAACCTTCTTTCCCTCCTCCAGGGTACGGCAAAACGGGATCATTACCTTGATGTTGGTAAGCCCCATCTCATCCCTTAGTCTTTTAATGGCTTTACACTCCAGCGCAAAGCCTTCCTTATACAGCGCACTGTAATATCTGGACGCTCCCCGGAAACCCAGCATAGGATTTTCCTCCTGCGGCTCGAACTGAATTCCACCTATGAGGTTAGCATATTCATTGGTCTTAAAATCGCTAAGACGAAGGATCACTTCTTCGGGATAAAAAGCGGCTGCCATAAGCGCAACCCCTTGTGCCAGCCGGTCAATAAAATATTCCTGCTTATCAGGATAGAATTCGGTAAGTTCTTCAATGGTCTTTTTTACAAGCTCATCATGAATTTCATCAAATTTCACCAACGCCATAGGATGGATCTTTACCAAGTGCGTGATGATGAACTCCATTCGCAAGAGGCCAATTCCCTTATGCGGATAAAAGGACAACTGAAAAGCCCTTTCAGGATCTGAAAGTATGAACTTCATTTCGGTCTTTGGAAGGTCGATCTTGCCGAGATCTATCTCGGTTTTATCGAATTTAAGTTCACCGCGGTATACCAGGCCTGTTCCTCCGCCGGCACAGGAGGGGGTAATCACGTCTCCGTCTTTAATATTGCGGGTTGCGGTATGACAGCCTACCACTGCCGGTACTCCCAGTTCCCGGGCAACTATGGCTGCGTGACTGGTGCGGCCACCCTTGTCGGTAATTACAGCACCTACTTTTTTGAGCAGAGGATCCCAGTCCGGGCTCGTGGTTTCGGTGACCAGAATATCCCCTTCTTTCAGCTTTCCGGCATCCCTTGGGGAGTCCAGCAGCCTTGCTGTGCCTGTTGCGATACCTGAACCTATGGCATTTCCCGAAGCAAGGATCTCACTTTTTTCCCTAAGCTTATATTCATAAAAAACATTAGCTCTTTTCGCGTGGTGAACGGTTTCCGGCCTGGCCTGGGTGATATAGAGTTTATCGCTGATTCCGTCTTTAGCCCATTCTATATCCATAGGCTTGCCATAATGTCTTTCTATCTCCATAGCCCACTTTGCCAGGGTTAATATTTCCTGAGTGCTTAGAACAAATTCGTCCTGCTTTGCAATGGGGGTGTCTATATTAACCGTTGCCGAATGCCCGTGAGACTCGGCATAAACCATAGTCTTTTCCTTACTTCCAAGTTTCTTCTGAATCACCGCGTTCTTTCCCTTTTCCAGGGTAGGTTTAAAAACATAGAATTCGTCAGGGTTCACCGCCCCCTGAACAATATTCTCACCGAGCCCCCAAACCCCGGAGAGGTGAATAATATTAGTAAATCCGGACTCCGGCTCAAGGGTAAAACCTATGCCCGAACAGCCCTGATCTGCCCTCACCATTTTTTGCACACCCACCGAAAGTGCGACCTCTTCGTACTTAAAACCCTTATCTTCCCTGTATTTTACAGCCCTGTCCGTATAAAGAGAAGCAAAGCAGTTTTTTACTGCTTCCAGCAGGGCTTTTTCTCCACGTACATTAAGAAATGTATCGTGTTGGCCTGCAAAACTGGCCTGCGGAAGGTCTTCAGCCGTAGCACTGCTTCGCACGGCTACCTCTATTTCTTTAGTCTTCCCAAGTTCTTTATAGGCCCGCAGTATTTCAGATATAAACTCTTCTGAAAATATCGCTTCTTTGATAAGCTGTCTTGCTCGAGCCCCAATTTGTCCGAGATTGGAATATGTTTTCCTGTCAAGCTCTTTCAGCAAAGACTTTAATTCTTCATCAATTTCGTTCTCCTTCAAAAAGTTTCGGAAAGCAACAGAAGTAGTGGCGAATCCATCGGGAACCCGCACCCCTTCCGCAGAAAGCTCATTGAACATTTCGCCCAGGGAAGCATTCTTACCTCCCACTTCAGGGATATCCTGAATACTGATTTCCTTGAATTTCCTGACCAATGCTTCCATTCTTTCCTTTTTATTTTAATACATCAATAACTGATAGCCCATATTCAGTAAAAACATTCCGGTAAGGAAAAGCAGCACATACAGGACCTGTATATATTGCACCTTAATTACCTGTAGCTTGGAGGTGGTCCTTCCGGGAAAAATAAAAAGGGCTAGACCTATAAACAAAGACAGCCACCCTAAAGCGGTAATAATAAACCTCCAGTCGGGCTCCCAGATATTATGAAAAAGAACACTGAGAAGACCGACGACAATGGCTAAAAAGGATGCAAGGATGAGAAATTTCTGGTCGCGGAGATCTTCAAAGATCTGTTTGATACGTACCGGATTAAAGCTCAGTATGAAGAAGAAGATGAGCAGGTACCAACCCCAGAATTTCGCTAAAAATAATGATGCTTCCATCAGGAAATGATTTTTACAGGTCTGTCTTTCAAATTTAAAGGCTCCCATCCTTTTTAAATATGATAAATATCATAAGCAAAAGCTTCATTTTCAGCTGGTTTTAACTAAAACAAGTGGCTATATTCAAACTATTCCCTGCCTTGATTTTACTCTGGTTTCTGACAGCCTGTATAGGGTCTATGCCGTAGTGATCGGGATACTGGATAAGAACCTTGTGAAAGAAGACCAAATTGTTAAGGAAGGTACTCCTTTACTGCAGATCATCAGGACCAGCCCTAAGCTGAACATGGAAAATGCAAGACTTGCCCTGGAACCGACAAAGGAAAAAAGCCTCGGTGATCTCCGGGTGTAAAAAAATAAAGAGTAGCCATTGCCAGGGCACTAATTAACAACTCCACTATAATTATGGACGACGGCCGCACAGGAAACCTTGACAGTCATAATTCTGAAGATGTACTCAAGATTTCTTAAGCAATTAAGCGAAGAACAGCACTTATCACTTCTGGTGGTAACCCACGACAAGAATTATGTAAATAAAACGAACAGGATCATCGAAATGGAAGACGGCAGAACTATGTGCCTTTAGTTTAGAAATATGGCCGATTTACATTAAATTCGAGGTTGGTCACTTCCAGCTCCAGCCAGTTAAAACTGCCCTCGGGTAATTCCCAGGTTACCTTACACCTTGATGGAAGATGTATTCCGGAGAAAGTCGAAAACTCAAGGATTTCTGTCTTCCAGGGGATTTTTTTTGATCCTTTGGAAGCTCCATAATAGCGATCGGTTTCAAAAGACTTTAATTCGCCATTTTCCGAAAACCTGAAAATCCCTTCTACAGTTTCTTCTTCAGAAGTGAGATAAGCCTTTACTGAAGTTTTATCCAACTGTTCCCATCTTACATATTCGTACAAAGCCGCCTGCGGAAACCAGCACATTTCGGCCAGGAACCGCTGCAGTGCTCCTGAATTCAGTTTAGGATCGTTCTTTTTATTTACAATACTGAATACAGAAAACAACCTGACCAGCATCTTGCCCCTGCCATTTTTTAACAGGTCCCGGCCTTCAAAATAGAGAAACGGGTTACTCTGAACCCGGCTAACCCAGATAAAGCAGGGCTTTTTAGCATCAAAATACTGCACCGCTCTAAAGTCCATCCATTTCCCTTCGGGCTTGAGCCTCATCTCGCCTCTTTGTTTAAGTCTTACCGAAGTGACTTCCGGTTGGTTAATCACACCCGAATTATACAGCCATTTTCTTATGATTTCAGGCAGGCTTTCCAGATCTTTCTCCTTTATTTTTCCTGCTGAAGGGTTGGAAAGTCTTCTGCACAACCCGGCTATTTCTTTCTGCACTTTTTTATTGAACTGATATTTACCCAGTGCAGGCACACTTGCTATTAGAATAACCAGGTTGATAAGGGTGGCCCATTTATTCTCATCCCAGGTTATAAAGATCAATACCTGGGAAACGACCACTGCAAGGATTGAATATACCGGCCACCATTCTTTTCGGATAAAATAGGCCAGCAGTGCGATGGAGAAAAGCGTCCCGGTAAAAAGCCATAAAATGGAAATGGGTTCGGACAGGTTTTCCAAAAACCCATCGACAAAATTATCCCCTATTTCCATTATTCTTGGTGTGGCCTGAATTTCCATATAATTCGGTTTTTTGAGCTTTATGATGTTCTAGAAAGTTTTTGAAAGCGCCATCCCTAAGGAAAAGTAATTAAATTTATCCTCTAAGGAAACACTTTGGTAATGCAGTCCCGGCTGAAGGTAAAACGCATTACCCAGGTGTATGCTAAAACCTGCTTCGGCCTGCCAGCCCAGTTTATGACCTGAATCCCCGACCCTGGTATTGTCCTGTTGTTCAATTTCGAGATGCTTGTATACGGCCCCTCCTCCAATAAGGTAAGAAACCTGTCCTTTTAAGGGGTGGATGAACCTAAGGCCAAGGCTGTATCCTGTCTCTTCAAGATCTACAGCCCCCGCCTCCTCAAAATCGGCGGTTTTAAAAAGTCTCCATTCCCAGCCTCCATAAGCAGAAACATAAGGTAAAACGATATATGCCAGATTCACTTCAAAGCCAAAACCTGTATTCACCTCATTCCCCTGGTATTGCCCTATCGGAAAATGAACCCCTGGCCTGAACCTTGCCTGCCAGTGATTTTGAGCCACTGCGGAAAAGCCTGAAAGTATCAGGATAAAAATGACCAATATGGGCTTATAGATATTCATTCGATTCAGTTTAACATATCAGGCCTTTTGTGGGGAAGTCAACAAGAGATACTGCTTACTTCGCCTCCTCCTGGTGTATTATGAATAACGGCACCCTGGTGGTATAGATGATCTTTGAGACAGCCGATCCAAAGAGAAACCTTTCCAAAAATTCTTCTCTTTTTACCGGAAGTACGTTGATCTCTATTCCGAGCACCTGCACCAGGCTGTTTATCGCTTCGGCCGTGGGCACATCCTTTACACAATGGTATTCCAGCTCAAAGTTTTTAAAAGCCCTTTCTATAAGGGACTTGTCCGGCGCCTCTTCTTTAGCTTCCTCCTCTCCTGCCTGCATTTTTAAAATATGCACCTTCATTTTAGGATCATCCATCAGCAGTTTAAAACTCCTGGCAAAGGCCTTATTAAACCTGGTGTTATAATCTATGGTAAAAAGGATCTTTTCGGGCTTTTCGAATTCTGAATTGATAGGAACCACCAGGATAGGGCTGTTCACCTTCCTGATCACTCTTAGGGTATGACTCCCGAAAATAGTCTCTTTTGCACCGGAGGCTCCGTCGGTTCCCATTACAATGAGCTCTATCTCATTAAGTTCTACCGCCTGGGCAATAGCATCGGTAAACTGGTCATAATCGGCAATTCCGTGAAAGGTGAAACGTTCCCCCGGAGAAAACACCTCCAGTTCTTTAATAAGATCGGTTAGTTTTTGTTTGTTCTCACTAACCAGGCTGTTATATACCGAGTCATCTGGCTTGGCCTGCATCAGGTCCTGAGTGGTATATTCCCAGGCTTTATAGATACTAAGCAGATAAAAAATACAGGTTTCTCCCTGGAAGAACTTCAGGGTATACCTAAGAGCATTTGCCGAACTCTCAGAAAAATCGACGGGGATCAATATCTTTCTCATAATCTGCCGGGTTTAGACTTTAAAGTTAATCCACAGGAAGGCCATTAAAAATGATCATTATCATATAAAGTTAGGGAAATAAAGACTTACAAGCCCAGAAACCAGGATAAAAGAAAAGGAGTAAGCAAAGCCGTAATGATCCCGTTAAGGCACATTGCCAACCCGCTGTAAACGCCAGGCAGCTTGCCTTCTTCAAATGCCCGGGCCGTACCGATTCCGTGAGCTGCAGTACCAAGGGCTGTTCCCAGAGCGACCTTTTCCTTAATACCCATAATTCTCAGAAATGCCGGCCCAAATGCATTCCCGAAGATTCCCACGGCTATCACTATACCGGCAGTAATTTCGGGAATACCCCCGGTAATTTTAGTGATCTCAATGGCTATTGGGGTCGTGACCGATTTAGCGGCTAAAGATTTTATAAGTAGTTCAGGAGCCTTGAACAGCATCAGAAGTAAAACGATACTTATAACTCCGCTTATACCCCCAAGCAACACGGCAAAAAGAAATGGCTTCAGATTTTGCTTTATCTCTTCATATTTCTCGTAGAAAAACACCCCCAGTGCCACCACCGAAGGCCCCAAAAAGAAACTGATATATTTCCCGCCACGGTTATAATCTTTAAATTCTATATCAAAGAGCAACAGAAAGATAATAATGAAAGTAATGGAAATCAGAACCGGGTTTAGCAGGAGGTAGTTCCATTTCCTTTTCAGCCTTTTTGCCAGAAAATAAAGGAGAATGGTAAGAAATACACCAAATATGGGTAACTGAAAAAACGCCGTCATTGCTTCCCGAATTTTTCCATAATTATCGCCGAAATATAGAGCGTCAGCAAACTGCTTAAAATCACTCCTCCCGCAATTGGCAGCCAGTATTCAGCAATAACATCATAATAAGACATAAGCCCAACCCCATACGGAATAAAGAATAAGGCCAGGTATTTAATAAGTTTATCCGAAGCCGGCTTCACATCTTCCAGCTTAATGATTTTTAACCTAAGTGCTGCAAAAATGAGGAACATTCCCAGGATATTCCCTGCGATTGGAATCTGAAAAAGATACCGCAGGAGTTCACCGGCTATCAGGAAACCGAAAATATAGAGCAGGGCTTTAAGCATAGATATTTATTCGTAGAGGTTCTTAATATCGGCAGCGTGTAATTCCTCAAAAAATTCGGCAATAAGCGAGGTAGAAGCTTCAAAGAACTTCCGGCCTTTTTCAGGAGTTGCTGCCTTGGGATTTCCAACCCCCGTATCTTTGGTCACTTTAGTCCATTCCCTCTGGGCGCTTACCCAGCCGTCCTTTAATCCTTTCAGTTTAAAGCCTTTTGCGCTTCCGTCCCCGGCTTCTTCCAAGGGTAATACGAGTTCAGGCTCCAGGTGCATCATCGCCGCCGTTTCCAGTTCTCCGGCGTGATCGCCGGGCTCCTTAAAATAAGGCTCAGCATCGGTCACCTGCCACCAGTTAAGGCTGCAAACAAAGATTCCCGGATACTCCAGGCTAAGCTCCCTGATCATTTGTTTAAAATTATTCCCGCCGTGGGCATTAACGAGCACCAGTTTATCTATCCCGTGCTTATCCAGCACCTGCACAACATCTTTCAAAACCGCATACTGAGTGCTTGGGTTCATATTCATACACAACTTCACTTCCATCTGTCCGGTATTCACTCCAAAAGGGATCGTAGGAAGAACGATAGGCCTGGCATTCTTCTCCCAGGCTTTCCCTGCTGCGGCTATCGCGGCTTCTTCCGCCAGAAAATTATCTGTAGCGTAAGGCAGGTGATAGTTATGGGCTTCGGTGGCGCCCCAGGGAAGCACGGCAAAACTGTAATCTTCATCTTTTACCTGTTTCCAGTTGGTCTCTGCCAACACATAGGGTCTGATCTCTTTTTTCATAAAATTGGTGTTTTCGGCATTCGGCTATAAATTTAATGAAGTTGAAAAGATTTAGAGGTACCGATTAATAATCCTATTTTTGCGAAAACCTTATAGTTTATGCTGGATTTTGTTATAGTTGGAGCTGCACAGGCCGGATTATCGATGGCTTATTACCTCAAAAAAATGGGGAAAGACTATCTGGTTGTGGATAAAGAAGCTGAAGTTGGCGCTTCCTGGCTTAATCGCTGGGACTCCCTGAAACTCTTCACTCCTTCGGAATTCAACAATCTGCCCGGATTGGAATTTCCTGCTCCCAAAGGGCATTACCCGACAAAGGAGGAGGTAGCCGGTTACTTCAAATCTTACGCCAGCAACTTCGGGATCCCGATACAATTCAACACCTTTATTGAAAATATATCCAGAAAAGACGGGTATTTTATCCTGAAAAGCCCCGAAGGAGAATTTAAGGCTAAGAATGTGGTAATCGCCACCGGGCCCTTCCATATCCCATACACCCCGCCTTTTGCGAAAAAGATCAATTCCGATATTTTTCAGATCCACAGTAATTATTATAAAAATCCGGGGCAGCTGGAAGAAGGCCCTGCGATGGTTGTAGGTGCCGGAGATTCCGGGTTCCAGATCCTTGATGAAGTCTCGGAAACAGACCGTAAGGTCTATTTTTCAGGAGCCACAGACGTAAAGGTGCTGCCACAGGAGATCCTTGGAAAAACCTTATGGTGGTGGTTCACCAAAACGGGTTTTTTAAGTTTTAGCCGGGATACATGGCTGGGCAGGAAGATCAGCAAGTCAAGACAACCCATTATCGGGACCGATGTACCTGAAATTCTTGACCGGGATAATGTAACTCCCGTGGGCAAGACCAAAAATGCCAGTGAAGCAGAAGTCGTCACTGAAAAGAAAAAACTTACCGATCTTAAAAATATCATCTGGGCCACCGGTTACCGCCCGAATTTTGAATGGATAGAGGGTCTTGAGCTCACCAAGGACGGTTACCCCAAACATCACCGAGGGGTTAGCAGCATAGACGGATTGTATTTTATAGGTTTACCCTGGCTGCACACCCGCGGCTCGGCCACCCTTGGAGGCATAAAAAAGGATGCCGAATATCTCGCAAATTATATCGAAAACAACTGAATTTCGATTCGGCCGCTGAATTAACATTTGTTTATAAGCCACGATTAGTACAGGCCTTGCTTATTTTTTAATTTCATCTTTTAGTAGCGACCTTAAATAAAGATGAAAGAAGAGCCTAAGTCACATTTTATCAAAACCCCTTTCGGAATCCCCTTTTCGGGATGGAAGACCATTATTTTAAGGCTGAAAGATCAGCTTAACAGGGATAATACGTCAATAGTCTCCGCCGGAGTGGCCTTTTACTCTTTTCTCGCTATCTTCCCTGCTATCATAGCACTTGTTTCCATTTACGGACTCGCGGTTTCTCCTGAACAGATCGAATCTCAGCTCACCAGGCTTTCGGCAATGATGCCCCAACAGGCTTTTGAGATCCTGAAAGGACGGCTGGAAAACCTCCTCGAAACTTCAGGGAAGACATTGGGCTGGGGAATGATCGCCGGACTGCTATTTAGTATCTGGAGTGCCAGCAGAGGTACAAAATCGATGTTCACCGGGGTGAACATTGCCTATGACACCGGTGACAACCGCAGCTTTTTGAAACAGAATGCGCTCACCCTTGTATTTACTTTTGGCGCCATCATCCTGGTTATTTTAAGTATGGCCCTCATCGTTGCATTCCCCAGCTTTATACACCGTTTTGGTCTTCCCGATAATATTGAAGCCCTTTTTACCTGGCTGCGATGGGTAATCTTAGGTATAATCCTCATCTTTTCCATCAGTCTTTTATATAAACTGGCTCCTGCCAGGCCCAATCCTAAATTCAGATGGATTTTCTTCGGGGCGGCACTCTCTACCGTCTTATGGCTCCTGGTCTCCTGGGCATTTTCATTTTATGTCAAAAATTTCAGCACTTATGGGGAGATCTACGGTTCCATTTCAGCGGTGGTGGTTTTAATGCTCTGGCTGTTTATTACCAGCTTCATCATTCTTCTTGGAGCCGAACTGAACTCTGAGATAGAAAAATATACCGGTAACCACTGGAGCATAGACCAACGCGAAGATAAATCGAAGTCCTGGCTGGACGATGATTAAATAATTCTCACCGGCCTCATTAAATCACTTTCTGATACAGGCTGCTTCCCCCTCCGCACAGGGTCATTTCCCCCAAATCCTCAACACATCACCCCGGAAACCAACAATTCCTTTTATTTTTAACATATTCTGTAATTTATTTTATATAAATTGCTAATAGCTTTATAGATAAATATTATAGAAGGCCGTTTTTATTCAATTGTTTAAAATCAAAGGTTTTGAAAAAGTTACCCTACATAGTCCTCTTTTTAACTCTAATTTCCTTCCCGGAATATCTACGGGCTCAAACCTATTATCAGACTACAGATGCTTACGTAAGTTTTTATTCCTCGGCACCGGTGGAAGATATTCAGGCCGAATCTGAACAAGGTGTGTCAGTTGTTAATATCAAAACAGGAGAAATTTCCTTTCAGGTAAGAATCCGAAGTTTTGACTTTCCCAAGGAACTGATGGAAGAGCATTTCAATGAAAATTATATGGAAAGTGCCAAATACCCGAAGGCCATCTTCAAAGGAAAGGCTGCAGAGCCAATAAATAAATCTTCAGGGAATCAGGACATTGTGTTTGAAGGTGTTTTTAGTGTTCACGGAGTAGAACAAAAAAGAAAGATCCCGGCGACCATAAAATTCAATGGTGATCAAATGCTCCTAAAAAGTAAATTTAATGTCGCGGTTAAAGATCACGATATAAAAATACCCCGCCTGCTATGGCAAAATATAGCCGAAGTTATTGAAGTGACCGTAAATGCAAACTTTAAATCGATAGACTAATGAGAAAACCACTACTTTTTTGTTTAACGGTAATATTTCTTTCCTCTTCGCTGTTGGCTCAGGATATAGATTCCATAATGCAGGGGCTGGATAATCAGACCGAAAACCGCAGCATTATAGCCACATTCAAAAGCCCAAAACTGGTATTGTTACAAACCAATGAGACACAGAAAAAGAACGATCTCGCATTCTGGGTAGGACACCGGTTCGGAGATATCGGAGGAGAATTCGGAAGTTCCCATACGCTTTACGGGCTTGATGTAGCCACAGATCTGTACCTGGGCTTCGATTATGGGATCACCGATGAACTTACGGTAGGTATAGGAAGAAGCAAATTCAACGAATCTTATAATGCCCTCGTCAAATACCGGCTCCTGCAGCAACAGGAAGACCAGATGCCGGTAGCGGTAACCTTATTTGGGCAGAGCAGCTGGATCACCAGGGAACCTTTCAGCAATAACGAATTTGAAAGCGAAGGGGACCGAATATCTCATTTTTTCCAGGCGATCATCGCAAGGAAGTTTTCTCCCGGTTTTTCATTTATGATCAGCCCCGGATTTCTATTCCGGCCTGAAGCTCAGGTAACTGATCCTGAAGACAGTGACAACCTGTTTGTTGTGGGGCTTGGCGGCAGGCTCAAAATCACCAAAAGGTTTTCCTTAATTGCCGATTACACCATCGTAAACGGACTTAGCAGGCCGGACGATCTGCAGACCGAATACCATAACCCACTGGGAATTGGGCTTGAAATTGAGACCGGAGGCCACGTTTTCAGTCTTAATTTCCAGAATTCCCGCTATATCACCGCCAACAATTTTATCCCTAACACTCAGAAATCCTGGGATGACGGCGGGGTTAGATTCGGTTTTGCCATCTCCCGTAATTTTTACCTGGGACCAAAAAGAGAACAGATACAAGAAGAAAATTAATATTTAAACCTAATCTTATGAAACGCAAACAATTCATTAAATCGGTTGGGCAGGGAGTGATTATTGCCTGTGCCGGTGGCTGCTTAACGCAGTGCAGCTCGGGAGATGACGGAGGTGGCGGAGGCGGAACCAACAATCCGCCACCATCGGGAACAAATGTAAGTGTAAGTTTATCCAGCATTCCCAATGTAGGAGACCAGACTACAAAAAGCGGGGTTCTCTTTATCAGGATTACTGAAGGAGATTCCACCAGTGCCTTTATTGCTACAGAAGCGCTTTGCCCTCACCAGGGAGGTCAGCTGGTATGGCTTGAGGACGATGAGATCATAGAGTGTCAACTGCATTTCTCCCAATATGAACCCGATGGAGATGTAATTCGGGGGCCACAGAATGCTGCCGGTAACACCAGGGAGCTTAAAGTTTACAGTACCAGTATATCCAGCGGAAATATTACCGCCACCACCAGTTAAGATAACAATGAGCAGAATTGATGCCCTGCACAAAGTAGCAGGCAGATCTTTTATGCCCAGACTTTTTACTATCTATTTTCTGTAACTTCTGCCCTTCCATTCAAATTCGCCAGTAAAAGCTTTGAAAGCTACCAATACGGAAAAGAAGGGATATACCAAGCTGCTCCAGAAATAATTGCGCATCAGAAGTTCTCTTCGGAAGAATTTTGACGCGCTGAAAAGCAAAACAAAGTCGGCATTGAACTTTATCAGGAAAAGTACCATTACCGGCTTATAAGGCATCAACTTGAATAGTACCGCAAACGCACCTGTTATTAAAAACAGGTTCATAAGGACCACTATGGTCCCGGCAATTTTAGAAAATTGATCGGTATATGCCGAAGCCTTTGCCGCCCAACGCATTCTCTGGTTTATGAGTCCTTTCAGGCTGCTTTGAGGCTTTGTAAAAACTACGGCCTTTTTACTCTTTAAAAAGCTGATCTTCTTTCCCGATTTCTTAAACTTCTGAAGCAAAAATACGTCATCTCCGCTGGCGATCTCGTCATTTCCGTTAAACCCGCTGGCTTCCACAAAAGCCGATTTTTTATAACAGAGATTGGCCCCGTTGCACATAAAGGCCTTTCCAATCCCGTAAGCGCCGAAACCGGTGGCCTGCAGGCTTAAAAAATCCATCTCCTCAAAAGCCTCGAAAAGTTTTTGCTTCCTGCCAGACTGGGTTATACCCACTGGTCCGGCAATTAATTCCGGCTCCTCTTTAATTACCTCCTCATTAAAGCACTGAAGCCAGTGCTCCGGAACTATACAGTCGGCATCTGTGGTCACGATATATTCAAATCCTGATCGTTGTATTGCCACGGAAAGCGCGTCCTTTTTCGGGGAATTTGACAATCGTATATTTTGAAGAATCTCGACACTGATCTCCGGGTGATCTTCGATGAAGTTTCTACAGATCTCTTCCGATGCATCTTCAGATTCATCGTTTACCAGGAGGATTTCAAAAAGGGCTTCCGGGTATTTAATTTCAGTTATAGAATTCAGCAATCCAGGGAGGTTTTCAGCTTCATTTCTGAAAGGAATAATGACCGAAAAGCCTGTCCTTGCTTCGGAATGGTCTGTTTCATTTTCCTTCACCCTGTTCCACCCGTATATAAGGGCAGCAATAAGGGCCAGGTAACAAATTCCAATCAGGACAAAGAGAAAAACCATTGCAAGCTGTTGTCAAATTTAAGCCGGGACAAAGCAGAATTACGTAGCTTTGTGAAGCTGAGCCAAATTAAGTAAATTTTGACAGCACACACCCCGAAAACTTCGAATTTGAAAAGCGAAAGAATCATTTTAGGCATAGATCCCGGAACTACGATTATGGGTTTTGGGCTGATTAAGATTGAAAATAAAAAGATGAAGTTTATACAATTAAACGAACTTCAGCTTAAGAAATACGACGATCACTATGTGAAACTGAAGCTCATCTTTGAAAGGACCATCGAGCTTATAGACACTTACCACCCCGATGAGATCGCCATCGAGGCTCCCTTTTTCGGGAAGAACGTACAATCTATGCTAAAACTTGGCAGAGCCCAGGGGGTGGCAATGGCCGCCGGGCTTTCAAGAGAAATCCCGATCACCGAATACCTGCCTAAAAAGATCAAGATGGCAATAACCGGGAACGGGAATGCCAGCAAGGAGCAGGTGGCGAAAATGCTTCAAAGTCTGCTGAATTTGAAAAGTCTTCCAAAAAATCTCGACTCAACTGACGGACTGGCTGCAGCAGTTTGCCATTTCTATAACTCCGGCCGGGTTGAAACCGGAAAAAGTTATAGTGGGTGGGCTTCTTTTGTAAAACAGAACCCGGGAAAAATCAAATAAACAAGCATCATTGCTTATTGATAATTGTTAAGTGTTTATTGATCTATGAGCGGAATTTATATCCATATCCCTTTTTGCAAGCAGGCTTGCCATTACTGCGATTTTCATTTCTCCACTTCGGTGAAAAAGAAAGGGCTGCTGGTGGAGATGCTTTGCCGGGAACTGGAATTGCGAAAAAATGAGCTACCGGAAAAGGAGATCAGGACCATCTATTTTGGCGGCGGAACTCCCAGCCTGCTCGAAGCCGGTGAACTTGCAAAGATCTTCAGGACTATTTTCGAGAATTATGAGGTTACCGAAGATGCCGAGATCACTTTGGAAGCTAATCCCGACGATCTTTCTGAAGAGAAGATAGAGATCCTGGCAGCATCAAAGATCAATCGCCTGAGTATTGGCGTGCAGTCTTTTTTCGAGGAAGACCTGAAGCTGATGAACAGGGCGCATAATTCCGGAGAAGCCCTGGAAAGCATCAAATTGGCCAAACAGTATTTCGATAATATTTCCATAGATCTCATTTACGGGATCCCGGGAATGGACAGCGAACGCTGGAAAGAGAATCTTCAAACCACCCTGGAACTGGGAATCCCGCACGTTTCAAGCTACGCCCTTACCGTAGAACCTAATACCGCACTTAAGAAATTCATAGAGAAAGGAAAGATAAAACCGGTAGACGATGCTATGGCAAAGGTTCATTTCGAGATCCTTACCGAAACCCTTAAAAGTGCAGGTTTTGAGCATTATGAATTCTCCAATTTCGGGAAACCGGGATATTTTTCACAAAACAATACCGCCTACTGGCTGGGGAAAGCTTATTTAGGGATCGGCCCTTCAGCCCACTCCTACGACGGGATTTCGAGAAAATGGAATATCAGCAATAATCCGTTATACATCAAGGCTCTCGAAAGTAATGAACTTCCGCTGGAAACCGAAGAACTTTCCAATACCGACAGGTATAATGAATATGTAATGATCAGGTTGCGAACAAAATTCGGGGTTTCCATAGAAGAAGTCCGGGAAAAATTCGGGGCGAAATACAAAAAATATCTTCTGGAAAATGCGGAGATCCTTCTTGAAAAAGAACTCCTGAAAAACGAGAATGAGATCCTTCACGTAACCGAAAAAGGAAAGTTTCTTAGTGACGGCATTGCGGCAGATCTTTTCTTTTTAGAGGAATAGGCCTTTTTTCTTATTTTAGGTGCCTCTATGACCGCAGAAATTAAACATCAGGATAAGACCTACAAAATAGACCTCTCAAAGCCGCTGGATATTTCCATCGGGCTAAGAGGAGACCATAAAAACCCCGTTGCCTGGTACCTGCAACACCCCGAGATAAAACCCGTTCAGGACGGAGATTTTATAGGGAAAGTGAGCGAAGGCGCCTCGGTGAACTTCAATAATATCTTTTTTAATCCGCACGCTCACGGTACACATACCGAGTGCGTGGGCCATATCAGCAAAGAATTCCAGAGCATCAACCAGATCCTGAAAACTTTCTTTTTTACAGCTAAGCTGATCTCGGTGGAGCCGGAAAAGATCGGAGATGACCTGGTGATCACCGAAAAACTGCTGAAAGAGAAATTCGATAAAGACGAAACGGAAGCCCTTATCATAAGATGTCTTCCGAATTATATCGAGAAAAGGACTAAAAAACACTCGCATTCCAACTGGCCTTACCTGGAAGAAAGTGCCGCTAAATACATCAGGGAATGCGGGATCAAACACCTGCTTATCGACCAGCCTTCAGTAGACAAGGAAAAGGATGATGGAAAACTGCTTGCCCACAAGGCCTTCTGGAACTACCCTAAAAATACCAGAACCGAGGCAACAATTACGGAATTGATTTTTGTGCCGAATTCGGTTGAAGACGGCAACTATATCCTGAACCTCCAGATCGCTTCTTTCGAGAACGATGCCACCCCTTCAAAACCTGTTCTCTATAAAATCATCTAGAATGAAGCTCAGCTTAAAACTGGAAGAATTAGCGATGTTCCTGCTGGGGCTTTTGGCCTTCAACCAGCTGGAGTATTCCTGGTGGTGGTTCATAGGCCTGTTCTTCGCTCCTGACATAGGAGCATTGGGGTACCTCATCAACAATAGAACCGGAGCTTTTACTTACAACTTATTCCATCATAAAGCTATAGCTATTGGAATATGGTTTACGGGCCTGTACCTCACAAACCCGCCATTACAATTAATAGGCGTAATTTTGTTTTCACATTCGGCTTTTGATCGTATTTTAGGCTATGGCCTCAAATATGAACAAGGCTTTAAATTCACACATCTGGGAGAAATCGGAAAATAACTATGGAACTTCTGTTTATTGGTCTCGCCGCAGGCGCGATTATAGCTTACTTTTTATTCGCAAGATTCAACAAAGACCGCTCGAGATTAAAGACCAGCGAACAATCGGTGGTATTAATGGACAAGATCAAGAGCGTGTGCAAATTCATTACCGTTGAAGGCGATTTTTCAGAAATATATCATTACGAAAACCTCAAAGAAAAATACCTGAGTCTTTTCCTCGGAAAGAAAAAGGCCATTATCCTCATCAATGCCAAGGCGCATATCGGCTTCGACCTCAGCAAGATCAAAATGGAAAGCGATAATGATTCCAAACGAATCATCCTTACCAATTTCCCGCAGCCGGAATTGCTTACCGTGGAAACCGATTTTAAATATTACGACAAGAGAGAAGGCTGGGCCAATCCTTTCACCACTTCAGACCTAACCGATATAAGCCGCGATGCGAAAAAACACATCGTAGATAAGATCCCTGAGAGCGGACTTTTTGAAAAGGCGAAGAAAGAGGCGCTGGACACAATTCTGCTTATGGAAAAGATTGTGGAAACCATCGGCTGGAAACTGGACTATACGGCCCTTACCCTGGAAAGAGAGGAAGAAAAGCCCAAGATCGAAAAGGAATAATGGACATTGAAAGCTTCAGAAATTACTGCATTCAAAAGAAAGGAGTGACCGAAGAACTACCCTTTGGCCCCGATAATCTCGTCTTCAAGGTGATGGGAAAGATGTTCAGTATCGCTTCCCTGGATGAGGTTCCGCTGAGGGTCAACCTGAAATGCGACCCGGAAAGGGCTATCGAGCTAAGGGAAGAATATGAAGAAAATATACTTCCGGGGTACCATATGAACAAACAGCACTGGAATACCCTTGTCCTGGATGGCAGGCTGGACCCCAAGCTTGTCCTCGAACTCATCAATCACTCTTATGAGTTAGTGGTAAAGAGCCTCCCAAAAAAATTACAGAAAGAACTGGAGAATTTATAATGAAAGAAATACTCGATTTTTACCTGAAAAAGAAAAAAGAACACGAGCAGCTGCTGGCTGGAATCTCCAGAAAGCTCCTGTTTTCCAGCCTCCTGAGGCTGATATTATTCCTGGCGATTTGCTACGGGATCTATTTCTTCTGGGGCAATACGAACATTATCGTCCCCATAATCATTGGCGGGATCGCGCTGTTCCTTTTCCTGGTTTCTCGTCACAGCGACCTGAAAGACCAGAGCAACAAGCAAAAAGAACTCATAAGGCTTAACGAGCTGGAGATCGACCTGCTTAAAACCAGAAATTTCAGGGACCTTCCGGATGGGGAGGAATTTGAAGACCCCATGCATCCATATAGCGAAGATATCGACCTTTTTGGACCAGGTTCCTTTTTCCAATATCTGAACCGTACCGGGTTGCACGAAGGTAAAACCAGGCTGGCCGGGATCCTAACGGAAAACAGCATAGACGAAATTGAGAAGAAACAGGCGGTCGTAAAAGAGCTGGCGACCAAACCGGGATGGAGACAAGAATTCACTGCCATTGCAGGGCTGGTTAAAACCGAAACTGCTTCAGCTACTGTTCTCGACTGGTTTAAGAACTATAAGAGCTTTGTTCCGAAGCTAATGAAGTGGCTACCCTGGGCATTCACGGGAATTTCAGTCCTGGCCATCGCGGCTTACAGCTTCGACTTCATTAAGGGAATTCATTTGTTACTTTGGTTCCTCACGGGCCTACTGGTCACAGGGATCTTTATTAAAAAGATCAACCTGCTTTCAGAGAGCGTGAGCAAGATCCAGGATACTTTTCATCAATATCACCAATTGCTGGCCTTGTTGGAAAAGGAAGATTTCTCTTCAGAAATTCTGAAAGAAAACCAGCAGCTCATCAGGTCTGAAGACAAAAAGGCTTCGGCAATTTTTAAGAAATTCTCCAAGGCCATAGACGACCTGGATCAGAGAAATAATATGCTTTTCGGGATATTTGGCAACGGTTTTCTGCTCTGGGACCTGAGACAAAGTTACAAGCTTGAAAAATGGATCTCCCGATACAGACAAAATGTGGAGAACTGGTTTAAGGTGATAGAGTATACCGATTCCCATAACAGTCTGGGAAATTTCGCCTTTAACCATCCCGCTTATGTCTTTCCGGAGATTAATGACGAAAAACTGGGGATTTCAGCTAAACAACTGGGCCACCCCCTGCTGGATCCTGAGAAAAGAGTGGCTAATGATTTCAGCATCAGCAATCAGGAATTCTTTATTATTACCGGAGCGAATATGGCCGGAAAAAGTACATTTTTAAGAACCGTTTCCCTTCAGATCTTAATGAGCAATGTTGGTCTGCCGGTATGTGCTGAAGAATGCACCTACACCCCTATAAAGCTCATCACGAGTATGCGAACCAGTGATTCCCTAAGCGATGACGAATCCTATTTCTTCTCTGAATTAAAAAGACTGAAATTCATTGTAGACGAGATCAAAACCGACAGGTATTTCATCATCCTGGACGAGATCCTGAAAGGGACCAACAGCACCGATAAGGCCAGCGGTTCTAAAAAGTTTGTTCGCAAACTGGTAAGATCCAATTCCACAGGTATCATCGCCACGCACGACCTGAGTCTTTGCGAGATCACCTCAGAATTACCTCAAGTTAAAAATCATTATTTTGATGCCGAGATCATAAATGATGAGCTGAATTTTGATTATAAATTCAAGGACGGCATCTGCCATAATATGAATGCTTCATTCCTGCTAAGGAAGATGGAGATCGTAGACGATTAAAATATGGATTCATTAACACAAATAGTACTGGGAGCAGCGGTTGGAGAAGCCGTACTTGGAAAAAAGGTTGGGAACAAAGCTATGCTTTACGGGGCCATTGCCGGCACCATTCCAGATCTCGACAGTTTTGCCGGATATTTCACAGATACTATTTCAGCTATTGAAATTCACAGGGGCTTCACGCATTCCATTGTATTTTCAGTTCTCTTTGCGCCGGTCTTTGGCTGGCTCATCTCAAAGATCGAAAGGAAATCGGCGGCTACCTGGAAGAACTGGTCGTGGCTGATGTTCTGGGGCCTCTTCACCCATCCCCTGCTGGATGCACACACCACCTGGGGCACCCAGCTGTTCTGGCCCCTGGACCTGAGACTGGCGTACAAGAATATCTTTGTGATCGACCCGCTTTACACGCTTCCGTTTATGGTGTTTCTGATCCTGGCGATGCGCCAGAAACGCACATCGGAAAAGCGACGAAAATATAACAATCTTGGTCTCATCATCAGCAGTATTTATCTCCTGGTGATCACCCCTGCCCTGAAGGCCTATACCTATTTCAAATTTTCCGATGCCCTGGAAGAACAAAAGATCGAGTATTCCCGAATTGACACAAGGCCAAGTCCTTTCAACACCATCCTCTGGTCTGCTAATGTGGAAACCGAAGACAGCTACCTGATAGGAGATTATTCCATCTTTGACACCAAGCCCATAAGTTTTGAATCCTACCCGAAGAACCGGCAGCTGTTGGCCGGGTTGGAGGATAAAAGGAATATCCAGCGCATCATAGATATTTCCCAGGGCTGGTATACAATAGCCGAACAAAACGATCAGCTTTACTTCAACGACCTGCGTTTTGGATTGCTCGACCCAAATGCTGAAGACCCGCATTTCACCTTCAGTTATAAACTGATAGAAAAGGATGGTGAGGTTAACATCGAGGAGCGAAAAAGAACACGCGGAGCCGCAGAGAAACTACTTGCCGATCTTGGCAAACGAATTCTCGGAAATTAATATGCTGCTTTTCTCTGAAGCTTAGAACCGGTTAGACTATCTTTGCAGCCTTAAATCACCCAACGATGACCATTGAAGAAAAACTAAGAGAGCGCAGCGATTCGGTTTGTGAACTATGTGCCGCTACCGATAATCTTAAAATATATGAAGTGCAGGAGTCCCCGGTGGAAGCTGAAGAAGCAAGTATTTTAATTTGCAACACCTGTTCAGAACAAATTGAGGATCCGGAAAAGACAGAGCCTAACCACTGGCGTTGTCTTAATGATGCTATGTGGAGCACGGTTCCGGCGGTTCAGGTAATGGCGTGGAGAATGCTGGACAGAATGAAAGCCGAAGGCTGGCCCCAAGACCTGCTGGATATAATGTATATGGACGACGAACTGAAAGCCTGGGCCACAGCAGCAAAAAAAGAAGCAGAAAACAAGGTGATTCATAAAGACAGCAATGGCGCCGTAATAGAAGCCGGAGACAGCGTGGTTTTAATAAAGGACCTTAATGTAAAAGGCTCCAGCTTGGTAGCAAAAAGAGGCACCGCCGTGCGCAGGGTTTCCCTGGTACACGATAATGCAGAACAAATAGAAGGAAAGGTTGAAGGCCAGCAGATCGTGATCCTTACCAGGTTTGTGAAAAAGGTCTAAACTCTTTCTATTTCCTTCTGACCTCAGCCTGAACTTGTTTCAGGATCTTTATTTTTATAGTTGTATCTTTAATTATGAAGCACAGCTATGTTTACATATTGACCAATAAGTTACGAGAGTCGCTTTACATAGGCGTAACCTCAGACCTGAAACAACGCGTTTTAAAGCATAAACAGAATAAAGGCTCCTTTTTTTCAAGGAAAAACAGGTTAAGCGTACTGCTCTATTTTGAGAAATTTCCGGAGGCCCATCAGGCTATCGGCAGAAAAAAGATCCTGAAAAACTGGCACGAAGAGTGGAAATGGAACCTTATAAAATCTCAAAACCCCAATTATAAAGATCTTTTCGAAGATATTTAAAGAAGCGGAAACAAGTTCGGCTTGACGTAAAAAGAAAAAAGCGCGGCAATTTGCCGCGCTTTTACTTTATAATAAATTTTGAAAATTTACATTTCAGCTTCTGCCATTTCTTCTTTTTCAGCTTTCTTCTCTTCAGTTAAAAAGCTGTGATCTTTTGCATAATTCAGCATTTGCTCTTCGAAAGTGGAAGGCTGAGTTACCTTAATAGAAACGATCTCTCCGTTCTCATCCATTTCAGGAACAAGTACAGGATTTACAAATCCGCTGTAAGGAGCCGACTTGAATTTCTCATTTCTTTCAAGAACTTCTTTGTGAAGATCCTGATCTACCTTCACCCCGTAATTCTCTACAAGGTTTTTGGCTGCCTCAAAATCACCTTCAGATTTAATTCTTTGTGTTTCCTTAAGCAATTCTCCAAAAAGCTCTCTTAGTTTCTGATAGTCTTTAATATCATAATAAGTCTTACCATCTTTCTGCACCTTTTCGATCACTCCTTCTTCTTTACCTTTCTCGAAAACCCAGGCGCTAACCCACTGACGGTTTCTCATATGAGCTTCCTCGATATCTGCTCCCTGCTCAATTCTTACCAGTTGCGTCATTAACCCGTTACGGATATAATCGTTATAAGCAGCCTTTCCAAGCTTTTCAACATCATCGGTAAGGCCAAGTTCTTCCAGTTTTGGATCCATCAGGTAGTAGAGACCTACAAGGTCTGCACGACCTTCTTCCAGAGTTGAAGCATAACTTTTAAGAGTTTCCTTGGTGGTTCCTACTCCAGGGTTCAACTGGCCTGAAGCGTGACCCACCACTTCGTGAAGGGCTGTATGAAGCTTATCTGCCTCTTTCCCGTATTCTTCAGAAAGAGCGATCTCTTCCTCATCGTGAGCAAATTCTTTCAGCTTATCAGAACCACCGGCATTTTCATAGGCATTGATAATATTTCCGAGAGAAACCGATTTACTTCCGTGAGCCTTTCTTATCCAGCTGGAATTAGGCAGGTTAACCCCGATAGGAGTACTTGGAGAGGCATCTCCGGCTTCCCCGGCTACGATCACTGTTTTATAAGTTACCCCAACAACCGAGTCTTTCTTATGATCATCCATAATTGGCGAGTTATCCTCGAACCACTGAACGTTCTTCTCTACCACGCTCATCTTTTCAGACATATCAAAATCCTTGATCTGAACGATAGTTTCATAAGAACCGGTATATCCCATTGGGTCGTTATATACTTCTATAAAACTGTTGATATAATCTATATTCCCTTCGGTAGCTTCTACCCAGGCAACATTATACTCGTCCCAGGTCTGAAGATCCCCGGTCTTATAGTACTCAATAAGAAGTCCAAGTGCATTTGCCTGTTTTTCATTTTCGGCAACACCTTTAGCTTTCTCAAGCCAAGAAACGATCTCATCTATGGCATCACCATAAAGTCCGCCACTTTTGTATACTTTCTCAACTAACTCACCATTCTCCTTAACCAGTTTCGTGTTAATTCCGAAAGCAAGAGGCTTCTCCGGATTTGGAGATTTTTTTGCCGCATAGAAGTTTGATACCTCTTCGGCAGTTATCCCTTCTCCGTAAAAATTAACAGCTGATCCTTCCACAAGACCTTTTGACTCATCAAGATTCACCTTTTTCATATCCTTATCGTTGAAGATCACTTCAAAAGGCTCTCCGCTTAGCTCAGTATTAGTTGCTTCAAGCAGAGAATTGAAATATTCTTTGCTAAACCCCGGCTTTAACTTGTCGTTCGAATAATGGTGATGAATTCCGTTAGAGAACCACACTCTTTTCAGGTAAGTCTCAAAAGCCTGCCAGTCTTCGGAAGATTTATCACCTTCATAATTGGTGTAAATTTTCTCCAGAGCTTCCCGGATCTCAAGATTGTGCTTGTAATTCTGGTCCCACATAATATCACGACCGGCAAGTCCGGCCTGAGTGAGATAGTAAACCAGCTTTTGTTCTTTAAGACTTAAATTTTCCCATCCCGGGATTTGATAACGCAGGATCTTGAGATCGGCAAATTCGTCTACTTTATAATTGAAATCTTCAGGAGAAGTCATCTCCTTCTCTGCAAGGTCCTTAGAATCCTTGTCTTTCTGGTCACAGGACGTAAATGTAAGTGCCAGTGCCAGCAAAAAAATACTTAATAAATGTTTCATTTTTATAAATTTGAGATGACCAAAGTTAATAATAAAGGACATCAGTTTTGAAAAAATCTGATGCCCTTTTTATTGACGCGCAGCAAGCTATGTTTTTTCAGCCTCCAGACTGAAAGTTATTTACTCATCTCTGTAAAATATTTATAGAACCACGGAATGGTCTCTATTCCTTTCAGGTAGTTCCAAACTCCAAAATGCTCGTTAGGTGAGTGGATGGCATCGGTATCCAGACCAAAGCCCATTAAGATAATCTTACTCTTCAGTTCTTTCTCAAACAAAGAAACAATTGGAATACTTCCACCGCTTCGCTGCGGAATTGGCGTTTTCCCAAAGGTCTCTTCATAAGCCTTGCTTGCCGCCTGATAACCTACATTGTCTATAGGGGTGACATATCCCTGCCCCCCGTGATGTGGTTTCACCTCTACGCTAACCGCATCTGGCGCAATACTTTCAAAATGTTCTTTAAACAGCCTGGTGATCTCTTTCCAGTCCTGATTTGGAACCAGTCTCATCGAGATCTTCGCAAAGGCTTTGGCCGGAAGTACGGTTTTGGCTCCTTCCCCAATATATCCGCCCCAGATCCCGTTAACATCAAGAGTTGGCCTGATAGAAGCCCGCTCTGTGGTTGTGAATCCGGCTTCTCCATAGGTGTCTTTAATTCCGAGCTTTTTCCTGTATTCTTCTTCGCTAAAAGGAGCTTCAGCCATTTTCTTGCGTTCTTCTTCTCCCAGTTCCTCCACTTTATCATAGAATCCGGGTATGCTGATATGATTATTCCCATCGGTTAAAGAAGCGATCATTTTAGACAGAATATTGATCGGGTTGGCAACGGCCCCTCCGTAAAGCCCGGAATGCAGGTCACGATTAGGCCCGGTAACCTCTACCTCTACATAAGAAAGTCCTCGCAGGCCGGTAGTAATAGAAGGAGTGTCTTTGCTGATCATTCCCGTATCTGAAATGAGGATAACATCATTAGCAAGCTTCTCTTTATTATTCTCGATGAACCAGCCAAGGTGTTCGCTTCCTACCTCTTCTTCCCCTTCTATCATAAACTTCACGTTACAAGGCAGCTCATCATTTTTGGTCATAAATTCCAGCGCCTTTACGTGCATATACATCTGGCCTTTATCATCACAGGCTCCCCTCGCATAGATCGCACCTTCAGGATGAATTTCGGTCTCTTTAATAACCGGTTCGAATGGTGGTGAATTCCAAAGATCGAGTGGGTCCGGCGGCTGCACATCGTAATGCCCGTAAACCAGAACGGTAGGCAGGTCTTTATCTATAATTTTTTCTCCGTATACCACGGGGTGTCCCGGTGTCTCACAAATTTCTGCTTTATCACAGCCTGCCGCCAGCAATTGTTCTTTCACGGCTTCCGCAGTGGTGAGCATATCGTTTTTATACGCCGGATCGGCACTAATGGAAGGAATTTTAAGCAGGTCTATCAACTCATTCAGGAACCTGTCTTTATTCTCTTCAACGTATTTTTTGCTGTCCTTCATTCTCTGATTTTTGATTTTTTATAAAGGTAAAAAGATTTTTTTTGCTGAGCTGTTTGTAAATTGAAAGTATTGTGTATATTTGCATCCGCGTTACAGAAATAACGCACTAAATATTGAAATGCGGGCGTGGTGGAATTGGTAGACACGCTAGACTTAGGATCTAGTGCCGAGAGGTGTGAGAGTTCGAGTCTCTCCGCCCGCACCAGGAAAAAGCTTCAGAGAAATCTGAAGCTTTTTTTGTTTTTCAGAGCCTCTAATTACCTAAAAAAGTCCCTCATTCTGAAGGACTTTCCGGGGCTTATGCCTTTACACACCAGCCAGCAATTCAATATTCTTACAAATACTAATTATTCTCCACATTAAGCGTGTCTTTTTCCTGCATATCGGCGATACTCATTAACCTGATCTGCCATCCTAAACTGTCGTTCTTTGCTCTTTCCCAGATTACCGTATAGGTTCCCTTCACTTCCAGGCTATCATTATCTTTATACACATGGGTATAAGTCCCCGCCTCGTACGCGATTTGATCAGCGGCATTCTTTTTTAATGAGTTAATTTCCAGATCTTTCATTATTGCGGCACCGCCATCTATCCAGGCCATCACACTGTCTTTTTGAACCGCCCTTCCGTTATGAAGCAACACGGCATTTTTGGCGGTAAGATCCTTTATTCCCTTCGCGTCATTATTATTCCACGCGCTGATCCAGTCTTTCATCACCTGATCCGGCTTGCGAACCTCCACCATCTCTTTTTTTTCTTCAGCTTCTTCCTCCTTTACTTCCTGACAGGATACAAAGATCATCAATGCCATTAATGGCAATAGTTTTAATAGTTTCATCGGTTAATATTTTTAATTATTAATCTAATTTATCTATTAGGAACCACGCCACTAAAATTTTAACCGAATTTTAGATAAAATACTGATTTTTAGTGATAAAAAACCACATTCATCAATCTGCTACAAATAAAAAATGATAAAGATTAAGAACGATTCGTGAAACAAAAACTCTTGGCAATAGATTAGCTTCCTGCTATTTTAAATCTGTAAAAAATTATTTTCCTCATTTTCTTGAGCTCTAAAGTCTCGAACCTGCTGTGTTTCTGTAAAATTCAAATTTTGAATCCGCCAGAAAAAAACCTAGACGACTGATTTATAAATATTTATTCTTAAATTAACATAGGAAATCTTACTGAGATCCTGTGAGCCCGTATTTCCGAAGCGGTCTTTTTTCTTTCGAATATTAACCATTAAAACATATAGCTTATGAAAACTATATTATTTTGGATTTTGCTGGCCCCTTTTCTGGTTTTTTCACAATCGGACCAATCAAATGAGAATGAAGAGTACCTCGTGGTAGGCACAACGGTATTCGCACCTAAGCCAGGTCATATGGACGACTTTAAGCAAGGAATGAAGGCACACAACGAACAGTTTCACAACGGCGGCGACTGGGGCGTGAGGATCTATAACATTATGAATGGCCCAAATACAGATAAAATGATGGCTGTAATGGGACCTTTCCAATGGAGCACTCTTGATAAACCAAGGGAGAATGCTGAAGCGCACAGTGAAGATTGGGACAAAAACGTAGTCCCTTATATGCAGGAGGATTTAAACTCCACCTACTGGCGTTTTCATCACGACCTCTCCAATTTCCCTCCAAATTTTGATGTGAACAAACTTGAGATCGTAATGTTCGACATAAACAGAATGGAAGGAGAACGAATGAAGAAAGAGCTGGCTAAGGTCACTAAGGTATTTAAGGAGAAGTATCCTGATATGCCCTATGGAATTTATACCAACGAATTTGCGGCAACCAATGATGGACGGGATATGGCCATTGCTTATTTCTTCGACCACTTTAAGTGGCTAAGCAAAGACTTCAAGTTCAAGGAAAATTACAATGCTGTACACGGCGAAGGAACCTACGATAAATTTATGCAAGAATGGAAAGATATCACCGCCGGAGCCCAGACCGAAATCTGGGTGTTTAATCAGGCCCTAAGCGGAATAGGAAGCCAGGTTACTACCGGCAGCAGAGTTGAAGAATAGATTGATTAACGAACCGACATAAAGCCGACTTTAAAAAGGTCGGCTTTTTTATGCTTCAATTTTGGAATTCACCCCCAACAGACAATGTTAATCTTTTTATAAATTCACAACAGAACACCCCGTAAAATATGAATATCTTACTTTAAAAATTCTATTTAAGACTTTTTTACCACTATAAGGGCTTGAAAAATAGATAATTATCATTAACTTAATTCTCTGACTTTTCAAGAAACTGCCCCCGGAAATCAGGAAGTATTAGCAAAAATAACTAACCAAAATTTACTTTTATGAGATCCCTATTACTGTGGGTATTCCTGATTCCGATCGTGGCAATATCCCAAAACACTGACCAAGAAAGTGAAGTAGACAATCAGGAGTATGTTGTCTTTGAAAATGTTCTTCTCACTCCAAATCCGGAGCACCTCAAACAATTTGAAGAAGGCCTTGCGGCTCATAACAAGCAGTATCATGCAGAAGGGCCTTTTGGCGCCAGAGTATACTTTATTGCCAGCGGGCCAAATTCAGGCAGATACATATGGTCTATGGGGCCCCTGCCCTGGAGCGCATTCGATAAGCGCCCCCATGATAAGCAGGGCCACGATGCAGATTGGCGTGATAATGTAGCAGCTTACATCCTGCCGGAATCTGATCAGATCTACTGGCGCTCTCACCCCGATTTATCGAACTTCAGCCAGGATTTCAAAATTGATAAGTTACTGGTAGATATGTACGATGTAAATCGTTATAAAGAAGCTGATGTGATCAAATCGATGGAAAAGGCAACCAAGGTGATGCAGGAGAAATTTCCTGAGCTTACGTATGGGGTATATACCAACGAATTACCAAATTCAAAAGATGGCAGAGACCTGGCAATGGTATTCTTTTTTGAAGAAATGGCCTGGATGGGAAAAGACCCCCAATTTATAAAGGCATACGAAGAAGTGAACGGGGAAGGAAGTTTTCAAAGCTTCATAAGAGAATGGGGAGAGATCACTTCCGGAAAACAAAGTGAGATTTGGATTTACCAGCCTGAACTTAGTGGCCTGAGTGCCGAAGTACAGACAGAATAAAGACTGTAGATTTGTTTGAATTAGCCAAAATTCCAGACAAACACGTGCCCGGATTTGAATAAAATTCGGGCACGTTGCATTTATCATTTTTCAAAGAGCAAAAGAAATAATTTGTAACTTGTTGATAGACAAAGCTAACCCTTGAAATTATGAGAATCCTCCTTTCTGCCATCCTTATTCTCACTTTTAACCTGCCTGCTTTCGCCCAGGATTGTGCCTGCTGTACAGATTCTCATAAAGCCTTCGATTTTTGGGTGGGAGATTGGGAGGTCTATGACACAAAGGGAAATAAAATTGGTGAAAACAGCATTAAGAAACTTGAGAAAGATTGCATTATAAGCGAACATTGGCGTGGCGCAAAGGGAACCACCGGCAGAAGTTATAATTATTACAATTCACAGGATGGTACCTGGAACCAGGTATGGATAGACAGCCAGGGACAAAATCTTGTTTTAAAAGGAAAAGCTGAAGAAAATAGAATGTTGCTTAAAAGTGAACTCACTAAAGGAAAGGACGGAACGGAATACTACAACAGGATTACCTGGACAAAAAATTCAGACGAAAGTGTGATCCAGTTATGGGAAACTCTCAGCAAAGAAGGAAAGGTAATCAAAGAACTATTTAAGGGCATCTATAAAAAAGCCAAATAAGGCTTGAATATTCTCCCCCGGTATCTGCTGTCCTAACTAAGTTTAGAACTTTAAAAAAATTCAAAAATGGAGTATAGTGTGAAAGCAGGGATCTTCGATCTCGACGGGGTCATCACCAAAACCGCCAGGCAGCACGCCAAAGCCTGGAAGCGGATGTTCGATGAATATAACGAGGAAAGAGAAGATAGCGGGAAGGAACCGTTTAAAAGTTTCTCCATAGAAGAAGATTACCCTAAGTATGTAGATGGTATCCCGAGATATGACGGTGTGCGTGAATTTCTTAGATCCCGGAATATTGATCTCCCTAAAGGCTCTCCCGATGACGACCCACACAGGGAGACTATTTGCGGGCTTGGGAACCGAAAGAACCGACTCCTTCTGGAAATTATTAAAGATGAAGGCGTAGAAGTTTTCAGGAAAAATATAAACCAGATCAAGCAATGGAAAGCCGATGGCCTTAGAATAGCTGTTATATCCTCCAGTAAGAACTGCAGGCAAATTTTACAGTCTACGGGACTCGAAGATATGTTTGAGGCCCGTGTAGATGGCGTTGTTTCCCAGGAAAGAAATATCAAAGGCAAACCCGAACCCGATATATTCCTTGAAGCCGCCAAAGAATTGGGTGTATCTCCGGAAGAAGCGATGATAGTTGAAGATGCAATTGCCGGAACGCAGGCAGGAAAAAAAGGAAACTTCAAGCTGGTAACAGGAATTATTAATGGCGCAACTAAAGAAGAACTGCTGCAGAACGGAGCTGACATAGCTGTTAATAGTCTTGAAGAGGTAAATCTGAAAATAAAGAACCTAAGATCTCCTGCAGCACTCCCTTCAGCTGTTAAAAACATCGAACAGTTAAAATCGCGTTTCAAAGAGCACAAACCTCTTTTTTTTCTTGATTTTGACGGCACTCTTGCCCCCATTGTCACGCATCACCAGGATGCAGCGATGGATCCGGAAATGAAAAATATTGTTGAAAAACTGGCATCGGAATATAAGATCGCTGTAATAAGCGGTCGCGGCCTAAGCGATGTGAAAAAACGGGTGGGCCTTGAGAACATCTATTACGCCGGCAGCCACGGTTTTGAAATTTCGGGTCCCGGCAACTTCAGCAAAGACAATGAAGAAGCCAAAAAGATCCTTCCGGTATTCGAAAAAACAGAGCCTGTTCTTAAGGAACGACTTAAGCATATCCAGGGTGTGGAATTCGAAAGAAAAAAATTCACCTTAGCTATTCATTACCGCCAGGCTGCAGGGTCTGCCGAAGAGGAAGTCCATCGTATTACCGAGGAGGTTTTAGCCAAGCACAAGCAGCTAAAAATAGGAGAAGGCAAAAAGGTTATTGAAATAAGGCCCAATCTGGAATGGGATAAAGGGAAAGCCGTAGAAATCCTTAAAATGAAAATAGGCAATTCAGAGACCGCAGCATACTCGGTTTATATTGGTGACGATGTGACCGATGAAGATGCCTTCGAAACTTTAGAAAATGGGCTTGGGATCCTTGTAGGTGACCACGGCAAAGAAACCTATGCCGATTTCCGGCTGAAGGATGTTGAAGAAGTGAAAGAATTTTTAAGCAAACTCTTATAAAGTGGAAAGCTGGAAACTTGTCTACAAGGGGTACAACCCCGGGGAAGAAAAGCTCCGGGAGGCTCTTTGCTGTCTGGGTAATGGTTATTTCACGACCCGGGGTGCAATGGAAGGGGTTCCTGCCGATGAGCATCACTACCCGGGAACTTACCTTGCCGGCGGCTACAACAGGCTGGAATCTGAAATTTCAGGAAAGATCATAGAGAATGAAGACCTGGTAAACTGGCCCGACTGGACTGTTCTCAGGTTCAAACCGGAGAATGGGGAATGGTTTCATCCAGATCAGGTTGAAATTCTCGAATATGAGCAGGTACTTGATCTTAAGGAAGGTTTGCTTTCAAGAAAGATCCGGTTTAAGGATGATAAACAACGTGAATCTGAATTACTGAGCAACCGCCTCATATGTATGGGAAACCGTCATATTGCCGCAATTGAATGGAAACTGACCCCCATAAACTGGTCAGGAAAGATAAAGGTACATTCAGCATTAGATGCCTCGGTTACCAATAAGGGGGTGAAACGATACAGCGAGCTGAACGGAAAACACCTGAAGCTTATTGCAAAGGGCAAATTTGAAGAAGACGGCATCTTTATAAAGGTGATGACCAATCAATCTGAAATTGTGATGGCTCAGGCAGCAAGAACAAATCTTTGTTTTGATTCCTATGACACCCCCATAGAAAGAACCACTGTTGAAAAAGAAGAATATATAGCCCAGGAACTCGAATTTGTTGCTCAGGAAAACAAAAGCATTATTGTAGAGAAGATCGTAAGCATCTATACTTCCAAAGATTTTGCGATTTCGGAGCCCGTTTTCGAAGCGAAAAAGGATGTGAGAAGGATTCCGCATTTTTTAGCTTTAAAGAACAGACACCGCCCTGTTTGGGAAGACCTCTGGAAACAAAGCGATGTCAACCTGGTAGCCGATGAAGTTGAAGATCAGTTGTTGCTTCGGCTGCATATCTTTCACCTGATGCAAACCTATAGTCACAACAGTATCGATACCGATGCCGGAATCCCGGCGAGAGGATGGCACGGAGAAGCTTACAGGGGTCATATTTTCTGGGACGAACTTTTTATCCTGCCTTTGTTTACCATTCGGGCGCCTGAGCTGACCCGCTCTCTGCTTATGTACCGTTATCGCAGGTTGGGGGAAGCAAGGGTCGCGGCTGCCCGGGAAGGCTATAAAGGAGCGATGTTTCCCTGGCAAAGTGGCAGCAATGGCCGGGAAGAAAGCCAGGTAATACACCTTAACCCCCAGTCAGGAAGATGGATTCCGGACAACACCTATCTTCAGCGTCATATTAACTCGGCTGTAGCATATAACATCTGGCAGTATTTTGAAACCACGGGAGACCTGGAGTTTCTTTCATTTTACGGTGCCGAAGTACTCATTGAGATAGCAAAATTCTGGGCCAGTAAAGCCACTTACAACGAAGAAAGGCAACGTTATGAGATACATAAGGTGGTAGGACCCGACGAATATCATACTTCGCTTCCCGGTTCTGAGGAACCTGGTTTAAAGAATAATGCCTACACCAACCTGATGGTGGTGTGGAGCCTCATACATGCCCTGAAAGCACTGGAAAGACTGGATGCTCAACGCCGCGAAAGCCTGATGCTGCAACTGGAAATTGACAAAGAAGACACTGATCGTTGGGAAAATATAAGCCGGAAAATGTTCATCCCTTTAGTGGAAGACAATAAGATCATAGAGCAATACGAAGGTTTTCACCAGCTTCAGGACCTGGACTGGGAGAAATACCATAACCAATATGGCGACATTCTTCGCTTAGACAGGATACTGGAAAAGGAAGGTGACCAGGTAAACCGCTATAAGGCGGTGAAACAGGCTGATGTTATTATGCTCTTCTATCTTTTTTCGGCTGAAGAGTTAACAGACCTGTTCACCCGTTTGGGTTATGATTTTGACCCTGCCCAACAGATTCCGATGAATATAAATTATTACCAGGATATTACCGCGCACGGCTCCACCCTCAGCAAACTGGTGGATTCCTGGGTTTATGCCCGTTCCAGGAGGGACAAATCCTGGCACGACTTTAAAAGTGCACTTTTCAGCGATTTTAAAGATGTACAGGGTGGCACCACCCCTGAAGGGATCCATCTTGGTGCAATGGCAGGCACAATAGACCTCATTCAGCGTTGTTATACAGGCCTGGAATTCAAAAAGGATGCCTTGCATTTTAATCCGCAGTTACCCGAAAATGTAAAGAATGTAAAATTCAGGCTTCGTTATCTTAATTACTGGCTTCAGATAGAACTTACTCCAAACAAGCTTCAGCTTATAAGCCAGGGCGACTGGGATGGCGGAATCAACATCAATGTAAAAGACAAAGCTTTCACCCTCAAAAAAGGAGAAGAGAAAACCATAGAATTTTAGAAAAATTATTCTCCTGTACTTTCCAGTCGAATGGCATTTATCGAGAAAGTTTGATTACCCACTGCTTTTATTTCAAGTAAACCTTCGGCTTCAAGGAATATCGTCTGTTCAGTTTTATGAAATTTCTCCATTTTAACGACACTTATTTCTTTTCCATTCACGCTAAGCTGAAATTTTCCAAGATAGGTATCGTTCTTTTTTCCCTCTTTACTTAATTCGTATGCCAGGGTCTTGTCTTTTCCCAGGTTAGCAAATAGTAATTTAAGCCTATAGCTTCCTTCCGGCAACTGAAACTTCAGGCTTTTCACTCCTGTGATCCCCGTCTGATATAAAGGTTCATCGGCTGTATCCCGAATATTGGTACTGCTTTTCACCTTTTTTGTTTCTCCTCCGGTTTCCAGAATTCCGGCAGCCTCCGCAGGAATCCAGATCTCTCCGTCTTCTGCCATATAACTGAAGTTTGCCCCGAAATTTATAGAAAGACTTTCAGTATCTGTAAGATCAGGACGTCTCCAGAAGAGCTTCAGGGAATCCTGTAAAACGCCATCTTCATTATAAACCTTTAGCACATTCTCCCCTTGTTGGAGTTTAACTGTTTTCGTAATGATTCCATTTTCAGGCTTTGCTTCAGCAATTTGCCGGCCGTTCAATTCAAGTATGACCTCTTGGTTTGAAATGACCCTGAACTTCTTTTCAGGGGAATTGCTGATATGGGCCGGCAGGTCCCGGTAAAACCGCGAGAATTTTTCCTCCGGTCGCAACACCGCTTTGTACCAATACCAGATATTCTTGGGGCTGCGGTCGTAATTCACCAGGCCTTTCTGATTCACGTGTGGTTTGGTATCTCCGCGAAATTCAGATCCGAAATCGGCAAAATTCCAGGCCGTCATCCCTATCACAAAATCCCTTTCTAAAACCTGTTCCAAATAACCCTGATGGTAAGTCAGCTGATATTCTTCGGTAAAATCGAATTTTTCAGGAGTATCAGAATGCAGCCTCACATCGGCTCCTACCCCATATTCGGAAATTATAAGCGGCCGGTTTGGAAACTTCTCTTGTTCTTTATCAAGGAATCCTCCCAGATCCTCAATCTCACCTTCATACCAGCCATAATATAGATTCCACCCCAGCACCATAGGAATTTCCGTGATCCCGGTCCGGTTATAGATCTGGTTTCCGTGAATTGCCATCACGGTAATATGATTCGGTGCCATTCTTCGGGTAAGCTCCTCTAAGGTCTTAGCCAGCTTCAAAGTATGGTCTATAATAGCTGTTCTTTTTTGCTCATCATCCTCATCAAAAACCATCCTGATAAAGATCTCGTTCATATAACCAATAAACACAAAGGAAGGATGGTTGTAATTTTGGGCTATATGTTCCTTTTGCATTTCCACAGAATGTTCTTTGTAAGCCTCATAATCGGCTGTGGCAGGAACCTTATTCACCACCGGAGCTTCAGACCATAAAATAAGGCCAAGACTATCTGCCGCCTTGTATATTTCCTCAGCCTGCGGGTAATGTGCCAGCCTGAGGAAGTTAGCACCTATCTCCTTTATCTTGGTCATATCCTGAAGTTGCTTTTCTATTGGCACGGCATTACCAAGACCTTCCCAATCCTGGTGCCGGTTCACTCCCAGCAGCTTCAATGGCTTTCCGTTTAATTTGAATCCCCCGGCAGTTGCCTCGAATTTCCTGAAACCCGTTTTATGTTCGTAGATATCCTTGATTTTTCCTTCCCTGTCAATAAGCTCAAGCTTTACGGAATACAGGTTAGGATCTTCAGGCGACCAGAGCCGGGGTGCTTTTACCGGAATTTCGAGCTTATATGCGCTTTCAGACTTCTTTTCGCCGAAGTAGATCTCTTCCCCGTCGGGGTTTGTAAGGCTAATCTTTAATGAAAATTTTTCCTTTTCAGGATTCTCAACTTTGGCAGTGATCTTCAGCCTGGCTCCTGAATTTTCATTCAAAAAAGGGTCTATCCTCACCTCATCGGTTCCGTAATTTTTGGCAAAGTGTAGTTTGCTCTCTTCTACAAGCATCACTTTGCGGTACATCCCGCCGTAAAATGTGAAATCTGCATCCAGCGGAGGAACAGTCTCATCGTGAGCATTGTCCAGTTCAACACGAATTTTATTTTTTCCCGGCTTCAGCTTTTTACTAATATCAAACTGAAAGGCCGTATAGCCCCCGTAATGCTGTCCCACAAATTCATTGTTTACAAAGACCTCCGCCACCTGGTTCGCTCCTTTAAATTTCAAAAAATAAACTTTTGAGGTATCCCGTATGTCAATTGTAGTGGTATAGACTCCCTTTCCACGCCAGTACCCGGGTTCATCATCAAAGGCATCTTCAGCATTCCAGGTATGGGGAATATGAACTTCCCTGCTCAGGCTATCTTTTTCTGAATAAAAACTCCAGGTATTCAACTCGGTGTTTTGTGCAAGCAGCTGGCCGGTAACAAAAAGAAAAAGGACTAAAATTCTATACATATGCAGAAATCAGATTTAAACCGGAAAGTAAGGAAATTCCCGGAAAAAAGGAGTGCCAATAAAGACAAGCTCCTCAAGGTCGAAATAGGAAAATAATTGCACTTTGGGCATTTCTCGACTAATTAAATTAACTTCCGAAAAAATTAGACAGAAAGCCCTTAAAATTTCAGCCTATGCAAGAACTCGCCGATTTGGTTATGCCGCTTTCCATTGGTATCATAATGTTCGGGATAGGCCTGGAATTACGCTTTAAAGACTTCAGAAGGGTTTTCTTCTACCCTAAATCGGTGATCATTGGGCTGGCAAGCCAGATCATATTACTGCCCTTAACAGCGCTGGTCCTGGTCTATTTCTGGCCTATAGATCCAGTTTACAAAGTGGGGATTATGCTTATTGCTGCCTGTCCCGGCGGTACGGCTTCCAACCTGGTCGCGAAGGTTTTAAAAGGAAGGGTTCCGCTTTCAATTACACTCACCGCCTTCAACAGTTTCCTTATCCTTTTTACCATTCCCTTTGTGGTCACTTTAAGCTTTGATCTGTTTGCACAGGAGAGTCAGCAGGTAGACTTAGGATTCTGGGAGACTATGAAAGAGATCCTGCTCACCGTTGTTTTTCCGGTATTAGGTGGTATTGCCGTAAGTGAAATGGTTTCGGATAAAACCAGGGAGAGCTTTCACAAGCCTCTCAACTATATTCTCCCAGGAATTATGCTCCTGGCATTCATTATTGTGGTCTTTTTCGACAATTCCAACCAGGACATCAGGTATCTCGAAAATGCTCATTTGCTGATCCCTTTGATCATCCTGAATATTTTAACGATGCTCATCGGTTTCTTTACGGCTCAGAAACTAAAGTTAAAACACAAAACTGCCTACACCATAGCCATTGAAATGGGACTTCAGAACAGTGTGCTGGCGCTTTATATAAGCAATGAACTTTTAAGCAATGACAAGCTAAGCCTTATCGCAATCCTTTACAGTAGTTTTTCACTTCTCAGCACTTTCGGGATCGCTCTTTTCTTAAAACAATACGGAACAAAAACAGCCACTGAAAATTAACTGCCGGATTATCTTTTAGAAAAGGAAATTAGTATTTTTAATTGGCTGAACCCGATCTTCCAAAAAAGTTCAAAAAATCCTGCATCTTTTTGGAGCTTTTTGAGTCCTGTTTAAAACAAGGTTTAAAACAGAAGAGTTTCGGAAACAATTCAGCCTAAGATATTATGGAAAACAAGGAAAGACAACTTAATAAGTATAAGGATATTTCAGAGGTATGGCTCGATTATAAAGATGCCCTCAGGAACTATATTTTCAAGTTTGTAAAAGACGAAGACACTGCCAACGGGCTCTCTCACGAGGTACTTATGAAGGTCTACTCATCTTGTTGTTCCGGAAGAGGGATCAGGAACGTTCGTTCCTGGCTGTTCCAGATAGCCTATAATACCTGTATGGATTATTTTAAAAAGCGGAAAAAGACCACCGAAATGCCTAAGGACATCAGGCAGGAAGATGAAGACCTGCTTTATAAAGAGGCCGGAGAGTTCATTGCTCCCCTTATTGGTTTACTGCCTGAAAAGTACAGAAGACCCCTGGAAATGTCTGATATTAAGGGACTCAAACAACAAGAAGTAGCAGATGCCCTGGGCCTGACTCTAACCGCCACCAAAAGCAGGATTCAGCGTGGCAGAAAAATGCTGAAAGAAAAGATCACCGATTGCTTTCATATAGAAGTAGACAGGAACGGGAACCTTACCGCCTTTAATATTAAAGGCACCTGCCCGCCCCTGCAGGAACATGTAAAAAATCTTGAAAATCCTGCATCTTTTTGAACCCGGAGCAGTCCTGATAATGAGTCTTTTAGGAATCTCTAAAATCATTATTATGGATTGTTCAAAAAATGTAAAACCAACCCGGAAAGCCAGTTCCGTTTCCCGGAAAATTGAAGATAAATTGCGAAAACATTTACCGAAACTCAATAAATATTGGGTGCTGTATAAAGTTTAAAGCATATTTGACTCATTTCGAATTTCGACACTTTCAGGTCCTGAAAAATATTTCAGGACCTTTAATATTTTAAAAAGTTCCCTGTCTATCTTTAAGGAGCAGTGAGGAAAACCACAAAAATCAAGAACATGAAAGCACTGACATTCTCAAAATTCGGAGGCCCCGAAGTAATGGAATATATAGATATGCCCGATCCCGAACCGGAAAATGGAGAGGTATTGGTAGAGATGAAGGCTATTGGCCTTAATTATGCCGATATATACAGAAGGAAAGGCAACTATCATCTGGAGGGAGAACCGCCATTCCTGGCGGGTTATGAAGGTGCCGGGATCATCAGACAAAGCAATTCAGAGAACTTCAGGGTCGGAGACCGGGTTGGACTGGCCGATGTCCCCCATACCAATGCAGAACTGGTGGTGGCCCCCGAAGAGAAACTGATCCCTCTTCCCAAAGGCATCACGTTTCAGAACGCTGCAGGCATATTATTGCAGGGGCTAACCGCGCAATATCTTGCCGAAGCCAGTTACCCCATTAAAGAAAATGACCTGGTTGTTGTACATGCCGCTGCCGGTGGGGTGGGTCAGGTCCTTACCCAGCTCGCAAAAATCAGGAAAGCCAGGGTGATCGGGTTAAGCCGTAAACCGGAAAAACTGAAAATTATTTCGGAGAGCGCAGACTATGCCGTGCTTCTTGACAACCACTGGAAAGAAGAGGTGATGAAGATCAGTAACAACGCAGGAGCGGATGCCGTTTACGACAGCGTGGGGGTTACGCTCAAAGACTCTATGGAAGTTACCAAAGAACGCGGAACCACTATTTTCTATGGAATGAGTGGCGGAGATCCGGACCCGGTTGACCCGAGGTACCTTATGGACCGCAGTCTCAGCCTAACCGGTGGCGATCTTTGGGGGCACATTAAAACTGCAGAGGATAGACGGGAAAAAGCAGGCAGGTTGTTCAGCCTGTTGAAAAAAGGAGAATTAAAGCTCAAAGAACCGGTGATCTTTAAACTTGAAGAAGGACGAAAAGCACACGAATACCTGGAATGGGGAAAAAGTTCAGGAAAAGTAATTCTTATTCCTTAACGGATAAGTTTATACAAAAAAGGGCATCCCGCGGGATGCCCTTTTTTTACCAGTTCAAAGATTAAGCTTCACAGCTACCGTCACAACTTTCACCTTTAGTGACTGCCTTCGCCTCATTCTCTTCCCAGTTTTCCATTTTTTCAGGAGCAGGCCTGGCGTTTCTGCCTTCTCCATAAAGGGTAGATTCTCCATAGGTATAGAATGCTTCCCAGTCTACACCCTGCGGATCGGTGATCCAGGATTTCTGGCTTTTTGAATAGCAGCAGGCACAATCGCCTTCTTCAAATATCTCTCCTTTGGCCGCCTCAAGATTTCTGTAGACTTCCTGTAACTCGTCTTCGCTTTCGGTTTGTATTCCCAGGTGCTCAATTCCTGTTTCCTGATGACCGTTGGAGATCGCAAAATTAATCTTAGGATCTTCCAGCATCCATTTGGCGTAATCGGCTTTTTGAACCGAAGGTTTTTTGGCGAACATCGCAGTGTAGAAATTTATACTCTCTTCTAAACTCTTTACTCTTATGTGAACATGAAAGGTTTTCATAATCTGATAGTTTTTAAGTTATTAATCTTCTTCACTATCAAGACACTACAGACCCAAAAAAGATGCAGGATTATTTAAAAAAATCATAGGGGTTTCCACCCAGGCTTCGTCAGAATTCAAAAAACTGTTTTTAATTACAGAGAATTGATCCTATATTTATACTGTCGTTTTTAGGTGATTAGTTTCATTTAAAAATTTGACAGCAAAGGGATAGGCTTTAGAAGTTTATCCCTTTGTTATATAAAGGATATTTTCAAAACAGGTAACTTCCTAAAATAGAAAGAGCCTCCTTCCCCAAAGAAAAGAGACTTCATTTCTACCCCCAATTAATTATAATACTAAACTGAAAGTCGGCCCGGAAGGAAACCAGTACATATCTTAAGACCAAATGGACAGAGTTTCAGCTTTTTTCATCATCATTAGTTCATTGTAAAAAAGCTTCCCACCACAATAGCCCCAACGCAAATAATGAGATTTTCAAAATTCGTTTCATAATTAGAATGATTAAGATTCCTGAAAAAGTGTGATGAGAAGCTGAAAATAAAGCTATAATGCATTTAGGAGTACGGCAATACCTATTTGTAGGTAAAATAAAAGGTCCGGTTTTTACAGTTTTATGCAAATAAATTTAGAACCCTAAGCATCTTAAAAACAGATTTCAATAAAACTGAATCGAAAATTTTCATTAAATTCCATCTGTTTTTCGCCCTGCCATTTTTGAAAATCAATACTAAAAATTTATCATCCAATGGATAAAGACTACAGAAGTATTGCCGAATTATGGCGAAAGGAATATTCTTCAAAGATCACCAAATACAACTCTTATGAAATTTCTGAAGAGTTTAAGCGCATAGCCAAGATCTTTTCCCCCGGGTTATCTTATTTCTATATTCTGAATATGCATAACCTGGAACTGGATTATATTTCTGAGGAGGTTGAGCAAATAACAGGCTTTTGTCCAGAAGATGTAAAAATGGAGCAACTCCTCCAGCAGGCGCTTCCGCGGGAAGTAGCGACCCTTGAAAAAAAGGAACTGGTGATCAAAGACTTTTTCGGTAGGTTCATAAAAAGAGAAGATATAACAAGTTATAAAGTGATCTATTCTTACGAGTTACAAAATCACAATGAAGATCGCAAGGTAATGCTCCTTCAGGCCATACCCTTATCTCTGGATGATAATGGAGTACCACAGCATATCTTCAGCATTCATACCGATATTTCTCATATCACAAACTCCAGTAATAAAGATGTATCCTTTATAAATATTGACGGAGGCGAATCCTATTTAAGCATTGATGCAGACCAGAAAAGATTCAGCCCTGAGCTGGCCAACAAAGAAACAAGGTGTTTCCTGGAAGATCTTTCAGGCAGGGAAAAGGAGATTATCAGGTTACTCGCCTCCGGCTACAGTGCCGATATGATCGCAAGTAATCTTTTTCTTTCCAGTCATACGGTTAAAACGCATCGCAGAAACATCCTTAAGAAAAGTAATTGCGCCAATACAGCAGAGCTCATCTCGAAAAGTATTATGGCAGGACTGGTAATTTAAAAGGATTTCCAGGCACAGCTGAGTTTATTTTTTCAGGTTAGAATTCCTTAGTTTTGCGACCTGTTATGATTAGAATATTCCGAAGGCTGGCATTTTTCATTTTTATCCTGCTGCAATTCATTTTCCTGTTTTCTATCTTCTTCGAGAAATTCGATACCCCTTTGCTTCTGGGCTTTCTGCTATTACTATCGGCCTTGCTCAGCCTGGCTTATTATAATTCTCCGCGCCAAGAAGAAGAATTCTTCATCAAGGATGTTTTCCTGATATTTTTTGTGGTGCTGGGAGCGGTGATATCATATTTCATTAACCTGGACTTTGGGCCGGTGATCGCCGCCGGGGCAACCGGAACTATCGCTTCTTTCCTGCCTTCAGTTTTAAAAAAGAAGAAACAAGGAATTATTGCAGAGTTCCCCGCCGCGGTTTATTGCGGTGCATTTGTTGGGATGACGGCTCCTTCGGTGGCAGGGAATCTTAGTTTTATAATTTTCTCAGGTTTCCTCGCGGGGAGTTTTCTCCTCCTGGCTAAAAACATCTTTAACGGATTTGGCGGAAAACTGGGCACCATAGCCTTCGGCGGGGTAGCACTGAGTTCAGCTATAATTTATCTGGTCTTTTGATATGGAAACAGTGATACTTATAATAACGGGAATTGTTTCAGCCATTGCGACCTACGTGGTAAATAACAGGCTTAAACAGGGAGCAGTGCGGGCATCGTCACTTCTGTCTTTGATGGTAGGGCTCTTCTTTTATTTTGTCCCCGATCTCCTTTCAACATACCTCACCAGGAATATTCCCTTAGTCTTTATCGGGGCCAGTTTTATCGGGATGGTCTCTTCGAAGATACTTTCCAGCTACCTGCTGTTAGGCCTTTCGGGCATCATTTTTTCGGTTCTCTTTGTAAACAGCAGTGAATATTTTGACGGGTATGGCGGAGGCCTTGGAACCACTGCCGCGATCTCGCTCTTGGTTTCCCTGAGTATGGCTATAATCGCCAGGAAAAAACCGCTGAAAAAGCTAAAGGAACTACGGCATAAAAAATAGGGGATTTATTTCTCCAGAACTTTAACCCGGAATTCTTTCAGTCTAAAAACAAAAAAAGCCTCTTTCCAATTCAATGGAAAAAAGCTTCTCATTGGTTAGCCAAAGCTTCCTGCAAAGGCAGGAATTTCAAGGGCTAACTACACATCCCAATCTCTTGGGACAAACAACACAACTAATCTTTGGCGCCAAAAAAAGCCCCCCAAATAGAGGAGCTTTCTTCTGCAATTTTGCGGTCTGGACGAGACTCGAACTCGCGACCCCCTGCGTGACAGGCAGGTATTCTAACCAACTGAACTACCAGACCGTTGCGTTATTGCGAGGGCAAATATACCACCCTTTTTAAATTACACAAACCTTTTTTTCAGAAATTTTCATCTATTTTTTCGGCTACCCGCCAAACTTTTGTCTTTCAATCATATATGCTGTGAGAATTCTATCGAATTTCTCCTGCACATCTGCCGCCACATAGCTTATCTTATATTTCGCACATTCCAGCTTGAGAGCAGAAACATATTTTTCAAGTGCTTCCCGGTAATTTTCCCTGATATTATCTGAAAAAAGATCGATCTGTTCCCCGGTCTCCACATCGGTGAACCTGCGGGGCCGGTTATCAAATTCAAAGCTAAGCTCCCTCTTTTTATCGGTCACATGAAAAAGCACCACTTCATGTTTATTGTATTTAAGATGCCTTAAGGCCTCAAAAAGCTCAGCCTCTTCGGCGTCGGCCTGGAACATATCGGTAAACAGGAATACCAGTGAGCGCCGCTTCAGCTTCTCCGCGATCTGATGCAAAAACTTATAAGTGTTGGTACTTTTTTGCTGCACCTTCCGTTCGCTCATTTCGTTCAGGGCGTTTATCAGCATATAATAGTGCCTCTCGCTTCCTTTTTCAGGTGCGTAGAATTCGAATTCATCGCTATAGATGCTAAGCCCCATAGCATCGCGCTGACGCTTCAGGATCTGCATAATTCCGGCCGTAGCCAATGCAGAAAATCCGATCTTGTTCAGAGAATCTATGCTTTGCCTTCCCATTTTCGGGTAATGCATGGAAGCCGAATTATCGATTATAAAATGGCACCTTAGGTTAGTCTCCTCTTCGTAACGTTTGGTGTAGAGTTTATCGGTCTTGGCAAAGAGCTTCCAGTCGATATGCTTGGTGCTTTCCCCGTTATTGTAGATCTTATGTTCGGCAAATTCAGCAGAGAACCCGTGAAAGGGGCTCTTATGAATTCCGGAGATATACCCCTCCACCACCTGTCTGGCAAGCAGGTCGAGATTGGTAAAACCACCGCCTTTATGTATTTCCTGTTGAAGATCCATCCCGGGTCAAAATTTATCCGAATTACTAAAAATACTATTTTTTAAGCCATCAGAAATATTTAAGCAAAAAAAGACCCGGAATTCACCGGGCCTTTTTCTTTTCTCCTTTAAAGGAATATGTTTTTGCTACGTACTATAGCAACTCATTAAGTGCTTCCGCATAAGTGTTCTTTGGAGCAACACCTACCTGACGACCTACTACCTCTCCGTTTTGGAAAATAAGCACCGTAGGGATGTTTCTAACTCCGTATTTAGCAGCGAATTCCTGGTTAGCGTCAACATCAAGTTTTCCAACTACCGCTTTCCCGTCATATTCCTGGCTGATCTCGTCTATGATCGGTCCAACCATTCTACAAGGTCCGCACCACGCAGCCCAAAAATCAACCATTACTGGTTTCTCGCTTTTCAACACTTGTTCTTCAAAAGTTGCATCAGTTATTTCAATAGCCATAATGTATCTGTTTTAAATTCTTATTTTTTTCAACAATGCGTAAAATTAGTCAAATATTTTTGCTTTCCTTACAATCAAGGTATTATATTTAGTTATGCCCACATTGTGTGGTTTTATGCGGCGGGCCCTGCGCTGCGCTGCGACCGGGCTTTCGGCGCTACACGCCTTCCAGCGGTCAGGCGGGGTAGCTCGCCTCAATCCCTGCCCGTAAAAATTCAGCTCTGCTCAACAGCTCATTTCCAACAGGGAAATCACCTCTAATTGAGCTTATAAACCACCTGCTCTGCTTCCAGGGTTTCCAGTAACTCCTGTGAGATCTTTACCTTCTGTTTTCGGCTGGGCATATGCAGTTTCACCTGCTCTTTCATCTCATACACCACAAAGTTCAGTTTATGGTCCCCGCGGTGCGTTCTGAAGACATCTTTCAACAAGGAGATCCGTTCTTCGTGCAGATCGTTTATATCTAACTGAATAGTTAATTTCTTGGCATAAGTATCCATCACATCGTGCAGCAACTGGAATGTGTTGAACTGAATTCTGGGTTCTCCTTTCTTCCCTGTCTCTTTATTGGTCCAGCCTTCTTTTATAAAAGCCTTGATATGCACAAAGGAGTTTGACACCAGAAAATGCCTGAATTTAAGATACTCTTCCCCAAACATCCTGAACTCATAGGTATTTGTATAATCTTCAACCGTAAAAGCCGCCCAGCCTTTTCCCATTTTCGAGGTACGATGCTGCACATCGCTAATCACCCCGCCAAAGGAAATCTCACGGTTAACTATCTTCTCAAGATCTTCAAAATCGGCAAGAGAGCCGTTACAGAAATACTGCATCTCAAATTTAAAATCGTCCAGCGGGTGGCCCGAAATATAGACTCCTACCACTTCCCGCTCCCTTCTTAGTTTCTCCATGGTACCCCATTCTTCACAAGGCGGCACGGTAGGCTCCGGGATCTGCACTTCACTGGCTTCGCCGAAAAGGCTTACCTGTGAAGAATTCTGGTTTTCCTGGAATTTCGCGGCGTATTTTATCACCTTTTCGAGAAAGCTCAATCCGTCCCCTTCATCGTGGAAATACTGGGCACGGTGGGTGCCCCCAAAGCCATCAAAACCTCCGGCAAGCGCAAGGTTCTCAAAAGCCTTTTTATTTGCAGCACGCAAATCTATACGTTTTGCCATATCGAAAATGGAGCGGTATGGTCCCGCCTCGGTCTTCCTGTTTTCAACAATGGTCGCCACGGCTCCTGCTCCAACTCCTTTAATCGCTCCCATTCCAAAACGAACAGCATAATCTTTATTTACGGAGAATTTATAGTAAGATTCGTTTACATCAGGCCCCAATACATCCAGTTTCATTCGCTTACACTCTTCCATAAAGAAGGTCACCTGCTTGATGTCATTCATATTATTGGAAAGCACGGCAGCCATATATTCGGCAGGATAATGGGCTTTCAGGTAAGCCGTCTGGTAGGCGATCCAGGCATAACAGGTAGAGTGAGATTTGTTAAATGCATAAGAGGCAAAAGCTTCCCAGTCTTTCCATATCTTCTCAAGCACCTCTCTCGGGTGGCCTTTTTCTTCCCCTCCGTCAAGGAATTTCGGTTTTAATTGTTCCAGTAAAGCAAAGATCTTTTTCCCCATCGCTTTACGCAGCATATCGGCTTCACCCTTGGAAAAACCTGCGAGTTTCTGGGAAAGCAGCATCACCTGCTCCTGGTATACTGTGATCCCGTAGGTTTCCTGCAGATACTCTTCCATATCGGGAAGGTCATATACTATCTCCTCTTCCCCGTGTTTACGTGCAATAAAACTCGGGATATATTCCATTGGTCCGGGACGGTACAAGGCGTTCATCGCAATAAGGTCATCAAAAACCGTTGGCTTCAGATCCTTCATGTGCTTCTGCATTCCCGGAGATTCGTACTGGAATATCCCTACCGTTTCCCCTCTCTGAAAAAGCTTGTAGGTCTCTTCATCATCAAGAGGGAAACTATCCGGGTCAAGATCTATATTGTGTCTTCCTTTTACGATCTTCACCGTATCCTTTATAAGGGTAAGGGTCTTCAGCCCCAGGAAGTCCATTTTTAGCAGCCCTGCGTTTTCCACTACCGAGTTATCGAACTGCGTCACATAAAGATCTGAATCCTTAGCTACAGATACCGGCACATAGTTGGTGATATCACTCGGGGTAATGATCACCCCACAGGCGTGAATTCCGGTATTTCTAACCGATCCTTCCAACACCCGCGCCTGGTTGACGGTTTGCGCCTCCAGGTCGTTCCCTTCCGATATATTGAGTAATTCGTTTATTTTTTCTACCTCTTCGCTTCTGAACTTGCTCTTTATTGCTTTCTCGTCCATAGAGAAGATCTTCCCGAGCTTGGTGTTCGGGATAAGTTTCGCGATTCTGTCGGCTTCACTCAGCGGAAGATCCAGAACCCTTGCCGTATCCCTGATCGAGGATTTAGCCGCCATAGTACCGTAAGTGATGATTTGCGCCACCTGGTTGGCCCCGTATTTTTCGATCACATAATCCATAACACGGCTACGCCCTTCATCATCAAAGTCAATATCGATATCGGGCATACTCACACGATCCGGATTCAGAAAACGCTCAAACAGGAGATCATATTTAATAGGGTCGATATTGGTGATCCCAAGACAATAAGCCACCGCCGAACCGGCTGCAGAACCCCTTCCCGGCCCCACCGAAACATCCATATTCCTGGCTTCCCTTATAAAGTCTTCTACAATAAGGAAGTACCCCGGGTATCCTGTATTTTCAATTACCGACAGCTCAAAGTCCAGCCTTTCTTTAATATCCGGAGTGATCTCCCCGTAACGCTTTTTCGCACCTTCATAGGTGATATGCTTTAGGTAAGCATTCTCCCCTCTTTTTCCGCCATCTTCATTATCTTCTTCCACCAGGAATTTCTCAGGAATGGTAAACGCAGGAAGCAGGACATCACGGGCAAGTTCAAATGGCTCGACCTTATCTATAACTTCTTTAATATTCGAAATGGCATCCGGAAGATCCTTAAAGAGATCTTTCATTTCTTCGGCTGACTTAAAATAATATTCCTGGTTTGGAAGCCCGTACCTGTATCCGCGCCCTCTTCCTATAGGTGTCGCCTGTTTCTCCCCATCCTTAACACAAAGCAGAATATCGTGAGCATTGGCGTCTTCCTGTTTCCAGTAATAGGTGTTGTTGGATGCGACCAGCTTTACATCATGTTTCTTCGAAAAATTGACCAGCACCTCGTTCACCCTGTTTTCATCTTCCTGGTCGTGACGCATAATCTCAATATACAGGTCTTCCCCGAACTCTTCTTTCCACCACAGCAAAGCTTCTTCTGCCTGCTTTTCTCCAACATTCAGCACCTTGCTTGGCACTTCCCCGTAAAGGTTTCCGGTGAGTACAATCAGATCTTCCTTATATTGCTTAATTACCTCCTTATCTATACGAGGCACATAATAGAACCCATCAGTATAGGCTATAGAGGACAGTTTTGCCAGGTTGTGATAGCCCTTCTTGTTTTTGGCGAGCATCACGATCTGATATCCGTTATCCTTTCGGCTTTTGTCTTTATGATTCTCACAAACAAAGAACTCACACCCCACAATAGCTTTCAGTTCTTTGGCTTCTGCCGGTTTCCCTTCCGCAAGCGCAGCTTCGTTCTTTTCTTTTACCGATTTATTATAAGCTCCCACCTCTTTTACGAAATGAAAAGCTCCCATCATATTCGCGTGATCGGTCAGGGCCACTGCCGGCATATTTTCTTCCGCCGCGGCATCAACCAGATCTTTTATACTAATGGTAGATTGCAATACTGAGAACTGGGAATGATTATGTAAATGTGCAAAAGGAACCTCATCAAGTTTTTCAAGATTCTCCTCGATCTCTTCGGTCGTAATCTCATCAGAAGGCTGTTGCTGCTGAATCCTTTTCCTTATTTTTTCGGAAGCTTTCTTAAGATTAATGTGCTTTAACCCGATAAGTTCTATCGGCTGCGGATTCTCTCTTGAGAAACTCTCGAAATAATCTGCAGGAACATCAAGTTCTTCCAGGCTGTATACCCTTTGTCTTATCAGTTCCAGAAAACAGCGTGTAGTAGCCTCAACATCGGCAGTAGCGTTATGGGCTTCCCCAAAGGCTTCCCCAAACAGATGCTCGTGTAGTTCGGTAAGAGTTGGCAATTTAAATTTTCCTCCACGGCCTCCCGGGATTCGGCACATTTCAGCGGTCTTCTCCGTACAGGTATCCAGAACCGGTTTTTCCTGAAGCGTATTTCCCATTCGTTCACGGTGGAACTCCGCACCCATAATATTCACATCAAAACCTACATTCTGACCCACTATGAATTTAGACTTCCCGAGTGCAATCTCAAACTTCTCCAGCACCTCCTGCAGAGCCACACCTTCTTCCTCTGCAAGCTCGGTAGAAATGCCGTGTACTTTCTCGGCATCATAAGGAATGTTGAATCCTTCCGGTTTCACCAGGTAATCCTGACTTTCGATAAGCCTGCCCATTTCATCATGTAACTGCCAGGCTATTTGTATGCATCGTGGCCAGTTATCTGAATCGGTTAAAGGTGCGTTCCAGCGCTTAGGCAATCCGGTGGTTTCGGTATCAAAAATTAAGTACATGCAGTCAAGGTTATTAAGGCTCCCAGTTGGGAATGAGGCTACTAAAAACAGGACGAACAAAACATTGTCCGGGCGACTAAAATAAGTATTATTTCAGCCGTTGTAAAGGAAAGTTTTAAGGAATTATTAACGACGAAAAAGAGCACAAAAAAACCTCACAAACAGTTACCGAAGCACTTATTTGTGAGGCCTGATACGAACACTAAAACTACTACTATTTCAATCAAACATCAGTTCGCATCTTAAGTTTAGTACTTTTTTCAACTAATTACCTCTGGTGTTCTAAACTTTTTACTTTATTAAGTGATGCCACAATGGCATTTTTCTGCTTTAAAAGGATGTTAGCTGTAGAAGGCGGAATATCGGTATCCTTCAGCACTTCTTCATATTCCTCTACGGCGGCTTTTTCACCCCTTACTGCCTCTTCAAGCACAGCTTCTTCCTTATTCCCGCTCACGCTTGCTTTTAAGTTCATCCAGGTGCGGTGAGCATCTCCTTTAAGACTCGTGCCCTTTTCCGGAGCCTCTCCAAAATTTCTTATCTCCTCCTTTAACTCGTGACCAAAATCATAACGCTCACTTGCCCGCTCTTCAAAAAAGGATCGCAGCTCTGAACTCTCGACATTCTCTGCAGCGAACTTGTAACCTTTTTCGGCATCATAGTTCTTTTCCAGAAGTTCATTTAGCATTTTAGATACTTTTTCTGAATATTTCATAGCAATTTTTTATGGTTTTTTTCAATTTCTTTTTCACTCTAAAGATACCGCCTAACATCAAGGCTAACAACCTATTTAACAGGGTTTAGCACTAATTAACTGCTTTTAACAAGCCCCTCACAATTCTGCATAAAACCATCATAATTTTTGGACTTTAACACTTAAAGATTTGAAATTGGCACGAGTGGTATTGCCGGAGATAATTTTCTTTTCAACCGCTTGTAAATTAGAAAAATGTAGTATCTTTGCAGCCTTATTAATAACCGGGGTCGGGAACCCCACAAATTAATTTTTATGCCTGTAAAAATAAGATTACAAAGACACGGTAAAAAAGGAAAGCCTTTTTACTGGATCGTAGCCGCCGATGCGCGTGCAAAGAGAGATGGTAAATTCCTGGACAAAATAGGGATCTACAATCCTAATACCAATCCTGCTACTATCGAGCTTGATGTTGACGGTGCGGTAAAATGGTTACAGAATGGTGCGCAGCCAACAGACACTGCCCGTGCCATCCTTTCTTACAAAGGTGCTTTGCTTAAGAAACACCTTGCAGTTGGTGTTAGAAAAGGCGCTTTGACCGAAGAAGAAGCTGAGAAGAAATTCCAGGCTTGGCTAGAGGAAAAAGAGAGCAAGATCAACGCTAAGAAGGAAAACTTAACCAAAGAAGAGCAAGCAGCAAAAGCTAAGGCCCTTGAAGCTGAAAAAGAAGCGAACGCCAAGCGTGAAGCTGAAGCTAAAGAAGCCGAAGAAGCTGCCGCCGCTGCAGAAGCTGAAGCTGCAGGAGTAACCGAAGAAGGTGAGCCTGAAGCAAACGCTGAAGAGCAAGTTGACGCCGATACTGCTGAGGAGGCTAAAACTGAAGACAAAAAAGAAGCTTAATTAAAGGCTGACGATGACCAAAGAAGAGTGTTTCTACTTAGGCAAGATCGTTAGTAAATTTAGCTTTAAGGGAGAGGTGTTGATAAAACTTGACACCGATGAACCCGAAATGTACACAGAAATGGAATCAGTGCTCGTTGAATATAACGAGAATCTGGTTCCATTTTTTATTGAACGCTCTTCGCTTCAAAAAAGCACGTTGCTACGTGTTAAATTTGAGGATATAGACACCGAATACGACGCCGAAGATATGGTTGGCGCTGAAGTTTATCTGCCTTTAAGTATGCTTCCGGAACTCCCGGAAGACAAATTCTACTTTCACGAGATCATAGGTTTCGATGTTGAAGACGCCACTCACGGCAATATAGGCAAGGTGGTATCGGTAAACGACTCAACCGCCCAGGCCCTTTTCGAGATCAAGAAAGAAGACAAAGAAATTCTTATCCCAATGAATGACGAATTCATTCAGAAAGTCGATAAAAAGAACAAGACCATCTACCTCAACACTCCCGAGGGACTGGTAGATCTTTATTTAGGATAATCATCCCGATTCTTTTCCAGCCAATAAAAAAACCGCCTCCTTTCGGAAACGGTTTCTATTAATTATAACCGGCTTTTCTACTTAGCCCACAATATTCACAATCTTACCCGGCACCACGATCACCTTCTTAGGCGCTCGCCCATCAAGTTGTTTCTGCGTTCTCTCGTCGGCCAGCACCGTCTCTTCCACTTCATCTTTGTTCATATCTAAAGGAAGTTCCATCGTGAACCTCATCTTCCCGTTAAAAGAGATTGGATAATTCTTGGTACTCTCTACAAGAAACTTCTCCTCAAACTGAGGATATGCAGCCGTAGTCACAGATTCGTTATGACCAAGCTTAGACCATAATTCCTCGGCGATATGCGGCGCATATGGAGCTACAAGAACCGCCAAAGGCTCAAGGATCTCACGGCTGTTGCATTTTTGAGCCGAAAGCTCGTTCACGCAGATCATAAAAGTGGAAACCGAGGTATTAAAGCTGAAATCCTCAATATCTTCAGTCACTTTCTTAATGGTCTTATGCAGGGTTTTAAGTGAGTCTGCAGAAGGCTTATCATCACTGACCTCAAATTGCTCTCCGTTATGGTATAATTTCCAAAGCTTTTTCAGGAAGCTATGCACCCCGGTGATCCCGGCGGTGTTCCAGGGTTTTGCCTGGTCCAGTGGGCCAAGGAACATCTCGTACATCCTCAAGGTATCGGCCCCGTAATCTTCACAAATATCATCAGGGTTCACCACATTATACTTGGACTTCGACATTTTTTCCACCTCGCGTCCAACGATATATTTTCCATCTTCGGTGATAAACTTAGCGTCAGCAAATTCAGGACGCCATTTCTTGAAACCTTCTATATCCAGCTCGTCTGAAGCATTTACCAAGGAAACATCGGCGTGAATAGGCTGCACGGCATTACCCTTGATCTGGTTCTTAGAGACAAAAACATTTTCGCCTTCAAGCCTGTATACAAAAGCGCTGGTCCCGAGGATCATCCCCTGGTTGATCAGTTTTTTAAAAGGCTCTTCCACGCTTAAATATCCGCGGTCGTAAAGGAACTTGGTCCAGAAACGGGAATATAGCAGGTGACCGGTAGCGTGCTCGCTTCCGCCTATATATAAATCTACATTTTCCCAGTATTTCTGAGCTTCTTTGGAAACGAATTCCTCAGAATTTCCGGCATCCATATACCTGAACAGATACCAGGAACTTCCGGCCCATCCGGGCATAGTATTCAGTTCAAGAGGAAAAACAGTTTCATCATCGATCTCCGAATTCGAAACCACTTTATTTTCTTTGGTGTCCCAGGCCCAGGTAGTAGCGTTTCCAAGAGGTGGTTCTCCGGTCTCGGTTGGCAGATATTTCTCTACTTCAGGCAATCGAAGAGGCAGGTGCTTACTGTCTATCATTTGCGGCAAACCCTTCACATAATACACAGGGAAAGGCTCTCCCCAGTAGCGTTGACGGCTGAAGACCGCATCTCTAAGCCTGTAATTGGTCTTTCCGTAACCCTTTCCTGATTTCTCCAGTTCAAGGATCACTTTATTCAAGGCTTCTTTATATTCAAGTCCGCTAAGGAAGTCCGAATTCGCGATCACGGTTCCATCTTTTCCATCAAAAGCTCTTTCAGAAATATCAACATCCTCAAAGATGTTTCGGATATGGATATCGAAATGCTTCGCGAAATCGTAATCACGCTGATCCCCGCAAGGTACTGCCATTACAGCTCCGGTGCCATAACCCGCAAGCACATAATCCCCGATCCAGATCGGCACGGGCTCTTTGGTAAAAGGATGTTCAGCATAAGCCCCTGTAAAGACACCACTAATGGTCTTCACATCGGCCATACGATCACGCTCGCTTCGCTTCGCACTGGCTTCAATATAAGCCTCCACTTCTTCCCGATGCTCGGGAGTGGTTATTTTCTTTACAAGATCGTGTTCCGGAGCAAGGGTCATAAAAGTCACTCCAAAAATCGTATCAGGACGGGTGGTAAAAACCTTTATTTTATCTTTCGTTTCCTGATCTTCCCTATTAAGAACATCGAACTCCACCATCGCACCGACCGATTTCCCGATCCAATTGCGTTGGCTTTCTTTAAGACTGTCTGTCCAGTCAAGCTCTTCCAGTCCCTGGAGCAGACGTTCCGAAAAAGCCGAGATTCGCATACTCCACTGGGTCATTTTCTTTCTTACAACAGGAAACCCGCCACGCTCTGAAACGCCGTTCACGATCTCATCGTTCGCAAGCACGGTTCCAAGCTCAGGACACCAATTCACTTCGGTTTCTGCAAGATAGGTCAGCCTGTATTTTAACAGAATCGCTTGTTTTTCTTCTGAGTTATATGCATTCCAGTCTTCAGCCGAAAACTTCGCGATATCATCATCACTGGCAGCATTCACCCTTGAATTGCCTTCAGAAGCAAAGATCTCTTCAAGCTCCGTGATAGGGCGCGACTTTTCAGCTTCACAATCATACCAGGATTCAAAAAGCTGAATAAAGATCCACTGCGTCCACTTGTAATAATCCGGATCGCTGGTGCGCACTTCCCTGCTCCAGTCGAAAGAGAATCCTATTTTATCCAGTTGTTCGCGGTAACGATTAATGTTACGCTCTGTGGTTAAGGCCGGGTGCTGGCCGGTCTGTATTGCGTACTGCTCGGCAGGAAGGCCGAAACTATCATAACCCTGGGGATGCAGCACATTGAATCCCTTATGGCGCTTGAATCTCGCATAAATATCACTGGCAATATACCCCAGTGGGTGCCCAACGTGCAGTCCTGCTCCCGAAGGATAAGGGAACATATCCAGCACGTAATATTTAGGCTTATCGGAATTGTTCGAGGCTTTGAAAGTTTGATTTTCTGCCCAGTGCTTTTGCCACCTGGCTTCTATTTCGTTGAAGTTATAACTCATTTCTTTTCTTTTCTAAACAACATTTAATCAGACCACCGGATCTGATCATTCGTCAAGCTGAACCTGTTTCAGCTTCTTTCAAAAATCAGGAACCTAAAAAAGGCTCAGGATCATATAATCTGGCAAACAGAATTAATGCCTGCAAATTTACAATTTTAAACCAGTTAGGAGAATCATTAACAGGACTAATCCCCGCTTTTTCTGGCTTCTTTTTCCATAGGAAGCAGACATTCATAAATAAAACGATTCACCGGAGTATCAATATCTAGGTCCTCCCCTTGTTTTACCACGAACCCGTTGAAATTCTCCATTTCTGATGGTTTTCCGGCCATAATATCCCTTTGCGTGGAAGCGGTGGTTCCTTCCGGCTGATTATTGATGATCTCAAATGCCTTTTCGAGATGCTCCTCTTCCAGCGGAACTCCCTTTGTATTGGCAATGGCTTTCACCTCTTTCGCGGTCTTCCGCATAAGATTGTACAAATAATCACTTTGCCTTATCTTGTCTATGGATACACGGGTAAGCCCACCAATCCCACTAACCGTAGTAATGAACAGGAATTTTTTCCAGATCTCCAGCTGGATATTATCTGGGATAAAACTGGTGATCTCAGCCTCATCAAAAACCTGTTTAAGCTTTTGAATCCTTTCAGACCTGGAATTATCGAGCTCTCCAAAGGTTATCCTGGGCTCAAAAGATGCGTGTTTTATTTTCCCGGGAGCTTCCACAAAGCTCACAATATGACATAATCCCGCCAGCACGTTCCTTTCAGGCAATACCTCCAGCAATTTCTCGGCATTATTGGCCCCGTTCTGCAAGGGCAACACCATCGTGTCTTCACCTATCGCAGGCTTCAGGATTTTCGCGACATTTTTGATCTGCCAGGATTTCACTCCCAGGATCACAAGGTCCGGAACTTCAGCTTCAGCAACATCATCTGTAGCAAGATGAGGATGAACTTTAAAATCTCCGTTTATGCTTTCCACCTCAAGGCCGTTGTTCTTAATAGCCTCAAGTTGTTTCCCGCGGGCGATCATTGTAACTTCATTTCCCGCCTTGGCGAGTCTTCCGCCAAAATAGCCGCCAATACCTCCAATTCCGAATACCAGGATCTTCATAATTTTGCTTTTTGTTCAAATACAAACTTATAAGAATAAAACCGAAACTTTGAGCGTTTAAAAGAAACGGGAATCATTAACTTTCTTATTTTTACAAAAAATCTGAGTTCACCTTATGAGCACATCTTTTGAAAGGTATCAAAAACGCCGGCTTATCTCATCTTATTTTTCGGTAGTTATCAGTATCTCCCTTGTACTTTTTCTTTTGGGCATATTAGGCTTACTGGTGCTGAACACCAAGAAAGTTGCCGACCACTTTAAGGAGCAGATCGCCCTTACGGTTTACCTGAAAGACAACGCCAAGGAAGTCGAAATTGAAGAACTCCGAAAAAGCCTTGCGATGGCCGATTATACCAAATCGACAAACTTCGTTTCGAAGGAAGAGGCTGCAAAGGCTCATAGTGAAGAGATAGGTGAGGATTTTATGGAATTCCTGGGCTACAACCCGCTTCAGAATTCCATAGACGTTTATATGAACGCCGATTTTGTCTCTTCGGAACAGGTAGATAAGATCGCGACAGATCTTACCGATAAATCTTTTGTAGACGAAGTGATCTACGACAAACCGCTGATATCCCTTCTAAATGACAATGTCAAGAAGATCAGTTTCTGGGTATTAGTCATAAGCAGTATCTTCCTGTTTATTGCGGTATTGTTAATAAACAGCTCGATAAGACTTTCGGTATATTCCAAGCGTTTTATCATTAAGACAATGCAGATGGTGGGCGCCACCAAGGGCTTTATCAGAAGGCCATTCATCTGGCAAAGTGTAAAGCTCGGCATTATTGGTGCCGTTCTCGCAATGATCGGGATGGGAGCCGTATTATATTACCTTAACAACAGTTTTAGTGAACTTAACCTGCTTGGCGACGTAAAGCTGCTTGCAGGATTATTTATAGGGATCTTTCTTATGGGGATCCTGATCACCTGGCTTAGTACATTTTTCGCAACTTCAAGGTTCCTGAACCTTAAAACCGATGAATTATACTATTAACAGGCAATCATTTTAAAGAAACAGAAAATGAGTAATAAGAACAACCCTCAGCATAATCACAAGACAACTTTTGTGTTCGGTAGAAAGAATTACAAAGTAATGTTCATTGGTCTTGGAGTTATCGCCCTCGGCTTCATCCTGATGGCGGGAGGCGGAAGCGAAGATCCCAACGTATTCAATCCTGATATTTACAGTTTCAGACGTATTCGCCTTGCACCAGCCCTGGTGCTCCTGGGGTTTGCCATAGAAATTTATGCGATTTTGTTGAATCCAGATAAAAAATAATCAGCTTGGATATTTTAGACGCAGGGATCCTTGGAATAGTGCAGGGTCTCACCGAATTTTTACCGGTTTCCTCCAGTGGTCACCTGGAACTGGGGAAAGCCATTTTGGGCGATAACAGTCTCCCTAAAGAATCCCTTCTTTTTACAGTTGTACTTCATTTCGCAACCGCACTAAGCACCATAGTGGTTTTTAGAAAAGACGTTGCCGAGATCCTTCGGGGTCTTTTTCAGTTTAAATGGAATGAAGAAACCCGTTTTTCCCTAAAAGTGGTCATTTCTATGATTCCCGCTGCGCTCATTGGACTGTTCTTTGAAGAAGAGCTTGAAGCTTTATTTGGCGGAAACATCGTCCTTGTTGGTTTTATGCTCATCATTACGGCGCTTTTACTATGGCTGGCAGACCGGGCGAAAAACACCGGAAAAAAAGTAAGTTACCTCAACGCCTTTGTGATTGGGGTATCACAGGCCATCGCTATTTTACCGGGAATTTCCCGAAGTGGCGCCACCATTTCCACTTCAGTATTGCTTGGAAACGACAAGACCAAGGCTGCACGATTTTCATTCCTTATGGTGGTTCCCCTTATTTTGGGGAAGATCGCGAAAGATTTGCTTGACGGGAACCTGACGGAAAACGGTGTGGAAACCCCACTACTTATTACAGGGTTTATCACCGCCTTTATTGCAGGCCTGGCCGCCTGTACCTGGATGATCTCGTTGGTTAAAAAAAGTAAGCTTTCTTATTTCGCCGTGTATTGTTTTGTAGTGGGAATCGTTGCCATTATCTTTGAATATGCATAACAAAGAATTTACGGCCGAAGACTTTAAAACAGGCCAGATCCTGCTTTTTGACAAGCCGCTGGAATGGACATCTTTCCAGGTGGTGAACAAGGTGAGATGGATGATACGAAAGAGCTGCGGGATCAAAAAGATAAAGGTGGGACACGCCGGAACTTTAGATCCGTTGGCATCGGGATTGCTGGTGATCTGCACCGGGAAATTCACTAAAAAGATCCCTGAATTACAGGGGCAGGAAAAGGAGTATACCGGCACTTTCACCATCGGATCCACAACTCCTTCTTATGACCTGGAAACCGAGATCGACAAAACCTATCCCACAGAACATATTACCAGTGAGGACATCGCTAAAGCGGCAGCAAAATTCACAGGTGAAATTGAACAAATTCCTCCTGTATTTTCCGCATTAAAAAAAGACGGAAAACGTCTTTATGAATATGCCCGAAAAGGAGAAGAGATCAAGGTGAAATCAAGGCAGGTGGAGATCAGCGAATTTGAGGTAGATGATTCAAACTTCCCCGAAGTCAGCTTCAGGGTGGTTTGCAGCAAAGGAACTTACATACGGTCTCTTGCTCACGATTTTGGACAGGTCCTTAACAGCGGCGCCCATCTTTCAGCCTTAAAACGCACCAGGATTGGTGACTTCGAGCTAAGCAATGCTTTCAGTATCAAATCTTTTGAAAATTTGCTACCTTCACAAGAGAATAAATCTGCCTAAGCACAGTTTTATCTCTGTATGGATTTTTTTGACAGACATAAAGCCCTTATCCTTACGGTACTGACCTGTTCAGTGCTGATCCTCGCTTTATATAATTTTCAGCTGTCTAAAAAACAGGAAAAAGCGAATGAAATGCTGGTGAATCTTGACCAGTTTGTAAAGGAACAGGCCGAAGCAGAAGAGAAACCTGAAGAAAAGGAGCCCGCCAGGCCCGCTCCAAAATCCCCGGAAACGCACCGCGCCTTCAATGAGAACCAGGAAGCCAGGCAGGAAAATTTTGACCGGCAGCTCAACGAGATCTTTGAGAAGAATAGTGCCGAGAGTGAAGCCGCTTCAGAAAACGAAGCTTCAGAAGGGGATTATAGCATCAGTAAGGCGAAAAAAGCAGAGAAGAAAAAATCTTCAGACGGAAATGATGCTTCAGAAAAGATCTCTAAAAAATCAGGAGGTCTCAGGAACAGTTCCATCTCCTTTTCTCTGAAAGGAAGAAGTGCGATAGATATCCCAAACCCGGTTTACACCTGTGATACCCCGGGAAAGGTCGTGATCAACATAGAGGTTGATTCTAACGGCCGGGTTACAGAAACCTCTTACAATAAAGCAAGCTCCGGCTCTTCCAACGAATGCCTTATCGAACAGGCCCTGGAATATGCCCAGGGAGCAAGATTCAGCAGTTTACCGGGCAGGGATTCCCAACCCGGGACCATTACTTACAACTTCAAACCTTAAGCTATGAGTGAACTTAAACGTTGCGGCTGGTGCGTGGGCGACCCGCTTTACGAAGCCTATCACGATGAAGAATGGGGTGTCCCCGTTTATGACGATAAAGCCATTTTCGAATTCCTGATCCTGGAAACCTTTCAGGCGGGTTTAAGCTGGATCACCATCCTTAGAAAAAGGGAAAACTTCAGGGAAGCTTTTGATAATTTTGATTACGAAAAGATCGCAGAATATTCAGAAGATAAGATCCAGGAATTATTACAAAATGCAGGGATCATAAGGAACAAGCTTAAAGTAAGAGCCACGGTCACCAATGCCCGGGCCTTTATGCAGGTTCAGGATGAATTTGGAAGCTTTAGTGAGTATATCTGGAGTTTTGTAGACGGGACGCCAATCCAGAATAAGCTGAAGGATCATACAAATGCGCCGGCAACCACTCCGTTAAGCGATAAACTGAGTAAAGACCTTAAGAAACGTGGATTTAAATTTGTGGGTTCTACCGTGATCTATGCCCATATGCAGGCCACCGGAATGGTGAACGATCATACCGTAGACTGTTTCAGATATGATGAAGTAGCTGAATTAAAGAAATAAACCTTTGAATTAAATTACTGACGGCCTCACTATTCCAGGTATTCTAAAAATTCATCCCGGGGAATCTCTTCGGCTCCCAGGCTTTCAAGGTGTGCAGTATACACCTGGCAATCGATAAGTTTAACCCCGGCAGCCCTTAACTTCTGAACCATTTTAATAAACCCGAACTTAGAAGCATTGCTCACCGCGGTGAACATGCTTTCTCCGCAAAAGACCTTCTTATCCTCCAGATAGATCCCATATAATCCACCCACCAGCTTATCATCCTGCCAGACCTCAACAGACTGGGCGATCCCCATTTTATGTAACTCAGTATACACCTCTTCCATCTCCGGGGTGATCCAGGTGCCGTGCTGCCCCTTTCGCCGCACCGCTGCACAATTCTCTATCACCGCCTTAAAATCCTGGTTATAGGTAACCCTGAAGGGATCCTTTTTCAGCAATTGCTTCATACTCTTTGAGACCTTCAGGTTCTCCGGAAACATCACCATCCTGGGGTCCGGACACCACCATAATACCGGTTGAGACTCATCATACCACGGAAAGATCCCTTTGTTATAGGCAGAGATCAACCTTTCCACAGACAGCTCTCCACCGATAGCCAAAAGGCCCTGGGAGTCTGCATACTTAAGCGGTGGAAATTCTTCCCGGGGTTTTAAGAAATACAATTTTCTGGATTTTAGGGATTACTGAAAAATAAGCCAAAGCCTTAAAACAAAAAAGCTTAGCAACGTTAATTCGTTACTAAGCTTTTCATAAAACATCTATGCTTCCTAGAACGGAAGGTCATCAAAATCATCTTCGTTGAGGTCGTTCGCAGGTTCAAAATTATCCGGCGGCGGAACACTTTGCCCCTGTCCCGGCTGCTCCGGCTGAAGGTTTTCAATTCTCCATCCCTGGATAGAATTAAAATATTTAGTCTCTCCCTGAGGGCTTACCCATTCTCTTCCTCTAAGGTTTATCCCAATCTTTACAGGCTGTCCCACCTGATAGTTGTTTAAAAGATCACATTTATCCTGAACAAATTCTACAAGTAAATGCTGAGGATACTGCTCCTCTGTAGTCACCACCACTTCTCTTTTTCTGAATCCGTTATTTCCGAAGGTCTTGGTATCTCCTATCAGTTTAATTTTTCCTTGTACTTCCATCTTCTTTTATTTTGCTAATAGTATTTTCCAGGCATCTTCCGGCTGATCCTTTTCAAGAAGCAACTGAGCCTGAGTATGAATTTTTTTCTGGTCTTTTGATTTTACGATTTCAGCGGCTTCGGGATTGTTTTTAAGGTAATCGCTGATCTCTGCTTCTGCAGGCAGGCTTTCCACATTCCCCAGTTTCCCGAGGTCATTCCCGGTAAGGACCTTGCTTTCCCTTATTTCCTTCGGAATAGCATCCACACCTATTCCCAGTGTCGAAAGCGGCTTCGGCACCTCGAACATTCCCATATTGGCACGGGTATACCAGTTACCGCCCATTCTGGCCACCTGATCTATCTTATGCTGATCTATATGCTGCTCTTCATCAAGAACATCTTCATTGATATGAATTTTAAGCACCTCACAGATCACCAGGTTTCCCGCTCCCCCGTCAGGACCAAGCTCCACCACCTCGTTCACCTTACATTCAAACTGAACAGGAGACTCGGCTACCCTGTAGGGCTTCACAAGATCTGACTTGAGCATTGTAAGTCCTGATTTATCAAACTCGTTCACCCCTTCGGCATATTCAGTACTCGATAAAGACATTTGCTGCACCATATCGTAATTCACGATATTGATCACACATTCCTTAACGGCCTTCACATTATTGTAAGTATGTTTCACCGTATTATCTCTTCCTCTTCTTGCCGGAGAAAAAATAAGGATCGGCGGGTTGGCACTAAATACATTGAAATAACTGAAAGGCGATAAATTAGGGTTCCCTTCTTCATCTATGGTGCTGGCAAAGGCGATAGGCCTGGGACCAACCGCACCCAACAGATACTTATGAAGTTTCCCGGTACTGACTTCCTTAGGGTTAATGCTTAACATGCTAAAAATTTTTAGCAAAGGTAACGAAACACCCAAGGAATGAAAAGCGCGATCTCACAATAATATTCTATAAAAACACTTATCTTTAAATTATCTAAATCTTACACAGATTAATGAATTTTACAGATGAGCGTACCTTTAATCGCTGGTTCATAGTTGTATCCTGCCTTGCCGTTGTCACCCTGGTCTTATGGAATACCTCCATTTTCTTTCAGAGATTGAAGGAAGATGAAAGGGCTAAGATGAATATATGGGCTAAGGCCCAGGAAGAACTTAACAGCGCCCCTGAAGATGCTGATCTTGACCTGGTACTCGAAATCCTGAATAACAACACCAGCATCCCGATAATCCATACCAATGAACGTGGGGAAATTGCGTATACCTCTAATATTGACCCTGCAATCCTGGAGAATAAAGAGAAGGCAAGGGATTATCTCCAAAGGATGAGGTCTGAAAACGATCCTATAATCATCAATCTTGGGGAGGGTGAAAAACAATATATCTACTACGGCAACTCCCCTGTTCTTAATAAACTGAAATTCTATCCTATTGGGCTCACTCTTATAGGGTTCCTTTTTATCGGGGTTGTTTACTTCTTTTATACCACGGCCAAGAACAGCGAACAGAATAAATTATGGGCTGGGATGGCCAAAGAGACCGCCCACCAGATCGGGACTCCTTTATCTTCCCTTATTGGCTGGACAGAGATCCTGAAGTCTGAAAATGTTAACGATTCCTATGTAGCCGAAATGGAAAAGGATATCGACCGGTTAAAGACCATCACCGAGCGTTTCTCAAAAATAGGATCTGCCCCTCTTTTGAAGGAAACGAACATTGTGGAAGCCACCCAGGAGAGTTTTGATTATTTACAGTCAAGAAGCTCCAGCCTTATCGAATTCTCCATAGATGTGCCCGAAGAACCTATTAATGTAGCGCTTAATGAGCAACTATACAGCTGGACCATAGAAAACCTTGTAAAGAACGCCATAGATGCTATGCGCGGCAAAGGAAAGATCAACATCAGGATAAGGGAGGATCAGAAATGGGCGTATATCTATATAAGCGACACGGGCAAAGGGATAGAAAAAAGCAAGTTCCGCAGGATCTTCGAGCCGGGACAAACCACCAAAAAGCGAGGCTGGGGATTAGGGCTCTCCCTTGCAAAGAGAATTATTGAGGAGTATCACCGCGGAAGGATCAAGGTGGACCACTCTGAGATCAATAAAGGGACCACCTTCAAAATAAGCCTTAAAAAGCTTTAGAACTGCTTCATCTTCTTCCGAAGCTCATCGGGGATCCTGAAAGTCTTGTTCTCATTAAAATCGAAACATACCACTACATCTTTACCGGTGGCACAGATATCTCCCTGCTCATCAAGAATGATATGATCCAGACTAAAGCTGGAATTCTTTATAAACCCGAGTTTTGTCTTTACAATGGCCTTCCCGGGGTAAAAAAGAGATTTCTTAAAATCACAATGCGTTGAAACAAGCATCGTTCCCTTGTTAGAATCCTCATAAGTATCATATATACCGGTGGCTTCCCAAAAATTCACTCTTCCGGACTGCAGGAACCGCATAAAAGTGAGGTTGTTCACGTGTTTATACATATCCAGATCGCTCCAGTCTACCCGCAATTCAAGACTTAATTTAAACTGCTTTAATTCCATTAGAGATTTACGTGAACAGATTTAGCAAGCTCCTTGAATTCTTCATCTTCCATATGATATTTATTCGAAAAATTCATATCGTCCATACTGTTAAGAGGAATTAGATGCACGTGAGCGTGTGGCACTTCAAGCCCAACTACGGCCATCCCCACTCTTTTACACGGAACGGTCTTTTCCAGGGCTAAAGCCACTTTTCTCGAGAATCTCATCAATTCCTGGTAAGCTCCTTCTTCGAGGTCGAATAATTTATCTACTTCTTTTTTTGGAATACAAAGGGTATGCCCTTTGGTATTGGGATTCACATCGAGAAAAGCCATAAACTGGCTGTCTTCTGCGATCTTGTAACAGGGTAGTTCCCCCCGTACAATTTTTCTGAATATGGTTGACATAATATTGATTGTTTGGTTAGGTTGTATAAAAATAAAAATCCTTTTCAAGACCTTGCGTTAAGGAATGTGAAAAGGATTGTGTTTTCGCGTTAAACTAGTAGGATTATTCCCGCCAGATCTCCAGAACTTCGAATTTCATAGTTCCATTAGGAACTTCAATTTCAGCAACATCTCCAACTTCTTTTCCAAGAAGCCCTTTTCCAATTGGGGAATCTACAGATATTTTACCGGTCTTAAGATCGGCTTCACTCTGGGCTACCAGTTTATATTTCATTTCGGCGCCGTTGGTCTGGTTCTTTATACGAACACAGGAGTGCACCAGCGCCTTGGAGGTATCCAGTTGCGATTCGTCAATTACTCTTGCATTGGCCACCACTTCTTCCATCTTGGAGATTCTCATTTCAAGCAAGCCCTGGGCTTCCTTAGCTGCATCATATTCGGCATTCTCACTTAAATCTCCCTTATCCCTGGCTTCGGCTATGGCCTGAGAAGCCTTAGGGCGTTCTACGTCCTTAAGATGGTTAAGTTCATCCCTTAACTTCTTAAGCCCCTCTTCGGTATAATAAGATACTTTACTCATAACTTAATCGTTTAATATTTACAGCTCCGTTTAAGTCCCGGACTGAACAATAGAAAATACGTTTCTTTGTAATAAATTAATTTTCGTGAATAGAAAATATCAGGATTTATAAGCTTAATTTTGGCAAATTAAACATTAGCTCCTTTATTAACAGAAAAAATCCCATTTTTAAACGGGATTTACCTTATCAAAGATAGTAAATTTAATCAATCAATACAATTATATTATTTTAGGTTGAAAGACACAATTCTATGAAAAATTCACTTTTTGTCCTGCTCCTTATGGCTTTATTAACGGGCTGTTCCGCTAATGACGATGTAAATGAAAGAAATCCTAATCTCGTGGATCTCAACTTCAGGATACAGCTTAATCTCGATCTTCCGGAGTATAATAACCTGCAGTATCCGGGCAATCACTATACAACTTATAATTACGGGATTAAAGGGATCGTGGTGTATAACGTTAACAACTCCCAATACACCGCATTTGAATTAAGCGACCCGAATCATCCCCCGAGCAGTTGTTCTGCAATGGTGGTTGAAGGTCTTACCGCAAAATGCAATTGTGATGACGGAAACGAATACAGCATCATTACCGGAGAACTGACCAAGGGAGAAGGCCAGTATGCAATGAAGGCCTACCGGGTGGAACGCAGAGGCAACACCATCGAAGTCTACAATTAAAAAACCTTTCCCTTCCTGTTTAAAGGAAAGAGAAAGGCTCGCATTTCAACAAATTTAAAATTTAAGGGTGATCCCGGCTAAATAATTAACAGTAGCCTGCGGGTAATAACCGGCACCGTCAAAGGTTTCCTGCCCTCCCGGAAGCTCAGCATTAGGAATATTGTAGGTGTAATAATAGCCGTTCGAAACATATTCTTCATCAAAGATATTATTTACCAGGCCTGTAAAGACGATCTCTTTAAACAAAGGCGCATTTTTCCAGGTATACTGCACATTGAAATCGGTTACGAAATAGCTGTCCAGCTTAGATCCTTCCGCCTCAAAATTGCTCATATACTGTTCGCCCACATACTTTGAAAAGAGCTTGAGCTCCAGTCCGTTAACAGGGGTGTAATTAACAACATTCCCGGCCACTATTTCGGGAGAATAGGAAATATCAGTATCTCCGTAATCTACCAGTTCTCCGTCCCATGTTGCCACATAGTCTACATTCTTATTTCGGCTCACCGCCAGGTTCGGCCTTATGCTGAATTTATTTGAAAACCTGATATCGGCATCAATTTCAAGGCCCAGCCTGTAACTGTTACCACTGTTCTCTCTCACAAAGGCTCCCACATCATCAATTCCGCCGGTAAGCACCAGCTGATTGCGATAATCCATCAGATAAAGATTGGTGTTCAGCTTCACTTTTGGTGCAGCATATCTCCAGCCCAGTTCAAAATCATTTAACTCCTCGGGCTCCGGATCGCCATTTTCATAGTCGCTCCTGCTTGGCTCACGATGCGCCCTGGCGTAAGAAAAGTAAAACTGATTTTCCCTGTTCAGCTCATAGGTAAATCCGGCTTTGGGATTGAAGAAGGAAAAAGAATCGTCAACATCGAAGAGGCTCTGATCAGCAAGCACTCCTTCGGTCTTATAATCGATCGTTCTTAGCTGAAGATCTCCATAAACGGCAAGCTTATCAGAAATGGCATAGGTTACTTTTCCGTACACATTAAAATCGGTCTTCACGCCCGTATTTTCATAATACGGCTCGTAAGGGTCGTTATTTCTTGCGAATCTTGTATAGACCACCTCCCCAAAGTGATCGCCTTCGTAACGGTTCCAGCCCCCTCCAAGAATAAGGTCAAGATTGTTGTTTTCATAATTAAGGCTGAAGGTAGTCCCGTAAAAATGATTGTCCAGCCATTTTGTGCCAACAAGGTCTGATGTGGTTACTTCCTCTCCATTAGACATAAAAGGCTCAAGGCCGAATTCCATCAGGCTCGCATCCTCCTCATACTCTTCGTAATATCCTCGCCCGTAAGTATAATGCAGCGCGATATTTGAAGACCAGTTCTCATTATAATCCTGATTCCACAGCAACTGGAAATGGTCCTGTTTATAGTTATCTGTCTGGTTATCGTAAAATTTCACATTTCCATCCTCATCGGTATACAACCCGGCAGGATTAAAGGTCCGGTCGTTTTCCAGGGTTTCCCCGTCAATCCCGTACCAGGCCTGGTAAGTCTTTTCACTGCCTCCAAAAGTAAGGGCTTTTACAAGGGTGTTTTCATCTACATAAGTTCCCTGAAGAAAATACGACTTCAGGTCGCTGGTGGCACGGTCTATATACCCGTCGCTTTCAATTTTTGAAAGTCGGCCTGCAATTTCAAAATGCTCGTTCAGCAATCCGGAACTGAATTTAACCGTGTGTTTATGGGTATTGTAGGACCCATAAGAGTTAGCGATCTCGGCATTAGCCTCTTCACTATAACCGTCTGTAAGAATATTAAGACTGGCCCCAAAGGCTCCGGCTCCATTGGTAGACGTACCAACACCTCTTTGCAGTTGCAGGTTTTCTACCGAAGAGGCAAAATCTCCCAGATTCACCCAGAAGGTGCCCTGACTTTCGGCATCGTTATATGGCACCCCGTTAATGGTCACATTTACCCGGGTAGCATCGCTGCCCCGCACCCTGATTCCGGTATAGCCAACTCCGGCACCGGCATCTGTGGTGGTAACCACATTCGGCATATAATTCATTAAAACAGGAATATCCTGCCCCAGATTTCGGTCTGCTATCTCCTCATTGCTTAGATTGCTGTAAGTGATGGGAGACTGGGCATTTACCCTGAGTGATGACAAGAACACCTCGTCCAGCACTTCCTGGGCATTGCTTAGATCTACGTCCAGCACCTTATCGGCTGTAAGCCTTATTTCAAGACGTTTTCGGTTTCCGTAGGAAAAAAGAATAGTATAGCTCCCCTGTTCAAGACTAAGGCTGTATCTCCCTTCTGCATCGGTTTGAGTTCCTTTTCCGGTTCCTATAGCAAATACCGTAACATCCTTTATGGGTACATCTTTCTCGGTCACCTGACCTTTTAAAGTGAATTTTTCCTGTGCAACAGCCTGCAAGGAAAGTAAGAGCAGGCTTACAAAAAATAATACGTTTTTCATCCGTAACAAAAATTTTACGAATAAAAGGGGCGATTATTCTGTGATTAAAAAATTGATAAAAAAAATCCTGAAAAGACCACGTGCACTTTTGGTTCTTTCAGGAGTAACATACACTGCGCTTTGCGCAATCCCTTGGCAGCATTACCTGCCCAGGTTCATTGGGTATGATCTCAGCCCAAACGGGCACCCCTTCTTGAGATTTGCCGCAAAGGTAAAAAGCTTTTTTTGATTTCCGGTAATATTATTCGATTTTGATATAATTGCCGTAATTTTACCTCCAATGTTAAACACAAGGCGCTCCATAACTCTAAAAGTACTGGCTGGCTACATCCTGGTGGCTGCCCTTGCAGCAATAGCCGTATGGGTAGTCTATAACCGCGTGGTTGCCTTTACCGATCTTGCCCAGAAAAACAACACCAATAACGAGAAGCTTTTCCTGGTAAGTGAGATCACCACGGGACTTTATAAAACCGAAAATATTAGCCGGAGGCTTATCCAAACCGGAGACAGCACTGAAGTGGAACGATACAGGAATCAGATTGACAGCATAAAAGGAAGTATCAGGAAGCTCCAGCAAACCTACCCGGAAGGGACTATGCAGACTGAACTGGACAGTATCCTTGTCCTGCTTTCCAGAAAAACCTCTAACCTCGAGGAGTTGAACGAATTACGGCAGGAAGACAGAAGCACGAACTATTATACCCGGGTGATCAATGAGCTTAAAAAGGTAGATGAATCTTTCGCCGATAAGAATTATGAGCAACGATTTTCCAACCTGGAACCTCATCAAAGAAAGGTTCTTATAAGGCTTCTGGAATATGCCGAAGAAGACAATGCGAAGAAGCTGACCAATAAAACGGCCGATTCACTTATTAATCAGGTGAAAAGTGTTCTGAACGAACTTGAGATCGCTAATGAGAGGTTCAGGAATACCCTGTTTAAAAAGGAAACCGAATTACTTGACAATGACACTGTTCTTAATCAGCAGCTAAGAAAAATCCTTTCAAAGATCGAACAGGAAGAGCGGGAGGCATCCCTGGCACAAGCCGAGAATTCCCAGGAAATGCTTACAGAAACTTCGCGCATTCTTTTTATTGCCGGCGCCATAAGCATTGCCATAATTCTTGGATTTCTGGTACTGATAGTCCGCGATGTTACCAGGAGTCATCAATACAGGGTAGAACTGGAAGAAGCCAAGACCTTTGCCGAATCCCTTTTAAAGAGCCGCGAACAATTTATGGCCGCGATCACACACGATCTTCGCTCTCCTTTAACCACGGTGATAGGGTATACCGATCTGCTGGAAAAAACCGGTCTTAACACCAAACAACAGCATTATTTAAGACAGCTGAGAAAATCTTCAGATTTTATCCTGCACCTGGTAAATGACCTGCTGGACCTTTCTAAACTGGAAGCAGGAAAAATGCTGATCGAAAACCTGCCATTTAATCCTAAAAAACTAGTTGAAGATACGGTCACCAATTCGCTTCCGGGTGAACTCAAGGAAAATGTAAAGGTAGTTACCGATATTGATGAGAATTGCAATTTACAGGTATTGAGTGACCCTTTCAGGATAAAGCAGGTTATCGCCAATCTTGTCACAAATGCCTATAAATTCACCGAAAAAGGAGAAGTAAAGGTAAGCGCAAGGCTTGAGAATAAAGCTTCAGAAGACGAAACTCTTATTATTTCGGTTAAAGATACCGGCATTGGGATTCCGGAAGATAAGCAAGAAGCGATTTTCGAGGAGTTCTCACAGGAGAATAGTAAGATCGAAAAAACTTACGGCGGAACAGGCCTTGGTCTTAGTATCACAAAACGAATAACAGAGCTCCTTAAAGGTAAGATCGAGCTGAAAAGCGAGCAAGGCAAGGGAAGTGAGTTTATTGTTAGCCTTCCGGTTGAAAAACCGGCAAAGAACGAAGAGAAGCCAAAAGCCACCTCAAAAGAGGAAACAGGACTCAACCTGAAAGGCAAAAAAGCTCTGGCAGTAGATGATGAGCCTTCCCAGCTGGTCCTGACCAAAGAGCTGGTAAAATCCCTGGGAATGGAGTGTGACTCTTGTCTTGACGGGGAAGAAGCCCTTAAAAAGATCAAAGCTGAAAACTATGATCTGGTTTTAACCGATATCCAGATGCCAAAAGTTGACGGATTCCAGCTCATAAAATTCATCAGGGCTAATGAAAAGATAGCAAACCTCCCGGTAATTGCACTTTCAGGAAGAACAGATGTAAATGCTGAGGCCTACCTGAAAGCAGGATTTACCGGAAGCCTGTTAAAGCCATACAAACCTGCCGACCTTCACAGTAAGATCGCAGAGATCTTTAAACTGGAAGTCATAAAAAAAGAGAGAACACAGACGCTTCAAAAACAAAAGAACTCGAATTACAATCTTGAGGAGATCTATGAATTTTCCGGGGGCGATGAACAGGCAATGCAGGTAATTTTAAAAGCATTCCTGCAAAGTGCGGAAACCAATATCAGGGAACTTCGTGAGGCCCTGAAAAATGATGACAAAGAAGAAATGGGTAGAATAGCCCACAAGATGCTGCCAATGCTAAAGCAAATGCAGGCAGGCCATATTATTCCCGAATTACAGAAACTGGAAGCGCACGAGCCCGTACCGGAACCCAAGGTTAAAAAGCTTATTCTTCAGATAGAAGAACTGATGAAAAGCCTTGAAGCGGAAATTACAGTTTAATCCCGTATTGCTTTAGTTTGTTGTAAAGGGTTTTTCGGTCTATAGATAGTATTCGGGCTGCTTTGCTCTTATTTCCTCCCGATTTTTCCAAAGCATCTATGATAAGCTGTTCCTCGTTCTTATTACGGAAAAGCCCGTAATCGGTCTCACTTTTTGTAGCTGTAGCTATTTCGTGAGGCAGAACCTTCAACGGAATAAGGTCTCCCTGGGTAAGCAATACCGCACGCTTAATCATATTTTTTAGCTCCCGAAGGTTACCGGGCCAGTTGTAATTTTTAAATGCGGTAATGGCATCATCAGAAAAACCAACAACATTTTTCTCCAGCTCTTCATTGGCCTCTTCAAGAAAGTGATCGGCAAAGATCATCAGGTCTTCTTTCCGGTCTTTCAGGGAAGGTACCTTTATAGAGAATTCATTCAGCCTGTGATAAAGATCTTCTCTGAAATTCCCTTCTTTTACCGCCTGTGCCAGGTCTTCATTGGTTGCGGTAACCACTCTGATATCCACTTCAATTTCAGCATTGCTTCCAACAGGCTTAATACGTCTTTCCTGTAACGCCCTTAACAGCTGAACCTGTAGTTCATAGCCCAGGTTCCCGATCTCATCAAGAAAAAGAGTTCCACCATTAGCGGCCTGAAAGTGACCCGTTTTATCATTGATTGCCCCCGTAAAAGAACCTTTTATATGGCCGAAGAATTCACTGGAAGCGATCTCTTTAGGAATTGCCCCGCAATCTACCGCCACAAAAGGAGCATCTTTTCTTTTGCTCTGTTCGTGAATACTTTTGGCTACCTGCTCTTTCCCGGTACCGCTTTCCCCAATAATAAGGACAGACATATTGGTTGGGGCCACAAGCTCTATATAATCGTTAAGCCTTACCGAGGCATCACTTACTCCTTTAATAAAAGACGAACGTACAGGCTTATCTGCCTTGGTCTTTTTCTTTGGCTTAGCCGGTTTGGCTTCCTCTACTTCATTTTGTTTTAAGGCATTTTCTATGGTCTGAAGAATAGATTCAGGTCTAAAAGGCTTAGAGACATAATCAAAGGCGCCAGATTTCATAGCTTCTACGGCCATACTGATTTCGGCATAGCTTGTCATCACGATCACCTGGGACGCCTGATCTTTGGCCTTAACTTCTTTAAGGATCTCCAGGCCATCCTTATCCGGCAACCTTACATCGGTAAGGATCAGCTCAAAATTGTCTTCTGCGATTTTATTAAAGGCATCGGCAGCAGAAAATGCGTGCTCTGCCTGGTAGCCTTTCTTGTTAAGAAAAGTCTTTAGCATAGTTCCGAATGCAACATCGTCTTCTACAATGAGAATTTTAGCCATAAATTGAATTTTGAGCCTTGGTTACAAATTTAACAATCTTATACTCATAGAATTTAAAATTAAGCATAAAAAAAGAGGCCTTTTTATAAGACCTCTTTAATCTGACAAATGTAAAATATTTATACTTGTCATCGGGTGGTATCCATTTGCAGGCGAACCGGGGGAACACAAACCCATTTCAAGCTTCGAATGTAAAGGTGAGAATGGTTAGTTGATTAATGGACTTAAGAGTCTCTCACTTCTTTACGCCTGCCATCTGCCGGGGTAGATTCGCAACCTTAGTTCCGGTTGTGTATTCCTAATTTCACCTGGCACCGAAAGAGTTGGCTTCTCTAAAACTTCGGTACTGTTTAGTTTATAAAACCGCCATAGTAGGCTCAAAATTCAATCTGCTATGGCGGAAGCAAGGATTAACTCCTTAACAATTATTTATTGATTAGTAGTAGTTGGTATTTAATTTTAGAAAGACTTCCAATTTGTTATTTATCATCCTCTTCTCCGTCTTCCTCTACCCAGTTACCATCCTGGTCGGCATAAACCTTTTTCATCTCTCCTTCAACATTCAGGGCTAATTTATAGGTAGTTTTTCCGTCCTCTTCTTTTACCCAGGCTTCCTCGGCCATCGATCCGTCAAAATCGTTGATTATAGCCTCTTTTACTGCCTGCGGCAAAGCAACAACCTCAATTCTCTGGAATTCGGCTTTCGCCTCCTGCTTCATCTCCATTTCCTGTTCTACAACCTCTTCCTGAGCTTCTACCTCAGTTTCCACTTCCATTTCCGCTTCGGTTTCCTGAGCCTGTAACCCGGCAGTCGAAAAGAACATTGCTGCAACTGCCATCATCGATAATCCAAACTTTTTCATAATTCTGATTTTTAATTATTGTTTAATAAGTACTGTGGTTAATAAGAATAACGGAATTATTATGCCAATTTTATGAAAAACCATCTGAAGGCTTGCAGATCAACAGGTTCAGGAGTTTTATAAAAGATATGTTTAGAAAATATTATGTAGAAACCCCCTGAATTAAGAAGATTTTATGTGGAAATAGCTCCCACATTTTAGCTGATTTTCCGGGGACAGAGGGCCTTTTGAGACTTTAGAATAAAGATTTTGCAAGTTCCTGAATTCCTTAAACAAAAAAAGAGGCCCGCAATGGCCTCTTTTTAATCCGAAAATCTAAATTACACAGCAGTTTGATCTGCCGCACTTTAAAATCATACAATCTGTCTATTGCAATCGTAAAGGGTACTGACAAAACCATACCGAAAGTAACTAAATTGTTTTATGTTTTTGATTTACAGCTAATTAATAGTTTTTCAAGGATTTCTTAGAATGCCTTGTTTTGTAGAATTTTAACACTTTACTTGATAAAAGTGTAGAAAAATTCTACACTTTTATTTTAAAGGGTCCTGCCTTCTCGCCTTTTTCTCGGAATGCATCTTCTTTCTCTTCAGGCGTTTCAGTTTCGCTGCTTTACTCGGTTTGGTCTTTTTCCTTGGTTTTTTCTTCTTTAAGGCTTCCTTAATGATCTCCAGAAATCTTGATATCACCTCATCTTTATTCTTATGCTGACTTCTGGTCGCCCCACTTTGCAATACCAGTTCATTATTCTGGGTAATTCTGGACTCCAGCTTCTTAAATATCCGCTCCTTTTCTTCCGGCTTCAGCCCTTCCGAATTCTCCACATCAAAGTGCAGTTCCACCTTAGAGGCGGTCTTATTGACATGCTGCCCCCCGGCCCCGGAACTTTTCACCGCCTTAAAATTAAGCTCACGTAAAATTGTTTCCTGATCCAAAACCTAATGTACCTGGTGTGTTGACTTCAGGAGATCGGCCACTGTTTTTACAGGGTTAAAGGTTGACACCGGCACCTCAACAAAAACGGTATTCCATTTAGCCATTCCCCCGTTCCAAAGCCCCGGACGCTCCAAAGCTTTTAAAGGCTTCCCGTCTTTGGTCTTATCGGCAATAAAACTCATTTCAGGGTCCACAAATTCCTGTAGATCGAAGGCTTCCCCCTTAAAGTTGTGAATCCCACATACGATATCCACAGGGTTAAAATGGGTAGCTTCCCGGGCGATCTTGAGTTGTTCGGGATTGTCCTTATCTATTTGAGCACCTTCAATGATCTGAAGTGACACTTCGCCGTCTTTATTCTTCACAAGAAATGGCCCGCCACCGGGTTCTCCTTCATTCTTCACCATTCCGCACACCCGCAACGGCCTGTCCAGTTTATCCTGAAGGGCCTTCACTTTTTCTGAAGTTGAAAGGCTTTCAAATTCCTGAATTTTAGCGCATAATTTTGTTTCAAGGAAATCCTTTATTTCCGAAAGGAATTCATCCTTAAATTCGCTATGATCGGTCAATTCCTTTAAATATCTGAAGATCTGCTCCTGCAGCTCCAGGAGGTTACCGCCAAGCATTTTCTTATACTCCACCACGTCTCCTATAGACTGCTTCACCACCACATTATCTATATTCTTGATAAAAACAAGGTCGGCATCCTGTTGATTAAGGTTTTCGATAAGCGCCCCGTGACCACCCGGCCTAAAGAACAATTTTCCGTCTTTAGTGCGGAAGGGTTCGTTATGATCATCTACCGCAATGGTATCGGTCTTCGGATCCTGGTAGGAATATGAAATTTCGAACTTTGTATTCCTGTCCTTCTCCAACCGGTCCTTAATAGCTTCGAATTCTTTTTCAAACTTCTCTTTATCCCCTTCAGCTACGGTAAAATGAAGACTTGTCTTCCCGTTTACATCCAGGTAAAGTGAAGCACCGTATAAGTGCTCCTCAAAGGCCGTTGCCAGATGATCGTCATATTTATGAAAAGGCACAAGACCCTTTGGGTAATTGCTCAAATCAAGCCCGTTTGAATACAACATTGTTTCTACCAACAGCAGGCGCTGCTCATCTGAAGTTTTATCTTCAAAATCACTGTGATTTTCCTTTGCCTTTTCCTGGGCCATTTCATAGAACGGAAGCTGATCTATCTTCGTGAAGAATCGCTGAAGGTTTTGGTTCTCCTTCTTATCTAAATATTCCCTCAGGCTTTCCTTATCGGGGTGAAATTCATTTACAAAATTATGAAGGGCCTTGAACATCCTGGTGGCAGCACCGGAAGCCGGCACAAATTTCATTACTTTTAACTGATCTTTTCTGGCTTCAAAAGTCCCGATAAAATTTTTTTTCCGGGCTTCTGAATATTCAGATATACCTTTCCCTACGGTTGCGGCCTCACGGATATCTACTTTTATATTTCCTCTCTTAAAAATCTCAATCTGTCGTTCTACCTCTTCAGTAGTCAATCCCTTCTCCTTAATCTGAAGGATATCCTTTTCACTTAACTTCACTTTTGTGTTTTTTTATCAGTTTATCAATTTCAGACACCGCGGTCTCCAGGCGTTCCTGAAGATTTCCTTTTAGAACCGTATAAGGCTTATTGTAGAGTTGTAGGGCAGTCTCGAATTTTTCAAACATGCCTTCCCGGTCATTGGGCTTGTCCCTTAAGTCATCGGGTGTCCAGGGAACGTCAATATACGTTAAAAAGTAAACATGATACTGGTTGTTTAACGCATGTTTAAGAAGTAAAGGGTCGCAAAAACCTTCATAATAGGCTTCTGAATAGACCTTAAGTTCCAGAAGATCAGTATCGCAAATAAGCACGTCTCTGGCCTTCGCAGAAAGTTCGTTTTCACGCGCCATTTGCCCCCGGGCGATAGGGATAATATCTGAAGGCTGGCAAACCAGTTGTTCCTTATCCCATTTCTCCTGAAGATATTCCCGCATATATTCCTCCACCCAAAGCGTATCATAATGCCGGGCCAGCTGCCTTGAAAGAGTGGTCTTCCCGGTAGATTCGGGGCCAAAGAGCACTACTTTTATGCAGGACGAAGATCGTTGCGCAAGTTTTTCTTCCATGCTTTATATCCATAAATCGCGATAATGGTGAAGATCAGGTACTGAAAGCTTGTAAATACAAGGCCTTTGTAAAAATACAGGGGTACCGAAATTATATCTCCCACTATCCAGAATAACCAGTTTTCGATTTTTCTCTTAGCCATCTGCCACATTCCCACAAAGAATACGGCGGTAGTCAAGGTGTCTACATATGCCGTCCAGCTATTCCACTTATCAAAATACTCATAAACAACGAAAACAAAAAGCAGGGTGGCAATGAAAATAAATACCGACTTAATATTTTCGCCTTTAGTGGTATTGGTTATTGGGGTGTAATGTTCAGGATCCACCTTCCTGGTCCAGATGTACCAGCCGTAAATACTCATTAAGAAATAATAGGCATTGATCATCATATCCCCAAGCAGCTGCCACTGGTAAAGAATATACACAAAGATCAGGGTACTTATGATCCCCGTTGGATACACCAGGATATTATTCTGCTTGGAATACCATACCGAAAGAAAGCCGAAGATCACGGCGATAATTTCAAGAATAATAAAAAGGGTTGGATAATTGTAATACTGATCAAAGAAAAAATCAAAAATCGGCTGCATATTCGCTTCGGTCAGATTTCACAATTTTCATATACATAAGTCCGCGGTCTATGGCTTCGAATGCAGATTTGATCTCGGTGTTCAGCAAGCCCATCACCTCATCATAATCCCCATAAACCTGGGTGCTTAAAGGATTCTCTTTAACCGTGAGCCCTGAAGCCCTTAACTTCTTTATAAAATTGATGATAGCAGGTTCAAAATCGTCCTGAATTGGAGTCAGGGTAAGTTCTACTGAAATTTTCATTTTAACACAGTGTTTTTTGTCAAACCCAAAGTTAGGCATAATTTAAAGGGCCTCACATTTCTGCAGATAAAATCACTTAATTTAAGCCTCCGTTCTCGAAAGCGGTTCCAATAACCACAAGATCGGCACCGGCTTTAAAGGCTCGTTCCAGCTGCTCCCGACTTCTTATTCCTCCTCCAACGATCAGGGGGATATTAATCGCCTTCTTCACCTCTCCTACGATCTCTTCAGAAACAGGCTTTAAGGCTCCGCTTCCTGCCTCAAGATAGATGAGTTTCTTTCCCGAAAACTGACCTGCGAGCGATGTATGCACTACTGTTTCGACCTCGGTTTGCGGGATGGGCCTGGTATTACTTACTCTCTGTACGGCACATTCCTTTCCCCCGTCTATCAGCACGTATCCGGTGGGAATAATTTCGAGCTTCGAATCACGCAGTTTTTGCACCGATCTCACCTGTTGTTCTATTAAATACTCAGGATTTCTCCCAGAGATAAGGCTTAGGAACAGAATTCCATCTGCGGCGTCAGTGATCTGGGTGTGACTTCCGGGAAAAAGTATAACCGGAAGATTGGTATATTTCTTAACCGCTGTTACGCTAAGCGCGGTCTTTTCATCTTCTACGGTACTGCCACCAACAAATATATGCGTGACGCCTTCGGGAAGTCTTTTAATAAACTCTTCGGCTTCGGTATCATTGAATTTATCGGGATCTATAAGTACAGCCAGCTGTTTTTCTCCAGAAGCCAGCTTAGCCTCAAGTTGGGAATATAATCCGTTCATCAGGATTCCTTTTTGAGCTTTTCGGTCTCGGGCGAACCATAAACGCAGGTAAAGCCTTCAAACTCGAGGAAATTCAGCTTATAAAATGACGAATTCCCGTTAAAAGAAACCTTAGCCGTGGTCTTGGAATCGTCAAAATCGAAATCGGTGACATTGATATGCTGCAGGAATCCAAGTCCCGGCTCGGCATACATCTTATAGATAGATTCCTTAGCCCCCCAAACGATGGTAAGCTTCCTGATAAGCGCATCTTCATTTGCGAGCGTATGATACTCTTCAAGAGGCGTGAATTTCTCAGCGATCTTAAGAATTTTATTTCTCTGCTTCTCGATATCGATCCCCACCTTTTCATCGCTCACTATGATCCCGGTGAAATTGAAAGAATGAGTTATCGAAATGTTCTTCCCATCCCTCAAGTGCGGTTTTCCCAGTTCATCATAGAAAAGGTCGTGGTCTACATAACCGGCCTCGGCCATCAAATGCCTGATACTCATAAATCCACGCCTGTGGATCTCCGATTTCATTCCGTTCACCCGCCTTTCACAATGCGGGGTGAGTTTTATACCCCGGCTTAACCAGTCGAGGGACTCTTCCACCTTCCAAATGAAGACTTTAGTGTGATCGTTCGGTGTTATTCTTTTGTAAAGAGGCATGTAGAATTGTTCTAGATTATGTATTTTTGCAAGAAATTGCTAATTATTCAAATATAATAATATGTCAACTAAAACAGTGCCTTATACGGCTTATAAAGTTAAAGATATCTCCCTTGCCGATTGGGGAAGAAAGGAAATAGAACTTGCCGAGGCAGAGATGCCGGGATTAATGGCGCTTCGTGAAGAATATAAAGAGGAGCAGCCTCTAAAAGGGGCCAGAATTGCCGGTTGTTTGCATATGACCGTACAGACTGCTGTACTCATCGAAACCCTTGTTGCTCTTGGTGCCGATGTTACCTGGAGTTCCTGTAATATTTTCTCTACCCAGGATCACGCTGCTGCTGCAATTGCCGCTGCCGGAATTCCGGTTTATGCCTGGAAAGGAATGAACGAAGAGGAGTTCAACTGGTGTATAGAGCAAACCCTTTTCTTTGGAGAAGAGAGAAAGCCTCTTAATATGATCCTTGATGATGGCGGAGATCTTACCAATATGGTCTTTGACCAGTATCCTGAACTTGCCGAGGGCATTAAAGGACTTTCTGAAGAAACCACTACCGGGGTTCACCGTTTGTACGAACGTATGAAGAAGGGAACGCTGCCAATGCCGGCCATCAATGTAAACGATTCTGTTACCAAGTCGAAATTTGATAATAAATACGGATGTCGTGAGAGTGCGGTAGATGCAATTCGTCGTGCTACCGATGTAATGCTTGCCGGAAAAAGAGTTGTGGTTTGCGGATACGGAGACGTTGGTAAAGGTACTGCAGCTTCTTTCAGAGGTGCAGGATCTATTGTTACCGTAACCGAGATCGACCCAATTTGTGCGCTTCAGGCGGCAATGGACGGGTTTGAAGTAAAAAGACTTGAGACCGTACTTCCGAAAGCCGATATCGTGATCACCACTACCGGAAACAAGGACATCGTTAGAGGAGAACATTTTAAGGCGATGAAAGACAAAACCATCGTTTGCAATATCGGGCATTTTGACAATGAAATTGCTGTTGCCTGGCTGAATGAAAACTACGGCGATACTAAAGATGAGATCAAACCACAGGTAGACAAATACACCATAGCCGGAAAAGACATCATCCTTCTTGCTGAAGGGCGTCTTGTAAACCTTGGTTGCGCAACAGGTCACCCAAGTTTTGTGATGAGTAACTCATTCACCAACCAGACCCTTGCACAGATCGAGCTTTGGAACAATTCAGACAAGTACGAGAATGAAGTTTATATGCTTCCGAAGCATCTGGATGAAAAGGTTGCCAAACTTCACCTGGAAAGAATCGGGGTTGAACTAACCGAACTGAACCAGGAACAGGCAGACTATATTGGCGTGGAAGTTAATGGCCCATTCAAACCTGAATATTACAGATACTAATCCAAACACGGATTTACCCAATAAAAAATCCTTTCTGGTACCAGAAAGGATTTTTTATTTATATCAGGTTCAATATATATTATTCCGCACTCATAAACCACATTACCAGTAAAGCAACGAGCACTACTATTAAAGCTGCAAGAAACACGAACATCCATTTTTTCACAGGTTTCCTGCGGCTGTGCCAGGCAGTAACGGCCTTGCGCGATCCTCCCAAAAGGCCACCTTCATGCAGGATCTCCCGCGCCTTCACCCTGTCTTCTTCAGAAACCTGGATACGCACTTCAGACATGCCTGTATCCAGTTCCCGGTTTTCATCCAGGATCTTATAATGTACATTCTCCTGGTCAAAAAGCCCTTTTATTATAGAAACCTCGCTGTGATCTGTAGTAGTAAATACCGTGATATAGTCCATAACACTGAATGTTTGTAACTACTAAAGATACAAAAAAAGCCTTTCTGAATTCAGAAAGGCTTTTTATTGGTTCTTAAAAAGAAAGTTCAATTAAGCTTCGAAAGGCTCAACAGAAACGTATGATTTATCATTTTTCTTTTTAGTGAATTTTACGATACCATCAACTTTGGCATGTAAAGTATGGTCTTTTCCTGCATACACATTCTCACCTGGATTGTGTGCAGTACCCCTTTGTCTTACGATGATGTTTCCGGCAACGGCAGCTTGTCCTCCGAAGATCTTCACACCTAAGCGTTTCGATTCTGATTCTCTACCGTTCTTGGAACTACCAACTCCTTTTTTGTGTGCCATCTTATTTTAGGTTTTTAGTAGATTAATAATTTAGCTTAAAGCTTCGATTAGTTCGGCTTTCTTCATAGAAGAATATCCCTCAAGTCCTCTTTCTTTAGCCATCTCTTTCAATTCAGCAACCGTGTGTTTGCTTAAATCTTTAGAGTCATCTTCTTTAGCCTTTGGCTCCTCTTTTTTCTTTGGAGCAGCAGCTTTTTTGCCTCCTTTGGCAGAAATGCTTTCAATAACGATCTCGGTTAAAGCCTGACGGTGACCGTTCTTAACACGGTAACCCTTACGTCTTTTCTTTTTGAAAACAATAACTTTATCACCCTTTAGGTGGCGAGTGATCTTTGCCCCTACCGAAGCACCTTCTATAGCCGGGGCGCCTAAAGTAACATCGTTTCCGTCTCCTGTTAGAAGAACTTTATCGAAAGAAAGCTTATCTCCTTCTTCTCCCGCCAAACGATTAACGAATACTTTTTGGTCTTTTGCAACTTTAAATTGCTGCCCTGCTATCTCTACAATTGCGTACATAGCGTATCGATTAATTAATTATTTTATAAAATAAACAAGCCTGCATCTGCGCAAGCGGGTGCAAATATACTTCTAAATAATTAATTGGCAAAGTCTTTCGGTTTTTTTAGACCGAATGCTTCTGGCTGCTTTTTGTGTTCCAGGAATCCTTAAAAAGCTGCATAAATGTAAGGGCAAGAACCAAAGTCGTGGCAAACCCCATAATAGCAACTACAAACAGAATGATCCCTATCCCCGTGCCATAGTCTGTTCGCCACATAGTGAGCAAATTATCGGGAAAATCAGGATTGATCTCTGTAGCATAAATCCCGAAGAAAATGGTGAAAATAATAGTGGCATTAAAGCCCGTTAACAACAAGGCCATAAAACCCTTCTGATATTTAAATTTTTTACCCTGCTGTAACTGGTAATGTTTAATAGCCTCAAACATACCATATCCCATAATCACGCCGTTGAATAAACTGTAGATAGGGTTAATATGCAGATTAAAGAGCGACAGAATTAGAAAATAAGCGATGAGACCCGCCGAAATGGCGACCCCGTATTTAATTGGAATACTGTATTTTTTCATAACAAAGTCGATGTTTTATCAGTAAATTTCTTAAAAATTAGTCAATATTACACACAATAGCCTGTTAATTTTGAATAATACATAAGAGTAATATCCGAAATACCGGCAGCTTATACATCCCGGTTCCCTAAAAATTCCCTGTAAACACTTTTCTAGTCACTTCTCAATAAAGAGGCAATAACCTGATTAACAGATAACTTAATTTTTAGGATGACAAACATCATATTTTTCTACACCTAGAGTTAGTAATTTTAAGATTATGAAAAAAATTCATGCCCTTAAAATTCTGATTATCACATTTGTGATGATCTCACCACTTGGCATACAGGCACAGCAAGACCTAAGCGCCAGGGAAATTGTACAAAAAGCCGATGAGAACATGCGGGGAAAGACTTCGGCAGCCGAGATCGATATACAGATCATCAGGCCTACCTGGAAACGTGAAATGAGGATGAAAGCCTGGAGCAAAGGCGATGATTACTCCATGATTCTGGTTAAATCTCCGGCCAAAGAGAAAGGCACGGCTTTTCTTAAAAGAATGAAAGAAGTATGGAATTGGGTACCCTCTATCGAGAGAACCATAAAATTACCTCCTTCTATGATGTCTCAAAGCTGGATGGGCACCGATTTCACGAATGATGACCTCGTTAAAGAGGCATCAACCGTGCAGGATTATGAACATAGAATTCTAGGCAAAGAGGAAATAAATGGCAAAGAAACCTATAAAATTGAGATGATTCCGAAGCCCGATGCAGCAATAGTTTGGGAAAAGGTAATTATCTGGATAGACACCGAGGAATTTTTGCAGTTAAAAGCCGAGTTCTATGATGAAGATGGAGAACTGGTAAATGTGATGAATTCCGGAGAAATTAAAATTTTGGGCGGCAGAAAGGTCACCTCTAAAATTGAAATGATCCCGGTAGATAAACCAGGTTACAAAACACTGATCATTTACAAGGATATTGTTTTTGATAAAGACATCAATGACAGCTTCTTCACTACCCGTAATATGAAACAATTGAAGTGATGTTTTTAAAGATCGCATGGTTAAATATCTGGCGTAATAAGCGACGAACGCTAATTACCGCAACCTCGGTTTTCTTTGCCGTGTTGCTCGCCATCCTCACAAGATCTGTCACCGATGGAGTGTATGAAAATATGATCAGGAATATGGTGAGCTATTCTTCCGGCTACCTACAGGTTCATCAAAAAGGCTATTGGGAGGAACAATCTATAGACAACACTTTTGAGTCTAAGCCTGAGTTGAACCAAAAGTTACTGCAACAACCCGGGGTTACCCAGATAATGCCTCGCCTGGAAAGTTTTGCGCTTGCTTCTTCCGGGGATAAAACAAAAGGAGTTATGATCCTGGGAGTTGATCCTCTGAAAGAAAAAACGGTTAATAACCTTCATGAAAAAATAACTGACGGGCAGTATCTGGAGAGTGAAAATGAAAATGCAGTGGTGATAGGGGAAGGACTGGCATCACATCTTCATTTGAAAATTAATGATAGCCTGGTCTTGCTTGGCCAGGGATATCATGCAAGCAGCGCCGCAGGAAAATACCTGATAAAAGGTGTTATAAGTATGGGATCACCTGAATTGAATGATAATATTGTCTATATGCCTCTTTCACAGGCCCAGGCAATGTATGGTGCTGAAAATCGCCTTACCGCCATCTCTATAATGCTGAAGAAATCAGCGGACCTTGAAGATTTAAAATCAAATATAGATGCCCGTATTGATCCCGAAAAATATGAGATCATGACCTGGAAGGAAATGATGCCGGAAATAGACCAGTTTATAGAAGCTGACAGTACCGGGCATTTGATAATAATAGGAATACTTTACCTGATAATCTCTTTCGGGCTTTTCGGAACCTTACTTATGATGACCTTTGAAAGACTTAGAGAATTTGGGATCCTTATCGCCATAGGAATGAAGAAACAATTACTGGCACTTATCCTTCTGCTGGAGTCGGTAATGATCTCTTTAATTGGTTGCTTTGCCGGGGTGGTAGGAGCCCGTCTTGTAATCCTGTGGTTCACTGAAAACCCGATTCATTTTACAGGAGAACTTAAGGAAGTCTATCAAACCTATGGAATAGATCCGATCATCTTTTTTTCTGAAGATCATAGAATTTTCCTCATTCAAGCCTCGATTGTATTGTTGCTGTCAATTATCCTGGCATTATATCCGGGAATAAAAGTAATGAAGCTCAAACCTATAGATGCTATAAATAGTTAAAGATGTTGGTTCAAATTGCCTGGCGGAATATTTGGCGCAATAAAACTCGAAGTCTTATTGTAACAAGTTCTATTGCCATTGGTTTATGGGCAGGAATTTTTATTCTCGCCTTTGCCTGGGGGATGTATAAGAACAATATTGATGAAACGGTTTTTAAACAGCTTTCTCACCTCCAAATTCACCACCCTTTATTTTCAAAAGAGAATGACGCAAAACTTACTGTTCCCGGATCGAATGAGGTTTTAGAAAAACTCAGGAGCCAGCCCCAGGTGGCATCGGTAAGCTCCCGGGTAATTACCTCAGGAATGATCTCTTCTACCACAACTGCAGGAGGGGTAAAGATCATAGGGATAGACCCTGATTCTGAAAAGCAGCAGATCCGGCTCAATGAAAATGTCAGGCAGGGAGGTTATTTCGAATCAGGGAAAGAAAATGAGATCTTGCTTGGAGAAAAACTAGCTAAAAAACTGAAGGTTAAATTGAAAAGCAAGGTGGTGCTCACCTTCACTGATGTGAATTCTGATATTATTTCAGGTGCTTTCAGGGTTGGGGGGATATACCGCTCGGGGAACCTTTCTTTAGATGAAGTGAATGTATACATATTAAGACCTAAGCTGAGAGAATTTTTAGGCCTTGATCAGGATGAGACTAATGAAATCGCGATCCTTCTGAAAAGTGAAGGAGACCTGGCTTACATAAAGGAATATTCAAATAGTATAGCACCCGGTTCAAAGGTGGAGGACTGGAAAGAAATGGCCCCGGAGCTAAGACTGGTTATAGAATCCTTTAATCTCTACACCTACATCATCACCGGAATAATTTTGTTAGCCCTCACATTTGGGATCGTCAACACAATGCTCATGTCAGTCCTTGAGCGTATTAGGGAGTTGGGAATGCTTATGGCAATCGGGCTTAATAAGCTGAAAATATTCCTGATGATTATGCTTGAGACCCTTTACCTTTCATTAATAGGCTGCCCTGCAGGTTTATTGATAGGATGGCTGACTGTAAAAATACTCGGGAATTATGGGATAAATATTTCCATGTTCTCTGAAGGACTATCTTCTTATGGATTTAGTCCGGTGATCTATCCGGCTTTAGATGATCAAAAATACGGAGTAGTTGCCATTATGTGTTTGATCACCGCATTGCTATCGGCTATTTATCCGGCGTACAAAGCTCTTCAATTAAATCCTTCAGAGGCGATCAGAAAAATATAAGATTATGGCCAAGACTATAATAGACGCGCATAATATCAGTAAGACCTATAACCAAAAAATGGTGCCGGTAAAAGCGCTACAGGATGTGCATGTACATATAGAAGAAGGTGAATTTGTAGCGCTGGTAGGCCCGTCCGGCTCAGGAAAATCCACCCTTCTGAATATGATGGGCGGGCTTGATAAACCCACCTCAGGCACTGTGATCATAGATGATGTTGAGATCACCAAACTTTCCGAAAATAAGCTTATCGATTTCAGGCTTCACAATATAGGTTTTGTGTTTCAGGCCTTTAACCTGATTCCCGTGCTTACTTCCAAAGAAAACATCGGTTTTGTATTGCAGCTTCAGAATGTTTCGAAAAAAGAAAGAAAACAGCGGGTGATGGAATTGTTGAAAGAAGTAGGGCTCGAAGATAAAATCGACAATAAGCCGGGAGAGCTTTCAGGTGGTCAGCAGCAAAGGGTTGCAGTGGCCAGGGCCCTGGCTTCAAAACCTCAAATTGTTCTGGCTGATGAACCTACCGCAAACCTGGATTCGGTATCGGCCAATAAATTAATGGATATCATGGCAAAACTAAACCGTGAGGAGAATATAACTTTTCTTTTTTCAACTCACGACCCGCGTGTCATTAAGAAAGCAAGAAGGGTGATCACTCTTGTTGATGGCCGGGTTGATTCAGATGTGCAGCAAACTCCAACTTAAGAAAATGAAAAAATGGAGGCTATATCTGGTTTTGATACTGCTGGTGTCATTCAACGTCTATTCACAGGAAGAGGCGCCAAAGATCTCTGTTGACGGATATATTAAAAACCTGCACGAATTCAACTTTATTGACCGGCTGGACCAATTACAATGGACAAGCCTTATTCACAACCGGCTTAATTTTAAATACCTGCCAAATGATGAATTTAGCATAAGACTGGAAGTGAGAAACAGAATATATTACGGGGATCGCATAAGATCCTTCCCTGGTTTTGCTGAAATGCTGGATGATGATCCCGGGCTGGCAGATCTTTCGGTTAACTTAATTGAAGAGAATAACCTGGTCTTCAATAGCCTTATTGACAGGGCGCTGGTGAACTATACGAAGGCCAATTGGGATATCAGCCTTGGCAGGCAGCGAATTAACTGGGGGATGAATCTGGTATGGAACCCGAATGATATCTTCAACACTTATAATTTTCTGGATTTCGATTATGAGGAGCGCCCCGGAAGTGATGCGATACGAGTACAGTATTATACCGGAGACTTCAGCAAGATAGAGTTAACAGCGAAGGGAGGAAAGCAAAATGATGATCTTATTGCCGCCGGAATGTACAAATTCAACAAATGGACCTATGATATCCAGTTTTTAACCGGGGTGTATCAAAAGGACTGGGTAGTAGGGGCAGGATGGGCAGGAAACCTGAAAGAAGCTGGATTCAAAGGTGAGATCTCCTATTTTGTGCCTTATGAAGAATACCCCGGGAATGAAAATGTTATGAGCGCTTCCATTTCTTTAGACTACGCTTTTCAGAAAGGCCTGTATGTTAATAGCTCGGCACTCTACAACAGTTCTGCTAACAATTCATTTTCAAGCATAGAAGATCTTGCCCTCGCCAGGATCAGCGCCAAAAACCTGATGCCTTTTAAATATTCTTTTTTTCTTCAGCTTTCAAAGGAGTTTACGCCCATCTTTTTGGGTACCGCCAGTTTCATCTATTCTCCCACGAGACATTCAGTAATCGCAATGCCTTCTCTTAATTATTCACTTGCCACCAACTGGGACCTCAACTTTACAAGCCAGTCCTTTTTCGAATTTGAGGATTACAAAACCCTTGGGAATAGCTGCTTTTTAAGGCTTCGTTATAGTTTTTAGGCAAATACTTTTAGAGCAGAACTCTTAATCAATAAACAACCTCCTGCTCTTCGATCTTACGGGCTACTTCCGCAAGTTCATTGATGATGCTCGATCCTTTATCCTTGTTGTACCATAATTGAAGCTGGGCTTTGAATTCGGCATCTATCTTACCAAACTTTTCCTTGTAGTCGGTAACAAGTTTGGTAGCTGCGGAGGTACGTGGCCCCCAGGTGGTGATTACTTCCAGATCAGGAGTTAATATGATCAGTTTCGGAATGGATCGGGTACCGTTGGTAAGGAAATTATCCATTAATTCCGGGTGCTCATCTCTCAAGATGATCTTGAGGTCGATATTCTCTGAGGCCTCTGCGAGTTTATTAAGCACCGGGAGCGTTTGTGCCGCGTCTCCACACCAGGATTCGGTGATCACCAGCCAGATCTGTTTCGTCTTTAGTTCGTTAAAAATGGAGTTTTCGGCTTCTGAAAGCAGTAACTTTTTATTTAGCCGGCGGGAACGCTTGTGGTTTAAGGCTGTGAAATCAACCCTGTCTTTATTGATTTCTCCGGTGGTGCTTTCCGCACTTACCAGGTCTTCCATGAGATCCATATATTCTTGGTAGCTGAAGGAATTTTCCAGGCTTTGGCTCAACTGTTCTTTCATAAAATCAAATTTTTAAAGTGTAATATTAAGCTTCTTTGCTGCCGGGAGAAATGACCATCCTCAGGTTATAGGATAATTGTAAGAAGAGACGCCGATGAAGGCCTGAAAGTAATTACCTGAAATTGGAAGCTCCAACAGAACTATAACTTTGGTTGTTTAAAAGCCCTAAGGGGCCTCTACATTATTATCTTATTCTTTTCCTGAACCGGATGGCCCCAACAGAGCCACTAATAAATATCCAAAAGCTTTGAACTTAAAGCAACCAAGCATAAGTTTATTCACCCCCTCCCTGCCCAAATAGAGGCGGGTAGTTATAAAAGCACTCATCATTGGGCCAAGCCCTCCGAGAGCGTGATTATATAATAAATGGGAATATGATGCAGGCCGGAATACAAAGAAAGCCAAATGATCCAGGAAATAAGGTACGCCAGGGCGAAAAAAGTCACCAGTTGTTTCACATATCGAAGCCTAAAAGAGCAAATCTCAGTCAATTAAAATTAAAGGATTCCTGCCAAATAACCCGAACAATTCTGTAACAAAACATCCTGTTTACACACTTATTAATTGCATTAATAAAAATTAACTCCAAATGATCAACTACTTAAAACTTACAGCCTGCAGTCTTTTGCTGGGGTTCACCACTTTTGCCCAGGAGGTGGAATTCACGGAATATGACCTGGATAACGGGCTACATGTGATCCTGCATCAGGACAATTCAGCCCCTGTAGTCACCACCTCGGTAATGTACCACGTAGGGGGGAAAGACCGCGAAGAAGGACGAACCGGATTCGCCCATTTTTTCGAACATCTTTTATTTGAAGGGACCGAAAATATCCCAAACGGAAAATGGTTTGAAATTGTAAGCTCCAACGGAGGCAGCAACAACGCCAATACCACTAACGACAGGACATACTATTATGAGATCTTCCCTTCCAACAACCTTGAGCTGGGACTATGGATGGAGTCTGAACGTATGTTGCACCCTATTATCAAGCAAAAAGGTGTAGACACCCAGAACGAGGTGGTAAAAGAGGAAAGAAGGCTTCGTTATGACAACTCCCCTTACGGAGGATTGTTACCGGCAGTTTTCAGCAATCTTTTTGAAAAGCATCCTTACAAAGACCCTAATATCGGGTATATGAAAGACCTTGATGCCGCCACACTTGATGAATTCAACGCCTATTTCGATAAATATTATGTTCCTAACAACGCGGTGCTTGTGGTTGCCGGAGACATTCAGCTTGAGGATACAAAGAAAATGATCAAGGATTATTTCGGGCCGATCCCTTCAGGAAAAGAGATCGAAAGAAGCTTCCCTAAAGAAGAACCTATTACCGAACAGAAAAATGCCACCGCTTACGATCCTAATATTCAGATCCCCGCGACGGTTACCGCGTACAGAACCCCGGAATTCACTAATCGTGACTCCTATGTGCTAAACCTTATTTCCTCTTATTTAACAGACGGAAACAGCTCAAAACTTTATAAGAAACTTGTAGATGAGCAAAAGCAGGCGCTTCAGGTTGGAGCCTTTAACCTTGAACAGGAAGATTACGGAATGTATCTGGTATACGCTCTTCCGGTGGGAGAAACTTCCCTGGATACTCTTAACAGCGAAATAGAAGAAGAAGTAGCCAAGCTAAGAAATGAGCTTATCTCAGAAAAGGATTTTCAGAAACTTCAGAACAAGGCTGAAAACAACTATGTGAATTCAAATTCAAGTATGGCCGGAATTGCTAATTCTCTGGCACGAAACTATCTTCTTTACAACGATACCGGGCTCATTAATGACGAGATCGAGATCTATAGAAACATTACCCGGGAAGATATTAAGCGTGTTGCCAATAAATACCTGAAGCCAAACCAAAGGCTGATCTTAGAGTATCTGCCGGAAAATAAAGAGGATAAGGCTGAAGCCGAAACCAAATAAAATGAAGAAAATGAGAAAAAATATATTAGCATTTGTGGCCGTTCTGTTCATCGCATTCGGTGCCACAGCCCAGATAGACCGAAGCAAACAACCCCAGCCGGGACCCGCTCCGAAGATAAATGTGGGAAAACCTGAAACCTTTACTCTCGACAACGGCCTGAAAGTTATGGTTGTTGAAAACCACAAACTTCCACGAGTTTCAATGTCGTTAAGCCTTGACAACCCGCCACATCCTGAAGGATCTAAAGCCGGAGTTTCCAGTCTTATGGGAGCAGTTCTGGGGGCAGGAAGCAACAACATTCCAAAAGACGAATTCAATGAAGAGGTAGACTACCTTGGAGCCAGCCTGAATTTTTATTCAGCAGGGGCTTCAGCTAACACCCTTTCAAAATATTTCCCAAGGGTCCTTGAACTTATGGCTGAAGGGGCTATAAACCCTAAATTCACCCAGGAAGAGTTTGACAAGGAAAAGCAACGTCTTATCGAAAATCTGAAATCCAATCAAAAGGACGTGGCATTCAATGCCAGACGTGTACGTTCTGCGCTTGCTTACGGTAAGAATCATCCCTATGGAGAGTTTGCAACTGAAGAAAGCATTGAACAGCTAAACCTGGAGAATGTAAAAGCCTATTACAACACCTATTTCGTTCCACAAAATGCATACCTGGTTATAGTAGGAGATGTTGACCCAGCCGAGACCAAAAAACTTGTAGAGGAGAATTTCAGCAACTGGGACAAAAAAAACCTTCCTTCATTCAAGCTGCCGGAAGTGACCAATGCTCAATACACCCAGATCAATTTTATTGATATGCCAAATGCCGTGCAGAGTGAGATCGCGGTAGTAAACACCATCAAATTGCAAAAAGGAGATGAAGACTACTTCCCTGTGCTGCTGGCCAACAAAATTCTCGGCGGTGGCGGTGAAGCCAGATTATTCCTTAACCTTCGTGAAGATAAAGGATATACTTATGGCGCGTATTCAAGCACGGGAGACGACAAGATCGCTTCCACTTTTGTAGCAAGTGCAAGTGTAAGAAATGCCGTTACAGACAGTGCTATCGTTGCTTTTCTTGATGAGATTCATAGAATAAGAGATGAAAAGGTGACGCCTCAGGAACTGAATAATGCCAAGAACAAGTATACAGGAGACTTTGTACTTTCTCTGGAACAACCTTCAACTATCGCCAAATTTGCACTCAACATCGAAACCGAAGACCTTTCGGATGATTTCTACGAGACCTTTCTTGAGAAAATAAAGGCTGTTACACTTGAGGATGTACAACGAGTAGCCCAAAATTATTTCAAGATAGACAAGGCCAGGATCGTGGTTGCCGGAAAAGGCAGCGAGGTGGCTGAAGACCTTGAGAATATGACTTATAACGGGAAGAATATTCCTGTACGGTATTTCGACAGATTCGGAAATGAAACGGAAAAGCCTGAAGCCAAGAAAATGGATGCTTCTATGAGTGTAAAAAAGGTTTTCGAAAACTATATTGAGGCCATTGGAGGTCGGGAAGCAGTGAATGATATAGAGAGCGTAGTGCTTTTAGCCCAGGCCGAGGTGCAGGGAATGCAACTTGACCTTAACCTGAAACGCACTTCCGACGGAAAGCTGAATCAGACCATTTCTATGAATGGCAATGTGATGAGCAAACAGGTGTTTAATGGTGAGGAAGGTTATGTGATGGCTCAGGGCCAGAAGATCCCATATACCGAAGATCAGATAAAGATCGCCAAAGCCGATGCCAATCCGTTTCCTGAACTAAATACAGAAAATGCAAGCCTTGAAGGGATAGAGGAAGTCAACGGCAGTGATGCTTATGTAGTTGCTTTCGACGCTAACAACAAATCTTTCTACGATACTGAAACAGGCCTAAAAGTGCAGTCCTCTAAAACTATGTCGCAGGGAGGACAGACTATGACGATCACCACAGGTTATAATAATTACGAAGCCACTGAAGGAGTGAAATTCCCTCATCAATTGTCTATGAACATGGGGCCTCAAAATCTCGAATTTAATGTTTCTGAAGTACTTGTAAATGAAGGGGTTTCTGAAACCGATTTCGAACTGTAACCGTTTTTTTATTAATGTTTGATAGAAAGCCGGCCGTGGGTCGGCTTTTTTATTGATATCAGGCGGCCTGCTTCTTATGGCGGGTATAGAATTTCTTGGATCGGTTCACAATAAACACTCCCAGCAGGATCACCGCGGCCGAGGTCAGCTGCCAGACACCAAAGGTCTCATCATCAAGAATACCCCAGCCTAATGCAACAACGGGAATGGTATAGGTAACAGAAGTGGTAAATACCGGATCTGAGATCTGCACAAGCTTATTAAAGATCACCATCGCAATCCCTGTCCCTATCACTCCCAGAACAGCTACATACATCACAGAAAGCTGCAGCTTCTCAGCTCCAAGATCCTTTTCAAAGAACCCTGAATAATAAAGAATAATCAGCGCAGGGATCAGCAAAACCGAAAAGTTACCAGCCGTGATCCCCAAAGGCGTAATGCCGCTCATATGGGTTTTAAGTATATTCACATTAAAGGCATAACAGCTGGTGGCAATGATCACGAGGCCCGAGTAAAGATAATTCTGATCGGGATTAATGCTTGCCCCGCTTAGAATGAGGCCAAGCGTCCCAAGAAGCCCAATGACCACTCCTATCACTTTATTTTGGGTTAAGCCCGTACCGAACAGCAGCGCCCCAAAAATAAGGGTCATTAAAGGGGTGGTAGCATTAAGAATAGAGGCGATGGCACTATCAATTTCGGTTTCTGCAAAAGAGAAGAGATAAACAGGAAAAAAAGAGCCCAGGAATCCTGTAAAAATGATCCACTTCCATTGCTGAAACCTCAGCTTCATCAGGCTTCTGAAGCCAATCAGTATAAGAAATAAAGCCGCGAAAATAATCCGAAAGGATCCAACCTGAAGAGCCGTAAGACCTACCAGTCCTTTCTTAATAAGGATAAAGGAGCTTCCCCATACCAGGGAAAGAATGAGCAGGTACACCCATTTGATATTTGATTGCGGCATTGGTCCTGAAACTTTCGTGTTAGCGGGCCGAAGGTAAAACAATAATCAGAATTAAAAACAAAAAGCCCGGCGTGAATAACACACCGGGCCTTGATTATAATAGACTGTTTTTCTACTGGTTCTCGGTAAGCGGAATAGGGAACTGTACAAATACATCGTCTCCTGCGCGATCAAGCGGAAGCTCATCCAGCATATCATACCTCCTCATATCTATCCACCTGTGTCCTTCAGCGTATAAAGAATACCTTCTCTGCTCCAGCATTTCCTCTGTTAAAGCCTCAGTAGTCTCAGGTCCCGTATAAGGCCCGATCCCGGCTTTAGCCCTGATGATATTTAATGCTTCTACGGTTTCTGCAGGATCTATACCGATATTCGCTTCGGCATAAAGAAGGATCAGCTCTTCATTCCTGATGATCGGGATGGCATCGGTATTAGACTTATACCGGTAAACTGCATACTCCCCGGTCAGCCCGTCAAGCGTTAAAGGTTCACTTCTCATCGCGATCTTATCAAGCCTGTTGTCACCCTCTTCAGCATCGGTCACAAACGAGGGCTGAACAATTCTTGCACCTGCAGTGGTTGCCTCCACAGGGAAGTACATAGGGTTAAGAATATCGGTCTGGTCACTGGAGAAATTATAATAGATCCCGGTATAAAGGTCACCATCCAGGTCCAGGAATGAGTCTTCAAGGAATGCAAGTACCGCGGCATCATCTCCCTGGTAGGCAGCAACCCTGGCAGAAATAGCCTTGTTAACCTCAAGAAATGAAGAAGGGGTATCGAATCCGCTAAAACCTGAAGAAAGTATGAATGGAAATTCATCCCCGCCCCCGGCAAGATCGGAGGCACCGTCTTCGAGCATTGCACGAATTCCTGAAAGCGCTTCAGTATAAGAAACAAAAGGCCCCAGATTATTCTCGTCAGATACATCAAGACGAATTCCGTTCTCGTAAGTAAGGTTCAGATTCAAAAGAAGTTCATAGGCTATAAAGGTTTTCAGAAAGCCTTTGGTAGCGCTGATCTCTTCAGCTGAAAACTGAGCAGAAAGATCCTGCCCGTCAAGGAACTCAAGTATAAGATTCGCGTTCTTCACCGTACGATACCTGGAAGCCCAGGGCGCGGTGATATAAAAAGTGTTGTTATCCAGCACCGCGTTCTCCTTCCCTAAAAGGTCTCCGGTAAATCGCGGGTCGGAACTTGAAAATCTCCAGAATTCCCGGCCTATAACGCCAAGGTCATCATAATAAGTCCCCAGCCTGTCTCTCATACTGTAAAGGATACCCCCTACAAGATCCTGAAGGTCCCCACGGGTTAAATTTTCCCTGAAAGCATCCACCTCAGGGTTATTCAGGTCAGAAAACTCCTTGACCTCACAGGATACGAAGCCTGTGAAAAGAGCGCTAAGAATGAGTAGTTTATATATGTATTTTCTCATAATTATATTTTTTAAAATTCAAATGCCACGTGAAACAAAAACCTCTTGGATGAAGGATAAGGAGTCACCTCAACCCCGGTAAAAATACCATTAGACCCGAAATTGGAAACCTCAGGATCGTAGCTGTTATAATCGAATATATTTATAAGATTAGTTCCTGAGAACCCAAGCTTGATCTGATCGAAAGTGCCATTCAGCAATCCGTCAAGAGTACTTTCAGGAATTCTGTAATAAAGCCCGACTTCTCTTAAACGCAAGTAGGAAGCATCTTCCACAAACACCTCTGCCGAAGAACCCAGCTGACTTACCCTGTATGGACCGTTACCCAGCTGGCCGCTCGGGTCAAGATCTATGGTATCATAATCGTGACTTGTTCCGTTCAGGTCTGTAAGCAACGCGGTAAGATTGATGTTCTCCCCGCCGTTCTTCCACTGCCAAAGAAATGACAGATCAAAATTCTTATAAGTAAGTTCGTTGTTGAAGCCCATCTGGAAGTCCGGCTCCGCATCACCAAATTGCTCAAAGCCATTTGGCCCGGGGTTATCGCTAATTCCAACTATTTGAGTGGCACTCTTTCCTTCTTCAATTCTGAAGGTTCCCAAAGTCGCACCAAAAGCCCCTGTATTGAACGGAGCCACATCAAGCCTGGTAATCTCAGAGGTGTTCTTGAAGAAATTCACTCCAAGGCTCCAGTTGAGATCTTCTGATATCACGGGTGAAGCATTCAGGCTAAGCTCGACACCTCTGTTTTCAAGCGTTCCGGCATTTACGAACTGGGAAGTAAAGCCTGTTGAAGGCTCCAAGGCAGCCTGAAGAATAAGATCTTCTACCGTTTTGATATAATAAGTTCCAGAGAAATTAAGCCTGTTTCCAAAGAAACTGGCATCAGCACCAAATTCAAGTTCTTTCTGGCGTTCAGATTTAAGGTCTTTATCACCTCTAACTCCAATTAAACTTACTCCAAGAATCCCGTCTGTAGAGAATGCATTATATGAAGTAAACAGAGCTCCGAAGGGAGGGAAATTCCCTGCTTCCCCGTAGGCAGCCCTTAGCTTGAACTGGGTCCAGTTACTTGCAGAATTCCAGAAATCAAATTCATTAAAGTTTACTGCCAAAGAAGCTTTTGGATAGTAGAACAATTTGTTGGCATCTCCGTTATTTGAAGACTTATCTCCTCTAAGCCCAAGTGTTGCAATGAATTTATCCTGATAGTTCACCTCTTCCTGCACAAAGAATCCTGAATCTTCCTGTAAATATCTTGTCTGATCTACCCCTGTATTGGCAGCCTGATCTACATTGGTTTCTGAAGCTACCAGCCCGGTAGCCGTTATAAGTTCGGTATTTCTGTCAAAATACTCCCTGGTCATCCCTGCCTGGGTTCTGAAGTTAAGCTCATAATCGGTGGTATAATTATGCACCAGGAAGGCAGAAAGGTTATAGTTCTTATTCTGGGTATCTCCCTGAACAGAAACTCCATTCAGACCTCCGTTAGAAAGCTTCTGGAATTGCAGTGCTTTTGGGAAAATCGCTCTTGTCTTTTGGCCGAACATATCCAGACCTCCTCTAAGAATAAGTTCCAGGTCTGAATTTTCAGACTTATAAATATCGATATTTGCCGATCCACCTATAATGAAACGGTTTACGGTTTCATTATTCCTTACAAGATCCCTTGTTTGCAGAGGGTTGGAAGCTCCAGCCGGGTTGTCGGGGTAGATCCCGTCTTCATTCGGGAAAAGATCCAGCCAGGGAGTGGTCGCGGTTAAAGTAACCCCTATCGATGTCCCCGTATTATCATTATTAAAGAACCCACGGTTAGATGAGGAGTGAATATAGTTGGAACTCAACCCTACCTTAATGAAGTCTGTAGGCCTGTGGTCAAGATTCAGCCTAAGAGAGGTTTTCTCATAGCCTGTATTCTTTACAATCCCCTGTTCGTCTGTATGCGTAACGCCCGAGTAGAATTTCGTTTTATTATCTCCACCGCTAAAGGTGAAACTGGTCTTACTAATAAGTCCTTTCTCCCCGAAGATCTCTTCTTCATAATCCACAAGCCTGCCCTGATCCCTTGCAGCTATATAGTCCTGCAAAGCATCTTCTCCAAAGGTCTCCTCAACCCGCTCTTCATTGTAATCCCTAAGTCCAAGAAGCTTTGTAACCTCTGTCCATCCGGTAGATTGTGAAAGAGTGAATTTGGTCTCCCCGGCCTTACCTTTTTTGGTAGTGATGATCACAACCCCCGCAGCAGCACGAGATCCATAGATCGCCGCGGCCGAAGCCCCTTTTAGGATTTCAATATTTGCAATATCATCTGGGTTGATGTCTGCAATCCTGTTGGTTGGGTTATCCTGATTAGAAGCACTCCCGCCCGAGGCAGCAGCAGAAACAACATTTAGTCCTGAAGCTATAGAAGAGTTGTCTATATAAACCCCGTCAATAATATAAAGTGGCTGAGTATTACCCTGGATAGAGGTCGCTCCACGCAGCTTTACCGAAAGTCCTCCACCGGGAGCACCGGAATTTGCACTCACCGTAGCACCAGGGAACTTACCATATAAAGCGCCGTCCAGTGTTGGAGGCGGCGTGGTTCCCGTTAGTTCATCGGCAGAAATGGACGAAACGGCATTTGCAGCATTAGATCTTTTAATAGATGTAGCCAAACCTGTAACCACAACCTCATCCAGCGCAGCTGCAGACTCAACAAAGCGGATAGTGAGAGGTGAATTATCAGTTACATTAATTTCCTGTTTTTCAAATCCCAGATAGGAAAAGACCAGAGTTGTTGGTAAAGCATCTACGGTAATTGAGAAATTCCCGTCAAAATCACTGGTAGTACCATTGGAAGTACCCTTTTCAATAACATTCACGAAAGGAACAACTTCTCCCGTAGCGTCATTTATTGTTTTACCCGTTAAAGTTTCCTGGGCAAAAACAACCGAAGGAAACAGTACGAGAAACAATATTTTGAAATACATCAACGAATTTTGCTTCATATTATTGTCTTTTTACAATTAACAAAACAATAATATCGATTTCCTTAGATAAAATCTAATTTAGTTGACAAAATGTTAATAATATCGGTTGTGAGGTAAGAATTATTTACAATAAGCCTCAATTCCATTGAAAGGTCTCCATTAAGTGCCGCATATCTTTTTTTAGATAATCAGCAGCAGGTACCAGGGAGTCATAATTCGGACGACGGTTAAAGTAGATGGCCCCTGTTATGAAATTATCGGTACTGTCTGTAAGGTAAAACTGGGCCTGAGAGGCAGCGTCACCATTAACTTCATAAAACATCCCGTAGGTGTTATGGTACTCATTGGTATAAACATCCCCTTCTATCACATCTGCCTTAATGGTATGCTGCAATGGTAATTGTTGGGCATCCATCAGCAGGGAATCCAGGTTATTGTCTATCTTTTGATAAGTGATATAAATTGAACCATTTAGAAGTTTATACTTGAGTTCCATCCAACACTCCTTATTTTTCCCGGAAGGAGTGAGTTCTGCAATTTTGTTTTTTTCGAATGTATAAGGGCAGGCTAGATCGGCAGATTCATATTCGGCTTTGGGATACTCCAAAGCCAGAAAAGCCTTGGGCTTCGGCCTTACTTCATCTTTACACGAAGCCAGGCCGAGGATGGCTGTCAAAATTAAGATTCCTGCTTTTCTCATAAGGGTGCAATACTCAACTTTATCTGCTTAATTCGTTTATCATCTATTACTTCCACGGTAAACTTATAGTTAAGGAAGGTAATTATGTCGTTTCGCTTCGGAAATCCCCCGGATATCTCCAGCAGAAAACCGGCTAGAGTTTCGGCCTCCCCTTTTTTCTCTTCAAAGCCTGAAGGATCCTCAAGTTTAATGATCTTATAAAAATCCTTTAACGGAGTTTTTCCTTCAAACACAAAGTTGTTCTCGTCGAGTTTAGAGAACACCAGGTCTTCATCATCAAACTCATCACTGATATCCCCTACGATCTCCTCGATGATATCCTCAAGTGAGATCAAGCCGCTGGTGCCGCCGTATTCATCAACCACTATCGCGAGATGGTTGCGCTTATCCTTAAAGTCATTAAGAAGATCATCCAGTTTTTTGTTTTCAGGAACAAAATACGGTTCCCTTAAAAGAGCGGTCCAGTCGAACGAACTTTCTTCGAGATACGGCAACAGGTCCTTAACGTAAAGGATTCCCACCACATTATCTATATTTTCCTTGAATACCGGAATTCTGGAGTATCCATTATCAATAATTTCCGGAATAATCTCTTTATAAGGCTGTTCCTCATTAAGGGCAAAAATATCCATTCTGGGCCTCATCACCTGCTTGGTGTCCGTATTCCCGAAAGAGACAATGCCCTGAAGAATTTTCTGCTCTTCTTTGGAAGTATCTTCTTCACTGGTAAGCTCCAGCGCCTGGGAGAGATGGTCTATACTAATAAAAGAACGCTGCTTCCCAAGCCTTGAATGAATAAAAAGCGTTACTGCCCTCATTGGAGTGCTGAGCGGAGAGAAAAAGCTATCCAGGAAATTAAGCGGATAGGCCATAAAATTGGAGAATTTCTCTTTATTCCTGCTGGCATAGACCTTCGGCAGTATTTCCCCGAAAAGCAAGATCAGGAAAGTCGCTACTCCCACCTCAAAAACAAACTTAAGGTCCACGCCCCATACCGTAACATTAAGGCCTGCAAATAATTTATCGGCTATGGTATCGAACAAGAGCACGATAGCGATATTGATGAAATTATTGGCCACCAGGATGGTCGCTAACAACTTCTTCGGCTTCTCGAGAAGTTTAATAACGATCTTCTGGGCATTGCTGCGCTTTCCGTCCTCGGTAATGAAATTAGCCGGGGTAAGTGAAAAGAAGGCCACTTCAGCACCCGAAATCAGGGCCGAGCATAGCAACAGCAGCAATAAAATAATTAAGCTTATAAACTGGGTAAAATCAAATGTAGCCCAAAACAGAAACAAACTGGGAGGTTCCGAATCCAAATGCACTGGTTTTAGTTAAACTTAGAAAGGCAAATCGTCTTCCTCTTCATCTTTTGCAATTGACTGATTTGCAAAGCTATCATTTTTTGGTTTGCTTTCAGGGGTGGCTGAAGGAGAATTTTGAGGTTGTGCGCCAGGCCCGCTTTCTCCTTTAGGAGTAAGGAAGGTGAATTCTGTACACTGAATTTCTGTAGAATACCTTTCATTCCCCTGGTCATCCTGCCACTTACGGGTCTTGATCCTTCCTTCGATATATACTTTATCTCCTTTTTTAAGGTATTTCTCACAAATTTCAGCTGCCTTATTACGCACCACGATATTATGCCACTCGGTATTGTTCACACGCTCCCCGGTGGTTTTATTGGTATAGGTTTCGTTGGTAGCCAGCGGAAAACGGCCAATCACCCCGCCACCTTCAAAATAATGCATTTTTACATCATCTCCGGTATGCCCTATCAGCATTACTTTGTTAAGTGTACCTGTCATTTTATTTATAGTTTTTAAAAACCGATTCTCCGGTTGTTTGAATTTAATTTACCTAAAATACTGAAAAAAATTTGCCAGTTCAACCAAACCTACACAAAAGTTTTAACAAATCGAAAATCAATAGTTCCCGATCTCACATTCTCTGAGGAAATTTTGAATAAGCACCGGAACAGGATATTCTTCAAGCCTGTTTATCTCCACACTCTCTTTTGGCAAAGTATCACTTTTCACTATCCAGAATCTTGCAAAGATATGCTGATGAGATAATTTATGCACTACGGGTTCCTCATTATATAAATGAAGTTCTACTTTTTTACCCCCTATTTTCTCCCTGAAGGCCGGTTCCGCAGGAAATTCATCCGGGCTTACCTGCTTTTCGGTCTCTACCAGGGGAAATTCATATAGGCCGTTCCAGATCCCCTTTCCTGTTCTTTGCTGAAGTATGGTTTGATTTTCATCTGACTGAAATACCAGGTAATTAAAATAACGTTTTTTGATCTTTCCCTTCTTCAGTTTAACGGGAAGTTCATTTACCTTATTATTCTTCAAGGCCAGGCAGCTATCCTGAAACGGACAGGTGTCACATAGGGGATTCTTCGGCTTGCAGTGCAAAGCGCCGAATTCCATAATCGCCTGGTTGAAGTCAGCGGGCCGTTCTTTATCCAGCAATTCGGTGGCAAGTGCCTTGAATTCCTTCACCCCTTCGGTGCTATTAATAGGAGTATCAATATCGAAATACCTGCTCAAAACCCGGTAAACATTCCCGTCTACCACGGCTACAGGCTCGTTATAACATATAGAAGCGATAGCGCTGGCCGTATAGTCGCCAACTCCTTTTAGTTTTTTTAAGTCCTTATAATTATCAGGAAAAACGCCATCGAGTTCTTCAGCCACATATCGGGCGGTTTCGTGAAGATTCCTGGCTCTCGAATAATAGCCCAGTCCCTGCCAGAGTTTTAGCACCTTATCTCGGGAAGCCCTGGCCAGATCAAAAACTTCGGGAAAGGCCTCTGTAAAGCTGTGATAGTAAGGCAATCCCTGTTCAATTCGCGTTTGCTGCAGCATAATTTCACTAAGCCATATGCGGTAAGGCTCACTGGTTTTTCTCCAGGGAAGGTCTCTTTTATTGCTCAAGTACCAATTAATCAGTATCTTAGAAAACATCATAGGGCATTTTATCTGATTGCAATAATAATTGTTTATTCCGTTATTATTTAATGAATTAGGCTTGAAATATTGCAGATTTAATTCTTATATTTGCGCCCTTGAAAAATTAGAAACCCCAATTTATAACTTTAAATAGTACGAAAATGACGAAAGCAGATATTGTAGCAAACATTTCAGAAAAATTAGGAATGGAAAAAGGTGATGTACAGGCTACTATAGAAACCTTCATGGAAGAGGTTAAGACTTCACTTGAGAGCGGAGACAACGTATACCTAAGAGGTTTTGGAAGCTTTGTAGTTAAAACAAGAGCTGAAAAGACAGGAAGAAATATTTCTAAGAACACTACTATTAAAATACCTGCTCACAACATCCCGGCTTTTAAGCCTGCGAAGATTTTCGTAGAAGGTGTAAAAACCAATGTTGAGGTTAAGTAATTGTTCTGTTTAGTTATAAACAAAAAGACATAAAATAAATTTATTAATTAAAATCTAACACTATGCCAAGTGGTAAAAAAAGAAAAAGACATAAGGTAGCCACGCACAAGCGTAAAAAAAGAAGAAGAGCTAACCGCCATAAGAAAAAGTAGTTTTCACACTACTTTTTTTGTTTCAATCGTTCTTTGAAAACGAAACCCCGCCTGGTCAAAAAGGCAATTTTGGGTTTCTTCAGGATTAAAAACCCTGTGATAAAATATTGTTTAATCCATCTGTGTCTGCCTTTAGCAGGTATAGATAAAAATCGAATAGAGTGGACAAAGAGTTAATTATCCGGTCCGAAGCCTCTGCAGTAGATTTTGCCTTATTAAAAGATGGAAAACTAGTTGAACTCAACAAGGATGAAGACAGCAATAAATTTAATGTAGGTGATATTTTTATCGCCAAAATTAGAAAGGCTGTCCCCGGGTTAAATGCCGCATTTGTAAATGTAGGTTATGAAAAAGATGGTTTTTTACACTATCACGACCTGGGACCTCAGGTTTCATCTATGCTGAAGTTCATAAAACGTGTAAGCACAGGTAAACTTAAAGACTATTCATTAAAGAATTTTACTTTTGAGAAAGATATAGACAAAAACGGTACGATTACCGATGTCTTAAAATCAAATCAGTCGCTACTGGTTCAAATCGTTAAAGAACCTATTTCCACCAAAGGCCCCCGAATAAGCTCTGAGCTTTCCCTCCCGGGCCGCTATATAGTTCTGGTTCCTTTTTCTAACCGCGTTTCAGTTTCCCAAAAAATTGAGAGCAAAGAAGAAAAAGACAGGCTAAAGAGATTGGTAAAAAGCATTAAACCCAAAGGTTTTGGGGTTATTGTGAGAACCGTAGCAGAAGGCAAAAAAGTAGCAGAACTGGACAGAGACCTCCAAAATCTAATGGGTCGCTGGACAGCAATGTGCAAAAAGCTGTATAAACCGCATCATCCTTCTAAGGTTTTAGGAGAGTTAAACAGGGCCTCGTCCTTGTTAAGAGATATCTTCAACGATACCTTTACCTCCATAATTGTAGACGATGAGACGCTTTATACACAAGTTAAGGACTATGTGGGCGAGATCGCCCCTAGCAAAGAATCAATCGTAAAATTGTATCAGTCTAATGTCCCCATTTTTGAAAAATACGGTATCGAAAGACAAATAAAAACTTCCTTTGGGCGCACTGTCTCTATGAGCAAGGGCGCTTATCTGGTAATAGAACACACCGAAGCCATGCACGTTGTAGACGTGAACAGTGGCAACAGGTCAAACAAATCAAAAAATCAGGAAGATACCGCTCTGGAGGTCAACATGATTAGTGCTACCGAGATAGCCCGCCAATTGCGTTTACGTGATATGGGAGGTATTATCGTGATAGACTTTATAGATATGGGCAAAGCCGAAAACCGCAAAGCCCTCTATGACCACCTTAAAAATGAAATGAGTGACGACCGGGCAAAACATAAGATTTTGCCGCCAAGTAAATTTGGCCTGGTACAAATTACAAGACAACGCGTACGGCCTGAGATGAATATTAAAACCCGTGAGGAAAACCCTAACGGCACCGGTGAAATAGAAGCACCGATCATTTTAATAAACAAGATCAAAGCCGACTTCGAGAAGTTAATCAAGAAAAATCACAAAAAGATTACTTTAAGTGCGCACCCATTTATTGCAGCCTTTTTAACTAAAGGCTTTCCATCTCCCCGAGCTCAATGGTTTTTAGACCATAAGCGATGGGTGAAAATCTTACCTAGAGACGCTTACACGTATTTAGAATACCACTTTCACGATAAAGACGGGAAAGTGATTCAATAATTAAATAACGCCTTTCATTTATTTGGGAGGCGTTTTTTTTTGTTTATTGGATTAGCTCTTTTTCCTGTTTTCACTTCCAATATCTCATTATCTTTGTTTCACAATGAAGCAAAACTCTTCTCAAAAATCATACACCATAAAAGAAGCCACCATCAAATTGATGCAGTTCTGCGCTTATCGAGACCGCTCCCATAAGGAGGTTGAAGATAAGCTTAAGGAAATGCGAATGATCCCGGCTGCCCAGGAGCTGATCATTATGCGGCTTATGCAGGAAGACTTCCTTAATGAGGAGCGCTTTGCAAGGAGTTTTGTGCGTGGTAAGTTCAGGATCAAGAAATGGGGCCGGGTCCGCATCAAGCAGGAACTCAAAATGCGGGAGATCTCTTCTCCTGTGATCAGGATGGCAATGACAGAGATTAACGAAGAAGATTATCGTGAAACCTTATCCGAACTCGCCGAAAAAAAGCTGAATTCCATTTCAGAACCCAATTCATTTAAAAAGAAGAAAAAGCTTAGTGATTTTCTGTTGAGAAAAGGCTACGAGGCCAACCTTGTTTTTGACAGTGTAAACAGTCTTACAGACTGATGTCGTTCCTCTGATGCGTACGCTTGACGGCTTGTTTATTCTTATAATCAATCCACTTCTGACCTCTTAGTTTGCGCATATAGTTGTCAAAATGCCGCATAAAAATGAGATTGTATACGGCTTTAGAAAAATTGGTAAGTGTTCTTGGGGTAGCCCTAAGGCTCATTGAGAACCCGGGAGTAAGATAGGTCATCTGGTGCCAGTAACCTTCCGGCATATAAAGGCTTTCCCCGTGTTCAAGCTCAGCAACATAACCTTTCGCCAATTTAAGCGCAGGAAACTTTTCCAGATCCGGATTCGTGAAATCTATATCTTCCCTTGAGATAAGTGCGTGAGGCACCTTGTAAAGATATTTGCTTTGTGAAGGCGGAAACAGTATGCATTGCTTTTTTCCGTGGAAATGAAAATGAAGGATATTGGCGTAATCAATATCATAATGCATAAAAACCTTAGAATTCTCCCCTCCAAAAAACAACATTGGCAGTTGCTTGATGAACCTCAGCCCTATATCCGGAAAACTGAAGTCTTTCTGAAGCGATGGCACTTCTTTCATTAAATGATAAAGAAAGATCCTGTAATTGGTTGGTTTGGCCTTCAGCAGATCTATATAATCTGCCATTTTCATCTCGGTATGCGGCTCGTTAAATTTATAATCTGAACTTATAGGCCGGTCATCATACAAAGGAACGGTCTTCTCTCCAGCCACCTTTCTGATATATTCCAGATTCCATTTATCAAAAGCAGACCAGTCTTCAATAAGTCTTTTAATCACGACAGGCTTCTGAGGCCTCACATAATTCTTCACAAAATCCTCCTTGCTTATCGTATCCAGCTTAGGTATTTGTTCGAGATGTAAACCTTCCTTCTTCATAAATCAATTTCTGCATTTTTATGGGTCCTTCTCACAGCCTCACGATTTTTATAATCTATCCACTTTTGGCCCTGAAGCTTCCGCATCAGGTTATCATAATTACGTGTCACCACCAGGTTCTTCAAGACCTCAAGTATCTTCCCCGGGGATCTTGGCAGTGACCTCAGGGTAAGCGAGAGGCTTGGAGTTTCATACTTAATATAATGCCACCATTTACTTGGAATAAACAGGCTGTCCCCGTGGCCAAGTTCGGCTTCAAACCCCCTGGCTTTGGCCAGGGCCGGATACTTATCAAAATCAGGGTCATCCATATTTATGATCTCCATACTTACAATGGAATACGGCACCTTATAGAGATATTTTGTTTCCTCCGGAGGATATAATAAGACTTTTTTACGGCCTGCAAAATTAAAATGGAAATTATTGGCAAGATCCATATCGTAATGCATTACCACACTACTGCCTTCACCCCCGACAAACATCACCGGCAGCTTTTTAAAGAATTTAACTCCCAGATCTGGGTATTTAAAGTCTTCCAGAAGTTCGGGACAATTCTGAAGCAAATTGAAAAAGAACATCCTTAGATCGGTTGGTCCTTTTTCAAGTATATCTATGTATTCTGAGAATTTCAGCTTCATTGCCGGCCCGTGGGATTTCTGATGCCCTTTTGCCGGCTTCCCGTCATAAAGCGGCACAACTACATCCCCGGCCTTTTCGCGAAAGTAATCGAAATCCCATTTTTGAGCTGCAGGCCAGTCGGCACTAAGATCTTCAAAAATCACCGGCTTTTGAGGAATGAAGTATTCTTTCAAAAATTCTTCTTTTGAAATCCCCTTAATCCGCGGTATTTGTTGCAGATCCAGCTCCACAGTGATTTTATTTTGGGTTAAGCCTTTGGCTTAACCTTTTGCTGAGCCTCAAGGTTTCTTTCAATTTTATGGCCGGGTCTCGACCATTTTGGCTTTTCACCAAGGTTCTGATATTTGGAATCTTCAGCTTCTACAGATTCTCTCTGCTCTTTCTTTTCAAAAGCCTTTTGAGGATTTAACCCAAGTTCCCTGAACATTTCCATATCCTCGTTAACATCGGGATTAGGGGTTGTTAACAGCTTATCTCCGGCAAATATGGAATTAGCTCCGGCAAAGAAACACATCGCCTGTCCTTCCCTGCTCATCTGGGTTCTTCCGGCAGAAAGTCGCACCTGGGTCTCAGGCATTACGATCCTGGTAGTAGCTACCATTCTCACCATTTCCCAGATAGAAACCGGTTCCTGCTCTTCCATAGGAGTCCCTTCAACAGGCACCAGGGCATTAATCGGTACAGATTCCGGCTGCGGATTCAGGGTTGAAAGCGCTACAAGCATCCCTGCTCTATCATCGGTGCTTTCTCCCATCCCGATAATTCCACCGCTACATACGGTAACATTGGTCTTTCTAACATTATCTATGGTTTGAAGACGGTCTTCATACCCACGGGTAGAGATAACTTCTTTATAATACTCTTCTGAAGTATCAAGGTTGTGGTTGTAAGCGTACAATCCGGCCTCGGCAAGACGCTGAGCCTGGTTCTCGGTGATCATTCCAAGAGTACAGCAAACCTCCATATCAAGTTTATTGATGGTTCTCACCATCTCCAACACGTTGTCAAACTCCTGTCCGTCCTTTACGTTTCTCCAGGCAGCACCCATACACACCCTTGAGCTTCCGGCTTCCTTGGCCCTTAAAGCCTGTGCCTTTACCTGGTTTACGCTCATAAGATCGTTCCCTTCAAGATCGGTATGGTAACGGGCTGCCTGAGGGCAGTACCCGCAGTCTTCCGGGCAACCCCCTGTTTTTATCGACAACAGGGTGGAAACCTGAACGGTATTTGGGTCGTGATGTTCACGGTGAACAGTTGCAGCCTCATAGAGCAATTCCATTAAAGGCTTGTTATATATTTCGAGAATTTCTTCTTTGGTCCAGTTATGTCTTGTAGCCATTGAAAATAGATTTGAATTCAAAAATAAAGAAAACTCAGCTTTATTAAGGTTTTCACCGTTAAAGTTTTTAAGAGGTTTTGGAATTACAGCTTACCAGCACCGATACGGCATTACCGCCGAAGCCCACCGCATTCACAAGGATGTTCTCCAGTTTTTCCGGCTTCTTATCAAATTCTGAAAAAGGAACATTTATGAATTCCTGGTTTTCAAGCATTAATACTGCCAGCTCCAGACTCAGCACTCCTGAAGCGGCAAAAGTATGCCCTATCTTCCATTTGTTGGAAGTGATCGCCGGCATAGCCGATCCAAAAAGTGACCTTATAGCATTCACTTCAGCTTCATCTCCTTTCAGGGTTCCCGGCGCGTGCAGTACCACGGCATCAATTTCTTCTGCTTTTCTATTGACCATAGCCATTTTCATAGACTTCTGAAGACATTCTCCATTAGCCGAAATAGAAGCGCTGTGTTTTAGTTTTTCGGTAGCATAGCCTATTCCCCGAATAAATGCCCGTGCATTGCTTGCCTCCCCTTTTTCAAGACCAAGGATGCCGGCGCCTTCTCCCAGAATCATAGAATTACGGGTCTTCTCCATATTCAAAGCTTCACAGGGATAATCCATCTCCCTGTTCCCATAGATCTTCAAAGCCTGCATCTGGGCTATGGTAAAAGGCGTAAGGGCAGCTTCACTCCCTCCTGCCAGAAACTTATCTGCAAGCCCGGCCTGTATCCAGGCAGCTGCGTTCAGCACCGAATGAAGGCCGGTGGAACAGGTCACACTGTGTGAAAACTCCGGACCTTCAGAATTAAGGTCCTGTGCCAGCCAGGAAGAGATATTTCCCAGGGTGGTGGTAGGCGAAGCCAGGGTTGCTGACTTCCCTCGTTGGAGAAAGTCGGCGTGATATTTCTCAAAAAGACCGGTTGCGCCACGGCTGCTGCCAATATTGATCCCTATTTTCTTATTGTTTTCCCAGCCGGCCTGCTTCACAGCTGCTCTTCCGGCAAGAATGCCAAACAACACAGACTCATCCAGGCTCCTTAATGCCGGGCTGTTTTCACGAAGCTTTTCTACTTCAGTTTTCAGCTCTTTCGGAAGAAAGGCAGCGTATGCCTTATTTCCTTCGAAATCGGCTTCCGTGATAAAATGATTCTCCTTTTTATAGTTTTCCCATATTTCTTCAGAGGACTTCCCTAATGGAGAGACCGAAGCGATTGAAGTAATGGATAGTGTGGATTTCAAAATGTTTAATTTTCAGGCAAAAATAAGGCCTCACAAAGCATCGGCTAAATTTTTACTCTTAAAATTAGTCCTAAAAACCCAATCAGGTCCTGTAATAGAGGTTTAAAATAGAATCCAGCTCCTCTTCGCCTTTTAAAACCTTTTTCATTTTCTCTTCGACGGTTTTCGGAATCAGGTCTATAAGCGGCTGGTTCACGGTTTCAATGTCCCTGAAAACTTTTTTAAGCTCGCGATCCCAATTCTTATAATAATTGAGCAGATCGTTTGGGTAGACCACCTTTCGGAAGGTATTTTCTTCTTTAGGGACAAAGGCTTCGGTCACATTCAGATAACCATAATCATCGGTAAGCTCTTCTCCTTTCTTAATATCCCTGATGGCGATCTCAAAATCATAAGCCGTGGAAAGGCAATTTGACTTAAAGCTGTGATTAACGAATTTGGCGCTGTCCCAGCACAGTACAAAATTGCCCTGGTTGTTCCTGAAAGAATATTTATTGATCACTTCCTGGATGGCCGGATGCATATTCCTTACCTGCGAAGGGGTGTACGCCTGATCCAGCTCGTCCAAAACCCAAGTAATGGTACCTCTTGGAAGGTTTTTGGTGGCCACAACCCCGTAACCTATCTCCTTACTTATAAATTGAATTTCCGTATCTGGATGCATCATAACCCAACAGCTTTAGCTATTAAAAATACGGAATAAAAAGAATGCTTTTTCAATTATTTTTCAACAGCCGGAATTTTTATTCCGGTTTAAAATTCCTCAAGTACCTGCTCTATACTGCTATATATCTTTTCGAGTTCGGCATCTGAAATCACATAGGGTGCGCTTATATATATGGTGTTCCCAAGAGGACGAAGAAAGACGCCCTGGTCCATAAAATACTTGAAAAGTTTATTCCTGAGGTTTCCGTAGCGCTCCATTTTCACATTAAGATCAAAAGCATAGATCACTCCCAGCTGTCTGGAATTGGTAACTTTTGGATGATCCTTGATCTTTTCAGCAAATCTACGGTGAGACTCCATCACCCTTTTTATATCTGCCTGGATTTCTTCGGAAGTAAGCAGTTCCACCCCGGCCAATGCCGCGGTACAGGCAAGAGGGTTGGCGGTGTAGGTATGCCCGTGAAAAAGCCCTTTCGAAATATCTTCTGAATAAAAGGCATCATAGATCTCCTGCGTACAGGAAGTAAGCCCCATTGGTAAAAGTCCCGCGGTCAAAGCCTTAGACATACAAATAACATCAGGTTTGGTCTCAAGATAATCTGAAGCGAAATATTTACCGGTTTTCCCAAAGCCCGTCATCACCTCGTCTGCAACACAAACGATCTCGTTTTCCTTACATATCCTGAGGATATCATCAAGACCTTTGGCATCGTGCATTTTCATTGCTGCCGCTCCCTGCACTAAAGGCTCGTAAATAAAGCCGGCTATCTTATAATCAGAAACCAGCTCCTTCAGCTTTCTTACCACTTCGGTATTGTTCTCGCCGTTTGGAACAGGAATGCGCACCACCGCAATAAAGTGGTCTTTAAAAGCGCCATTATAAACCGAAAGTCCGGAAACCGACATTGCGCCGAAGGTATCCCCGTGGAAGCCCTCTTCAAAAGCCAGCATTACCTTCCTGTCATTCCCAAGATTGTGATGATATTGCAAAGCCATTTTGATCCCGATCTCGGTTGCCGTAGACCCATTATCGTTAAAGAATAACTTTTGCTGATTTTCAGGCAGGATCTCCATCAAGGCTTCAGAAAGCTTCACTGCAGGCTCGTGGGTAAATCCGCTAAAGACAACCTGATCCAGTTCCTGCATCTGCCTGGCTACCTTAGAGGTAATAGCCTCATTACAATGTCCGTACATACAGGTGTACCAGGAAGCTATCCCGTCTATATATTCCTTTCCGTCCTCATCAAAAATCCTGGCTCCGCTGGCCCGGGTAATAGCCAGCATTTCCGGAGAAACCTTGTGCTGGGTAAGCGGGTGCCATAAGTGCTTCTGGTCACGTTCAGATAAATGCTTATTTCCGGATATGTTAGTCTTACTCATTTTTCATCTTTTCAAGTACCGGTTTTAACCTACCGGCATATTTATTTATCGTTTCTTTTGAAAACGACTCCTCTTCATCTATTCTCAGCAACACGGGAAGGCCTGTCATTTTCCTGATGATATCTTCGGTAGAAGGATTTTCAGCCCCGCTGAAGATAATCCCATGACACTTAAGTCCTCGTTGTTTTAAGGCCTCAGCACTTAGCAGGGTATGATTAATGCTTCCCAGGTAATGTCTTGAGACAAGGATCACCTTATCTGATGGTTTTATGAGATCGGCTATGGTCCGGGAGTTATTCAGGGGTACCAGTAAACCGCCGGCCCCTTCTACCACAAGGTCATTATCCGTGACCGGTCTTTTCATCTCTTCAGGCTTGATCTCAACACCATCGATCTCGGCTGCAGCGTGCGGGCTCATTGGCGTCTTCAGCTGAAAAGCATTGGGATGAAAAACCGTCTTCTTATTTCCGATCAGGTCTTTCACCTTGTGCGTGTCGGAGTTATCAAGATCTCCGGCCTGAACAGGCTTCCAGTAGTCGGCTTCCAGGGCCTGGGTCACTATTGCCGAAACGATGGTCTTCCCGACCTCGGTCCCTATTCCCGTAATAAAATATGTTTGTGACATCTTATTGAAATTGTCCTTTATATTTAGACATCAGAATTATTGAGCCACAAAGTTACCCAAGAGTTCCAAGACCTCCGAAATTTCTGCTTCTGAATTATAGGCGTGAATACAAAATCTAAGCCTTTCCCTGCCCTTAGGAACCGTTGGCGAAAGGATCGCTTTTACGTCAAAATTACTTTTCCTTAATAATTCTGCTACCTGCTTTACCTTTTCATTACCGGGAATCACACAGGAATGAATGGCAGAACGGCTTTCGATGAATATGTCCTTTAATCTTTTATCTTCCAGCTCCCGCCTGAAAAACCGGATGTTCTTTTCCAATACTTCAATTTCAGCTGCCGTCTTCAAATACTCGTAAGCCGCAATTTGAGTGGCTACCGCGTGCGGCGGTAAAGCCGTGGTATAGATAAAACTCCTGGAAAAATTGACAAGATAATCCCTCAATTGCTTACTCCCGAGAATGGCTGCCCCGTGACACCCCATAGCTTTTCCGAAAGTATGAATACGGGCGAAGACCTTGTCTTCAAGTTCGAGTTTCCCCACGAGCCCTTCTCCAATATTACCAAAAACCCCGGTAGCGTGTGCTTCATCTATAACCAGGTAAGATCCATATTCACCGCAAAACCGGGCAAAAGATCTGAGATCGAGGATATCGCCGTCCATAGAAAACACCGATTCGGTAACCACATACACCTCGGCATTGGGATGATTTTTTTTGGTCCGCTCTATTTTCTCCCCGAGATCCCGAAGGTCATTATGGGTGAATTTATAAGCCTTTGCCTTACCCCCTGAAATCCCTTGCCTTATAGAAGCGTGAACCAGTTCGTCATAAAACACAAGGTCTCCTCTCTGAGGCAGAGCCGAAAAAAATCCAATATTGGCATCATAGCCGGAATTAAAGATAAGCGCAGTATCAGCATTGTGAGTTTCTGCTATCAATTTTTCAGCCCGGGAAAACAGACTATGATTCCCGGAAAGCAGTCTTGAACCCGTAGACCCGTTTATTTCCAGATTGTATTCCTTCAGAATTTGTAAAGCACGCCTAAAGATTTCAGCATTTTTGGCAAACCCCAGGTAATCATTAGAGGAGAAGTCCACAAGAGTAGCCTCTATAGGTAATTCCCTAAAAGAGTTTTCCTGCTTTCTATTCTGCAGGCTTTTCTCTAATTTTAGTGGGAAACTTTGCATAGGCACGAAATTACAACTTTAAGACTTCAAATATATGGAACTGGCAGATTTTAGTATGCGAATTGGAACGGCATTAATTGCTGGTCTTATTATTGGTGCCGAGCGTGAGCTGCGCGGCAAGCATGCAGGCTTAAAGACCAATGCGTTGGTGGCTGTCGGGTCCTGCGTTTTCATTCTGCTATCCCTGGAATTCAGAGGGGAAGAATATGTTGACATCACCCGGGTACTCGGCCAGGTTGTTACCGGGATAGGGTTTATTGGCGCCGGAGCCATACTCCAACATGGGAAAAGTGTTACGGGACTTACCACGGCCGCAACTACCTGGTGTAGTGCAGGAGCCGGTTGTCTGGCTGCAGTTGATATGTACAAGGAGCTGGCAGTACTTTCAGCGATAGTACTGGTGACAAATATGGGCTTTAGCTATGTGGAGCACCGGCTTAGAAAAAAGGGAAAGAAAAAGGGAGAAGAACAAAAATCTGAACCAGATCAGGGTTGATCCCAATCCTCTTTGCGGGTATGGTCTATGTTATCCTCAGGGGTATCGTCGATTTCACTTTTAAGAATATGGGAATTCTTCTGATACTTTCCCCGAAGGTCATCCATTACCGAGCCTTTCCATAGTTTTACCCCTATGAAATATGACGCCCTGCCAATAAGGTGCGCACTAACCGGGGCGGTAAGGAAAATAAACAGGATGATTACGATCACCCTTGAGGTAGTAGAGTGATCAAAAAAATGAAGCGCTGTAGCCACTAAAAGCAGTCCGACCCCAAGGGTCGCAGCCTTGGTGGTTACCGAGATCCGTAAGTAAGTATCAGGCATCCGGATAAGTCCTACTGCTGCCAGCAAAACAAAGACAGCACCCAGTGTGGCTAATATGGCGATAAGAATTGATGTCATTTCTTTTTTCTGCTTCTTTTTTCGAGATAATATGAGAAAGCCACCGTACTTAAAAATGCGATAAGGCCAAGTATCATAGCCGTATCCAACAAGGTGGATTGATCACTTACTATGGTATAGATCCCTATGATCCCGATTCCGGTGGTAATAGAGAGGTCTACGGCAATGATCTTATCTGCAATACTTGGTCCTTTCAAAAACCGATAAAATATCAGCAATAAGGCCAGGGCCAGTATTGGTAAAATCACGTAATATAGATAGTCGTCCAGCGTCATCTCAATATATTCAAAATACGTTTTTCAAATCCGTTCTTTATTCCTTTTATAAACTCCTCCTTATCGGTAATATACATCGCGTGCACAAAAAGCACCTTTTTATCGTTAGAGACATCCAGGCTTAAGGTTCCGGGAGTTAAAGAAATAAGGTTGGCCAGCAAGGTGATCCCAACATTTGATTTCACATCCAGAGGAATTTTCACTATTCCCGGTGACATCTTGTAATGCGGGGTACTTACTTCATAAGCCACCTGTATATTCGCTTTTATCAATTCATACAGGAAGAACAATAAAAACCCGATAAGGCTGGGAACAAGGGTGAAATATTTTGCCCTGCCACGCCCACCGGTAATGAGCCACATAATAAAAAAGCTCAGGATGAATCCAAACAGGTAATTTGCGAAATAAAAATCGCCTGTAAGAGCCACCCAGATAAAGGTGAGTAAAAGATTCGATACAAACCTGTTCTTCATTAGTGCATTGTTTGAGATTGGTTATTCAACACAGCATCTACATACTGCTGGGTGTTTAAAAGCTCATCTGCAATTCTTGTTGAAAGCACCTGTATATGCTCTGCTCCAAAACCTATATAAAGAGATACAAGACTCAGAAAAATTATTGGAGCCACAAACTGTACTTTACGTAATTTACGGATATCCCTGAAATATTCAAATTTCGGGTTTTCCGGTCTTTCTTCGGGGTTTTTCCAGAAAACCTCAGACCAGAACCTGGCAATAATCACGAGGGTGATAAAACTGGCAAATATTATAGCCGCCACGGTAATATAATTTCCATTGGTAAAACCGGCGCTTATAAGTGATAATTTGGGCCAGAACCCGGACAATGGCGGAATCCCCACCAAGGAAAACAGCGGAATAAAGATCAATAAGCTCAGTCTGGGATACTGTGAGTAGAAACCACCCAGGTTCCGCATACTGTTAGAGCCTTTAATTCGGTAGATAAGCCCGCTTATCATAAACAAGTTGGTCTTTACCACAATATCGTGAATAAGATAAAAAATGGCACCTGCAATGGCCACTTTAGTGAACATCCCAAGACCTGCTATCATATACCCGATATGGCAAATAATGAGGTATGAAAATATCTTTCTGATGTTATTCTGAACAAGTGCACCAGCTCCACCGCTAAAGAGCGTTAGAATTCCTATTATGAGAAGGATTTGACTTAAGAAAGCATTTTCAGGAAAAACAAGACTGAACACCCTTATCAAGGCATAAACTCCAACCTTAGTCAACAAACCACCAAAAATAGCGGAAACAGCCGAAGGCGGAGTATGGTATGAGGCAGGCAGCCAGTAATAAAGCGGGAAAACCCCGGCTTTGATTCCGAAACCTATCATAAACAGAATAGCTACCACATCTACCAGACCCTGATTCTTTAATTCAGGAACTTTAAGGGCAAGATCGGCCATATTAAGGCTTCCCGTCAACCCATAAGTTACCGCAATAGCAGTAAGAAAAATAATGGACGCCAGGATATTCAGGGTAAAATATTTTACAGCCCCTTCCAGCTGTGCTTTCTCTCCACCAATGGTAATAAGTACAAATGAACTGATAATAATGATCTCGAACCATACATAGAGGTTAAAGATATCTCCTGTTAAAAAAGCTCCGGTTAATCCAAGTAACAGGAAATGGAATATTGGAAAATAACCAAATCTCAGCCTGTCAGGGATTACAGAGGCCGAAGAAAAACAGGAAACTGCAAGCCCCGAAATTGAGGTTAACAGTACAAGGGTGGCTGCAAAGGCATCGGCAACGAAAGTGATCCCAAACGGAGCTTTCCAGCTACCGGCCTGAATGGTCTGAGTTCCGTTCTGCCAGATATAATAGAACACCAGGGTGGCTACACCAAGAACCACAGCACTCCCCACAATACTTATTACACGCTGCCATTCGATCTTTTTCCAGAAGAACATTAAGATAATGCTCAAAAGAAGCTGAAGCAGTAACGGATATATAATTAATTGTTGTGTCATGAATCTTCGTCGGTTGCGTTCATTTCATCCAGATCATCGGTTTTCACCACTTTGTGAGCTCTTTTCACAAGAATAATGGCAAAAGACTGTAACCCGAAACTAATTACGATTGCGGTCAATATCAATGCCTGGGGCACAGGATCGGCATAGGCTTCAATAAAAACCTTTGAGTTTTCAGGAATTATTGGCGGAGCCCCTTTGGTGATCCTTCCCAGTAAAAATATAAGCAGGTTGGCACCGTTCCCAAGCAGGATGATCCCGATGATAAGCTTTACCAGGCTTCGACGCAAGATCATATAAATCCCGGCAGCATAAAGAACCCCAACCATAATAGCTAATAGAATTTCCATAGTTTATGCTGATTCTGAGATTGTGAAAATTATAGTGAGGGTCACTCCCACCACTACCAGGTAAACCCCCATATCGAAGAACAGGGCAGACCCAATGGTTCCTATTACCGGCAAAGGATTGTGCATCCATAAACCGGTCATAAAAGGTTCATCGAACAAGATCAAGGGGGACAAGCCGCTCAAAAATGCCAAAGCGAGCCCTACAGGCATTAAAAAGCCAGGATGGAATTTTATAAGGTCTTTAGTATCCCCAAGTCCGTTAGCAAAGGAATGCAACACGAAGGCAATAGAAGCAACAAGACCTCCCACAAAACCTCCGCCCGGCAAATAGTGGCCGCGAAGCAGGATAAAAACAGAGAACAGCAGCAACACCGGCAACAGGTAATTGGAAGCTGTTTTAAGTATTATGGTTCTCATTGATTTATATTCTTTTAGTTCTAATATTATTTAACCCTGTCTGAAGTTTTAAGTCTTAATTTCAACAGACCAAAAACCCCAATGGCTGCAATAGCAAGTACCGAAATTTCTAACATAGTATCAGTTCCCCTGAAGTCTACCAGGATCACATTCACCACATTCTTTCCGTGCGCCATAAGATATGCGTTTTTGGCATAAAAGTCCGCAATATCGCTATTTGCAGGTTCCGAAAGTACTTCAAGCGCCAGAAGCGTGATTAAAGCTCCGAAAAGCAAAGACAACACTCCGTCTCTGATCCTCATCTTATAATCGGAAAGTTTCAGATACTTTGGAAGCCTGTAGAGTACAAGCACGAAGAGAATTACAGTTAGTGTATCTATCGAAAATTGCGTCATCGCAAGATCAGGCGCACTGTAAAACACAAAGATGGCACAAATTGCCAGACCTACGATCCCCATTGCTGCAACGGCTGCCAACCTCGAATCTGTAAATACAGTGAACAGAATTGACAGCAGCATAATAAGCATAATTGCAATCTCATAAGCGGTAACCTCGGCAAGGCTACTGTAGTCAATTACCATCTTGCTGCTTATAAGCAAGGTATAACCTACAAGAACCACCATAAAAAGGATGATTATCGCAACATAATTTCGCAGGTATCCGTTCTGAAAAATATTGGTCCACAAGTTCGAAAACCAGCTGAAAGCCCTGTTGAATTTCCACATCAGGTTTTCCGGAGCAATAAAATCCAATCTGGCCATAGCGTCTTCTTTCCTGGAAGAAGGTTTAAGTATAAAATACAGCAGGGTCCCGACTCCAATTGTGATCAAACTAAGCACGAAAACCATATTGAAACCGTGCCACAGGGCAAGATGCTGCTCTCCTGCATCCCCTCCAAGCGCCTTTACCACAGGCTTAATGAGCGGTGCTTCTATAATTGCGGGAAAAGCACCAAAAATGATCCCCAGTAAAGCCAATAATACCGGTGGCACCCACATAAGAACGCTGGGCATTTTTACTTCAGAAAATTTCTCCGGCAGTTTTCCGGTAAATGGTTTTATTCCTGCCACGAACCCGGCCCACAGCAATAATATTTTTGTAAGGACAATCGCCACCACCAGCAAAATAGTAAGTCCGCCGGCGTGCATAGTCGCCTCATAAGTAAGCTCTTTCCCAAGGAAACCAATACTTGGCGGAATTCCGGCACTGGAGATTGCAGCAAGAAAACCTGCGATCCCAACGGGAAGCATTACTTTATTAAGCCCGGACAACACCGTGGTATCCCTGGTTCCTGACTGAAGGTCTACTACTCCCGTTACCAGGAACAGGGTAGCTTTATAAAGTGCGTGCACTACAATAAAGATAGCAGCGGCAAGAAAGGCCTCGCTGGTCCCAAGTCCCGTTAAAAACACCAGGATTCCAAGGGCTGAAATTGTAGAATATGCAAGGATCCCTTTGAGGTCTGTCCTGAAAACCGAATGAAAAGCAGAATACAGCATCGTAACACCTCCTACTGCAATAAGCGTAGTGTTCCATATATCCTGCCCACCCAGAACAGGTGTAAAACGCATTAAAAGATAAACCCCGGCCTTTACCATCGTTGCAGAGTGCAGATAGGTAGAAACCGGTGTTGGAGCCTTCATAGCCCCAGGAAGCCAGAAATGGAATGGAAACTGGGCAGACTTGGTAAAAGCTGCACCAAAAAGGAGCACTACCGCAAGCCAGTAATATTCACTTCCGCCTATAGCTTCTTTCATTGTGAGCATTTCGGCAATACTATAAGTTCCGGAAATATTACCCAGCAAGAGGGCGGCAGCCAGCAGAAACATTCCACCAAGACCCGTAACACCCAATGCTGTTAATGCCGATTTCCTGGAAGCCGGATTTGTATTATTAAACCCAATAAGGAAAAAAGAGCTAATGCTTGTTAGTTCCCAGAATACAAATAAGGTGATAAGATTATCGGACAATACCAGGCCAAGCATAGCCGCCATAAAGACGCTGAGATAACCATAGAATCTGTCCAGATATGTATGTCGTTTTAAATAAGCTGCAGTATAGGCAAACACCAGAAAACCAATCCCCGTTATCATAAGGGAAAACAGTAAAGACAAGCCGTCTAAGGTAAAACTGAGACTTGCCCCAAAGGAGGGAACCCACTCAATAGTCTTGGTTATCACCTTTCCATTTGCTACATCAGAGAGGAATTGTGTAAAATAAAGAAAAAGCCCCAGAGGGAGCAATGCTGTAAGAACGGCGAATTTTCCTTTGAAAATCTTCCCCGCGAACACCAAAAAAATTGCGAATAAAAAGCCTGAAAGTATTGCTGTTAGCATCTTTTTCTAAAAAAATTCCGTTCCCCGCAAATATAAGAGTTATAATTAAGTTTTTAGGTTCAGCTTTTACTTAAAATAATCACATTAAACCGGAGATAGAAGGTTGCTATTTTTTTATATTCTAAAATTTGAAATTTACAACAGGTTTCTTAAATACCTGAAGATACCTTCAAAATTGATTTCTTAAAGTTTAAAATCTGCTGATAATTCCTAATTTAATTAAACTGAAATTAATACCTATAAAAAAGTAAAGCCGGGCAAAACCCGGCTTTACTTTTTTATTAAATGATCTTTTCAGATTAGTCTGCCAAAATAATGGCTCTGTTATCTTTCATTTCAAGAACTCCGCCATCAATGGTATAATACAACACACTGTTATTGGCAGCATCTTTTCGGAAGTCTTCAGACAATTCTTCTAAAACCTTCCTGTTATCAGAAGTAAGGTTGATCTTCACCTCTCCTTCAGCTAAACTGGAAACAATAGGAGCGTGATTGTTCAGCATTTGAAATTCCCCGTTCACACCGGGAACTTTTACCGCATCAACTTCCGCTTTAAAAACTACTGCTTCAGGAGTTACTATTTCTAAATACATCTAACTTATTTTAGTTTTCAGCAAGCATTTTCTCTCCGGCCTCGATAGCTTCTTCAATAGTTCCCTTAAGGTTAAAGGCAGCTTCAGGATACTTATCAAGCTCTCCGTCCATAATCATATTAAAGCCTTTAATGGTGTCTTTAATATCTACAAGCACTCCTTTAAGCCCGGTAAACTGCTCGGCTACGTGGAATGGCTGAGAAAGGAAACGCTGAACACGTCTTGCACGTGATACGGCAAGCTTATCTTCTTCTGAAAGCTCTTCCATACCAAGGATCGCAATAATATCCTGTAATTCCTTATAACGCTGCAGCAACTCTTTTACTCTTTGCGCACATTTATAGTGCTCATCCCCTAAGATCTCCGGAGTAAGAATCCTTGAAGTTGAATCAAGAGGATCTACCGCCGGGTAAATACCAAGCTCGGCAATCTTACGGGAAAGTACTGTTGTCGCATCCAGGTGGGCAAAGGTTGTTGCTGGCGCCGGGTCAGTAAGGTCATCCGCAGGTACGTAAACCGCCTGTACAGATGTAATAGATCCGTTCTTGGTAGAAGTAATACGCTCCTGCATTGCACCCATCTCGGTTGCAAGCGTTGGCTGGTATCCTACCGCTGATGGCATACGTCCAAGAAGTGCTGACACCTCAGAACCTGCCTGGGTAAAACGGAAAATGTTATCTACGAAGAAAAGAACGTCTTTCCCCTGACCTTCTCCGGCTCCATCACGGAAGTACTCCGCAATAGTAAGACCAGAAAGAGCCACACGAGCACGTGCTCCAGGAGGTTCATTCATCTGTCCGAATACGAAGGTAGCCTTAGATTCTTTCATCGCCTCCTTATCGGCTTTCTTAAGGTCCCATCCGCCTTCTTCCATAGAGTGCAAGAAGTCGTCTCCGTATTTGATAATACCAGATTCAAGCATCTCTCTCAAAAGGTCGTTTCCTTCACGGGTACGTTCACCTACACCGGCAAATACCGAAAGACCACCGTGACCTTTTGCAATATTGTTAATCAATTCCTGAATAAGTACTGTTTTACCTACCCCGGCACCACCGAATAGTCCAATCTTACCACCTTTTGCATAAGGCTCGATAAGGTCAATAACCTTGATCCCGGTAAAAAGCACTTCAGTAGAAACAGATAAATCCTCAAATTTTGGTGCTTCACGGTGAATTGGAAGACCATCTTTTCCGGCTTTAGGAAGATTTCCTAATCCATCAATGGCATCACCAACTACGTTGAACAAACGACCATATACATCTTTACCCACCGGCATTTGGATTGGCGCTCCGGTTGATAAAACTTCAACCCCTCTACTCAATCCATCGGTAGAGTCCATTGAAATAGTTCTTACGGTATCTTCACCAATGTGCGACTGCACTTCCAGTACTAATATGGAACCGTCTTTTCTTGTAATTTCCAAAGAATCGTAAATCTTTGGCAATTCAGCGTTTTCTGAGTCGAACACAACGTCAACTACAGGACCAATAATTTGGGCAACTTTACCTGTGACTTTAGACATTATCTAATTCTTTAATGTTTAGTATTTTAAAATCTTAAAAAAACCTATCCGATTGATTTATAAAAAAATAAATTCCACGCAGGTCTTTTTCAGGCTGCAAAGATAGTTTTTTATTGATAAAATCATACCGATCTCTTCATAACTTTTTCACCCCTTTCACGAGCGCAGAAAAACTGAGGCATTTCCTGATATTCAAGCCGGTGAAAAATAAAAAACCTCCCCGTTTTCTTACGGAGAGGTTTTGTATATCATTGATCTTAATGCAGATTACTCTACAGTAACCGATTTTGCAAGGTTACGCGGCTGATCCACATTCTTCCCAAGCATTACTGCTATATGATAAGACAGTAACTGCAACGGAATAGTAGTTAAAAGCGGCGTTAAAGATTCGATAGTTTCCGGAACTTCGATCACGTGATCTGCAAGCTCCCTCACTTCGGTATCTCCTTCGGTAACCACAGCGATGATCTTTCCTTTTCTGGATTTGATCTCCTGAATATTACTTACCACTTTTTCGTAATGTCCTTTTCTGGTAGCGATCACAATTACCGGCATCTGCTCATCTATAAGCGCGATAGGCCCGTGCTTCATTTCGGCAGCAGGATAACCTTCAGCGTGTATATAAGAGATCTCCTTAAGTTTTAATGCCCCTTCCAGCGCAACAGGGAAGTTATAACCCCTTCCTAAATACAGGCAATTGCGAGCATCTTTATAGATATCTGAGATCACCTTGATATGATTATCAGATTCTAAAGATTCTTTCACTTTCCCCGGAATTCTTTCCAGCTCCTGCAAATGATACCTGAAATCTGAATTAGAGATCGTTCCTTTATGCTTGGCCAGCTTAAGCGCCATAAGGGTTAATACTGTGATCTGGGTTGTAAAAGCTTTGGTTGAAGCCACCCCAATCTCAGGCCCCGCGTGGGTATAAGCCCCAGCGTGGGTTTCTCTGGAAATTGAAGAACCAACCACATTACATACCCCAAAAGCGAAAGCTCCTTTTTCCTTAGCAAGCTTGATAGCCGCCATTGTATCGGCAGTTTCACCACTTTGAGAGATCGCAATGATCACGTCATTCTCGGTAATGATAGGGTTACGGTACCTGAATTCTGAAGCATATTCCACTTCAACAGGAATTCTGGCAAGATCTTCAAAAATATATTCGGCTACGAGCCCGGCGTGCCAGGAAGTCCCACAGGCAACGATCAAAATTCGTTTTGCATTGGCGATTCTGTCAATATTATCATCAACACCTGCCATTTTTATTATACCCTGATCCGGCAACATACGCCCCCTATAGGTATCGCTTATCGCATTGGGTTGCTCATAGATCTCTTTCAGCATGAAGTGATCGTAACCACCTTTCTCTATTTCTTCAAGGTTAAGCTGCAACTCCTGGACGTAAGGGTCCACCAAAGAGTCATCTTTGATCTTTCTAACTTTCACCTGCTTACCTCTTCTCACAACAGCCATCTCCCCGTCTTCAAGGTAGATCGCGTTATTGGTGAATTCGATAAATGGAGATGCATCTGAAGCGACAAAAAATTCATCTTCCCCAACCCCGATGGCAAGCGGGCTTCCTAACCGCGCCACAACAATCTCGTCTGGTTTAGACTTGTTAAAAACAGCAACAGCATAGGCACCAACCGTTTGGTTAAGCGCTATTTGCACTGCTTTCCCAAGCTTCACGCCTTCTTTCACGATCACATCCTCAATCAGGTTAACAAGAACCTCGGTATCGGTGTCACTGGTGAAGGTATATCCACGAGACTTCAGCTCTTTTCTAAGGGCATCGTAATTTTCTATAATTCCGTTATGAACAATCACAAGATCTCCGGAATTAGAGTAATGTGGGTGAGAGTTAACATCGTTAGGTTCCCCATGTGTGGCCCATCTGGTATGACCAATCCCAACAGTTCCGCTGGTATTTATTTCACTTTCCAGTTTATTCTTTAAGTCGGCAACCTTACCCTGGGTTTTGCTCATTTTTAGCTCAGCTCCGTCAAATAGCGCAATTCCTGCACTGTCATATCCTCGATACTCCAAACGCTGAAGCCCTTTCAGGACAATGGGATAGGCATCCCTATGTCCAATATATCCTACAATTCCGCACATATTATAGTTATTGGTTTTTTATTGATTAATATCTGTATAGTAGATTCTTAGCTTTAATCTTTTATCTTCATCTTCTTCACGGTTTCCGTAAAGCACAGTTCCCTTAGGGGAAAGAACCGACATTCTCGGAATTCTTTTTACAGTTTCATTCTCAGTGTCTCTTAATGCTGTAGTCACCACATCATTGATGTTTTGAGTCACCACCACCCCAATCTTCACATTCGTGGAGTCTTTATTGATCACATTATTCACATGCTGAGTAATATCTACCGTATACTTAAGTCCGTTTTCATCCTCATCCCTTTCAAGTCTTGAAGAAAACTCCGTAAGCGAATTAAGCGGATCATCATCTATGGCTCCTCCTATAAAATCCTTGGTAAAGGAATAATCTGCAAGGATCGTATTATTATCCAGATCATACAGGTAAATCCTTTCCGGCTCATTCACTCCGTTCAGTTTATCCTGATTTACATAGAAGCTAAGATTCGCCTCATTAATCAGCCAGTCACTAGAACGAACTTCCTCCAGAACACCCTCTTCCGAAAACAATTCCACAATAGCCATACTTCCTTCCCCTCCTTTTAGGTAAAGATTTTCCGCTCCTTCTTCAGGGTCACTGTTTTGTATCTCCTGCCGAAGGTCTTCCGGAAATTCTCCCTGGAAAGTATTTACAATATTGCTGCCAAAGGCGAACTTATAGCTGGCTCTTTTTTCAACCGTTTCGGTCTCACCCTCACTATTTTCTTCTTCCACTTCGTGAGTATAATACATCGTGATCCCGGCTTCCTCTCCTCTTAAACTGAAAAGGATCATATTCCCTTCTCCGTTCAAAGCCTCAGCCTTAAAGAAAAGACCTCTGAAATAGTTTCTGAAATTACTGTTCCCTGACAGAACCGAAGTCCCCTCCTTGGCAAGTATCTTCTGTTCAAAGAACTCCACCGGAAGTTTAATTCTCAAGGCAGGCGGAGACACAATGGTATCGGCCTCACCTTCCCCGTCTATAGTATAGTCGGTAATCCTGTTTTCTGAAGGAATGAAATTGTCATTTTCGTAAAGCGGACCATTCACAAGATTCTCTTCAAACACCTCCTGCTGATCTGAATAGTATTTCTGCGCCTGTTCAAAATCAGTATCAGGGTCGTAGCCGCTTAAATAATATCCGGACTCGTAAACTGAAAGCTTAAAAGGGCTCTCCCCGAAAATGGAATCCAGCCTATACATCTTATTCCCTGCCTCATCCGGCTCCTCTTCCGTACTGAAGTAAGGAACATGAAGCACCACGCTGTCAAGTTTTGTCTCCTCACCAAAATCAGGATCATCAGTAGTTAAAGACAATTGGCTCAACACACTTGCTTCGGTTTGACCGTACAACGGATGATTATACACCCCAAGTAAGTTAGCCGGAAGCCCGTTGGTTTGAACCGAGTTTATTTTTTTACTGTAAGCAGCTACTTCAACCTCCCTCAGGTCTACCCCCGTGGGATTTTCAATAATTTCACCTCCTATGGTACTAAAATCATCATCACATGCTACAAAACCAAAAACAACAACAAGCAATGCCGTTGTTTTTATCATCGCTCTATTAAAATTCATTCGCTATTTAATTACTATTGAGATAAAACTTTTGTGGTGTAGAAATCCTGGTAAGCCTGGGCGAATTCTTCCCTGTTTTTGTATGGCAATACCGGTTTCTTAAGACCATTTAGGTATTTTGAAAGTTCTTCCGGAATATTATCTCCTCCAACAATCACGGCATCTGAGTTATCTACGGCAGTTTTAGCCAGATTTACAAAACTCGGCTTTTTTAGATGTTTTACATCTTCTTTCTCAAGGCCGTCAAATAATACTTTCTCCTGCATATTATCATCTAACGTTCCTTCAAAGTCCTGATTGTATACAGAGGTCACAATTTTCGCATCGCTGAACAATGGCTCATTCCCATAGTAATGCCTTAGATAAAGCGGAAGCAGGGAAGACAGCCAGCCGTGAACGTGAATAATATCGGGAGACCAGTTAAGTTTCTTAACGGTTTCGATTACTCCTTTGGCAAAGAAGATGGCGCGCTCGTCATTATCTTCGAAAAGATTCCCATCCTCATCGGTTAGGGTTGCTTTTCGTTTAAAATAGTCTTCATTATCAATAAAGTATACCTGCATCCTTTCCTTTGGAATAGAAGCCACTTTAATGATCAATGGCATATCAAGGTCATTGATCACAAGGTTCATCCCGGAGAGACGAATCACTTCGTGTAACTGATGGCGCCTTTCATTGATGTTCCCGAACCTTGGCATAAATATTCTAATTTGCCCTCCAAGGTTATTCACCATTTTTGCAGCTTCAAAAGAGGTGGATGAGATTTCAGTTTCAGGTAGGTAAGGTATAACTTCAGACGAGACGTACAATATCCTCTTATCTTTCATAAAATTTATTGCTTTAATTGCGATTGCGAATAAAAAACACGCAAAATTACAAAAATTTATGCAGATTGACAGTAATATATTAAGTTTGCACGCTGTTAATTTTAAATTAAAATGCAGGTTTTTAAGGAAAAAGAGCCTTTAAAGTTCGCCATAGCCACCCTTAAATCTGAAGGCAAAAGCCTCGGATTAGTGCCTACCATGGGAGCTTTACACGAGGGGCATTTATCACTGGTTAAAGAAGCCTTAAAGGCCTGTGACAAAGTGGTTGTTAGTATTTTTGTTAACCCAACCCAGTTCAACAACGCGACAGATCTGGAGAAGTATCCCCGTACCCTGGAGAAAGACCTGGAACTTCTAAAACAACTGGATCAGGATCTCTGGATTTTTGCCCCGAATGCCAACGAGCTTTATGGCGAAAATATCATTTCTGAACACTTTGACTTTGACGGTTTGGAGAATGTAATGGAAGGAAAATTCCGTAACGGACATTTTGACGGGGTTGGCACCATTGTAAAACGCCTTTTTAATATAGTAACTCCAGACAAGGCTTTCTTTGGTGAAAAAGACTTTCAACAACTTCAGATCATCAGGAAACTTACCGAAAAATCTAATCTTCCCGTGGAGATCGTAGGCTGCCCAATTCTAAGGGAAGATTCCGGTTTAGCAAGGAGTTCAAGAAACGAACGACTAAGTGACTCACACAGGGAAGAGGCTTCTTTTATCTACAAGACCCTATTGGAAACAAAGGAGCTTTTTGGCACAAAAAGTGCGGAATATATAACCCGGTGGGTGGAAGAGCAATTTCAGTCACACCCTTTCCTGGAATTGGAATATTTTGAGATTGCCAATACCAAAACCTTAAAAAAGATTAATCATAAAAGAAAAGGAAATCAATATCGTGCCTTTATTGCTGCATACGCAAATGATGTGCGCCTTATTGATAACATCGCCCTAAATAATTAACTTTACCCTATGCAAGTTCACGTAGTAAAATCTAAAATTCACCGCGTAAAAGTTACCGGAGCCGATCTTAATTACATTGGAAGCATAACGATTGATGAAGACCTGATGGAAGCCGCAAATATTATTGAAGGCGAAAAGGTGCAGATTGTTAATAACAATAACGGAGAAAGGCTCGAAACCTATGTGATCCCGGGGCCAAGAAATTCAGGAGAGATCACTCTTAATGGTGCTGCCGCAAGAAAAGTGGCAAAAGGAGATGTGCTTATCCTTATCGCCTATGCCATTATGGATTTTGAAGAAGCAAAAAAATTCAAGCCCTCCCTTGTATTTCCTAATGAAGAAACCAATTTACTGACATAGAATTTAATTGAACAGGAAGACGAAACAAGCGCTTAAGATTATACTCCCCTTATTACTGGGGATTTTTTTAATATGGTATTCCCTGGAAAGCGCCACTCCTGCAGAAAGGAAAGAACTTCTTGACAATATTCTAACCGCCGATCCTTTTTGGGTGGCGGTTTCTTTTATTCTTGGCACCTTATCCCATCTCTCCCGCGCCTATCGCTGGAAGTTTATGCTGGAACCTTTGGGTTACAAACCGCATTTTGCTAACAATTTTATGGCCGTAATGGTAGGATATCTGGCCAATTTCGGCATTCCGAGATCGGGAGAAGTGCTTCGTGCGGTCACCCTCTCTTCTTACGAGAAAGTTCCTTTTGAAAAAGGCTTTGGAAGCATTATTTCTGAAAGGATAGCAGATCTGCTTGCTCTTTTCCTTATTATCCTAATTGCTCTTGTACTTCAAACCGAACACCTATTGGCTTATTTTGAGGCCAACAACATCAATCCCATCTTCAGCATCGTGGTTTTTCTTCTTTTAATAGCCCTAGGCGTGGTTGGCCTTTACGTGATAAAAACTTCCAACATCAAATTTATCCTTAAGCTAAGAAAAATGGCTGCGGGACTGCTTGAAGGAATGCGCAGCATCCTGAAAATGAAGAAGAAATGGCCATTTATTTTCCACACGGCCTTTATCTGGATCATGTACCTGCTTATGTTCTACACCATCACCTTCAGCATTCCCGGCACTACAGGAATGAGCGCAGGAGCGATTATGGCTGCCTTTATCGCAGGTTCTTTCGCAATTTCAGCTACTAACGGCGGTATTGGTGTTTATCCGGTTACTATAGGCGCTGTTTTACTCCTTTTTGGCATAAGCAAACAAAGCGGGGAGGCCTTCGGCTGGATCACCTGGGCCACGCAGACCCTGGTAGTACTGATCTTCGGAGGACTTTCCTTCCTTATCCTTCCCATTTTCAACCGTAAGAAATAATGGTTATCTTGTAAACCTTTGATAACCAATACCAACACCTATGACAAAAAAATTACTCAGCCTGTGGCTGGTGATGCTGCCCGTAATCGCCTCCGCACAAACTATTTATGAAACCATTTCTTCGGAAAAACTCGGGCAAACACGGGAGATAAAAATTCAGCTTCCCCGAAATTACGAAGCCAATACCGAAAAATCCTATCCTGTTCTTGTAGTTCTTGACGGGGATTACCTCTTTGAACCTGTAGCCGGAATCACCGATTACTACTCTTACTGGGAAGATATGCCAGAAATGATCGTAGTCGGGGTAAACCAGGCAGGACACCGTGAAAGTGACGGTTTCTATGACGAACAGCGCTATTTACCCGCCGATACCGGTGCGGATTTCTTTGAATTCCTGGGAATGGAACTGTTGCAGAAGATCGACGAAAAGTACCGTACCGCGCCGTTCAGGATGATCGTTGGTCACGATTTTACGTCCAATTTCATCAATTATTACCTCCTGAAGCCGGAACCGATATTTCAGGGGTATATAAACCTAAGCCCCGATCTGGCCCCTGAAATGGCCGACCGTATCACAAAAGTCCTTTCCTCTTCTGAAACCAAGAAATGGTACTATATGGCCACCGGGAGCGATGATATCCCGCAGCTAAAGACCAAGATTATGGCTTTTGACAATCAGTTGAAGAACATCAACAACAAACTGGTGGAATATAAGTTCGATAATTTTGAAGGCGCTACGCATTACACCCTTGTCGGGAAGGCAATTCCCTCAGCTATAGATGAGATGTTCAAGGTCTTTCGCCCAATAAGCCGCAGGGATTATGAAGAAGTGCTTCTCCAAACCACGGTTTCGGGTTATGATTATCTCGTGGAAAAATATGAGACCATAAACGAACTTTTCGGAATAGAAAAAAAGATAAGGCTTAATGATTTTATGGCGGTCTACAATGCCATCGAAAAAACACAAAGATGGGATGAATACAAGGATCTTAGCAAACTTGCTGAAGACCATTATCCCAACACGATGCTGGCCACCTATTTTGAAGCCAGGTATGAGGAGGAAACCGGCAATCCTAAAAAAGCGATGAAAACCTATAAAAAAGCCTACGGTCAGGAAAAAATTGCATTTTTAACAGTAGATTTTATGCTTGATAAAGCCGAACAGATTAAAAAAGATTTCGGTTATTAGCAGGAAAAATCAAGCTTAAATGGCCAAAGTAAAGACCGCTTTTTATTGTCAGAATTGTGGCGCGCAATATGCCAAATGGCAGGGAAAATGTACAGCCTGCGGAGAATGGAATACCATTGTGGAAGAAATGGTTGAAAAACCCGATCCCAAAGACTGGAAATCTCCTGCGGCAAAAGAAGCAAAACGAGCTTCTAAACCACTTAAAATAGCCGAAATTGAAAACGCTCCTCAATATCGCTGGACCACCAGCAATAATGAACTGGATCGCGTTCTCGGCGGCGGACTCGTTCCCGGATCGCTCACCCTACTGGGTGGAGAACCGGGGATAGGAAAAAGCACACTTTTACTTCAGGTCTCACTTCAGCTTAATTATAAAGTGCTTTATGTTTCGGGCGAAGAGAGTCAGCAGCAAATAAAAATGCGAGCCGAAAGGATCAATCCTAATCCCGCTAACTGCTATATCCTCACCGAAACCAAAACCCAAAATATCTTCAGGCAAATCGAGAACATTTCGCCGGAGATCGTGATCATAGACTCCATACAAACCCTTCACAGCGATTATATAGAGAGTTCTCCCGGAAGTATTTCACAAATAAGGGAATGTACTTCAGAGCTCATAAAATTTGCCAAAGAGAGCAACACCCCGGTCATTTTGATCGGGCATATCACCAAAGAAGGCAGTATTGCAGGTCCAAAGGTTCTGGAGCATATGGTAGATACCGTACTTCAGTTCGAGGGGGATCGTAATCACGTATACCGCATCCTGAGGGCGCACAAGAACCGTTTTGGTTCTACCCACGAACTTGGGATCTATGAGATGCAGGGAAGCGGACTAAGAGAGGTGAGCAATCCTTCAGAAATCCTGATCTCCAAAAATCAGGAGGACCTTAGCGGAACGGCGATCTCTGCCACACTGGAAGGAATGAGGCCTTTAATGATCGAAATTCAGGCACTGGTTAGCACTGCCGTTTATGGCACACCTCAGCGCTCCACTACCGGTTATAACGCCAAAAGACTGAATATGCTCCTGGCCGTACTCGAAAAAAGAGCCGGGTTTAAACTGGGTGCAAAAGACGTCTTCCTGAATATCACCGGAGGAATATCTGTAGATGATCCCGCGATAGACCTTGCAGTAATTGCCGCCATTCTTTCTTCAAATGAAGACATCCCCGTTGAAAAAGACATTTGCTTTGCGGCAGAAGTAGGACTGGCAGGTGAAATTCGGCCTGTAACGCGAGTGGAACAGCGCATTATAGAAGCTGAAAAGCTCGGTTTTGCGAAGATCATCATCTCAAAGCAGAGCAAACTTCCCAAGAACAGCTATAACATCCAAGTGATAAAGGTTGCGAAGATAGAGGACGTGGTGAGCCACCTCTTCGGGTAAACCCCGGGCCATTAAGGCGCAGGATTCGGTATGGCTTCGTGCACTTTATTTATCTCTTCAAAGATCTCGTTGGAAAGCTCTATGTTGATGCTTTCAATATTCTCCTTAAGCTGCTCCATCGTGGTAGCCCCGATGATATTTCCGGTCACAAATGGCTGCTGATTCACAAAGGCCAGCGCCAGATGCGTAAGGCTGAGATTATGCTTTTTTGCTATTTCATTATAGGCCCTTGTAGCCTTCACTGCCTGTTCGTTTGAATATCTTTTATACTGAGGGAACAAAGCCAGCCGTGAATTCTCCGGTGTGCCGTTCAGGTATTTCCCTGAAAGGGTTCCCATTCCCAGAGGAGAATAAGGCAACAAGCCCACATTCTCGCGATGGTAAATTTCGGTCAGGCCAATTTCATCCTTCCGGTTAAGCAAACTATAAGGATTCTGAACCGTGCTTACTCTTGGAAGGCCGCTTTTACTTTCCTCCAAAAAACGCATCAGGCCAAAAGGAGTCTCATTAGAAAGCCCAATCTGCCTGATCTTTCCTTCTTTTATAAATCCGTCAAGATGCTCAAGAATCTCCCTGAAATTATCTTCCCACTCCTCATCGGCATCTGCTGAAAAACCTCGTTTTCCGAAGAAATTGGTCTTCCTTTCCGGCCAGTGCAGCTGGTAAAGATCTATATAATCTGTTTGGAGTCTTTTCAGGCTTTTATCCAGGGCGTCTTCCATAGCTGCTTTAGAAAAGCCTAAATTCTCACGGATATGCGCCACCTGTTCTCCGGGGCCTGCAACTTTTGAAGCAAGCACCACCTCATCCCTTCTCCCGGTCTTTTTAAACCAGGTCCCTATGATCTCTTCGGTCTTTCCCTGGGTTTCAGGACGAGCAGGCACCGCATACATCTCGGCCGTGTCGATAAAGTTCACCCCCTTATCCAGGGCATAATCTATCTGTTCGTGGCCTTCAGCTTCGGTATTCTGCTGTCCCCAGGTCATAGAACCAAGGCATATCTTACTGACTTTTATATCGGTATTGGGTAAAGTGCTGTACTTCATTAAATTTTTCTTTCGGTTGTAATTATTCGGTTTCGTTAAGCAATTTTGCAACCTCATCCAGCTTAGGAGTCAGAATCACTTCAATTCTCCTGTTCTTGGCCCGGCCTTCAGCGGTTTCATTGGTCGCGACAGGAGCATATTCCCCACGCCCGGCAGCCGTAAGGTTCTGCGGATCTATATTGCCGTTCTCTCTGAGGATCTGAACAATGGCAGTAGCCCTTTTTGTGGAAAGGTCCCAGTTGTCTTTTAGCTGTCCGCTTCCGCCATAAGGCACATTATCGGTATGTCCTTCTATAAGCACAGCGATATCAGGATTTTCAGCAAGTACGGCACCCAGTTGCTGGACCGCTTTCCGGCCTTCAGAATTCACCGCCCAGCTGCCTGAATCGAACAAAAGCTTATTTTCCATAGAAACATACACCTTCCCGTTCCTTTGCTCAACGGTAAGACCTTTACCTTCAAAATTGGTCAGAGCTTTGGAGATGGCATCCTTAAGTGCATTCATCTTGGCGTCTTTAGCAGCGATAAGGCTCTCCAGTTCATCTATCCTTCTGGAACGGGCATCAAGATCTTTCTGAAGTTTCTCCAGCCTGCTCTGCTCTGCGGCAAGCACGTTTTCCTTTTCTTCCAGCTGGGCAAGCAACTCACGGTTTTGCCTGGAGTTTTCAGCAATAGCTGCAGAGCTGTTCTTCTCCAACGCATCGTAGGATTTCTTCAGATTATCATAATTGCTTTTTGTTGAAGCAAGCTGGTCTTTAAGAAGGTCACGTTCTGCAACAGTTGCTTTATATTGTTTATTAAGTTCCTCCAGTTCCTGCCCCAGGCTTTCACTGCTATCCCTGAATTTATCCAGGTCTTCCTGTAGTTCCCGGTTTTCCCTTTTCAGATCGGCGTGACGGCTTTCTAGGTCTTTATAGACCTTTGAAGACACACAGGAACTTAACAATACAGCTGAAGTAACAGCAAGAAGGAAATGCTTTCTCATAATTGGATGTTTTTTATTTGAGTTCTACCATCACAGGACAATGGTCGCTGTGTTTGGCTTCAGGTAATATAACGGCTCTTTTCAGCTTTTCTTGCAGGGGTTCGGCTACAAGATTATAGTCTATTCTCCAGCCTTTATTATTAGCCCTGGCATTGGCGCGATAACTCCACCAGGAATAATTATGCGGCTCATCATTAAAATGACGGAAGGAATCTATGAACCCGCTCTTCATAAAATTATCTATCCATTCGCGCTCTTCCGGAAGAAAGCCGGAAACATTCTTCAGACGCACGGGATCGTGAATGTCTATAGCCTCGTGGCAAATATTATAATCTCCGCAAATTATAAGATTTGGAATCTCTTCTTTCAGGTCATCTATATAGCCTTGAAAATCATCCATAAACTTGAACTTATGCTCCAGCCTTTCGATATTGGTTCCCGAAGGCAGGTAGAGACTCATTACCGAAAAATCTTCAAAATCGGCCCTGATGTTTCGGCCTTCAAAATCCATATATTCAATATCGGTCCCGTACTTCACGTTCTTAGGTTCGACCTTACTTAAAATAGCCACCCCGCTGTATCCTTTTTTCTGAGCGGGATACCAGTAATGATAAGGGAATCCGGCTTCCTCAAAAACAGAAAGGTCCAGTTGCTCCGGCATCGCTTTAATTTCCTGTAAACAAACCACATCGGGATTGGCCTGCTGCAACCAGTCTAAAAAACCTTTTCGCAGGGCTGCTCTAATTCCATTAACATTGTAGGAGATGATCTTCATAAGGTTCAATTTTCCTCAAAAATAGACTTATTAGAAAAATTGGCAAGTATGAAGTTTATAAAGAACCTATATAGAAGTAAAGATTTTGGTTATCATTTCACAATAAATCGCTGCACTTTTCCGACTTTCCCGGTACCAACCCTAAGCAGGTAAACTCCTTTAGCAGCATAAGACATATCAAGGTTATAAACATAAGCTTCCTCTTCCTTTTCCATAAAATTCTGCAGCATTTTCTGTCCCAGAATATCAAAAACGGTAATCTGTAATGGTTCATCAAAAGTTGTTTCGAGCACGATCCTTATTTGATTATTTACCCTGTTAAGTACATAAAGTTTCGCATCATTCAGAATAAAATCTTCAAGGTTTAAGGTACTGTCTGTAATATTCACGGTATAATCGTGGGTGGTCCCGTAGCCCATCACATTACAAGGGTCATTAAGGTCGCCGGCAAAGGAAGTATCCCCGGCACGTATGCGTAACAGATGCTGCCCGAGAGCTGCCCCCTGAGGCAGACTAAAATCATAACTAAGCCGGGTGCTGGCCTCAGTTATAACCTCTGAGTCAATAAGTAGTTCATTATCTTCAAAAACGGCATTATCATTAAAGTCGATCCACATCGAGAATTGTTCATCATCCCCATTAGCCCAGGCGCTTTCCACAGTTACGCTAAAATCCTCTTCCGCCCTGTCCAGCTCTATGCCACTGCCTGTAAAATCTCCATAACCCGTCTCACAACGTATATTATCATTTTCCACTCCATTCAGTTCAAAATAAAACAGGCCGTCCCCCAGGCTACAATCCGATCCCTCCGGAATACAATTTATATTTACGAGGTTTTTGAGGGTTTCATCATTAGAAGGCCTTGCATCTCCCTCCAGATTCGTACGGGCTCTAATAGTATATTTTCCGGTTTTAGAAAGATCGGCAGTTTCAGAAAAAGTATAAACTGCATAGTCTCCTACAGGGATCTCCCCTTCAAACACCTCACGAACCTCAGGCCCATAACCTATATCATAGGAAAGCGGAATATCCTGCAGAGGCATTCCCCCCAGATTTTCAATGGTCACGGTAATCGCTTCCGAACCTCCAAGCAAACGCATTGAAGACGGAGCATCTATAGAGGTCACTCCACCATCAACAGGCGGAAGATTTTTCACTATTGCGGTAAAGGCATCATTATCCATATTTCCATCCCCGTTTAATTCAGTAGACACCACCAGTTCATACTCGGTTCCTATTTCTGAAAGGTCGGCAGTTTCAGAAAAGGTAAATTTAACAGAACTTCCAGGCTGAATTGTTTCTTCAAAAACTTCGGTTACCATTTCCCCACCATCAACAGTATAGCTTACCTCAAAGCCGGATTGAGGTAATTCCCCAAAATTCCTGACACTTACTGAGATTTCTTCTGAACTGCCTAAAGTCGCATTTTCAGGCTCAAGCAGGGCAACAATCCCTAGGTCATTATCAAGTTCCGGCTGTATCTTAAAGACACCTACCTTGTTAATTCTTTGATCTCCTTCAAAATATTCTCCATTGAACCAGAAAGTAAGGCCATCGGCCGCATCAACACTTAAATGTGAATAATCTCCATATCTCCCGTATTTAAAATCGGGATTAGGGCTTTGTCCTTCTACAATGCTCTGTTCCTCGATCGTCATTATACCCGGTTCATCATAAAAGTATCTCCCGGTAAAACGGAGAGATGGAAAAACAGGATTGGAAGGACTGTCATTGACCACAGCATACCCCAATCCAATATTCCCCTCGGCATCTATGTTTATACTGCCACAAAACCTGTCACTCCCATCAGGTGCATAGGTTCCTTCCTGGTACACGCTCCAGTCGCCTCCGTTTGGTGGCTGCCTTAACTCGTACCACCTTATTGCGGCGTGTTTAGCCGCTGTGGGCTCTACATCCACAACAAAATTCATCACTACCGAATTGTGGGTCTCAAATCGGCGGAATGAGGTTGAATACATCATTATCGCCTGAAGTGCATCTATATCTCCGGCCTCTTCCGGCTGTGCCAAGTTGCGATGCCCACCCCCGTCAAAAACCGACCGGAAGGCAGACACCCCTTCAGCAGCTCCCAATTCCTGGGATTCTGAGACCGAAGAATTTGCAGGATTATTCCAATCCACATTCACTTCCCATATCTTCAAATGATCTTCACTAACCCCTTCCCAGGCATCGTCCTGAAGATATACTATTGGCGCATTCCCCAGGGGAGGATTTTCGTTTCCGCGGGCATTGAACCCGGCAGGACTATAAAACCCATTGTTTTTGATTCCCGGCAGCGGAAAAGATAATACCCGCGCAGGTTCGCCAATTAACATTTTCTCACGTTCTACTACAAAGATCACTTCATTATCTTCCGGAGATAAGGCATCTTTATTACTGGTAATATAGTAACCATCCCCCCAGACAGAGATCTTAGGATAATCCGGAACTCTTCTGATACCGAGACCAGGTGTGGTAAACCTATAGGTATACCACCCGTCATTAACCGGATCTGGACCTTTGGAAACCGCTATCAACACACTGTTAGGTGAAGTGCTTAACTGGCTTATCACATACCTGTCGGCAAACCCGTCATAAACCACAATTGGATCCCCATCACTTTCATTTTCAAACTCCCCTCCTATACTTGAAAGCGAAACAGGAGGAAGAAGCTGATTTCCCTCTTTATCATATATTGAAAATGCAGAATTATAAGCATTCACATAATGGTTTGGTCCTGCCACTCCGGTGGGATCTGTAGGCGTAGCTTTGGTTTCTGCAACGTTAAAACTAAAAAGAGGTGCTCTTGAGGGCACATTCCCCATAGTTCTCTGCATTACAGGGTCTCCGCCTCTTGGAAGTCCTTTCCCGGGAACTACTTTACTTATTCCGCGTTCACGCGGATTATATATTTCATATTCTTCTCCGGCAGGAATAAGCTCAGATTCAGAAAATGCCGAACCCTGAACAGGCTTAGAGGTCTCAATATAAAGAGGTGCTGAAACCTCACCTTTTTGCGCGATTGCATTGGTTTGAAAAAGAAATAAAAAAAAGAGTAAGGCGTAAAATTTTCTCATTATCAAAATCTTCCTGAAATATTCCTTAAAAATAATCAATATCGTCATATATAAAACTAAAGGAGCCGTTAATTGATTTATTAACGGCTCCTTTTTAAGTATAAAACTGATTATTTAATGCTTCATCCACTTTTTGAAATCTGTTTCTTCTTTAACGATTTTGTATAAATCAGAGATCGGTACTCTTTTTTGCTCCATAGTATCCCTATAACGAACGGTTACCGTCTTATCTTCAAGAGAATCGTGATCTACCGTGATACACAACGGAGTGCCCGCTGCATCCTGACGGCGATACCTTCTACCTATGGCATCTTTCTCATCGTACTGCACATTGAAGTCCCATTTAAGCTCATCTATAATTTCCTGAGCGAGTTCCGGAAGTCCGTCTTTCTTCACCAACGGAAGCACGGCAGCCTTGGTTGGTGCAAGCACAGCAGGTAACTTAAGGACCGTTCTGGTGCTACCTCCTTCAAGCTCTTCTTCCTTCAATGAAGCTGAAAGTACAGCCAGGAACATTCTGTCCAGACCAATAGAGGTCTCGATCACGTAAGGCACATAGTTTTCCTTTAATTCAGGATCATAAAAACGAAGTTTTTTTCCTGAATGCTCTTCGTGTGCCTTCAGGTCAAAATCGGTTCGTGAGTGAATCCCTTCCAGTTCCTTAAATCCGAATGGAAAGTTGAATTCTATATCGGTAGCGGCATTGGCGTAATGAGCCATTTTTTCGTGATCGTGAAAACGATAATTCTCCTCTCCAAGACCTAAAGATTCGTGCCATTTCTGGCGGGTTTCCTTCCAGTGCTCAAACCATTTTAGTTCTTCCCCAGGGCGAACAAAGAATTGCATCTCCATTTGCTCAAATTCCCGCTGACGGAAAATGAACTGTCGGGCCACAATCTCATTCCTGAAGGCTTTCCCTATTTGCGCAATTCCGAAAGGGATCTTCATCCTTCCGGTCTTTTGCACGTTCGAAAAGTTCACAAAAATACCCTGAGCGGTTTCCGGTCTCAGGTAAAGATCGGTAGCACTATCGGCCGAAGCTCCAAGCTTGGTCCCGAACATCAGGTTGAACTGTTTCACATCTGTCCAGTTCTTAGAACCGCTTTCAGGACAGGCAATTCCCAATTCTTCGATCTGGGCTTTTACATCGGCCAGATTTTCATCAGTTAAAGATTTAGCAAGACGCTCCAGGATCTCCTTTTCCTCCTTTTTGTAACGGATAACCCTTGGGTTGGTCGTTACAAACTCCTCTTCGTTAAAAGCATCTCCAAAGCGCTTTCTGGCTTTAGCGATCTCTTTCTGCGCTTTCTGATTGATCTTTTCGGCATAATCCTCAATCAACACGTCGGCACGGTATCTTTTCTTGGAATCTTTGTTGTCTATCAACGGATCATTAAAAGCATCCACATGACCTGAGGCTTTCCAGGTGGTTGGGTGCATAAGGATCGCGGCATCCAGGCCAACGATATTCTGGTGCAACTGTACCATACTTTTCCACCAGTAATCCTTAATGTTCTTTTTAAGTTCAGCCCCGTTCTGACCATAGTCATAAACAGCGCTTAATCCGTCATATATTTCGCTTGATGCAAAAATATACCCATACTCTTTAGCATGGGAAACCACATTCTTGAATAAATCTTCTTGTTTTGCCATAGCGCAAAAATAAAAAAACCGCCCTGATATATGTCAAGGCGGTTTTATAATTTTCATAATTGTTTAATCCAGGCTAAAGGAAGCAGTTCCAATTAGCCTTGCATCATCATACACGTATACCTTATATGCACCCTCCAGGAGTTTATCTTCATTGGCATTGGCCAGGATACAAACGTCCAGTTCTTCCTTTTCATAATAGACTTTGGAAGCAGCACTGTACACCATTACCCCGCCATCGTGCTCTACGGCAATCTGATCACCTACCAGTTCATTATCGGGGTTATAAACCTGAACATACATATCCCTTTCTCCCGCATCGGCAAGATCATTGGCTGTAATAGTAAAGCAGGTCCTGATCTGGTCTACTCTTCTGTTATTGTCATTTTCAACAATTTTACCACTGTTCCTCACAATTACCCCTTCTCCGCGAAGACTTGTAACTTTTATCTGGGAAGCTTTATCTACCTTATAAGAAAGGTCCTGGTTAGTGGTTTTAAGCGAATCAGATATTCTTGTCCGCTCTTCCAGAACAACTTTGGTACTGTCTATGGTGCTGGCCATTTTCTGGTTTTCGGCACTTAAACTGTCCACAACCCTGAACAACCTGTCTTTTTCAGATTTCAGATTCCCTATTTCTCTACGGTAACGGGAGATAAGCACAAGATTGGCTTCATTGTCCTTTACAGAATCCAGTAATCTTTCTATACGGTCTCGCGCATCTACAAGATTCTGGTCCATAATTTCGTTTTCGGCAATGGCCTCATCATACTTTACGATAAGGTCATTCAATTCATCTTCAATAACCGCCTTTTCCTTCTGGAGAATGGCTTTATTTTCTTTTTCCTCATTATAAAACTTGATGGTATAGATACCAAGCGCCAATAAGGCGACAGCCAATACACCGGTCAGAATTTTTAATGCGGTATTATTTTTCTTTTCGGTCATCATAATGTTTGATTTAGTTTGTAAATTTATGAGTTTAATAAGGTATCCCGCAAGGACTTAACAAATGTTTCACGATTTACTCAATCTTCTTTACCCCAAAACCTGCAATTGCTGCAATGGGGAATTAACAAAAAACGAAGAGGTAATCTGCACATCCTGCCTGCACGAACTCCCGTTAACCAATTTCCATCAGGATAACGTAAACCCCGCAAAAAAAGTATTTTACGGTCGTCTTCAGATTGAAAATGCGACCGCACTGCTGTATTTCAGAAAAAAGGGGATGGTCCAGGAGCTCATTCACAATCTGAAATACCGGGGCAACAAGGAAATAGGGGTTTACCTCGGGAAGTGGCTCGGCGCTGAACTTTCGCAAATCGAAGCTTACAAAGACATACAGGCGGTTTTGCCAGTACCACTTCACCGAAAAAAGCTGAGGTCGAGAGGGTTTAACCAGGTAGAAGGTTTTGCGCGGGAACTGGCAAAAAGCCTTGATGCAGAATATATGGATGACGTCTTATTAAAACATTCCGCCACGAGCACCCAAACCTTAAAAAACCGGATCTCACGCTGGGGTGTAATAGAGGAAACCTTTGTAATAGAACAGCCCGAAAAACTGAGGCATAAACATATTTTACTGGCAGACGACCTCATTACTACCGGTGCCACCCTTGAAGCCTGCGGAACAAAGCTTCAAGAGGCCGGAGGAGTTAAAATAAGCCTCGCAGCAATGGCAATTACGGTTTGAATTGTTTTAAAATCTAAAATAATCGTTTCTTTGCTCTAAAGATTTCATAAAAGGATATGGGTAAGCGAATTCAAGGTTTTCTACTGGTCATTATACTATGCTTCGGGATCACCCAATGTGCTAAAAAAGGAATGCCAAAGGGCGGGCCTAAAGATGAGGAGCCCCCAAAATTCGTGAGAGCCACTCCCGAAAATTTTTCTACCAACTTCAGCAAAGAGGAGATCAGGATCTATTTTAACGAATATATCAAGATCGAAAATCCGCAAAAACAGATCATCATTTCCCCTCCAATGGATCCCAAACCCTCTATCCTGCCGCTGGGAAGTGCAAGAAAGGATATCAAGATCGAGATCTTCGACACGCTGCAGGAAAATACCACCTATACCATCAATTTTGGGAAAAGCATCGTAGACAATAATGAAGGCAACCCTATGGATTACTTCAAATACGTTTTTTCCACGGGAGATTATATCGACTCCCTTGAAGTAGGTGGAAGCGTGTCCGATGCTTACCTGAAAGCACCTAAAGAAGTGATTTCGGTGTTTTTATATGAAATAGACACCAGCTTTACCGATTCCCTTGTTTATAAAGAGAATCCAAGGTATATGACCTATGCCAATGACAGTACCTTCAACTTTAAACTGGAGAACCTGAAAGAAGGGAAATACCAGATGCTGGCGGTGATGGACCTCAACAATAATTACAATTACGATCCTAAAAAGGAGAAGATTGGCTTTATAAGCGATTATATCGATCTACCCAACGATTCAACATTTACAATTAGCGTTTTTAAGGAAGAACTTGCTTTTGAACCAAAAAGGCCGAAACAGTTCAAAGGGCAACAGCTCATTTTTGGATATGAAGGCAAAACAGATCTGGACAGTGTAAAGATAGATCTGATTAACCCAAAACCAGAAGGTTTCGCCTCAAGGATCGTGAAAGACGCCAAGAAAGATACGCTCTATTACTGGTATAAACCGAAAATCGAAACCGACACGCTGAGATTTAAGGTAACAAGCCCGAAACGAACGGATACCTTAATCACCCGTCTTGGGGAGGCAGTCCGCGATTCCCTTATCGTGACCGGAGAACCTTCCGGAACTATTGAATACCAGCAGGATTTTAAATTCAAAGCCAACACTCCTATCACCGAAGCCAATACCGACCTTATTGAAGTGCTGGATGAAGATTCTACCGCGATACCTTTTACTACCGAGCTGAAATTACTGGAGAATGAACTGCTGCTGAAGTTCGACAAAAAAGAAGACAATCAATATTATATAAAAGCGCTGCCCGGCGCGATCACCGATCTTTTTGAAGCTACAAACGATACTATCAGGACCAGGCTGAAAACCAAGCCTTATTCAGACTACGGAAACGTGGTTTTACGACTTCAGAATGTTTCGGAATACCCGGTAATCGCGCAACTCACCAATCCAAAAGGAGAAGTGCAGGCTGAAAAATACTCTACGGGAGAAAACACCTTGAATTTCCAGTTTATGAAGCCCGGAAAATTCCTTGTTCGGATCATCTTTGATAAAAATGAAAATCAAAAATGGGATACGGGAGATTATCTGAAGAAAAGACAACCGGAACGCATAGAATATTTTAATGACACCCTTGAAGTTCGTGCGAACTGGGACATCAACCAGAGTATTATTTTAGACTGAATTCGTCGCGATCCTGAAGGAACTTAAACTTGTTTCTGGCGTTTATCAATGCTTCTTTTTCCAGGGCCAGTTCCTGAACAAAGCTTTCCTCACGCTCAGGCTCTGTGATACACTCTCCCAAATAGTCATAAACGGCCGAATGCCCGTTATATTCGGCCCCGTTCCCGTCTTTTCCGGTCCTGTTAACACTTATAACATAAGACATATTTTCAATAGCACGGGCTTTTGACAGGGTGTCCCAGGCAACTATGCGTTTTTTAGGCCAGTTGGCAACATATATTAGAATATCGTAATCTTCGGTGTTCCTTGAAAACACGGGAAAACGGAGATCATAACAAACCAACGGACAAATTCTCCAGCCTTTATAATCCACGATCAGCCTTTCGACTCCGGCTGTATAGGTCAGGTCTTCTTTGGCAAGGGTAAAGGTGTGACGTTTATCATAGATCTTGTAGCTCCCATCTGGAAACATAAAGAACAGCCTGTTATAATAATTACCATTCTCGGTGATGATCACACTTCCGGTGATAGCAGCATCTTTTCTTTTGGCCATTTCCTTCATCCAAAGAAATGTTTCCCCGTTAGTCTCTTCAGCAAGAGCCTTTGCATTCATACTAAAACCGGTGGTAAACATTTCGGGAAGCACGATCAATTCGACATTATCAGAAAGAGCATCGATCTCCCTGCTGAAAAAACTCCTGTTCTCTTTGGCATCCTCCCATTTAAGGTTGGCCTGTATAATTGCTATGTTCAGTTTTTTGGTCATAGCCTAAATTTATCAAATTTCATTTAGCCCTCCTAAATACTTGTTAAATCATTGTAATTAAAGAGGGGATTAAATAGCTTTAATATTGCAAATCAAACACTTATGGAATCACCAAGCTTCTTTCAGAAAGATAGTCTGGCCTCAAATACCAGCAGGGGGCTCATCTCCGGATTTATTGGCGGGCTTGCAGGGACCGCCGTAAAATCGCTCATTGAACAATACCTCCCCGTCAGAAAGGTGGAAGAAAGATCGGCCCAGATCAAGATCCTGGACGACCTTTCCATTAAGATGACAGGTACGCCTATTAGCAGTCATAATGAAGCCCTCGCAGAACAGATGGTGAACTTTCCTATTGGAGCGAGTATTGGCGCTGCCTACGGCTACGGAAAAAAGGATAAGGATCATCTGAATATAGGCGAAGGTGTGATCCTGGGCAGCTCGACCTGGATCTCTACCCACGAAACTTCATTGCCATTCCTCGGGCTCGAGTCCAAGCCCAAAGATATTCCTATAAGGATGCAGCTGAATGAACTTTTCGCTCACGTGATGTTCGGAGTGACCACAGAGATCGTCCGGAATTATGTAAACAGGACCCTGAAGAAATAACTATTTCTCCAGCTGTTTCATCATTCGCCTGATGCGGTCTTCCAGCTTTTCTGAAGACAACTTCTCCCGAAGCCTGTCGGTAATGATAGGAAATGAAAAAGGCGTCGGTTTTTCACAATTTCGCCATACGATCTTCTGGGCATTGATCCTTTCCAAAGCCATCCTGAGCCTACCTTCCTCCAGCTGATGCTCAAATGTTTCCCGGAAAGCCTGCAAGTATAAAAGGTTATCTTCCTCATAATCCTTAAAAACACTGAAAATAAGCTGGGAGCTCGATTGAAGATGCTTACTCTTCACCAATTTATTGGGATAGCCCGTAAAGACCAGCCCGGCAATAACCGCGATATCTCGAAACTTCCTTCGGGCCATTTCGGTAGCATTCAGGCTTTTATAAAGGTCATCCATCAGGAATTCCGCAGTAAAAAGATCGTTATCCAGTACCTGCTGCATATCTATCTCCTGGTCTGAAAGCAGTTCGAATCCGTAATCATTGAAGGCAATGGAAAAGCTTATGGGCGAGAGCAGGCTTATCCTGTAAGCCAGCAGGCTTCCCAGCGCTTCGTGTACGAACCGGCCTTCAAAAGGATAAAAAACAGCGTGGTAGCCTTCACGGGTTTTAAAAGTTTCGATCAAAAATTCATTCTCTTTTGGGATAATCGATTCCTTCTTCTGTTTTTCCAGAATGGGCTTTAAAGCGCTGAGTTCTTCATTCACTTTAGCCGAAGACTTTCCTACCGATGCCGCGGCAGCATACATTTCTTCCCGCAAAAGCTCACTCATCCGGGCAGAAAAGGTCATTCGCCCGCCCATCCAGCTTGGCACTTTCGAGGTCTTCTTTTTAGACCTTTTCACCAGCACCTGCATATTCTTGATACGAACCAATTCCAGGTTGCGTCCGGCAAAGGTGAAGACATCTCCGGGATTAAGTTTGGAAATAAACCATTCTTCTATAGTACCAATATATCCGCCTTTCAGGTATTTTACTCCCAGCATCGCATCGCTCACTATGGTGCCTATCTGCAACCTGTGCCGCATTGCAACCCCGCGGTTGTTCACTTTGAACCTCCCGTCTTCCTCGATCTCCACTTTCTTATATTCGTCATAGGCCTGCAGGCTCTGACTTCCCTTAGTGATAAAATTCAGGAGCCATCGCCATTCCTCTTCGGTAATTCCGTGGAAACAAAAGGTGGATTTGATCTCAGGATAGATATCCTTCGGAAAAAAACCGTCGGAAACGGCGAGTGTCGTGAGATACTGTACCAAGACATCAAAGCTCATCAGGTAAGGGATCCGGTCTTCCACGGCGGTTTTCTGAACCGCTTTCTGAAGGGCCGAAGCCTCGATTAATTCGATCGCGTGAGTGGGCAGGAAATAAATGAGGCTTTCCTCCCCGGGCCGGTGACCGCTTCTTCCCGCCCTTTGCAGGAACCTGGCAACACCCTTGGGCCCGCCAATCTGGATGATGGTCTCCACCGGCGCAAAATCCACCCCCAGGTCAAGACTGGAAGTACAGACCACCGCCTTCAGGTTTTCGTTCCTGATGGCCTGCTCCACCCAAAGCCGGGTTTCCCTGTTAATGCTGCCGTGATGCATCGCCACCTCTCCCGCAAACTCGGGATATTTATGCATCAGCTTCTGAAACCAGAGCTCGCACTGAGACCTGGTATTGGTAAAGATCAAGCTTGTCCGGGAATTCTTTATAATGGGAACAACCTCATCGATCAAATGCAATCCCAAATGTCCCCGCCAGGGGAACTTTTCCATTTTATCGGGAATTATGGATTTCACCCTGATCTTTTTCTTCAGCTTCGCCCTTATGAGCTTTGAATTTTTTAAGGCTTCGGAACCCGGACCAAGCAAAACTTCACGGGCCTGCTGAAGGTTCCCGATAGTTGCTGAAATTCCCCAGATCCGAAGGTCTTTTGAAATACTTTTTAATCTTGACAGCCCCAGCTCGACCTGCACGCCTCGTTTGGTACCAAGCAACTCGTGCCACTCATCCACCACCACAGCATCAAGATCCTTAAACAACCTGTGATAATTTTTTGAAGAGAGCAGTAAATGCAGACTCTCCGGTGTGGTGATCAACAGGTCCGGCATAGAGCGTTTCTGGGCCGCACGGTCTTTTTGGGGAGTGTCCCCGGTTCTTATTCCAACACTGAAGCCCGTACCCATTTCTTCAGCAAAACGGGTCGCAGCCTGCTCTATCTCTACAGAAAGTGCCCTTAAAGGGGTGATCCAGATCGCCTTCAGCCCTTTCTTATAAGATTCCCTGTAATTGGGATTGTTTTTTATATAATTCAGAACTATGGGAACCCAGAGCGCATAGGTCTTCCCGCTCCCGGTAGGCGCATTCAGCAGACCGTGTTTCCCGCTGAGAAAAGCGTTCCAGGTTTGCTTCTGAAAAGCAAAAGGCTTCCAGCCCCGGTCTTCAAACCAGGTTTCGGCAAGCCCTATTAGTTCTTTCCTGTTCATATTCTTTTCCCCTCCTTTATAAGGAGGGGTGCCCAAAGGGCGGGGTGGTTATCTTTTATATTCCTTTATTCCTGAAGCTTTTCTTTATCTCATTTAAAACCGATGCAAAAAATCGAAGACCATTTTATTTTCAAATCTAAGAACAGTAAAGCCCAGCTGTTGTAATTCAAGATCCCTTTTTGAATCCTTTTCTTCAGGACAGTAAAAATCAACGATATAATTTTTAATGCTGTGTTGTCTTCTGAATTTCCTGCCTTCAAATTTTCGGTTTGGCAATTGCTTCCACAAAAAGGCCTAGGCCGGGGTCAATCTTTTTCTCAGATCCCGCCTTTTTGATTTTAACGACTTACGATTATGTATATTCTTTTTCATAATTTGAATTTAACCCTTCCGTTCCGGGCAGCTCCCGAAGCCCGGAACACCTTCCCTTAGAAAGGGAAGGAGAAATCTTTCTTTTAAGGAATAAGCGCCTTCAATTCCTCTAAAGTATTAGCCTCGTGAATGTTCTTGTCTGTACGCCACCTTAATATTCTCGGGAAACGCGTTGCAACACCGCTTTTATGGCGTTTAGATTCTGCTATCCCCTCAAAGGCGATCTCAAAAACCTGGTGGGGAGTCACACTTCTCACCGGCCCGAAACGCTCAAGGGTGTTCTTCTTGATCCACGCATCCAGCTTTCGGAATTCAGCATCGGTAAGGCCGGAATACGCCTTTGCAAAGGTCACCAGCTCCTGTCTTTCATCGTCCCAAAGTCCGAAGGTATAATCGGTAAATAAATTGCTACGCCTTCCGTGGCCTCGCATCGCATAGGTGAGCACCGCATCTACCGTGAGAGGATCTGTCTTCCACTTCCACCAGTCACCCTTTTTCCTGCCAACCAGGTAAGGCGAATCCAGACGCTTCAGCATCAGGCCTTCCGATTTCTCTTCGCGTGCCCTTTCCCTTTCTTCTGCCACTTCCTCCCAGGTTTCGAAGGTGATATTATGTGATAAATGAAACGGCAGTTCTTCCGTAGAGATTTCGGCGTAAAGCTTATGCAAAATATCCCTTCTCTCTTTAAAGGCCGATTGCCTTATATCTTCACCGTCCCATTCCAGTACATCGTAAGCTTTCAGGATCACGGGTATCTTCTTCAGCAGGTTTTTGGAAACCTTCTTTCTCCCGATCCTTGTCTGGAGATCTTTAAAGGTCCCGATCTCCCCCTTGGGATATGGAAGGATCTCGCCATCTATAACTGTTCCATTCGGGATCACTCCTGCAAAATCCTCAAATTCGGGATATTTATCGGTCACCAGTTCTTCCCCCCGGCTCCATACAAACACCTCATCATTGCGGATGATCACCTGAGATCTTATGCCATCCCATTTATGCTCAGCACTCCATTCGGAAACGTCCCCAAGTTCTTCCACCTTATCTTCTATAGCGTAGGCAAGGTAGAACGGGTAGGGTTTGGACAAATAATCCTCTTCATTTTCCTCAAGAATAAGCTTGGTGAAAGTGGTCCTTGCCGGGTTCCAGTTTCCCATCATCTTATAGGCCAGGATATCCTCATCGATCCCGGTAGCTCTTGAAAGTGCGCGGGTCATAAGTTTCTGGCTTACCCCAATCCTGAAACTGCCGGTGATGAGCTTGGTAAAGACAAAGCGCTCATAATAATTAAGCTCCCGCCAGTTCTGGTGTAAATATTCCTTTTTCCCTTCCTCTCTCTTCGGCTTCAGGTCTATGATCTCCTGCAGGAACTGGTTCAGGCTTTTCTCTGAAGATCCTTCTGCCGGCGGAATTACCAGGGCTATGGTCTCTGCCAGGTCTCCAACAATATGATAGGATTCCTCGAAAAGCCATAGAGGGATATTGGCCAGTTCTGAAGCCCATTCTCTCATAAGAGTAGTATTTACCGGCCGCGGCGGGCGCCTGTGCGAAAGCACGGCAATTGTCCAGACCTTGTCCTTATCGGGTGCTGTCCTGAAGTATTCTGCAAGGGCCTCCACCTTAAGGGTGGTTTTATTGGTGCTGTCCAGGGTCTTTATGAGTTCGGCGAATCTTTTCATTTTTCAGCTTCCTTTTCTTTTTCAGACTTCGCTTCCAGTTCGCCGGTCTCGCCTTCAAACTGTGTGGCTTCGGTACGGGCATCATAGCCCTGTTCTGCAAGGTATCTCGAGAAGATATCGGTATAGCCGTGGGTGCATATCACCTTCTCGGCTTCCGTCGCTTTAATGGACGAGAGCAATCCCTGCCAGTCACAATGATCGGAAAGTACAAACCCGCGGTCTATAGCCCTTCTTCTTCGGGCACCCCTGAAGGTCATCCAGCCACTTGCAGAAGCGGTAACATAAGGCACCATCTTCTTTATCCACACAGAACCGTGGGCGCTGGGTGGAGCTATTACCATATTCCCTTTTATTTCTTTCTTGCTGACATCGCCGGTAATTCTTGTGGTTTGCGGAAAATCTGCCTGGTTCCGTAATACTTCGGTCATATTCTCAATGGCTCCGTGGGTATAGACCTTTCCTATAGATGTATCCAGGTGTTTCAGCAGTCGCTGGGCTTTTCCAAGAGAATACCCGAATAACACCGAAGTTCTCCCATCCTTCCGGTTCTGTTCCCACCAGCCGTTGATCTCCTTAAAAACTTCAGCCTGTGGCTGCCACTTAAAAGCCGGCAATCCAAAGGTGCATTCGGTAATAAAAGTATGACATTTCACAGGCTCGTATGGTACCGCCACGCCATCGTCTTCGGTCTTATAATCTCCCGTAAAGACCCAAACCTCTCCCCGGTGCTCAACCCTTATCTGGGAAGAGCCAATAATATGACCGGCCGGATGCAGGGAGAATTTCACGCCGTTTATATGGAAGGTTTCTCCCCATTCCATCCCCGAAACCTTAATTTCCCCAAGCCTGTGTTTTATGATAGGTACATTGCTGTGATGGGTAATATATTTCTTGTGTCCCCACCGGGAATGGTCGGCGTGGCCGTGAGAAATTATGGCCTTATTAACGGGTTTCCAGGGGTCCAGATAGACATCGGCTGCTTCGCAGTAAATTCCTTTTTTATTAAATACCAGTAAGGGCGTTTTCATCATTTTCTATCGGGCTTCCTGATGAAATTACTCAAATTGCAAGGCTTTTAAAAGGGATTAAGAAAAGATTAGCGATTGTGGAGAATATGAGATTTTAAAGAAATTTTGATGAAAAATAGATTCTTCTTTATCTATATTTGTACAATAAAATCTTATAAAATGTCATTTTCAGATCTTTTTGGCTCAGGAGAGCATCTACGCAATTTAAGCCACTTTGCTGCTATTGTAAACCTGGCATCTATAGACGGGGCAATAAATCCTGAAGAAGAAGCCCAGTTGAAAAAATTTGCAAGAAAACTGGACATCAGCCAGGAGGAATATCAAAAGGTGATCAAGAATCCTACTGCTTTTCCCATCACCGCCTCTAATAGTGTAGAAAGAAGATTGGAAAGACTTCACGACCTTTTCAAGATCATTTTTGCTGATCATCAGATAGATGAGGAGGAGACTGAACTTATAAAACGTTATGCCATTGGCCTCGGTTTTTCAAGCCAGGCTTCCGAAGGAATCATAGAACGTTCCATTCAGATCTTTAGCGGACAGCTTAATTTTGAGGACTACAGATATTTACTGGAAAAGGAACAGGATTAGTTTTTTCCTTTTCGCATAAATTCTTCAGCTTTTTCGACCATATTTTTACTCCCGCAGAAAAACGGGGTTCGCTCATGTAATTCGGTTGGCTGAATATCCATAATCCTTTTAAAGCCATCACTGGCCTTACCTCCGGCCTGCTCTGTAATAAAAGCTATCGGGTTGCATTCGTAAAGCAAACGCAATTTTCCATTCGGGGCCTGCGAGATACTCGGGTACATAAATATCCCTCCCTTTATCATATTTCTGTGAATATCAGACACCATAGAACCTATATACCTGGAAGTATACGGCCTGTCGTCTTTCTCTTCCTGGCAGTATTTGATATAATCCTTAACCCCTTGTGGGAAATGCACATAATTCCCTTCATTAATGGAATATATCTTACCGTCTTCAGGGAAATACATATCGGGATGGGAGAGATACCAGGATCCTAAAGCGGGGTTAAGTGTAAAACCGTTCACCCCATGTCCTGTGGTGTATACAAGCATTGTTGAAGTTCCGTAGATAATATAGCCCGCAGCCACCTGCTGATTTCCGGGTTGCAGAAAGTCTTCCTTTTTAACCGGTGTCCCTATTGGCGTGATCCTCCTGTAAACAGAAAAAATGGTTCCTACCGAAACGTTCACATCGATATTTGAACTTCCGTCCAGGGGATCCATCAGCACCACGTATTTGTTCTTATGGTCTTTATTGCACCCCTCTATGGTTATAAACTCATCGTTCTCTTCTGAAGCGATCCCGCAAACTATCTCACGGTTGGTAAGGGTTTGTATGAATTTATTATTGGCATACACATCCAGTTTTTGCTGGTCTTCACCCTGGATATTTGTCTCGCCGTAAGCCCCGGTTATATCCACCAGGCCGGCTTTATTCACCTCGTGGTTCACCACCTTGGCCGCAAGTCTTATGGAGTTGATTAATCTGGAGAGTTCTCCTGAAGAATAAGGGAAGGCAGATTGATTTTCTATTATAAATTCCCCTAAAGTCTGATTTTTTCTAGCCATCTAGCAAAAGTGTAAGTTTTCAGGTCAAAAATATTCAAATTTTACACTTACTACAACGTTTTCGTTAATAATGTCTTGCATTGCTTAAATTTGAAAAAAATAATAAATATGAAACCTGTTATACGCCCTGCAACCAAAGAAGATATGCCTGCAGTTCTCGAACTCATAAAAGAGCTTGCCGTTTTTGAAAAAGAACCCGATGCCGTAATTATAAGTGCTGAAGACCTTATACGCGATGGATTCGGCGAAAACCCTTCCTTTAAGTGCTTTGTAGCCGAACTTGAGGGTAAGATCCAGGGGATGGCGCTCATCTACTTTAGATATTCTACCTGGAAAGGAAAAACAGTACATCTGGAAGATCTCATCGTGAGAGAGGCATACAGGGGAAAAGGCCTTGGAAATGCCCTTTATACAAAGGTGATAGAATACGCTGAAGAAGCAGGGGTTAAAAGAACCGAATGGGTGGTGCTGGACTGGAACACCCCGGCAAAGGAATTCTATGAGCGTAGCGGCGCCACTGTTTTTGAAGACTGGTGTACGGTACAAATGGATGAAGAGGCAATGAAAAAGTTCCTTTCCTCAAAACGCTAACTTTACTTTAAGGCATTTATTGAAAACCAATGCCTATTTTTGTTGTAAACAAACATTCTTATGGACTATACTATACGCGAAGCAAGGCGGGAAGATATGCCCCAGGTGCTTGAACTGATAAATGAACTGGCCGCATACGAGAATGCAGCAGACCAGGTGGAGATTACCGTGGAAGACCTGGAAGAAGAAGGTTTCTACAACCATAACTTTAAGTGCTTTGTAGCTGAAGTTAAAGGAAAGATCGAAGGAATGGCACTGGTGTATTACAGGTTTTCTACCTGGAAAGGACGCACAGTTCATTTGGAAGACCTTATTGTAAGAGAATCTATGCGTGGTACCGGTCTTGGTGGCGCACTCTACCAGCGTGTAGTAAAATACGCCCACGAAAATAACGTTAAAAGACTGGAGTGGGTGGTTTCAGAAGGGAACAAGAATGCCATCCAGTTTTATGAAAATACTGGTGCCGATGTTAAAAAGAACTGGTACACTGTTCATATGGATGAATCCGGTATCCAGGAAAATATCGAAAAAGAGGAATGAAAGTATACAAGTTTGGAGGAGCTTCCGTGAAAGATGCGGAAGGAGTAAAGAATGTACTGAATGTATTAGATAAGACAGGGAACCATAATAAGCTGATTGTTATCTCAGCGATGGGAAAGACCACCAATGCACTGGAAGTGGTGGTCCAGGATTACCTGGATACAGGAAAAATTCCTTCAAGTTTAAACCAGGTCAGAGATTTCCACCTGGACCTGATCTCAAACTTATTTTCTAATCCGGAAGCCCCGGTTTTCCGGCTGGTAAGAGATTTCTTCGCAGAACTGGAGAATTTTCTGGAACACAATAAATCCACCCGTTACGATTTTGTTTATGACCAGGTGGTTAATTACGGAGAACTGGTCTCTACCTGCATAGTCAGTGAATTTCTTAATGAAAAAGGATTCAAAAATAACTGGATAGACGCCAGGAATTACATAAAAACCGACGACACCTACCGTGATGCCAAAGTAGACTGGGAAGAGACACAGGAGCGCATTAGCAGGGACATAAACCGTGAAGAGGTGAATATCACCCAGGGGTTTATAGGAACCGATACCGACAATTTCACCACCACCCTGGGAAGAGAAGGGAGTGACTATTCGGCTGCGATCTTTGCTTATTGCCTGAATGCCGAAAGCGTAACGATATGGAAAGACGTCCCCGGGGTTTTAAATGCCGACCCCAGGGTTTTCAAAAAGACGGAACTGTTAAAGAAAATATCCTACGAAGAAGCCATTGAACTTGCTTTTTATGGGGCTTCGGTTATCCACCCGAAAACACTTCAACCTTTAAAGGGAAAAGAAATACCGCTTTACGTAAAGCCATTTACAGACCCCGAAAGCGAGGGTACGGCAGTACACCAGGGATGGGGAATAGAACCGAGCATCCCCTGCTTCATCGTAAAAAAAGGCCAGGTCCTGATCTCCTTATCTTCACTGGACTTCAGTTTTATGGTAGAAGAGAATATCAGTGATATTTTCAGGCTTTTTCATCAATACCAGATGAAGGTAGACCTCATTCAGAATTCTGCCATCAGTTTTTCGGTATGTGTAGATAACAGGTTCAACCAACTCGAGAAACTGTTGCAACACTTAAAAGCCAGGTTCAGGGTGAAATTCAATACCGGGGTTTCCCTTTATACCATCAGGCATTTCAATGAGGCCGCTATTAAAGAACTGGAAAAGGACAAAGAGGTGCTTCTTAAGCAAATCACTCGGGATACTGTTCAGATCGTGACCCGAAATTAGTGATTCGTTCTAATTCTTATCTTTGTTAGAAACCAATCTAAAAATTAATGGGAATAGTAAGCGCCAAGGAAGTAGCGAAAGTTATGAATTTGGAGAAATTCGGCTTTTTAGGGACTTCTCTGGGATGGGTGGTCTTAAGGACCACCAGGCTTTCAAAACTTAACAAGGAGTATCAGAAGCGTAAAGAGCTGAAGGGAACAGAATTTATAGATTCCATCCTGGAAGGCTTTGAAATAGACTTCGAGATTCCCGAAAAAGACCTCAAACGTATTCCCAAAACCGGGCCATTCATCACTGTTTCCAATCACCCGTTAGGTGGAATAGACGGGATGATCCTTATGAAGTTACTGCTTAATCAGCGGGAAGACTATAAGGTGATCGCAAACTTTTTGCTTCACAGGCTGGATCCGCTCAGGCCTTACATAATGCCCGTAAACCCTTTTGAAGATCATAAAGAAGCAAGGTCCAGTCTTGCAGGGATGAAGCAGGCCATAGCACACCTTAGGGAGGGCAAGGCCCTGGGAATGTTTCCTGCAGGAGAGGTTTCAACCTATAAGGATCAGAGAGTAATCGTAGACAAACCCTGGGAGCCGGTGGCGATGAAGCTTATCCAAAAAGCCAAGGTCCCCGTGGTACCCATATATTTTCACGCCAAGAACAGCACCTTCTTCTACAGGCTGGCTTCTATGAGCGATGTGTTAAGAACAGCCAAGCTTCCGAGCGAAATGCTTTCGCAGAAAAGAAGAAAGATAAAGGTTAGAATAGGCCTGCCAATTTCGGTTGAAGATCAGGCAGAACACAGCAATCTTGAAGCCTTCACGGCTTTCCTGCGCAGGAAGACCTATATGCTGGCAAATGTCTTTGAACGAAAAAAGCTTTTTGAAAAGATCCCGAAAAGCCTGAAACTTCCCAAAGCGCCGCAAAAGATCGCTTTAGAGACCAGCCAGAGCCTTATGGAGCAGGAAGTGGAAACCTGCAGGAAACTGGATAAAAGACTGCTTAGCAGTAAGAACTATGAAGTCTTCCTGGCAAAAAAAGAAATCATTCCCAATATCGTGAACGAACTGGGGAGGCTTCGGGAAATCACCTTCAGAGAGATAGGAGAGGGAACCAACAATGCAACAGACCTGGACCAATTTGATGATTATTACTACCATCTGGTGCTCTGGGACAACGAGGCCAAAAAAGTTGCCGGCGCCTACAGAATGGGTATGGGTGCCGAGATCTTTAAGGAACACGGAATTAAAGGTTTTTACCTGCAGGACCTTTTTCGCTTCGAGCCTGAACTTTATGATATGATGAGCAAATCTATAGAAATGGGAAGAGCCTTCATCATTAAGGAATATCAGCAAAAACCAATGCCTCTCTTCCTTCTGTGGAAAGGGATTGTGCATTGCACCCTTCGTTTTCCGGAGCATAAATACCTGATTGGCGGAGTAAGTATCAGCAACAAGTTCTCTAACTTCTCAAAATCGCTGATGATAGAGTTTATGAAATCACATTATTACGATCCTTATGTTGCGCAATATGTAAGACCGAAAAAGGAATTTAAGGTGAAGCTGAAGGATGCCGACAAGGATTTTGTTTTTGACGATAAAGAAGCCGATCTCAACAAATTTGATAAACTTATTGACGAAATAGAGCCTGAAAGCCTGCGCCTTCCGGTGCTAATTAAAAAGTATATCAAGCAAAACGCAAAAGTGGTTGCCTTTAATGTAGACCCGCTGTTCAACAATGCCGTAGACGGCTTGATGTACATAAGAATTGCCGATCTTCCTGAAAGCACGGTCAAACCAGTAATGGAAGAACTTCAAAAAGAACTCGAGCAAAGACATAATAACGCTAAGCCAAATTAAGCCTCCTGTTAATATATTGTTATTCTTGAATTGGTCTTAGGCAATTTTAAGCGCTATGCTTATATTCCTGTAAAGATTAAATCAGAAAAATAAAGCAATGGAAAAGATATTAATTGCAGGGGCAACCGGACACACAGGAAAGAGAATAATCGAAATTCTTAACAGCTCACAGAGCTTCCACCCGGTTGCAATGATAAGAAAGGAAGAGCAGAAACAGGTCTTTGATGATATGGGCGTAAGCAGTGTGCTTGCCGATCTCGAAGGTGAAGTTGATCACGCCCTTAAGGGAATAGACAAAGTGATATTCGCGGCAGGTTCCGGGAGTAAGACCGGTCCTGACAAAACCACAGCCGTAGACGAAGAAGGGGCTAAAAAACTAATTGACGCTTCCAAGAAGGCCAAGGTTAAAAAATTTATAATGTTAAGCGCTATGGGCACCGACGATCCTTCACAGGTAGAAGGTCTGGAACATTATTTAGAAGCAAAGAAAGCAGCCGACGATTACCTAAGGGAAAGCGGAGTTCCATTCACCATTGTTCAACCTGGCGCTCTAACCGATGATCTTGGCCTTGCCAAGGTGAAAGTCGCTAAGAAACTGAATGAAAGAGGTGAGATCTCAAGAGACGATGTGGCCTTTATTATGGTTATGAGCCTCGCAGATCCTTTGGTGAAAAACATGTCTTTTGAAGCGCTGGAAGGTGAAGAGCCCATAAAATCGGCGTTAATAGAATTAAGCAGTTTAGGCTAAATCAAAAATAAGCCCTTTGAAATTTCAAAGGGCTTATTTTTTATAAGTGATTTGTGACAAACCGCCGGCAGAACTTCTTAATGTCATCCCTGCTTTCGCGGTAAGCATTGTATATCTTTTGTTCGCTTCCCTTTACATCATCGGGATCCCTGAAGGCTGAATGTAAATGCACACAACCGCTGAACAGGCCTTCCGGACAAATATCTTTCACCTCATTACAAAGGCTTATTATATAATCGAATTTCCTGTTAGCATACTCCGAAAGCAGTTTACAGGATTGGTCAGAGATATTAATCCCGTCTTCCTGCATAATGGCCTTCGCCCTGGGGTTAACCCCTTCCTTTCGTATCCCGGCACTGTAATATAAAGCACGATTGTATCCAAAAAGCCTCAGGTAGGCTTCTGCCATCTGACTTCTACTGGAATTGCCCGCACATAACACTAAAACCTTCTTCTTTTCCATCTCTTTTTCGACTAAACCAAGGCTGAAACAGCCGGTTTCCTTCAAATTTTCGACAAATTTAAAAAGCAGAAAAGGTTTAACTGTTTCTAAAATGTTACCAAAAGTTTGTCATAGTGTTGCAAAGACCTGTAAATCTACAATTTAAACCACTCTACTCCTTTAGAAAAACCTCATCATTAGGCTCCCATAATTCAATCTTATTGCCCTCCGGGTCTACGATCCAGCCGAATTTCCCATAATCATAAGATTCTGTATTATCGATCACCTTTACTCCTTCAGATTTCAAGGTTTCCAGCAGCTCGTCAAGATTTTCCACCCTGAAATTCATCATAAATTCCTTTTGTGAAGGTTCAAAATAATCGGTGTCCTTCTTAAAGGGACTCCATTGCGTGGAACATTTATTTCCATTCTCATCGATCCACCAAAAAGTACACCCCCATTGATCAGTATTAAAACCAAGATGTTTCCTGTACCAGTCTTTTGCGGCATCGGGATCCTGAGATTTAAAGAAAACACCTCCAATCCCTGTCACTCTTTTCTTCATTGTTTTGTTAAATTAGTTAGTAAGTCCTTCAAATATAGAAAATAAAAACCCCGCCAAAAGGCAGGGTTTTCTATAGGTAACATTCAACAAGTCTTATTTCTCATCACCTTCCCCGAATTCTCCAATGATCTTTTGAGCGATCACAGTGGCAAGCCTTTCGTGAGATTCGGTGGTCCACCCGGCCACGTGAGGACTCAGGATCACATTTTGAAGGAACATAAGCTCCCTCATCGCTTCAGGAACCGGCTCTGCAGCACTAACGGCTACATTTTTCTTGTTAGCGAACAAACTCTCGAAAGAGGCCTTCTCATATTCAAGGACATCGAGTCCAGCCCCCAGAACTTTTCCGTTCTTAAGAGCCTCCACAAGATCTTCGGTCACCACATTCTTACCTCTGGCAGTATTGATGAACCAGAAAGGTTTTTTAATTCCCGAAATAAACTCTTTATTGATCATCTGGTCTGTCTCCGGAGTCCAGGGAGTATGCAGGCTTATCACATCTACTTTCTCGCAGAACTCTTCAAAACCTACTTGTTTCGCGTTCTCATCGGCTACACCATCTTTAATATCATGGCAAAGTACCTCAACATCAAACCCTCTGAGTTTTTTAGCAAAGGCTTTCCCCATATTTCCGTATCCGAGGATCCCCACGGTCTTTCCGTCAAGCTCCACTCCGCGGTTCTCTTCACGATGCCAGAGCCCGTCACGAACCTCCCGGTCTGCCTTATTGAGCTTATTGAACAGTGAAAGCAGCATTCCCAGGGTATGTTCCCCAACTGCATTCCGGTTCCCTTCAGGAGCCGAAAAAAGCTTTACGCCCTGCTTCTCAGCATACTCCACATCTATGTTTTCCAGACCGGCTCCAACCCTGGCTATAAATTTAAGGTTTGGTGCGGCATCAATAAATTCACGGTCTATCGTGTATCGGCTTCGGATCACGATCCCGTCGTACAAATGTTGATTTTCTAATGTCTCTTCTCTGCTTTGCTGATACCCCTCAATATTATGATGACCGGCATCTGCCAGTTGTTTCATCAACGTAGGGTGATTGGTATCGGCGTGTAAAATGATCATTTTTTAAATTTAATTATTAAAATAATTTTCCGTTGTCTGGATACTGCAATTCCTCAGCATCAGGCGATCCCTCCGCATAAAGCATACCATAAGCTTAAAAAACCGACACTTTCATCAGCCTTTTAACCCAAATATAATCTGAAACGTCAAAGAGGAGTATCGCCTGTAATTGCCGTTCTGAAGGTACTGCTATAGTTGAATAGGTGCATAGCTGATTCTTACAAAACCAATCAGCAAAGATAAGTAATGATTTTAATTATGGGAAGCGGGAAGCCTTTAAAAGCCGAGAATGGCCTTTGCTATAAGGAAATAGGTAAGGATCCCGAAAACATCATTACTGGTGGTAATAAATGGTCCCGTGGCAACCGCAGGATCTATGTTGTTTTTATTCAGGATAATAGGAATAAAAGTACCTATAAGCGCTGCCAAAATGATCACGGAGATCAGGGCGATCCCGATACTCACAGATTCGGTATAAGTGGTCCCGAAAAAGTAGGTACTGATTATAAATACGATTATGGCTATAGATATTCCGTTAACAAGAGCAAGAGAACATTCCTTTAAAAGCCTGCCTATAATATTATCTCTCAGACTGCCGTTGGCAAGTCCCTGTACCACGATGGCGCTGGACTGCACCCCAACATTTCCGGCCGTTGCCTGAATAAGCGGCACAAAAATCAGCAGTTTAGGAAAGGTGATCATTATAGTCTCAAAGCCTGCAATAATACTTGCTGCTCCAAGGCCCCCGAACATCCCGATAAGCAACCAGGGCAATCTCGCACGGGTTTGTTTGAAAATATTATCATCGGCTTCCACATCTTCAGAGATACCGGCAGCCATCTGGTAATCTTTCTCTGCCTCTTCCTTGATAAAGTCTACAATATCATCAATGGTTACACGCCCAACAAGACGCCCCATTTCATCGACCACGGGAATGGCTTCCAGGTCATATTTCTGCATAAGCCTCGCCACTTCTTCCCCTTCGGTATGCACATTCACATAATCTACATTCGGAATATAGATGTCCCTGATATTGGCGTGGCTTGGTGCGGTAAGCAGGTCTTTCAGCGAAAGCCTTCCCTTTAGCCTGTTCTTGTCGTCTACCACGTAAATAGAATGCACGCGGGTCACATTCTCGGCCTGGGCCCGCATCTCACTCATACAGCCGGTAACGCTCCAGTTCTCATTGACCTTTACCAGCTCCTTTGCCATCAGCCCCCCGGCAGAATCTTCGTCATACCTAAGCAGCTCTACAATATGATCGGCGTGTTCCTCGTCCTGGATCTCGGCAATTACATTCTGTTGCCTGTCGGGTGGAAGTTCAGAGATGATATCGGCCGCGTCATCGGTGTCCATCTCTTCCAGCTCTCCCGCGATCTCTTTGGCCGAAAGGGTTTCCAGAATCCTTTCCCTTACACCTTCTTCAAGCTCCATAAGAGCTTCAGCCGTTTTCTGACTGTCAAGAAGTTTTACAAGGTAAGTGGCCTCCTCAAGGGATAGTTCGGTAAGGATCTCAGCAATATCAGCGTGGTGAACATCTTCAAGATGCAACAAAAGCTCATCGTTGTTCTTTTCTTCAACGAGAAACTTTATTTTGTCTATTAGTTCACTGCTGATCTGAAATTGCATAAGGCTGAATTTTTAAGGTCAACTCAATAAATTCATCTGTGCTAAGTTGCTCCGGACGTTGCCCAAATATAGCATCTTCCCTCAAATTATCGGGTAAATTCATAGATTTTAAGCTATTCCTTAAAGTTTTACGCCGTTGCTGAAAGGCCATTTTCACAATTCTGAAAAACAGGGCTTCATCACAAGGCAGGCTATAATTTTCCTTTCTTTTCAGCCTTAAAACTCCACTATCTACTTTTGGCGGGGGATTAAAGACTGAAGGCGGAACGGTAAATAAGTATTCGGTTTCATAAAATGCCTTGGTCAGGACCGAAAGGATCCCATAGGCTTTACTCCCCTTATTTTCACAAATTCTTTGAGCTACCTCTTTCTGGAACATCCCTGAGAATTCAGGAATCCGGTCCCTTTGTGCCAGCACTTTAAAAACGATCTGGGTCGAGATGTTATAGGGAAAGTTCCCTATTACAGCAAAAGGCGCTTCCCCAAAGATCTTACTCAGGTCGTATTTCAAAAAATCCTGTTCGTGGATCGCTCCTTCAAGATCGGGGTAATTTTCGCCCAGGTAAGCCACACTCTCGGTATCTATCTCTATCACGTGCACCTCGGTGTCCTTTTTCAGAAGGTATTTCGTCAATACCCCCATTCCGGGGCCTATTTCCAGGGTTTTCGAATATCCCTCATAACTCAGGGTATCGGCTATCTTGGCCGCAATATTCTCGTCGGTGAGGAAATGCTGGCCCAGGTGCTTTTTGGCCCTGACTGAGTTGGGATCGTTATTCTGTTTACGGGAAGAATATCCCCTGTATCGTTTTTTCATCGGTAGATTTTAGGTGCGGAAGGCGGGTTTATTGTTCGCTCACTACTTCCAGCTCGGTACGGAAAGCCACAAATTTGCCTTCAAACGGCTTGCTCTTTTCACGCAGTTCCTCAGAGTTTTCAATATAATATTGCTGAAGCATTTGTTTACTTTCAGCAGTATACTGAACGGAATAGGTGATCCCGCCCATTTCTTCCTGTACCAGCACCCTGGTCATTAAAGCTTTGGTGAATTTTCCGGTATTGAGCATATCGGGAATGTGCTCCTCTTTCATCCATTTCACCCATTTATCATGAATATCTTCCTGAACGTTTATGGTAACATTATATATATACATAAGCGGAAATTTATTGTTTTTACATCTTGCGAAGGCTATTCGATAGCATCGCCTCTTAAGCGGCGAAAACTCTTTCTCGCCTCCACAAAATAAATACTGTCGGCAAAGTTAAAGATAATTTGCTCGTAATACTGCTTTGCCTTCTCCGGAAGTTCTAACTGGTGGGCATAAAGCTCTGCAAGAAAATAGGTGGCGTTATCGGCAAGAATATCGTCCCCGAAGAATTCTATGATCTTCAGGTAATTGGCTTCTGCCTTTCTGAAGTCCCCTTCAGCAGTGTATAACTTCGCCTGTTTTAACAAAGCCTCATCTTCAATGCTTTCCCCTTTATGATTTAAAAGGATCTCACTTAAAATATCTATTGCTTCCTGATTCCTTTCCTGAAAGGCCAGAAGATCTGCCCTGGCATATTTCTTTAAGGCCACCTGGGTGGAATCTTCAATAGAGTTATCCTCTATAAGAAGGCTCAGCTCCATGGCATCATTCGCAATTAGCTGTGAAGTGGAGGATTTCAGTATATCCAGCTGGGTTTTGGCCCAGGCGAAATCGCCCTTGTAATAACTGGTCTTGGCCACTTTAAACCTTGCGCTCTGCGCCAGTTCATTGTTCTTCACCAAATGCTGCACCTGCGAAAAATATATAAGTGCCTCATTGAATTTCTCCTGAAGCACCAGAATATCGGCCAGTGCCATTTTCGCGATCGCCTTTTGGAAGTTGCTCTCGGTCTTTTCTACCAGTTGTTTCAGAATTTCCTCGGCGCGGGTAGGGTCGTCCATTTTAAAAGCAAGGAATTTTGCATAATCTATCTGAAGCAGGAACGTCTTAAGATCATAACCAAATTCATTGAGAATTTCCCGGTATTCATCATCAACTTCCTTAAGGTTAGAGGCATCGGCCATTTCAGATTTGAGGTTCATAAGAAATTGCCTGCCCTGCAGAACGGTGGTTTCCGAAGGGGTTTCTTCAATTACGTATTCCACGATCTCTTTCGCCGCAGCTTTATCGCCCTCGTTCTTGGCGATCACCGCCAGGTTGAGAATGGCCTGCAATCCCCCCGCATCCATCAAGCCGGGTTCCTGTCTTTTGTAAATCGCTTTTTCCTGGGCAAAGGCTTTGCTGAATTCCTTCTGCTGAACAAAAAGCCAGCTGAGCATCTCATTATATAAAATTGAAGGATTGTTCTGCATTTTCTTAAGCACAAGTTTCCTGAAAATGGTATTGGGCTCACTTTCCCCGTCTTCGGTGATATACCTTGCAAATTCCCGGTTGGCGATCTCAAAGAATTTCGGGTCGGCGTCTATCAGGTCCAGGTAACTCTGAAACATCTCTTCAATCTTCCCCTGCTCCCCATATATTCTGGCCAACTGAAGGTTATAATTTCTGTCAGGACTAAGGATCATTCCTCTTTCATAAGACCTGGCTGCATAATCCAGAAGATTGTACTTTTCAAAGCCGCGGGCAATACCATATGCATAATTAGGCCGGGCTTCGATCACACTCAGCGCTTCCTCATAGAATTTACCGGCCATTTCCAGTTTGTCCTGAAGCTCGAAATTATGCCCGATCTCGATAAGTATATTGGGATTGTTAGCGGTATTCTGAAGCTTTTCCCGAAGCAGGTCTTCTGCCGCTTTAAAGTCTTCCAGCTGCTGATAAGCAGCAACCATCCCGTAGAAGAAAACAGGGTTTCCCGGGTTTTCTTTGGCAAGCTCCTGGTAGGTTTTCAGTGCCTTTTCATATTCCCCCTTTTCAAGGAAATTTTTTGCCAGCTGATCGGATTGAGCAAAGCTCCCGAAACCGGCGAACAAAAAGGCGCATATAAAAAGAAAACCACGCATATTGTAAATATAACAAATTGCGTGGTTTAGCTTTTAAGATCGGGTAATTTAATCTATCAGGTCGAAGCCTGTGTAAGGCACTAAAACTTCGGGAATTCTGATCCCTTCTTCGGTCTGGTAATTTTCAAGTATCCCTGCAAGCACTCTTGGCAGGGCAAGTGCACTTCCGTTAAGGGTGTGTGCAAGCTCCTTTTTTCCTTCTTTATTCTTATACCTCAGCTTAAGCCTGTTCGCCTGGAAAGCCTCAACGTTCGAGATAGAGCTTATCTCCAGCCAGCGGTCCTGGGCCGTAGAGAAAACCTCAAAATCGTAAGTTAACGCTGCGGTGAATCCCATATCGCCACCACATAGCTTAAGAATGCGGTAAGGCAGCTTCAGTTCTTTCAGCAGGCCTTTCACGTGCTCCACCATACCATCAAAAGCCTCGTAAGAATCCTTTGGCCTTTCCACCCTTACCAGCTCCACTTTATCGAACTGGTGCAGCCTGTTAAGCCCGCGAACGTGGGCTCCGTAAGATCCGGCCTCTCTCCTGAAACAAGGGGTGTAACCTGTGCAGGCAATAGGAAAATCCTTATCGATAAGCAGCCTGTCACGATACATATTGGTAATAGGCACCTCGGCGGTAGGGATCATATAAAGATCGTCTTCGGTGATGTGGTACATCTGCCCCTCTTTATCCGGCAGTTGTCCGGTTCCAAATCCTGAAGCTTCGTTCACCATTAACGGAAGCTGATACTCTGTATAGCCTGCTTCCACAGCCTTATCGAGAAAATAAGTGATAAGCGCCCGCTGAAGCCTTGCTCCTTTTCCCTTATAAACAGGAAAACCCGCTCCCGTAACCTTGTTCCCAAGATCAAAATCTATAATATCGTATTTCTTGGCGAGTTCCCAGTGTGGCAGAGAACCCTCAGCCAGCACGGGAATATCTCCCTCCTTATAGATCTCCTCGTTATCCTCCTCACTGGCTCCGGCAGGAACCGATTCGTGCGGGATATTCGGAATGGTATAAAGCAGTTTTTCAAGCTCTGCGATGGTATTGGCCAGTTTTTCAGAAAGATCTTTGGTATCTTCCTTCAGCTTCCCGGTCTTTTCCTTAAGTAGATTGGCTTTTTGATGTTCTCCGTTCTTGAACATCAGCCCTATTTCTTTCGAAATGCGGTTGGATTCAGCCTTGATATCATCCAGTGTAGCCTGGGTGGAGCGACGCATTTCATCAAGCTGCAACACCTCTTCAAAGATGTTCTCAGCATCAAAATTCCTTTTCTTCAGGGCTTGAATGTAAGCCTCCTTGTGCTCTCTGATGTTGTTAACTTGTAACATAAGGCCAAATATTTTTAAGTGCCGTTAATAATTATTGAAGCAGCAAATGTAACAAAAGCCTGTAAAAGTTCTAGTCTAAATCGGAAGGTAAAATCCAGTCGTTATGCCTTAAGTGGTGCCATTCTGCCTTGGCCATATCCACCTTTGGATCTATGAAGCGTTTTAAAGGCCTGCCGTTCACGCTCACCTTCGAGTCTATATACACCTCCACCTCCTTGCCCTTTTCGGCATACTCTTTCTCCAGGCGCTGAGCGAACTGCCACATCATATCGGGCTTAGAGTTAATAGCGCGCAGTTGTTTCCGGGAGAGATATTTGGCTTTATTGATGAAGATAGTATCCTTACGACCCTTTTCGACTACCTTAAAGGTGCTCCTTCCGGACTTTGCCCTGAGCATCATTCTCCAGCTGAGGCGGTGCCCCTCTTCGGTCCAGAGCACATTATCCTGAAAGAACCAGTGCCTCAAGGGCAAACCGGCCTGGATGAGCAGCCAGACAGCTATGGTCCCTATCAGGAGCTTGCGGTGTTTGGGCACAATAATTTCTGAAGTGGCGTGATCATAATGCGGTTTCTTTTTACGAAGGAAAAATCTATTGATGCTTTCAGTAGGAAAAAAGAAAAGGCAGAAGGCCAGAGACAAATAAGGGAAGATCCCGATATGGAAAATAAAACTATTAAAAAGATGGAAGAAAATGGCCAGTATGAAAGCTGTTAACCTCGTCCTTCTCCATAACAGAAAAGGAATAATAAGAAGGTCGAAAACAAGGCCAAAATAGGCAATGGCATACCGAATCCAGCTTTCCTGCAGGAATTCGCCCACCAGCCAGTAATCCCGTTTACCCCTCATCAATAATGCCGGCAGGCTCCCGTCCAGCCAGTCGGGGTACATTTTTGCCACCGAAGCATAGGTATAGACGATCCAGAGCTGCAGCACAATAAATACCCAGACCCACCTGGGCATCGAGATTCTTTTTATTTCGGGTTTACGCCAGGCATCTACTGAAAGCCAGCGATGCGCAGGTAAAAAGACCATTATCCCGCATAGCAGCATCAGCAAGTAGTAATGATTGTTATAGGAAGATTTCTGCATCAGGTACACCGAAGCCCACATCAGGGTATAGGCGGCCATACTGAGGCGGTATTTAAAACCAAACATCACAAAGATCCCGAAGAGCCCCATTACTCCATAATACCAGAGCATCCCGTCGCCGGGAAGGGGTTGCAGGAATTCGAAGCCTATAAAGTTAAAGGTGAACTGTGGCTCGATGAAAGTGCGCCTTATCCAGCCGGAAAATATGGCTCCAAAGGCTTCAATGCTTATCAACAACCCGAAAAACACCCTGAAAACGATCAGGGCTGAATTATCGATCTGCCTGAAAAGCCAGTTATTCAGCATAATTGTCTTTAATATACTGCTTAGAGAAAGCTTCATCCTGCTTCATCGCGATCTTGAGAGCATCTACAGAATCGAATTTCTTCTCATCCCTGATGCGAACCAGCATTTCTATCTTAAGCTTTCTTCCGTAAAGGTCTTTATCGAGACCAAAGAAATAGGTCTCAATGCTTTGCTCTTCCCCACCCACAGTAGGGTTTGTACCAATATTCATCATCCCGAAGTAATTCTTTCCGTCAATTTCGGCCTTCACCACGTAAACCCCGTTCTGCGGGATAAGCTTATAGTCTTCCTGTATGGAGAGGTTTGCTGTAGGGTATGCGAATTTTTTACCAAGGCCTCTTCCTTCTACCACGATGCCGCTAAGGCTGAAAGGGGTCTGCAGATAACGGTTTGCTTTTTCAACACTCCCGTTAAGAAGGGCGTTCCTGATCTTGGTGGAACTCACGGCTACCTCTTCCACATCCTGCTGGCTGATCTCTTCCACTTCAAAATCGTACTCCTTCCCGAACTCCCTCAGATCTTCTATATCTGCGGTCCTGTTCCTTCCAAAGCGGTGATCGTAACCTATGATCACTTTTTTTGCCTTTAGTTTATTCACCAGGATATCGCGAACAAATTCGCGCGCAGTAAGCCTGGAAAACTGGTGTGTAAAAGGGTGGATGATAAGATGGTCTATCCCGGTGCTTTCCAAAAGCTGGGTTCGCTCCTCTATGGTATTAATAAGTTTTATGCCGCTTTCTTTCTGAAGCACCATTCTCGGATGCGGGAAAAAGGTAAGTATCGCCGATTCCAGGTCGTTGGCATTGGCCGAGTTCACCAGGCGTTCGATGATCTTTCTGTGGCCCGCGTGCACCCCGTCAAAAGTTCCAATGGTAACCGCTGTCTGATGATCGCTGCTAAAAGCGTTAGCTCCTTTATGTATTTTCAAGCTCAACTTATTTTCCGTTAAAAGTATTCATTGTGTTTGAAACGCCGGCCGTCCCGAAAGATTTTATTAATTCAGCCGATTTTTCAAGTCGCTCGGGCAATTTCTTCTGTTCCTCTTCATCCCATTCTCCCAGCACATAGTCTACCTGGCGGCCTTTGGAGAATTCATCACTTATCCCGAAACGAAATCTGTTATATTTGGAAGTGTTCAGTACGGCCTGAATATCCTTAAGCCCGTTATGCCCGCCATCACTTCCTTTGGTCTTTAACCTGAGTGTTCCGAACGAAAGGTTCAGATCATCGGTGACCACGAGCAGGTTCTCGTGGGGGATCTTCTCCTTGGTAAGCCAGTAGTTCACGGCTTTCCCGCTAAGGTTCATATAGGTATTCGGCTTAAGCAGGATAAAGGTCCTGCCTTTAAACCTGAACTGCGCCAGGTCGCCCAGCTTCTGGGTCTCGAAACTGATGTCTTCCCTTCTGGCAAGTTCATCAAGGATCTTAAAGCCTATATTATGTCTTGTATTTTCATATTTGGGGCCTGGGTTTCCAAGGCCTGCAATAAGGAACTTCTTCATTGGGTCTATTTCTTCCCGGGGCTTTTTCTTACTTAAAATTCTTCCGAAGAAAGACAGCATAGGTTTTGTTTTGGTAAAGATAAAATTATTAAAATATTTTACCAGTCCCGGGTATGCTTCAATCTTCTGTAAAAAAAAAGCATCCCAACTTCAGAAACCGAAGCGGAATGCTCTTTATAATTTTAGTAACTGAACTATTTAAGAGTCTTCACCCTCTTTTACAGCTGCTACATCATCAGTTTCAGTAGATGGTACTTCATCTGCTGGTACTTCATCTTCATCTTCCTCATCAAGAGCAACGATGTTACGTGAAGTTCTAACCTGACAGATCACGGTGTTATCAGGGTGCTGAATTGTATACTCTTCGCTTTCTACGGCAGTTACATATAGTTTCTGTCCAATTTTAAGCTTGGTTACGTTCGCTTCTATAAAGTCCGGAAGTTCTTTAGCAAGACCTCTAACTTTAAGACGACGAAGGTTGTAACGCAATACCCCACCATTTTTAACCCCACGGGCCACACCAACAGTGTGAATTGGGATTTCCATAGTGATTGGTCTGTCTTCCTGAATCTGGTAGAAATCTACGTGCAGAATAGCATCGGTCACAGGGTGGAACTGGATATCCTGAAGGATAGCATCAATTTTCTCACCACCTGCCAACTTGATCTCCACGGTGTGCACGTCTGGAGTATATACCAGGTCATTAAACGCAATTTCGTCTGCTGAAAAGTGTAATGGCTCGGCATCTCTCCCGTAAAGTACGCAAGGAACCTGTCCAGCATTACGCAGAGCTTTTGTAGCTTTCTTCCCTACGCTTTCTCTTTTAGATCCGTTGATCGTAATTGATTTCATTATAAAAATGTTTAGGTTAACAGATGTCGTCAAGTTCTGTATGAACTGCCTTCACCTGCATAAAAAATTTTAGGCTGCAAAAGTAATGCTTTTTTCCCTGCTATAAAACCTTCGGCCAAAAATATTTTAAGCGCTGAGCTTCAGCTATAAAAACCGAAGAAAAGCCTTACATGATAAATTTAGAACTGATGGATTTATTGTCGTGTACGCGTTTCATCACATCGGCAAAAAGATCGGCACAGCTCACCACCCTTATTTTTCTGCTTTCTTTTCTAAGCGGAATAGAGTCGGTCACGATAAGTTCCTGAAGCTGTGAGTTCTCGATACGCTCATAAGCCTCCCCGGAAAGTACGGGATGCGTACAGATGGCGCGAACGCTAAGCGCCCCTCTTTCCATCATTACATCGGCAGCTTTGGTAAGGGTTCCGGCGGTGTCTACCATATCGTCTACCAGCACCACGTTCTTACCTTCCACGTTTCCTATTAGCTCCATATGCGAGATCTTGTTAGCCTTGGCGCGCTGCTTGTAACAGATCACCACATCGCTTTCCAGGGCTTTGGAATAGGCATAGGCTCTCTTGGAACCTCCCATATCGGGCGAAGCGATGGTAAGATTGTCAAGTTTCAGGCTTCTTACGTAAGGCAAAAAGATGGTGGAAGCGAAAAGATGGTCTACGGGCTTCTCGAAGAATCCCTGTATCTGGTCGGCGTGCAGGTCCATTGTGATAATTCGGGTAGCCCCGGCGGTTTCCAGGATACTGGCAACCATCTTGGCGGCTATAGGCACACGAGGTTTATCCTTACGGTCCTGTCTTGCCCAGCCGAAATAAGGCATTACAGCGGTGATGTGTCTTGCCGAAGCTCTCTTGGCGGCATCCAGCATCAGCAGCATTTCCATCAGGTTATTGGCTCCCGGGTTGGTAGAGCCTATAATAAAGATGCGCGATCCTCTTATGGATTCTTCAAAGGAAGGCTGAAACTCCCCGTCAGAATAGGTGGAAGTGATCACGTTCCCAAGTTTGGTGCCATAGGCGGCTGCTATTTTTTCGGCCAGATCCCTGCTTTGGGTACAGGGAAAGATCTTTGCTTCGGTCATTGCGTTGGACATGTTGTGTTGTTTTTGTGCATTAATAGTTGTGGCTGCAAATTTAGAAATTTAATCGGTACCTAAAACCCGTAAAGCCCTTGTAAATTACAAACTTCAGGCAGGGCCGCAACAGGCTTTGCAGCAGAAAATAAAAATAAACCGAAAGTATTGAAAAAACGAAAAATTTTATACTTTTGCCCTCCACTTGCTCGAGTGCCTGCCTGCCGGCAGGCAGGGCGGAACCGGCAGACAAGTCAGCCGGGAAGCAGGGTGGAAATTTTAAAGTTCTTTTTAATTGTTCTACGTGTATGCCATATCAAGTTTAGAACACAACTACATTTACGTAGGCTTGACCAGTGATCTAAAGGCACGTATCGAGAGGCATAATTCAGGAAAAGAAAAAACAACTCGCTTTTACAGGCCTTTTGAATTAATTTTTTCTGAAATTTGCAGTACCAGGGTTCAGGCCAGGACCAGAGAGAAATACTGGAAATCCGGAACCGGTAAAGAACAATTAAGACATATAAGAGACAAGCATTAGTAATGCTCGAGTGGCGGAACTGGTAGACGCGCTGGATTCAAAATCCAGTGACTTCGGTCGTGCGGGTTCGATTCCCGCCTCGAGTACTCAAACCCCGAAAAAGTTCATTTTTCGGGGTTTTTTATTCCCTTTTATGAAGTTCTGACTGGAATAGGGAAAGACGAAGCATTACTCTTCCCGGAGATCAACCAAAAAAGGCTGCCAGATATTTGGCAGCCTTTTTCATTTTCAGGTTTTAAAACAATTAGCCTCTCAGATCATAGAGATCACCTTATCCAGTTTGGCTTTTATCTCTTCAGCTATAGGTTTCAGGCCGGGATTGTCTATCGACTGCATAGAGGCAATCGGGTTAACAGCCGCAACTTCTATCTCCCCGTTTTCCAGTTCCTGAACAATTACGTTACAAGGCAGCATAACGCCAACCTTGTCTTCTTCAAGAATAGCCTTATGGGCATAAGGGGCATTACAGGCTCCCAGGATCCTGTACTTTCTGAAATCTACATCCAGCTTCTTTTTGAAGGTCTCATTTACATTTATTTCGGTCAGTACTCCGAAACCTTCTTTTTCGAGTTCTTCCTTCACCCGCTCTATAGCTTCTTCAAAAGTTCCCGAAATCTTTTTTTCCTTATAATAATTCATAATGCAAGCTTTTTTTAGGTTACTACTATTAAATAAAAAAAAGAGACCTGCACCGTAACTTAAGTTACAGTAGGTCGTTTTATTTTTGGGCAAATGAGATAGTGGGTAACTTGAACCCCCAAGGACTCTGTTCTTTGGGGGCTTTTATGCCTTTTCCAAAAACCTGCTCCACGCCCGCAAATGCCCCTGTAAGCAAAACCGTACAAAATCTCTTGGTTTTTACTAACTTAGGCCCCGATTTTACCTTCCCTACACTTAAGATCACTTTTTAAGAATTTATCCCGGAGCATTTTCCTGAAAAGGAGAATGGTTTGAGGGATATAGCACATTAGCAAAAATTATTTTATGAAAAATCCTGTATCAAATTTTACTGTCTTAATAGCATTTTTAGTTTTCGGACTTACATACTCCCAGAATAAAGAAAATTCCAAATTTGAAATTCCATACGGTGACAATTCAAAGGTTGGAAAATTTGTAGAAATAAATAAGACTAAAATTTATTACGAAGAATATGGTAAAGGAGAACCATTGCTTCTAATTCACGGTTGCGGTGCAGATATTAAATCAATGGAAAATCAGATTGATTTTTTCAAAGATAAATTTAGAATTATAGTTGCAGATAGCCGAGGTCAGGGAAAATCAGAATTAAAAACAGATTCTTTGACATACAACCAAATAGCTAAAGACTGGGAAGGATTAGTAAAGCATCTAAAACTTGATTCTATAAATATCGTAGGATGGAGTGACGGGGGTATTGTTGGTTTAAAAATGGGAATTAATAACAATGTAAAAATTAAAAAAATTGTCACAATGGGAGCCAATTTAAGACCAGATACAACCGCTGTAAACAGTTGGGCTCCGAAAAATGTTAAAGAAAACTTAGATGAAGCTAAGAAAATGATAGCCAAAGGAGATAAATCAAAAGATTGGAACTTAGAAAAACAACTAGATCAACTTTTGTATTATCAGCCTAATATTTCCCATTCTGAATTGCAAAATGTAAATGCAGCTGTGTTAGTAATAAATGGAGATAAGGATATTATAAAAAACGAACATGCGGTAGAAATTTTTGAGAATTTACCGCACGCTCAATTATGTATAATGCCTGGAGAAACACATTATACTCCTGGTTCAAATCCAAAGTACTTTAATTCTATAGTTGATAAATTTCTGACAGAACCATTTGAGAGACCAACATCGAAATGGGATTAGATCAAAAGGTTATTCGAGGAAAAATAACTTTAGCTAAAAACGGTTCATCGCCAATAGCCGGGACCGTTAGAAAGATAATAATTAATTTGACCAACGAACCAATATTAAGCCGACAAATCCGCGTCCCCTACTCCGCCAACTGGCGATAACCGAGAACGTTATATGCAAATTTTACACGGAAATCTAAACCTAAATAATTTTAATGGATACAATAACAAGAGGATTTTTAAACGATTTTATTGATAGAAAAGGATATCAAAAATTAAAATCAAGTTTACAATTTGAGTATTTCTGCAACTTTTGTGTAATAAACAAAGAATTTGATTCAATATCATTTGACGAAAAGTCAATTAGCACTGGTGATTCTGCCCAAGGAATAGATGGCATTGGGATTATTGTAAATAATAAGTTATGTGCAAACACTAGTGAAATAAGACAGATAATGGAAATGAACAGAATGTTAACTGTAACATTTGTTTTTGTACAATCTAAAACTTCCTCGAGTTTCAATAACCAACAAATTGAAAATTTTTGTCGTTGGACTAAAAATTATTTTACAGAAGATGCAACTTTATTCGCTACTGATGAAATGAGAAATTTTATTGAAATGCGAGAATTCATATATAATAACACGAGATATATGAGGGAAAGAAGTCCAAACTGTATGCTGTATTTCTGTACTTCTGGAAAATGGGTCGAGGATCCAAATTTAGTTAGCATCATAGAATCAAATAAAAAGGAAATTGAAAATTTGGATTTATTCAATAAAGTTAACGTTCAACCAGTAGATTCTAAGGAACTCCAAAACTTATATCGTAAAACAAAAGAACCTGTTGAAGCAACAATAAAATTTGAACGAAAAGTAAACATCCCAACAATAGAAGAAATTACTGTTGCATATTCAGGTTTACTCCCATTTTCAGAGTTCAAAAAAATAATAATTGATGAAACAGGTAAAATGAAATCTGTTTTTGATGATAATATTCGTGACTACTTAGAACAAGATAATAATCCTGTTAATAAAGATATTTCTAGCACAATACAGAAGGGCCAGATGGAACAATTTTGTATTCTCAATAATGGAGTTACTATTGTTGCCGAAGAAATTACAGGACCAGGAGAAACAATTACACTCTCTAATTATCAAATTGTAAATGGTTGTCAAACTAGCAATGTTTTATATGAAAATCGTTCTATTGAGGGGATTGAAAACATGCATATTCCCATCAAAATTATTGTCACAACAAATCAGGAAATAAAAAGTGATATAACTCGTGCTACAAACAATCAAACCGCTGTAGATGCTGTAGAATTAGAAGCGCTATCGGATTTTCAACGAAACCTGGAGGATTACTATAATTCCTTAGAAAATAACGATTATAAACTGTTCTATGAAAGACGAACAAATCAGTACAAAAGTGATGATGATGTTCCTCTGTATAGAATAGTAAATAGAGAGAGTCAAATAAAATCACTTTCTTCTATGTTTTTAAATAATCCACATAATGTAACGGGAAATTATGGAAGATTAATTGATAAAATTGGTGCTGAAATATTTAACCCAGATCACGATTATTATCCTTATTATATTAGCGCTTTATCTTACTTCACTTTAGAACAGATTCTAAATGAAAATAAATTATTTGATAATTCGAAAAGATTTAGATATCACATTCTTATGGTTTTTCGCTTTTTAATCACTAAATCAATTTCATCAAGTTTGCGTGATAGAGCAAAAATTAAAAAATCGTGTGAGCAGATTTTCAAAATTTTAGAAGATTACGATAAATCGTTTGAGTATTTTAAAAAAGCTGCAGAATTTATAGAAAGTGATGAGTTAGGAATAAATTTTAAGGATAGAAAAGCGGTAGAAAGAAAGAATACAACTGACCTGATAAATGAAAAATTAGTTGACAAATATTTAAAAGTTCAATAAAAACTGCATATAACAACGTTCATCGCCAATAAGCGGCAGCGTTAGTAAGAAAATAATTAACTTGACCAACGAACCAATACTAAGCCGACTCCCGATGTGTCGGGACCGCGTCCCCTACTCCGCCAACTGGCGATAACCGAGACCGTTATATGCAATTGTCCTTAGAAGATATGGGTTAAAACAAACAAAACACTAAAATTTATATAGATTCTTATTTCCAGGAAAACATCATGAAAAAAATTTACAGCTCCCTAAGATTTCTAAGCCTTATTGGCTTGGGTTTTATTTTCAGCAATTGTTCAAATGACGATCTCGGCGACAGCATCCCAACATTCCCTGCCTCACAAATGTCTGTGATACACGGAGACAGCGAAAAATCCTGGAGGATCACAGAGGTGATAAACAAATATGCTGACCCTGCGGATGATTTCTATTTTACCTTAGACTGTGTTAGTGATGACATCTATACTTTTTCTGCCGAAAGCGATGAAGCCATAATCACCTATGGGGACCAGCTTTGCTTTGCAGATGTAAATGACGGCATTTTTACAGCCGACCGGGAGGCCTTCGGGGCCAGGTTGCTGATGCTTGATGATCCTGAGACCATATATATGAGCTTTGGAAGAGGCTATACCAACAAGGACAACACGGCTTCCGGTTCAACCTTTGCTTACTATACGCTTGCGGAGTTATCAGAAAACAGAATGGTGTTCTGCAGATCAAGAACCGGCATTTTAGGCGATTACTACGAAGCCTATACTTTTGAGACAGTGGAAGATCCCGGACAGGAATAAACAGAAAAACTTTACCCGTCATATGCGCAAGAGTACATAATAGCGGTCATTACCATTAATCGATAGCCTTAGCAAGAAAATAATTATCTTGACCCGCAAATAAGGTCTTAACTGCCGGCAGGCGGAACAGCAGATTTCCTTCCCTACACCCGTTCACCTGCCACCCGGGACCTTTATATGACGTTTTAATTAATACCGGAAGATGAAAAAACTACTATTTCTCTTAGCCCTCATTTTAATGGCCTGCTCTCCCGAAGCAGAAAACGAGACTCCCGATGACCCGATAATCGGCAGCTGGCACTACAAGAAATTACTGGAATATCCCGCAGAGGGAGAAGTAATGGAGACCCGGGGCTCCGACTGTTTCCAGAAGAGCACCCTGACTTTCAGCCCGAACGGCGATATGAGTTCTGTGCACTATCATTTCAATGCCCAGGGCCAATGCGAAATAAATGAACGCGCCACCACCACCGATCTGAGCTGGGAGCGGATCTCAGAAGGCAAATACAGGATAAGCGGCGAAAACGGCAGTACGGTGAGAGATCTGGTAGATTTCCCCAATAGCAAGACGATGCGGATGTTCTCTTACAGCCCGTATACCAAAGACGGGAAGGAAATTGAGCGCAAAGCAGATGTTTACTTCAGGCTGGAGTAGGCGTAATTTTAGCATCCCTGCTTGCTTTTATCATGTTTATGAATCTTAATGACGAAGGGCGAATTAGCCAGGAGTGGCAAAACTTCTGTAAAGCAGCTCCCGGGCTTCATAAGAAATAATTACTTTTATCCGCAAAATCCGTCTTAAGCCCAACCCAATGGACAAGTCTTCGCTTAATGATTATTTTCATTCCTTATTCCCCATAGAGAAAGAGGTGGTCGCAAAGATCACGGAGACCTTTGAGCCTTTTGAACTGGATAAAAATGCCGTGCTGCTCGACCTTGACAGCATTAGCACCAAAACCTATTTTTTGGAAGAAGGATATATGCGCTCCTATATCCTGAATGAAGACAACGAGGAGGTGACCACCAACATTTATGCTGCCCCCTGCTTTGTGAACGACTTCTTGTCCTTCTTCAGGCAGGAACCCACAAAAGAGATCTTTGAGACCTTAAGCCCCTGTTCGTTCTGGGAGACAGGCCTGGAGAATGTGCAGTCCAACTTCCATAACATCCCCGAATTCAGGGAATTCAGCCGCCTTCTGTTCGTGATTAATTACTACAAACTTAATGACCGGATGATAGAAATGGCGAGTAAAAAGGCAGAAACGAGGTATCTTAACCTTATAAAGCAGCAACCGGATATCTTTCAGCACGTTCCTCTTAAAATAATCGCTTCCTATCTTGGGATCACCGACAGTTCCTTAAGCCGGATCAGAAAGGAAACAAGCAAAATGTAATTTCTTGTCATTTGTCAAGTGCCGGTTCGGGCTTCCCTTCAGAGCTTTGCACAAAACACTTTAGAAATGAACAAAAAGCATATTGCAGTAGTTGGTACCGGAGGCGTTGGCGGTTACTTCGGGTTTAAACTGAATAAGACCAACGAGACCACCAGGCGCCACAAAATATCATTTACGGCAAGAGGGGAAACCTACAGGATCCTGAAAGAAAACGGACTCAGCCTGTTGTCTCCCGAACACTCGGAGAACAGGACGAGACCAGATGAGATCTACGGGGAGATAGCCGAAATACGCAACCCGCACCTGGTCCTGATCTGCGTGAAGGAATATGATCTCGAAAATGTCTGCCGCCAGCTGAGCGGGGTCATTTCAGAAGAAACCATCCTGTTACCTATGATGAATGGCGCCGATATTCACGAAAGAATACGCAGCATTATTCCCCATAACATAATTTTACCCTCCTGTGTTTATGTAGCCTCCCACATTAAAGAAAAAGGGATCATTGAACACCACGGAAAGCCGGGAAAACTGATCTTTGGCAAAGACCCTGAACACCTCTCGGAAGATGTCGATTGGGTGGCTGAGCTCATCAGGGAAAGCAATATAGACTATGAATTCAGGAAGAGTGCCTTAACCGATATCTGGACCAAGTTCATCTTTATAGCCAGTGTTGGTTTGGTATCGGCAAAACACAACTCATCTATTGGGGCTGTTTTCGCTGAGGAACATCAAAAGAAAGAGGCCATAGCCATTATGCGGGAAGTAAAACTGATCGCAGATAAAAAACAAATCTACCTTCCTGAAGATATCATCCAGAAGACCGTTGAGAAAGCCGCTGCTTTTCCCTTTGGAACACCAACTTCACTGCAGATTGACATCAATTCGGGCAAGGAAGAAAATGAACTGGAGCTTTTCGCCGGAACCATCATCAGGTATGGCGCCGAATTGCAGGTGGATACTTCCTCTACCAAAAAAATATACCAGCAACTGAAGAAAAAACAGCTTAACATATAACTTTGACATCAAAATTTAAACATAAATCTGACTTGCAACATCCCTATTATCAGAAACCCGAGAGAGAAAGAAAAAAATTCCGGATACAGCTCATAAGCTATTCCTTATTGATCCTGTTATCCGTCTCTTTGATCTCGTATTTTTACGGCATCTACTTTCTCCCCTTCCTTTTTACCTGGATCACCCTGACAGTTTTAGCACCATTTTTTGATGTGCCATTCCTTGTAAAAAGCGGAAGACTGAAGTATTACTCTACGCTGCTTTTAGCAGAAAAAACAAAGGATAGCATCATCATTCACGGAGGCACATTATTCGATTATTATTTTGTGCTTAACAGGGATTCCCCCGGTAGTAAACGCAAAGCCTTTATCCTCCAGCAATATTTGGAAGGGCTGCTGGAATTAATAAAGGAGGACGGGAACCCGGATCTCCCGGTAGAAGGAACAACCTATATCCTGAATCAAAGAACAGCAGAAAAAATAGGCTTTACCGCTTCAAAACCAGATTTTATCAAAAGCCTGATCCTCCTCCTGAATTATCCAAACCTGCTGGTCTCAGGCTCATTTGCCGGTAATAAACTTTTGTTCCCGAAATTGAATAATATCAGGACATTTAAGGCCAGTATTGGGGAACTCAGAGAAAATAAAGCCCGCATTGAAAGCCTGAACAAAAAAATTAAAAGCAGTATTAATGGCGATCAATAGCATTATTTCATTCCCCACGAAAGGATTAACTTCGAAACCGGTTTGAAGTTCAGGTGAAGAGTATTTGCCCGTTTATAACCAGAATACAGGCAAAAATCCTGTAATTAGCAAAGATTGAAGTTTAGCCAATGAAAACGATATTATACCTAACAGACCTTTATTACGAAGCCCAGGGAAGGAACTATTATGAGGAAGACCTCTTTCTTACCTCGAAGTTAAAGCCACATTTCAACATCCTCATCGGGCATCCGCACCAGGCCATCCCTTATCTCAAACTTGCCGATCTTGTGGTCTTCAGAAATACCGGTCCCGTAATTGGTTTTCCGGAATATTTTCAGAAATTCCTTTCCGCGGTTAAAGGACAGAACATACTCACTTTCAATTCCTTCGACGGAAAAGGAGACGTACAGGGGAAACTCTATCTCCTGGAACTTACCAGGCTGGGATACCCGGTGATCCCCACGGTAAAGGAGCTTAACGAAATTGAAAGACTCGGTGAACCCGATAAATATATCCTCAAAATATGGAACGGCGGCGATTCCATAGGGATGGAGACCCTGGATAAAAAGGAGCTATTAAGCTCAGGAACCGGCGGGAAACTTATTCAGCCTTATATAGATTTTGAATATGAAGTTTCCTTCTTTTATCTGAACGACGAATTTCAATATGCGCTGTATGCTCCCGATAAGAAAAAGAGGTGGGAATTAACCGAATATGAACCTGCTCCCGGGGACCTGAAATTCGCGGAAAAATTTATTGAATGGAATGACATCGAACGGGGAATTACACGGGTGGATGCCTGCAGACTAAAAGATGATTCCCTTTTGCTGGTGGAGCTGGAAGATCTAAATCCGTTCTTGTCTTTAGACCTGCTTAGCGAAAAAAAAAGAGAGAGTTTCGTAGAAAACCTTATAAAAGCATTAAAGCATTCTGAATAGATGGATATTTCCCGGCCATTGCCAGAGCAGCGACTTTAAATGAAATTGGTTAACTTCATCGTTGAAAATTCCGACTTAAAGAACAGAAAACCCATCTCACTAATCGCCCCTTCAGGCTTCAGCCGATAACTTTAGGGGCACCAAATTACAGCTATGAGCCAAAAACTTGTTGTAGTATTTTTCATTTTATTTTCCGTCTCCACTTCCTTTGGTCAACAAATAAATATCGGGATAAGAGATACTGTTCATTCCGACATTTTAGAGGATGACAGACCCTTGTCGATTTATTTACCACCATCCTATCACTATAAACCCGATCAACATTACCCGGTACTCTATATTTTGGATGGGGATTACAATTTCCGATATGTGGCGGGCCTCCTGGAGCTTCAGGGCGGTATTTCCGAAAACATCCCCGAAATGATCCTGGTGGGTATTTCCGGGAAAGGCTCCACCACTTATAAAAAGAACTGCAAACCGACGATCCCGGGAGTAAAGGATGGTGGAAATGCCGACGAGGTGCTGAGTTTCATAGAACAGGAACTAATGCCTTATATAGAAAAGCATTACAAAAGCCTCGGCTTTAATGTGCTTGCCGGACACTCCGTTGGCGGAATCTTTATCGTGAATGCCGCCTTAAAGCGCCCGGAACTCTTCAATAAGTATATCGCGATAAGCCCGGCTTTATGGTGGGAAGAGAACGCGATGAATAAAGTGGCTAAAGAGACCTATACAACAAAAGATTCCTTGAACACCGAGGTGTACGTGTCTTTGGCAAACGAAAAAAGGATGGGGGTAAAGGAATTCCTGGAGGTTGCCGGCCCGGAGTTCAAATTCAGAAAATTTGAGAGAGAAAACCATAATTCTGTTGGGGCTCCAACTTATAAATGGGCGCTCCGCGATATTTTTAAGGAATGGAAGATCGAAAAACCCTATTTTGAATCGGCAGAAGAGCTGGAGAAATACATCAGCAAAAATGCTTCGGCCTTTGATATCCCCCTGCCCATTGCCGAGGCTGTCCTGTACAACAGCGTTGTTTATGTACTAAAGGACCAGCCGGAAGAACTGGCAAAGATAAAAGACCTCGTCTCTGCCAATTACCCTAATTCTGAAGCTTTCCTGGCAAGTTTGTTTGCAGCGAATGCCATCCGGGATAAAAATTATGATGAGGCCGAGGCTATATTGAAGGAAAGCCTGGAAGAACATCCCGGATCCTTCGAATTGTATGAAAAACTTGCTGAAGTTCATCTGAAGAAAGAGCAAATTCAGACAGCGCAGGAGGAGATAAACAAGGCTATCCGGCTGGCCGAGGATCAGAAGCTAAGGTTGTGGCGCATAGAAGAACTTCGGGACCTGGAAAATAAGATAGAAGCTGAAGTTTCGAAGTCATAGTGACCAGGTATAGGCAAGAAAAAGAAACAACTATAAATCAAAAAAGGTGACCTTAAGATCACCTTTTTTGTTCAGTACAGGTTCCGCTTAGGATCATTTAAGATCGAACCGGTCAAGATTCATCACCTTATCCCAGGCCTTAACAAAATCCTTTAAAAACTTATCCTGCGAGTCACCGCATCCGTATACCTCAGCGAGGGCACGAAGTTCTGAATTAGAACCGAAGATAAGATCTACCCGGGTTCCGGTCCATTTCGCGGCTCCTGAAGAACGATCACGCCCCTCAAATTCCTTCTCATCATCAGAAACTGCTTTCCAGGTCGTGTTCATATCCAGCAGGTTCACAAAGAAATCGTTGGTCAGGCTTTCAGGCCTTTCGGTGAAGACCCCGTGTTTTGATCTGTCATAATTTGTATTAAGCACACGCATACCACCCACCAGTACGGTCATCTCAGGTGGAGTAAGCGATAACAGCTGCGCTTTATCCACAAGCATCTCTTCCGGCGAAGCCGAAACATTTTTCTGGTGCGTCGCATAGTTACGGAAGCCGTCGGCACGAGGTTCCAGCGGAGCAAATGCTTCTGCATCGGTTTGTTCCTGGGATGCATCGGCGCGTCCCGGAGTAAAAGGAACCTTTATCTCCTTTCCTGCATTTTTAGCAGCTTTCTCGATCCCGGCACATCCTCCAAGCACGATAAGATCGGCAAGGGAAACCTTTTTATTTCCGGACTGGGCATTATTGAAATCCTTCTGAACAGCTTCCAGCTTGTCCAGTACTTTAGATAGTTCTTCCGGATTATTCACTTCCCAGTTCTTTTGCGGTGCCAGGCGAAGCCTTGCGCCATTAGCGCCACCACGTTTGTCTGAATTACGGTAGGTTGATGCCGAAGCCCAGGCGGTGGAAACCAGCTGGGAAACAGAAAGCCCAGAATCCAGAAGCTTCGCCTTAAGGGCAGCGATATCCTCATCGTTAATAAGCTCGTGTTCCACTTTCGGGATCGGGTCCTGCCAGATCAATTCTTCTGATGGAACTTCCGGCCCGAGGTAACGGGAAATCGGCCCCATATCACGGTGGGTTAATTTATACCAGGCCTTTGCAAAGGCATCGGCCAGCTCATCGGGATTCTCATAAAAATGCCTTGAGATCTTAGCATATTCAGGGTCTTCCTTCAAGGAAAGGTCTGTGGTAAGCATAAACGGAGCGTGTTTTTTGGAAGGGTCGTGTGCATCGGGAACCGTTCCCGCACCCGCATTGTCCTTAGGCTGCCATTGGTATGCCCCGCCCGGACCTTTAATACATTCCCACTCATAGGTGAACAGGTTCTCAAAAAATTTGTTACTCCATTGAGTTGGGGTCTGCGTCCAGGCACCTTCTATCCCGCTGGTAATGGTATCTCCTGCTTTTCCGCTTCCGAAACTGTTCTTCCAGCCAAGCCCCTGTTCTTCTATACTTGCTCCTGCAGGTTCGTGCCCCACATATTTATCAGCATCGGCAGCACCGTGCGTTTTTCCGAAGGTATGTCCCCCGGCGATCAGGGCTACCGTTTCATAGTCGTTCATTGCCATACGCCCGAAGGTCTCGCGGATATTGTGAGCTGCGGCAACCGGATCGGGATTTCCGTTAGGGCCTTCAGGGTTTACATAAATAAGCCCCATATGGGTGGCTCCGAGAGGGTTTTCAAGGTCCTCACCTTCAAAACGTTCTTTATTTCCTAACCACTCTCCTTCAGAGCCCCAGTAAATATCCTGTTCCGGCTCCCAGATATCTTCACGACCCCCGGCAAAACCAAAGGTCTTAAAGCCCATAGATTCAAGGGCGCAGTTCCCGGCAAGGATCATAAGGTCTGCCCAGGAAATTTTCTTTCCGTATTTCTGTTTAATTGGCCATAATAACAAACGTGCCTTATCAAGGTTGGCATTATCGGGCCAGGAATTTAGCGGCGCAAAACGCTGGGATCCTGAACCTCCGCCACCACGGCCATCGGCAATACGGTAAGTTCCCGCACTATGCCAGGCCATTCGGATGAAGAATGGGCCGTAGTGGCCAAAATCGGCTGGCCACCAGTCCTGCGAATCGGTCATCAGCTCAAAAAGATCTTCTTTTACTGCTTTCAGGTCTAGTTTCTTGAATTCTTCAGCATAGTTGAATTCCTCTCCCATTGGATCGGAGAGCGAAGAATGCTGTCTCAGGATTTGTAAATTTAATTGGTTTGGCCACCAGTCCCGGTTTGAAGTTCCGGCGCCTGCGGTTTTCTTTGTAGCTCCACCCATAAAAGGGCATTTACTAGATTCATTTACATCCCAGACTTTGTGGTTATCTGAATTGTTGTTCGCCATTGTGTGAAGTTTTAGTTATTTAATACGCTTAAAAATACAATAATCTTAGCTTATAAATTTTAATGCCCTATAAGTATAAATTATGATGAACAGAAGTAAAAACTATAGCGACTGCTAAACCGAAGAAAATCCCCTAAGAAATACTCCGGGCTTCTCCTGGTAAAGCCGATCATTTACTTCATCTTCTCACCAAACACAAACACCTGTAAAACAGCGCTTTAAACTCGAAAACATTGTGAATTATAAGAAATCCCTCACAAAACCTGCTACCGAAGGAACAAACCGGAAAAAGCCACAAAAACACCTGAAACACCCAAAAACATTAGGGTGAACGGGATCCGGGGCATTAGCGAAGAACTATTTTTGTTTAAAATTTTTGTTAAAAGAATAAACAAAATATCCGTTTCCTATTAAATTCACTTCAATATCAACTCAAAAAATTTATTATTATGAAAAAGATTGTACCAGGAAAAGTAAGGCTTGGCCTGCTTTTAATCGCATTAAGCTTCTTTGTATTCCAGTCCTGCTCAAAGAATGATTCACTTGCAGAACCGGAAGCTTACCAAGCATCCACAAAGAAGTCCGGAGATAATGAAGAACAGCGAAACGGAGCTCCTGAAAAAGGAGATATGTCCATTGCCGAGATCGCAATCGAAAATGAATTCACAGAATTATTAGAGGCGCTTTATTATGTAGATGAAGAATTTGATGCCGGCCTCGTGAACCTGTTCCTTTACGGAACAGACCAGTATACGGTTTTCGCACCTACCAATGATGCCTTCGAGGCCTTGTATGAAGACCTGAAAGTTGACGGAATAAGGGACTTACCTGCAAGCCTGGTCTTAGATGTGCTGAAATATCACGTAACCGATGGCAGAAGAGCTTCGAACAGCGTAGTCCCACCTCAGAATAAAAAAGAGATTGAAACCTGGCTGGGAGAAGTGTTTTATGTTCATCCTGATATGAGCATAACTGCCATAGGAAATTCGGCAAAGATTGAAGCTGCAGATTTTTCGGCCTCTAATGGGATTGTTCACGTGATAAGCGCGGTATTACTGCCTGTAAAATAAGCGGATCTTCCCTAAAAGAAAAGGCTGTCCTTACCGACAGCTTTTTTTGTTATTTGCCAGTCCCAATATTGAAAGAATCGGAACACCCTCTGGAACTCAAGTCCGAAACCATCCCGTCTCGGACAGATTATTATCCGAATTCTCATTTATTTTAACATAAAAGGCACGTTAACAATATTTAATTTCAGCTATTATACCCAGGCTCCTATATTGCGCTGCTTAAATTATTGAGCATGTTTGAATTAATAGCCGGCTTTATTTTAGGTTTTATTGCCATAGTTGCAATGCTTTGGTTAAGCATACGAAGCAGGGGCTGATCCCGGGTCCGTAAAAAATAAATCTTCAGGCCTCTCTGAAATATCTCCATCCAAAATCCAGCTTTTTAATTCATATGAATCAATCCTGGTTTCAAAAACAGATTTTTAAAGCTTCCTTAAAATTAAGCTTATTTCTCTTTAAGTAAGGTTAAATAATAGACTTTCAGCAGTTTGAATCAATGCTATTCCATTCAGTTTTTATACTTTAAAAAGAAAAGATGGAACATACAGTAAAAATCAAGGCAATTGATCAGGTAACCCACAACGTAAAAAGTTTTAAGCTGGAAAAGCCGGACGACTACAATTTTACCCCGGGACACGCCACCGAAGTTTCCATTAATAAAGAAGACTGGAAAGATGAAAAAAGGCCTTTTACCTTTACGAGCCTTAATGAATCGCCAGACCTTGAATTCACCATAAAGATCTATCCCGATCATCATGGAGTGACAGAACAACTGGACAAACTGAAACCCGGAGATGAACTCATTATCAGGGATACCTGGGGAGCCATAGACTACCACGGCCCCGGTTATATTATTGCCGGCGGCGCAGGAATCACCCCATACCTCGCCATACTCCGCGACCTGGAACGTAAAAACAAGCTTCGCGGAAACAGCCTGTTCTTCTCCAATAGTACCGATAAGGATATCATCCTGAAAAATGAATTAGATAAAATGCTGGGAAATGAGGTAACCTATGTTATTACCGATCAGGAAGACACAAAATATCATAAAGGCTATATTAACGCAGATTTCTTGAAGGAAAATATCGGGGATTTCCACAAGCAGTTCTATGTATGCGGCCCGCCAAAAATGACCAAGGAGATCTCTAAAACTCTTCAGAAGCTAGGTGCATCTCCCGACGCTATTCAATTAGACGACCAGTAATTTTAATATTTCAACCCCTTCAGGCAGGTCCGTTACACCCCGAAAATCTTCTAAGGGTTTCCCCTTAGTTTTTGAAAAGCCGGTAACCCGGGAACAATTATAAACAAAGGAATCACGTTGTTCTAATACAAAGGCTTTGCCTTAAACAAAAACCTAAGTCTGTTCAAAATAGGTAACTTTATTGTTCCCACCTGCTTAATGTTATCTTTAAATTATATCATTATGAGAGATGACACCTTAATAAAAATTTTCCAGTTCCTTTTCCTTATCAGCAGTATCCTGCTGGCTATTTTTATAGTATCCAGATTAACCGGCTGAAGGATATAATACGCCTGGAATAAAAAAATCCACCCCAAAAAACGGGATGGATTTAACTAAACACAAATAAACGGAGTCGCGCACCCCGAATATTACTTTAAGCCAGTGTGGAATTAAAGAAGAGACAACCGGATCGCTGAAAACCCGGTGTGGTTAACATCTCTTCGAAAACAGTAAAGACAGGCGGCATCGCCCCCAACTCCCGGCATTCACCGGTTTCACCAATGCCATTATCTTCTTCTCAAAGAAACTAAACCCATTTCTTTTTCCTATTAGGTAGTTTTAAACAAAATGTAAAATTAGTGCAGTCAAAAGCTGAAAAATGTTAGCTCTTTATAAAGGAAGAATCCGGAAACCGGCTAAAGTTTGCTGTCCTGAAACAGTAAAAATATATAAAGAGAAGAGCGTCAGGGAATGAGTCTGCCTGACTTTGCAAATTTCTGAATATGTTGTACTTTCGGGTTTTCCCTAAGTAAACAAAAATGTCCCAATTCTGGTTATACCTGAGATTAGGCCTTGAACATGTATTAGACTGGCAGGCCTACGACCATATTCTTTTTTTAATCGCACTTGTAGTTTCTTACAGCTTTACCAGCTGGAAAAAAGTACTGTGGCTGGTGACTCTTTTCACCTTAGGCCATACCCTGGCCTTATTCCTTTCGGTATATGAGATCGTAAGGGTAGATACCGACTGGGTGGAACTGCTTATCCCGGTAACCATACTCGTTACGGCGGTCTACAACATCTTTACGGCCAGCAAAAAACCGGCAAACAAGAACATTAACCTGCTTTATTTCACCACGATATTCTTCGGACTTATTCACGGGCTTGGCTTTTCAGCCTATTTCAAGATGATAGCAGGAAAAACCGCCTCAAAATTTTTACCCCTGGTAGAATTTGCCCTCGGGATAGAACTTGCACAGGTGATCGTGGTCCTTTCAGTAATGATATTGGGCTTCATCCTGCTGAATATTTTCAATGTTTCAAGACGGGACTGGATTCTTGTATCATCTTCCATAGTGATCGGGATTATATTGCCAATACTTCAGGAAAATTATCTCGCGATTTAATACTTTAGCAGATTCAAATTGGTTTTTAAAAAGTTTTGCAATAAATTAAATAACAGCATTTTACAAGCCCAAAACTTTCAACTTCGCCTACTAAAATATGGACAAAAAAAAGCAGTTAAAGTACGATAAAGCGTATTTGAGAATAGCCAGGGAATGGAGTAAACTCTCGCAGTGTAATCGGAAACAGGTTGGCGCACTTATTGTGAAAGATAGGATGATAATTTCCGACGGATATAATGGAACTCCCAGCGGGTTCGAGAATTATTGTGAAGATGATGAAGGTTACACCAAGTGGTATGTGCTTCACGCCGAAGCCAATGCGATCTTAAAGGTTGCTGCGTCAACACAAACCTGCAAGGATGCCACCCTGTATATTACAATGTCGCCCTGTAAGGAGTGTAGCAAGCTCATCCATCAATCCGGCATTACCAGGCTGGTTTACAATATAGATTACAAAGACAATTCCGGTTTGGAGTTTCTGGAAAAGGCTGGCGTGGAATTAGAGCAAATAAAAGAACTGGACCATTGAAAGGAAAATACAAAATATACCTGCCATTATTACTGGCCACGGCTTGTGTCCTGGGGATCTTCCTGGGAGCAGGGCTTGATTTTTCCTCTTCCGGCAAACTCTTCACTTCCAATCCTAAAAAAGAAAAACTTAACAGGCTTATAGACTACATAGATTATGAGTATGTAGACGACATTAACACCGACAGCATTGTAGATATCACGGTAAACAAGATCCTTGAAAATCTTGATCCCCATTCCATTTACATCCCCAGGCAGGAATACGCCAATGTCAGCGAGAATATGCAGGGAGATTTTGTAGGAATTGGAGTGAGTTTTTACAATGTTAACGATACCATTGTGGTGATCCAGGCCCTGGAAGGCGGGCCCAGCGAAAAGATAGGAATTCGCGGCGGAGACCGTATCCTCTATGCAGACGGCACCCCACTTTTTAACCGGAATATCAGCAACGACAGCCTTACCAGACAGCTGAAGGGTAAGGAGAACAGCCAGGTAAAACTCAAGGTGCATCGTAAGGGCCTGAAAGACCTGCTCACCTTTAATGTTCGTCGCGGAAAAGTGCCCTTAAAGAGTGTGGATGCGGCATATATGCTTAGCCCTAACCTCGGGTATATTAAGATTAACCGCTTTGCCGAAACAACTTTTGAAGAATTCAGGGATGCGCTTAAGAACCTCGAAAAAAAGGGAGCTACGCAAATAGCCCTGGACCTCAGGGATAATCCCGGCGGATACCTTTCAGAAGCTATTAATATAGCCGATGAATTCATTAAAGACGGAAAACCCATCTTATTCACCAAAAATAAAAGCGGGGCCATTGAAGAAACCTTCGCACAAAGGGAAGGCGATTTTGAGAACGGAAAAGTATTCGTGCTCATCAACGAAAATTCTGCTTCTGCCAGCGAAGTGGTGGCCGGAGCCCTTCAGGATAATGATGTTGGCACTATTGTGGGCCGCAGATCTTACGGAAAAGGCCTGGTCCAACGGGAAATGGAGCTGGGAGATGGCAGCGCAGTAAGACTTACCATTGCCAGGTATTATACCCCGACCGGACGTTCTATTCAGAAGCCTTATGACCACGGAAATGAATCTTACTTTAAAGACTATCTGCGAAGATATGAGAACGGCGAACTTAAGAATGCCGACAGTATTCCGGTAGCCGATTCCCTAAAATACACCACTCCCGGAGGCAAGATTGTTTATGGCGGTGGCGGGATAATTCCCGATGTATTCGTTCCAAAAGACATCAACAACGAGAAAGAGAATATCAGGCTGCTGCTCAACAGCGGGTTTATGAGCCGTTATATTTTTGAGGTCCTTGAAAAAGACAGAAAATATTACAATTCCCTTTCAAAAGAGGAATTCAGGAAAGAAGTAATTATAGATGATAAAATGGTTCAGGATTTTATTGATTACGGCCGTAGTGAAAATCTTAACTTCAAAATCAACAACTACAGTCCTCTTCTAAAACAATACTTAAAAGCGGTAATGGCACAGCAATTATTTGGCACCAATGCATTTGAACGGTTAAAAAATGAAGGTGACAGAATAATTGAAAAAGTAATTGAATTGTCCAGGGAAAAACAATAAATTGTAGCGTGAGCGAATTTTATGATTATTTTACGCTAAGCCTTACTTTATCGCCCTTATTCTTCTTTATAATCGCGGTAAGCTTCAGGTTATTGGATAACAGCGCCCTTCTCTTTCTTCAAAAGGAAATCCTTGTGAATTCTTCAAACGTATCGGTAAGTTGTATAAGGCATCAGATACAGAACCATCCGGATAAAAGTTTTAAAAAGCAACTAAAAAAGGCCCTTTTGTTCAGGCATCTTCAAAGGACCTTTCTTTGTCTTATGCTTTTCACCCTTCCGGTGATGATCTACAATCTGGCTTCTTTATAATTTGTCATGCACCTTGGCGTGCTCTCCCCCATTCCATTCGGTAAGTATGTCGGTCGCCACGGAGGCCCCGCTTCCGCTGGCAATAGAGAACTGGCTTCTCCATCCCGCCAGGGTTCCTGCCACATAGAGCCCCGGAAGAACAAGATGATCTGAATTCTTAAGCTGGATGCGTTCCTTAGAAGCTTTTGCTTTTTGGTGAGGGATCACATATTCCTCAAGCCCCTTTATGTTCATAGCCCTGGTATAGCCCACAGCAATTACAACATTCTTGGCAGTATAGGAATTCTTATTGGTAAGCACCTTGAATCCTCCCTCCAGCCGGGAGACCTCTTTCACTTTTTCCTTTTCTATCTGAATGACTTCAGGATACTGTTCAGCCAAATGTACAGGCCCGTTCTTAAGGACCTGAGCCCCCGAAGTTCCGGCATCCACCCCAAGCACATTATTGAACAGGGCGGTTTGCATATGGGAAGCCTTCTGATGCATTATAATCCCCACCTTTTTATCTCGGGCATACTCCTTGCTTAAGCCTGAACCCAAAATAAGTGCACAGGACATCCCGGCTGCACCTCCGCCAACAATCAATGCATCAAAATCCATAATTATTCTCTATGTTTTTTAGCAATGGTTCTTGAAACCAGAAGGATGATCATAAGCACGATCACAATAAGACTGGCCACAATGGCTATCACTGCTTCAGCACTGGTACCCTGAAAGATATTATCGAAATCGATGATGGTAATATTATAGCCTATTAGAATAAGGGCTAGCATTATAACGGTATAAATAACAAACTTCATACAAATAAACTCTGAATGTTAGTAGCAAATAGTTTTACTGCAATTGCCAGCAAAATTACTCCAAATACTTTTCTTATCACATTAATCCCCTGACTTCCTAAGATCCTTTCAATTTTTGCCGAAGATTTAAGTACGAGATATACGATAACAATATTCACCACTATTCCCACAATAATATTTATTGCCTCATATTCCGCCTGAAGCGAAACCAGTGTGGTCATTGTCCCTGCACCTGCAATCAGAGGAAAAGCCAGAGGGACCACCGATGCGGTTTCGGGAGCATCATCTTTATAAAGACTTATCCCCAGGATCATTTCCAGTGCCAGGAAGAACAGGATGAATGCACCTGCAACGGCAAAAGAATTCACGTCTATCCCGATAAGGTTGAGGATCTCCTTTCCTAAAAACAGGAAAACGATCATAATAATACCGGCCACTATCGAGGCTTTTTCACTTTGAATATGCCCAACCTTTTTACGCAGGTCTATAATGATCGGGATGTTTCCGATGATATCTATTACTGCAAACAGGATCATCCCTGCAGTAAAGACTTCTTTGATGTTGAATTCGCTTAACATAGCTCAAAAAATTTTGCGCAAAATTAATTTTAAATTCAGAGTATCAATGGCTTAAAGATTAAATTAACATTAATAAATCTGATTTATTTTTTCTTTCTTAAAACGCTGATAAGTATATCTTTGCATTATGTTTCAGATAGGAAAAACCATAGTTTCAGAAGAGATCATCAATAATGATTTTGTGTGTAATCTTTCAGCCTGTAAAGGGGCCTGTTGTGTAGACGGTGATGCCGGTGCTCCAATAGAACCTGAAGAGACTGAGATAATGGAAAAGATTTACCCTAAGGTAAAACCCTATTTAAGGGAAAAAGGCATTAAGGCCATAGAAGAGCAGGGGACCTATATCACCACTGAAAACGGAGAGCTGGAGACACCGCTTATAGACGGGGCCGACTGCGCCTATGTGACCTTCGATGAAAAAGGAACCGCTCTCTGCGGAATAGAAGAAGCTTACAACAAGGGAGAAATAGACTTCAAAAAGCCCGTTTCCTGCCATCTGTATCCGGTTAGGACCGAAGACTACTCAGAATTTTCAGCTGTGAACTACCACCGCTGGCAGATTTGTGATGATGCCTGCAGCCTTGGCGCTGAACTTCAGGTTCCCGTCTACAAGTTCACCAAAGAAGCCCTTATCAGAAAATACGGGGAAGACTGGTATAAAGAGCTAGAAAAGGTTGCCGAAAAACTGAAAAACAAGCAAAGTCTTTAATCTCTTTTTAATTTCCTCCTATTAAATTCATTTTCTCCGGAAAATTCCGGATGCCTGCTTGTGTAAAAAACTGAATCAGGATCTCCCGAACTATTTTAACATATTTCTTCTGGCCCTGCAATGATTACAAAATTTAGTCTCGTCGGGGCCTTATAAACAAAGCGAACAGGGCTTAAAAAAGCCCCTTTTGGCACAGCCTTATTTTATTCAATCAAATCCTCCAAAAGCTCTTATTAACAGAATATAACAATCTGTAATTCAATTAATTAAAATCTTTTTTAAAGCCTCGTACGCGAAAACGTTAATATTTTCGTGTTGAAAACTTTGTTGAAAACGTTTAGACCACATTCTTTCATTGTTTCTATCATTTTACAATATTTGTTAAGGAAACATTAAAAAACCACAACCAACTAAAAATATACCTTAATGGCATCACAGGAACCAATTCTTCAGGAAAACAAAGACAGATTTGTGATTTTCCCGATCAAACACCACGACATCTGGGATTGGTACAAAAAAATGGAGGCGAGTTTCTGGACTGCCGAAGAGATCGATCTTCACCAGGATTTACACGACTGGAACAACAAACTGAATGCCGACGAGCGATACTTCATTAAACACATCCTCGCTTTCTTTGCGGCATCAGACGGGATCGTAAATGAGAACCTTGCGGAGAACTTTGTTAACGAAGTTCAGTATTCTGAAGCCAAATTCTTTTACGGCTTCCAGATAATGATGGAAAACATCCATTCTGAAACCTATTCTTTGCTCATAGACACTTATGTGAAAGATGAGAAGGAAAAGGACAAGCTGTTCAAAGCGATAGAGGTATTCCCTGCCATTAAGAAAAAAGCAGATTGGGCATTAAAATGGATAGAAAGCGACTCCTTTGCCGAGCGCCTTATAGCCTTCGCTGCTGTAGAAGGGATCTTCTTCTCCGGAGCCTTCTGTTCTATTTTCTGGCTCAAGAAGCGCGGACTTATGCCCGGACTTACTTTTTCCAACGAACTGATCTCCCGGGACGAAGGCGTACACTGTGACTTTGCAGTCCATCTTCATAACAACCACCTGGTGAACAAGGTTCCGAAAGAACGGATCAGAGAGATCATTGTAGAAGCTCTTAATATCGAAAGAGAATTCGTTACCGAATCTCTTCCGGTAAGTCTTATAGGAATGAATGCCAAGCTGATGACCCAGTACCTGGAATTTGTGACCGACAGGTTGCTGATGGAACTGGAATGCGAAAAAGAATACGGTGTTTCCAATCCGTTCGATTTTATGGATATGATCAACCTGCAGGGTAAGACCAATTTCTTTGAGAAAAGAGTTGGCGAATACCAAAAGGCAGGAGTAATGAATAAAGACAAAGATTCTGATAAGATCAGCTTTGATGCTGATTTTTAAACCTCAGCACGCCACGACCCCCAACGTGGCGTAGTTGAGATTTTAACCTGATAGATCACCCCCCGGTTTTTCATCCTTTTTTCTATAGAGGCCCGGGTATACTATACCAAAATTTAAAATTCTTCCCCCAGGGGAGCCTTATAACCAATATTAAAATTGTAGCCTATGTATGTAGTTAAGAGAGACGGACATAAGGAGCCCGTTATGTTCGATAAGATCACCGCACGGGTCAAGAAACTTTGCTATGGCCTCAATGAACTGGTGGATCCGGTGAAAGTGGCAATGCGCGTTATTGAAGGGCTTTACGACAATGTAAGCACCAGTGAACTCGATAACCTGGCGGCAGAGATCGCAGCAACGATGACGACCTCTCACCCCGATTATGCCAAGCTGGCGGCAAGAATTTCGGTTTCTAACCTGCATAAGAACACCAAAAAGACTTTCTCTGAGGTGATGACTGATCTTTACGAATACGTTAATCCGCGTACCGAAGAGAAGGCACCACTCCTGGCCGATGAAGTCTATGAGGTGATTATGAAGCACAAGGAGAGACTGGATTCCCATATTATTTACAACCGCGATTTTGGCTACGATTATTTCGGTTTTAAGACCCTGGAGCGCTCTTATCTATTGAAGCTAAACGGAAAAATAGCCGAAAGACCACAGCATATGCTGATGCGGGTTTCCATAGGGATACACCTGGACGATATCGAATCGGCCATCGAGACCTATGAGCTGATGTCAAAGAAATATTTCACCCACGCTACGCCAACCCTGTTCAATTCGGGGACGCCAAAACCGCAGATGTCTTCCTGCTTCCTGCTTACTATGAAGGATGACAGCATCGACGGGATTTACGATACCTTAAAACAAACCGCAAAGATCTCCCAGTCGGCCGGCGGGATAGGCCTTTCTATCCACAACGTTCGCGCAACGGGATCCTATATTTCGGGCACTAACGGGACCTCCAACGGTATTGTCCCCATGTTGCGGGTTTTCAATGACACCGCCCGTTATGTGGACCAGGGCGGCGGGAAGAGAAAAGGTTCCTTTGCAATGTATGTGGAACCCTGGCACGCCGATGTTTTCGACTTCCTGGACCTTAAGAAGAACCACGGAAAAGAGGAAATGCGTGCCCGTGACCTGTTCTACGCGATGTGGATCCCCGATCTCTTTATGAAGCGCGTTGAGGAGAACGGAGACTGGACATTAATGTGCCCGCACGAATGTCCGGGACTGTATGATATACACGGCGAGGAATTCGAGAAACTATACGAAGCATATGAGGCTGAAGGTAAAGGCCGCAGAAGTGTTAAGGCCAGGGAACTCTGGGAAAAGATACTCGAATCTCAAATAGAGACCGGAACGCCTTATATGCTTTACAAAGATTCGGCTAACAGGAAGTCGAATCAGCAAAACCTCGGGACTATCCGCTCTTCCAATCTCTGTACCGAGATCCTGGAATACACCAGTGAAGACGAGGTAGCCGTTTGTAATCTGGCTTCCATCGCCCTGCCAATGTTCATTAAGAACGGCGAATTTGATCATAAAGAACTATTCAAGATCACTAAAAGGGTGACCAAAAACCTCAACAAGGTCATAGACCGCAATTACTACCCGGTAAAAGAAGCTGAGAATTCCAATATGCGCCACCGCCCCGTTGGGCTTGGCGTGCAGGGACTCGCCGATACCTTTATCAGGCTCAGAATGCCTTTTACCAGTGATGAAGCCAAAAAACTGAACCAGGAGATCTTCGAGACCCTTTATTTCGCAGCGGTAACAGCATCTATGGAAATGGCCAAAGAAGAAGGTCCCTATTCTACTTATAAAGGCTCCCCGATGAGTAAAGGAGAGTTTCAGTATAATCTCTGGGGGATTAAAGATGAAGACCTCAGCGGCCGCTGGGACTGGGCAAAACTGCGCAGCCAGGTTATGAAGAACGGGGTTAGGAATTCGCTCCTGGTAGCCCCAATGCCGACTGCTTCAACTTCACAGATCCTTGGCAACAACGAGGCTTTTGAGCCTTATACTTCAAATATCTATACGCGCCGCGTGCTTTCAGGAGAGTTCATAGTCGTGAACAAACACCTGCTGGAAGACCTGGTAGAGCGTAACCTCTGGACAGATGAAGTGAAGAACGCAATTATGCGAAATAACGGCTCGGTTCAGGATATCGACATCATCCCTCAGGACCTGAAAGACCTCTACAAAACGGTTTGGGAGATGAGTATGAAAGACATCATAGATATGTCCCGCCACCGCGGCTATTTTATCGACCAGTCGCAGTCGCTCAACCTGTTTATGGAGAACGCCAATTACAGCAAGCTTACTTCTATGCATTTTTATGCCTGGAAAAGCGGTCTTAAGACGGGAATGTATTACCTGAGAACTAAAAGCGCCGTAGATGCCATCAAATTCACCCTTGAGAAAGAGAGCAAAAAAGAACCCGTAAAGACCGAAGTTGCCACAAAAGCGGCAGAAACCATGCAAAGTGAGACTCCTTTGGCCACGGCCGAAGAAGGTGCGCTTTCACCCGAAGAACTGCGTGCCATTATCGCGCAGTCTAAGGAGAGTGAAGGCGACGACTGTCTGATGTGCGGTTCATAAATAAGAGTTTATAAATCCTGCTGACCTGATTTTTTAGCCAGGGCCGGCGGGATTTTTTTCCAACAAAGGCCACCCGCCCCGGTGGTTTTTGTATTTTTGGGCGTTGCCCTTCGGGCCGGGCTTTCGCGGCTCGCTTCCAAAAGCCGAAAAGCCTTTTGGAGAGCTCAGACAGCCGCTCGATCCCTAACGCAAAACTGAAACCTATGATGAACTGGGAACAACTCCTCTCCTTAAAGAGGTTTGGAGATACCAATAAAAGACTCCGAAAAGAACAGAACGAAACCCGTCTTGGTTTTGAAGTGGATTACGACCGCATCATCTTCTCCTCGGCTTTCAGAAGCCTGCAGGATAAGACGCAGGTAATCCCGCTTTCCAAAACCGATTTTGTGCATACTCGGCTTACCCACAGTCTCGAGGTTTCTGTTGTTGGCCGTTCCCTGGGGAGATTAACAGGGCAAAAGATCCTTGAGAAACACCCCCACCTGGAGACCATTCACGGCTACAAAATGAACGATTTCGGGGCTATAGTGGCCGCTGCCGCCCTGGCCCACGATATCGGGAACCCGCCATTCGGGCACTCGGGAGAAAAGGCCATAGGAGAATATTTCAGTCACGGCAACGGGCAAAGGTTCAAAGCCAAGCTTTCAGATAAAGAATACCAGGACCTCGTGAAATTCGAGGGTAATGCGAACGGCTTCAAGATCCTTACCGAGAACCGGCCGGGAATAAGCGGCGGGCTTCGGCTTTCTTATGCCACCCTTGGAGCTTTTATGAAATATCCCAAGGAGTCCCTGCCTCACAAACCCACAAGGAACATTGCCGATAAAAAATTCGGATTCTTCCAGAGCGAAAGGGAGATCTTCAGCGATGTGGCCGAAGAACTGGGGCTTATCAAAACCAGGGAAGGGAAAGACCTGAGCTATTCAAGGCACCCGCTGGCCTTCCTTGTTGAAGCCGCCGATGATATCTGTTACACCATTATAGATTTTGAAGACGGGATCAACCTGGGTCTAATTGATGAAGATTATGCCCTGGAATACCTGATAAAGCTTGTAAAAGACAGCATCAACACCAAGAAATACAACTCCCTTCAGAGTACAGCACACAGGTTAAGCTACCTGCGTGCCCTGGCCATAAACACCCTTATTTCTGAGGCTGCAGAGATCTTCCTGAAGAATGAGGAAGCCATCCTGGCCGGTGAATTTCACCAGTCGCTTTTCGATAAAAGCAAATATGAAGCACAGATAACGGATATTATCAAGTTAAGTGTAGAGCGAATTTATCAGAGTGAAGAAGTGATCAATAAGGAGATTGCGGGTTATAAAATGCTTTCGCATTTACTGGACACCTATACACAGGCCTTTCTTCCGGAAGAGGGACAGGAAGACTCCAATTACCACAAACTCGTATTGAAATCGGCCCCTGAACTGGATAGCCAAGGCTCGGTTTATGAAACATTGCTTCGCATATGCTCCTATACCGCTTCCTTAACAGACGGGATCACGGTAGCTTCGTTCAAAAAATATAAAGGATTAAGCCTGTAACTAAAATTCGTAGACCACACCAACCCCAAGCATTTGCTTGAACTGGACTTTTGGACCAAAGGTTTCCAGTTCGCCATCGCCGTTAGTGTCTTCCTTATATTTCACATCATCGTCATAACGTAGATGTGAGCCTACATTGGCTTTAATGAAATCGTTTACCTTCAGGTCTACATTCAGCTGCCAGTCAACATCCACATTCCCGAACTTGTTCAAATAATCTGAATAAAGGCTCAGCTGATTATTGAGGTTAACATTCTCAAAGACCTGTTTGCTAAACCCGCTGGTTACCAGAAATCCGAATTCCGTACGCACGTTTTCCCCTTCGGTAACAATATTCCCCTCTTCATCCTTTTCGGCCGGGGTTACCCCGAACATCCCTTCATTAGCAAGTCGCTGGTCAAGGACAAAGGTAGATTTCTGAGTGACCGGAGACACGTAAACATTCAGTTCTTCCACATTAAGCTCTTCGCTAGGCGCCGAATATTCGCTTCCTATTCCTAAAAACATATAGCCGGGAGCCATAAACTTGGAGATAGGCTTATCGGTCTCCGGATATTTATAACCATTGGTGAACTGCGTGTTAAAGTTGAATTTAGCCGAATAATACCAGTTGGAAACCGAATCCCTCCGATACCCGAACGAAGAACTCAGTCTTAACTCATCCTCCGTCTTTCTCACTTCACGACCTTCCTGGGCATTGAGGCCATATCTAATGTTCACTCCATTCTTCCAGTTGGTGAGCTTACGTTTAAAGTTTCTTTTGAAATCGGCGTGGATAAGTCCGGAAACCGAATTATTCCCCCCGGCATTCCAGTTCACAAAGGCAACCTCACTTAGGTTAAGACCCACTGCATTTTTTTCGGTCCAGTAGACCACAACGGTATCTGCCGCAGTAGAATCTGTGGCGGCTGATGTTGTATCCACAACGGCGGCAGAGGTCGAGTCTACAACAGTTAAGATGGAATCTTTAAGGCTTCGGAAATCGCTTTTCGCGGCATATATATTGACAGAAAGTAAAAAGAAAAGTAGGGCAAATAGTCTGATTTTCATTTTTAGATTTAGATTGTACGGATTTAAAGTTTCGGATTTTACAAAATTAGAGTTTTTTAAGCATTGATTTTAAGACAGTCTCTATATTTTCAACGTTAATTCCTGCGATTTCTTGTAATTGATCGATATTTCCTTGCTCAATAAAGCTATCGGGAATTCCCAACCGGGCAATTTCCTTAAAATAATGATGCTCAGACGCAAATTCGGTAACCGCACTTCCGAACCCGCCTTTTAAAACTCCGTCCTCTACAGTAAGAATAATTTTGAACTTTTGAAAAATTTCGTGCAACAATTTCTCATCCAAAGGTTTAACGAAACGCATATCAAAATGGGCAATTTTACCCTGGTCACCTATCCCTGTTATCGCTGCCGAAACATTTTGTGCCATATTACCTATACTCAGCACTGCGATCTCTCTACCTTCCCTAATGCATTTTCCTTTCCCTATTTCTGTTTCTTCAAAAGGAACCTTCCAGTCTGCCAACTCTCCTCTCCCTCTTGGATAACGAATAGCCAGAGGCGATTCCAGGCCTTTCTGGGCTGTATAGAGCAGCTGCCTTAGTTCGACCTCATTAGCAGGCGCAGCGATCATCATGTTGGGTATACACCTCAAATAAGCAATATCGAAAACCCCGTGATGGGTAGCACCATCTTCGCCAACCAGCCCCGCACGGTCCAGGCAGAAGATCACCGGCAGTTTTTGCAGAGCCACATCGTGGATAAGCTGATCATAAGCCCTTTGTAAAAATGTGGAATAAATAGCACAGAAAACCGTGAAACCCTGGGTGGCCATCCCGGCTGAGAGGGTTACCGCGTGCTGCTCGGCGATCCCCACATCAAAAGCCCTCTCCGGAAAAGCCTGCATCATATATTTCAGGGAACTTCCCGTGGGCATAGCGGGAGTGATCCCGATGATTTTTTCATTCATTTCGGCCAGCTCCACGAGAGTGAGCCCAAATACATCCTGATATTTCAGGGGCAAGCCTTCGGTATCATAAGACAGCAATTCGCCGGTATCGGGCTCAAACTTCCCCGGGGCGTGGTATTTCACCTGGTCCTCTTCAGCTTTCTTCAGTCCTTTGCCTTTGGTGGTGATCACGTGAAGGAATTTAGGGCCTTTGATCTTTTTAAGCTTCCTGAACATCTTCAGCAACCCATCTATATCGTGGCCGTCAACTGGACCAAAATACCTGAAATTCAGCGCTTCAATTATATTATCCTGAGCCGGCTTATGCCCAACGCGGGCTTTGGTGAGATACTGTTTCAGAGCCCCTACACTCGGATCTATTCCTATGGCGTTATCGTTAAGCACCACCAGTAAATTGGCATCGGTCACCCCGGCGTGGTTCAGGCCTTCAAAGGCCATCCCACTGGCAATAGAAGCATCTCCTATCACGGCGATATGTTGTTTTGCGAAATCTCCTTTTAAAGCAGAAGCTATGGCCATCCCAAGAGCGGCAGAAACAGAGGTAGAGGAGTGCCCCGTCCCAAAGGTGTCATATTCACTCTCCGTGCGTTTCGGAAATCCACTGATGCCCCCAAAGCGCCTGTTGGTGTCAAAAACATCCCTGCGTCCCGTAAGGATCTTATGCCCGTAAGCCTGATGCCCCACATCCCAGACCAATAGATCCTTCGGGGTGTTAAAGACATAATGCAGTGCAATGGTGAGCTCCACCACTCCAAGACTGGCTCCAAGATGCCCCTCTTTACTGGCAACGATATCTATGATGAATTTCCGCAATTCCGAAGCGAGACCGGGAAGGTCTTCCGGAGACAGTTTCCTGAGGTCCAGCGGCGAATTGATTTTTTTTAGAAGTCCTGACATTTGCACAAAGTTACATTATGAAATTGTATTTATCCCAAGCAATTATAGCCCGGCTGATTTATAATTTTTATCTTTCGGTATAACTAAAAGTTTTCCCTATGCTTAAGCCTTTTGACGACGAATATTTTATGAGGAAAGCCCTTGAGGAGGCTGAAAAGGCTTTTGAAAAGGGAGAGATCCCTGTGGGCGTGGTCGTGGTGATAAACGACAAGATCATAGCCCGGGGGCACAATCTTACCGAAATGCTCAATGATGTGACCGCCCACGCCGAAATGCAGGCGATCACCGCGGCGGCAAACTTCCTGGGTGGTAAATACCTTACCAATTGCACGATGTATGTCACTTTAGAGCCCTGCCAGATGTGCGCCGGGGCATTATACTGGAGTCAGCTTTCCAAACTGGTCTTCGGAGCCTCAGACCCGCAAAGAGGCTATCGTGCCAATGGCGTTCAGCTCCACCCAAAAACAAAGGTGGTAAGCAAAGTGCTTGAAGAAGAAGCGGGGGAACTCTTAAAACGTTTCTTCATTGAAAAAAGGAATCTAAACTAAAAAAGCACCGCTTTCGCGATGCTTTCTGATATCAATTACAATCCTTTTATTGTTTTGCATCTGTAGCCTTCAACCTGTCCGGGATATCCCACATATCTTCGAGCTCCTCCAAAGATTTTCCTTTTGTTTCAGGAATGAACTTCGCCGTAAAGAATATGATGATCAGGATAAATGCCACAAAGATGAAGTATGGAAGCGAGCCGCTCCAGAAATCACTGTTATTCATTTCACTGTCCACCACAATCGGGAAGCTTTGAGATACCACGTAGTTGGCAGCCCATTGAGCCGCAACGGCAATAGACATCGCAATACTCCTGATGTTGTTAGGGAACATTTCTGAAAGCACTACCCATACCACAGGCCCCATAGACATTGCGAAAGCACCGATGAAGGTTAGAACTCCTATTAATGACACCAGCCCTACTTCGTTCATCATCAGGGAACCTCCCAGAAGAAGGAACCCAACGATCATCCCAACCGAACCTATATAGATCAATGGCTTTCTACCGAATTTATCTACGGTAGCCATCGCTACAAAGGTGAACACAAGGTTCACGGCGGCAAGCAGGATCTGCTGGGCAAGCACGTCTTCTTTCCCAAAGCCGAGAGCTTTTTCAAAGATATCGGCACCGTAGTAAAGCACAGCGTTAATACCTGTGAATTGTTGTAGTACAGAAAGCACTGTACCTATAACTATAATGGAAAAAACTCCTTTGGCGAAGATGTTGACCTTAGCCTTTTTCTCTTCTTTTTTAAGCGATTTTTCTATCTCCTGGATCTCTGTATTAGCAATCTCTTTCCCGTGAATTTTCACGAGAATATCCATTGCCTGTCCTTTAAGCCCCTTCATTGCAAGCCATCTAGGACTCTTCGGAACAAAGAAAAGCAGGATAAGAAAAGACAAGCTCGGTATAAGTTCAGACCAGAACATGAATCTCCATCCATCCTGTATATTTTCAGCTTCAGTAGCACTGTTACCTATAAAATAAGTTGCCAGGAAGACCACAAAGAAACCAATTACAATAGCGAGCTGATAGTAGCTCACTAGGGTTCCCCTGATCTTGGCAGGAGCGATCTCGGCGATGTAGGTTGGCGCATTCATAGAGGCAAGTCCAATTCCCAAACCACCAATAATCCGAAACATTACCAGCAATGAAACCGATTCAGGTAAAAAGGCGGGCAGCCCTGAACCCCAGGCAGAGATAGAAAACAAAATGGAAGATAAGATCAGGGAATTTTTTCTACCGGTAAAATTACTGATAGGCCCTGCTATAATGGCTCCAACAAAACATCCAAGCAGAGCACTCCCTACAACCCAGCCTTTCATAGCTGCGTCAAGATCGAAATACTGACTAAAATAATACTGAGAACCGTTAATTACGCCTGTGTCATAACCAAACAAAAGTCCACCCAGGGCAGAAACGATTGTAGTTAGAATTAAATATGTTTTTTTATGCATGGAAGTAAATTTTACAGCGGCTCAAGGTAATAAATATGCAAATAAAAAAGCCCTTCTCTGGCTTTAAATAAGTGAGTTTTCCTAAAAGCCTAGAGGGGAAAAACAGAATTTAAAGCATTTACATCCCTGCATTTTTAGGAAAAATTTTAGGCTTGGCTTTCAAAAATGTTATAGTTGGTTAAAAAATATTGACGCCAAAATATTTTTTTGAATCTTGGATAAAACTATGTGCCTTGACCAATAAAGGTTATCAAACATCGATTTATGCAAGAACAGATTATTACTAAGATTTTCAAAAATCAGCTTTTATATAGCGGTTTTTTCTTCCTGTCTCTTTTTCTAACAACTTCCTACAGTTTTGGACAAAACACAAATGAGGATAAAGAAATTTCCCACACTATATATGTCACGGCGAACACCGGACTTGACAAAAAATCGGTTTCCACAAGGATCCTTCAGCAAATAAACGAGGCTTCCCAGGAAGACAGGGATGCTTCGGTGGTACTAATTGGTAATATCACCCCAAAACAAGGCTACCCGAACGAAGGTGAAGGAAGAAAAGAAGTTGAAAATTATCTTTCTGAAAACCTGATGAAGCCACTGGAAGGTTTCAACGGCAACATCATATACAATCCGGGGGTGAATGAATGGAAGGCAAAAGGTCACGAAAGTATAGACGACCTTGAGTCCTTTCTTCAGGATAACAGCGATTCAGAATTCTGGCCGAGTGACGGCTGCCCGATAGAAGGGGAAAACCTTAGCGACAATGTAGAACTTGTAATGGTAGATTCGCAGTGGTTCCTGGAAGACTGGGATGAACACCCTTACATCAATAATAAATGCGATTACAAAACAAGGGAGCAGTTCTTCATAGAATTTAAAGATGAACTTAAGGACAACCAGGGAAAGATCATAATAGTTGCGGTACACCACCCTGTACTTAGTTCAACAAAACTCGGCTTCTTCAATAAGATCGCAGGATTTTCCAAGCAGTCTTATCAGAATCCGGCGCAGCAGGAGTTACGCGGAAGGCTTGAAACCCTTGCCAGCCAGTTCGAGGACGTGATCTTTGTTTCAGGGAACGACAGGAACCTTCAGTTTCTTGAGGACGACGGAATTCCGCAGATCATAAGCGGGGCTTCAGCAAAAACCCAAAGAGCAAAGGCCGATGAAGAGAGTCATTTCGCCTCTACAAAACAGGGCTTTGCAAAGCTAACTATCTATAAAGATCAAAGCTCCAAGGTGGATTTTTACGAATCTACTCCTTCCGGCCCTGAGCACCTCTTCAGTAAAATAATAAAGAGGGAACGCGCAAAAATGGAGGATGTAAGCTATAAAAGCAAGGAAGATTTTGGCAGCACCTACAAGGCTTCGGTTTACACCAAAGAAGAGACCGATAAAAGCGGACTTTATAAAAGCCTGTGGGGGGACCATTACCGTGATATCTACAGCCGGGACATCGAAGTGCCGGTACTATTCCTGGATACGCTGCCCGGCAGTCCTCACGCCATTTCTGAAGGCGGGGGGCACCAGTCCAGATCACTCAGGATAATTGATGATGACGAACACGAATATACCCTGAGAGAAATAAGAAAAAGCGCCGTGCGCTTCATTCAATCCAGCATAAAAGAACATTATGTTGAAGACTATATTCAGAATACGGTAGCTGAACGCATTGTTCAGGATTTCTATACCACAGCACATCCTTATGCACCTTTTGCCGTAAACGATCTTTCTACAAGCCTTGGTGTCTTACACGCCAATCCTAAGCTCTATTACGTGCCTAAACAAAAGAATCTTCGTATTTACAACGAAGATTATGGGGACAAACTTTATATGCTCGAGGAACACGTGGGAGACGAGAACAAGGAATTTGAAACCTTCGGTTCTCCCGATGATATTCTAAGTACTGCAGACCTGCTTCTGGAGCTCAGGGAGACAAAAAAATCTTACGTAGACGAGCCTGAATATATCAAGGCGCGACTTTTCGATATGCTGATCGGGGACTGGGACCGTCACGAAGACCAGTGGAGATGGGCAGAATATGAAGAGGATAATGATTACAAAAGGTATGAACCCATTCCAAGGGACAGGGACCAGGCTTTTCCAAAATATGACGGACCCATTATAGATCTGCTTCAGCTCGGAATGCCGGAAATGAGGGCTATGCAGTCCTATGACGAGGAAATTAAGGATGCTAAATGGCTTAACACCGCCGCATATCCCTTAGATAAAGCCTTTATCAAGTCTTCAGACTGGGATGAATGGGAAAAGCAGGTGAAGTTCATTCAGAAGAACCTGACCGATGAGGAAATAGACGCCGCATTTGCAGCCCTCCCTAAAGACACCCAGGACGAAAGCTTTGTGCACATACGCAAAACACTGAAAGGCAGAAGGGACAACCTTATGAATATTGCCCGCAAGTATTACGATTACCTTATGAAGTTTGATGTAATCACCGGGACCGAAGAAGATGACGAGTTCCTGATCACCAGAAAAGATAACGGCATCACCAATATTAAGATGAAAGGCGGAGACGATTCAGAATTCGAAAGAGATTATACTTCAGAAAACACCAAAGAGATCTGGATCTACGGTCTTGACGGAGACGACAAATTCAAGATCGAAGGAGACGGGAACAACCTGATAAAACTTAAAGTTATGGGTGGTGAAGAACACGATATCTATGATTTTGAGAATAAACGGCAGGCGAAGCTTTACGATTACAAAAGCAAGGACAACACCATAAAAGGACATCCTAAAAAATTCCTGACAGATTCCTATGACATCAACAATTATGCGCTACGGAAGAAAAAATATTCAAAAAACGTATTCCTTCCGAGTATAGGCTTCGATCCTGATGCAGGCTTCAAAGTTGGGCTTAAAGACACCTATACCACTTACGGACTGGTGAAGAATCCGTTTACGGCCCAGCACACCTTTGGCGCTAATTTTTATTTCGCGACCACAGGGATCTCTCTGGAATATTACGGAGAGTTCGCTCATATCTTCTATAACTGGAACTTCGGGATAAACGCAAGATACACCAGCCCTAATTATACCTTAAACTATTTTGGCACCGGAAACGATTCTTCTTACGACCCCAATGAAGTTGATATGGATTTTAATCGGGTAAGAATTCAGCAATGGCGGGTTGCTCCTTCCCTTATATGGCGAAATGACCGTGGAAGCAGCTTCTACATTAAACCTATGCTAGAGTCTCTTGAAGTAGCTTACGACCAGAATGAATTTGCAGGACAGACCCTGGGAGAGGATAACGATGTGTTTGAAAGTCAGCTTTACGGAGGGGGAGAAATTAATTACAGTTACGAGAATCGTGACAATCCAGCCTTTCCAAGCCGTGGTCTGGACTTTAATTTAACCACCGGATACAAGACCAACATTGATGATCACGAAAACCAGTTTGCTTATCTAAAACCCTCCCTTGCCATAGATTATCCGCTTCACCCGAGCGGGCTAGTGGTTTTGGCCACTAAGATTGGAAGTGAGTTTATCTTTGGAGATGATTATGAGTTCTATCATGCGGCCACACTTGGAGGGAATCACAGCCTTCGAGGATACCGTGACCAGCGATTCAACGGGAAGACCTCGTTCTTCCAGAGTACCGATCTTAGGTTTGGTATAACCAAGTTCAGGACCAATTTCATCCCGATAAGAATGGGAGGAAGCCTTGGGTTCGACTATGGCCGGGTATGGACAGATAATGATGATTCCAACGACTGGCATACAGATTACGGAGGCTCTGTGTTCATTAACGGCTTCAATGCCCTTACCGCCAATTTTGGTTACTATGTAGGTGAAGATGACAACCGCTTTATGTTCAGCCTTGGGTTTAACTTCTAAAAGATCTCAAAACCAGAATATTAAAAGCCGGATCAGTTGCTGATCCGGCTTTTTTCTAATCAAAATTTAATCAAATAAATCCCTAAAATCTGCTAATCTACTCTTATATAAATACAATTTGAGTTCCTTCCTGATCTGCCTGATTATAGAAATCTCCTATGGTTAAGATTCCGTCAAGATCTTCAATCAGGTCTTCATCCTTAAGATGAAACATATCTACTGCCAGTTTACAGCCCCATAACTTTACTCCCGAAGCCGACAGGATCTCAAGGAATTCGTCTACCGGAGGCATATCCAGTTTATCCATTTCTTTTTTCATCATCTTGGTTGCAAAAGCTTCCATTCCCGGCAGCCCTCCCACCATAGTCGGGATGTGCATCGCCGGATTTCCTACGGTAGCTACGTGCAGTTTGTTCAGCTTTTTCTTCTGAATTGCTTCCAAACCGAAGAACGTAAAGAAGATCTCGGCTTCTATGCCTTCCATTCTGGCTCCGTTAGCCATAATAAAGGCGGCGTATACATTTTCGATGCTTGCCTTAGACAGGATAAATAGCATCTTTTTCACTTTAGACTTGCTCATAACCGAAATTTTTAAAAGGTTAGATACAGCTTTTGGGTTTTGGAACCCCGGCTATTTTAGTTGATACTTTTAAAGGTCCGCCAGGAAAAAGCTTATAAAATTCCTTTATGTCTAGAACTCCGCTTTTTTTAATGCCCCTGATAGACAATGGCTTTTCAGCTTTTACCTGTTCCTGCAACCATTCTACAACCTCCCAGTGACGAGGGGTCATTTCGATACCTTCATTCTTTGCTATTTGCTCCCCAACTTCTTTATTCCATTGAGAAAAATCGGTTAAATAGCCTTCTTCGTTCACATTTACTTTTATGCGTGCAAATTGAGTTTCCATAATATTTATTTTTTATGATTAGTTAAGATTCTTTCCTTTTAAGCTCATGTTTCTGCCCACAAACGGGATCGGGATCCCTTTAAGCAGCATATTCCAATAGATCCATCTAAAGGCAAGTTTCCCCCAGTGGTTGAAAACGCTTTCCTGAAGCAGTTTCATCGGGCCAATTTTGGCAAACGGGAAAGTACCTTCCACGGGTTCCTGTTTATAGTTGAAATCGATCAATAAGGCTTTATTCTTACCTGTTTCAATAAAGCAGTTGGCGTGACCATCAAACTCCTTTTTTAGTGGCTTGTTCTGAATATAAAGCAGAATATTGTCGGTTAAGGTCTCTGCCTCAAAGTGAGCAACAGAACCTGCTTTAGAAGCCGGTACATTGGTAGCATCCCCTATCACAAATACATTTTCATATTCTTTAGACTGAAGTGTATTAGGGTCTGTAGGCACAAAGTTAAGATCGTCTCCCATTCCGGAACGGGCTATAAGATCGTCTCCCATATTGGTAGGAATGGTCACCAGCAGATCGTAATCGATCTCTTTTTCTCCATAATCAATGATCTTGTTCCTTTCATTATCCACCTTTTCAATGGCGAAATCGGTTTCCAGTTTCACTCGTTTTTCCTTCAGCAGGTAACCGAGTTTAGCCGAGCTCCTTTCTTTTGTGAAAGCGCCGGAAAGCGGGGTAACGTAGGTAATATCCACTTTATCCCGCATTCCCTTTTTATCGAAATATGAATCGGCTAAGAACGTAAACTCTAGGGGCGCTACCGGGCATTTAATAGGCATTTCGGTTAGATGCACCACCAGTTTACCGCCTTCCCATTCTCTTAATTTATTTCGAAGAGCCAGCGCTCCTTCGTAAGTATAAAAATCAAAAACATTCTTATGCCAGTTCTTGCCTTTCATTCCTTCAATCTCTTCGGGAGCGATCTTAGAACCGGTCGCAATGATCAGAATATCATAATCCAGGTCACGATCTTCCAGTTTTACTCTTTTCTCTTCAGGGAAGATCTGGTCAATTTTCTTCTGTACATAATTGACCCCTTTTGGAATAAACTTTTTCCCAACTTTCTTTACCTGCTCTTCGGTATAGATATCAAAAGGAAGAAATAAAAATCCGGGTTGATAATAATGGGTTTTAAATTGATCTACTATAGTTATATTCCAGTCAGCCTTCTTTAATTTCGGCCTTAGGTGATTCGCCATCATTGTACCTGCGGTACCGGCTCCAAGGATTACTAAATTTTTCATGATAGTCATTTTAAGAATCTGATATAAAGGTACAACAAGGGCATTATCCAACATGTAACAAATGTTACAATAAGTCAAAAATTATTTAATTTTTATTGCATTATTTTCATTTAAATTGAATTTTAATTACTTTTAAATGATTTATATTGAATAATTCGTAATTCATAAAATTGATATAAACAATGACCAAAATCAGTTTTTGCTAAACTTTTTGAAATAAAAAAACCGGATCGAAGGATCCGGTTTTATAACATTAAAATACAAACGGTCAATTGGCGTCCTTGTAATCGAATTTCTGTCCGCCTACTGAAATTTCAATCATAGCCCCTGCCTTAGGCATTGTCACTATGGCTCTTCCATTATTAAATTCAACGCTTTTAGCCTCTCCCTGTTCAATAACCACAGCCGAAGCATTTCCTGAAAGCCTGTAATTTCCTTCTTTGAACCGTTCCAGTTCACTGTTGGTCTGGAAAAGAATGGCCTGCCTGAAAGCCTGGCCTCCTATCTGAAGACCTATATCTACCTGGCGTAGTTCAGCGAATCCCTGTACGCCACCTTTTTCGAAAAGCACTCCGTTCCCTGCGGCACCCCCAAGAATATAGGCTCCTTTCCCAACATTCGGGAAGATCACATACCCCGCAGACTTATCGAATAGTTCTGCAAGATCAGGACTGTGTTCAATGAAGGCTGCTTTAGCCTTTTTAGCATCGCTTATAAGTTCTGCTTTCTCATCCTGGTCTACCACATTTTCCTGTTTCTCGTTGGCCCCGTCATCGGTTTGAGCGATCAGATCTCCGGTAAATACAAAAAGGAGGAGCAGCAGGAAATAACTGTAAAATTTGATCTCAATATTTCTCATAATTTCAGGTTTTTAAGTTTGTCTTACTAAGATAAAACACAAGCTCCGGGAGAACTGTTAAGCCTCTGTTATTTTACCTTGTCTTAGTGACTTACGCCTGAAATTCTCTTCAAAAATTACCTGAAAAGGTCTGTTTTTACCCGCTTTTCAATCCCGGTTATGGGGAAATTCCACAGTTTTTGTGTGGAATGTAATTGTAAATCCCTGCAGGTCTAAACAAAAGACAGCTTAAGAACACACATAACCCCTTGAAAATGCTGCTCTTAGCTAAAAACCCACAGATTATGCTCCAATTTGGTTAATTGAGGTAAGGATTTTGGATAATACAGGAAAACCAAATCTGAACATGGATTTCAACACGAAATTGATTCTGAACATAATAGAGGCTTTATGCTTTGTGCCTTTCTTATATATGCTAACCCAGTATATCTTTAAGAAACTGGCAGAAAAGCACGACTTTTTTTCTATAAAGCTTATGAACAGGCTGTTCTTTTACCACCTGTTCTTCGGCGCGGTATACTATACCTATGCCCTGTTCAATCCGTCAGATTCCAAGAGGTACTTTAGGGTCCCGGATGAAACCTCACACAGCTGGTCCCATTTCTTTGAAACCGGAACACATTTTATCGACTTTGTATCGTATCCGTTCATCAAATACCTCGGTTTTACTTATGAGATGATGATGCTGATGTTCACCTGGGTAGGATTCCTTGGTTTTGTATATGCCTACTTATTCTTTAAGGAAAATATATCATTCAAGATCAACGTATTTAAAAGGATAGATTTGCTTACGCTTATTCTTTTCCTTCCAAATATGCACTTCTGGACCTCCTCTTTGGGTAAAGGTGCTCCCATTTTTCTTGGCCTGATGATGTTTGCCTACGCCATCACCAAGCCTGAGAAAAGACTAATAAGCCTGGTTGCTGGATCTCTGCTGGTATTCAGTATACGCCCTCACATCTTCCTGCTGATGGCCGTTGGTGCTCTGGTGGGGCTAATGCTTTGCCGACACAGCATTAGCTGGCAAAAGAAGATGACCTTTTTCGGGGTTATTGCCGTTATTTTACTGATCTTTCAGAAACAGATACTTTCGGTGGTACACCTTAATAATTCTACTAACCTTATCGCCGATTTTGTTGAATTTACCAGCAACCGGGCAGAAAAACTTGACAATGCAGGTTCCGGAGTTAATATGACCGATTATTCTTTAGCAGGGAAGTTCTTTACCTTCTGGTTCAGGCCTTTGTTCTTTGATGCACCCGGTATCCTCGGAATAATAGTGTCTATAGAAAACCTTATTTACCTGTTGCTTTTCGGAAAGATCTTTAAGATCAGTTTTCTGAAATTCCTTAAAAAGGCGCCAGCACACGTTAAAATGAGTCTTGCACTTTTCCTCCTGACTTCATTTGCAATGACTTTTGTAATGTCTAATCTGGGGATTATTATGAGGCAAAAATCGATGATTATGTACTTCCTTTTCTTTGTGATCTATTACTTTTTAGCCGAAGAAAAAGGACTTACCATTAAGATGAACACCAACAGGCATCAGCCAGAAAGGCTTAAAAACGCTGCTTAACTCTTATAAACACTAAACTACTGAAGTGCCCGGTAATTATAAGACCGGGCATTTTTATTAATAGCCTTTCTTATGTACATTTCAGCGCTTAAATGAAGATTGTTATGAAGTTCATTCAAATAAAACCTGTTTTCCTGATACTGAGTTTAATTCTCCTTATTAGCTGTAAGCATAACACTGACAAACAGGAGAACCAGGAACCTCAGCAAAAGAAAGAACTCCAAAAAGAACAGCTTCTTAAAAAGAAACCAGAAGAAATTAAAGTTCCTGAGGGGATGGTGTGGGTTTCCGGCGTTCGTTTTACAATGGGAGCCAAAGAAACCGATGAACTGGCCAAACCTGCAGAAAAGCCGGCACATCCTGTGGCAGTAGACGGTTTTTTTATCGATAAGACCGAAGTTACCAATGCCGAATTCAGGGAGTTTGTGGATGCTACCGGTTATGTTACAGTTGCTGAACGACCAATAGATTGGGAGGAGATGAAAAAGCAGGTGCCAGCCGGCACTCCAAAGCCCCACGACAGTCTTTTACAACCCGGATCGCTTATTTTCAGAAAAGAACTGGAGAAAGTGGCCAATCTTGATAATTACACCCAGTGGTGGGAATGGAAGATCGGTGCAAACTGGAGACATCCCGAGGGGCCGGGAAGCTCTATAAAGGGAAAGGATAACTTCCCCGTAGTACATATTTCTTATGAAGATGCCGTAGCTTATTGCGACTGGGCCAATCGCAGGCTCCCAACCGAAGCCGAGTGGGAAGCGGCAGCAAAAGGAAAAATGCACGGTGGCATTTATACCTGGGAAGGTAATGCTGATAAAATAGTAGATAACGCAAATACCTGGCAGGGTGAATTTCCTGTGGAAAACAATCCGGAAGATGGATTTAAATATGTAGCCCCGGTAAGGTCCTTTCCACCCAACGATCTTGGAATTTACGATATGTCAGGTAATGTCTGGGAACTTACAAAAGACTGGTTTAATATCGATTTTTACAAAAAGGCCCTGGCTATGGGAGAGCTTGTGAATCCGCAAGGAGCCGGGAAACCATTCAATCCGGAAAACCCTTACCAGCCTGAAAAGGTAATGAAAGGCGGCTCTTTTTTATGCCACAAATCTTATTGTGCCAGTTACCGCATTTCGGCACGGATGGGAATGACCCTGGATTCAGGTTCAGATCACGTAGGCTTCAGGACAGTGGCCACGCCCGAAATGTTGAAAAAGTAATATCCTCTTAATAACCGAAATCCGGACTGGGAGGTGCAATTTGTACTGTGCTGCCCCATTCCAAAGGTTCGTTTTCAACAGATGTATCTAGAGTTGTTCTGGCGGTAATTAAGTAGACAATGAACCCTACTGCAGCTAAAAATAAGGCTTTTGATAAGTAACCCATTAGTTTGATACGGGAATCAAGATCCGATGCTTCCTGCATCCCTGGCCCGTAATGTGAATTTTTCATTCATACTGATTTTAGACACTCCCTGAAAGAATGCCCTGATTAGTTTTCAGTTTAAATCACATAAGTAGGTTATGCCCGCAAGATACCAAACACAAGCGTATCAAACATTTATATCATAAAAAGCTATTCACAGAGATATTAACAATCTTTGATCCCGGCCTGAATAAACCTGTCCTCCGGATATTAACAGAATTGAGGCCGGCAGGTTTTCCCGCTGCATGGATGAAAGACTCAAAAAAACATGATATATTGGATTTTATTGGCATAAACTGCCGTAGGTGTAAGGAGCAATTTGATCTTTACCTCAGGGGATCAGAAGAATTAAATGCAACTAACCTATTGCAGTGAAGACAGCTTTAACCTGTTGGTATATACCTGCAGATTCTTAATGGATAACGGTCCAGATGTAGAATTAAATCTAAATTTATGAGGCAGACTTTAATTGCATTTCTATTAAAAATAAATGAGTTTCTGGTCCAGAAGTTCAAGGACTATAACCACAAATTACCTTATATCATTCTTGTTATAATAGCCCTTTTTGTGGTTGGGGCCAGCATCAATATTTTTATTGAGCTAACCGAAACCTTGAAAACCGAGATGCTTGCCAATATAGATACACAGATAACCGACCTGGTTATCTCCTATCGCACCCCGGCACTTACCAAGTATTTTATTTTTATGACCGAAGTAGGTGACTTTTACGGCTATGTGGTTGTAGTGAGTATATATTTCTTTGTTTCGTGGCTAATCTTTAAGAGAAGAAGATATGTGCTTCAGACTACCCTGGTTCTAATTCTCGCTTCAATATCCAATATGATACTGAAAAGATTCATAGACAGAGCCAGACCGGGAATAGAGCATATGGTATCGGTTGAAACCTTAAGCTATCCCAGTGGCCACGCTATGAGCGCAATGGCCTTTTACGGATTCCTGATCTATTTATGCACTATCTTTAAAATCAGCAAGCTTCTGAAGTTCTGTCTAATCTTTCTTCTAAGCTTTATTATCATGAGCATTGGGCTTAGCAGGATCTATCTGGGTGTTCATTTCCCTTCAGATATAGCAGGAGGATATATCGCCGGACTTATTTGGGTGGTATTCTGTGTTCTTATTCTCAATTTGATCGAGATCTTCAGAACAGATTCGAGTGTTTAAAAATTTTACCCTTAAAGGGAATGGCCCTTGACAACAGGATCTGGCCAAAAAAGTTACAGGAACACCGCCAAATCATAAGTATTTAAAAAAAGCCCTGCTAATACAGGGCTTTTTCCAGTAGCCTCGCCAGGAATCGAACCTGGATCTAAAGTTTAGGAAACTTCTATTCTATCCGTTGAACTACGAGGCCCCTTAAGGGCAACAAAAATAATAATGTTTTTCGGAATAATTTAATCTGCGTTTCAAAATCTTGAGGCCGGTCAAAAACCGAATTTCATATCCAAAAAAGAAAGCTTATCTTGGATTAAAAATATACCCAACAATGAAATTATTATCACTTAGCTTCGGAATGGTATTATTGCTTTTCGCAAGTACCTGCAATAACAGCAGTTCACAGGAACCTCAGGAAGAGCTTATAGAAGTCACAGGGACCATTGAAGCAATAGGAATGACCAGTTTCCAGTACGGCACACACCTGCTTAAAAACGAAGAAGAAATGTACGCCCTTAAAAGTGACAAGCTCGATCTTAGCGCTTATGAAGGAAAAGAAGTAAAACTAACAGCCAAAAAGCTTGAAGGCTACCCGGTAGATGGTGGACCTGATTACCTGAACGTGATAGAGATTAAAGAATAGCTAAAACCACCATATAAATGAATAAAATTAAAATACTCGGCCTCCTTTTAATACTTGGCATAACCACAGCATTCGGGCAAAATCCCGGGGTGGCAAGTGAAGGCTTTGCCCACACATTCTCAATAGTGGCCAGAGACAGCCTGACCGGAAATATGGCTGTAGGGGTACAGAGTCACTGGTTCTCGGTAGGCTCTATAGTTTCCTGGGGAAAGTCGGGAGTTGGCGTGGTAGCCACCCAATCTTTTGTGAACCCCGCTTTTGGCCCTGACGGCCTTGAGCTTATGGAAAGAGGAAAAACGGCCAATGAAGCCCTGGAAGAACTCATAAGCCGGGATGAAGGGAGGGACTTCCGCCAGGTTGCCCTGCTCGATGACGAAGGAAATGTTTCGGCTTATACCGGGGAGAAATGTGTAGAAGCCGCACATCATATAACTGGTAAAAACTTTTCGGTTCAGGCAAATATGATGTTGAATGATAAAGTGGTCCCTGCAATGGCAGAGGCTTTTAAAAAGCATTCAGACCTTCCCCTTGCAGAACGCGTAGTGGAAGTAATGAAAGCCGCTCAGGATGCAGGAGGAGATATTCGGGGAAAGCAATCGGCAGCCCTTATTGTTGTTGGGCCTGAAAAAGTTGAAAATTCCTGGGAAGACAAAAAAACAGACCTTCGGGTAGACGATCACGAAACTCCGGTCCAGGAGCTTGAAAGACTGCTGAAGACCGCACGCGCCTATGAGCATATGAATAAAGGAGACCTGGCCGTGGAAGAGGGTGACATGAAAAAAGCCCTGGAAGAATACGGAGCAGCCGAAAAAATGTTCCCGGAAAACCTTGAAATGAAATACTGGAAGGCCGTGGCCCTTGCAAACAACGGGAAGGTAGATGAGGCCCTGCCGATATTTAAAAGTATATTCGCTAAAGACGACAACTGGCGTATCATGACGATGCGGTTACCGGCATCAGGCCTGCTCGAGGTTTCAGATGACGATCTGGAAAGAATAATTAATTAACTTAGTTCTTATAAACTTTAAATTATGAAAAAATATATACTGTCTTTGGCAATTACAGCAATATGCTCCACGGCCCTGGTTAGCTGTGAGGACAAGAAAAAAGAGGCAAGCCCGGCAGATGCCAAGGTAGAGACCAATACCAATCCTAAGACTACATCAAATCTGAACCCAGAACACGGGCAACCGGGACATCGTTGTGACATTCCTGTAGGCGCACCCCTGGACCAGGCTAAAGTTCAGCAAACCGAGACCTCTACCGGGGTTTCTCCGTTAATGCGGGAAGACTATAAACCAAAAACAAATCCGCCGCACGGCGAACCAGGTCACGATTGTTCTGTTCCCGTGGGAGCCGATCTTCCACAGGCTTAATCACACCAAATCAAATATAAAGCTGCCATATGGCGGCTTTTTTTATTCCAAATGCTAATAACATCACCAAACAAACTTCTAAATATCAATTCATTAAAAATTTGGCTTTATTTCATTCGGAAAACAACATAAGCCTGTTAATTTAAAATTTAATTATCTTGGCGTCCCCGGTAAAGTTTCGGGCCTAAAATGAATTTCAATTTTTAACTGCCGGAGCTATCCCGGTCAAAATTATCTATATGAATAAATATCTACTTATTGTCTTTTTTACGGTGCTTGGTCTAAGTCCCGGCTTTGCACAAAAAAGTGATCTTTCTGTAAAGAAAATAATGCAAGACCCGCAATGGGTGGGCACCTTTCCTGAAAATGTAAAATGGGGCATTCAAAGTGAGAATATCTATTTCGATTATAACCTGGAAAAAGATCCGGAAGATTCCCTTTACAAGATCAGTCTTAATACAACAGATAAGATCATAAAAGTAAGCCCTGAAGAGAAAAAATCCCTGATTCCAAATTCAGGAGACTTCAATGATGCCCGCTCTAAAAAGCTCTTTACCGAAAACGGGGAACTGATGATCTACGATATGAATTCGGAAAAAAGAAAAAGCCTGCTCAACCTGGGAGGAAATATTTCCAATCCCGAATTTATGGAAGATGAGGACAGGATCAGTTTTACCTTCAGAAACAATGCTTATATCTATAACCTTAAAAACGGAAGCATTCAAAAACTGACCAATATCCTGAAGGGCTCCGAAAAAGAGCAAAAAGAAAAAGAGCTTTCTGAAAAAGAAAAATTTCTTGAAGAGGAGAACCTTCAACTGCTTTCGGTTGTCAGGGAAAGAAAGGATAAAAAAGAAAGTACTAAAGCATATAAAGAGTCAGTGACAGGGAAAGAAGCCTTCAGCTTTTACCTAAATAAAAAGAGGTTAAGCGGGATGCAAATTTCCCCTAAAGGAGATTTTGTTACATTCAGACTTATCAAAAGCGAAAGAGGAAAATCTACCAATGTTCCTAATTATGTAGACGAATCGGGTTATACGGAAGATTTGCCTGCAAGAAGCAAAGTTGGTGAGAACAAGACAAGCCTGGAGCTTGCGATCTATAATATCAAAAACGACAGTGTTTATTTCATTAAAACTGATGAGCTTCCGGGCATCAAGGCCCTGCCGGATTATGTGAAAGATTACCCTGAAAAAGACTGGGAAGAGAAAGTTCGGGATGTGGTACCTTCAGGAGCAGTTTTCTCCGAAAATGGTGAAAAAGCGATTGTGAACCTTCGTTCTACTGACAATAAAGATCGATGGATCGCCGAGATAGATCTGCAAACAGGAAATTTAAAGACCCTGGACCACCAGCGAGATGAGGCCTGGCTTGCCGGACCCGGAGTTGGTTACACATACTGGGGCGGCGAAACACTTGGCTGGTTACCGGACAATAAACACATTTACTTCCAGAGCGAAGAAACCGGATATTCACACCTTTATTTGCTGAATGTTGAAAACGGAAAGAAAAAAGCCCTCACAGAAGGTGAATTTGAGGTTTATAAACCTCAACTTTCCAATAATAAAAAATCCTGGTACCTAACCACTTCAGAAGTAGGACCGGGAGAAAGACACTTTTACAGAATGCCGGTAATGGGCGGAAAAATGGAGAAGCTTACCCGGATGACGGGGAACAATGAGGTTTCACTTTCCCCGGATGAGAAGTATATGGCAATCAGACATTCCTTCAGCAATAAGCCCTGGGAACTTTATCTGAAAAAGACGAGCCCCGGAGCCGAGGCAAAACAATTAACCAGCGGGCAATCTGAAGCCTTTAGCAGCTATAACTGGAGAAATCCCGAATTGATCAAATTTGAAGCCCGTGACGGGGCTATGGTTCCGGCAAGATTATTCCTTCCGGAAAAAGAAGTGAAAAATGATGCCGCTGTTGTATTCGTACACGGCGCCGGCTATCTCCAGAATGCCCATAAATGGTGGTCTCGTTACTTCAGGGAATATATGTTCCATAACCTGCTTACCGATCTGGGGTATACAGTTATTGATATCGATTACCGTGGGAGTGCCGGTTATGGTCGCGACTGGAGAACCGGAATTTACCGACATATGGGTGGAAAAGATCTTACTGATCAGGTGGACGGAGTGAAATACCTTATCGAAAACCACAATATAGACCCTGAAAAAGTAGGAATATACGGAGGTAGTTATGGCGGATTCATTACCCTGATGGGAATGTTCACCAAAGCTGATACCTTTAAAGCCGGGGCAGCTTTAAGATCGGTTACCGACTGGGCGCACTATAACCACGGCTACACCTCGAACATCCTTAATGAACCGTCTCAAGACCCTATAGCCTACAGAAGATCTTCTCCTATCTATTTTGCCGAAGGACTCGAGGGAGACCTGCTGATAGCCCACGGAATGGTAGATGTGAATGTACATTTCCAGGATGTGGTAAGATTGGCCCAGCGGCTTATAGAACTTGGAAAGGAAGACTGGGAAATGGCGGTTTATCCTGTAGAAGATCACGGCTTTGTAGAGCCAAGCAGCTGGACCGATGAGTACAGGCGTATTCTTGAGCTTTTCAACCAAAGCCTTCTGGAAGAAAACAACGCAGAAGCTTCCAATCCTAATTAATAAGTGAATACAGAATGGATATAGATTATGTACGGGGTCAGTTTCCGGCACTAGAACGCGATTTCGTTTTTATGGATAATGCCGGGGGGTCACAAACCCTTGGGAAAGTTATAGAAAGGATAAGCGGTTATCTTGTGCACCACAATGTTCAGCTGGGAGCTTCCTATAAGGTTTCGGAGGAAGCCGGAGAAAAACTGAGTTATGCCACCAAACAAATAGGCAATTTCATAAATACCTCGAGGCCGGAAGAAGTGGTGATTGGTCCTTCCTCAACTATGCTGCTCAGGATTCTGAGTATCTCGTTAAGCAAACAATGGAAAAAAGGAGATGAGGTGATCGTGACCAATACCGATCACGAGGCCAATGTTTCCTGCTGGACCGACCTCAAAGAACGGGGAATTAATGTTAAGATCTGGAAAGCCAACCCGCACACCCACGAACTTGAGATCTCAGACCTTACCGAGCTGCTGAATAAAAGAACAAAACTGGTTGCAGTAACTCACGTCTCCAATATACTTGGAAGCATTAACCCAATTAAGAAGATCGCTAAGATCGTCCATAAAGCCGGAGCACTCATTTGTGTAGATGGAGTGGCTTATGCCCCGCACCGCGCAGTGAATGTAAAAGATCTGGACGTAGACTTTTATGTGTTCAGTTGGTATAAAACTTATGGCCCACACCTGGCGGTCATGTATGGCAAATACAATCAGCTTTACAAAATGGAGGGAATCAATCATTATTTCTTTAAGAAAAAAGATGTTCCCTATAAATTACAGCCGGGGAACTTCAATTTCGAGCTTACATACAGCCTGCTGGGAATCACCGAATATTACCAGGAATTCTTTAAACACCATTTTCCGAAAAAGACCAAGCTCAGCTTTAGGGAGCAAATAGAAAAGACCTTCGAGGTGATTGCGGCCCACGAAGAAAAGATAAGCGCCCCGCTTATAGAATACCTGGATTCGCACCCGGAAATAAAAATAATAGGCCACCCGGTTGCCGACAGGACCAAACGTGTTCCTACCATTTCCTTTGTTCACGATTCACTTAAAAGTGATGAGATCGTAGAGCAGGTTGATAATCACCGTATAGGAATAAGATTTGGCGATTTTTATGCTAAAAAACTAATCAAGGATGCCGGGCTGGAAGAAAAGAACGGTGTGGTTAGGGTTAGCCTGACCCACTATAACACCAAGACCGAAGTAACCAGGCTTATAAGAGTGCTTAAGGATATCCTTGACTAAGCATCGCTATAAAAAAAGGCTGATTAAAAATTCAATCAGCCTTTTTTTATTATCATCTTTCAGAGTCTATCCCAGAGCCTGCCTCAGATCTTCAAGAAGGTCTTCCTCATCTTCGACCCCCACACTTAGCCTGATAAGAGAGTCCAGAACTCCTATTTTCTCTCTTTCTTCCTTTGGTATAGCAGCGTGCGTCATACTTGCAGGATGCCCGGCAAGAGACTCCACACCCCCCAGAGATTCCGCAAGGGTGAAAACCTTAAGTTTTTCGACCAGCTTAACGGCACTCTCCAGAGTTTTTTCGGCAGTGGTAAATGAGATCATCCCCCCAAAACCGCTCATCTGTTTCTTTGCGATATGATGATTAGGATGATCATCGAACCCGGGCCAGTACACCTTATCTACCTTAGGATGAGATTTCAGAAATTTGGCCACCGCTTCTCCGTTCTCGCAGTGACGCTGCATTCTAAGATGAAGGGTTTTGATTCCGCGTAGCACAAGGAAACTGTCCTGAGGTCCGCAAATTGCTCCGCTTGCATTCTGAATAAAGTAAAGTTTCTCTGCAAGCTTTTGGTCTTTCACCACAAGACCTCCCATTACCACATCACTATGCCCGCCAAGATATTTGGTAGCCGAATGCATCACGATATCGGCACCAAGTTCCAGCGGAAGCTGAAGATACGGGGTCGCAAACGTATTATCTACCGCAAGCAGCAACCCGTGCTTTTTAGCGATCTTAGAAACCGCCTCGATATCTATGATGTTCATCATAGGATTGGTTGGCGTTTCCACCCAGATTAGTTTTGTGTGATCATTAATATAGTTCTCTATATTTTCTGCTTCCTGCATCCCTATAAACTGGAACTTAATCCCGAGTTTTTCGAAAATGGAGGTGAACAAACGGTAAGAACCACCGTAAAGATCATTGGTAGAAATAATCTCATCTCCGGGCTTAAAGAGTTTCATTACCGCATCTATGGCTGCAAGCCCCGATCCAAAGGCTATCCCGTATTTTCCGTTCTCTATGCTTGCCAGAGAATTCTCCAATGCCGCCCTTGTGGGGTTTCCGCTTCGGGAATATTCAAATCCTTTATGCCCGCCTGGGGTGCTTTGAGAGTATGTACTGGTCTGGTATATTGGAGGCATTACCGACCCGTAAGCCGGATCCACATTTTCCTGCCCTCCGTGTATGGTTTTGGTGTTGAATTTCATATTAAGCTGTTTGAAGTAAAAGTAATGCTCCTGTTGGGCAATCACAAAATTGCTTGTACCTTTAACTTCAAATTCTTATATCGCTTTTCCATTGAAAAAAATCATAGCCATATTCGTATTGGCAGTTATGTTTGCTGCCTGCGAGGAAGAAGAAAAAACCATAGAATTTCAGCAGTATTCGGTAGAAAGATCCTTTGAAGACTGCAATCCTGAAAATGGGGACTGTACCTTTATAAGTCTCACCTATCCCCTTATAGCTACCGAAGCTGATCAGGCCGAAAAGATCAACTCGAAAATAGAGCAACACATAATAGAGATCGTGGATTTTCAGGATGGAGACAGCATTACTTCCCCGGAAGAGATGGCCGGTATATTCATTGCGAGTTATGCTGAAAACCTCGAAGAATTCCCTGAATATGCGCTCCCCTGGGAAGCGGTGATCTTCGGAGAAGTGAGTCTTAAAACGGCCAGTCTCATCTCGGTGAAATTCGATTCTCAGCTCTTCACCGGCGGCGCTCACGGCTACGGGAGCATCAGCTTCCTGAATTTCGACCCGAACACAGGAAAAACCTTTTCTCAAAAGCAATTATTCACCGCAGAATTCAGATCCTTTATGGAAAAGGAATTCAGGAAAAGGCAGGAGATCCCGGCAGATGTACCTATTAACAGCACGGGAATGTTCTTTGAAGAAGATGAATTTCAGCTACCGGCAAACATCGGTTTCACTGAAGATAAACTGGTCCTGCATTACAACCCTTACGAGATTGCGGCCTATTCTGAAGGCACCCTGAAATTCGAATTTCCTTATTCCGAAGTTAAAGACTTCCTCAAAATAAACCTGAAGGCCGAATAGCGCTCGATTTCTTTTCAGGGCAGGATCAAAGTCTTTACTTTTGCAATGCTAAAATCACTTAGGTCATGAAGAAAATCTATCATCTTTCCACCTGCGACACCTGTAAGCGAATCCTGAAAGAGCTGGACCCTCCGTCTTCTTTCATCCTTCAGGATATAAAGGAAGAAGAGATCACTGAGAATCAGCTGGAAGAAATGAAAGAACTGGCGGGAAGTTACGAAGCGCTTTTCAGCAAACGTGCCAGGCTTTATCGCGAAAGGGAACTCAACAAAAAAGAACTTTCCGAAGATCAGTATAAAAGCCTGATCCTGGAACACTATACCTTCTTAAAGCGCCCGGTGATCATCAATAACGACGAGATCTTCATCGGGAATTCCAAGAAAACGGTAGCCTCTGCCAAAGAATCCATAAATGAGTAGCAGGGCGCTTGCGATCCTGGCAGCCATTGTAGCCAGCGCCATTTATGGAGTAAACCACACGCTTGCCAAAGGTGTAATGCCAACCCACATTGAACCTTTGGGATTTATTTTTCTCAGGGTTTTTGGAGCAGCTATACTTTTCTGGGCCATCAGTTTTCTGGGGCCTAAAGAAAAGATCGCAAGATCTGACTGGCCAAGGATCCTGGGATGTGCCGTATTTGGTATGGCGATCAATATGCTTTTTTTCTTTAAAGGCTTAAGCCTTTCTACCCCCATCAACAGCTCGGTGATCGTAACGCTTTCCCCGGTAATGGTACTGGTACTTGCATCGGTGCTTATAAGGGAGCGCATCACTCTTTTAAAAAGTATCGGAATTATCGTGGGACTTGCCGGCGCACTTGTGCTGGTGCTCTTTAGCGCTGAAAGCAGCCATAGCGCCCCAAATATTCCCCTCGGAAATATTCTCTTTATAGTTAACGCCTTTTCCTACGGGCTTTACCTCATCCTGGTAAAACCCCTTACGGCAAAATACCATCCCTTTACCCTGATGAAATGGCTGTTCACCATTGCTGTTTTCATCAATTTCCCGATCACCATTGGCGAATTCACCGAGGTGGACTGGCTGAACCTGCCTTTTAATGCAGCCTGGAAAATGGTATTCGTGGTTCTGGGCACCACCTTTATGACTTATCTGCTTAACGTTTACGCCCTCAAGCAATTATCGGCTTCCACTATTAGCGCTTTTATCTACCTGCAGCCGCTTATCGCGATCGCTTATGCCGTTGCTACCGGCGCCGACACCCTGAACCTTGTCAAGGTCTCCGCAGGATTACTGGTATTCGCCGGGGTATATATGGTGACCAAAAAGAAAACCCAGATCAGAAACTCTTAAGTTCCTGAGACTTTCCTTCCAAAGCACTTGCTTATCAGCTTAACAATAGAAAATAAGCATAAGATGCAGGGATAAAAGAAGAGTCTGAGAAATAAAAAAGCACAGGAGATCAAAATCTTTATGATCGCTTGTGCTTTTACAAGACTACGAAAGTTGCTACACTTCCTTCATATTCATATCCTTAGGGCGCTTTCCGAATTTACGGGTATCTTCTTTGGTAAGTTCCCTGAAATCTTCGGTATGATCAAGGCTGTTCAGGTTTTCAAATAAGGCCTGCGGAAGTGCAGTAAGCTTACGCTCTTTCAGGTCTATCCAGGCACCCATCATCTCACAACTGGCAACATTTTTCCCTTTGTGGTCGTAGAAGTTATGCAGGAATTCAAAATACATCCCGTCTTTAGAAAGACCTTTTAACTCCAGGCTCACCGTCACGGGTTTACCGGCAAAAACCTCCTTAAAATAATATACGTGTTCATAAAAAACCACGGGGCCAATATTGTGCCTGGCCATTTCCTTATGGCCAAAGCCGTTCTCCATTAAAAAGGCCATTCTGGTATGACTCATAAAATTCACATAGGCCGTATTACCAAGGTGACGATTGGCATCTATATCGCTCCAGCGAATCTCAAATTCTTTTGTATACATAACTACAATTTTTCCATAAAACTAATATAAATATTGTGCACGCATAATGGATTTTGGTTAAGTTTATATATCATTGTCCCTATGCCGATTTTAGAAGCAACATATCAGCCTAAAGGTATCTTTAAAAGTGCCGATGTTAACACCGTTTATGCGGCAACCCTGCGAAAGGTAGACCTGCCGGCCTATAAACGTGAAAGAATCGAGATCAGTGATGGGGATTTTCTGGATCTCGACTGGAGCTTTACCTCGCAAGGAAGAAGCAAAAAAGTTGTGATCCTTCTTCACGGTTTAGCGGGAAGTGCTGAACGACCCTATATGAAAGGGATGGCCAGAACCTTCAATAAAAAGGGCTGGGATGCTGTAGCGATGAATTTTCGTGGTTGCAGTGAGGAATTAAACCGGTTTTACAGGAGTTATCATGCGGGAGCTTCAGATGATCTTGCGGAAGTGGTCACTCACCTGATGGCTACCGGGAATTACGAAAACATCAGCCTGGCGGGTTTCAGCCTTGGCGGAAATATGATGTTGAAATACCTGGGAGAAAACCGGACCATCCCTGAGGAGATCAAATCGGCTGTGGCGATATCTGTGCCCTGTGACCTGGCAGGTTCCCTGGGGGCGATAAACAGGATGCGCAATTTTGTGTATTCAAAACGCTTTGAACTTAAACTGAAGGAACACCTTAACGCCCGTGCTGAAAAATTTCCGGACAGGATCTCAAAAAAACAAGTTTCAGCCTGCAAATCATTAAGGGATATAGACGATCTTTATACTTCTAAAGCTCACGGCTTTAAAAATGCAGATGAATATTACGAGAAGAACAGCTGCGGGCAGTTCTTGGAAAACATTAAAATCCCCACCCTTATCATTAGCGCCAAAGACGATACATTTTTGCCAAATTCAGCATACCCCATAAAACAGGCCGGCAATTCAGGATACCTGCACCTGGAAATACCTTCCTGCGGCGGGCACGTTGGATTCGTACTGGATAATGAAGAATTTTACCACGAAAAAAGAGCCATAGATTTCGCAATGTCCCAGCTTTAAATTTCCTAACTCTAAATCCCGAATTTCATCCTAAGTGCTAAATAGAGGTTAAAAGATATTCTTCTCGTTTCATTTAAGCCTAATTTAGATTATTATCATATTTTTATGAATACTAAGGTCAATACTGGAAACATAGCAAAAATACGATCAGCCGGTTTCTTCACGAAAGGTATGGTATACCTGATCCTTGGAGGGCTTACTTTTATGGCTGCCTTAGGCCTGGGTGGTGATATTGCCAGTACCGAGGGGGTAATCAATTTTCTCTTACAGCTTCCGTTGGGGAAAGCCCTGGTGGGAGTGGTCGCCCTTGGACTTACCGCCTATGTTCTCTGGCGGCTTTATCAAATGCTCATCAGGCCACACCGCTCAAATAGCGGTGACAAAGGAGACATCGAAACAGGCTTCAAGAGGTTTCGGTATTTTTATTCAGCTATTTTCTATGCTTTTATCGCCTATTCTTTTGCTGAACCCCTCCTGTCTGCGGTGTTTGGTGATCCGGAATCGCCATCTGAAGAAGAGCCGGATAAAAAAGCTGCGCTATGGGAGATGCTTTCACACAGCTGGGGAGAGATCCTTATCTGGGGAGTTGCATTTGTGGTAGGGGCTCAGGCCATCTGGCAGTTTTCGCTTGCCTATAGTGCCAAGTTTATGAAGAAAATAGATAATTACCCCAGTATAAAAAATGAATACGATTTTATCCGGAAAGCAGGGAGAATGGGATATGTGGCCCGGGGCGTGGTATTCGGGATCATTTCATTATTTCTTGTAAAAGTAATGCTTCAGCACAATGCCGATGCCTATAAAGGGACTGAAGCGGCAATGCAGTATTTACTGAGCTTCTCCTATGGCTCCTTTCTTCTGGGCGCAGTTTCACTGGGGCTCATTGGTTATGGCATTTTCAATATTATGGTTGCCAGGCACGCTAACCTTACACGGCTGCATTAATCCAAGTCTTCTTTACATTTCCTGAAAACTGAGGACTTTCTTCAAATTACCGGACACAAATTAGCTTATTGCTAACTTTGCACTGCTATAGAATTGATTATCTTTGCGCAACCTTTTAAAAATCAAGCATGATTCAATCCATGACAGGCTTTGGGAAAAGCGTTACACAACTTCCCGCTAAAAAGATCACCGTAGAGATCAAATCGCTTAACAGCAAGAATTTTGATCTTAACGCCCGAATCCCTTCACAGTACAGGGAAAAGGAACTGGTACTTCGCAAGATCATCTCTAAGGCCCTGACCCGCGGAAAGGTTGATTTTTCTCTTTATGTGGAGATTACAGGTGAGGAAACCTCAGCTTCGGTAAATCCCGGCGTGGTAAAGAAATATATGGAGCAGTTAAAGGAGATCGTAGACGGAGACGAAACCGAATTGCTGAAAATGGCAGTGAGAATGCCAGATGCGCTGAAGACGGAAAGAGATGAAATAGACGAATCTGAATTCAAAGCGATTGAAGAAGCCGTAACCGAAGCCCTGGAAGAGATCAACAACTTCAGGTCTGAGGAAGGAAAAGCGCTTGAAAAAGACCTGAACTTAAGGGTTTCCAACATTATGAGCCTGCTTGAAGAGGTTATAAGAATAGACCCGGACAGGATCGATAATGTAAGAGAGCGACTGAAAAAGGGAATAGAGGAGATAAAAGAGAATGTAGACGAAAACCGTTTTGAACAGGAACTGGTTTACTATATAGAGAAATTCGATATTACCGAAGAAAAGGTAAGGCTTGAAAATCACCTTGATTATTTTACCAAAAGTATTAACAGTGACGACTCCAACGGGAGAAAGCTGGCTTTTATATCTCAGGAAATGGGACGTGAAATAAACACCATTGGCAGTAAATCTAATTACGCCCCTATGCAGCAGCTGGTGGTGCAGATGAAGGATGAGCTTGAAAAAATAAAAGAACAACTTTTAAACGTACTTTAAATGGACCAGGGTAAACTGATCGTCTTTTCCGCGCCATCGGGCTCAGGAAAAACCACAATAGTACAGCATTTACTGAAACAAAAGGAACTGAACCTGGAATTCTCAATTTCAGCAACCTCACGGGAACCAAGAGGAGGTGAGATTAACGGAAAAGACTATTATTTCCTTTCCCTTAAAGAATTCAAACAAAAGATAAAAAATGATGAATTCCTGGAGTGGGAAGAAGTTTATCGCGATAACTTCTACGGCACGCTTAAAAGTGAAGTAGAAAGAATCTGGGCTGAAGGTAAACACGTTATTTTTGACATTGACGTTGTTGGCGGGCTGGACATCAAGAATATATACCCGGAAAGAACTCTTGCCGTTTTTGTAAAACCACCCAGCATCGAGGAACTCAAGATCCGTCTAAAAAAGCGTAAGACCGAGACTCCGGACAAGATCAATATGCGTGTGGCAAAGGCTTCTATTGAGCTTGCTACCGCTCCTCAGTTCGATTACATTATTGAAAACAACAATCTTGATAAGGCACTGGAGGAATCTTATAACCTGGTTGCCAGTTATATTGGAGTAAACGAAAAATCTTAGGATGAATAAAAAGATCGGACTTTTCTTCGGGACCTTTAATCCCATACACGTTGGCCACCTCATTATTGCCAATCATATGGTAGAATATTCCGATCTTGAGGAGGTATGGATGGTGGTAACACCGCATAATCCGCATAAAAAGAAATCCAGTCTTCTGGAAGATCATCACCGCCTGGAAATGGTGTACCTGGCCTGCGAGAATTACGAGAAACTAAGCCCCAGCAACATAGAATTTGGCCTTGAACAGCCTAATTATACGGTAAAAACCCTGGCTCATCTTCAGGAAAAACATCCCACCAATGAATTCTGTCTTATTATGGGAGAAGATAACCTGAAAAGCTTTCATAAATGGAAGAATTACGAGGTGATCCTGGAAAACCATCAGCTATACGTGTACCCAAGAATGAGTGGCGGGACTGTGAAAAATGAATTCAAAGATCACCCGGGGATCACCAGAGTTGCTGCCCCGCGAATGGAGATCTCTTCAACAGCCATAAGAAAAGCGGTAAAGGAAGGGAAGAATGTTCGGCCTTTACTGAACGACAAGGTATGGGAGTATATGGACCGTATGAACTTCTATAAATAAAGACTGTTTAAAAATCTTTTTTGAGAACTCGGTTTAGCTGATTGATCCTACTTTTTTCATTGTGGAACTACAAGCTAAAGAACGTCGACTGCTCTCAATTTAGTCCTCTCACGACTTCTAAACAGTCTCTGATTTATCTTTTTATTCTTCGGGAGGAATCCTTAACACCTGGCCGGGATAGATCTTCTTCGGGTCCTTAAGCATCGGCTTATTCGCCTCAAAGATCAGCTTATACTTTGCAGGATCTCCATAATGTTTTCCGGCTATTTTTTCGAGATCATCTCCCGTTTCAACAGTATGAAAAACGGCTTCAGGCTCTCCATCCTCCACGTCCATCCTGTCATCTACCTGTGAGATCCCTTCAGTGTTTCCAACTGCAAGAATTATCTTCTCACGGTTCGCCTGGTCTCCTGCTTTGCCTGAAACTACCGCCATATCATCTTCTATATGGATACTTAGCTCATCTATCTTAAGATCCAGGTCATGTATGGTATGCTCCAGTTTCCTGGCAACTCTTTCATTTTTATCCTGTTCTTCCTGTGCTCTCTTTTCGTTTTTTTCAGAAGCCTCTTCAGTAATATTCTTTCCAAATCCTAATACTTTAGAGCCTGCTTCTTTAATGAATGAAAATAGTCCCATTGACAATTAAAATGATTGGTTCGAGTAAGTTACGCAAACCGGGGTGTTTGTCAAACACCCATTTCCTAAAGTTTTGTTAGAGTTTAAATAAGCGAAGCCGCCACATCGGTAACTAAAAAACCAATGAGGCGGCTTCAAACTAAATAACCAACCAAGAAAACTAAGAATCTTCTCTGTAACCAAAGAAGAACAGTTCTACAACGGGCAGAAAACCTGTAAATTGTCAATAATCCCTGATTATTAATGTTAAAATTCGGCGACTTTATTTGAATTATTCTCAGGAAGGGAGCTTAAAACGGGAAGAAACCTCATATCCTTATAATTTTGTTTATTTTTGGCTACAGAAATCAGGATATATGGAGAAATCACCTAAGTTCGCCGTTATTGGTGGCGGAAGTTGGGCTACCGCTATTGTAAAAATGCTTTGTGAAAATGTAGATACCGTGCATTGGTATATGCGAAGTGTTTATGCAATTGAGCATATAAAAAAACAGGAACACAACCCCAATTACCTTAGTTCAGTTGAGTTTGATGTGAACCAGCTGGAATTAAGCAGCGATATCAATAAAACCATAGCTGCGGCAGATTATTTAATATTCGCCATTCCTTCAGCCTTTCTAAAAAGAGAACTGGACGGCTTAAAGGTCTCTTTAGAAGATAAAATGATCTTCTCGGCCATTAAAGGTATAGTTCCCGAAAGCAGCCTTATTGTCGGGGAACATTTTGAAAAATTCTATAATATTCCCCCGGAAAATATTGGGGTGATCACTGGCCCCTGTCACGCTGAAGAGGTGGCCCTGGAAAGACTATCCTATATCACCATTGCCTGTACCGACGAGGAAAGGGCGAAGATTATGGCTGACCATCTTGCCAGCGATTATATAAAATGTAAGATAAGTGACGATGTTACCGGTACCGAATATGCCGCTATGCTTAAGAACATTTACGCCATTGCCGCCGGGATTGCTCACGGGCTTGGTTACGGAGATAACTTCCAGAGCGTTTTGATGAGTAATGCTATTCGGGAGATGAAGAAGTTCATCAAGAAAGTACATAAGATGAAACGCAACATCAACGATTCGGCATACCTGGGCGACCTCCTTGTTACCGGCTACTCTATCTTTAGCCGCAACCGGATGTTCGGAAATATGATAGGTAAAGGCTACACCGTTAAAAGTGCGCAAATGGAAATGAGTATGATCGCCGAAGGTTATTACGCTACCGAAAGCGCCTACAAGATCAACAAAGAGGTTAAAGCCAAAACCCCTATTATAAACGCTGTTTACGGCATTTTATATGAAGGTAAGAACCCTAAAAAGGTAATGAAGAAGCTTGCCGATAAGATGGACTAGAGTCTATTTTACAAGGACTCCTTTTTTCGGAATTACAGGCAGGTCCTGAACTGCTTTTTCATTGATGCTGTTCTTGCGAAAGACGAATTTTTTCTCAAACATTTTCCCATCTCTGAAAAATGTGATCCAGAATTCATTGTTCAGCGCAAGCACATCTTCCTGAAGGAATTCGATCTTGGCGAAAGAGCTTACGGGAAGTTTTTCAAGTTTATGCCTCATCGTAGAGGTTTGCTTCCGGCCATCATATCCGCGGGTAACAATAAGAACGGTTTCCAGGGCAGTCTCACTGTCGTTTATCAGGTAGGCATTCCATTCTTCAGCTCCAAAATCTTTATTGAATTCCTTTACCGCGGCCACATATACGCCTTCCACCTTAGGTATTTCGATATCCTTTTTCAAAACTTGTCTTCTACTTTATCTTTTATTTTATTCCAGATGAACCACAATACGATCCCGGCTGCGAGCAATAATATTATTCCAAGCAGCAGCTTTATGACCGCAAGCACAAAAGTGAGGTATAAGATGGCCCCAAGTATCAGAGCAGCAAGGATAATGAAGCCTGTCTTTTTCATTAGAGGGATGATTTAAACTGCTCCAGGAAGCGCACATCGTTCTCATAGAACATACGTATATCTCCAATCTGGTATAGCAGCATAGCGATGCGCTCTATCCCCATTCCGAATGCGAATCCTGAATATTCTTTAGGGTCTATCCCGCAATTCTTAAGCACATTAGGATCCACCATTCCGCAGCCCATAATTTCAAGCCAGCCGGTACCTTTAGTGATCCGGTAATCGGTTTCGGTTTCAAGCCCCCAGTAAACATCTACCTCTGCACTTGGCTCAGTAAAAGGGAAGTAAGAAGGCCGCAACCTGATCTTGGATTTTCCGAAGAGCTGTTTGGTAAAATATAGCAGGGTTTGCTTCAGGTCGGCAAAAGAAACATCCTTATCTATATAAAGACCTTCCACCTGATGAAATAAACAGTGTGACCTGGCCGAGATAGCCTCATTCCTGAATACTCTTCCGGGAGAAATGGTACGGATTGGCGGTTTGTTATTTTCCATATAACGCACCTGCACCGAAGAGGTATGGGTACGAAGCAGGATATCCGGATCTGTCTGGATAAAGAAGGTGTCCTGCATATCCCTTGCCGGATGATACTCGGGCAGGTTAAGCGCTGTAAAATTATGCCAGTCATCCTCGATCTCCGGCCCTTCAGAAACATTGAAACCAATATTCGAGAAGATCTCGATAATTTGGTTCTTCACTATAGAAATCGGGTGTCTGGAACCAATCTCCACCGGTTCCGCAGGACGGGAAAGATCGCCATAAACCCCTTTCTCTTCCATTTTGCTCTCCAGAGCTTCTTTTAAAGAAGCAACTTTATCCTGAGCAGCAGTCTTCAGGTCATTTACTGCCTTTCCGAAATCCTTTTTCTGCTCGTTCGGTACATTTTTGAACTCGGCAAAAAACTCGTTCAGGAGCCCTTTTTTTCCCAAATATTTAATTCTGAAGGCTTCAATTTCCTCCTGAGTCGCAGCATTAAATGCCTTAACATCAGCAATATGCCCCTTTATTTTATCGATCATAGGATGATTTTCTTTACAGAGGGGCAAATTTAAAAAAAATTACGCCTAAACCGGTCATTTTATCTGCTTATTAAGAACAGGGTGTTGTACGGGCCATTTCAGGCTCAGGCAGACTTAATTTCGGTTTTATCGAGATAGATATAATAAATAATGAAAAACACCGAAAGTGCCCCGAAACTATGCCATAGCCAGTGACTGCCCATAGGAAGGAAATAGACCAGCCGGTCCAGCAGGCGGAAGGCCAGTGCCAGGCTGAAACTAAGAATAGCCAGCAGCACCAGTCTGGAATGCCTGAAATGGGTTCGGTAGATATAGGTGAACATCGGAAGCAATAAGCCCAGCGCTGTACCGATGTAATTCACCGAGATCTCCAGGTTACTCGGGAACGGAATAAGCCTTATTCCAAAAACAAGTAACAGGACTATCGCGATCAATAAAGACTTATACCTTCTTTTCAGATTGACCCTAAGGGTAAAATACACTGAAACCGCCAGGCAAAGCACCAGGATAGGCACCCAGTCCAGCAGGAGCCATATTTCGTGGCTTCTGGTCGCGTGATAAATAGTTCCCCCGGTAAAACCTATCAGCAATATCGGCAGGCTAAAACCTAAAAATCTATGCCTGGAAAAGTCCTTATATACCTTGAACGAAAAATAAATAACGATCGCCAGGAAGAAAAAATTGCTAAAAGTATTAAAAGGCTCTACGGGAAACCTGCCCTGAAGGGTTTCCTGATAAATAGGCCCACTGTCGTTGGGGAAAGAAGCTAATAATAACAAGGCATTCATCTATGAAATATACTCCTTTTCAAGGAAATATTGTACGATAGCTTCTTTCATTAAAACCGACTGTTCTCCCGCCTTTAAAGTAGGCAACTGATCCATCACCTTATAATGTGGCCAGCCGTCATCATCAAAATAATCGAATTCATAGTAACCATAAGGTTCCAGCAGTCTGCATATTGCAATATGCATCAGGTCTATCTTATGATCCTTTTTGAAGCGGCGGTGTACCTGCCCCAGTTCCTGTACTCCAATCATATAAATAATGGCATCCAGATCCATTAAATCTCCGTCTGCAAACTGGTCTGACAGCTTCTTTTGAAGCATCGTCCAGCGTTCTTTTAGTTGTTCATCTCTTGCCATATTGCAAAGATAATATCTTACTTATTGATTTTACTATATTTGAAATATGAATACTGTAGATATTGTTCTTGCCCTGATTCTTGTTTACGGACTGGTAAGGGGTTTTTTAAGAGGTCTTTTGGCCGAAATTGCTTCACTTGTAGGGATTGTGGCCGGTATCTACGGTGCCATTCATTTCTCCCATCTCACCAGCGATTTTCTTATTAACAACCTGGACTGGAACCCCGAATATGTTAATCTCCTGGCTTTTGCCGTTACTTTTATCATAATCGTTTTCCTTATCTCTCTGGCCGGAAAGGTCCTCACCAAGATCGCAGGTTTTGCGGCTTTAGGGGTGGTTAATAAAATGCTTGGTGCAATTTTCGGTATACTGAAAGTGGCTTTTGTGACCAGTGTGATCATTATGTTCTTTAAAGAAGCTAATGAGACCGCCGGAATTATTGAAGACCAGACCCTGGAACAATCTGTACTTTATGAACCTGTAGAAGTGATAGCCCCCATCTTTTTACCATCTATTTTGAAAGAAGTAAAAGAGCGGGACATTCTTGAAAGTGAGGACAACACATAAAAAAATCCGACACTGGATTCTTCCAATGCCGGATCTCTGCTATTTATAGCTTTTTCTGAATTTACAGTAAAGTCACCTTTCCTGTTGTGATGGAATATACGCCACCAACTATCTTGATCTCCCCGTTCTTCTCCATTTCTTTTAAGATCGGGCTTTTTTCCCTGATCCTTTCAATACTTAGTTTCACGTTGTTTTCAACAACATCGGCTACGAAAGAATCGTTCTTAGAAGATCTCTCACCATCGGTCTTTGTCGCTTCCACTGCAGGCTCTATATTCTTCAGCAAATGCGTGATATTTCCAAGCTCCACGTGGTCGCAGGCAGCCTTCACCGCACCACAGCCTTCGTGACCCAGTACCATTACCAGTTTACTGCCGGCTACTTTGCAGGAATACTCCATACTTCCAAGAATATCGGTATTCTCAAAGTTCCCTGCCACACGCGCAACAAAGATGTCTCCAACTCCCTGATCGAACACGGTCTCTACCGGGACTCTGGAATCTATACAGCTCAAGACCACTGCCTGTGGCCACTGCCCGCCTTTGGTCTTTTCGATCTGGCTGGAGTAATCTCTTTCGTGCATTTTAGCCTGGGTGAAACGCTGGTTTCCTGCCATCAGCTCTTTTAGCACTTCTTCCGGGTTTAATTTTGACTGCTTTTCTTTATCAATAATTTCAGTAATCATAATTATATGTGTTTTTATAAGAGAGCCTTCCGTAGAAGGATCTCCGGTTTGTTGTTTAATTTTTTGTTTATGCAGGTTTTTTTTCTAACCTGAAGAACTGGTAATAACTCTCAGGGTTTTCAATCACTCCCCTTTCAGAAATAAGTTTAATGTTAATATTTCTTTCTTCGGCTTTCACCTTAAAGTCATCCAGAATTTCAATGATATCATTATCAAGATAACGCGTCTTGGTTACATCCAGCGTAAGATAAGAATTCTCCTCAAGATTATTAAGTTCCTTGATGATCGCACCTTTGTTGATAAAGGTCACTTCCTCTGCAAGGGTCATTTTTATGCTCTTATTTCCATTACCCACATTTTCGATATGCAGGAAGTAAGAGTTCTGGTAACTCTTGATAAGGATCACGAAGACACCTATCACCAATCCAAGGCTTATACCAATCAGCAGGTCTCCAAAAACGATCCCCACAATAGTCACTATAAAAGGAATGGACTGCTTCCAGCCTTTTTGGTACATTTCTACGAAAAGACTTGGCTTCGCCAGTTTATAACCTACCAGAAATAGAATGGCTGCCAGTACCGAAAGCGGAATCAGGTTCAGGATCCCGGGAATAACAATAACTGAAATCAACAAAAGAACTCCGTGAAATATAGCCGAAAGTTTGGTTTGACCCCCCGACTGGATATTTGCCGAACTCCTTACGATTACCTGGGTAATAGGCAGTCCTCCAATGAATCCGGAAATCATATTTCCTGTACCCTGGGCAAAAAGTTCCCTGTTGGTAGGGGTGGTTCTTTTATGCGGATCCAGTTTATCGGTCGCTTCCACACAAAGCAGAGTTTCAAGACTTGCCACAAGTGCAATTGTAAAAGCAGTGACCCAGATTTCAGGATTCCCTATCATTTTGAAGGAAGGAAAGGTAAACTGACCTATAAATGAATCGAAGCTATCCGGCACCGGCACGTTCACAAGGTGTTCACTGGAAATAGCAAAAGTTTCAGAACCCTGGGTTAACAAATAAAATATGATCCCGGCTGCAACCGCAACCAAAGGCCCCTGGATCAACCTGAATATCTTCGCTTTTTTGGTTAGAACGGCTTCCCATAAGACCAGGATGAACATTCCTATAAAAGCGATAAGAGTAGCACCGGGACTAATATTATTCACGGTGTTTATCAAGCCTGAAAAGGTGTTTTCTCCATCTACCTGGAAAAAAGCCCAGTCTCCCTGAGGGTCTCCTTCATATCCGAAGAAGTGCGGGATCTGTTTTAAAATGATGATGATCCCGATACCGGTAAGCATCCCCTTGATCACCGAAGAAGGGAAATAATACCCGATGATTCCGGCTTTAAGAACTCCAAAGAGAATTTGAATTGCTCCCGCGAGAACTACCGCAAGCAGGAAGTTCTGATAGCTCCCCAAACTGGCGATAGCAGCAAGTACGATGGCCGCAAGACCAGCAGCAGGACCGCTAACTCCAAGACTGGAACCACTTATAGCTCCAACTACAATACCCCCAACGATACCCGAAATTAAACCTGAAAATAAGGGTGCGCCACTAGCCAGTGCGATCCCAAGACATAAAGGGATAGCAACGAAAAATACGACAACACTTGCCGGAAAGTCTTTATTAAACTGTTTGAACATTATAACAATATTTTTATTTAGGCATCTGCTTATATAGCTGTATCAGGCGAAATACTTTCATTTTAAACCTGGCAATCAGATCTCCCCTGTTCCCAAAAATGGAAAAAGGAAATCCAGGGTTGCAGACAACCTGTAATTTTATTTTTAAGGATTTAATAATGGAATACTTCGGTGTTACTCCGCCACATAACCGTGCAGGGCATTAAAATACCGATAGAAATATTCCTGAAACGAAAAGTAATTTATGCCCGTTTAGGCGGGGGGGAAGTCACATCAAGACAAACCGGCCTGTAGTTATTTGAGTAATAATGACCGTGGCCTTCCTGTTCCTTTAGAAACTCAATGCTCCTGTAATTAGAATGAAGTTCCTTTATGTCATATTCAATGGTAAGCTGGTTTTTGGAACTCTCCTCCTCATTCACGTCATAGGCAAAAGAAATATCTACTGCACTGTCTATATAGGCTACTATAGAAGGAGTAGCAATAAAGCTGGTAAATATAAATGCCAGTATGTACGCAATATTTTTCACGCTGCAAAAATACTTATTTTTCATCTCTGGCAAAGCGCTCACCATTATTTATTGCTAAACGCGTATCAGGTTTCCCTATAGTTTTTTCAGATCGGTTTCATTTATCCAACCCTGGGTACCATCAGCAAGTTCAATTTTAACCCATTCCTGGTAGTCTTCCAAAAGCCGGGCTTTTGTACCCTCGTGAAGCATAAATGACTCATCTACCCTCAAATTGGGTTCTGTTCTCACCGGAGCCTCTTCGCTAAACACTATCCCATACTGGTTGTTTTGCTGAATGCCCTGCTGCGCGAAAGCAAAGAATACAGAACCGGCACAAATGATCAGAAAGGCTATAGATCCTGCAAAAAACATCCTCTTCTTTAGCGGGGATCTCGAAAAATAATAGGCTATAAAACCCGCTACAAAAAGAAAGCTGAAAAGCACCGCCAGTTTTGCCCAGGTGTTAAAACTAAAGACAGAGATCAGGCCATTCACCATTTTCCGAAGCCCTGTCTCTTCCGAAACAGGAATATCATCTATGGTCATATTCCTGGCGAACTCTATATTATTTTTAGCATCGGCATTTCCGGGATCCAGCTTTAAGGCTTTTTCATAATTGTAGATACTGGGCGCGATATGATTAAGCTTGTAATGTGCATTCCCAAGGTTATAATACAATTCAGCCGAGGCCTCTCCGTTTTCCAGAACCTGTTCATACTTATCTACCGCCGTTTGATAATTTCCTTCGGCATAAGCCGCATTGGCTTCTTCAAACAACTTTTCATTCTGTGAGAATACAGGAACTGAAATTAAAACCAGAAAGTAAAAGATCAAGTTTTTCATTTTCCTAATTGTTTATCCAATGTTGAGATCACTCTTACTGCTTTGTCATAATCCTGCTGCATCGTTGCAGTGGAAGCCGGGGTATACCTTGCAAATTCACAGCTTTCAAGAAGGCTTATAAATTCTGAAACCGTACTTTGATCAACTCCCTTATCGATCAGAGTTTCACGAATTCTTTCTTTACTCATTTCAGAGGTCTGGATATGCAGCTTCGCCTTCAGATAATTATGCATTGCCCGCTCCAGGGCTTCATAGAAGCCGGTCTGATCACCCAGATTCTTTCTGGCTTCAGAAAGATATTTTCTTGCCAGCCTGTCGGCTTTTCGGCTCCGTCTACCCACAACATCCCTGGCTCGCTCCTCACGTTTTCTTCCTAATAAGATCGCTAGGGGAATAGCCAGCAATGGAAAGCCAAGCAAGGTCCAGAACTCCCAGGAACCTAAAAAGGCCTGCTGTTGCAAGGGCTTCAAATTTGTATTTAGTTTGATATAACGAAACTGTTCTGCTGATAGATCTACTCCTTTTTTAGATGCAGCCAGATCTCTCTGACCTGCTCCCATAGACGGACCTTGTTCCACATCTATAAGGATCTCTTCAGAATTTACCGTTTTATATTTTTCATCCTCAAGGTCAAAATATGAAAAGCTTACGGAAGGAATAGGGTATTTCCCTTTTCTTGACGGAACAATGGTATAGTTTTCAGAAATGCTTCCCTGCATTCCGTTAAGGTTCGTCCTCACATTCTCTTCCCGCTCCGGCTCATACATTTCCAGCGAACTTGGGGCTGTTAGTACGGGAAGGTCAAAAAGCTTTAAATTTCCGCTCCCCTTTACTTCCACCGTAGCCGTAAGAGATTCGTTCGCTTCCAGCTCGGTCTTGCTGGCTTTTACATTGAACTCGAAATCCCCGACCGCCCCTGTAAAATCTGCAGGTCGCCCTGTGGCGGGCAAAGGCTTCACCCTTATCTTACGATTTCCCGCTGCTACGGTTTTATTTACTGTCTTATATATCCTGCTTCCAAAAATATCCCTTCTTTCACTTGGCACATCTACTGCAACACTCAAAGCAAGCGGCTCGATATCCAGCTCTCCGGTTTTCTGCGGATATAATATGGTCTTTCTAAGCACCACATAGCGGTAAGGTTCTCCCTCGTATTCGCCATTCTCCACCCTTAATTGCTTAATGTCTATGTTCTGACTCCAAAAATCGCTGTATTTGGGATTGTCCAGCTCCCTCCAGTTACTCACGCTTATACGCGGACTCACATAAAGCTTGTAAACCACCGTAATGGCTTCGTTTAAATACGGATTAGTGTTGGATATCTCAGCCACAAGATGAAGGTTCTCAGAAGCCACAATATCGCTGTCATTACCTCCCGTAGGCCTGTCTACCGCGGCAGTTACCTGTACGTCTACCGGCGAGGTTTTATATACTGTCCCGTCTATGGTGATCTCAGCCTGACCTATGGTCTGAGTTCCCCGTTCTTCGGGCTGAAGAAAATAACTATAGGTCTTTGAATATGTTCTTTTTCCGTTTATCCAGCTGTTACTAACCGCCTGGTTTGGCCCCCCTACAACCGTAAACCCTTCGAAAGAAGGCGGCCTGAAGTTATCCCCGTCTTCATTCATCTCGAAATCAATTCTGAGGCGCTCGTTAATCCCCAGCTTGTCTTTACTCACCTTAGCCTCGAACCTAACCTGGGACTGCACCAGGTTGGCCGCGCATAGAAAAAAGCTTATTAAGATTAATTTCAATTTCATTTTAAACGAACTATATTTAGTCTTGTTTCCAGGTTTTTTTACAACAAAAATTTTACCAGTCTTTCTCTGATCTTACCGGGGCTCCTTTGGTCTTTTTGGCATTTATCTTATCCTGCACCTTCTTCTCTTCATTATTCATTGCTTCCAGAAGATTCTTGATTTGCTGAGGCGAAAGCTTACCCTGAGCAGGCTGAGGCTGGGGCTTCTTCTTATCCTTGTCTCCTTCGCCTTGCTTCTGTTTATCTTTATCGCCCTGATCCTTTTTATCTTCGTTGTCTCCCTTGTTCTCCTTATCCTTATCTTTCTTGTCCTCTCCTTCATCCTTCGGCTCACCTTCCTTCTTCTCATCTTCACCACCTTCTCCGTCCTGGTTCTTCTTGTCCTTATTCTGGTCTTTTTTATCCTGGTTATCCTTTCCGCCCTTATCGTCTTTATTTTTATCCTGGTTCTGTTGTTGCTGTTTTTTCAGCATCTCTTTGGCCAGGGCAAGGTTATAACGGGTCTCTTCATCTGAAGGCACATTTCGCAGGGCATTTTTATAAGCTTCAACAGCGGCCTGGTAATTCTTCTGTTTCATATAGGAGTTCCCGAGGTTATGAAAAATCCGGTGCTTCTCCTCTTTATCGTCAGAGATCTTTCCTGCCTGTTTCAGGCGTTCCCCGGCAGCTGCTGCCTTTTCCTTGTTGTAATAGAGGTTTCCCATATTATACCTGGCCACAGTATTTGAAGGATCTTTGGCTATGGCTTTTCGGTAAGCAGCTTCAGCTGAAGCAAAGTCGTTTTCTGCAAGGGCATCTTCGGCTTCCCTAAGATACTGAATTGCCTGCTCCCGCTCTTTCTTATCTACAGCTTCCTGTGCCGATAAAGTTGCGGGAAGAAAAAACAGCAGGCAGAAAATACCCGTGAAAATCACTTCTGTTATAAAAGCTTTCGATCTCATCTATTTATCCTTTCTTCTTTTTTCGTTGAACAGGTTAAGCTTCCTGACCCAGGCAGTTTTTCTCTCCAGAAGGAAGATATCCAGGAACAACAGAAAAAACCCGAGACCGAGGAACCACTGGAATTGCGATTTAAAGTCGGCAAATTGTTTATCCTCAAATTCGGTCTTTTCAATATCCTGAAGAATTTCCTGCACCTTTTTCGTCACGCTTGACGTGATATTCCCGGGGATATACTCTCCGTTAGTTTCCGAAGCAATCTCCTGCAGGGTTTCCGGCTGTAACTTTGTGATCACCGTTTCCCCCTGATTGTCTTTTTTATAATTCTGAACCACACCGTTCCTCTTTATAGGAATAGGGTTTCCCTTTTCGGTTCCTACCCCAATGGTGAAAATCCTTATCCCTTTGTTTGAGGCCTCCTGCGCGATATCTTCAACATTCCCTTCGTGGTCTTCCCCGTCACTAATAATGAACATCACCCGGTTTGTCTGCGATTCGTCATCATAATAGGTGGTGGCCAGCTCGATGGCATCACTAATCGCGGTACCCTGAGAAGAAAGCATATCGGTGTTCAATGCCTGCAGGAACATCTTCGCTGAACCATAATCTGTGGTTATGGGGAGCTGCGGGAATGCACTTCCGGCATAGGCGATGATCCCAACCCTGTCACTTCCCAGGTTATTAATGATCTGTGTCACCAGCTGCTTTGATTTCTCTATCCTGTTGGGCGCCACATCTTCAGCCTCCATACTTTTGGAAACATCTATGGCAAACACAATATCCACTCCTTCCCTTTTAACCGTTTCCATTTTCGTGCCAATCTTCGGATTAACAAGTGCCAGGACAAAACTTGCAATAGCCAGAAGAAAGATGACCAGTTTAATAAGCGATTTAAAGGCAGATCTGTTAGGGGCAAGAGACGGGAACAGCTCCGGATTTGCAAATTTTTTCCGGGTACGTTTCTGCCAGAACAGCAGCAATACATACAACAGCACCACTACCGGGATTACCAGCAACAACCAAAAATATATTTTCTCTTCTAAAACGTACATTTAATACTATCTGATTTTTAGATAAAACTTCTGAAAACGGTGAACCTCAGCAAGACCTCAAACAACAGCAAGCCGCAGGCAAGAAGCGCAAAAGGCCTGAATTTCTCATCATAATTATAGTATCTGAATTCTTCAATTTCTGTCTTTTCTAAGGCATCGATCTCTTCATATATCTCTTCCAGTTTCTCATTATCGGTCGCCCTGAAATATTCTCCTCCGGTATCTTCGGCAATCTGCTTCAGCAGTTCTTCGTCTATCTCCACCTGCACATTTCCGTACTGTATCCTTCCGCCACGGGTAATCCCGATGGGTGAAAGCGCCATCCCGTTACTCCCCACACCAATGGTGTACACCTTTATTCCAAACTCTACCGCAAGCTCGCTGGCGATCTTGGGGTCAATAAACCCGGCATTGTTCACCCCGTCGGTAAGAAGGATAATCACCTTGCTCTTGGCTTTACTGTCCTTCAGCCGGTTTACCGATGTTGCCAGTCCCGAACCGATGGCCGTTCCGCTTTGAAGGATATTATCATACTCGATATCTTCCATTGCCCGAAGTACGATACTTTTATCGGTAGTGATCGGGGTTTTGGTAAAACTTTCTCCCGCATAAACCACCAGGCCTATCCTGTCACTGGGGCGTCCTTCAATAAAATTGGTCGCCACTTCTTTTAGTGCGTCCAGACGATTGGGTTTCAGGTCTCTGGCAAGCATACTGGCCGAAACATCTATCGCCATTACAATATCGATTCCCTGTGTGCTGCTGCTTCTGGTAGACACATCTACCGTTCTGGGCCTTGCCATTGCAGTAATAATAAGCGCCAGGGCAAGTAATCTTAGGATAAAAAGCACCGGTTTCAGTTTGCCTAATATCCCCGGTGAGGCTTTAAAGCCTTTAATACTGGAGATCTTAAGTTCGGGCGATTGCCTGTTCCGTTTCCAGAAATACCAGGCTATGGCCACCGGCAACAACAGCAATAACCAGAAAAACTGCGGATCTTCAAATGTGAAATTGGCAAACATCAGTTTTCAATATTTTTTAGTTCTACCGAGTTGATAATCCGTCCGGCAATCTCTTCGGCATAGACATCACCCACATCATAAATAACAGTAATCTGCTCAAAACCTCCGTTTTCAGCAAAATTAAGGATCATATATTCGTTTTGCACAGGCCTTTTGGTAACCGGATTTTCGATCTCCAGGGTTCCGAATACCTTGATTCCCTTGGCTCCGTTCACGGTGGTAAAGTCTTCCTGTTTCATTATGATATTTCGTGCTCCCTGCTTTTCAAGGTACTCATAGATTCCGTCTACAGCTTTTTCAAGGTCGAAGTCCTGTTGCTGATTGCCGAATTTTACCGTGTTCAGAACCGTATAAAAATTACTGATAAGGCTGCCATACATAAAGGTTTCTCGTCCCAGCATCGCCTTTTTCGCACTTTCGGAAAGCGGAAGCTCGCCTCGCTTTAAGACTTCAGGAGTGGTAATGGTGACAGGTGGAGTTCCATATTCACTTCTTATCCATTCTCCTTCAAGCAGTTCCTTGGTTGGGTGGCCAAGAAAAGTATCTTTTACGTAGGTAAAGCCCTTGGTTGCGGCAAGAATAGACACGGCAATCACCAGGATAAGCACCCCGCCCACTGCTCCGGCGATCACCCTGCGCTGACGCCTTCTTTGAAGTCTTTCTTTCCTGTATTCTTCGTCTTTAAGCAATTCTTCTTCAGAGGGCTCCGGGGTAGATGCTTTTACATCATTAATGATATGCTCAACCTTTGAACGGTCCTCCTTGGCGGTGATCACATCGGGACGGGAATTGGCAAATTTCGCCAGATCGGCCCGCTGCAGGATCTTTTTCAGGTTATCTATGGTTCCCTGGTCAAGCTTTATCTTACCTGCTTCCCGGTTAAGCTCAAGATAGTCGATAAGCTCACTGGTGGTGCTTTCAAGAGCACGGTCATAGACCTTTCTGTCCAGGTATCTTCTTACCGACGAGGTAAGTTGAGAATAATACTCTTTGATCTCTCTTTGCTGCAGCAAAGGAGAGTTATCCAGTTTGGCCAGTTCCTGCATCGCCTGTTCATAAGGCGGCAGTTCTTTTTTGGTTTCGGCCTTTTTCTTCCTTCGGTAAATAAAGAATAAAACAAGCCCGAGAATTAGAAGAGCTGCAAGTAAATACCATACCCATAGCGGAATTCCGAATTTTGGCGGGATGTCTACCGAAGCTTTAATAGGATACATCTTTTGCCTGGTGGTGTCTACCACTACCGTAGCCACCTCCACCAGCATCGAATCGGTTAAGAACTCCTTCCCGGCTACCAGAATCCTCTGCTGCGGGATCACATATTTCCCTGAATCGAACTTGGTAAGCGAATATTCCTTCAGCAACCGGAATTTATCCTGTACCCTGGTGGTATCAGGTTTAAAGGATTCCACCACTTCCATAGGAGTAAAGGAGTTTTCAGGAAAGACCACAAGGTTTGCCGAGTCGGTCTCTACCTGAACGCTGTATTTTATCTGCTCCCCAATCTTGATCTGGGCTGAGTCTATACTTGCCGCAACATTTGCCTGCTGGGCACTCGTCTGAATGCTGAAAAATGAGATGAGAAAGGCTAAAGCAGCATTTAATGCTTTTGTTTTTGAAGTTTTGCGGATAATATGAATTGCGATTTTCGGATTGATTTGTTTCATATTTCGTTATCCTCTCCTTTTAAAATATCCGAGGAGGTTTTTTACGTAACTCTCGTCTACACGGTTATTAATAGTTCCAGCACCACTCAGGGTGAAACTCTCCCTGAAATAGTCCAGTCTATCCCTGTAATATTTTGCATAACTGTTCCTCACACTTTTAGAACCGGTATTTACCATAATCCGTTCCCCTGATTCCCCATCCAACATCTGTACCAATCCCAGGTTAGGAATCTCCTCTTCGCGCCTGTCATAAACCCTTATTCCGGTAACATCGTGGCGGCCTGAGGCGATCTTTAGCGTTTGCTGATAATCGTCGGCAATAAAATCTGACAAAATAAAGACGATAGCCTTCTTTTTCATCACATTGGAAAGATATTTCAGGGCACCGGCAACATCGGTGTTCTTTCCTTTAGGCCTGAATTCTATAAGTTCCCTGATGATCCTGAGCACGTGTGATCTTCCCTTTTTTGGCGGAATATACAACTCTATCTCATCAGTAAAGAGCATCAGCCCTATCTTATCGTTATTCTGGGTGGCCGAAAAAGCAAGGGTTGCGGCGATCTCAGTGATTACATCTTTCTTGAATTGTTCCTGGGTTCCGAACATCTCCGAGCCCGACACATCAACCATCAGCATCAGGGTAAGTTCGCGCTCCTCTTCAAAGACCTTTACGAAAGGTTCATTATAACGGGCGGTAACATTCCAGTCTATATTCCTAACATCGTCCCCGAACTGATATTGCCTTACTTCACTGAAGGTCATCCCGCGCCCCTTAAAAGCAGAATGATACTCCCCGCCGAAGACGTGATCGCTCAAACGCCGGGTCTTGATCTCTATTTTTCTTACTTTCTTAAGTAACTCTTTGGTGTCCATAAAGGATGACTTTCCGGATTTCTGCCCGAATCAGACAAGCTCATTAAATTTTAATGATTTTGCGAATTACAGCACCTGTTCTAAGGCACCTCAATTTCGTTAACGATCTTATTGATAAGATCTTCTGAAGTTATATTTTCAGCCTCAGCTTCATAGGTGATCCCTATCCTGTGACGCAACACATCGTGCACCACTGCACGAACGTCTTCCGGGATCACACACCCCCTTCTCTTTATAAAGGCATAGCACTTAGCTGCCGTCGCAAGATTAATACTACCCCTTGGGGAAGCTCCGAAACTTATTAAAGGTTTGATATCTTCTAATCCGTATTTTTCAGGAGTTCTGGTCGCAAAAATGATATCAAGGATATACTTCTCGATCTTTTCGTCCATATAAACATCCCTTACGGCATCCTGCGCCCGCTGGATCTGTTCCAGGCTCACTACTGGGTTCACCTTGGGAAATTCCCCTTTAAGATTAGCCCGAATAATAAGCTGCTCCTCGGCCATCTGGGGGTATTTGATTACGGTCTTTAGCATAAACCTGTCCACCTGGGCTTCAGGCAAAGGATAGGTTCCTTCCTGCTCTACCGGGTTTTGGGTAGCCATTACCAGGAACGGCTTGTCCAGTCTAAAGGTTTCCTCCCCGATGGTCACCTGCTTCTCCTGCATAGCCTCCAGTAAAGCCGACTGTACTTTTGCAGGGGCCCTGTTGATCTCATCGGCCAGTACGAAATTAGCGAAAATAGGACCTTTTTTGATGCTGAAGTCACTCAGCTTCATATTGTAAATCAATGTACCAATTACATCGGCAGGTAAGAGGTCCGGAGTGAACTGTATCCTGCTAAAACTACCGTGAACGGCCTGGGAAAGTGTATTTATAGCCAGGGTCTTTGCCAGTCCCGGCACTCCTTCAAGTAGAATATGCCCCTGCCCTAAAAGTCCAATCAACAATCGTTCAACCATATGCTTTTGCCCGACGATCACTTTATTCATTTCGGTTGTCAGGATATCAACAAAAGCACTTTCTTTTTCAATTCTTTCGTTAAGGCTTGCAATATCTATTGAAGTTTCATTTTCAATCATTACATAAAGATTTTAAGGAGCGTGAATATACACACAAAGGTGCAACGGCGCAAATTGAAAAAATATCAGCTTTTTGGCTGTTAAGGTATGGTTAAAAAAAAGCCGGGCAATGTAAAAACACTGCCCGGCTTCTTCTGATATAAAGAAAAATAAAATATTATTCTAAGAAAATGGTCTCAAGGTCTATGGTTGAATTTTCTTCCACCACAACATCGTCCTCAAATACCACATCAAGTCCTGCAGCCACATCTGGAGTAACGCTTACCTGGTAAGTTCCGGCTGGAACTCCTTTAAGAGCGAACTCTCCGTTAGCATCGGTATAAGCAGAAATAGTTGTGGTCGCATTTTTAGCTGTAACCAGGCTTCTAAATTCGGTTGGATGAACTGCCCCAACGATCATTCCTGCATCAGCTTCAGCTGAAAGCCTGATCACTGGTTTAAGGCTTTTCCCTCCGTTTCCTGTGGTTACCACAGACTTGTCTACATCGAAGTCTAGTAAAAAGGAATAATTCTCTCCTGCTTCAAGTTCCTGGTTTAGTTGCAGCTTAAGTCCTGACTGTTGAGCACTTGGGGTGCTAAGCGGCTCTTCTTCACCATCTATCACCACGTAGTTATCGGTTCCCAGTACAAGACGGATCTGGCTTACATATCCTGCAGGCACTTCGGTATCGGCAAGGACCTGAGAAACACCTCCGGTTAATTCAAGAAGATCATAAACACCGGTTTGAACGTCACCAACGCTTACCCAGCCTTCTTCAGCTCCCTCTCCTTCTCCTTCAGCACCTTCAACGGCAGCATCGGTCTGGATCATTACGTCTACAACTTCCACAAATACGGCATCATAATCTCCCGGGGCATCGGTCATACTCACCCTAAGGTTTGCTTTCCCTTCGCTCTCAGGATTATTTTCATCATCACTACAGCTTACCATTCCAACAGCAACCACTGCCAGCAGTAATAAGCTTTTAAGACTAAAATTTTTTAAAGACTTTTTCATAAGTAGATTTTTAGGTTTTTGTTCTGTGGTGATAACGCAAGAGCCCTGCCTAGATTTTCTTTGTATGCCGAAATTAACGAACTTTAACAGGAATTAACCTTGCATTAAAATCAGTAGTGATCAATCTTAAAAATACTTTCTTACTTTAGAACATAAAAACAACAAGTCTATGAAAACAGCTTTAATCACCGGTGCTACAAGCGGTATCGGGAAGGCCACTGCCGAAATATTTGCCCGGGAAGGCTTTAATCTGATACTCTGCGGAAGAAGAAAAGAGCGCCTGGAAGAACTTAAGGCAAAACTTTCAGATATGGCTAAAATCGAAATCCTGAGCTTCGATGTGAGGAGAAAAGAGGAGGTTTTCCACAAAATAGGTGGTTTACCTGAGGAATTCAGCAACATCGACATCCTTATCAATAATGCCGGAAATGCTCACGGGCTTGATCCTATTCAGGAGGGGAACACCGAGGATTGGGACGCGATGATAGACATCAATGTGAAAGGCCTGCTTTATGTGAGCAAAGCGGTGATCCCGAAAATGATCGAAAAGAAATCGGGTCACATCATCAATATTGGCTCTACCGCCGGGAAGGAAGTATATCCCAACGGAAATGTGTATTGTGCCAGCAAGCACGCGGTAGACGCGATCAACCAGGGAATGCGTATGGACCTCAACGGTCTCGGAATAAGGGTTGGCGCAATCAACCCGGGGCTCACCCAAACGGAATTCAGTGAAGTGCGCTTTAAAGGAGATAAGGAAAAGGCCGGGAAGGTCTATGAAGGCTTTAAAGCCCTGCAAGCTGAAGATATTGCCGATATTATAAGATTTGTAGTGACCAGGCCTTATCACGTGAATATTGCCGATCTTACCGTAATGTGCACTGCACAGGCCAGCAGCACCATTGTAGACAAGAACTAAGAGACCACTTCCAAGAGCGATAACAAAATGATCAACAAACGCCTCCTCATAAAAAACCTCCTGGCTCATAACGATGAGAACAGCTTTTATGACAAAAAGCGCCAGCTGAACATTGGTGAAAAAGAGGGCAAGGCAAAATTCCTGAAACACGTTTGTGCGCTCGCCAATTCCAATCCTGAAAATAATTCATTCATCGTGATAGGGGTTGAAGATGAAGACAACACCATTGCCGGGATCGATTTCTTTGACGACAGCAAGATCCAGAATCTTGTGAACGCCTATCTGCATCATCCACCAAACATATCCTACGAAAACATTCCTTTTCCGCATTTACCCGATGAGAAGGTTGTAGGCCTGGTAACCATAAGACCCAATCACGGGAAGATCTGTTCCCTTAAAAAGAACATCTGGAAATATTTTAAAGGCTCGGTATTCTTCAGGGACGGGAGCATTAGTATGCCCAAATCCTATGATATAAATATCGAAGATGTTAATTCTGCCATCGTCAAATCCATAGAAAAGCACGCGCAGAACAATATTGAACTTACCCTGGACGGGGTTTTCGATTTTATGGAAAAACGGCGGGACTTTAACCCCCAATACAAGGTGTTCAAAGAATATTTCGTGGTATGCTGGGCAGGGAAAGAAAAGAAATCGAACAGTACAAAATATTATTCCCGCGTAGACATAGAGCTTATCAACGAGCAGGTGAAGCTCTTCTATTCAGATATGGATGAGGTGAGCATCACGATGGAAAAGGATTATTTCAGGATCATTGAATATGTGAACCTGGGATTGCACGATAATTTCAAATATTACCCGCTGGAGGAGGTCACTATTCAGTTCAAGGATAATGTAAGCTATGAGATCAAAAGCGACCTACTCTTTGAACCGCCCCAGTTCAATAAAAAGGTCCTGTATCATATTTACAACAGCAACAACAGCCTTTTAGAAAGGCTAAAGAAAGACCTTCCATTGACCAGGGCACAGGAAAAAGACCTGAAAAACCTTCCTTCAACCTATTTGTTGTGTTACCTGAATAATTTCAGGGATGCGATAAACAAACTTGAGGAGGCCAAACCTTATCTTAAGAAATACAGCGCCGAAGCTTACACCCATTACAAGGAAAGCCTGCGTATTTTAAGAAAAGTAAAATATAATTAATATGAGCAGAACCATAGCCATTGGAGACATCCACGGCGGATTAAAAGCACTGATCCAGTTACTTGAGCGAATAAACATAAGCCCCGAAGATCAGCTGATCTTTCTGGGTGATTATGTTGACGGCTGGAGCGATTCGGCTAATGTGGTGAGTTACCTCATCAGGCTTTCGGAAAATGTGGACTGCATCTTTATTAGAGGAAACCACGACGATCTTGCGCACCAATGGCTGGAAACCGGTAAGATGAATGATCAATGGCTCCAGCACGGAGGGCGCGCCACCCTGGAAGCCTACAGAAAATTCAAGGACGAGGAGATAGAGCAGCATCTGGAGTTCTACAGAAATATGAAAAATTATCACGTAGATAATTCCAACAGGCTTTTTGTTCACGCCGGTTTCACCAATCTTCACGGACCCGAGCGCGAATACCACGACACCGGTTTTTACTGGGACCGCACGCTTTGGGAAACAGCGGTCTCTCTTAATCCCGAAATGGAAAACTCCCACCATTTCTACCCGAAGAGGCTTCAGCTGTTCGAAGAAATATTCATTGGACATACTCCGGTTACCAGGATCGGCGAAGAAGAGCCTGTTCAAAAAGCGAATGTCTGGAACGTTGATACCGGGGCAGCCTTTAAAGGAAAACTTTCGGCAATAGAGGTCAAATCCAAAAAGATCTGGCAAAGTGAACCTGTATATCAGCTATATAGAGGCGAATCTGGAAGAAATTAAGACTATTTTACCAAAATCTGTCTTAACTACTTTATATCTTTGTGGTTCAAGGATTTTCCTTTTTATTTGTAAAGCATTCGGATTATTGAATTCCCGCACGCTTATTGATACATATTACTAAACCCGATACATCCCTACACATTTTTGTGAAATGTATTTAAAAAAAGATTGAGATGGCCCTTAAGAATATGAGACTTGAAGTAATGCAAACTGTCGAAAAAGAAGTCGACAGCTTTGTAGATAAATATTTAATTCCGGTTGAGGACATCTGGCAACCAACCGACCTCCTTCCAAACCTGGAGAATGAGGAAGGTTTTGAACAGGTACACCAGATAAGAGAAGAGGCAAAGGAGCTTGGTTATGACTTTTGGGTGGTGCTTGTTGCCGATATGGTGACCGAAGAAGCCTTACCAACATACGAATCCTGGTTAATGGATATGGAAGGTGTGGAACAGCACGGAAAATCCAGAGGAGAACAGAACGGCTGGGCAAAATGGGTGCGCCACTGGACCGGTGAAGAAAACCGCCACGGAGATACGCTTAACAAGTATCTTTATCTTTCAGGAAGAGTGAATATGAGAGAGATCGAGAAGACCACTCAATACCTGATCAACGACGGATTCGATATAGGAACCGGAAGGGACCCTTACCGAAACTTCGTTTATACGAGTTTCCAGGAACTTGCCACCAATATCTCTCACAAACGTGTGGGCCAGCTGGCTAAGAAGAAAGGAAACAAAATGCTCGGTAAAATGTGCAACATTATTGCCGGAGATGAAATGAGACACTATATGGCATACAGGGATTTCGTGAAAACGATCTTTGAATATGACCCAAGTGAGATGATGCTTGCATTCCACGATATGATGAAAAAGAAGATCGTAATGCCGGCACAGTTTATCCGTGAAAGCGGCCAGGGAATTGCTGAAGCATTCGAAAACTTCTCTAATGCAGCCCAAAGACTTGGAGTTTACACCACTTACGATTATATAGACATCCTGAGGAAACTTAACGGATATTGGGAGATCGACAAGATGAACTCTCTAACCGACGAAGCCGAAAAGGCCCGTGATTACCTGATGAAACTTCCGGACAGGATGACCCGGATCGCCGACAGGATTGCTATCCCTAAGGATCAGCACCAGTTTAAATGGGTAGAACCTAACGGTACCCTTTAATCGGTTTCAGTATAGAAATAAAAAAAGCCCCGCAAAACTGCGGGGCTTTTTTATTTCAGCTAATCCTACATTCTGCTTGTCTCCTCATCTATAGAAGCTTCTTTCACTTCTTTGGCATTGTTATTCCCGAAGTTATAAGTAAGGGTAAGCGCGAACTTCCTCGTCTCCCATTTATTGGTCCAGTAGGTGGTCACATTGTTCTGTTCTATGACAGAATCCCAGTAACTTCTTTTTAAAATATCCCTGGCGCTTAGTTCGGCCTTAAGCTTATCGTTAAAGAACTTCTTGCTTATAGAAAAGCTGAAGTCATAGACTGGCCTGAACCTGGTGTTCCCGCTTTCGGAGGCCCCGCTGTAGAATCCGGTCAATTTTATGAGCCAGTCCTTTTTCAGGTCGAAGTTCTGGAAAAACCGAAGCTCATAGCCAAAACCGCCATCATCATATCGGTATTCCGGGATCTCAGATCTTTCATACATATAATATCCGTTCAGGCTCAGCTGAATTTCCCACCATTCTACCGGTTCATAAGGGATATTCACCGAGGTCCCGAACCTGCTCCCTTTGCTGGCATTGGCCCGGTAAAGACTGGTAAAGTTCTCTCCCTTATCGTAATCTATCACCCGGGTGATCTTATCTTTATATAAATACCCGTACAGGCTGGCCGAAACCGAAGATCTGTGATTAAAATTCAGCTGAAAGCTGTGATAGAATTCAGGACGAAGCTGCGGATTTCCCCTGCCCAAGGTGTACGGATCCATATATTCATAGAACGGGTTCAGGTCTTTATAATCCGGCCTTCCAATTCTACGGCTGTAGGCAAACTGGTACTGATTTCCGTTCTTTTTATAATTCACAGAAAAAGAAGGGAACCAGGCCACATAGTCGTCCGAAAATTCCTCGTTTATAGAAGAGCCTTCATAGCTGATGTATTCTGCCCTTAAGCCGGCCATAAAATTCCAGTTCTTCAGCTCGATTGCGGCCTGGGAATAAGCGGCCGCAAGTTGCTCCCCGTAATTCAGTGTGTTATCCAGGAGTTCTTCCGAGATCAGTAAGGCTTCGGGATTATCGGCGTCATAATTATTGAGATAGCGAGTGTCGATATTGGAGTATTTCAGCCCTGCTTCAAAATTCACCTTCGAAGAAATGGGCGTTTTATAATCTGCCTTCCCTGAAAAGATATTGTAACGCGTCTTATTGAGACTGAAAAGCTTCAGCCCATTTTCATCTTCAGGATTCACCGGATACCCGGTCTCCAGCATATTTTCATTCTCCTTGTTGTAGTAAGAATAATTAAGCTGGGCTTCGAATTTGGTCTTCATATCTTCCGAGGTATTGTTGTAATAAAGATTCCCCGTTAAATTGCGTACCGGGATATCGGCATTCTTGTTCAGGGTCACCTTTCGGTAAAGACTGTCTCCTCTTGTCTCTATAGTATTCCCGAAGGTATGTTCGTCAGAATCATCGGCGGTAAATCTCCAGGAAGTACTCAGGGTCTGGTTTTCTTCCAGATACCGTTCCGCCCCAAAATTGACGCTTTTTGAAACTCCTATTGGCAGCCATTCGTTGTTCTGAACTATTCTTCTCTCATCGCCTACCACCTGCTCTACCCGGCGGTGATTCACAGAATTGTTCTTGTTGTAATAGGCATTCAGGTTCAGGTTCCATAGGGAATCGCTGTAATAGAGATTGGTGCCGTTCCTGTTCTTAAAATATTCCCCATAACCCACAGTAGAGTATACTCTTCCGGTAATACCGCCTTTCAGCTTTCTTTTCAGGTTGATGTTGATGATGCCCGTGGTTCCTTCAGCCCCATACCTGGCAGAAGGCTGCGCAATGATCTCCACGCTGGCAATATCTTCGCCGTTTAGGGACCTTACGAATTCCCGAAGCGCCTCACCCTTCAAAAATGAATCCTTCCCGTTGATCATTATCTTAACGCCGCTACTTCCGCGAAACTTGATGTTTTCATCTTTATCAAGCGAGATCCCGGGGATCTGCCTCATCACTTCAAGTCCTTCACTGGAGCCCGCGATCCCGGCCTGTTCAACGTCATAGACCAGTTTATCGTTTTTAAGACTGATAGCATTTCGCTTTTCCGCCACCACTTTCACCTCACCTAACTCATTACTAGATCGGGAAAGAACAATATTAAGACCATTTAGCGGCAGGTCTGCAGAAGAAAGAGTGTCGGTATAGGTCTTATATCCCATAAATTCAACCTTCAATAGTGCTTTGGAAAAAGCAGATTTCGGGTTTAGTTTAAAATGACCTTTTTCATCGGTATAGGCAAAGGCCATCACCTTACCGGGGTTTTTCCTCAAACTCACCGTTGCATAGGCCAGCGGCCCGCTTCCTGCTCTCACCATACCTTCAATGACCTCCTGGGCCATTAATGCCGGTGAGATCATAAGATTCAACAGAATGATTATAAGTATAGCTGTTCTTCTCATAATTTATTTTTGTGCTGCAAGATTAACAGGAATACCCTTTTTATTACCGAAACCGGACCAACCCGAAATTCTGCCTTATGTATCAAGGATTCCTGAATCCTGGTCTTTTGGTTGTGCTAAAACACGGGTTGATCCCTGGTTTTCCAGGTTTCGTACAAAATTTTCTCGCGGGTCTTATCAAAATCTTACTTTTAGGCCTATGACCAAAAAGCAGGAAATAACCTATCATATTATCTTCTGGGCGCTTTTTATCCTGATGGACGTCTTTTTCAATTTCGTGATCAAGGATACATTACCCCAATCTCTGGAATGGCACCTGCTTCACCTGTTTTTCTTCATTCTGCTTCAGGCCATTATCTTTTACCTTAATTACAGCCTAATAGCCCCGGTAACAATCCCAAAGAGGAAATGGAAATACCTTATCCTGTCTCAACTTCTGGTCATCGGCCTTTTCACCGGGCTCCGGTTCCTGTTCGAAGAGGTGATCATCTATAACCTCACGGGCATTCATAACTATAAGCAAGCCTCAAGAGCCTTCGGTTTTTACCTGTTCGACAACTCTTACTACGCACTAAGGGTGATCATTCTGGCCCTGATCTTTTATATGGTGAAGCATGTCCTGAACACCAATCAAAGGATGAACGAATTGAAACTACAGAAGAAAAAGGCAGAATTGCAGAACCTGAAGGCACAGTTAAGTCCGCATTTCCTATTCAACACCCTGAACAGTTTCTATTCTGATCTTTATGACAAGGCACCGGAAACCAGTAATGATATTTTGAAACTCTCTGAAATGTTGCGTTATGTGACCTATGAAAATGAACAAGATCAGGTAACGCTTAAGGATGAGGTCACGTTTTTACAGAATTACATTGACCTCTACCAGCGAAGGTTCGATAACAAAGCGCATATTAAGGTCAGTTTTCCGCAAGGGCTTACTAATAGAAAAATCCCTTCTCTGCTTCTCATCCATTTTATAGAAAATGCCTTTAAACACGGTATACTGACAGATAAGGAACACCCGGTTATCATTAAGCTTGAAACAAGAAACGACCGACTCATACTTAGCACCGAAAACGCCTTTAAGGAAAACACCAATTATGACCGTAAGGGTATTGGTTATAAGAACATTCAGAAAAGACTTGACCTGCTGTTCCGTGAAAATTACCGGCTTGATATTGAAGAACAGGATGATTATTTTAAGGTAAAGCTTGATATTCCATTGTTATGAGCGAAGTGATAAAATGCATAATCGTAGATGATGAGCCTCACGCCATAAGGCTCCTGGAAAAATATACAGATCAGCTTCCGCAGATAGATTGCCTGGCAACCAGCACCAAGCCCCTGGAGGCCATTCGGCTGATCGAGCAGCACAAGCCCGACCTGATCTTACTGGATATCCAGATGCCTGACCTTACAGGGCTTCAGCTATCCAGGCTCATTAAAGACGAAACAAAGCTGATCTTTACCACGGCCTATTCCGAATTCGCCGTGGAAGGTTTTGAGCTGAATGCCGTGGATTATCTTTTAAAACCTATTTCCCTCGGGCGCTTTATTGAAGCTATTGAAAAAGTAAAATCCCGGAATACCTCTACCCAACCTGCCAGGAACTCAGCTAAAAACGAAGACTATTTCTTCGTAAAGACCGATGGCAAGAACAAGTTCAGAAAGATAGATCCTGAGGACATCCTTTACCTGGAAAGCATCAGGAATTATGTGGTGATCCATACTCCGGAAGAGCAGATCATCACCTATAACACTTTAAAACATTTTGAAGAGAGCCTGCCGGAGGAAAGCTTCATCAAGATCCACAAATCCTACATTGTGGCACTGAACAAAATTTCAAAAACCGATAATCACGAAATCTGGTTGGGAGAGAACAGCCTGCCTCTGGGAGACACCCATCGCCGGGAATTCTTTAAACGGATAGAGGATAAAAAGCTATAACAAAAAAGCCCCGCAGATCTGCGGGGCTTTTTTCTGATCTTATATCTGAAAAACTACAGATCGAACTTGATACCCTGTGCCAATGGCAGCTCGGTGGTATAGTTGATCGTGTTAGTCTGTCTTCTCATATAGATCTTCCAGGCGTCAGATCCGGATTCTCTTCCTCCCCCGGTCTCTTTCTCACCTCCAAAGGCTCCGCCGATCTCGGCTCCTGAAGTCCCTATGTTCACGTTTGCGATCCCGCAGTCAGATCCTTCAACAGAAAGGAATCTTTCGGCCTCACGCAGATTATTTGTCATAATCGCTGAAGAAAGCCCCTGTCTCACCCCATTCTGTAATTCAAGCGCGTTGGAAACATCTCCTTTATACTTCATAATATAAAGTACCGGAGCAAAGGTTTCGTGCTGTACGATCTCGAAGTGGTTTTCAGCCTCGGCGATGGCCGGTTTTACGTAGCATCCGCTTTCGTAACCTTTACCTTCAAGTACGCCTCCTTCAACAAGTATCTTTCCGCCTTCTTTAACTACTTTATCCAAAGCAGCCTGGTAGTTCTTCACGGCATCCTTATCGATAAGCGGCCCAACGTGGTTATTTTCATCCAATGGGTTCCCAATTCTTAATTGCTTATAGGCATCTACGATAGAATCTTTTACCTTATCGTACACATCTTCGTGAATGATAAGTCTCCTGGTAGAAGTACAACGCTGTCCGCAGGTTCCCACGGCTCCGAATACCGCACCTATCACGGTGTTCTTGATATCGGCATCCGGGGTTACGATGATGGCGTTGTTTCCTCCAAGTTCAAGCAGGGATTTCCCCAGTCTTGCGGCTACGGCCTGGGCAACGATCTTCCCCATTCTTATGGAACCGGTAGCAGAGATCAACGGCACACGCTCATCGTGCGTCATCATTTCCCCAACTTTATAATCTCCGGTAATCAAAGAAGAGATTCCCGCAGGCACTCCGTTTTCAGAAAATACTCTGGCAGCGATGTTCTGGCAGGCCACCGAGGTCAAAGGAGTCTTTTCAGAACCCTTCCAGATACAGGCGTCTCCGCAAACCCAGGCTAATGCTGTGTTCCAGGACCATACCGCTACCGGGAAGTTAAAGGCTGAAATTATACCTACTACCCCAAGCGGGTGATATTGTTCATACATTCTGTGCCCCGGACGCTCACTGTGCATTGTAAGCCCGTGCAGCTGACGTGAAAGCCCTACTGCGAAATCGCAGATATCTATCATCTCCTGCACTTCTCCCAGACCTTCCTGGTAAGATTTTCCCATTTCAAAGGAAACAAGCTTTCCTAAAGGCTCCTTCAAACGTCTAAGCTCATCATTGAACTGGCGTACCACCTCACCTCTCTGAGGGGCAGGCCAGGTTCTCCATTCCTTGAAACCTTCTGTGGCAGTGGTAACCACTTTCTCATAATCTTCCTTGGTAGTGGCTTTCACCTTTCCTATTAAAGAACCGTCAACGGGAGAGTAAGACTCAATCACCTCTCCGTTGCTAAAAAAGTCCATTCCTGTGGAAGTTCCGTTATTGGTTTCGCTTAATCCTAATTCTTTCAGGGCTTGTTTGATCCCAAATTTTTCGGCTATTTCACTCATTAAATTTTAGTTTTATCTGTTATTTTGTGTAGTTATTGCGAAAATAGTAAAAATTAACCGCTATTCCTCATCTGTCACAAAACGAGGGTCTGAGGGCATAATCTCTCCGCAATTATCGCAGGTTCGCAAGTCTTTACTGCTGTAAAACTCCCTGAAATGATTCAGGAAATCGGTCTCTATGTCCTGCAGTGGGAAATAGACCTCGTAAAGTTTATGATTGCAGTTATCGCAATACCAGATGAGCCCGTCCTTGCCTTCAAGCTGTATGCGCTTTCTTTCCACCACAAGGCCAATAGAGCCTTCTTTTCGCTCGGGGGAATGCGGAATCTTTGCAGGATGCAGGTACATATCGCCGGGTCCCAGTTTCATCGTTTTCTTCTCCCCGTCTTCCTGAATGTGCACCTCGATCTCTCCTTCCAGCTGGTAAAACAATTCTTCGGTCTCGTTATAATGGTAATCCTTCCGCGCATTAGGCCCGGCAACCACCATTACAATATAATCCTCAGATTCCTTATAAAGATTGCGGTTTCCCACCGGCGGTTTTAGCGAATCCCTGTTCTGCTCGATCCACTTATTGAGGTTAAAAGGTTTATTTACTGCCATTTTTCTGTCTTTTTAGCTATTAAAATTACGCAATCTGGCTTAGAAATAGCCTTTAGGCCTTTAATATCTTTCGGGGCACCCCGGCTTCGCCGTCGCGCTATGCGCTACAAGTCCTCGCCGCTCCATAATGCGCCTGCGGGCTTTCCGCTGCTATCGCTGGTGCAGCTCTATCCCGGGATTCGTCAATTTTGATTAACTTCCGCTTCAAACCCAAACCAATATGAAAAAATTAGTTTTCCTTTTTAGTCTTATCCTCTTCATCTCCTGTGACCAGAAGCCTTCAGAAAACAGAGAAAAAACTGAAACTCCAAAAACCGAAACTACAAAAGACACGGTGCAGAACTTCGGGATCGTAATTCACGGCGGGGCCGGCACCATCCTGAAAGAGAATATGACCGATTCCCTCGAGAAAGCCTATAAGGCAAAACTCGAAGAAGCGATCAGGACCGGGCACGAGATCCTTGCCAACGGAGGGACATCTCTAGAAGCCGTGCAGCGCACCATTAACGTGATGGAGAATTCGCCGCTTTTCAATGCAGGTAAGGGCGCCGTCTTCACCAACGAGGAAACCAATGAACTGGACTCCTCGATAATGGATGGGGAAACCCTGAATGCCGGTGCCGTTGCCGGGGTAACCGTGGTTAAGAACCCTATTAACCTGGCCTATGAAGTAATGGTGAATTCAGACCACGTGCTGCTTGCCGGGAAGGGAGCCGAGAGGTTCGCCAAAGAACAGGGCATAGAGATCGTGGACCCTGAATATTTTTATACCGAAAGAAGGTTTAAGAGTCTTCAAAAAGTAAAAGAGGCTGAAAAAGCCAAATCTCAGGAGAACAATAAAACCGCTTTTTCGGATCCTTTCATCAAGGATTCAAAATTCGGAACCGTTGGCTGCGTGGCCCTGGATAAGAACGGTAATCTTGCTGCCGGAACCTCTACCGGCGGAATGACCAATAAAAAATACAACCGAATCGGGGACTCACCTATTATCGGGGCCGGGACCTATGCCAATAATAAAACCTGTGCAGTTTCCAGTACCGGCTGGGGAGAATTCTTTATCCGCGGGATGGTGGCCCACGATATTTCAGCAATGATGGAATATAAGGGAGTAAGCCTTCAGGAAGCCGCAAGCGAGGTGATCCAGAAAAAGCTTCCCGAACTTGGCGGAGACGGGGGTATCATAGCCATAGATCACAACGGAAATATCGCGATGGAATTCAATACTGCAGGGATGTACCGCGCAAATATGAACAGCAAAGGGGAACTCAAGATAGGTATCTATGGGAAGGAATAACCCGCCCTTAAAACATTTTCAAACCCGGTCTTCCTCCAGACCGGGTTTTTTATTTTTCATATTTACTTTAAACCTTTTATGAAACCTGGAGTCTAAGAATTACCTGTACTTATTTAAGTACATCTATTGTAAAATGCTTCAACACTCTGTCTGTTATGTTTTAAGACAGATGTAGGGATTTTTAAGTGTGTTGAAACAAGACTCCTGAGGATATTTTCAGGAGTCTTTTGTTTTAACAAAACTTTACATTTTGACAAGTTCGGAATGTTCCGAACTAAAGCTAATTTTACAAACTTAATTGAAATTATGTCAAAGCCAAAAAATCTGAAGTCCCGGAAAGAAGAGCTTATAGAACGTCTGGGTGTTTATAAAGAGAACGAGGAACAACTTGCCCCTCTGGCTGCACGTATCCTGGCCACGCTTATTTTAACAGGCAGGAAAGGTGTCACTTTTGAGGGTCTGGTAACCGATCTCAAAGCCAGCAAAAGTACCATTTGTACTCACCTCAACACGCTTCAGGCCAGTGGAAGGGTAAGCTATTTTACAAAACCCGGGGACCGCAAACGCTACTTTATAGTTTCTCCAAATCACCTCATCCAGATTATGGACGAGATGATGGAAAAGTGGAGTGCTCAAAAACAGATCCACCAGGATATTCTTGATTATAAAACAGCTGCTAACCAGGAGATCGATCAGGAAGAAGAATCGAAGTTCGATCTCGAGTTTCACAAAGATTACCTCGAGTTTCTGGGTGAGGCAGGGAAGTCAATCAAAAAATTAAAGGAAAAAATCATCAATAAACATTTACAAGATGAATAGATATCTCTCAGGTTTACTTGCAATAATTCTTGCATCGGGACTTTTCGCCTGTAAGAATGATGGCGGAAAAGCACAGGCAAATCAGTCGGCTCAGGCTCCGTCATACCCCGTGATAAAGATCGAAAGACGGGATGTCACCACTTACTCAGAATATCCGGCAAGCCTGGAAGGAGAAGTTAGCAGTGAGGTGAGACCTAAGATCTCAGGATACATCAAAGATGTTCTGGTTCACGAAGGAGAAGAGGTGAGAAAAGGACAGGTGCTTTTTAGACTGGAAACACAATCTCTAAGCCAGGATGCTGCTGCCAGCAGGGCTAACGTTAATGCGGCTCAGGTTGAAGTGAACAAACTGAAACCCCTGGTGGAAAAGGACATTATTAGCCCGGTTCAATTGGAAACTGCCAAAGCCAGGCTGGAACAGGCTAAAAGCAACTACAACAGTATTGCGGCCAACATAGATTACGCAAATGTAAAAAGCCCCGTAGACGGGGTGGTAGGCTCCATAAACTACAGAAAAGGTGCCCTGGCAGGGCCACAGGATGCAAAACCACTCACGAGGGTCTCTTCCATTAAAAAGGTCTATGCCTATTTCTCTATGAACGAAAAGAATTACCTGAATTTCATCAAGAATGCCGAAGGAAAGAACCAGCAGGAAAGGATCGAAAAACTGCCTAAAGTAAAACTTGTCCTTGCCAACGGAGAAGAATATACAAAGGCCGGAAGCATCGAAACAATTGCCGGGGATATAGACCCTCAAACCGGTACGGTTACCTTCAGAGCGCTATTCGATAATTCCGAAGGGCTTTTAAGGAACGGCAGCAGTGGTACCGTGCTTGTTCCGGAGAATTTTCAAAATGCACTGGTAGTACCGGCCTTTTCAAGCTTTGAACAACAGGGTAAAAAGATGGTTTACAAGGTACGGGCCGACAGCCTTTCCAGCGCATCTATACAGGTACTTGCTGAGACCGGAAAACTTTATGTGGTAGACCAGGGGATAAAAGAAGGTGAAACCATCCTTGCTAAAGGAGTAAGCAAGGTTCGCGACGGGACCAGAATAAAGCCGCAGCCCGTTTCTATGGACAGCATCCTGAACTCTTTTGACACCGTTTTTAAATAATAATTATGCTAAAGAAATTCATTGAAAGACCGGTTCTTTCTACTGTGATCTCCATTATCCTGGTGCTGCTGGGTATCCTTGGATTACAGGAACTGCCGGTAACCCAATATCCCGATATCGCCCCGCCAACCGTTCAGGTTTCGGCCTCATATCCCGGTGCCAATGCAGAGACCATTCTGGAAAGCGTTATCGTCCCTATTGAGGAACAGATAAACGGGGTGGAGGGAATGACCTATATCACCTCCAGTGCCAGTAACGATGGAAGCGCCAGTATACAGGTATTCTTTGAGCAGGGAGTGGATCCCGATATTGCTGCGGTGAACGTTCAAAACAGGGTGGCAAGGGCCAATTCCCTTTTACCGTCTGAAGTAACCCGTGCGGGGGTGATCACTTCAAAACAGCAAAACTCGGCTCTTCTCTATGCCGCAGTATATTCCACGACCCCTGAATATGATGATACCTTTATCCAGAATTACCTCAAGATCAATGTAACGCCCGAGCTTCAGCGTATCAACGGGGTGGGTGCGGTAAACGTTTTTGGAGGTAAGGACTACTCGATGCGGATCTGGCTGGACCCCGATAAAATGGCTAATTACGGGCTGTCCACCACCGATGTCATAAATGCCATAAATGAACAAAGTCTTGAGGCCGCTGCAGGATCTCTGGGTCAGAATGCCGGGGAATCTTTCGAATATGTGATCAAGTATAAAGGTCGCTATAAAACCGCTGAAGAATACGGAGATATCATCATCAAGGCCCGTGAAAATGGAAGTTTTCTAAGGGTAAAAGATGTAGCCAGAGTAGAACTTGATGCTTTCAACTATTCTTCGGTATCAAGGTCCAAAGGACATCCGGGGATCAACTTTGGTGTGTTTCAGACTCCGGGCTCCAACGCCCAGGAAATCATTGAGAAGATCTATGATAAAATGGATGAGCTTGAGGAAGATTTTCCTCCGGGGGTGGAATACCTGATTAACTATGATACAAATAAGTTCTTAACTGCCTCCATCAGCAAGGTGAAAATGACGCTTATTGAGGCCTTTCTGTTGGTATTCTTAGTGGTATTTGTCTTTCTTCAGGATATAAAATCGACATTGATCCCGGCTATTGCAGTTCCGGTTTCGATAATCGGGACCTTCTTCTTCCTGGGAATTTTAGGATATTCTATAAATCTCCTAACCCTATTCGCCTTAATTCTTGCGATCGGGATTGTGGTAGATGACGCCATAGTAGTGGTGGAAGCAGTCTATGCCAAACTGGAAGGAGGTTACACCAACGCGAAGAAAGCTTCGGTCTCGGCAATGGGGGAGATAAGCGGAGCCATTATCTCGATCACCCTGGTGATGGCAGCGGTATTTATTCCAATTACCTTTATCAAAGGTCCGGCAGGAGTGTTTTATGAACAATTCGGGGTAACGCTTATCATCGCGATCCTTATCTCTGCCCTGAACGCTCTTACCTTAAGCCCTGCCCTGTGTGCGATCTTTCTTAAACCGAAAAAGGATAAAAACGGAAAGAAAAAGAATCTTCTGGAGCGTTTCTATATGGCCTTTAATACCGCCTTTTCGGCAACCAGAAAGAAATATATAAGGTCTTTGGGATTCCTGATGAAGTACCGCTGGGTTTCGGCTATCGCTCTTGCGCTTGCCGTTGGCGCCATCTTCTGGATCAACAACAATATTCCTTCCGGCTTTGTTCCCTCTGAAGACCGGGGTGTGATTTTTGTCAATATCGAACTGCCACCGGGAGCCTCTCTGGACAGATCTCAGAAAGTAACCGAAGATCTGTATAACGAGATGGAACAGATTGAAGGGATCAGGACCGCCTCCATGATAAGTGGCAGGAACTTCTTCTCCGGTTCGGGAAGTTCTTATGCGATGGGCTTCATTATTCTGGAAAACTGGGATAAAAGGGAAACTGAAGAAACTTCGGTTGAAGGTATAATGGCTAAGCTCAACAGGAGATCGGCAGCCATTAAAGATGCCAGCATCCTGTTTTTCACTCCGCCAAGTGTGCCCGGATTCGGGAGTGCCGATGGATTTGAAATGCGCATTCTGGATAAGGCCTCAGGAGAATTAAAAGAACTGGACAAAACAGCTTCAGAGTTTGTAGGAAAGTTGAACCAGGAACCTTCGGTAGCCTTTGCTTCCAATTCCTTCAGCACAAACTTCCCACAACTGGAACTGGATATAGATATTGCCAGGGCAAAACAGGCCGGAGTTTCGGTTAATGATATCCTGAGAACACTCCAGGGCTATGTGGGCGGGTTTTATGCCAGCGATTTTAGTCGTTTCGGCAAACAGTACCGTGTTTTTGTTCAGGCCCTTCCCGAAGACAGGCAAAACAAGGAGAGCCTGAACAGTATTTTTGTGAAGACCCCCGGGGGTGAAATGGCTCCCATTTCACAGTTTGTAAGTCTTAAGAGGGTATACGGCCCTCAAACCGTGAATAGGTTCAATCTTTTCAATTCGGTAACCGTTAACGGAACCACCGCGCCCGGATACAGTTCCGGGGATGCCATTGCTAGTATCCGGCGCCTTGCCGATGAAAACCTGCCTGCAGAGTATGACATTACATTCTCCGGGATCACCCGGGAAGAGATCGCTTCAGGAGGTCAGGCCGGGATCATCTTTATGTTGAGTATCGTCTTTGTATACTTTCTGCTCGCGGCTCAGTATGAAAGTTATTTATTGCCATTCGCGGTGATCTTTTCATTACCCCTTGGGGTGGCAGGAGCCTATTTTACAACTTTTTTAATGGGGCTTCAGAACAACATCTATTTTCAGATAGCCCTTATAATGCTTATTGGCCTGCTTGCCAAGAATGCTATTCTGATCGTGGAATTCGCCATACAGAGACGCCGGCAAGGGCTTAGCCTTACCGAAGCCGCCTTAGACGGCGCGAAAGTGAGATTAAGACCTATCTTAATGACTTCCTTCGCCTTTATCCTCGGGCTTATGCCACTCGTGCTCGCAAGCGGGGTTGGTGCCGAAGGGAACAGGTCTATTGGTACCGGTGCCGCCGGAGGTTTGTTCTTCGGAACCATCCTTGGCGTATTTGTAATTCCTATTCTATTTGTTGCCTTCCAGTGGTTGCAGGAAAGGATCACCGGAGCTCCTGAGAAAGAAGATGAAAAACCGAAAGAAATTGAATAGTATGAAAACCAACCGAATATATACGTTCCTGATCCTTGCAGCAGTACCTTTTTTACTGGTATCCTGTTTTGCGGCAAAAGATTATGAGCGCCCCGATGTGGTGACCCAAGATGCATATCGCACAGACCGGCTCCCACAGGACAGCCTGAATATGGCTGAAGTTTCCTGGAGAGAGATGTTCACCGATCCGCTGTTAACTTCATATATCGAGCAGGGACTTCAGAACAATATCGATATTCGCATTGCCATTCAGCAAATGCTGGCTGCCGAAGCCTATGTAAAACAGGGAAAAGCAGGTTACCTGCCTACCCTGGATGTAGGAGCGAATGTGAATTACCAGAATCTTTCTGAAAATGGGCAGTTCGGCTCGGTTTTCGACGGAAGTATCACCCAGTTCGATGTAACGGGAAATCTTTCCTGGGAGGCAGATATCTGGGGAAAGATAAGAAGTAATGAACGCGCTTTTCAGGCTTCCTACCTGCAAAGTGTAGCGGCCCATAAAGCGGTGAAAACAAGGCTTATTTCTAATATAGCCACTACCTACTATCAGCTGCTGATGCTGGATGAACAAAGAAGGATTACCGAAGAGACCATAGAGAACAGGACCAAAAGCCTTGAAACCACAAAGGCACTAAAAGACGCGGGGAACCTTACCGAAGTAGGCGTGCAGCAAACCGAAGCACAGCTTTATACGGCCCAGGCCCTTTTAATCGATATCAAAAATGAGATCAGGCTGCTGGAAAACAGTTTCTCCATACTTCTTGGGGAAGGGCCCCACGAGATCGAACGAGGCCAACTGGAAGATCAGAAGATCACGACCGGGCTTAATACCGGTGTGCCCGCACAGTTATTGAGAAACCGACCAGATGTAATGGCTGCCGAGTATAACCTGGTAAATGCCTTTGAACTGACTAACGTTGCGAGGAGTAATTTTTATCCTTCTCTCAGGCTCTCTGCTTCCGGAGGTTTCCAAAGCCTTGAACTCAAAGACCTTTTCGATGTGAACTCGCTTTTCGCCAATCTTGCCGGCTCCCTGGCAGAGCCTATCTTACAGGGACGCAGAATAAGGACCGAATATGAAGTTTCCCAGGCCAGGCAGCAGGAAGCCTTGCTTAATTTCAGGCTGGCATTGTTAACTGCCGGGAAAGAAGTTTCTGATGCTCTTTATAACTATGAGGCGAGTACAGAGAAAATAGAAGTACAATCGAAGGAGTTTGAAGCCTACAGCAAAGCCTCAGACTATTCACAGGAATTACTGAACAGTGGTTATGCCAATTATCTTGAGGTCCTTACGGCAAGAGAAAATGCCCTGACCTCAAGATTAGGGCTAATAAATGCCGAATTTAACCGGCTTAAATCTATTGTAGCATTGTATGAAGCCCTTGGGGGCGGATGGCAATAATTTGAATTTTATCTTATTAATTGTTGGAGGGACAGTCCCGGGAAGTTATTTTTTCGGGACTGTTTTATTATTCAAGTTTTCCGCCTTTAGCGGTCCACCACGGGTGAACTTCCACCTTTAACCGTCCGGCTTTCACCATTGGGTCAAGATTGGCCAGACTGTCGGCCTCTTCCTGCGTAGGAGTATTAAAGACCACGATGCCACGGATCTCCCCGTCGTCTCCAAATGGACCTATAAGGCTGGCGTAACCTTCTTCTGCCATTCGGCTTAAATGAGCAAGATGCTTTTTTTGAAGTTCGGCAACTTCGGTAGAATCCTGGTTCCTTTTATCTCCCGCTTTCAGGAAAACCATATAATATTGCTGCATGAGATAAGTGGTATCTCCTTCTTGATAAGTAAAAGTCTTATACCCTTCCTTTTTGAGTGCTTCGGCCCGGGCTTTAATACCGGTCAAGTTATGGCTTTCGGTCTTTACTTCGCTTGCAGCCGGAACACCACGGGTCTTCTCCACAGGCTGATCACAGGCAGTTAGTAAAGTTGCTAGAAACAGAGTTCCGATTGTATTCTTTAATAGCTTTAATCTTCCCATTTTTTAAAAGGTTTCTTAGATAATTGCGAGTTGTAATATTTCACATCGCCGGTAACTTCTCTCCCCAGCCAGTCCGGTTTCTCAAAATCTTCGGTTTCAGACTTCAGCTCTACTTCGGCGACCATCAGCCCCTGGTTATCACCAAAAAACTCATCTACTTCAAAGGTGTGTTTCCCCGACTTTACGAGATACCTGGTCTTGTCGATTATTCCGGGCTCACAAAGATCTATAAGCGAATGAGCATCGGTTTTCTTGATCTCTTTCTCCCATTCGAACCTTGTGAGGCCTTCCTTATTGGTTTTCCCCTTAACTGTAAGATAGGCTTTTTCCCCCTTTATTCTTACCCGTACGGTCCGGTTAGGATGCGTATTCAAAAACCCCTGCAGAATCGCGATTTTTTTATAAGCCTTATCTTTAAAGGCATCAGACTTCACTAAGAACTTTCTTTCTATTTCGATCATTCCGGCTTCCTTCTTTTATTTATAGTTAGCAGCTATTTGTTTAATCTCATCAGACTCTATCACGGTCTTTTTATTTTTTTCCTTTGCAAGGAGTAGCATTGCCTTAACTATTGCTTCAGGTGCAATAGATCGGTATTTTTTTAATGCTCCAATCATAAGGTGATCCAGCACCTTCATCACCTGTTTCGCTATATTTTCTCCCAGGCGGCTTTCCTTTCGGGTTCCCGAAATAAGGGAAGGCCTTAAAATATAAGTATGCGGAATCTTACAGGCCAGAACTGCCTCTTCCATCTCACCTTTTGTTTTATTATAGAATATTCGGCTGGAAGAGTCCGCTCCCATTGCTGAGATCACGAGATAGGTAGTAATATTATTCTGAATGCATAATTCTGCGGCGGTAACGGGAATTCCATAGTCTATCTTCCGGTAAGTTTCCGGGTCCGGAGTTTTACTCTTAGTGGTCCCGATACAACAGAAAACCTCATCAGCCTTAAATTTACTGCGGTGCTCCTTTAATTGAAATAGATCTATAAGGTGTTCTTCGATCTTCGGATGATCTATCCCACAAGAACTCCTGGAAAAAAGAATAAGTTTAGAGTACTCATCATTCTCCAATAGCTCCCGAAGCAGAATACCGCCGGTTAACCCCGTTGCCCCTAAAATTATCGCCGTTTTTTCCATAATTCCCGCAAAAGAAAGAAAAGCGGAGGAACTTCTTTAAGTTCTGAATGAAAAAAATTCCTTTGCCCCCGTATTATCAAATATAGGATATTGTTTTGAGTTTTTAAGCCTGTGCACCTGCACCTCATCTTTAATGATTAGTTAAATTTGCAGAGTGCATCAGCTTCGGAAAATAATTCATATAGATATGGACGCCTTCTACGCCTCGGTAGAGCAGCTTGATAATCCTGAGTTGCGAGGAAAGGCTATTGCTGTAGGCGGAAGTTCCCAACGCGGCGTGGTAAGCGCTGCAAGTTACGAAGCCAGGAAATTTGGGGTGAAAAGCGCTATGAGCAGTGTGATCGCCAAAAGGAACTGCCCGCAGCTTATTTTCGTAAAACCAAGATTTGATCGTTACCGCGAGATCTCTCAGCGAATCAGGGAAATCTTTCTGGAATACACAGATCTTGTGGAACCTTTATCGCTGGATGAAGCTTATCTGGATGTGACAGAGAATAAAAAAGGGAATCCCAGCGCCACCCTTATCGCTCAGGAAATAAGGGAAAAGATAAAGGAAAAGACGGGACTGAACGCCTCCGCCGGAATTTCCATCAATAAATTCATCGCTAAAATTGCCAGCGATTACAATAAACCTAACGGGCAGAAAACCGTTAATCCTGAAGAGGTCGAAGAATTCCTGGAAGATCTGGAGATCAGGAAATTTCACGGAGTAGGAAAGGTCACGGCCGATAAAATGTACAGTCTTGGTATTTTCACCGGGAAAGACCTGAAGCAAAAAACGGAAGAATTCCTTACAGACCATTTCGGAAAAAGCGGAAAGCATTACTACAATGTGGTGAGAGGAATTCACCTAAGCGAGGTGAAACCGAACCGGATAAGAAAATCATTAGGAGCCGAGAGAACCTTCAACGAAAATATTTCTTCAGAAATATTCATGCTTGAAAAACTGGAGAACATTGCCGAAGAGATCGAGCGAAGGCTTACCAAAAGCAAGGTAGCGGGTAAAACCATTACCCTGAAGATAAAATACAGCGATTTCAGTCTTCAGACGCGCAGCAAGACAATTTCCTATTTTATTTCAAGTAAAGAACTGATCCTGGAGATCGCGAAAGAATTACTTTACCAGGAAAAAATGAAGGATTCGGTAAGACTGCTCGGTATTTCCCTCTCTAATCTGAATACCGATAAAGCCGAAGAAAAGGAAGACAAGAAAGAGATAGCGGTTCAGTTGAAGTTTGAATTTTAAGCACAAAAAAACCACGGGCTTCAATGAAACCCGTGGTTTTTATATTAGTCTTTTAAGCTTCTTATTTGATCTCGGAAACCCTTAATGTATTTACCATCCCTTTTTCAGCTATCGGCATCGCTGCGAGATTAATAGTGAAATCTCCCTTCTCCACAAATTTTCCGGCTTTGGCGATATCGTTCACATCGTCTATGGTATCATCTGTACTCACAAACTTATCATAGAAAAAGGCTTTAACTCCCCAAAGAAGACTTAACTGAGAAAGGATCCTTTTATTAGAAGTGAATACAAGAATATGCGATTCCGGTCTCCAGGCAGAGATCTGAAAGGCCGTATATCCACTATTGGTAAGGGTACAAATGGCTTTCGCCTTGATCTCGTTTGCCATATGCGCAGCATGATAACAAACCGCTTTGGTTATATAACGTTTTGTTCTTACGTGCGGCGGATCGTGAGGCACCTTGATCAACGGAGAGTTTTCAACGCTCTCAAGGATCTGACACATTTTCTGGATCACTTCTACAGGGTATTGTCCTACAGAAGTCTCCCCGCTTAGCATCACCGCATCGGCACCATCCATAACAGAGTTAGCCACATCATTCACCTCAGCCCTGGTAGGCGTAAGGCTGGTGATCATCGTCTCCATCATTTGCGTAGCAATAATTACCGGGATACGGGCTTTCTTAGCCGTAAGCACAAGTTTTTTCTGGATAAGCGGCACTTCGTGAGCAGGAATTTCAACCCCCAGGTCACCACGTGCAACCATAAGACCATCACAATAAGCCACAATCTTTTCGATATTGGCTACTCCTTCAGGTTTTTCGATCTTAGCGATGATTGGTATTTTATGTTCGCTGTGCTCGTTTATTAATTTCTGAAGTTCAATAAGATCATCTGCATGCCTTACAAATGACAATGCCATCCAGTCTACCTGCATTTCACAGGCGAAGATGGCATCCTTAACATCCTTTTCCGTAAGGGCGGGAAGGGAAATATTGGTATTAGGAAGGTTCACCCCCTTTTTAGATTTCAAGGGACCACCCTGAATTACTTTTGTCTTTACTTCGTCTTTTTTGTTGGTACTTACAACTTCAAAGATCAGCTTTCCGTCATCTAAAAGAATACGCTCCCCGGCCTTAACATCCTGAGGGAATGTTTCATAATTCATATATACCCTTTTTGCGGTACCTTTGAATTCTTCCCCTGTGGCAAAAACAATTTCATCGCCTTTAGAAACCACAACTTCTTCTTTCATGGTCCCCACCCTTAATTTAGGTCCCTGGAGGTCTCCGAGAATAGCGGCATTATAGCCGTGTTTCTCATTGAGCTCCCTAATCATTTTAATACGCTCCCTTACATCGTCGTAATTTGCGTGAGAAAAATTTATCCTGAAAACATTCACTCCTGCACGGAGCATTTTATTTAGGGTGTCTTTAGAACTTGTTGCGGGACCAAGGGTTGCAACTATTTTCGTCTTTTTATTTGTTGGCATTATTCAAAAATTAGATTTTGTTTGGATTTTAGGTGCTCTATATCAATATTATATACAGCTACTACTTGCGGAATCTGACTTATGGTATTTACCATTCTGGTGAGTTGCTGTTCTTCCAAATCTTCTTCTATCTTCAAAAAGAAATCGACTTTCTTCTGTTCAGGAATAAGATGAACTTCAAGCGGTCTCACCTCTTCTTCCACAAATAATGACCCTGAACTGGCTACTCTTTTTGCCTGGCCTTTAAATTTATTAGCGACCAGATGATAGGTGCGGTAGTTGGTAGGGTCTTTAAATGTATAAAGGGCATAACGGGCCCTGACGGTTTTATGATTAAAATCGACGTCGTAGCGCTCCCGTTTTAATTGCAGGTGTAAATGTTTGTTGAGTAGAAATGCCATTTTGTAATCCTCTATGGCACAGTAAACGGCAATTAATTTAAAATGATCTTCTTCTACCTCATCCAACAACATTTTATGCGACTGCATATCCTCTTTACTTTAGGCTAAAGATAAAATAAGAATGACAAAAAGGAGGCTAAATCGCCCTAAAATTTCATAATTAATTACGAAAACGTTATAGTTTTCGGCATAATCTCACGATTATTCAATTTTGCTTTGAAGAGCATAGTAGGCTCTTTTCGATGCTTTTTCTTCAGCCTTCTTCTTGGAAGTTGCCCTGGCCTTTGCCACAACCCGATCATCAATTCGCAGTTTGACGGCAAAATGTTTCAGCTCATCGTTACCGGTATCCTCGTAAACCTCGTAATTGAATTCTTTCTTTTCTTTCTGGCACCACTCTATAAGCAAACTCTTATAACTTATCACTTTCCCTTCCAGTTGTTCAATATCCACATACGGGTCTATAACCCTGTCGAAAATGAATTTTCGGCAGTATTTATAACCGCGGTCCAGGTAAATGGCACCTATAAGCGCCTCGAATAAATTTCCGTGAATATTAACCCCAAACTGTTCCTTAGGGATATTGGTCTGAACGTGGGCAATAAGGTTAAGGTCTTTCCCGAGTTCATTAAGGTGTTTACGACTCACCACCTTACTGCGCATTTTGGTAAGGTAACCTTCATTCCCACCCGGAACGGCCTTGAACAGGTGAGAGGCAATTACTGCGCTAAGCATAGCATCTCCCAGGAATTCCATTCTTTCGAAATTGATGGCATTGCCTTCTTCGTCCTTTTTATTCAGGGACCGGTGCGTAAAGGCTTTCTTATAATGCGAAAGGTTTTTGGGTTTAAACCCGAGGATCTTGTAGAGCGTATTAAAAAAATTCCCGCCTTTGGAAGGACGGGAATTTAATATATTTCGAATAACACTCATAGTTCGATATGTTACTCATCCAGCTTTTTAAATAAAACACAGGCATTATGCCCTCCAAAACCAAATGTGTTGCTCATTACCACATTAACGTCCCGTTTTTGTGCCTTGTTCAAGGTAAGGTTCAATTCCGGATCGATGTTCTCATCAGGATGCTCGTGATTGATGGTAGGAGGAACAATTCCGTACTTCATAGACAAGATCGCGGAAATGGCCTCAATCGCACCTGCAGCACCTAAGAGGTGACCGGTCATTGATTTGGTGGAATTGATATTAATGTTTTTCGCATGCTCACCAAAAACCTTTCCTATTGCTTTTAATTCAGCAACATCACCAAGAGGTGTGGAGGTACCGTGAGTATTGATAGCATCAACATCTTCAGGATTCATTCCTGCATTCCTTAAACAGTTTTCCATAACGGCCACCACTCCGTTTCCTTCAGGATGTGGGGCTGTCATATGGTAAGCATCAGAAGATAAACCACCACCGATCACTTCGGCGTATATCTTTGCACCCCTGGCCTTGGCGTGCTCATATTCTTCCAAAATGAGCGCTCCTCCGCCTTCACCCAAAACAAAACCGTCTCTTGTTGCATCAAAAGGTCTTGATGCAGTTTCAGGATTGTCATTTCGAGTAGAAAGGGCATGCATAGCATTAAAACCTCCCATTCCTGCCTGGGTAACCGCCGCTTCAGAACCTCCCGAAACAATAATATCACTGTATCCTAACCTTATATTGTTAAGCGCGTCTATCATTGCATTCGCTGCTGAGGCACAGGCTGAAACCGTGGTGTAATTGGCTCCCATAAACCCGTGACGAATCGAGATATTACCCGGGGCAATATCTGCAATCATCTTAGGAATAAAGAATGGATTGAAACGTGGCGTTCCGTCTCCCTGAGCAAAACTAGTAACTTCGTCCTGGAAAGTTTCGAGTCCGCCAATTCCGGCTCCCCAGATCACCCCTACCCTGTATTTGTCTACAGTGTCTAGATCGATCCCGGAGTCCTTTATCGCTTCATCTGATGAAACAATGGCGTACTGCGCAAACCTGTCCAGCCTTCTAACTTCTTTTCTGTCAAAGAAATCAAGAGCGTTAAAGTTTTTGAGTTCACAAGCGAATTTAGTTTTGAATTTCTCGGTATCAAAATAAGTGATAGGTGCACTACCACTTTTTCCATTCACCAATCCATCCCAATATTCTTCAATATTGTTACCAATTGGGGTAAGGGCACCCAGACCCGTTACTACAACTCGCTTTAACTCCATATGGTCTTTTTTCTGTTTATTTTTTTGCGTCCTCGATATAAGAAATTGCCTGACCTACGGTCGCAATGTTCTCAGCTTGGTCATCCGGAATCTGGATATCGAATTCTTTTTCGAATTCCATGATCAATTCTACAGTGTCCAATGAATCAGCACCCAAGTCGTTGGTGAAGCTTGCTTCGTTTACAACTTCGTTCTCGTCAACACCTAATTTGTCAACGATAATCGCTTTTACTCTTGATGCAATGTCTGACATAATATTTTATTTTAATTTTGATTAGGTGGCAAAAATAAAAAACTTTATTTTAAAACCGATTTTTACTTTAAAAATGTGACGGGAATTTACACAAAATTCGTTGAAAGGGGTTAATTTTACCCACTAATAATTGTTAAAACGCTAATTTTGAGCACTTACCCACATAAGCACCAAAAAAAAATTGTGATTTTTGCTTCGGGCACCGGCACGAATGCCGAAAATATCATTAAATATTTTCAAAACACTCCGAATATACAGGTTGTAGCGGTTTTATCCAACCGCAGAACCGCAAAAGTGCTCAAGAAAGCTCACGACCTAAATGTGAAAGCCCTCTATTTTGACAGGGATGCCTTATATCACACTCGCGAAGTTTACCATGTTTTAAAGGATATCAACCCAGATCTTATCGTTTTGGCCGGTTTTCTATGGATCTTCCCCGAGTATATGCTGGAAGAGTTCAGCAATAAAGTGATCAACATTCACCCTGCCTTACTCCCAAATTACGGAGGTAAAGGAATGTACGGCCCGAAGGTACATGAAGCCGTGATCACCAATAAAGAGGATGAAAGCGGTATTACCGTTCATTATGTAAATGAAAAGTATGATGAAGGCCAGATCATATTCCAGACCACCGTTAAGGTAGATCCAAATGATACTCCAGATTCCCTGGCTCAGAAAATACATAAGCTGGAGCACAAGCATTTTCCTGAAGTAATTGAAAAACTATTGATAAACGATACCCAAAGTGCATAAACCGCAGGTACATATTTATACCGATGGTGCTGCAAGGGGAAATCCGGGCCCAGGAGGTTACGGGATAGTAATGGAATGGGTGGGGAAACCTTATAAAAAGGAATTCTCAATGGGTTTTAAGCACACCACAAATAATAGAATGGAACTCCTTGCCGTTATTGAGGCTCTCAGAAAACTTAAAAACCCTGAAACCATTGCCACCGTATTCACCGACTCCAAATATGTAGCCGATGCCGTTGAGAAAGGCTGGGTTTTTGGCTGGGAGAAAAAAGGCTTCAAGGATCGTAAAAACACCGATCTATGGATCGCCTTTTTGGAAGAATACCGAAAACACAAGGTGAAATTCAAATGGATACGCGGGCACAATGACCACCCTCAAAATGAGCGCTGCGACCAACTGGCGGTAGAAGCCTCGAAAGGCAAAAAACTGTTAACAGATAAAGGCTTTCAGGAAAAATAATCCCCGCAGCTCATGTAATTCCCGCTTAAGGTTTATCTCTTGAAAAACAAACTGTATATTTGCAGCAGATTTTAAACCTGGTTATGAGTAAATTATTGATTGTAGGTACGGTAGCCTTTGATGCTATTGAAACACCATTTGGAAAAACAGATAAAATTCTTGGAGGAGCCGGCACCTATATCGGGCTTTCAGCAGCGCAGTTTGATGTAGACGGAGCAGTGGTTTCGGTTGTGGGAGATGATTTCCCTCAGGACTACTTAAACCTGCTCACAAAAAGCAATATAAATATAGAAGGTATCGAAGTTGTAAAGGGAGGAAAGACCTTCTTCTGGAGCGGAAAATACCATAACGACCTGAACACCCGTGATACACTGGACACACAGTTAAATGTGCTGGCCGATTTCAATCCGGTTGTTCCGAACCAATATAAAGACGCCGGCATTGTGATGCTCGGTAACCTTCACCCGCTGGTACAGCTTAGCGTACTGGAGCAGGTAAATGACCCTAAACTGGTTGTACTGGACACGATGAACTTCTGGATGGACAATACCTTAAACGATCTTTTAAAGGTTATCAAAAAGGTAGATGTGATCACCATTAACGATGAAGAAGCTCGTCAGCTTTCGGGAGAACACTCTCTTGTTAAGGCCGCGAGAAAGATCGAGGAGATGGGACCAAAATACGTGGTGATCAAAAAAGGAGAGCACGGAGCTCTTTTATTCCACCAGGAACAAATTTTCTTTGCACCCGCCCTTCCGCTGGAAGAAGTCTTTGACCCGACAGGAGCAGGCGATACTTTTGCCGGGGGCTTTACCGGTTACCTGGCCAAGACCGAAGACATCTCTTTCGAGAATATGAAAAATGCCATAATATATGGCTCCAATCTGGCTTCGTTCTGTGTAGAAAAATTCGGAACAGAGCGAATGCAGGAACTGTCTAAAGAGGAAGTTCAGAATCGTTTGCACGAGTTTAGAAAACTCACTCAGTTCGAAATAGAATTAGCATAATATAACGCCCTGTAATTTCAGGGCTTTTTTTGTGACCAATATAAAACTTTTAATCCTTCAAAAAGGAACTGCAATATTATGAGTGATGCCTTAAAACACGAATGCGGAATTGCACATATTCGCCTTCTAAAACCCCTGGAATACTACAAAGAGAAATACGGAAGTGCTTTTTACGGAGTTAACAAGATGTATTTGATGATGGAAAAACAGCATAACCGAGGTCAGGATGGCGCCGGTTTTGCCAGCATCAAACTCAATACCGCTCCGGGAGATCGTTATATAAGTCGGGTGCGTTCTAACCAGGCGCAACCAATTCAGGATATTTTCGATCAGATCAATAGCAGGATCAATGAAGAAATGAAGGCCAACCCTGAATATTCTGAAGATGTTGCTATGCAAAAGAAGAACCTTCCATACCTGGGAGAGGTTTTCTTAGGGCACGTTCGCTACGGAACCTTTGGAAAGAACAGTATCGAGAGTGTTCACCCTTTCCTGAGACAGAACAACTGGATGCACCGTAACCTGATCGTTGCAGGGAACTTCAATATGACCAATGTAAATCAGCTATTCAACAACCTGGTAGAACTTGGGCAGCATCCAAAGGAAAGAGCCGATACGGTTACCGTAATGGAGAAAATAGGGCATTTTCTGGATTCTGAAGTACAGAAACTTTATAAGAAATTAAAAAAGGAAGGCTATTCCAAGGTTGAAGCTTCCCCGATTATAGCAGAGAAACTCAACGTTGCGAAGATTCTTAGAAAATCCTCCAAAAACTGGGATGGGGGATATGCGATGGCAGGACTTTTGGGCCACGGAGACTCCTTCGTACTTAGGGACCCTGCAGGAATTCGCCCCGCATATTACTATAAGGATGATGAAGTTGTGGTAGTTGCTTCAGAAAGACCGGTAATTCAGACCGTTTTCAATGTAGATTTTGACGATGTAAAGGAGCTTGATCCGGGTCACGCGATCATTACAAAAAAGAGCGGCGATGTTTCCATTAAGGAAATCATTGAACCAATAGAAAGAAAGGCCTGTTCTTTTGAACGCATCTATTTTTCCCGCGGAAGTGATGCCGAAATATATAAGGAACGTAAGATGCTTGGAAGACTCTTGATGCCAGATGTATTGAAGTCTATCCAGCACGACACCATTAATACGGTCTTTTCCTTTATTCCGAATACCGCTGAAACCTCCTTTTACGGGATGGTTGAAGCCGCTCAGGACGAACTGAACAGGCAGAAGAATGAAGCCATCCTCCAGGAAAAAGAGACCCTTACAGATGAAAGGCTTCAGGAAATTTTAGCACATCGCCTGCGTACCGAAAAGATCGCCATAAAAGATGTTAAATTAAGAACCTTTATTACTGAAGACAGCAGCCGGGATGACCTGGTGGCTCACGTTTATGACGTTACCTACGGTGTGGTAAGGCCCGAAGATAACCTGGTTATTATAGATGACAGTATTGTAAGGGGGACTACTCTTAAAAAGAGTATCATAAAAATGATGGACCGCCTAAATCCCAAGCAAATTGTTGTGGTATCCTCAGCTCCGCAAATTCGTTATCCTGACTGTTACGGGATAGATATGGCTCGCCTGGAAGACCTGGTAGCATTTAGAGCAGCACTTGAGCTGTTGAAAGAATCAGATTCTTATGATATCGTGGAGAAAGTATATGAGAAATGTAAACTGCAGGTAGATCTTGACGATCAGGAAGTTCAAAATTTCGTAAAAGAGATCTATGAACCCTTTACTGATGAACAACTCTCAGACAAGATCTCTGAACTTATAAGTGAGCCAAGTGTAAATGCGAAAGTGAAGGTGATTTATCAAACGGTAGATAACCTACATAAGGCCTGTCCGAAAAATTTAGGGGACTGGTATTTTACAGGAGATTACCCAACATTTGGAGGGAATCGAGTCGTAAACCGGGCTTTCATTAACTTCTATGAAGGCAACACAGACAGAGCTTACTAGATTATTTATGCACTTAATCTAATATTTAAGCAGTTTATCTAAAAGTATTTGAGCACACACAAGTATTGAGTACTTTAGCATATGCCATAACATAAGTAGGTTAAGTTCATGGTAGATTTGGGGCAAAAAAAGGTGGATCAAGAATCCGCCTTTTTTTATGCTTCGCACGAAATAATTCCTTGAAACACATCTTCTATATTACAATTCCTACACCCACCCTCTGCAAAGGTTCATTTAACTGATTTACAGGCGATTCATCTAATATTCTTTGGAACAAAAAAGCTTTTATTTACATTAGTATGACCATAACATAAGTAGGTTAAGTTCATGGTAGATTTGGGGCAAAGAAAGGTGGATCAATGATCCGCCTTTTTTTATTCAGGAAATTAAGCATCCCTCCAACAATACCCGGATTCATAATAAATACCTCACATTTAAAAACCCACACACCCCTGAAATACAAACTTTTAACAATTATATCTGCCGTTCATCTAAAAGATCATTCAGGTTAAATTCATTTATGTACTTTAGAAGAACCATAACATAAGTAGGTTAAGTTCATGGTAGATTTGGGGCAAAAAAAGGTGGATCTAACGATCTGCCTTTTTTTATTGTGAGAATTTATCTAAAGGATTTATAATAAATTAGTTTGCATAGCAAACCTCTCACAACCAAAACGCATAATCGTTTGAAATAGTGCGTTTTAACAAGTATAATTACCGTTCATCTAAAAGTTACTTCCGGTTAAATTCAATTATGTACTTTAGAAAGACCATAACATAAGTAGGTTAAGTTCATGGTAGATTTGGGGCAAAGAAAGGTGGATCAATGATCCGCCTTTTTTTATTGGTTCTGCTCCAAAAAAAAGGGTCGCCATAAATGGCAACCCTCCAAATCATCTAACAATTAATAATTATTTTTCCTTTGCATAGCGGCTTGCTACTTCTTTCCAGTCAATTACATTGAAGAATGCCTCAATATAATCCGGACGTCTGTTTTGGTAGTGCAGGTAATATGCATGCTCCCAAACATCGATTCCTAAGATTGGAGTTCCCCCGCAACCTATCCCGGGCATAAGCGGGTTATCCTGGTTTGGTGTAGAACAAACTTCTACCTTTCCTCCATCGTGAACACATAGCCAAGCCCAGCCTGAACCGAATTGCCCGGCTGCAGCTTTAGAAAACTCGTCTTTAAAAGCTTCAAAAGAACCAAATGCATTATCGATTGCTTTTGCTAGTTCCCCTTCAGGTTTTCCTCCTCCGTCAGGAGACATGATTTCCCAGAAAAGTCTGTGGTTATAGAAGCCTCCACCGTTATTTCTAACAGCTTTATTTTGCATATCAAGGTTTTCCAGTATATTTTCGATGGTTTTTCCTTCCTGATCGGTACCTTTTATAGCATTGTTCAGTTTAGTGGTATAACCTGCGTGATGCTTCCCGTGGTGAATTTCCATCGTTCTCGCATCAATATGTGGTTCCAGCGCATCAAATGCGTATTTTAGTTTTGGTAACTCAAAAGACATAATGATCTATATTTTTTTAGTGATTAGTATTAAACTCTCCCAAATTTAGGTATTCACCTATTTAATAAAAACATTTTAGTGTTATAAAATACTTAAAAGCTATTAGAGTTTAGAAAACAATTTTATTTTACATTTAAAACTTATTTCTCCTAAACTTCATTATTCTAATTTGATTCATCTTGAATAATTCCTTTACGATCTATAATGCTTCAGCAGGTTCCGGAAAAACTTTCACCCTGGTTAAGGAGTACCTGAGCCTCTTGTTAAAATCCAATAGAAAAGACGCCTATAAAAATATTCTTGCCATCACCTTTACCAATAAGGCTGTGGAAGAGATGAAAACCCGGATCGTAAAAAGTCTTGAGAGCTTTACTCAAAAAGAGACAAAAATCTCGAACTCCCCGTTAATGGAAGTGGTTTGCGCTGATACCGGAATGAGCGAAGCTCAGGTAAAGGAAAATTCAGGCTTAATCCTGAAAAGCATCATTCATAATTATGCCGCTTTCGAGATCTCTACAATAGACGGGTTTACCCACCGAATTTTACGAACTTTTGCCAAGGATCTCGGCATCCCGGTGAACTTTGAGGTTGAACTGAATACCGGGCAAGTGCTGATGGAGGCTGTAGAAAGCCTTATCAACAAAGCAGGAACGGACGAGAAACTTACCAAAACCCTTATCAATTATTCCCTTACGAAAGCAGATGAGGATAAAAGCTGGGATATTACCCGGGATCTTTTCGAGATCGCTCAGTTGCTGACCAATGAGAACAACCAGGCCGCGTTACAACAGCTAAAAGGAAAGAATCTTGAAGATTTTGATAAATTCAGAAAAACGCTGAAAAAGGAGATCCAAAAAACAGAAACTGACATTTCAGGGGCTACCGGGGCTTTCTTTGAACTACTAAATTCCAACAACCTGGAATTCGGTGATTTTAGCGGAGGCTATGTTCCTAAACATTTCCTGAAACTGAAAGAGGGCAATAGAATTGATGGTTTTGATAAAGCCTGGATGGAAAAGCTGTCTTCCGCGTCGCTGTATAAGAAATCATTTAAAGACGAAGCCAAAAAATCTATCCTGGATTCTATTCAGCCGGAGATCGTACATTTATTTGAAGTGACAAAACAGGCCTATTTTCAGCTAGAATTTTTACAGGAAGTAAAGAAAAAAATCGTTCAGCTATCCCTGCTTAACGCGATAAACCAGGAAATCGAATTAATAAAGAAAGAGCGGTCCCTGGTGTTGATCTCTGAATTTAACCCTAAGATTAGCGAACAGGTAAAAGACCAGCCAGCCCCTTTTATTTATGAGCGTCTAGGGGAGCGATATCAGAATTACTTTATAGATGAGTTTCAGGATACGTCTCAAATGCAATGGGAGAATCTGATCCCTTTAATAGACCACAGCCTCTCGGGAGAACAGGAAGACGGTAAGGGCTCGAGCCTGATGCTTGTTGGCGATGCCAAGCAGTCCATCTATCGCTGGCGGGGGGGTAAAGCTGAACAGTTTATAGAGCTCAGCCAGGATTCTAACCCGTTTAGCATAGATAAAAAAGTGGAGAATCTTCCGCGCAACTTCAGGAGTGGCGGGAATGTAGTGGATTTCAATAATCGCTTTTTCGGCTTTGCTTCGGCGTCACTTAATTTTCCGGATTATCGAAAGCTTTTTGAAGAAAGCAGGCAGGAAGCCAGTAAAGACGATTTCGGGTATGTCAATATTTCTTTTATTGAAGCCGAAAATAAAGAGGAAGAGATGGAAATCTACCCGGAGAAAGTCCTGGAGATCATAAAAGACCTCGAGAAACAGAAAACTCCTAAAAAGGACATCTGCATTCTTACCAGAAAGAAAAACGAAGGGATCGCGATCGCCTCGTACTTAAGCGAAAATAATATCCCCGTGGTTTCCTCGGAAACCCTTCTTATTTCCAATTCTGCGGAAGTGGGGTTTATTAAGGCATTGCTTCAATTCTCCCTGAATCCTGAAAATGATGAACTGAAACTGGACATTTTCGAATACCTGGAAGACCGTCTGGAAATAGAAAACCCGTTTAGGTTAATCTCCAAAAACCTGGAATATAACGGACCTGATTTTTTCAACTGGCTGGAGAGCTACGCCATTCGTTTTGACCTAGAAGAAATAAAAAGAGTTTCCCTTTATGAAGCCGCAGAGTACATTATAAGAAGTTTTTCCCTGGTAAAGGATTCCGATGCATATATACAGTTTTTCCTGGATTACATTTATGAAATGACACAGAAGTCGGCCGGCGGAATACAGAATTTCCTCGACAGCTGGGAGCAGGATAAAGACCGATTAAGTATTGTGGTGCCAAAAGAAGAAAATGCAGTGCAAATTATGACCATTCATAAGTCTAAAGGCCTGGAATTTCCTGTTGTGATCTATCCATTTGCAAACGCTGACCTTCAGGACACGAGTAAAGATTCTTTATGGATAGATATGCCCGGGCCAATAAATGAAATTCCTGTGGCCTATATAAGCGCTTCCAAAAAGATGCTCAACTGGGGTGGAGATCCCGAATCACTTTATAAAGACTTGCTGTACCAAAAGGAAATGGACACGCTTAATGTATTATATGTTGCGTGCACAAGGGCTTCACAACAGCTATACCTGCTTTCAAAGCTTGAGATCAATAAGAAGACAGGCGAAGAAAAAAGCAACAGGACTTCAGGCCTGCTGATAGGTTTCCTTAAAAACCAGGGGCTTTGGGATGGCGGTACTAATTATGAATTCGGAAGTAAGGATTATATCCTCTCAGAAGAAAAAGAAGGCCTCGATACCGTGAGACAGAAAAAGTTTATCTCCTCGGCAACGCAAAACACCGCAGTGAATATTGTGACCCGCTCAGGTTCTCTTTGGGATACCAGGCAGGAACAGGCTATTGAAAAAGGGCAGATAGCCCACGACATCCTTGCCGAAATCGACAATATCGAGGATATAGAAAAGGAAGTGGAAAAGGCCGTTAGCAGCGGAATGATCTCCCGTGAGGCCGCTCCCAGGATAAAAAGCCTGGTCCTGGAGGTGACCTCCCACCCCGACCTGAAAAAATTCTACCAGCCGGGTGTCGATAATTACAATGAAAGAGATATTCTCCTAAAAACAGGCACCAGGCTAAGGCCAGACCGGCTTAATTTTGAGGGTAACAAGGTGAGCATCCTGGATTATAAAACAGGAGAACCGGCCCAAAGCCACGAATTGCAGCTTTTAGAATATGGAGAAGCCCTAACCGAAATGGGTTTCGAAATTGAAAATAAAATACTGATATACCTAAACAGTCCTATTAAATTAAGGAATGTATAAAAGAAATGTAATTTTGTAAAAAATATTTAATTATGTACGGAAAAATAAAAGAGCACTTAGAAAAAGAGCTGGAAGAAATAAAGGAGAACGGATTATACAAAAAGGAACGAATCATTACTTCGCCACAGGATGCGGTCATAAAGATCTCGACCGGTGAGGAGGTAATCAACTTTTGTGCAAACAACTATCTTGGGCTTTCATCTCACCCAGATGTTATACAGGCAGCAAAAGACACTTTAGACACCCACGGCTTCGGAATGTCCAGCGTTCGTTTTATTTGCGGAACCCAGGATATCCATAAAGAACTGGAGCATAAGATCGCCGATTTCTACGGAACCGAAGACACCATACTATATGCAGCAGCTTTCGATGCGAACGGAGGTATTTTTGAGCCATTGTTCACGGCTGAAGATGCAATAATCTCAGACTCCCTTAACCACGCCTCTATTATTGATGGCGTGAGATTGTGTAAAGCCGCCAGATACAGGTATCAGAACGGAGATATGGCCGATCTTGAAAAGCAGCTGATCGCGGCAAATGAAAAAGGGGCTCGTTTTAAAATTATTGTTACCGACGGGGTTTTCTCTATGGATGGCCTGGTAGCCCCTCTTGATGAAATATGTGATCTGGCCGATAAATATGATGCTCTCGTGATGATAGACGAATGCCACGCCACTGGATTCATAGGAGAAAAAGGAATTGGAACCCTGGAAGAAAAGAATGTTATGGGCCGGGTAGATATTATCACCGGGACCCTTGGTAAAGCCCTGGGGGGAGCTATGGGAGGATATACCACTGCCAAAAAAGAGATCATTGAGATCCTTCGCCAGAGATCCAGGCCATACCTTTTCTCAAACTCCCTTGCTCCGGCAATAGTTGGAGCTTCAATTAAGGTGTTTGATATGCTTAAGGAAGATTCTTCCCTTAGAGAAAAGTTAAAAAGCAATACTAAGTACTTTAAGGAAGGGATTAAAAATGCAGGATTCGATATTATAGACGGAGACGCTGCAATTGTTCCCGTAATGCTTTATGACGCCAAATTGTCTCAAAAAATGGCAGACAGATTATTGGAAGAAGGCATTTATGTTATTGGCTTCTTTTACCCGGTTGTTCCGAAAGAAAAAGCAAGAATTAGAGTACAACTTTCTGCAGCACATGAAAAAGAACATTTAGACAAAGCTATAGAGGCATTTACAAAAGTTGGAAAAGAGCTAAAAATCATTTAAAAAATTGAGAAACAAGCCCTTATAATAATTTCTTAAAGTTGTTTATAAACTTGAAACAATATGCCAATTAAATTGTGAAAACACCTCAAAAACGGCATCTATAGCGGCTTTATTAAGAAAACTTTATTATATTTAGCTTTGTTAATACTTCCAATGAGTATACTTTTGTTTCAGTTAACACTTAAACTAAACTATTGAATATGAAACATCTTAGCAAATTTTTAATGGCTGCCGCGTTGGTATTCGGATTTACTTCGGTAAATGCGCAGGATTCCAACAATCCTTGGGCCATAGGTATTGGCGCAAATGCTATCGACTTCTACCCAACGGGTGAAGACGCTCCATTAGGAGGGTTTGGTGACGAATACTTTAACGCCGCAGAGCACTGGAACACCCTTCCTGCTGTGTCTAGGCTTACTGTTGGTCGTTACATTGGTAGCGGATTCGTATTTGAACTGGCAGGTTCTATTAACCAAATTGACAAATACGGAGATGCCCGTGTACCGGACATTTCTCACTATGCTTTAGACGGATCATTTAACTACAGTCTTCGTGCGATGTTAAACGAAGGATGGTTTGATCCTGTTGTTGGTATTGGTGGTGGTTACACTTGGTTCTCAGATCAGGGAAACTCCGCAATTACCGACCTAAGCGCACCAACCTTAAACGGAAAACTAGGTCTTAACTTCTGGTTTACCGATCAGTTCGCTTTAACAGTTGAATCTAACTATAAGCACGTATTCCAAGAAGATATGACTACTCACTTCCAGCACGTAGCAGGAGTTAAGTTCATCTTCGGTGGAAAAGATACTGACGGTGACGGAATCTATGACAAAGATGATGAGTGTCCTGAATCTCCAGGATTACCTGAATTTAACGGATGTCCTGATTCTGACGGAGACGGGATTGAAGACCGTAAAGATGCTTGTCCTAACAAAGCAGGACTTGCTGAATTTGACGGATGTCCTGATACTGACGGAGACGGTGTAGCCGATCCTGAAGATGATTGTCCTGAAGTAGCTGGTCTTGCTGAAATGAACGGTTGTCCTGATGCTGATGGTGACGGGGTAAGAGACGATGAAGATAACTGTCCAGATGAAGCCGGTCCTGAAGATAACAACGGATGTCCTTGGGAAGATAAGGATAATGACGGTGTTCTAGACAAAGATGACGATTGTCCAGACGTAGCTGGTACTGCCGCTAATAATGGATGTCCTGAGCCAACTGCAGAAGTTGTTTCAGAATTGAACGAATACTCAAACACTGTATTATTCGACCTTAACAAAGCGACCATCCGTACCGAGTCTGAAGAGGCTTTAAATTCTATCGCTGAAATTATGGAAGAGTACCCTAACACGGTATTCCATATTGAAGGACATACAGATAGTACCGGAAGTGACCAGTATAACCTTAAACTTTCTAAAGAAAGAGCTGCTTCTGTAAGAGAATATCTAGTGAACGCAGGAATTCCTTCTAACCGTCTAACCTCTGAAGGTTATGGTGAAGAAAGACCAATCGCCACTAACTCTACTGCTGCCGGAAGACAGGAGAACAGAAGAGTGGAGATCTCTTTAGATAAGGATAAAGAAATGAAAGATAAGTCTGAAGATGACCAATAATCTTTAGCTGAAATTCTTTAGAAAAACGCCTCGATTCGTCGAGGCGTTTTTTATTTTTATATCCTATGAGATCATTTATTAAAGCTGTATTAGAAGAGCTCTTAACTTCCGAAGAGAACATTTCAAATAGTATTTTTATTCTTCCCAGTAAAAGGGCCGGATCCTTTCTGCTTAACGAACTTTCCAAACTTTCTGGAAAGAATATTTTCTCCCCCTCTGTTTACAGTATTGAAGAATTCACTGAAAATATTTCAGGGCTTACCCCGGTAGATAATACCATATCTTTATTCGAATTTTATGATGTCTACAAACAGCTCACTCCAAAAGAGCAGCTAGAAGAATTTGAAACCTTTACTGCCTGGGCTCAAAGCCTGATTCACGATTTCAATGAAATTGACCGGTACCTCATAGACCATAAAAGTTTTTTCGATTACCTCTCCGGAATACAGGATGTAAATCACTGGTATCTCCAGGAGGAGAAAACCGAACTAATCAACAACTATCTTCTTTTCTGGCATAAACTTCCCGAATACTATGAAGGCTTACAGGAAAGATTGCTTTCCCAGGGAAAAGCCTATCAGGGGCTTATTTACAGAAAGGCTTCTGAACATATTAAGGAATATACGGCACAACAGGACAGGAACCATATCTTCCTCGGCTTTAACGCACTGAATACCGCAGAACAGAATATCCTTCAGGAAATGCTGGAACAGGAAAAGGCAGAGGTACACTGGGATATCGATGAAGTATTCCTTAGGGATAAGGAGCACCAGACTTCTATGTTCATCAACGAATACCTGAAGCAATGGCCTTACTATAAGAATAGCCCTGTTTTTAAACCCGGCAGCACATACAAAGAAGAGAAAGACATCGAAATTATTGGAGTCCCCAAGAACATCGGGCAGGCAAAATATCTTGGAGAACTCTTATCTGAATTTGATCCTGAAAAATTAAAGAACACTGCCGTTGTATTGGGTCAGGAAGACCTGCTTCTCCCGGTCCTTAACAGCCTTCCGAACAACATCAGTCAACTGAACATCACAATGGGATTTCCGTTAAAGAATGCCCCTTTAAGTTCTTTGTTTGATAAGCTGTTCCAGATCCACCTCCATTCCACTTCGGGTTATTACTATAAAGATGTGATAGAGGTGATCAATCACCCGGTGCTGCACGACCTGTTAATGCCCTATTCGGCTCAGGTGATCGGTAAGATCAACAAAGAAAATATAGTTTACCTAAAGGAAAAAGAGCTTATAAGCAGTTTCCCGGAGAAACTTCAGCCACTGATAATGGCGTGTTTTGAAAGCTGGCAGAACAATTCACAGCTGGCTATTGAAAAGCTAGGAGAACTCATTCAGCAGATTAAAGCAAAACTGAAAGAGAGCAAAGACAGCCTCGGGCTGGAATTCCTTTATCAGTTTCACATCCTGTTCAACAAACTCGAGAACCTTAACTCCGATTATCCCCATATCAAAAGCATCAAATCCCTGTATGGTTTCTACAAGGAAATAATGGCTACTCAAAGCCTGGATTTTCAGGGAAGACCTTTTCAGGGCTTACAATTAATGGGAATGCTGGAATCCAGGGCGCTCGATTTCGAAAATGTGATCATTACCTCCCTCAACGAAGGGGTTTTACCTTCAGGGAAAAGCAGTAACTCCTTTATCCCGTACGATCTTAAAAAGGCATACAACCTGCCTACCTACAGGGAAAAAGATGCTGTTTACACCTATCACTTCTACAGGCTCTTACAACGCGCCAAAAATGTATACTTGTTATACAACACAGAACCTGACGGGTTAAATTCCGGAGAAAAGAGCAGGTTCCTCACGCAGCTGGAAATAGAAAAGCAACCGGCACACCAACTCAGAAAAAAGCTTATAAGCCCAAGCGTCCCTGCGGTGACCGGGAAACTAAAGGAAGTGGCAAAGACTCCGGAAATTATGGAAAAACTAAAGAGCCTTGCCGAATCCGGCTTCTCTCCTTCCGCATTGACCACCTACATCAGGAATCCGCTTGATTTCTATTATCAATATGTTCTTGGGGTAAGGGAACAGGATGAAGTTGAAGAGACCGTGGCCTATAACACTTTGGGAACTGTTATTCACGATAGCCTTGAAAATTTCTACAAACCCCTGGAAGGAAAGTTACTTACCGAAACAGACGTAAAGGGCTTTTTGAAACAAGTGCCGGAAGAGATCGCTTCACAATTCGCAAAAAGCTATACCAAGGCGCCGATGGATCGTGGTAAGAACCTGCTCATCTTTGAGGTGGCCAAGCGTTACCTGAAGAACTTTCTGGAACTCGAGCTCGAACGACTTAAAAATGGAGAAAAGGTTGAGATCCTTCAAATAGAAACCGGTCTAAAAGAGGAAATTAGTGTTGAGGAACTCGATTTTAGGGTTTATCTTCGCGGCAAGGTAGACCGGGTTGAAAATGCTAACGGTATTACCAGAATTATTGACTATAAAACGGGTAAAGTTGGCCAAAACCAGATCGAAATTGTAGATTGGGACTCAATTTCAACAGATTACGATAAATACAGTAAAAGTTTTCAGGTGCTAACCTACACGAGTATGATTAGCAAAAAAGTGAAATTGCCCGCTGAAGCCGGCATCATTTCCTTTAAAAACCTGAAAGGAGGATTCCTGAAGTTTACAAAAAAAGATAAACCGGGTCATACCAAAAATAAAATAACAGAAATAGATACAGAGATGCTTGGAGATTTCCAGGCAGAATTAAAAAAATTAATTGCTGAAATTTGCGATCCTGAGGTCGCATTTTGCGAAAAAGATTTGAAAAAAACCTATGGAAATTACTAAGAAAACAAACCTTGAGGTAGAAGGGAAGCACAATAAACCCATAGTTACCGATCTTTATTTTAAAGACGATAAAAAACCCAAACCAGTAGTGATCTTTTGTCACGGGTATAAAGGTTTCAAAGACTGGGGAGCCTGGGACAAAATGGGAGAAATATTTGCCGATAACGGATATTTCTTTGTGAAATTCAATTTTTCTCATAACGGGACAACGCCTGAAAACACTACAGAATTCCTCAATATTGAGGCATTCGGAGATAATAATTTCATCAAAGAGCTTGACGATCTTCAGTCGGTTATAGACTGGTTATTGTTACCAAGCTTTGATTATGGCGACCAGATTAAAGTGGGAGACCTAAGCCTTATAGGGCATTCCCGAGGTGGAGGAATTGCAACCATTAAGGCCTCAGAAGAAAAAAGAGTGACCAAACTCATCACTTATGCTGCCGTTAGCGACTTTGGGTCTCGTTTCCCAAAAGGTAAGGAGCTGGAAGCCTGGGAGAAAAAAGGTGTAATGTATATAGAGAATTCCAGAACCAAGCAACAATTGCCACTTCATTATCAGTTCTATAAGAATTACAAGAAAAATGAAGAAAGACTAAATATCCAGAAAGCTGCTAAAAAACTGGAGATCCCACACTTTATTGCGCACGGGAGTAACGATACGGTTGTATCTATTTCTCACGCCGGAAATCTTTTTGAATGGAGTCCCGCTCCAAAACTTTCCTTAAGAGAAAATGCAGATCACGTTTTCGGTCTTTCCCATCCCTGGACAAAGGAAGAACTTCCGAAAGAATTTCAGCATATAGTAAATAAGACTTTAGATTTTCTTGAAGCAGATGCTCAGGCACTAATGGACGAATATGGGGAGAGTGACGATTAACCTATCATTTCCCCATTAAAATTATTAAACCACCTATTCCGGTGGTTTTTTTATGCCATGAGTATATTTGTTTAAAAAAAAGAAAACCACCGCGAAAGCAGTGGTTTTGGTGGAGAATATCGGAGTCGAACCGATGACCTTTTGGCTGCCAGCCAAACGCTCTAGCCAGCTGAGCTAATCCCCCATAGCTGCAGCAAATGTAATAATTTTCCTGAAATAAAGAAATCTTTTATTCTAATCCTGAAAAAATTAGAGAATTAGAAAGCAAAGCCATTCCAGGCTACCTTCAATGGGTAAAAGTAATTAGTGCGTTAAAATGAAGCATCCTATCTTTGCGCTTTAAAATTGCCGAATTTGGAAGCTGCCGTAAGTTTTAAAAATATCAATCGGATAGCAATTCCCGCAATTATTGCAGGAATAGCAGAACCCCTTATTTCCCTTACCGATATCGCGGTGATAGGGAATGTAGAAAACAATTCAGTAGAAGCCCTGGCGGCGGCAGGGATCGTGGGTTCCTTTCTTTCGGCTATCATCTGGATCGTAGCGCAAACCAAGACCGCGATCTCGGCTATAATCTCACAGCATTTGGGAGCAAACCGGCTACATGCGGTCAAGACCCTGATCCCGCAGGCCATAACATTCAATTTTTTGTTCAGCCTCGTGATCTATGCCTCCACCGCTTATTTCGCCAAAGCCATCTTTAGCGCATACAATGCCGAAGGTCTTATCCTTCAGTATTCTGAAGATTATTATCAGATAAGGGCGCTTGGGTATCCGCTCACGCTGGTCACTTTTGCGATCTTCGGTATTTTCCGGGGGCTTCAAAATACGCTTTGGGCAATGAAATGCAGCCTCACCGGAGCCGCGGTAAACGTGGCCCTGGATTATCTACTGGTGTACGGGGTAGAAGGCATCATCCCTCCTATGCACCTTAAAGGAGCTGCCTTTGCCAGCCTAGCCGCGCAGGCAACTATGCTCATTATGGCTTTTTGGTTTTTCTTTAAAAAGACCCCTTTTCACTTAAAACTAAGCCTCAATATAAACCCGCAAATGAAGTCCCTGTTGCTTATGGCAGCAAACCTGTTTGTACGTACCGCGGCGCTCAACTTCGCGATCTACCTGGCCAATGCCTACGCTACCGATTACGGTAAAAATTATATCGCGGCGCAGAGCATCCTGATGAATATCTGGCTCTTCTTCAGCTTTTTTATTGACGGGTATGCCAACGCCGGGAACGCGATAGGCGGGAAACTCTTAGGAGCAAGAGACTATAAGAATCTTTGGGAGCTCAGCAAAAAGATCAGCAAATATGCGGTGTTGATTGCACTGATATTAATGGCCATCTGCGGCTTGTTCTATAACCAGATCGGTTTTCTATTCAATAAAGAGGCAAGTGTACTTGTCCTATTTTCGTCTGTTTTCTGGGTGGTACTGCTCATGCAGCCTGTAAATGCCATAGCATTTATGTTCGATGGCATCTTCAAGGGCCTCGGCGAAGCTAAATATTTAAGGAACCTTTTATTGGTAGCCACCTTTCTCGGCTTCACACCGGCTCTCCTGTTAGGAGATTACTTCGGATTAAAACTTTATGCTATCTGGATAGCCTTCTTTATCTGGATGCTGATCAGGAGCGGTGGCCTGGTAATAAAATTCCGAAGAAAATATCTGAACAAGGAAGTCTGAGCTTAGTTTATTCTTAAAAGTATAATCCTTAAATTTGGGAAAAACCAACCTATGTCTACACGAGAAAACGGAAGTTTATATACCCATATAGAAAACAAGGTCGCAATGGTGGAATTCGGGCATCCTGCCAGTAATTCCTTCCCTTCGGTGCTTTTGGAACGGCTGCAGCAGGAGATCGACAAACTCTCTGAAAATCCGGAAGTAAATGTGATCGTCCTGAAGTCTGAGGGCGAAAAAGCCTTTTGTGCCGGGGCTTCTTTCAACGAACTTATTGCTATAGAAGACCTGCAAAGCGGGAAAGAGTTCTTCTCCGGTTTTGCGAATGTGATCAATGCGATGCGCAAATGCAAAAAGCTCATTGTGGGAAGAGTCCAGGGCAAGACCGTTGGTGGCGGGGTAGGCCTTGTGGCCGCCTGTGACTATGCAATGGCCACCGAGGCAGCTTCCATAAAACTTTCGGAACTAAGCATAGGAATTGGACCTTTTGTGATAGCTCCCGCTGTGGAAAGAAAAATAGGAGTCGCGGCCCTTGGAGAACTCACCCTTGCTGCCCACGAATGGAAGAATGCCTACTGGGCCAAGGAAAAAGGTCTTTACGCACGGGTCTTTGAGAGCATTAAAGATCTTGATAAGGAAGTGCAGATATTCAGTGAAAAACTGGCTTCTTATAATCCGCAAGCGCTTCACGAAATGAAAAAGAGCCTCTGGAAAAACACTGAAAACTGGGGCGAATTGCTTCAGGAGAGGGCAGCGATATCCGGAGAGCTGGTATTATCAGATTTCACCAAAAAAGCCCTTGCTAAGTTCAAATAAGCCCTAAAATTCTATAAAACAGGCGCTGATTTAAGATTTATAGCCTTACTTTTAAAAAAAAGAGAATATGGTTTTACAGCAAGAGCACTTACCAAAAGACCGTCCGGCAAGCAACGAGCAGGAATGGGGATATACCCTATGGGAATTCATTTCAGGCAACTGGCCTTACCTTTTAGCCATAGTCTTTTTGTTGGGTATTTTCTTCTACGCCCGCTATAGCTGGAGGAAAAGACACGAAAAACAAAAGTGATGAGTGAACAGAGTTTTAATTTTCTGGAATTTTTAAGCGGCTACGGCTTCTGGATGATTATTGCCATGGTATTGATCATCCTTGTTGCCTATAAGAAATTAAGAAAGTAAGTTAACGGGTCTTTAGCCAACCGGTAATGCTAAGCCTTTCGGTTTTTACGGGTTTTACCTCGTGTTCCAACACCTGGCTTTCAAAGATCACCACCCTCCCGGGGAAAGGATAAAGTTTCACCGGAACCTCCTGGCCTTTTTCCTCGGTATAAATAACCAGTTCCCCTCCGTTCTCGGGTTTCCAATCCTCATCGTTCAGGTAACAAACCAGGGAAAGTTTTCTACGGCCGTCATTCTGGAAAGTGTCCAGATGCCTTTTATAGAAGGTTCCTTCAGGATAAACCGCATAATGGAATTCCTTGGTGAGGATCCCAAGGAAGCAGGTCCTGTTAAGGTAAGTAACAAGAGCATTGAGCTTATCAAAGAACAACTGTTCAGCCTTTCCGGCCTCAGCTTCATTAAGCCACTTGATAAAATCGCCGCGAACCTCTTTATAAATAACCTCATTGGTCTTGTTCCCAATGGCGGCCTTTTTGAAGTGGTCTTCCTGATATTTCTCCCAAAGCGATTTTCGCAATTCCGCAACCTCTTCACGGGTAAAAAACTCCTCAACTACACAATACTGTTTGTCCTGAAGCTCAGAAATTATCCTTTCGTAAAAAGGATTTTCCTTAAATTCTAGTTGCTCAAAAAGCTCTGTTTCCATATTTATTGTTCTGAAAAGAATTTCGCAAATATAAATTAGAAATCAATTGCTTGTATCAAAAATTTTAAGCGCCAAAATTCCTTTATCTTTGCGGTAAATTCAGAAGCTATGAGCAACATCAGGATCACTAAGCAATTTTCTTTTGAGACCGGCCACGCCCTATACGGCTACGACGGCAAATGCCGTAACGTACATGGCCACAGCTACAAGCTTAGTGTTACGGTAATAGGCAAGCCCATTACAGATAAGGACAATGTGAAATACGGGATGGTGATAGATTTTGGGGACCTCAAGAAAATAGTAAAGTCAGAGATCGTCGATAAGTTCGATCACGCTACGGTTTTCAACAAAAATACGCCGCATGTGGAACTCGCCCGTGAGCTCAAAGAGCGCGACCACCACGTGATCCTCGTAGATTACCAGCCTACCAGTGAGAATATGGTGATAGACTTTGCTGAAAAGATCAGAAAACATCTGCCCGGCCATATAACGCTGCATTCCCTGAAACTTCAGGAAACCGAATCTTCTTTCGCCGAGTGGTATGCCTCCGATAATATTTAGGCCGCATCCCGTCCTGTAAAAGGCCGGGTCGGGCTATCCGCTTATAGTTTTGGCAAAAGCCAAAAGCTAAGCGCTGCTATCCCTTGCGCAGTCTAAAGCTTAAATTATTTATATTTACCTGTCAGAATCTGCATTATGAATATCCCCCAGGGCAAAAAAGTCTATTTTTCCAGTGATAATCACCTTGGTGCGCCTACCGCACAGGACAGCCGTCCGCGTGAGGAAAAGTTCGTAAAATGGCTGGACGAAATAAAAAAGGACGCAGCGGCCATCTTCCTGCTCGGTGATCTTTTCGATTTCTGGTTTGAATACAAGCACGTGGTCCCTAAAGGTTTTGTCAGAACCCTCGGAAAACTTGCCGAGTTAAAGGACAGCGGGATCCCCATTTACTTTTTTGTAGGGAACCACGACCTCTGGATGGATAATTATTTTGAAGAAGAACTCGATATTCCGGTGTTTCACAAGCCCCAGGAGTTCAGCTTTAACGGTAAATTATGCCTGATAGGTCACGGCGACGGTCTGGGGCCCGGCGATCAAGGTTATAAGCGAATGAAAAAGGTGTTCACTAATCCCCTGGCGAAATGGCTTTACCGCTGGTTACACCCCGATCTTGGAGTTCCTCTTGCCCAGTATTTTTCGGTTAAGAATAAAGCGATCTCGGGAGAAGAGGATATGGAGTTCCTTGGAGAAGATAAGGAGTGGCTCATCCAGTATTGCAGGAAAAAACTGGAATCCAAACATTACGATTATTTCCTTTTCGGCCACCGGCATTTACCGCTGGAGATCGATCTCAACGGAAAATCAACCTATATCAACACCGGGGACTGGATCTCTCATTACACTTACGCCGAATTTGACGGTGAGAAAATGAGCCTGAAAAAGCTGGAATCTAATCCTTAATATCCTTTAGCTTTAGCTGAAGGCTGGTATTCCCGTTATAATGATTTTCATCTATAGAATAAGCTGCCATAAAACTATTCCCGTTCTTAAGAATATCTATCTTTTTCCCTAAGCCAAAACCAATCCCGTCAAAGGAAGGGCCATTACCGTCCTGCTTTACGCGGAATTTAAGATGAGACTTATCGGCTCCCACGCATTTTGCGAAACCGGAATCGGTAAGATCCCTGGTCATAAAAACCGGAGACATATTCCCGGGTCCGAACGGTGCGAACTGCTTTAAAATCCTGTAGAATTTTGGAGTGATGTCCTTGAGGTCAAGTTCTGCGTCTATGGTGATCTCAGGGGTCAGTAAATGTCTTTCTATGGAAGAAGACACCACTTCCTCAAAGCGGTTCTTAAAATTCTCATATTCCGACTCCAGCAGGGTAAGGCCCGCGGCATATTTGTGTCCCCCGAACTGTTCAATATGCTCCTTGCAGGATTCCAGGGCATTATAAACATCAAAACCTTTCACCGAGCGGGCCGAGGCCGCGAGCTTATCTCCGCTCCTGGTGAATACAAGGGTTGGCCTGTAATAGGTTTCGGTAAGGCGGGAGGCCACAATCCCGATCACCCCTTTATGCCAGCTTTCGTGATATACCACCGTGGTATTTCTTTCCTGTTCCTGGAGGTCTTCTATTTGTGCCAGAGCTTCCTGGGTTATAGATTTATCGGCGTCTTTCCTGTCGGCATTAAAGGCTTCGATCTCTGCGGCAAAGGCTATGGCTGTCTCCTCATCTTCTTCGGTAAGCAGGTTCACGGCGTGCTGCCCGTGCCTCATCCTTCCGGCGGCATTGATACGCGGGGCAAGGACAAAGACCACATCGGTGATGGTGATCTTCTCCTTTTTCAACTGACTTAAAATAGCATTGAAGCCCATTCTAGGAGCCACATTTATCACATTGAGACCGTGATAGGCAAGGATACGGTTTTCTCCGGTTATCGGGACTATATCTGCTCCAATGGCTGTGGCAACAAGGTCAAGGTAAGGCAACAGCGATTCAACTCCCTCTCCTTTTCTGGAAGAAAGGGCCTGGATAAGCTTGAAGCCCACACCACAACCACAAAGTTCCTTATAAGGGTATTCGCAATCTTCCCTTTTAGGATCGAGGACCGCTACAGCTTCGGGGATGCTGTCTCCCGGCCGGTGGTGGTCACATATAATAAAATCTATCCCTTTTTCTTTTGCATAGGTAACCTTTTCAATCGCCTTTATTCCGCAGTCAAGAGCCACGATAAGGCTAAAGTCATTATCTGAAGCAAAATCTATCCCTTGGTAAGAAACCCCGTAACCCTCATCATACCTGTCAGGAATATAGGTCGCAATATTAGGGCTAAGGGTCTTAAGATAAGAAGACATCAGCGCGACGCTGGTGGTCCCATCTACGTCATAATCCCCATAAACCAAGATATTTTCTCCATTTTCGATGGCTTTTTCTATTCGCGCCACCGCCAGCTCCATATCTTTCATCAGGAACGGATCGTGAAGATCAGCCAGATCGGGCCTGAAAAACTTCCTGGCCTCTTCAAAAGTTTTGACCCCCCGTTGGGCAAGCAGGGAAGCAACAGCCTTACCGACTCCCAGTTTTTTAGAAAGTTCATCTACTATTTCGGGATTGGGTTTGGGTTGCAGAGTCCAGCGCATAGAATACAATAGAATTAAATAGTTTTAATACCTTTCGGATTATAATATTAAAATATGGAAAAAACCAACATCAAAATTAAGCATAAAAACACCTTGCGCCATTTAATTCTTTTGCTATTGGCAATTCTTTTGCTGGTTGCAGGTTTAGCAGGCTATGCCTTTACAAAAGATCAGGGTTTCTTCTACCTCATCGCAGGGTCCAATATCCTGATTGTATGGATACTTTATAAATCTCAGGTGCGTAAGAACCAGGTGATCTATGATGCCGTTTTTGTTAAATATCGCCTTAATGATAACCCGGTGGAACGTATAAAAACAGATGATATTCAGGATGTAGAAAGAAAAGATAACAGCCTGATACTGCATTTACGCGAACAGGATCCAAAAACCATAGATCTTGAAGAGTATACTGAAGAAAGCATTGAAGAATTCAAACGGGTGATCTCATTTTACTTTTAGAGCTCAGGCCTTCTTCCCTTCCACTACAATTACTATCTCCCCTTTTGGAGGCTTTTCTGTATAATGCTGAAGCACCTCTGCAGCTGTTCCTCTAATGGTTTCTTCGTGCAGCTTAGTGATCTCCCTGGAAACCGAAACCTTCCGGTCTTCCCCGAAGTATTCGGCAAAATTCTTCAGGGTTTTTAAAAGTTTATGCGGCGATTCATAAAAGACCATGGTCCTGGTTTCCTCGGCCAGAAACTTCAGCCGGGTCTGCCTTCCTTTTTTTACCGGCAAAAAACCTTCAAACACAAACTTATCGTTTGGCAGTCCGCTGTTCACAAGTGCCGGAACAAAGGCCGTGGCTCCCGGCAGACAATCTACTTCTACCCCTGCCTCAACACAGGCGCGGGTAAGCAAAAACCCGGGATCGGAAATCGCAGGGGTTCCCGCATCGCTTATCAGTGCAATGGTCTCCCCGTTCCTGATTCGTAGCACTATCCCATCAACCGTCTTATGCTCATTATGCATATGATGGCTTTGCATTTGAGTGCCTATTTCAAAGTGTTTCAGGAGTTTCCCGCTGTTGCGTGTATCTTCGGCAAGTATCAGGTCCGCTTCCTTAAGAACCCTTATGGCACGTAAGGTGATGTCTTCAAGATTGCCTATTGGTGTGGGCACCAAAAATAGTTTCCCCATAAATTAAACTCTCAGGATTACTGGTGAAATTTGCTTTCTACTCGTTCCATAAATTGCTGCTCATAATCTTCTTTCCCTTCCCAGTGGTTATAATCAGGTTTAACCACTTTTTCTATGAATTTATGGGCTTCTTCATAAGTGCTGAAGGTATTCAGCTGGGACAGCACGCGGTTATAGTCGGCAGTATCTCCGTTAAAAAGATGCTTTATATAGGTCAGCCTTTCATTAAGGCCGATATTGATCCCTTTTTTAAGCCTGTCATTTAATGATTTTGGACGATTGTCCTTCTGCTTGTTGTTAAGGGGCTCAAAGTCGGGTAAGTTATCATAGTCTACGCCTATATGCCTGAAGTCTTTTTGCGAAGCCGAACCATTGTTATTCTTTTCCGCCGTTTTGGTTTCCGGAGCTTTAGGCTCCGGCTTAGAGGAAGTAATCTCGCTGAACAGGTCGTCAACCCTTTCGCTTTCAGGCGGCATCTGGGCAACGATATCCTTTATTTTTTCGGTATTAGGCTCGGTAATAGCTTCAGAATCGTTGTACTCGGTACCATCCGGAGCAAACTCATCGTGATCCTTTTTTGTGGTTTTCTTAGGCTTGGGCTCCGGCCTTTTTTCCTGCACCGGGGCAGGTTTCACCGGTTCCGGAGTTACTGTTTCAGGAGTTTCTTCAAGGTGCCTTTCAGTAAATGCAAGTATGCTTAATTTTTCATAAAGATGTCTTGCCTTCTCCTTTAGTTCGGTTGTATTAAGATTTCCTCTTTCTTTGATTATGGTTTCCGCTATCGCAACTAATTCAGCTTCTATTTTCTTTTTCATAATTCTAAATTTTTACCTGCCTTTGCTTTCAGTTCTATATTAATTCTGCAAAAATCAATCCTAAAATTTATCCCTTCAGGACTTTTATAACTTTAGCCGATTGCCCTAACCGAAGGCTTGTATTTTTAATAAATTTGTTCCACCTTTATGCGAAGGAGGTTATTCCTCCTTTCGATCTGAAAATTACAAAATGTTTCTCGAAAATACAGTAAATCACGAAGAGCAATTTGGCTGGATAGAAGTAATTTGCGGAAGTATGTTCTCCGGCAAAACCGAAGAACTTATCCGCAGGCTTAAGCGTGCCCAGTTTGCAAAGCAGAAGGTTGAAATCTTCAAACCCGCAATAGACACCCGTTACAATGAAGAAATGGTAGTGTCTCATGACAGCAATGAGATCAGGTCTACTCCCGTGCCATCAGCGGCCAATATCAGGATACTTGCCGATGGCTGCGATGTGGTGGGTATAGACGAAGCCCAGTTCTTTGATGATGAGATCGTGACCGTATGTAACGATCTTGCCAACCGCGGAATTCGTGTAGTGGTGGCAGGACTGGATATGGATTTTAAGGGAAACCCCTTTGGCCCTATGCCTCATCTTATGGCTACCGCCGAATATGTTACCAAGGTGCACGCCGTTTGCACCCGCACCGGAAACCTGGCACAGTTCAGTTACCGGAAAGCTATTAATGACGACCTGGTATTTCTTGGGGAAACCGAAGAGTACGAACCTTTAAGCAGGGCCGCCTATTACAAGGCGATGCTGAAGGAGCGGGTAAAGAAGCTGGATGTGAATGAAGCCGAAGAGATCAACCCACAAAACCTAAAGCAAAAGAATGCCTAAAGCTCAGGAAACCCTTCTGGAAATAGACCTGGGAGCACTTGCCCATAATTATAAAACTATCCGTTCTAGAATTGGTGCCGACGTAAAGTTTATGGCGGTGATCAAGGCCTATGCCTATGGAAATGATTCGGTAGCGATAGCTAAAAAACTGGAGGAGCTCGGCGCCGATTATTTTGCGGTGGCTTATACCGAGGAAGGAGTGAGATTACGGGAGGCCGGGATCACCACTCCCATCCTTATCCTTCACCCCCAAATACCGGGCTTCGAAAGGATCATAGAGCATTGCCTTGAACCAAGTCTTTACAGTGATCGTATCCTGAAAGAGTTCATCAATTTAGCCGAAGAAAAAAAGCAAAAGGATTATCCCGTTCATCTGAAGTTCAATACCGGTATGAACAGGCTTGGCTTTACCGAAGAAAATTACAAAGCCGCGGTAGAGCGACTGAGCAATACGAATTCAGTAAAAGTAGCTTCTGCCTTTTCGCATCTTGCAGCCAGTGAAGACTGGAAAGAAAGGGAGTTCAGCCTCAGGCAGATCAATACCTTCAGAAACATTGCCTACAGCCTTGCTGAAAAACTGGAATATGAACCACTGCTTCATATCTGCAATACTTCAGCCATCTTCAACTATCCGGAAGCCGCTTTCAATATGGTAAGAACCGGAATTGGACTTTACGGTTTCAGTAATGATGAAAATATAGACAAAGACCTGAAGCCGGTAGGTACCCTGAAATCCGTCATCTCCCAGATCCAGGAGCTTAAGGAAGGAGATACCGTGGGCTACAACCGGGAATTCAAGGCTGTACAACCCACCCGCTCTGCCACCTTACCTCTTGGCCACGCCGACGGGATAGATCGTAAATACGGTAAAAGCAATGCAGGCGTTTTTGTGAATGGACAATATGCACCTATCATCGGAAATGTGTGTATGGACATTATTATGATAGATGTTACCGATATTGACTGTGAGGAAGGGGATGAAGTGATCATCTTCGGCGGGCCGCAACATCCGGTAAAATTTGCAGAAGCCGGGGGTACCATTTCCTACGAACTCATTACGGGCATCTCCCAGCGCGTTAAAAGAGTGATCATTCCGGAATAATCTGAATCTTTACCTGATAGTTTTTCTATTTTTTACTTATTTTAGTTAAACATCATTAACTAAAACCAACTATCAATGGCATTTTTAAAAGATTTTAAGGCCTTTCTTCTAAAAGGTGATATCGTGGCACTGGCAACTGCGGTAATTATAGGCGCAGCCTTCAACAAGATCATCGCCTCTGTTGTAGCCGATGTCCTGATGCCTTTAATCGGGCTTTTCACCGGGGGAACCGATTTCTCCCAGCAATTCATTTCCCTTACGGGAGAGCACTACGAAACCCTGGAAGCTGCACAGGAGGCGGAAGCAGCCGTGATCACCTACGGAAACCTGATTCAGGCCCTTATTAATTTTATAATCGTTGGCTTATTCATATTTTTGCTGCTCAGGGCGTATGAAAAGACCAAGACGAAAAAGGAAGCGCCCCAGGTAACAGCCCCAAAAGGCCCAACCCAGGAAGAATTGCTTACTGAAATAAGGGATGAGCTTAAAAAACAGAATAATACTCCTTAGGAGTTTATGATACGTGCACCGCTATACTGCACATTTTTAAATAAATAGCAATTAATCTAAACCCCACGGGAAACTGTGGGGTCTTTTTTTAACGAAAAAGACGAATCAGTTCAAAATCTGTAATTCTCACCAATTTTAAGTCTTCTGCATAGGCTTGTTTTTCAATGTGTAATACATTTGCAGTTCCCCAAAGAAAAAAGTCTTTGGAAAAGAATAAATTTAAGAATCTATAACCGCTGCGGCGGAAACGGCAAAAACCAAAAGAATGAAAATAGCAGTTGTAGGCGCTACAGGTATGGTAGGCCAGGTTATGTTGAAGGTATTGGAAGAAAGAAACTTTCCGGTAAGCCAATTGCTTCCGGTAGCTTCGGAAAGATCTGTAGGGAAAAAGATAAGATTTAATGATAAGGAGGTTGAAGTTATTGGGCTTCAGGACGCCGTAGACCTTAAGCCGGAGATCGCCCTTTTCTCTGCCGGAGGGGCCACCTCCCTGGAATGGGCTCCCAAATTTGCCGAAAACGGAACTACCGTGATCGATAACTCTTCGGCCTGGAGAATGGATGCTTCCAAAAAGCTTGTGGTTCCCGAGATCAATGCCTCTGAGATCACTTCAGAAGATAAGATCATCGCGAACCCCAACTGTTCCACCATCCAGCTTTTAATGGCCCTTAAGCCGCTGCACGATAATTTTAAAATAAAGCGCGTCGTGGTTTCCACCTATCAGTCTATCACCGGAACCGGGGTAAAAGCCGTTCAGCAACTCGAGAACGAATATGCCGGAGAAAAGGGAGAAATGGCCTACCCTTACCCTATTCATAAAAATGCCTTACCACATTGCGACGTTTTTGAAGAGAACGGCTATACCAAGGAAGAAATGAAACTAACCCGGGAGACCAAGAAGATCCTTGGGGACGATTCGGTTAACGTAAGTGCAACGGCCATCAGGATCCCTGTTGTTGGCGGGCATTCAGAATCGGTGAATATCGAGTTTGAAAATGACTTTGATGAAGCTGATGTGCGTAAGATCCTGAGCGAATTCCCGGGAGTGACCGTACAGGACAATCCCGCGGTAAACACCTATCCTATGCCTATTTATGCTGAGGGAAAGGATGATGTATTTGTTGGAAGGATAAGAAGAGACTATTCTCAGCCTAATACGCTTAATATGTGGATTGTTGCCGACAACCTGAGAAAAGGTGCCGCCACCAATGCGGTTCAGATCGCTGAATACCTGTTAGAGCATAAACTGGTGTAGATCTGCACACAATATTTTCAACTAATGCTCAAAGGCCTTCGCTTTTGGGCATTTTTTGTGTTATTTTTAGTTGCTCTAAATTTATACCTATGAACAAAAAATTAAAAATCCTCCCGGTTTTGACGCTTCTGGCAGCTCCTTTTTGCTCGGCTCAAAACCCTGAACAAAACACGGAAATCACTTTGAACTATCCCGAAACCAAGAAAGTAGACACCGTTACCAATTATTTTGGAACCGAAGTCAAAGACCCTTACCGCTGGCTGGAAGATGACCGCAGTACGGAAACCGAAGAATGGGTAAAGGCCCAGAATAAAATTACTTTCGGCTATCTTGAAAAGATCCCATTCAGAAAGGATCTGAAGAAAAGACTCTCAGAGCTGTGGAATTATGAAAAAATAAGCGCTCCCAAAAAGGAAGGGGACTATATCTATTTCAGTAAGAATGACGGGCTGCAGGATCAGTACGTGGTTTATCGGAAAAAGTCTGAAGACGGGGAAGCAGAAGTTTTCCTGGATCCCAATAAGTTCAGTGAAGACGGAACCACTTCCCTGAGCGGGCTCAGTTTTTCTGATAATGGAAAACTGGCAGCTTACAGCATCTCTGAAGGCGGAAGCGACTGGAGAAAGATCATCGTAATGGACGCCGAAACCAAAGAAATTAAGGGTGATACCATAAGAGACGTTAAATTCAGCGGAATTTCCTGGAAAGGAAACGAAGGGTTCTTCTATTCCAGCTACGAAAAACCCGAGGGCAGTGAGCTTTCGGCAAAGACAGATCAGCATCGTTTGTTCTATCACAAGCTCGGTACTAAACAGAGCGAGGACAGCATTGTCTACGGAGGCAGCGAGGCTCAGAAACACCGGTATGTTTTCGGAAGTGTTTCTGAAGACAACCGTTACCTTTTTATTACAGCCAGAAACTCTACCGCGGGAGGAAAGCTGTTTATGATGGACCTCAGCAAAGAAGACCCGGAGCTGGTAACCATTCTTGATAACGAGAAGACCGAAACCTCGGTAATCGATAACGAAGGCAGTAAACTCTTTATACTAACCGACAAAGATGCCCCAAACCGAAGAATTGTGACCGTAGACGCATCGAACCCCGCTCCTGAGAACTGGGAGGATTTTATCCCGGAAACCGAAAATGTACTTACCCCTTCTACTGCCGGCGGGTATATTTTCGCTGAATATATGGTAGATGCCATTTCTCAGGTAAAACAATATGATAAGGAAGGAAATCTTGTAAGGGAAGTGGAGCTTCCGGGAGTAGGTTCGGTTAGCAGTTTTGGTGCGAAAAAGGACGAAGAAGTGACCTATTACTCCTTTACAAACTATAAGACTCCCGGATCCATCTACAAATTCGATATTGAAGAAGGAACTTCCAAGCTTTACAATAAGCCGAATATAGATTTTGATCCTGAAGATTACGAAACCACCCAGGTCTTCTATAATTCTAAGGACGGGACCAAGGTTCCTATGATCATTACCCATAAAAAAGGCCTGGAACTGGACGGAAACAACCCTACCATTCTTTATGGTTACGGCGGATTCAACATTAGCCTAACCCCTTCCTTCAGCATCGCCAATGCGGTATGGCTGGAACAGGGCGGAGTCTATGCTGTTCCTAACCTGCGAGGCGGAGGTGAATACGGAAAGGAATGGCACGATGCCGGGACCAAGCTCCAAAAGCAGAACGTCTTTGACGATTTTATAGCTGCCGCAGAGTACCTGATCGGTAATAAGTACACTTCCAAAGATTACCTCGCAATTCGCGGAGGCTCCAACGGAGGTTTGCTGGTTGGTGCAACGATGACCCAGCGCCCGGACCTGATGAAAGTTGCCCTGCCCGCCGTGGGGGTTATGGATATGCTTAGATACCACACCTTTACCGCCGGAGCCGGCTGGGCTTATGATTATGGTACGGCTGAGGACAGCAAGGAAATGTTCGAATACCTGTACGGGTATTCTCCGGTTCACAACGTTGAGAAAGGAGTGAAATATCCTGCTACGCTGGTAACCACCGGAGATCACGACGACAGGGTTGTCCCTGCTCATTCCTTTAAATTCGCAGCCGAACTGCAGGACAAACAGGCCGGAAATGAACCTGTTCTTATCAGGATCGAGACCAAAGCAGGACACGGAGCCGGGAAACCTACCAATATGATCATTGAAGAGTATGCCGATATCTTCGGGTTTACGCTTTACAATATGGGATATAGCGAATTACCATCAGGCTCAGACCAGGAAGTAAATTAATTTTATATAATCTAAAGAAAGGCTGTTTTCGCTAAACAACTGCAGTGAAAACAGCCTTTTTTATTTTCCGGCGAAAGCTGAAAGCTTTATCTTGAATTCTGAAAAACCCCTTGCTATGCTGAAGTTAAAAAACGTTTCGTTTGCCTATGATGAAGACACCGTGCTTAAGAATATCGGCTTTAGTCTTGACAAAGGTGAGAACATTTCCCTTATCGGCGAAAGCGGTTGTGGTAAAAGCACCCTTTTAAAGCTCATTTACGGACTCCTGCATACCGACGGGAAGATCCACTGGGAAGATCAGGAGTTGCTGGGACCTAATTACAACCTTGTTCCGGGGGAACCTTTTATCAAGTACCTGGCCCAGGATTTCGACCTGATGCTGCCGCTAAGCGTGGCCGATAACGTTGGAAAACACCTTAGTAATATGTACCCGGTGAAGAAAAAGAAGCGGATCAAAGAGCTGCTGAAAGTGGTGGAAATGGAAGACCTGGCAGATACCAAGGCTAAATTATTAAGCGGGGGGCAGCAACAAAGGGTTGCGCTGGCAAGAGCCCTGGCCAAAGAACCTAAATTACTGCTTTTAGATGAACCTTTTAGCCATATAGATCACTTCAGAAAGAATAACTTAAGACGCCGGGTCTTTTCCTATTTAAAAGAACAGAACATCTCCTGTATAGTTGCCACTCACGACAGTACCGATGCTCTTGCGTTTGCTGACAAGACCATTGTACTAAAGAACTCTAAGATCCACGCGAAAGGAAGTCCGCAGGAGTTATATAAGAATCCGCCGGACACCTATGTAGCTTCCCTGTTTGGAGACGTGAATGAGGTGATGCTGAAAAGCTTAAGACCTGAGGAAAAAAGCCGGAAAAAGATCCTTCTTTATCCCGAAGAGATCAGGCTGAGTACAACATCTGAAATTCAGGCCGAAGTAGTGCACAGCTACTTTAAAGGAAGCAGCTTCCTGATAGAAACCAGGCTAAACGGACAGCAGGTTTTCTTTGACCACTCCAAAGCGTTGAAAAAAGGAAAGACCATTGGCCTTAAGATTTCTGGAAAGCTGATCGAATCCAGGCTGAATAATAAATAAGTCAGTCTACCGAAATTATTTTATCCTTGGTCCCGTTGAAGGAAAAATCCTCTCCCTTTTTCTTATTTAATAATGCCTGGGCAATTGGCGCATTGGCGCCCACCGCAAACCAGGTTTCACTTCCCAGGGTGATCACCCCGGCAGGAATGGCTATAAGATAATTGGCGTTTTCAGTTTTCACCAGGCTTCCCAGTTTAATCTCTTCCGCAGTTTTATTGCTCTTGGCCATTTCAAGGGTCTCCTTAAGCTTTTTGAACTGCTGCAGCTGGGTGGAAAGCTTATTCCATTCCAGATTGATCATTTCCCTGCCGGTCTCATATTTATCGCCGGCACTGCTCTTGGTCTCGTTTTCAAGGTCACTTTCAAGATCGCTCATCGCAAGAGATATTCTTGAGATACGTTCCTGCACATAAGCCTCACAGGCCTTGAAAAGCTTATCTTTTATCTCCTTCATCATCTAATATAAATCTTCCGTAGTTATTCATTTGTCTTACAATCCAGCTCTTTCTACGCTGAATATACGGGCCCGGCGGGTTGGCACTGTATTCTCTAGGGTTTGGCAGCACGGCCGCAATGGCAGCAGATTCGTAGGCCGAAAGATTTGCAGCTGACTTCCCGAACCAGGCTTCGGCAGCTGCCTCAGCCCCGTAAACTCCTTTTCCCATTTCGATGCTGTTAAGGTACACCTCAAGAATTCGCTCCTTGCTCCACATCACCTCTATTAAAAAGGTGAAATAGGTTTCCAGTCCCTTACGAACCCAGTTCCTTCCCGGCCATAGAAAAACGTTCTTAGCCGTTTGCTGACTGATGGTGCTGGCACCACGCATCCGCTTCCCGGCCTGGTTCTCCTCAATGGCTTCCTCAATGGCTTCAAAATCGAAACCATTGTGTTTTTCAAAATTCTGATCTTCGCTGCAAATTACCGCCAGCTGCAGATGCCTGGAGATCTCCTCAATTGGCACCCACTCGTGATGTATCTCTTCATCGGGATTCTCAAAATACCGAATGGCCATTAAAGGGGTGAAAGGCACCGGCAGCCATTTAAAGGCGAGTGTTACCAAAACGCTCAGGATCATTAGCCAGCCAATGATCTTCAGCAGGAATTTAAGTAGTCTTTTTATCATAATACGAGTTCTGCTAATTCTTTTCCTACCAGGCTGCCAATGGCAACGCCCATTCCACCAAGCCGAACCCCACAATATACATTCTCTGAAACCTGCTCTACAACAGGTTTCTTTCGTTCTCCGACGCCCATAATTCCGCTCCAGCGTTGATCGATCTCAAATTTTGTGTTAGGCAGGATCGTTGTTTTTAATAATTCTTCCAGTTTATTCTGGATAAGCCCTGTTTGCGCGATCTCCATCGTTTCCTCTGCTTCTATATCAAGATTTCTTCCGCCGCCAAAAAGGATCCGGCCGTCGATATTCCTGAAATAATAATAGCCTTTATCCAAATGAAAGGTCCCTTCAATTTTAAGGTCAGGGATAGGTTTGGTGATCAGGACCTGGGCTCTTGCTGGTTTAACTTTAGAGAAACCAAGTTTTGAAGCAAAGCCGTTGGTGGCCACCAGCAGCTTCTTTGTCTTAAAGCTGAAATAACTTGTTTTCACCTCTACTCCAGAGCCCTGTTCCTCAAAGGATTCCACCGTTACATTATTCAGGATCTTCACTCCGGCAGATTGCACTTTGTCCAAAAGCGAACTCATCATCCTGCCGGTATCTATCTGTCCCTCGAACTTGTTATAAACCAAGCGGGGCTGAATATTTTCAAACCCAAAACGGTCTTCCCGGTCATAAAATACAACTTCCCCAAAAACCGGTTTTAAGAGGCTGTTTATTTTATCTAATTTCGATCTGCATTCCCCGTAGAGTTCCTCGTCCTGTTTTGTAAAAAGTTCATATCCTCCCAGACACTGGAACCCTATATTCTCGTCTCCCAGGTTGCTGCGAAGCAATTGCAGGCCTTTTTTACGCTTTTTCACAAGCTCCACGACTTCTTCTTCGGTATGCCGGTTCAGATCGTCCAGTATCTCCGAAATACTCCCAAAACAGGCAAAACCGGCATTCTTGGTACTTGCACCGTTGGGCAGAAGCCCGCGTTCAAGGATAAGCACCTTAGCGGCGGGGAATCTTGATTTAAGACTCAGAGCACAATTAAGCCCCGTGATCCCGCTGCCAATAATGGTGAAGTCTGTATCTGAAAGCCAGGTTTTATTCTCCCAGTAAGAAAAATCCATAAATCATAAATTATCGCCTGAAATTACGGAAAGTTTGGGAGAGTTTCCTACAAAGTTTAAAAGACCTGCAGGGATAAGTATCCTGAAAGATCAAGCCTGTTAAAGACAGAGCAGTTCGCGTTAGGGATAGGAGTGGTTAGCTCCCGCATTTTCGCGGGACTAAGAACGGATAGCCCGCCACCGCTTTTTAGCGGGGGAACGCCCATAAAATAAAAAACCCCGTAAAAAACGGGGCTTTATCTTTAATCTTCCTCCTCTATGGGCTTCATTTTGAAGTCTTCCATAAATTTGGTGGTATAATTTCCATCTATATAATCGGGATGATCCATCAACTGGCGATGGAACGGGATAGTGGTCTTCACCCCTTCTATCACGAATTCGTCCAGTGCTCGTTTCATCTTATTTATCGCCTCTTCCCTGGTCTGGGCAGTGGTGATAAGTTTAGCGATCATAGAGTCGTAGTTTGGCGGAATAATGTAGCCGCTATATACGTGGGTATCTATTCTCACCCCGTGGCCACCCGGCGCATGCAGGTTGGTGATCTTTCCCGGAGAAGGCCTGAACCCGTGATACGGATCTTCGGCATTGATACGGCACTCGATAGAATGCAGTTGCGGGAAGTAATCTTTTCCTGAAATAGGCACTCCTGCGGCAACAAGGATCTGCTCCCTGATAAGGTCATAGTCTATCACCTGTTCGGTAATAGGATGCTCTACCTGGATACGGGTGTTCATTTCCATAAAATAGAAGTTCCTGTGTTTATCTACAAGAAATTCTACGGTACCCGCACCTTCATATTTGATATATTCGGCAGCTTTTACTGCGGCTTCTCCCATCTTCTTACGAAGCGTATCCGTCATAAAAGGAGAAGGCGTTTCTTCGGTAAGCTTCTGGTGACGACGCTGGATAGAACAGTCCCTTTCAGAAAGGTGACAGGCTTTCCCGCTGCTGTCTCCCACGATCTGGATCTCGATATGGCGAGGCTCTTCAATAAGCTTCTCCATATACATCCCGTCGTTCCCAAAGGAGGCATCGGCTTCCTTACGGGCCGACTCCCAGGCAGGTTCCAGGTCTTCCTCTTTCCAGACTGCACGCATACCTTTACCACCACCCCCGGCAGTAGCTTTAAGCATTACCGGAAATCCGATCTCTCTTGCGAGCTTAAGGCACTCGTCATAATCTTCGATTATCCCTTCAGACCCCGGAACACAAGGCACACCGGCGGCCCTCATTGTAGCCTTGGCGGTTGCTTTGTCTCCCATTTTGGAGATCATTTCAGGGGAAGCACCAATAAATTTTATATCGTGTTCATCACAGATCTTGGAGAACTTGGCGTTTTCCGAAAGAAAACCGTATCCCGGATGAATGGCATCGGCATTGGTGATCTCTGCTGCTGCAATGATGTTTGAAATTTTCAGATAAGACTGGTTACTGGGTGCCGGACCTATACATACGGCCTCATCAGCAAATCTTACGTGAAGGCTTTCTGCATCGGCGGTTGAATATACTGCAACCGTTTTAATACCCATTTCCTTACAGGTTCTGATAACTCTAAGGGCTATCTCACCTCTGTTTGCAATCAATATTTTCTTAAACATACCTGTTTTATTTTTTCCTGAAGAACGCTTCAGTTAAATGGGCAGTGATTTATGATGGGTCTACTAAAAACAGTGGCTGATCGAATTCTACAGGAGAAGCGTCTTCAACCAATACTTTTACTATTTTCCCTGAAACTTCACTTTCAATCTCGTTGAAAAGTTTCATCGCTTCAATAACACAAAGCACATCTCCTTCTTTCACAGACTTCCCAACCTCTACAAAGGCAGGCTTGTCCGGAGATGGTTTGCGGTAGAAGGTTCCGATAATAGGAGATTTAACGGTAATATAGTTAGAGTTATCCTCTTCTTTAGTTTCTTTTTTCTCCTGTTTTTCGGCAGGTGCCGGTGCCGCCTCCTGGGCAGGAGCCTGCTGTTGCTGTTGCTGTGGCATAGGCATCTGCTGTTGCATCTGGCCTCCGCCCATTGGCACTTGCTGAACAATTGTAGTTTCTTTATCGTCGGTTCCGGTTCTAATGGTGATCTTAACATCATCCATCTCAAGCTTTACCTCACTGGCCCCAGACTTAGCTACAAACTTTATTAAATTCTGAATTTCTTTTAAATCCATAATGTTAGGGTGTTGGTTTTTTTAAGAATTATAAGCCCATTTCAGATAAGTGGCTCCCCAAGTGAATCCACCTCCAAATGAAGCAAAAATAATATTGTCTCCTTTTTTGAATTGTTTCTCGTAATCGCTTAATAGTAATGGCAGCGTCGCGGAAGTAGTATTTCCGTAACGTTCAATATTCATAAGCACCTTATCCTCTGCAAGATTCATCCTGCTGGCCGTAGCACCAATGATCCTTTTATTTGCCTGGTGGGCAACCAGCCAGTCTACATCTTCGCTGGCAAGGCCATTCCTTTTCATCACCTCTTCACTAACGCCGGACATATTAGATACCGCAAATTTAAATACGGTTTTCCCATCCTGTTGTACAAAGTGAAGTTTTCTGGCAACGGTTTCCTCGGTTGGCGGCATAAGCGATCCTCCGGCCTCGATCTTAAGAGATTCGCGACCAATTGAGTCACTTCTCAAAATCTCGTCCTGAAGACCTAGACCTTCTTCGTTAGGTTCCATAAGTACGGCTCCCGCCCCGTCACCAAAGATGATGCAGGTGGTCCTGTCAGTATAATCAATAATAGAAGACATTTTATCGGCTCCTATCACGAGTACTTTTTTGTAACGTCCGGATTCTATATATGCGGCAGCATTGGACATCGCATACAGGAAACCTGAACAGGCAGCCTGCAGGTCGTAGGCGAATGCATTGATAGCCCCTATTTGTGTAGCAATATGAACCCCTGTAGAAGCCACAGGCATATCAGGCGTTGCTGATGCCAGGATCACAAGATCTATTTCCTTAGGGTCTATATTGGATTTTTTAAGCAGGTCTTTTGCTGCTTGTATCCCCAAATATGAAGTTCCTTTATTTGGGTCTTTTAAGATTCGACGCTCCTTAATTCCGGTTCTGCTGGTGATCCATTCATCATTGGTATCCACCATTTCCTCCAACATTTTGTTGGTCAACACATCTTCAGGCACATATGCGCCCACAGCCGTAATTGCTGCTGTGATTTTATTCATAGAATTGCATTTTATACACCTTTACGCGTGGTTGAGCGCGAAATCTATAAAAAGAAATGTACTAAAATTTCTTTTAACCGGGGTGCAAATTAAGGTCTTTTTAGCACTTAATCAACTTAAAACAAAAAACTCCCACATTGTGAGAGTTTCTATTTTTGTTGAAGCTCTATTTCCCTTAAGCCTCTACTTCTTCTGTATTGTCAATCAAAACCTGACCACGGTAATACAACTTACCTTCGTGCCAGTGAGCTCTGTGGTACAAGTGTGCCTCGCCTGTTGTAGGATCGGTAGCAATTTTTGGTACCGAAGCTTTATAATGTGTCCTTCTTTTATCTCTTCTGGTTTTAGAGATTTTTCTCTTTGGATGTGCCATGGCTTCCTGTTATTTAATCGTTTAGTAAATTTTTTAATTTATCCCATCGAGGATCAATCTCATCCTCATTCTCATTATGTTCTGTGCTAAGTTCTTCCAGTTTATCAAGTACTTCAGATTCTAACGAACCATCCTCTACCCCGGGGTGAACCCGCTTTAGAGGAACGGACAAAACAATTAGTTCATATATATACTGCTGAACATTTATCTCGTACTCGCCGTGAGGCAGGATGAGTAAATCTTCATTATCGTCATTAAATTCTTCCCCGAATTTAACCACCAGAAACAGTTCACTGTCTATAGGCTGATCGTAAGGCTCATTGGTAAGGTCACAATTAACGTTTACCGTCCCGGTAGCCCTAAAAGTAAGCTCCATCATCGTGGTCTTCTTTTCGAACAACAGGTCTATCTTTACGTTTGCATCGTTAAATTCGTCGTACTCAAAATGCTCAAAGAACTCCTTGTTGATCCCGTACTCATACTGGTGTTTTCCTAGCTTCAACCCCACAAAAGGGATCGTATAATCTGCTAACTTCTTCATCATCATCAGTTTCGGGTGCCTGCCACTTCGGCAAAGGCGGGTGCAAAGATATAAAATTAAATAAACTAACGGCTTTTTATAAACAAATTTTTGTTTATATCTTTTTCTTCTGTTTCCTCAGCGGATTCTCGGTCAGCTCCTTGTATTCTTCCCGGGCCTTAAAGATCTCAATTCCCTTAAAAACAGCCTCTTTAAAAGAATTAATGTTCGCCGTTCCGGTTCCTGCTATTTCAAAAGCAGTGCCGTGATCCGGAGAAGTTCTCACCTTGTTCAGACCGGCTGTGAAATTCACCCCGTTCCCAAAAGATAGCGTCTTAAAAGGGATTAACCCCTGGTCGTGGTACGAAGCGACCACCGCATCAAAATTCTTGTAATTCTTAGAACCGAAGAAACTATCTGCCGAATATGGCCCGTAAACCAGGTCTCCTTTCTCCCTTATCTTTTCAAGGGTAGGCTTCAGCACCTCTTCATCTTCTTTTCCTATAACCCCGTGATCTCCGCTATGTGGATTAATTCCTAAAACAGCGATCTTCGGTTTCTCCACCCTGAAATCCTGCTTCAGGGTTTCCTGAATGATCCCTATTTTCTTTTGAATAAGCTCCGGGGTGATCACATTAGAGATATCCTTAAGGGCAACGTGATCTGTAAGCAGACCTATTTTAAGGGTGTCTGTAATCATAAACATCAGGCTCTCTCCGCCCAGTTCCTGCGCAAGGTAATCGGTATGCCCGGGGAACTTAAACTCTTCACTCTGGATGGTTGCCTTGTTGATAGGTGCCGTCACCAGTACATCAATCTCGTCATTTTTTAAAGCCGTGGTGGCTGACTGCAAAGATTTAAAAGCATATTCACCGGCTTTCACATCTTCTTCTCCAAAATTTATGGTCACATTCTCCTTCCAGACGTTCACTACATTTATCTTTCCATCTATGGCGTTAGACGCATCATCTATGCCCTGAAAATGGAAGGAAAGTTTAAAATGTTTCTTTAGGAAAGTGATAACCTTGGCCGAAGCAAAGATCACGGGTGTACAAAAATCCAGCATCCGGGAATCATCAAAGGTTTTCAGCACGATCTCGCTCCCTATTCCGTTCAAATCTCCTATGCTTATTCCAAGTTTTATCTTTTCAGCGTGTTTCATATGCCTTCCGGTATATTATTTTCTATTTTTACAGAACAAATGTAACCAATATTATACAATCCATGTTTACCGGTATTATTGAAGAAGTAGGAGAAATCACAGCGCTCAGCCCAGAGCAGGAAAATTTAAACATCAGGGTGAAAGCCACGATGACCCCTGAGCTGAAGATCGATCAGAGTGTGGCTCATAACGGGGTTTGCCTTACCGTGGTAAGTATATACGAAGATGAGTATAGCGTTACTGCTGTAAAGGAAAGCCTTGAAAAGACAAATCTTGGAACGCTGAAAGTTGGCAGCCCTGTAAATCTGGAACGAGGAATGAAACTGGGAGCACGCCTGGACGGACATATCGTACAGGGTCACGTAGACCAGACCGCTACCTGCACCGAAGTTAAAGAGGCCCAGGGAAGCTGGGAATTTTCATTTGAATATGATCCTGCCCTGAATAACATCACTATTGAAAAAGGCTCCATCACCATTAACGGGGTAAGCCTCACCGTGGTAAATTCAAAGAAAAATGGCTTTAGCGTAGCCATTATCCCTTATACATACGAACACACTACCTTTAAGCATATAAAAAAGGGAGATGTGGTGAATCTGGAATTTGATGTAATCGGGAAATACGTGAAGCGAATCACCGAACTGGGCTAATCCTCTTTTCGGCGGCGGATATGGTAAACACCCAGTGCCACTCCTGAAGCAATAAGGGCAGATATCCCAAAGTCTATTGGAAGACCTGGCGGTGGGGGTACTCCCGGACCTGATGCAGACTGCGGCTGCGGCAGATTATGACTCTGAGCCTGAGAATACAGCTCACTGCTTAGCATAAGCAGCAAGGAAAGTATAAATATAATTTTTGCTCTCACCTTCATAATCTCGCGAAAAGTACTACAATAATAAAAATTCAGAAAAACTATTCGGCATATTAACGTATTAAACACCAATATGTTTTTTATGCAAGTGGGGCTAAATATAAATTTACATGAAAAATGCCGTTACAACAACGGGGCGGCATTTATTTTTTATTCTTTTTCCTACACAAAATTTCCATCTATTCCATAAAAAGACCATTTTTTTCTTGGGAATCGCTTATATGTGCAAACCTACCCTGATCAACTGAGGGGCCAGCCCGGCAGGTATATTGGAAAATTCTGAATCTTTTGAGGTAACCTTATTAAAAAGGCGAACAGCCTGAAGCTTCCCGCTAAGGAACCGGCAGAAAAAACGAATTAGGATAAAAGAACTTTTCATTGCCCGGGGGTGTTGAGTTAAACCTGAATGAAAAAATTCCTGTAGGGCAGAACGGGACCAAGATATTAAAAATTTTTAAACATCTGAATTTCAGGTAAATAATTACTTTTCAAAAAGTTAATCGGGACTTAAAAAAGAGGTAGAGTCTAATTTGGACCTGACATATTAAGCTAATTCTAAACCGAATTTATTGGCATTATAATAAAATAGAGAGGATCTTGAATATTATTCTTTAACCCTTAGAACCGTCCTGAAACCTACGTGATCTGAACCTGAATCCTGCGTCATTCCCATTCGTGCTGAAATACGGTAACTTGCACAATAGGATTTATTACATAGAAAGGAACCACCTTTAATAATCTTTTCCTTTTGGTAGGGGTTATCGGGATTGTAATAAGTTACAGACCCGGTAGGGTTTTTGAGCTCTCCCTGCTGTATGGCTGTCTTATAGTAATCTATATTATAATTATCCTTTGTTAACTCCCACACGTTCCCCGCCATATCGAATATTCCAAGGCTATTTGCAGGAAAAGACTTAACCGGCGAGGCATACTTATAACCATCTTCCGGGATATTTTTTACGGGAAATTCACCCTGCCAGGTATTTGCCTCCTCAGTGAGCATCTTTTCATCATCTCCCCAGGTATAGATACCTCCGGGCAATTTTCCGTGAGCTGCGGCTTCCCATTCGGCTTCTGTAGGAAGACTTCTGCCAGCCCAGTTGCAATAAGCTATAGCATCTTCATAAGAAACATGAACCACCGGATAGTTCATTCTACCTTCAATAGAACTTTCCGGGCCCTGGGGATGTTTCCAGTTCGCTCCTCTTTTCCATTCCCACCATTGCGCTATATTATTCAAATTATCAACTTTTTCCAGTTCTTTTCTAAAGATCAGAGATCCCGGTTGAAGCAGGCTGTCGTGTGGCTTTGGGGTGCCCTTCGGCAATTGCTTTCGCATCTCCTCCCAATCGATAGGCCTTTCTGCTACGGTCACATACCCGGTTGCATCCACAAATTCCTTAAATTCAGTATTGGTAACTTCAGTCTTATCAATAAAAAATCCATCTACCGCCACCGGATGCGCCGGCTTCTCCCTTGGTAGCGCATAAGGATCGCCCTCCCTGGCGCCCATTGTGAATTTCACTCCGGAAACCCAGACCATTCCTTCGGGCACCTCTATGCTATCCGGTTTCTCAACCAAGAGTTCTACTTCAGAGACCACAACTTCCTCCTTCTTATTTTGCTCTACGGTTTCCTTTTTTTCGTCTGACTTTTCCCTGCAAGCCGTTGTCAACAAAAATATCCCTGTAAATAATATTAAAATCTCCTTTTTCATTTTTCTTATTTGAAGCTTTGTTAATATAATCATTATCATAAAAAGGCAGGGCACCGACTGTCCTTTTTCAGCTGAAGGTTTTGCTCTGCTTATGAAGGTTGCCTTTCAGAGGTGCCACGCGGATCCGTGGAAACCTATTAGTTTTCCTAATATGAATTATTGAAGACAACTTTCATAGATCTTACCTTAAAAGAACCCAGGTCATTGGTTGTTATATCAAGCATCTTCGATGCTCCAGACAGATCATCCCCGTCGTAAACAGTCACCTCATAATCGAAAAGTACCATTAAAGACTGGATGTTTTCATAAAAACCTAATGACTGCAGATCTGTAGGGTCATACTCCCCAACAGCAAGCCTGCTAACAGACCCTGAATACTCCACTCTCGAATACAGGGATATCCTATCCGGATCCAGGCTCCCATCCCGAACCGGGATCCCCGTCACATCTGTAGTTCGGGTGAACCAGGTATTGTATTCATAATCATTTTGCCGTTTTACTTCTAATAAAAAAGGCGGTTTAGAATTTATAACCGCCTTTTCCACTTTCTAAAACTAACACCTAACCTTGCATTTTCTCTTTTCCTTTTCGTTTTGCTTTTCGCTGAGCCTTTGTAAGGACTTCCTTATTGATCCTGCTGTGATATTTTTTCGAAATTTTCTTCCTTTCTGATGCAAATTCAGATTTGTCTGAATACTTATTCTTAGCCGTATTGATTTCCATTCTCATATTGGCATATAGCTCCTCGATCTTCTCTTTCTGTTCATCTGAAAGAGCTACACTCTCATCACCAGCTTCGATCCATTCTGCGAGTTTTTCAGTTTTGTTCTCTGCTTTTTCCCGGGCTTTTTCAGACTGGCTAAAGCCAGAAACTGTAAAGCCCATTATAAAAATTAGCGTTATTATTAGTCTTTTCATTTTCCTCGATTTTATGATTAATCTTTTAATTTGAAATCAACGGCCTGCTATCAGGCCGTTGATTATATTAGTCTGAACAGTAAAGCTCCTTCAGGAAGCTTAGTTCTGTTTAATCTGAAGATTATCAAATCTAACTCTGAACCTGTAATTTCCATCTCTGGTAGTATCAGGAGTTCCTCCATCGTTAGTTGTTCCTTCCACGCGAATTGCGAAATAGAGGGTGCCGGAAGAAGAAGGGATATTGAAGGATTTCCTTACAAAGCTTCCGCTGTCATTAAGATCCTGAGCATCATCGCTACCAAGAGAGTTCCAGTTAGCTTCGGTAAAGCCCTCTCCCGGGGTATAATTATTGGTCCAGTACCAGGTAACCGTACCGCTGGTTTCACTAAAGAACCTTCTTGCATCTATATTGACCGTAAAGTCTCCATTGGCATTTTCCTGACCCGGACTTACAAGCACCACGTCAAAATCTCCAAACACACCAGCCCCGGGTTCCGTATTATTGGTTTCAGCAAAATACTGGAACCTGAAACCGCTTCCCCCTTCAACGGTTACATCTTCAAGTGAGGGATAATTTCCATTTGTCTCTGGTTCGAAAAGAATATTATTATCCTCAGCAAAGGTCGTAAACTGATACTGCTCAAAACCTTTGGATTCAAGATATGGTGGATCGTAGGTAGCGGACTCATCAAAATCTTCAAAAGTCTCTATATAATTGGTAAAGCTTCCACCGGTATCTCCGCCACCAGATCCACCAGCATCAACTGTTACATTATCAATTCTCCATCTTGTACCATCATCAGCAGCATTGATCTCTGCTCTAAATCTAAAGGCTATGTAGAAATCACCTGTAGTACTGATACTCGCTGTTCTTCTCTGGAATTCCTGACGGCCTACTCCGGCAGCATCAAGATCGGCCTGTAACGGCATCTATCATTGTCCAGGTTCCATTGCTAAATGAACCATCTGAATCATCTGAGAAATAAACTTCTACAGAATGGTTATCCAGATTTTTGATATATGAAACATCATAGGTAAGTGTGTAATCTCCTGCAGTGGCAGCAAAGCCCGAGGTTCTTACAATATTATCTACTAGTCCCGTACTGGTCTCTGCCTTGTTATTCACATAACCGTACTGAATACCCCAGCTGTCTGCCGTAACGGTTTCATCATCTACACTAGGGAAGGTATTTTGAACAATCCCTGCAGATCCAGGACCCTGAACGGTTTCTCCCGGTAAATTCTCTGTACTGTAACCAAAATCGGCCAATACAGATTCGGGAGTTGCAGTTTCAAAGGTTTCCTGATATGGTATATCAAAGGTAGTCGCAGTTCCTCCGGTATCTCCGCCTGCAGCAAACAGGTCTGGATTATCGGTGCCGGTACATGCACTTCCTTCATAGAATATATACGGGTCAATATTTTTATCTCCATCATGCAGGGCCTTCACATCGGCATCGGTAATAACACCTTCTCTGATTATGCTTCCGCCCATACTGATCTCGAAGTAATACTGATCTTCTCCTTCAAAATCCGGTAAGGCCATACAAAGTGCTTCCCCTGGAGTAGTGGTATAATCCATATACAGCACACTTCCGGTATTGTCAGCTCCCAGATAGACATTTACATCAAAATTTGCCGCGCCCTCTCCACAGGTATTACCGGCAATACAAAACTCAATTGCCATGTTCGGGTCAAGCGAGAAGTAGAGGTTTCCAAATTCGTTTAGAATCCTGTTCTCAAAACAAAGCACATCTACATTCACTTCATTATCTGTCCCCGCCGCAATTGAAAAGTCAAGTGGTAATGGTTCAGACACATAATCAGCATAATTCTCTGAAGTTGGTGCGATCCAGATAGGGTTATTTTCCGCATCATAGACCACAAAATATTTTAACTGATAGTCCCCTGCCGGAAGGCCGGTAAGTTCATCGTTTTCAGCAGTAATATATTTTGAACCCTCTGCAACAAGATCTATCCTGAAAGGTGCTGCTATAGACCCTATATTTTCAGGGCCCGTTGCAATGACATCCACGTAAGCAGGGTCTGCTTCCGAGCAGTCAGGCACATCGGTTCCAGGAAGTGATTGTCTATTACCATCGAGAGCTTCATTCAAAATTGCATTAAAAGTCAAGCTTCCGGTTTCGATCTCTCCTGTGTCATCATCTTTTTGACATGAGGCAATTGTTAACACAGTAAAGACTGCGAGAGCAAGTTGCCTTAGTAATTTCCAATTCATTTTTTAAGTTTTTAGGTTAATAAAATCAGGTTAAGTTCAAGGGGATTTTTATTTCTTTTTAATTCTGGTTTACCCGAATGTTATCAATTCTCCATCGAGTACCTTCATTGTCACTTCCCGTAGAGTCAATAGTTGCTTTTATTCTAAAGGCTATATAGAATTCGCCGCTTACTGGTATATTTACCGTTCTTCTGGCAAAAGCATTCCTGTCTGTACCAATGTTCGATTCGTCTACTGAGTCTACCATGGTCCAGGTTCCGTTGGAGAAGGAAGTCCCGTCACTATCGGTTGAATAATAGACCTCAACTACAGCGGTAGAATTCGGTTTTGCATAAGCTATGTCGTAAATAAGTTCGTAAGCCGATGCGGTAGCAGAAGAAATGGCCGGCGATATAAGTACATTATCTATAATACCTGTACTTGTTTCTCCATCATCCTTGTTCACATAACCAATCTGAGCCCCCCAGTCTGAGCTGGCAGAAACATCGTCGGCATCAGCAAATTTTCCAGAGGCATTATTCAGGCTGAATGTTGATGATTCCGGATTTGCCACAGTTGTAGCTGAAAGAACTTCGGTCACAAAACCATATGGGTCCTGGATGGTGGCATCTGCGCTGGAATTTTCAAAAGTTTCCAGGTATACATCAGAAGTTCCGCTTCCTCCACCTTCATTATCCTGGATGTTGAAAGTAAAGCTGCTACTATTGCTGTCAATTTCAAGATCTCCGGTTACGCTTGCAATATCGAGAACAATGGTCTCGTCACCTTCTTCAGCATCATCATCGGTAAGCATCAGACTTATTGAACCAGATTCAGCTCCGGCATCCAGATTCACCATATAAGGCTGGTCTGTAGCACCACCTGCAAAGGCGAAATCGTCCCCCAGGGTAGCTGTTGAAGAGGAACCTACGTTCACTGCAATGCTTGCAGCATTTTCAAGCGGCTGGGAAAGACTGAAATCTATAGTCACTTCCCCGGCTGACTCATCTGCACTGGACGTACTTGAAGCATCAAAACCTATGGTTGTGAACGGGGAAGGATCATCTTCAAGGATCGTTACAGTAGCAATCGAATTCTCAGAGTTTATGTTAAGACCTCCGGTTGTTTCAAGAATTTGAATCTGGAAGGTTTTATCATCTTCATAATCGTCATTATCTAATGAAATAACAGTAAATGCTGCCGCATCACCATATTCGTCTACGCTTAAAGTGAGCTCTCCGTCTTCATTTGCGCCTTCAAAGGTATAATCTTCACCATACACAGCATCTCCGCTTCCGCCAACAATGGTTATGCTTCCCCCATCGGTTGAAAGGTTACTGAAAGCAAGATCCACTTCTAATTCCTCATTCTCTTCAACTTCATATTCAAGTGGATCAAAACCAACTTCAGCGGTTAATCGCTCCTCATCATCCAGGAGGATCACTTGTAAAAATGATTTGTCTCCTAACATTAAACTACCCGTTGGATTGGAAAGTGTTATTTCCAACTCAACATCTGTGTTTAGCCTGTCGTCATCTATAGGGGTAATTGTAAAAAACTCGAGCACCGAGGTTTCGGCAAATGTAATATTGAAGGTAGAGGACTGCTTATCTACCACATAATCTTCTCCAAACACACCGCCCTCAATATTCACCTGTACGCTTCCACCTGTATGATAAGGTGAATCCAGACCAACAGGAATCCTGATTCCTTCCTCGGAAGATTCAGCCACCCTGTAAGTTTCATCTGAAAAGGAGACCTTTGTCTCCCCTACATCCTCAAGCGAGTCATCTTCTCCACAGCCAATAAATAAAGGCAGGATTACCAGGAGAAGTACTGGTAATATAATTCTTCGGTAGTTCATCATTTTCTTTTCCGAAATGTCTGATTTTACTGGGTAAAACAGGTTCAATAACTGTCGGAGATGTTCCATAATTTGTCAATTTGATATTTTTACTGGTCTTTATATGCGTTTTTGGTATTTTTTAGCCTATTTTGTTTAATGATTATCACTAAGACTCCACTATTACGATTTCGCTCATTTTATAGCCAATCCGCTGGGCCCTAAGAAATAAAAACTGTCCTTTTTTAACTTTTAATGGCCCGGTATAGAGCTTCCATTTTGCATCCAGTCCGGTATCAATATCTTTCAAATCAGATATCATATAAACTAAAGATGCCCCGGGAGCTTTTGAACTAACTGTAATGCCTTTTTCAGTTCTCTCAATTTCCGGTTTTGCAGTAACCGGCTGCTCTTTCTCCGGCCACATTATGGAAATAAGCTTGCTTTCAGGCATCTGTCCCAGGTCCGGGTTTTCGAATAAATAATCGTGTAACAGCTTGCGATGTTTTTCCAGTTCTTCAGCAACCTCAGCCTTGCCTGAAATATCCCTTACGTTATAGGGATCGTTCTTAACATCATAAAATTCTTCAGTGCCTTTGGTGGAAAACCAGATCTGCTCTATGGAATCAAGCTTGCCCTGTTCCCTTAACTCGAGCATTTTTGGCATCATAGGAATATTCATCCTGTAAGCCAGATCCTTATACCTTGGCTTTTCAGGATAAAAATTGAAAATGTAGAGATAATCCTTTGTCCTTACTGCCCTCATCCTGTCTGTCACTTCATCAAAACGATCAGAAGTTCCTATGATATAATCTCTTGGTTCGGTATTAAATTCCCCCGCGAAGGCTTTACCATCCATATAATCCGGCGGACTAATTCCAGCCAGGCTTAACACGGTTGGTCCAAGATCTGTACAAGAGACCATCCTGTCAGTTCTTCCCGTCCCTCCCAGACCCTTTATCATCAATGGAATTTTTAATCCTGAATCATAAATAGCTCTTTTCTCCCTGGGCAAGGGGCCTCCGTGATCACTGTAAAAGAAAATAATAGTGTTTTCATATAAGCCTTCAGCCTTGAGTTCGGCAATAAGTTCACCCACCTTTTTATCCATCAGCTCTATATTGCTGTAGTGGCGGGCAATGGTTTCACGGGTTTCGGCATTATCAGGCAGGTATGGCGGTACCTCCACTTCCTCCGGAGATACTGTTAACGGCTTATCGCTGTATTTCCATAATTTGCTTTCGTGGGTATCGTTAATGTTGAAAACCGAAAAGAAAGGCTGTCCCTCTTCTCTGCCCTTCCAATGCGCCTTGCGGCCATTTTCATCCCAGGAAGAGATGGGTGCCGCGAACTGATAATCTGTCTTGGGATTGTTGGTACAGTAATAACCTTCAGCTCTCAGATATTCGGTAAAGCATTTTACATTTTCGGGGATCACGGCAGAATATTGGATTATTGGATTTCCCTCGATATCAACCCTATCGGTTCCCTCGTATTCGCGGGACCCCCAACCAATAACATCCTTACCGGTTCGCATATGCATCGTGCCAATACTAATTGGCTGCATCCCGGTTATAATGGAAGAGCGGTTAGGAGCACAGACCCCTACGGTGGCGAAGGCATTGTCATAAACCAGGCTTTGCTCAGCAAGGGCGTCCAGGTTTGGTGTTTTTGCAGTATTATCACCATAAACCGGAAGATCGGGACTAATATCTTCGCAGGTGATCCACAGAATATTTGGCTTTTCAGTTTGTGCCGAAATAGTCTGAATACAGATAAGTAAGATGAAAAGTTTTAAAAATCTCATATTTTATTTTTTGAAGGAGGTTTTCAGTCTCCGGAAAAATCTGATTTCCATTTGTTCAATTCTTTATAAAGCCTGTTTCTTATTTCCGGAAATTCTTCACTTACATCGTTCTGCTCTCCTTTATCGATCTCGAGATCATAAAGTTCGGTCCGGCCGTCTTCATAAAAATCCACAAGTTTCCATTTCCCGGAACGGATGGCCGAAGCATTACTTTCTCCGGTATTCCTCGGGCGGGCCTTGTCTGAATGCCAGAAAACAGTTCGGTCATCCCAGGACTCATCTCCCCTTAAAACAGGCAAAAGACTTTTCCCATCTATATTTTTCACTGTTTTGCCTGTGGTGATATCCAGTAAGGTGGGAAGGATATCCATAAGCATTACGATATCTTCTGAATTGGTTTCAGGCTTCAGTTCAGGTTTCCATTTAATGAATAGGGGGACTCTTACGCCACCTTCATATAACCAGCCTTTACCGGCCCTCAGGGGATAGTTGGAGGTGGCCAGGTTACGTTGCTTCCATCCATCGTTCGAAAGTCCGCCGTGATCTGATGAAAATATGATGATCGTGTTTTCCTCCAATCCGGAAGCTTTTAGAAAATCGAGTAACCTGCCAACATTCTCATCCATATTCTCCACCATCCCGGCATATACGGCATTATCCTGTCTCATTTTGGTTCTTCCGGTTCCTTCTTCGATATACTCTGGCCTGTCGCCGAAGTCGTGTGCCGCTATCTGCTTTCTATTTCTTTCCGCATCTTTTTCTTTGGCCTCGATGGGCTGATGCACCGCGTAATGATTCAATGCTACAAAGAAAGGTTTACCGGAATTACCTTTAATATGTTCTATTACCTGGGAAGTTAACAGATCATTGAGATAATCTCCCTTTTTACCTACCTCATCCACATCGGGCATCGGGTCTTTATTAATTTTTCTGTTCGGGTTAGTGGGCTCGTTAAAGGGATAGAAATAGCTGATTGGCGAACCGGCCTTGCCCGCGGCAAAGGAATAATCAAACCCAAAAGCCTCAGGTCCGTTTTTGCCTGAACCCAGATGCCATTTTCCGAAAAACGCCGTGTGGTAACCAGCTTCATCTATCTGCTTTATAAGGTTTTGATCAGCAGGAACATTGCCAAGGGCAAAGCCGTCATCGGGAACCCCGTTTTCGGTAACCGGCCAGGTTGAAGTAAGCATTGCGTAACGGGAAGGCACACATCGCGGAAAATTAGCATATGCATTTTCAAAAACCACCGATTGTGAAGCGAGCTTATCGATATTCGGAGTCTCATATATTTCTGAACCGGTATAACTAAGGTCGTGATATCCAAGGTCGTCAATATGTATCAGGACAATATTCGGCAAGCTGGAAGCTTTTTTACCTGGTTCAGTCCCGCTATTAGCTTTACAGCCTAACATCAGGATAGCTGAAATTGAAAGAATAAAAAGGCTTAGCTTTTTCATTATAATTTGTTTAATGGATCCTTATTAATCCCACACTTAGAAATGCGGGTTACAATTTTTATTTTGTTCATTTAGAATATCATCGAAAACCTTAAAAAACTCGACCCCTATTTTTTTCATGCTCTTAGCCGTATAATGGCCTATAGGCGGAGGATTTCTTTCATAAAAATCATCAGACTCTCTGTCTTTTGATTGAGGGATCAAATAGACATTCCTGTCATTTTCAGTAGTTTTCTTCATTCCTTCCACTACTTTCCCACCTCCTACCTGAAACATTACAAATGGCATTTGTGGACAGCCTAATTCTGTCCTTGTTCTTTGAATGAGTTTCCGAAGGTTCTTGCCGTAAGTATTCGCCGGTGCTTCTCCCCATTTTTTGACAGCACTATCGGTCTCTCCCTGTACCCACAACATCCCTTTGACCTCATAATCGTCAGGGCCATAATCTCCCAAGACACTATTTACATAAGTTATGAAGTCTGAATACAATTCAGGCTGATCCAGTTCATCCATCAGCTTTGCCTTATCTTCACTCCAATCAGGGTTCCAGCAGCCGTATAATGAGCTGCCGCCCTTTGACCTTTTAATGAAGATAAATTCCTGGTCGGGGTAGTTTTCTGCCAACTCAATTCCGAAAAACAATTCAGGACCAAAACACTGGGTCAAATCAAATTTGAGTTTGATGTAATTCTTTGGGGTGGTTAACTGAAGCGGCGTTACGGGTTGATGATTGTAATAAAATTGAATTCTGTCGGAAATCTTATGCAGTCTCTGCTTATCTTCTTCAGATAATTGGGCCCCATCTGCTCTGCCTTCCATATTGGACTGCCCGGCAAAAAGAAAGACTTTTTTCCTGGCAATATTATCCTGTGCAAAAACCCTTGAAATTCCGCACGATACCACAAATGTTGACAGAAGAATGATCCCTATTAGCTGTTTCATGTATATTTTTAAGATTGTCCCCACGACTAATAATATATTTTTCACAAAGGCAATCCTGAGCCTGCCTGGTCTCACAATGAGAAAATTGAAAAAACTCCTGCTGCATGTAGGGGGTGCAACAGGAGGTAAAATCACTCTTTAGCGAGCGCTTTTTTGATAATACAGTAAGCGGGAGTGGGCTTAAAATTTGAGTCATAGATGGATTGAAATTGACCCTTGCCCTTTTTATTCCTGGTTGCAACATCCCAAAGATTAAGGGTTACCTCCCCATTTCCTGATTTCTCCAGCAATACCTCAACGATCCTTTCATAAACCATTTTTTGTATCTCCCTTTCTTCCTCGATCTTAGAGGTGTCCTCCACCAGGTAATCCAGTTCGGTTACATGGAAACCCAGGTCGTTCTCGTGAGCCCAATCTATAAGATCTCCAAGCCGTTGCATGGATTGGTCGATATTGTCTACAAAATCTTCTCTTCTCGCGCCCATCATTAGGTGTGCCTGCCAGCCAATACCATCTACCCTATAGCCTTTTTCACGCAGGTACAGCACGTTCTTTTTAATCTTATCCCAAACCTGAGGCTCCATCCCTTTATGCTGATTATATACAAGTTTGATGTTCGGGGCATTCTTGGTCGCGATCTCGAATGCCTTCAGAATATAAAGTGGAAATCCATTCTCATCCTTTCCAATTTTCAGCCAGGGATTCTCCCATTCATCAGTCCCTGGTTTTGGGCCAAACCAGGAACCATCGGCTTCTACGGTTTCATTAACCACATCCATCCATTTTACATTAGGAACCTGGTTAAATTTCATCGTAAAGGCAGTCACAAACTCCTCAAGATTCTTCTCGAGCTCTTCGGGCGTTCGGTGATCCTCTTTTGCCCACTTCGAAGCCTGAGGGCTAATGGGCCCGTGCAACCTAACCACAAGATCGTTAGCTTCCGCGAATTCGATAAAATCGTCTATGTATTCCCAGTTCCATACTCCCGGTTGGGGATGGATCCTTGTCTGTTTGGCCGCATTGGCAGGGGTTAGATATTGGAAGTCCTTAAGGAACAATTCTTCCTTTTTCGTATTGAGTTCGTCATAATTCAGGGTGGCACCAATCAGTAATTCTGAAGCCGTTGTTGAAGCTTCCTGCGCCGGCATTACATAACAGGTTAGGAAGATTATCAGTGTTATTTTAATTCGTTTTATCGTCATATTTAATTTATTTGTCTTCCTTTTGCCATCTCCTGCGCAGGTTCTCTTCCACCAACTGTTTTTCTTTCCAGGCTTCAAGAAGTTCCATCAGCTCTTTTGTTTTCTCCGGCTCTTTCTCTGCGAGGTTGTTTTCTTCACTAATATCCTCCCTGAGATTATATAGTTCCACCTTATCTTTTTCGAAAAAATGAATAAGCTTGTAATCCCCAGATCTCACGGCAGAAGATTTACTGTCCCCCGTACTGTGAGGTCTGGCCTTTCTGTTATGCCAGAATACGATTCTGTCTTCCCAGGTCTCTTTTTCTTCAATAACAGGTTTAAAGCTTTTCCCGTCTGTTCCTGAAACCTTCCTGTCCAGTACCATATCGATAAGTGTTGGGTAAACATCCATCGCCATTACTACCGATTTATCTTCTACCCTTTCTTCGGTCCTGTCTTCCCACTTTATGAAAAGCGGCACACGAATTCCGCCTTCGTAAAGATGTCCTTTCCCTGCACGAAGCGGATTATTTGTGGTAGCCAGGTGTCTTTCTCTTTTATAGCCATCATTGGAAAGCCCTCCGTGGTCTGAGGTAAAAACTATAATAGTATTATCATCAATATCCAGTTCCTCAAGCAGTTCCAGAAGTCTGCCGACATTTTCGTCTACATTCTCCACCATTCCCGCATAATCGGGATCGTCCTGCCTCATTTTTCTCCGGCCTTCGCCTTCTTTTATATATTCGGGCGTATCGCCATAGTCATAAGCGTCTATTTCTTTCTTATTCCTGTCCCGGTCTTCCACTTTTGCTTCCAATGGCGTGTGCACGGCATAAAAAGCCAGCATAGCCAGGAATGGCTGGTCCTTTTCAGCATTTTCTTTTATGAATCCCATAGTGGCATTGGTAAGCATATCTGAAAGGTAATCACCTTCCCGCCCGTCTTCTTCCACGTTAGGAACCGGATCCTTCCTGCTATTTTTCTTTTTTGATTTGATATTAAATGGATAGAACCTGGTATCAACTCCTCCGGCACCGCCAGCACCATAAGAATGCTTAAACCCGAAGCCTTTTGGGTCATTCCCTTCTCCCTTATTAGAAGGAAGCTCCCCTAAATGCCATTTGCCCACATAGGAGGTGTTATATCCTGCTTCATTGAATATCTTAATAAAGTTCCTTTCTTCAGGTATGTTCACCTTCAGGTTTCCTTTGTCTTCATTTACAGGATAAAGGCCAGTCATATAGGCATAACGTGATGGCACACAACGGGGATAGTTCACATAAGCCTTCTTGAATGAAATCCCTTCTTCGGCAATATCATCAATATTTGGGGTCTGATAGATTTCCGAACCTGTAATACTGAGGTCGTGGTAACCAAGGTCATCGGTGAGGATGAATAAGATATTCGGTCTTTCCTGGGCTGAAGCCAAAGCGAGGCTTCCAACCATAAACAGTAAGAATAATATGTATTTGAGTCTATTCATTATATTTCTCATTTAATTGTTCCAGGTGATCCTGTAGTTTTTCCTGCAGCTCCTCCTGGATATCTTCATAATTCTTTTTTCCTATATAACTTCTGGTTTCGTTTGGATCTTTTTGATAATCGTATAGCTCCTTCCCAACAATCAGATCTTTATCATATTTATCGTAGCTTCTATAACCTTCGCTATACCATTCGGTATATCTATACCTGTCAGTTCTAATGGTATAGCCCATTTTATCCTTGTCTTTTCCTCCACGTCCATACTGGCTGGCCGCATATATCTTTTCAAGACTGGTAGAGTCGTCTCCATCCATTAGCGGCACAAGGGAAACACCTTCTGCCTGGGGAGAATTCTCAACCCCTGCGAGTTCAAAAATGCTCGGGAATGCATCCAGAAGTTCTACAGGTTTATCAGATCTTATATTCTTTGCAACCCCGGGACCGGCGAACATAAATGGTATCCTGGTGGCCTGTTCAAAATTGGAATGCTTACACCATTCGGTATGGTCTCCAAGATGGAAACCGTGATCTCCCCAAAGTACTATAACAGTATCTTCAGTTATTCCCAACCGGTCCAGTTCATCCAGAAGTTTCCCAAGCTGGGCATCGATATAGGAAACAGCGGCCATATACCCGTGGATTAGTTCTCTTTGTTTGGCTTCATCAATCCTGTCACCAACATCCAGGTCATCATCTATATCTGAATATGACCTTAATTCGCCGAAATTGTGATATGCAATTCGGGGAGTCCCTTCAGCAAGATCCTGGAATTCGGCCAGTTCTATTTCTTCTCTGTCATATAGTTCCCAGTATTTTTTTGGAGCGATAAATGGCAAGTGCGGTTTCTGGTATCCAACCGCCAGGAAGAATGGCTTGGTCCCCTTATTCAGCATATTCAGTTTTTTAATAGCCTCTTTGGTATAGATCCCATCCAGGTAGGCTTCATCACTTACGTCAACCGATTCAGTAGAAGGTTTTAGACGATCGAATACATAACCTCTTGCACCACCTTTTTTACCCTTATCTCTGAATTCCTGGGTTAACTTTTCCATTTTAGCCTTGGTTTCAGGATCCTGGTAGGTATTAAAGGCAGGATCTCCGTATTTCGGATCAAAATCCTGGGGTATTACATGGGGAATGCTCCAGCTTTTACCATCGTGTCCCGGAGATGAGGAGCCCTTATGATAGATCTTTCCTATTCCGGTAGTTTCATAGCCCTGGGAGATCAGGTATTCCGGCATCGAGATCAAATCGGGAGCAGACTTTCTAAAATCGGTATGAAGATCCCACACCTTGGTTCTGTCTGGATAGGTCCCGGTCATCACACTGGCCCTGGATGGACCACAAACGGCATACTGAACATGAGCATTGGTAAAGGTAACACCCATTTCTGCCAGCCTGTCGAAATTAGGGGTTTTCATCTGTGATTCCCCGTAATTGCTCAGCAAGGGCTTCAAGTCATCCACCGCAATGAACAGGATGTTCCTTTTCCCTGTCTCCTGTGCTGATACATTATTTGAACCTACAAGGCATATAAATATGAATAGGATTATTTTTTTCATTTTTCACTCTTTTCGTTTATAATATCTTCAACGGTTTCTCCTTTTCTCTCTACTATATCTCCAAAGTCCTTATCGGTGATCTCCCTGAATTCCTCAAGGGATTTATCGTCATGATACTTTTTCATAAGTTCCTTCAACTTCGCTTTGAGCTCTTTCACTACATCAGCATATTCCGGATCATCAATAAGATTGTTCAATTGCTCAGGATCTTGCCTGTTATCGTAAAGCTCCCATTCATCTATATTATAGTAGAAGTGTGCAAGAGTATATCTGTCGGTACGGATGCCATAATGCGGCTGCACATGATGCCAGTAGGGAAATTCATAATAGTGATAATAAACCCCGTCTCTCCAGTTTTCAAGTTCTTTCCCTTCAAGTGCCTTTGCAAAGCTTTCCCCCTGCATTTTCTTATCGGTTTCAATTCCGGCAACATCCAGCAGGGTTGGTGCGAAATCAATATTGGCTATTAAATCGGTGTTTTCAGACCCGGCCTCTACTGTTCCGGGATACCTTACTATAAAAGGCATTCTGAGTGATTCTTCATAGATAAAGCGTTTATCAAAAAATCCGTGGTCCCCGAGATAGAATCCCTGATCTGAAGTTAGAACGATCATCGTATTCTCCGTTAGACCATTTTCATCCAGATAATCCAGCACCCTGCCAATATTGTCATCTACAGATTTGATGGTAGCAAGGTAATCTTTGATAAATGTCTGGTATCGCCATTTTCTGGCCTCTTCCTTGCTCATTCCTTCAGGAATCACCACTTCTCCTCTTTTTGCACCGTACAATTCCCAGCGCCTCTTGGCACTTCCTTCAAGGTCATCGGGAGTTTTCATTTTCATATCGCGACGGTGAAAAAAGTCCATCGTCATATCGGTATCTCCGGCTGTCTTTTCACGGCCTGCATAATCGTCATTGAAAGTTGAGGGATAAGGCAATTCCTGGTCTTCCCAAAGTTCTTCATATTTCTTATCTGGCTCCCAGGGCCTGTGCGGCGCTTTATACTGAAGCAGCATAAGAAAGGGCTTTTCATCCTGACTGTTTTTACGTAACCAGTCCAGGGCAAAATTGGTAGTGAGGTTGGTGGCATAGCCTTTCTCCTTTACCTCTTTTCCATTTTCGTTATAGGTTGGATCCCAGTAGTGGCCCTGCTGACCCGCTGAAGCGTGGTATTTGAATTCATCAAAGCCTTTGGGTTCGCTTCCTAAATGCCATTTCCCGAATAAACTGGTCTTATACCCGGACTTCTGAAATTGCTGTGGGAAGGTCCACTGTGAGGCATCAAACTTACCTCCGCTTTCATTCTTATAATATCCGTTTACATGACTGTAATCTCCGGTAAGGATGGCAGCACGGCTAGGACCACAAATAGCGTTGGTCACAAGTACATCCTGGAAGATCATTCCTTCCTTTGCCAGACGGTCCATATTGGGAGTATCAGCAATTCCTTTAAACCTGTCATTATAGGCAGTGATGGCTTGCGTGGTAAGGTCATCTGCCATAATGTATATAATATTAGGCCTTTCCTGTTCGGTGGTGGCCTCTTCCTTAGCTTCCGATTTACTATCCTTACATGAAACCGCCACAATGCTGATAAAGACAAAAGTTAAACACGTTAATATTTTCAGTTTCATAGCTATTCTATTAGTTCAATATTTTTAGTTACTCTAAGTTTTGTGGTTTTCAGATCCTTGTCTGCCGATGAATTCCCCAGCATTATGGTAAAGTCGCCTTCTTCCACTACAGGATGGAAATCCATATCATAAAAGGCCAGTTTTTCGGGGGTGATCCGGAATTCAACCTCCGTTGTTTCCCCGGGTTCCAATTCCACTCTTTTATAGGCTTTAAGTTCTTTTACGGGCCGGGTCACCATACTGTAATCATCCCTGATGTATAACTGTACTACCTCTGAACCCTTCATATTCCCCGTATTCGTAACTTTAAAGCTTACTACAGGCTTTGTAGAAAAATCGGTTTTAGTGGCCGAAATTTCGGGCTGTGATATTTCAAAAGAAGTATAACTCAATCCGTACCCAAATGGGTAAAGCGGCTTCTTCGGCGTTCCATGATATTTATGTTTGTACGTAGAAGGCTTGTGATTATATACCATCTGAAGCTGGCCTACCGACATTGGAACCGTTAGTGGAAGTTTTCCTCCCGGATTATAATCCCCAAAAAGCACTTCAGCCACGGCCTGTCCACCAAAACTTCCCGGCTCCCAGGCATTTAATATCGCCCTGGCATTCTGCTGAAGCCAGGGTTCTGAAATAGGACTACCGCTAACATATACCACAATAACAGGTTTGCCCGCCTTATGAATTGCCTTCGCGAGTTCCAGCTGATTTCCTGATAGCTGAAGAGAGGCCCTGTCTATATTCTCACCGGTTGTTTTATTCGGCCAGTCGTGACGGAAAGAGTTCTCTCCCAGTACCAGAACAGCAACATCTGCAGCTCCGGCCTTTTCAGCGGCATTTTCAATCATAGCTTGGGTGATCTCCTTAGAGCGTTCTCCTATATCAAAGTAGTCTACCGAATGCCCTTTGCTCTCGGCCAGTTCTTTAATCCCTTCATAGACGGTTATAAATTTATCTTCAGGCTGGGGAGAGGCCCAGTCACCCAGCGTGGTCATATTATTCGCATTAGGACCGGTGATAAAAAGCTTTTTTCCGGAACCTTGAAGGGGTAAAATATTATCATTTCTAAGCAGGGTCATCGCTTCTCTTGCCTGCTGCAGTGCGGTGGCCTGATGTTCGGGTGTATATAATTCACCAGCAACCTCACTTTCCTCAACCAGTGCCTCTTCAAAAAGGCCAAGTCTAAATTTAGCCTCCAGGATAGCCCTGCAAGCCTGCTCTACTCTTTCTGAAGGGATACTTCCATTTTTCACGCCTTCCACAACGTGGTCAAAAAATTCAGGGCCGTGCATATGCATATCCAGGCCGGCAGACACAGCAAGTTCAGAAGCTCTCTGAAAACTTTCTGCTACCTTATGTAGGGAATAGATGCGTGACACATCGTTCCAGTCGCTCACATAAAATCCTTCAAAGCCCCATTCCTCACGAAGCAGATCGGTCATCAAAGCCTTATGCATGTGTGCGGGAATTCCGTTTACTTCGTTATGGGCCGCCATTATTGAAAAAACATTGGCTTCCTGTATAGCTCTTCGGTAGGGTGGAAGGAATACCTCGTAAAGCGTTCTTTTCGAAACATCGGTTGGAGCCGAATTGATCCCGTTAACCGACTGGCTTCCGGCAATCAAATGCTTGGCACAGGCGATAACATTTGCAGGCCCGAAGCTATCAGACTGAAGCCCTTTTATGGTAGCTACCCCCATATTTCCTACCAGGTAAGGATCTTCTCCAAAGGTCTCTCCTGTTCTTCCCCATCTGGGGTCACGAAGCACGTCGATATTTGGTGTAAAAGACCAGTGGCTTCCGGTAGCCCTCATTTCTTTTGCAGTTTGCTGACTGGCTTTGAACTGCAGCTTGTCATTCCAAGTGGCTGCCTGGGAAATAGGCGACGGATAAACAGTTGTCCCTTCCACCAGGGCATCCCCGTGGATAGCATCAATACCTATCAATAATGGAATTCCAAGGCGGGATTCTTTGGCAAGTTTTTGAAGCTTGTTGGCTTCTTCAGCGTGAAGCACGTGTAAAAAAGATCCAATCTTCCCCTCTCTTACCAGCTCACGCATATCTTCGGCATCGATGCCCGGATAAAAACCCTGGGCATCACTTTTTTTCATTTCCTCCTCTGTAAGATTCCCGCTGGCCTTCAACATATGCTCAATACCCACATACTGGCACATTTGCCCCGCCTTTTCCTCAAGTGTCATCCGGCTCATCAGGTCGTTGAGTCGTTCTTCAACACTCAAAGAGGCATCCTGATAGGGAAGTTCCTGTGCAGGAGATTTAAGGGGAGAAATTACTATAGCAAAAAACAGTATAATTATTTTGTTAAGATCCATTCTTCGAAACTTCTATTTTTATTTAATATCCAGGATTCTGTTCGTTAATTTCCGGATTACGACTTATCTCGTTAAAAGGGATTGGCAAGAGCATGTTCTTTGAATCATCTGGATAGATATAATCCCTTAATCTAGGATACTCATTACTAAGGCTGTCTATAAAATTGTTATGAAGCAGGACCACTTCGTTTAACAGGTACTGATACCCATTTCTTCGGGTGTCAAACCATTCGTGTCCCTCACCAAGCATTTCGTATTGTCTTTCCTTAAGGATCCTTTTTCGGAATTCATCCTGGGTCATACCCCCCCAATCGGCAGGTTCATCGGCCATACCATTCCCGGTATTACGGGCCCTGGCCAGTACTTGGTTCACATACTGATATGCACTTCCCGGCCCGTTGAGTTCGTTCTCAATCTCAGCCAGCATCAATAAAACATCTGCATACCTTAGTTTTAAGAAGTTTCTTTTGGTTGTGGTTCCGTTATATGTTGGGTCAAGGTATTTTCTTATGTAAGGAAAACCGTCATTTCCGTTCACCTGAACAGGGTACACTTCTTCCTCACCGCCATTGCTTAGGGGATAGGAGTTATAAATAAAGGTCGCATCTATCCTGGGGTCTCCGGGATATTGTTCCGCGTGATTGGAATACGTCTCCTTATTAGGCTTATAACGCCCGAATGTCCTGATGGTACCCGGCACAAAGGCTGAATTACTTGGGGTATAGCTCCTGGCCGCTTCAGAATTACGAATAGCGCCGGTATGTCCATACTGAAGTTCAAAGATAGATTCACTGGTATTTTCATTGTCGATATCAAAAAGCTCTGCATAGGTAGGCACCAGGCTGTACTTCCCAACAACCTTCAAGGCCTCTTCCTTGGCCTTACTATAGAAGGAAGGATCTCCATCTGGTCCACTTGCACGTGTCAGGTACACTTTGGCCAGGAATGCATTTGCAGCATATTTTTTTGGCCTGCCCTCGTACGCAGGATTTTCAGGGAGTAACTCTTCCGCTTTCTCAAAATCATTAATAATTTGCGCATAAACTTCATCTACAGGGGTACGGGGTAAATAAAGTTCATCATCATTTACCGGAGTGGTTCTTAAGGGCACCGCCCCGAAAAATCTCACCAGGTCAAAATAAACCACAGCCCTTGCAAAATAGGCATTTCCAAGCGCGGCCTCCCTGTTGCTCAGCGACAGATTCTGGTCTTCCAGATTAGCGATAACTAAATTGGCGTTATTTATAGCCGAATACATCTGTGGCCACATTCTAACAAGCCAGATATTGGAAGGAGAGGTTTCCAACCGGGTGGCGTCTTCACTGGAGCCTTGTTGAGAATAGAATTTTCCCGAAACCGGTGCTACTAAACCGTGATAGGCCGAACCGTGGTAAGCTCCGCTGGAAATAGCCAGGTAAATTCCGTTCACAGCCGTCTCCACTCCTTCTTCAGTGGTGAAAACCTGACTTTCGGCAAAATTTGTCTCCGGCTCTTTTTCAAGTTCATCAGAACATCCAATGAATAAAAAGCTCCCTAGAAGACAAATCCATATAATTCTACTGGAGAAAATTGTCATTGATCTAAGTATATTTTGGTTATCTATATTTTTCATAATTTCAGTTTTCATCATTTTCAGGTCTTTAGAAGCTTACATTTAAGCCAATGGAATAGGTGCGCTGGTTAGGGAAAGAGTTCCTGTCTACCCCTACTCGTAAGGGGTCATAAGAGTAACTCTCAACCTCAGGATCGAATCCTGTATAATCTGTCCAAAGGGCCAGATTACGACCGGAAACTGAAATATTAGCGCTGTTTATAAAGGAGTCCTCCTTTAGAGGGATCTGGTAACTAAGAGACAAATTACTTAACCTTACAAAACTTGCATCTTCAACAAGGCGATCTGTAAAATCTATATCGGTTACAAGATCATAGCCAACCCTTGGATACTGTGCATCAGGATTATCTGGTCTCCACGCATCAAAATAGGCGTTAGGCCTGATATTGTTTGAGTTGGTCTCTGCATAATCTGTTCTCTGAAGGTTTGCATTGGCTATATCCATCCCCTGAACTCCGTTAAAGAGCACATTCAGTGACCAGTTCTTATATTTGATAGAAGACCCTATCCCAAAGTTATAGTCAGGATTAGGATCACCAATAATGGTTCTGTCCTGATCGTTTACGATTCCATCTCCATTCTGGTCTACCATATAGACATCTCCAAGCTGTGGCTCTACACCGTTAAACGGCACGGCATTAGCCAGTTCTTCTTCGTTGTTGATGATGCCATTGGTCTCATACCCAAAGAATACTGCTGCGGGTCTTCCTTCAAGGAAGATATTGGCGGCACTCTTAAAGTAATTACCTCCGGAGATATTATTCCCAAGGAAACCGGCACCTCTCTCGGTTCCAAAATCCTGTACGGGAAGGTTGGTCAGATTTCCAACTTCGTTACGGTTAAAAGAAATATTTCCGTAGAAATTCCAGGTAAAATCATCATTATCTATGATATCAGCGTTTAGAGAAAACTCGATCCCTTTGTTCACCAGGGCTCCCCGGTTGGCCGGGTAGGCCTCAAATCCTCCGGCAGATCCGGGAAGAGGGAAATAGATCAACAGATCATAAATATCTTTATAATAAGCATCTGCGGTAAAGCTAAAGCGGTCATCAAGTATTCCAAAATCTATCCCGGCGTTATACTGGCTGGTAGTTTCCCAGGTAAGTTCGGGGTTAACCAGGTTACCCGGAACGGTGGTTGGGACTGCCTCGTTACCATCAGCATAAACCGTAGATGGAGTCACGTAACTCGCAAAAAAGGAATATGGATTAATGTTCTGGTTACCCGTTAACCCCCATCCAAGCCTTAACTTAAGCTGGGAAATGGTTTCGCTGTTCTTAAGGAATTTTTCTTTTTCAGCTCTCCAGGCCACCCCCACAGCAGGGAAATAACCCCAGCGGTTACCTTTGGAAAAGTTGGAACTTCCATCTGCCCTGAAACTGAAGTTGATCAAATATTTCCATTTATAATTATAGGAGATACGGCTAATAGCAGAGAGTATAAGTTCTTCTTCTTTCCCCAGAAAATACCTTTGATAAATACTTGCGTTGGAAAGTCCGTCTCCTCTAAGATCCTGTAAAGGGAATCCGGTACCGTTAATGGAGTTTCTTTCTATAGATTTACTATCAACTATAAAACCTGCCATTGCGTCAAGGTTGTGACCTCCCTTCAGGCTGCGGTTCTTATATTCTATGATATTATCAATATTGTACTTAAACCGCTTTAACTCACTGTAACCGGCTTCACCACCAACTTCAACACCTCTTCTTAAGTTAAGCCCGTAATAGATAGACCTGTCCTTATAGCGGTAATCACCTCCCAGATTCAGGGAATAGGTGAAATTCTTAGCAAACTTCCAGTCCAGTTTAACCCTGGCAAGGGTTCTGAACTCATTGGCAAAATCATCATAATCCTGAAGCCAGGCGAGTGGACCTTCAAATACATTTTCCAGGTCGGCACTACCTACCTCATCGGGCCGGTTGGACTGCACCCCAAAAAAAGGCGCGGCAGAATAAATATTTCTTATAAGGTTGTTATTGGTACCCCCAAGATTGTCGGTACCCTTAGAAGCAGAATTCTTGCTTAAAGAGGCTGATATCTTGGTTCTTAATTTTGTTTTTTCATTCAGATCCTGAACCAGGTTCAGGTTAAAATCTCCGGTCCTTGCATAAGTTCGAGGTACGATACCCTCATTCTCGGTATACCCCCCGGAAATATAATATTTTGTGGTCTCTGAGCCCCCGCTAACCGAAAGCCTGTAGGTATTGCTAAGAGAGTTCTGGTAAGTATAATCGCTCCAGTTTACAGGAACAAGTCGCGGAATAAGGGCCGAATTTGCGATCATATAATCCTCACTGTTCTGAAATTCGGCAACACTGCCATCTTCATATATATAGAAGTTCGGACTAAAGCCTTGTAGTTCACGATATTCATTCTGGTAGGCGATATAATCGTCTGACCCGAGAACATCAATGTCATTTACTATGCTTCCAAACCTGGACTGAATGCTGAACTCAAATTTAGCATTCCCTTCTTCCCCTTGTTTAGTAGTAATGATCACCACCCCGTTAGATCCACGGGAACCGTAAATGGCGGTAGCGGAAGCATCCTTTAAGATTTCCACACTTTCAATATCTCTCGGATTCAAGCCAGTAATCCCGGCCTGTGGAGACAAATAACTGCTCCCCCCGGTCAAAGGATCTGCAACATCTTCTGTAGCAGAGTTCACGATGATCCCGTCTATTACGTAAAGAGGCTGGGAGTTTCCCGTAAGACTGTTGGTACCTCTAATTTTAATAGAGGTAGGAGCTCCGGGCTCAAAACCATTCGAACTAACGTAAACCCCCGAAGCTCTACCCTGAATATAGTCTTCTACCGAGTTGGAATTTTCGAGTTCTTCATCGCTTGGCTCAAGAGATGTAATAGAACCCGTAACCTGTCCCCTGGTTTGTTCACCATAACCTACCACCACCACTCGATCCAGGCTCTCGGCAGCGGGTGCCATTTGAACGTCTATTACAGATTGATTGTTTACAGGGACCTCCTTTTGTTCATAACCAAGAAAGTTGAAAACAAGAATAGCATCAGAATTACTCACGGTAATTTCATATTCGCCATCAAAATCAGCTGCTGCTCCATTTGAAGTGCCTTTCTCAAAAATGGTTGCACCCGTAAGTGGAATATTATTTTCATCAATAATAGTCCCCGTAATTTTTTGCTGGGCTACAACGATTGAGTTAAGACATACAAAAAGCAGAAGTAAAAGGTATTTTTGTTTTATCATCACGATTTATGTTAATTCGATAGCACTAAATTAGTCTATGAAGGGTGTAATTTAAGTCTGAATAATATCTAAAAAGGTTTAAAAACCGTCTAAAACCTACTATTTTAACAATTAAACCTCTTATTTTGTGCGAAAAACGAAATTTTTCAGGCAGATAATTCAGAACCTAATAAAGGCTATTCAATTTTAGATTTTATCCTGGTTCGGTATTGACTTGGGGTGAGATGGTAAAACTTCTTGAAGGAGGTGCTGAAGTATTTTGGGTTGCTGAAACCGGATTCGTATGCCACCTCCTTAATATTCTTCCTGGTATTGATAAGCAGGTTTTTCGAGAATTTTAACCTTGTATTAATAATAAGGTCCTGAGGAGAAAGGTCTATCAGGTTTTTCAGTTTCATATACAGCGAAGTACGGCTCATATTGAACTTTTCACAGATATCATGTACAGAAAAGCTCTCGTCTCTTATTTTTTCCAGAATATATGCTTCAATTTCCTTGATGAATTTTTCATCGCTTTCATTCCTGAATTTTACCGCGGTTTCCAGCTCCGATTCTTCCTGATATCTCTTCTGAAGTTTTTTCTGCCAGTTAAGCGAGTTGAAGATTTTAGCGATCAATAAGTTGATATCTATGGGCTTTTCGAGATATTCTGAGACCCCATGTTCCAGGCTTTCCAACTTCTGACTTCGGTTCTGGAGTACCGTTAACATAAAGATAGGAATATGATTAAGATTGATATCAGATTTTATCTTCCTGGTCATAACCTGCCCGTCCATTACCGGCATGATAAGATCGGTGATGATGAGATCGGGGTATACCTGGGATGCCATTTCAAGTCCCTGCCTGCCATTCTTTGCCTCATAAATCTGAAAATAATTCCCCAGGATCTTCACCAGTTCATTTCTTAGGTCGTCGTTATCTTCTACAATCAGTATTTTACTATCACTGAATTCGGTGAGTTGCCCTGTTTCGGCCAGATTGATTGGGGTGCTTTCAGACTTCTCTAAAATCGCCGATTTTTTATAGGCAGTTTTCATGTTCTTAAGAAAGACCGTAAAAGTGGTCCCCTTATTTTCTTCACTAACAAAGGAGATTTCTCCGCCCGTCTTCTCTGCGATATTCTTTACCAGCATAAGCCCCAGGCCTGTGCCCGGTTTCTGACTATTAACAACATTCCGGGCCCTGTAAAACCTCCTCAGGATATTTTTTTGCTGATCTTTTGGGATCCCAATTCCCTTATCGGTAATGGTGATTTTTAAGAACTCATCCTTTTTGCTGGTCTTTAAAGTGATCTTCTCATTATCAAATGAATATTTAATTGCATTAGAAATAAGGTTAAAGATCACTTTATCAAAATCTTCCTTGTTGAAATAAAAGAGCTCTTCATTCCACTCATTATTAAATTCAATTTCAAGATGCCTTTCCTCCAGCATAGGTTCAAAATCTTCAGCCAGTTCAGCAATATGAGCCTGGGGAGCTATTGCATCCACATCCCGGTAGGAATCTCCAGTTGTGGATTTCTGGTAGGTAAGCATCTGTTCAAAGAGGGAATTGAGCCTTTTAATAGTTCCTTTAAGACGGGTGTTGTTTTGGTCATCAGATCTGTTTCTGGAATAATTGTCCAGAGAAGACATTAAAATGGCCAAAGGAGTTCGAATTTCGTGGGTGAGATTGTTATAGAAATCGACCTGTTGCTCAGCATTTTTCTTGTTAACAAAAGCTGAAGTAACATAAACAACTAAAAGAAATACTCCCGCTAAAAGTATAACGTATACAAGTATTGCTAAGGGAGAGCTATACCAGGGGGAATGAATTTCTATATTGATCTCCCGGGGCGGACCAAATTCCCCCATACGATTCGCAGCCTTTACCTTAAAGGTGTAGTTTCCCGGCCCCATGTTGGTATAACTCGCCACATTTAATGTTGAAGGCTCCGTCCATTCTTCTTCAAAACCTTCCAGTTTCCAGGAATACCGGATCTTGGAACTACCGTTGTGAAGGACTCCTACAAACCGAAAAGAGAAAGAATTCTGGTTATATTTCAGGTCGATCTTATCAGTGACATTTATCGATTTTTTTAAGGGATTATGCTCTTCATTTGCACTGCTGTTGGCAAGACTGAAATCTTCAAAGAAAATTTTAGGCTCCATATTTGCCTCCTGAATCTTTGAAGGGTTAAAAACTGTGGCCCCCCGGGTGCCTCCAAAAGCCATTAAGCCTCCTTTTAGTTTTTTAAAGCTTCCGTAGTTAAATTCGGTTCCCGACAATCCATCGCTTTCATCATAAACCCTGATTAAAGTATCATTTGCCTTAAGATCCAGATTTACAAGACCACTGGTAGTACTGGCCCAGATTTCATTTTCATCGCCTATCAGAATTCCCTGAATGATATCGGAGGGCATTCCTTTTGCTTTATTCAGACCTCTAATAGATTGATCTTCGGTATTATAAATGAGCAGGCCTCCGCCATTAGTGCCTACCAACAGTTGGTTTTCATCATAACTGGCAATTGCGTTAATCGTGAAATAGTCAAATTGGTTGTTTCCCGGAGTAAGTTTTGTAAACTGAGTGATCCTGCCGCTCTCCGGGTCCAGCTGATGAACGCCATTACGTCCCGCAATAAGGATGGTATTCCCGGGCCCGGAAATTATATGTTTTACCTGGTTGATATTAAAAGTGAAGACCTGGCCGTTCTCCTTAAGCTGGGTAAGCTCGCCGTCTATACCACCAAACCAAATATCTCCGGTTTTATCACGGTAAATATCATAGATCTTGTTTAATCCAAAGGATGGTAATTCCTGGGAAGAAAAGTGTTTGGTAGCCAGATCTTTCGTGGAAACCTTATAGGCCCCGCTATCATAAGTCCCAACCCACATATTCTCACCATCGGGCTCCAGGGCAAGAATGATTTCAGAAAAAGTTGTATTCCCGGTTTCTTTAAGATTAGGTAAATATTTCCACGCTCCTGTTTTCTTATCAAAAATACTGATCCCCTTTTTAGTCCCGAACCAGATACGCTCTTTATCATCTTCGGCTATGGCTCGCACAAAATTATTGGACAAGCTGTTGGGTTCATTTATAATATGCCTGTATACCGAAAAATTATTAGAGGTCGGGTTGTAGTAATTAACACCACCTCCATAAGTTGCTATCCAGAGGATATTTTCGCGGCCTATATGAATATCATAAATTCCGTTACTGGAAATTGAGTTGAGATCATCTTCATCGCTCTGGAAAATTTCGAATTGCTCAAAAACCCGGTTGGTAACTATAAGACCTGCCCCATCTGTAGCAATGTAAACTTTATCCCCCTGAACAATAAGATCAAAAACAGGAAAGTCACGCAGGCCTGTTGGAAGATCTATATTCCTTTTAAAATTAAAATCATTATCAGTAAGTATGATCCCATTCCTTCTCGTACCAATGATGAACGTAGTATCATTCAATCTCGCAAGATCGGTCACACTATAGTCTTTATTAAGACCCGTAAGTTTCACGATTTCTCCGGTCTGGGTATCAATTCTGTAAAGACCCGAATCTGTTCCGGCAAGAATACTATTGTTTATATAATGAACCGTTTGAACATTGGGAAGATTCTGAACCCTTTTTACCTGTGTGTTGTCACCTTTATGGGTTAATTTCCAAAGGCCATTAAAACAACCTACCCACAGATTCCCATCTTCGTCTTCAGCAAAGAATTTTACCAGGGAAGGCTGTAAATTCCCCGATAATTCTATCTTTTTGAAATCATTTTCGCCTTCATCAAAATAGGCGATCCCGTTTTCACCTCCAATCCAGACCTTGTTCCCGGAATCTATAAAAATGGTCCTGATGCGTGTTCCAAATTCATCGGGCAGGCCGTCATATTTATTATAGGTTTCCGAATTTTTGGAATTATACCTGATAACGCCCTCTTCACTGGCCATCCAGATATTTCCGATGGAATCCTGAGAAATAGCGTAGACAATACTCTGGCTCACCCCTTCCTCAAAAGACAATTTTTTAAATCGGAATTGTTGCTGAGCTGTTATACAGGTGCTCCAAAAAAATAATATCAGAAGTATTTTCTTCAAACTGAATTTTTAAATAAGGTATTTAAAATATTTGAGATCATTCGCTTTCAATATAATCAGGGTTTGCAACTAGCTCCTCCGATTGCGTTTCTCTCTTCCATTTTTCGAGTTCTTTTTTTAAGTCACCAGCTTTCTCCGGATATTCGTTCACCACATTTTCAGTTTCATATGGATCTTCCTTAAGATAATATAAATAGAATTTCCCAGTCTCTACATCTTCGGTAAGTTTAAAACCATCCTTTTGAATTACGTTCACCCAACTTGATGCAAAACTCTTCTTTTTTGGACGGTAACGGGCATAATTGGTGTATTGCCATATCAAAGCTTCCCGGTTTAAATGATCTTTTTTCCCTGATAATACCGGGCTGAGATCTTCGCCGTCCAACACATAATTTTCCGGTTTTGGAGTACCGGTCAAGCCTAAAATAGTAGGATAGATATCCACGTGGATTACAGGCTCCCCGCTTTTGGTTTTTGCAGGAATCTTCCCTGGCCATTTGAAAATATAGGGAACCCTTATGCCACCTTCAAAAGTTTGGCCCTTGAAACCCCGGTATGGTTTATTGAAAATCTTTCCATCTGTTTTATAATGCCCATTATCTGAAACAAAAACAACTATGGTCTCTTTTTCAATGTTAAGATTATCAATGGCCTGAAGGACCTGCCCCACATTTTCATCCAGACTTTTTATCATCGCAAGCACCTTGATATCATCTTCTTTCAGCTCTTTATTTCCCTTATATTTCTTCCGAAAATGTTTCAAAGCTTCCGGTTTTGGCTCAAGTGGCTTATGAACTAAATAATACGGCAGATACAGGAAAAAAGGTTTCTTATCCTTCACCGCTTTTTTCATAAATTCTATACCCTTTCCTGTAATAAAATCTGAAGAATAGAGGGAATCAGGTTTATCGATTTTTACTTCTGAATGGATCTTGAAATCATAATGACCCGTGACTTCTATCGCATCATCAAAACCCTGATTCTTCATCCCCATGCTCTTTCTTCCTAAATGCCATTTTCCAAAGCCCGCAGTTGTATATCCGTTTTTTCGTAAAGTTTCGGGAATGGTTATTTTTTCAGAAGACATTCCTTTTCCTTCCCCTTTGGTCTGATTGATCTCCGGAGGCAGATATTTCATATGACGCAGGGTCACCGAATCTTTCTTGTACCGGTCTACCACCCTGTAAACCTTATGCCTGGGCACATACTGGCCGCTCATGATGGAAGCACGTGATGGCGCACAGGTTGGATCACTGGAATATCCATTGGTAAAATGCATGCCTTCAGCAAAAAGCCTGTCGATATTTGGCGATTCCACATATTCATTTCCATAGCAGTGAAGTGCGTTGATCCCAAGATCATCAGCCAGGATAAAAACGACGTTAGGTTTTTCTGGGTGCTGAGCATTCAGCACAAAACCCACAAAAAGAAGTATGTTTAAAATATGTTTCAATTCCTTAAGGTTTTAGCCAGAATAACTGATCCCAGATTTCCGGACCTTCATTCTTCAATTTCCTGCCGGGAGTGCTGCGGCCATTTAGAATTATTTCTGATAGCTTTTCTTTCAGTTTTTGTTGAATTTCTCTGTATTTGGGCTTTCCAGCCAAATTAAGTTCTTCCTGCGGATCTTGCTTTATATGATACAAACTGGTCTTTTTTCGGGACCTTGTCATATCCATTTTCCAGTCACCCATTCTTATAGACAACCATCCGCCAAAATTGTTATAAACCGAAGCCTCTCTATGGTAAGTTCCATCCCCGGTAATTAACGGCATAAGGCTAAAACTATCAACAGCTTCGTTTTCATCGATTTCCACATCCAGCAGATCTGCAAAAGTCATTAGGAAATCGTTTTGCAGAACCGGGGTATCAATAGTTTTAGGATCTATCCCCGGCCAGCTGACGATAAAAGGAACAGCATGCCCTCCCTGATGCAAAGAGCCTTTTCTTCCTCTGAAATTATAACTTGGTTTATGATCGAATTTCGCTTCAAACTCTTTAGGAAAGGAAGATTTGGAAGCACCATTATCGGCCGTAAAAATTATAATGGTATTTTCTGAAATTTGCTTTTCTTCAACAGCCGCAACGATATCCCCAACAGCAGCATCTATCTGCTCAATAAAATCACCATAAGCACCGGCTTCACTTTTTCCTTTAAATTTCTCATCTGGCAAAACCGGAGTATGCGGAGCTGTAAGTGAAACGTATAAGAAGAACGGAGCTTTTGCGTCTGCATTTTGAATATATTCAATAGTTTTATTCTTTAAAACCGGGAATACCTGTTGCGGATCGAAACCTGGTTTTGCAACACCGCCACGCATAAATTTTTGATGTGCCTTGGGACCTTCAGATTTTCTTCCCTGTCCTTTCCAGTTCGAATCTGGCAGAGTCTCCACTTTATTATTTTCAATAAACGTATAGGGAGGCATATCCAGAGACGCATTAATCCCGTAGAAATAATCAAAGCCACGATCTGTTGGACCGCCTTTAAAAGGCCTTCTATAATCGATCTTAGCGGCATCATTTTTTGCGATCCAATACGGATTTTCAGGATCTTCCTGCAATATTTCACCATTCTTCGTCTGCCAGTCCCATCCAAGATGCCATTTCCCAATCATTGCCGTTTTGTAGTCGCTATTCTTAAAGACTCCTGCAATAGTTTTTACTGAAGGATCTATCATTGCTCTGCTATCCCCATGAAGTACTTTTTTCTTCAGTCTCGTTCTCCAGGAATATTGCCCTGTAAGGAGGCTGTATCTTGAAGGAGTGCAAACCGAAGAGGAAGAATGACCATCGGTAAACCGAATACCCTTCTTTAGCAATTTATCGATATTAGGCGTGGCGATCTTTGAATCCGGATTTATTCCTGAAATATCCCCGACTCCCATATCGTCTGCAAGAATGATAATCACATTGGGTTTTTCTGAGCGCTGAGCATTCAGTGTGACCCCGAAGATTATAAATATGTAAAAAATGAGCTTATTCATAAATATTAAATGCTGTAATCTCAGTCCTGTATCTACTTTTATTAACCACTAGCCGTATTCCATAGATTTTCTTTCCGCTAAGTCTGATCCTTAAACCTTCCCCAATAACACTGCCTTTGAAGATCCTTTTCCAGTCACCGCTCTGATCTTTGATTTCGATATCAAAATCCCGAACCGAATGAGTACGGATATGCTCACTCAGTAAGACTGTTCTTATTTTTTTTGGCTGATTAAATTCCAGGGTGAGTGTCGGATTTTTATCATTTTTGGCTGGAGACCACCATTTTTTAAGGTGAATGCCTTCACTAAACACATTCCCATCAGTCTGGTAGAGGACTTCAGGGTTATCACGATCTGAAGAGCTTGCCGAAACATCAAATTCTGATGCAGCTACAGGAATAGCTTCCCAGGTTTCAATCCTTTCAAATTCTGCAGGATCTTTGGCAAGTTCAAGTTTTACGATATTATCCAGGTTATTTTGATAATCAGACTTGTCGAAAATGAGCTTTAAATGACCGTTTTCGACTTTGTAATTTTTAAAACCTTCTGTAACTCCATCCACAGCCTTGACTTTCATAGGTAGCTCCGGCAGTTCAAAAACTGCTTCCGCGTCATCAGAAAGTTGTTCCAGGAAATGTAAATAAAGCGTTTCTTCATGCTGAGTGGAGGCCCCGTAATCCCCACCCATATAAATTCCACGACGGGTGTTTTTCAAGGTATAACCATACTTTTCTATCCACTCTCCTATTTTCTGAACTTCCTCAACTTCTTCTTCAACAAATTCACCTTTTCCGTCAGGCCCAAGATTAAGTAGAAGATTTCCGCCATTTCCCGCTACCTGCACTAACATCCCCAGAACACTTTCAAATGTTTTGATAGGCCCCTTTGGGCTGTACAGCCATTTATCTGTCATTGTTAAACAGGCTTCCCAATAGCGGTGGTGATCAATCGGGCCAAGCGATTGCTCAGGATTATCATAATCCCCGCGATCCTGCAACGGCCAGCCAAAACCATTTCGGGCATTACTGATAATTCCCGGTTGCCATTCTTTCATCTTTTTATAAATATGATAGCTGTCCCATTGCCAGTATTTAGTTGCAAGGTGATCCCAGAAAATCCCATCTATTTTCCCATAATCGGTAAAAAGAGTTTCCAGGTGCTCTTTCATATAAGGCAGGTAGTTTTCGTAATGCTTTTCCCTTAGATTATCGGGATGCGTCCAGTCGGGTTGAGAATAATACCAGAAAAGCTTTACATTATTTTTATGAGCGGCATCAGCAAGTTGTCTGGCAATGTCCTTCCCATACGGGGTACTCATAATATCGTAATCGGTATTTTTGGCATCGAAAAAGCAAAACCCATCATGATGTTTGGCAGTAAATACAATATACTCTGCTCCCCAGGATTTTACCTGCTTCATCCAGCGATCGGCATCAAAATTTACAGGATTGAATTTTTTATAAAGATTATCATAAACCTCTTTGGCCACTCCTTTTTTGGCAGGTCGGCCTGCCCCGGGACGTTCGCCATATCTTCCCCAGCTTAATACATTGGTTTCTAATAGTGCCGGCCCCCAGTGAACAAAAACACCAAACTTGGCATCTTTGAACCATTGCATCTCTTCTTCCGTGGCATATAATTCACGTTGCTGCGCCGCCGTGACAATAAATGAACTATCCTTTGGAGGAAATTGCCATTGCTCTTTGTAAGATTTATTTTTTGACTGACCTAAAGCCCCTCCGAAGAATAGAAAGGAAGAGATCATAATTAATAAAGAACCGAAACCAGGTTTTATCACTTTAATCGGATATAAAATTTACAATTTTCAAGGTTGTTACTTATTTAAGCCTAACCCACCAAAAGAGAAAAAACAGGATTTTTTAAAAATCTGATTTTAAAAATTAAATCAGCCTTCAGCTGGAGATACGCATAAGAGTTAAATTTAGATTATTAGAGGTTTGAAGAGGTCTACTTATAGTCTAATGAGGTTTGAAAATAATCCGGAAAGGACTATTTATCGTTTGGCAGGTCTCTTTATAATGGAATTAGTAAACGACTTATTTTGATATCCTTAAAATTATCGGAAAAAGAGGAAATCTATACTGAAGAAAAACAGTTTTACCCATCTCGTTTTTAATATAAAAACAAAAAAGCCCTGCATCTCTGCAAGGCTTCTGTTTCTCTGTGGTCCCACCTGGGCTCGAACCAGGGACCCCTTGATTATGAGTCAAGTGCTCTAACCAGCTGAGCTATAGGACCCATTCCCGAAGGAATAATTGGAGCGCAAATTTAGATAATTGCCCCTTACGCACCAAACAATTTATTCAAATTTGTTGATATCCTGGCATAATTCCACCAAAACCCCGTGAGCGCCTTTGGGGTGCATAAACGCAACCAACTTATTATCTGCACCTTGCTTGGGTTTATCATTAATAAGCCTGAAACCTTCGGCCTCCAGCCTTTTGATCTCTGCCTCGATATTGTCTACCGCAAAAGCCATATGATGGATCCCTTCTCCCCGTTTTTCAATGAATTTTGCGATGGGACTGTCTTCGCTGGTAGCGGCCAGCAGTTCGATCTTGCTTTCGCCTATCCTGAAAAAAGAGGTCGCCACCCCTTCGCTCTCTACGGTCTCGGTCTTATAATGTTCGCTACCCATCACCGCCTTATAGGTTTTATTGGCTTCTTCAAGGTTTTTTACGGCTATGCCTATATGTTCAATCTTTTTCATCTCTGAAGGTTTGTAAAATTCTGTCCCAACAAATATCTTTATTTTTTTCGGCTTATGTATGCCCGTTAAAGGCAAGCTTCAGAATTCAGGCTTAAACATCAGGCCTTTGTAATCTTAATTATGCTATTTTTGCACTATGGAAACTAACAGACAAAAGAAAATAGGAGGCGTATTGCAGAAAGATCTGGCCGACATCCTTCAGAATAACCTTAGGGAAGCCGGCAGAACGGGAATTTTGATTTCTGTTTCCAAGGTGAAAGTCACTACCGACCTTTCCATCGCCAAGGCTTACCTGAGTATTTTTCCGAATAAACACGGCGAAGAGATACTGCAGGAAATAAACGAATTAAAGCCTAAGATCAAGCACGAGATGGCACAGCGCACCAAGAACCAGCTGCGCAAAATGCCCGATATCAATTATTATGTAGACGATAGCCTGGAATATATCGAGAATATCGAGAAATCCATTAAAGGTAACGAAAACCCTATTTCGAACCCCGATCTATTAGATCGCCGGAAAAAGAAATAATTTGAAATTTCCCCTCTACATCGCCAAGCGGTACCTCTTTACCAAAAGCAGCAATAATGCCATCAACATTATTACCATTATTGCCGCGGTGGGCGTTTTTGCAGGGGCCTTTTCATTGTTTATCGTACTCTCGGGTTTTGCAGGCCTACGGGACTTCAGCCTTTCCTTTTCTAATGAATTTGACCCGGATCTCAAGCTTTTTCCTTCGGAAGGGAAGGTGATGAAGATCGATTCCACTAAGCTGGACAAGATAAGGAACACCCCGGGTGTGGCTCAGTTCACCAAAATTATTGAAGAACGGATCTTCCTCGATTACCGATCTAAGAACGACTGGGCATTTATAAAAGGAGTGGATGAGAATTACCAAAGGGTCACAAAAATTGACAGCGCCATCATTAACGGCACCTGGCTTACCAGCAGTGAAGCCCAGGTGGTGATAGGAAGCGAGATCTCCAGGAAACTGAATCTTGGCGTTTTCAATTATTCCCACCTAATGCGCATCCTAGTGCCTAAACCCGGGAGGGGACAGATCACCAATCCTACCGATGCCTTCAACCAGAAAAAGGTGGTGGTTAGCGGAATTTACAGCGTGAACGAAGAGCTTGATGATAAGTATGTTTTTGCCAATATCGGTTTTGCCAGAGACCTGCTGGATATGCAGGCTGATGAATATTCGGCCGTAGAAATAAAACTGCAACCCGGGGCCGATGCCGGAGAAGTGACCGAAGCCCTGAAGGCGGTTCTTGGCAACGAAGTCACCATTAAGAACAGGGCGCAGCTTAACGATGTGCTCTATAAGATGCTGAATACCGAGAATCTTGCGGTCTATCTAATATTCACCCTTGTGCTTATTATTGCTTTATTCAATGTGGTAGGGTCTATCATTATGGTGATCCTGGACAAACGGGAGAACATTAAAACCCTTTTCAACCTTGGGGCGAGCCCGAGACAGATCAAGAACATATTTTTCTACCAGGGAATGCTGATGTGTATTTTCGGCGGACTGCTGGGACTTTTCTGCTCCCTTGTGCTCATCTACCTTCAGATGCAGTTCGACCTGGTTATGATCACGCCAACCTTGCCTTACCCGGTAAAGATAAAGTTCGAGAACATCCTCATCGTGCTTGCAACCATAGGGATATTAGGCCTTATAGCCTCTTATATCGCGGCGGGAAGAAGCAAAAAAGCGCTGGAAGCTTAAGCGAACTGGTAATCGGAGAAGTCTCTTTCCACCTCATCGAAAGCAGCAAATACATCGGCGGCATCGTCGCTGGTCACCATTTTCATCCGGTACTCCTTAAAATGCGGAATTCCTTTGAAGTAATTGGTATAGTGACGACGGGTTTCAAAAACGCCTAATTTTTCGCCTTTCCAGTCAATTGACATCTGAAGATGACGGCGGGCCGCATCCAGGCGTTCCTTCATAGTTGGAGCAGGAAGGTGCTCCCCGGTTTCCATAAAGTGCTTAACTTCCCTGAAGAACCACGGGTACCCGATACTTGCACGACCAATCATAGCCCCGTCAAGGCCGAATTTATCACGCATCTCCACGGCGCGTTCGGGAGTGTTCACATCTCCGTTTCCGAAAACGGGAATATGCATCCTGGGGTTGTTCTTCACCTCGGCGATAGGCGCCCAGTCAGCCTCGCCTTTATACATTTGCTTACGGGTTCTTCCGTGAATGGAGATCGCTTTACAGCCAACATCCTGGAGCCTCTCTGCTACCTCAACTATTTTTATGGAATCGTTATCCCAGCCAAGACGGGTCTTTACGGTCACGGGAAGGCTGGTGTGTTTCACCATAGCTTCGGTAAGGGAGACCATAAGGTCTATATCTTTCAGGATCCCTGCACCGGCTCCTTTGGAAACCACCTTTTTCACAGGACACCCAAAGTTGATATCGATGATATCGGGTCCTGATTTCTCCACAATTTCAACAGATTGCAGCATAGAGTCAAGGTTCGCTCCGAAGATCTGTATTCCTACAGGGCGTTCCTTTTCATAAATATCCAGCTTCATCGTGCTCTTGGCCGCATCGCGAATAAGCCCTTCGGAAGAGATAAATTCGGTATACACCACATCTGCCCCCTGTTCCTTGCAAAGTGCACGAAACGGCGGGTCACTCACATCTTCCATTGGCGCTAAAAGCAATGGAAATTCTCCTACATCTATGTCTCCTATTTTTGCCACAATAATCTTATTTGGGCTGCAAAATTAAGAAATAAGATTGAAGTTAGCTATTTGTCTGAAAATGATTAGAGAGCAGTTTTTTAAAATAAGGCCTTTTCCTTAAGTCTCTCCCCTTCTTCGGCATCGGTAGCACGCTTGTTATCACGCAGCTTGAAATTCCCGAATTCATAACGCAGTCCCACCCTGAACATTCTTGACTCCGGCATCGCGAAAAAGGAATTGTTCTGCTGCAGGTACCTTGAAGAAAGGGGAATATTCATCGAATCAAAGATATCATCCACATTCAGCGTGGCGGTTAGTCGTTTGTTGAAAAAGGTCTTTCTAAGACCCACCGACACCCCGTATTGCGGATCGTCAAACTGGTAGGAACCGGCAATATAAGCCGGAAGATAAGTAGCCATAACCTCTCCCGAAAAAGTCCTGTCCTTGGAGAGCGTCAGGTAATTCTGCGCCATAATATAGGTGCTGGTCACATCGTTGGTCACCACCCGGTTATTATTTTCAAGGGCATAAAAATCGGCCTGCATATAGAAAAATGAAGCATAGGCGTACAGATACCACCAGTCTGTCACATAATCATAATAGGAAATGTCTAAGCTGTACTGTTGCTCAAAATCCATATTATCGCTAACGGTTCTCAGGGTCTTCTGTTCATTATCCTGGAAAGGCAGGGTCGCGATGGAATTATCGATGCGGTCCCAGTAAAGGTCGAAACTCAACTTGCTCTTATAGGTATAACTGAATTTGATCTTATTGGAGATCCCCGGTTTTAAATTCGGATTTCCTTCGGTATAATTATCTTCATTAATAAAATAACGGTAAGGATTCAGGCTCTGAAATCTCGGACGGCTTATCCTTCGGCTGTACTCCATACTATAGGTATGATCTTCTGCCGGGGAATACATCAGGTAAAAGGTCGGGAAAAGCTCAAAATACTCCTGTTCGTTCACCGCCCCCATAGAAGCTGAGATCCCTTGAACGTCGGCATATTCCCCACGAAGTCCTGTTTTAAGGCTCCATTTCTCCCAGTCCCGGGAAAGACTGAAGTAGGCTGCATAAATATTTTCTTCGTAATCCAGCTCATCCGAGAGGTTTTCATTGTATTCCTGCTGAATCATATTGGGATCGGCATCGTAGAAATCCAATCCGCTCCGGGAATCTATCCCCGAATACTTGAGCCCTGTTTCCAGGGCAATTTTACCCGCCGGGATCGAAAAATCTACTTGGCCGGTATAAATATCAGTTTCCTGATTTGCAGAGGTATAAAAGGAATTGTATTCCAGTTCATAAGGCGGATGATACATCGTGGTCAGGTCCTGGGTTTGTGTATCATCATATTTGATGTAATTGGCCATAGCCGATAAGGATGTTCCTTTTTCATCAAGCTGTGATTTATACGAAAGATTCAGCATGATGTTATCTCTGTCATTTTCCAGACGGCTCTCCGTGGTATAAAAATATATAGCTTCGGCATCGGGCCTTGTGATATAGGTAAGCCCCTCGATATCTGAATCTGCTTCAGGAGTAAGCAGCAAATTTGCGCTCAGGCTAAGGGAATTCTTTTCATTTAAAGTAAAGTCAAGAATGGTGTTTAAGCTGTGAGAATTGGTAGTGGTATTCTTTTCAAAAACATTATTCCAGTAAGATTCCTCGTTTCCATCGGCATCGTAAAAAGTTATAGACCCGAGATCTTTTTTATAATCTTCGCGACTGTTATAATTATAGCTGGCAAAGGCATTAAGCCAGTCGGTTTTGTAATACTGGCTGGTTCCTACGGTATATTTGGGTTCTTCTCCGTAAGAAGCCGAAGCATTTACACTTCCTTTATAACCTATAGAGATATTTTTGCTGGTAACGATATTAAGGATCGCGCCACCTTCAGCATCATATTTCGCCGGCGGATTGGTGATCACCTCCACAGATTTTACGTTAGCCCCGGAATAACCTTCCAGTAACTGCTGAAGTTCCTGGTTGGTAAGGTATACCTTCCTGTCATTGATATAAACGGTCGCCGGCCTGTTCTTGATAAGCAATTGTCCCTGGCTTACGATCACCCCGGGAGTCCTTTTAAGGATCTCGAAAGAATTGGCTGTAGAAAGGGACGAGTTCTCCACTTCAAAAGTAATACGATCCACACTTTGTGTGATCTTTGGTCTTCTTCCGTTTACCGTAACCTCATCGAGGCCTGAAGCAGCCTCCTGCATTACAATAGGCTCCAATTGGGTATTCTGGGAAAGGTCTATTTTATCCTGGTAGTTCTCATAACCCACAAAGCTCACTTTAAGAAGGTATTCCTTTTCTTCAACCTCCTTAAAACGAAACTCACCCTGCTCGTCTGATACCACCCCTTTATAAACCGACGTTGAATCGGAAGCACTTAGCAGAATGACATTGGCAAAAGCCACAGGTTCATCCTGAGTTGTTTTTAAACGTCCTTCAAGAAAACTTTGTGCAAAAGTCTCTGAAGTAAAAATCGAAAAAAATATTAGTAGGGGTAATAAATTTAGAGCATAGTTTTTCTTCATATATGATTTGGGTCTTTAAGAAAAAATCAAACAAATATATGATTTAATACAGACTTTACTTACATTTTAAACTTTTCACTCTTAAAAAGAAAAAGCTTTCAAAGATTTCGGCAATTTGCACCGAATTCCTGAAAGCCTTCCTAACCAGCAATCTATCTAAACCTATTTTTTAATGGCATCATATAATGCCTGCTGAATTTGAGTTCTGGTGTTTAATTTATATAGTCTTGTATTTTCACGAGTTGGCAATACCCTGTTCGATAAAAAAACGTATAAAAGATCTTCTTTCGGGTCTACCCAAACCATAGTCCCGGTAAAGCCTGTATGCCCAAAACTGTCCTTGCTCGCATCCTTTGCGGTATTGTTATCCTCTCCCTTATATTTCAGGTTCGGCTTATCAAAACCAAGACCTCTGCGGTTATCATTATCAGGAAACTGGGTTTTTGAGAATTCTTTAAGGGTCGTTTCAGCAATATAGCGTTCCCCTCCGTATTCACCATAATTCAGGTACATCTGCATTAGTTTTGCGAGATCATTGGCATTGGCAAAAAGGCCTGCATTTGCCGAAACTCCGCCCATCATAATCGCTCCTTCATCGTGCACCCTTCCGTGAATGGATTTTTGTCTGAAAAGAAAATCACTTTCGGTAGGCACGATCCTGTCCAGCGGAAAATCCCCGGAAGGATTATAGGTTAAGGTCGTGGCACCAAGTTTATCGTAAAAATTCCTGTTGATATAGGTCCTGAAATCCTCACCGGTGATCTCTTCTACGATCGAAGGCAACAGGTAAAAAACCAGACCCGAATATTTATATTTCGCTTCCTTTTCCAGCGGCGACTTTTTGATGGCCCTGAAGATCTTCTTCTTGTAATTCCTGTGCAGCCAAAGATCTTCGCTTACCTGCACCGGGAATCTGGCCGAGGAATCCTTTTTAAAGGTATTCCATCTAAAACTCCCGTTCTTTCTCAGGGTGTTTTTCCAGTATGGGATCCAGGGCTTGAATCTTGCCTGGTGTGCAAGGATCTGGCGAAAAGGAATTCCCGCTTTGTTGGAGTGTCTGAAGTAAGGAAGGTAATCATCTATACCGGCTTCCAGTTCAAACTTATCTTCATCATACAACTTCATCAAGGCCGGTAAAGCCGAAGAGATCTTGGTCACCGAAGCCAGGTCATACAGGTCGGTTTTCTCTACTTTTATGGTATCGCTGTACTTATGAAGCCCGTAAGCCTTGTACATCACCACTTTCCCGTCTTTGGCCACAAGCACCTGCCCGCCCGGGATAGCCTTGGCATTTATCGCTTCATTCATCAGGGAGTCAACCCTGGAATAAAGTACTTCCGAATTCATACCTGCATCTTCAGGAGTGGTATATTTAAACCTGATACCGCCTTCAACCTCAAGGCCGTCTCCTGCCTTAAACTTGTCTCCCGCACTTACCGGTAATTTTCCGTTCGCGCTGATTCCGCCAAAAATAAGCTGCGCCACCATCTCCTGTGTGATTTCAGAATCCTGGTAAGCCTCTATCAGTGCCGGGGTCTCTTCAATATCATCAAACCTGGTCAGCACATAAGGGTTTTTGAAAAGGCTAATGATGGTATTGTCATTTTCCGCAAGGTCTTCCACGAAATCAAGCAGGTCTTCCGATAATTTCACCGAATTTCTCGGGTATTTACTCTGGTCGTGAATTCCCGCAATTACAAGATTGTAGTTTTCAAGAGCTTCTTCTACGGCTTCAATCTCTTCCTCTCCCGCATCTACGGCAAGCTGAAAATGCTTCACATCTGTATAAAGCCCCAGTGTCTCCTGAAACACAGTTTCTTCTTCTGTCCCAATAGAAACCGAAGCGATCTTCAGTTCATCAAGATTCTCCAAAGGAAGTAAGTTGTTTTCATTCTTCAGCACCGTAAGCGAAGCCTCCACCAGCTGTCTGTTCAACAACACAGCCCCAGGCGTATTAAGGTATTTAAGGATGTTTTCAGTTCGGGTTGGTTCATATTCGTTGAGTCCCACCCATTGTTTTACCGCCAGTACCTTTCGGGCGCGGGCATCGATCTCCTTCTGTGTAATAAGTCCTTTCTTTATTGCTTTTCTAACTTCAGCAATAGCCCGCGGCACATCTTCGGTGAATTCCAGCAGATCGTTCCCGGCAAGAATGGCTTTCTTATCCACAACTCCGGGCTCGTTACCGGTGGTCACTCCTTTCATATTCATCGCATCGGTAATGATAAGGCCGTTAAAACCAAGACTGTCCTTTAGTATACCGGTAATAATAGGTTTTGAAAGGGTTGAAGGCACTCCGGTCGAATCAAGGGCAGGGATGTTCAAATGCGCGACCATCACGCCGCCAATCCCGGCATCTATAAGCTCCCTGAACGGATACATCTCCAGGGAATCCAGTCTTTCAAAAGGATGGTTTATTTGTGGCAGCGCTTTATGAGAGTCGGTATCTGTATCTCCGTGACCCGGGAAATGCTTGGCCGAGGTAAGCACATTATGATCCTGCATCCCCCTCATATAAGCGATCCCCTTGCGGGTCACATTTTGCTTGTCTTCCCCGAACGAACGATAATTGATCACCGGATTATTCGGGTTGTTATTTACATCTACCACCGGGGCAAGGTTGATATGAAGCCCGGTCCTTTTCACCTGGCGGGCAACTTCCTCTCCCATTTTATAGATCAGTTCATCATCCTGAACTGCACCCAGCGCCATCTGGAAAGGATAGCTAATGGTGCTGTCCAGGCGCATCCCAAGACCCCATTCGGCATCTATGGCACCTATCAGCGGCACCTCTGCCGCCTGCTGATAATCGTTCATCAGTTCAGCCTGGGACTCCGGGTCTCCCTGGAAGAAAATGAGCCCGCCTATCTTTTGTTTTTTAACAAGCTTCAGGATCTCCTGTTTATGCTCTTCCCCCCTGTTGGAATATGCCGCTACAAGGATCAGCTGGGCGATCCTTTCGTTGGGGGTTAAGGTTTTCATTATGGAATCTACCCATTTGCTGTTCTGATATTTCAGAAATTCGGGCTCTGCTTTTTCCGCAGTTTGAGCATTTAACTGAAGGCTCAAAAACAGCCCTGCCATTGCAAATAGGATTGGGGTCTTCATTCTCATTTCTCTTTTCTTGATTTCAGATTTTTGTATCAGACTTTTATATAGATCTTTTTCTTATCCAGCCAGTAACCCAGCAGCCACATTAAAAGCATATAACTAAGGGCAAAAGCCAGGGAAGCATTGTAACTGCTTAACCAGCTTAAGTACATATTATTGTATAGCCAGGTTTTTAATGCGCCTCCATTAACCCAGATTACATTCATCAGCATCACAACCAAACCGGACATTATAAAGATGAACAGTGGGTTCTTTCCGAAGGCTTCAAAAAAGTAGGTCCACTTCTTAAGTCCGGCAATTTCTATAATTAATATGAGTACACCTAAAATAATAAGGTCCCATCCGGTGCTTAAAAGCACAAAACTGCTGGTCCAGATCCCTTTATTTACAGGAAAGTAAATATCCCAGACCTGGCCCAGCGCCAAAAGCACAACGCCAATGATCCCAAGGCTGAAAATGGTCTTGAGGGTATTCCCGTTCTTCTGTATAAATCTTCCGCAGACATAACCGGCGATCACATTCACAATTGCGGGCAGGGTGCTCAGCAATCCTTCGGGATCGAAAGGTACCCCGAAACCACGCCAGAGGTTCTCTTGCGGAAATACCAGCAGGTCAAACTTCAAGGCAGCATTATTCTGAAGGCTGTATGGATCGGGCTGATCTCCAAAGAACCACATGATACCCCAATATCCCAGCAAGATGATCCCGCTTAATACAAGGGATTTCTTCAGTTTTAAATAGTGCAATATAAAGGACGCGAAAAAGTAGCAAAGCGCGATTCGCTGAAGCACTCCCATTATGCGCATTCCGGCCAGGTCTTTCAGGAGCAATTCCCCGTTAGAACGGTACACAAAAGGAAAGGCACTTAAAAACAGCCCTATCAGGAAGATTAGGGCCGATCTTTTTACCACCTTCTTAAAAAAAATGCCTTCGCCACGAGCCTCATATTTTCTAAGGCTAAAACTCATCGCATTACCTATTACGAAAAGGAAAGTGGGGAAGACCAGATCGGTAAGGGTGAAGCCGTGCCAGGCCGCATGTTTAAAAGGCGCATATATGGCAGACCAGCTTCCGGGAGTATTTACCAGGACCATAAGAGCAATGGTAAGCCCACGCAGAACATCCAGGGCAAAGTAGCGCTGTTTTCCGGAGTTTATCTCCCCGGCTGAGGAAGAAGAGGTCTTCATATTAGAAACTTTGTAATGCCCTCCTCAAAACTTATCTTCCTAAATTTTGAGGAGGCTTATTTTTTATAAAAGTATAAATTTCATTTAAATATTCAATCTTTTATAAAATTTTACAAAAAGTATTTTGAGAACTATTTTTTTTGCATATTTTTAATTTCGAATAAATCGCTTTCTTTAAAAAGGCTTATTTTGAGCCAAAAGTGAATTATTTAATTTTTTAGACAACCACACATATGGCTAAATATTTACAGGACTTTCTTATTACTGAAGAGCGTCTTTCCCAGATTAACAACGTGGAAAGGAAGAAGTTCCTCCAGAAAATCAAGATCATAAAACACCTATTTTTGAATGGAGACACCTCTAATGCAGAGATCTGCAGCAGGTTCAATATAAGTCTCCCAACTTCTATGTCACTAATCAATCAACTGATGGAAGAAGGCATAGTTGCTAAAAAAGGACGAGGAAAGTCTGAAGGAGGAAGAAAGCCCGATCTTTTTGGCCTTAAAGAACACTCCTTCTTTGTGCTAAGCATTCATATAGAACGCTTCAGGATAAAACTCGCGATCATAGATAACAATCATTCTATTATTGCTGAAGAGACCAAGTTCACCGAAATATCACCTGAATCTAATATTGTAGACCTTTTACATGAATGGTCTAAAGAGCTTATAAAAACCTCTAATGTAAATTCCAAACAAGTAATGGGGGCGGGAATAAGTATGCCCGGACTGGTGTCTTCCGAAGAAGGGAAGAACTTCACCTATTATTTAACCGAACAGGAACCGGAGTCACTTCGGGACAAATTTGAAAAGACCTTTAAGAAGCCCGTGGTCATCCTTAATGACGCCAAAAGTGCCTGCCTGGCCGAATTCCGTTACGGTCTTGCGAAACAGAAAAACGATGTCCTGGTGATCTCTATGGACTGGGGTGTGGGCCTCGGAATTATTATGGGCGGGAAGATGCATTCAGGAGTTTCAGGCTTTGCGGGTGAATTTGGCCATATTCCTATGGTGGAAGACGGCTTGCTTTGTCACTGCGGAAAAAGAGGCTGCCTGGAAACGGAAGCTTCCGGACTTGCCCTTGTGAGAAAGGCAAAAGAAGGACTGGAAGCAGGACAAACCTCGGTTTTAAGCAAGCTGATGGATGATGAATATGAAAGACTGGAGCCCGAAGTAATTATTGAAGCTGCAAACAAAGGCGACCAGTTCGCCATAAACGTATTATCTGAGATAGGTGTGAAACTAGGAAAAGGGATCGCTATTCTTATCCAGATCTTCAACCCGGAACTCATTATCCTGGAAGGAAAGATAGCTGAAGCCAAACAGTTTATCACCACCCCGATACAGCAGGCAATGAATACCTATTGTATGATGCAGTTAAAAGAACGCACAAGTATAGAATTATCGAATCTGGGGCCTAATTCCAGCCTTTATGGAGGAACCATAGCGGTAATGGACAATATTTTCAAGGATCAGGTAGCCCTTGTAAAGTCCCAGATTAGCTAGAGCTAACAATATTAACAACATAGAATTACCTAAAAAATTATGGCCAGATTAAATCTCCTGGAAGAAACACGATTTGAGAAGTTACCGGTAAGTGTATATGAAGATGAGCATATCGCTTCCAAAAAAGTAGCTGCAAGAATTGCAAACATCATTACCAGCAAACAAAAAGCGGGTGAAAATGCAGTACTTGGCCTGGCTACCGGAGCAACGCCGGTAGAGGTTTATGCAGAGCTGATACGCCTTCACAAAGAAGAAGGGCTGAGTTTTCAAAACGTGATCACCTTCAACCTGGATGAATATTACCCGATGCAGCCTGATGCCAAGCAGAGCTATGTTCGGTTTATGGATGAACAATTGTTTAATCATATCGATATTAAAAGGGAGAATATCCATATTCCGGACGGAACCCTGAAAAAAGAAGATATCGCCGATTACTGTCTGGCTTACGAACAGAAAATTTCGGCCGTTGGCGGCCTTGACCTGCAGGTGCTGGGTATTGGTAGAACCGGTCACATTGGTTTCAACGAACCCGGTTCGGCTCCTAATTCGGGAACAAGACTGGTAACCCTGGACGACCTCACCCGTCGCGATGCTTCCAGGGATTTTGGAGGGAAAGAAAATGTGCCTACCAAAGCCATCACAATGGGGATCGGGACCATCTTCAAGGCCCGCGAGATCATTCTGATGGCCTGGAGCAAGAAAAAAGCCCCAATCATTAAGAAAGCTGTAGAGGGAGAAATCTCAGGAAGTGTTCCTGCAACTTACCTTCAGCTGTCTGAAAGCGTGGAATTCATCCTGGACAAGGATGCTGCTTCAGAACTAACAAGGTTCGATACTCCCTGGCTTGTTAAAGATTGCGTCTGGGATCCTCAGCTTATCAAAAAAGCGGTGATCTGGCTCTCCAGAGAGGTCAGCAAACCTATCCTGAAACTAACCGAAGAAGATTATAATGCCAACGGAATGGCACAGCTGGCTACCGAACAGGGACCGGCTTACGATATAAACATCAATGTTTTCAACCAGCTTCAGCACAGTATCACCGGCTGGCCCGGAGGAAAACCCAACGCCGATGATACCCAGCGTCCCGAAAGGGCCGAGCCTGCACAGAAGCGCTCCCTTATTTTCAGCCCGCATCCCGATGATGATGTAATCTCTATGGGAGGAACTTTTATCAGGCTGGTAGACCAGGGGCACGATGTGCACGTGGCCTACCAAACCTCGGGTAATACAGCGGTTTGGGATACCGATGTATTACGATACGTTGAATTCGCCATAGATTTTAATCAAAGTATCGGTGAAGACACCAGTAAACTGGAGAGCACCTATGAGAAGATGCGCAAGTTCATCGAAAAGAAACAACCCAATGACATCGATCTTAAGGAGATCCAGGATGTAAAGGCATTTATAAGAAAGAGCGAGGCTATTGCCGGTTCCCGTTATGCCGGACTACAGGATAAAAACATTCATTTTATGGCCCTTCCGTTCTACGAAACAGGAAAAAGGGTGAAAAGCCCTGTGACCGAAGAAGACGTGGTGCAGACAATGGAGCTGCTTCAGAAGATAAAACCACACCAGGTTTTTGCGGCAGGTGATTTCGCCGATCCTCACGGAACTCATATCGTATGTTTCAGGATCATTATTGAAGCCCTAACCAGGCTCAGAAAGACCGAAGAATGGACCAAAGACTGCTGGCTGTGGATGTATCGCGGAGCCTGGCAGGAATTCCAGGTACACGAGATCGAAATGGCCGTACCGCTTTCACCGCAGGAGGTACAAAGAAAGAGACATGCCATTTTCCAGCACCAGTCCCAAAAGGACAGGCCTGTATTCCCGGGTGATGACGAAAGGGAATTCTGGGTGCGCGCCGAAGAAAGGAACAGCGAGACCGCAGTGAATTATCACAAGCTGGGGCTGGCCGATTATGAGGCGATGGAAGCCTTTGTAAGATGGAAATTCTAACAAACTAATAATCAGATCTTAACAAAATGAGAGGCATTTTCCCTACACTAATTATAGGCCTGTCGGTTTTGGTCTCCTGCAGTACGAATCCGTACCGCAAGACCAACCGTGTATATAAAAAACAGGCAAAGGAATATGCCAAAGAATTAAGTAGGCTTCCTGCCCGCGAAAACCAGGTCGAATCCGCACTCAACTATGGTGAGTATCGGGTAGGGACTACTAATTTTAACCTGCGGAAGCCTAATTTTGTGGTCATACACCACACCGCTCAGGATTCCGTGCAACAAACCCTTAAAACCTTCACCCTTCCCAGAACCCAGGTAAGCGCCCACTATGTGATAGACGATAACGGAGAGGTCTATCATATGCTGAACGACTATTACCGCGCCTGGCACGGAGGAATAGGAAAATGGGGAAATACTGACGATCTTAATTCCACCTCTATTGGCATCGAGCTGGACAATAATGGGAAAGAAGGCTTTTCTGAAGCCCAGGTAAAAAGTCTTATCGATGTACTGGAGATCTTAAAAGAAAAATACGGCATCCCTACAGCCAATTTTATAGGCCACTCTGATATCGCCCCCACTCGAAAGGTGGACCCTAACAAGAATTTCCCCTGGAAAGAACTGGCTGAAAAGGGTTACGGACATTGGTATGACGAAGCTGAAGTAGAAAAACTGCAATTTGAAGATGAGTTTTTCGAGGCATATCCTCTTGATTTCCCTGTGCACCCTGAATTGGATTTTGAACTGGATTTTTTGGATGAGCTTATGTTCCCTGAAATGGTCCCTTCAGGTTTTGATTACCTGATGGCCCTTAGGATCATTGGTTATGATATTTCAGATCCTGTTGCTGCGGTAAGAGCTTTTAAACTCCACTTTATACAGGAAAACACCGATCCAGTTCTGTCAAACTACGAGCTGAAGGTGTTATACAGTCTTTACCGAAAATACCTGTAATATGAAAAGCTTTCGGATCGCTTTCGTATTCATATTCCTTCTTTCAGCAGGCCTTGGTCTCCAGGCACAGGATATTCTGAAACGGGAACAATGGAATGCAAAAGCCCCGGTAATGGAAATGGAAGCTCACCAGCTCCAATATATCACCATTCATCATACCGCAACTCCCCAAAAACCGGAAGTAAGTGTAGCCCAAAAAGTACAGGCATTACAAAGATTCTCACAAAGTGATTCTAAGCTGGCCGATGGCACCCCTAAACCAGCCTGGGCAGATGTGCCCTATCATTTCTATATAGCCGAAAACGGAACAATTGCTGAAGGAAGGGATATAAACTATGCGGGAGACACCAATACTTCCTACGACCCGAAAGGACATGTCCTGATAGTCCTCGAAGGTAATTTTGAAAAGACAAAGCCCGGTCAACAGCAATTACAAAGCCTTTACCCCCTGGTTGAAAAGCTTTCGAAAGAATATCATATAAATCCAAAACAGATCGGCGGGCATAAGGATTATGCGAAGACCGCGTGCCCGGGTGATTTTCTTTATTCAATTTTACCTCAGCTCAGACGGGAAATTGCAGAAAAATAAAAGAACTCATCATAACAGCTGAGCTTCAGAATTGTAATTAGTAAGTACTGGTTTAAACAAGAAGCCCTCCCGTTGCCGGGAGGGCTTCTGCATTAATCAACTAAACTACTAAAAACACCCCTTAACAAGGGATTAATCTTCAGATGAATCCTCCCCGGAATCATCTATAAAAATATCTTGCTTCTTCAGATACTGAACCTGGTTGTTTTCCTGATCCAGCAATCTTTTGGTCCTTAAATAACGATTGTAGTTATACTCATCAAAATCGGTAGCCGTGAAATCAAAATTACTGATGTGTACTTCTCCCATAGAATGAATGAACTTATTGTCGCCAATCCACATTCCTACGTGTACCACCCTTTCTGAGGTAGAATCTGTAGCCGGTTTTCCGAAGAACAACAGATCACCCGGAATAAGCTTTTCAAAATTCCTTGTAGTGTCCACCAGTTTTCCGGTATGCACCTGTTGGGAAGCATCACGAGGCAACACCATTCCGTTGAGGAAATATACGGTCTTGGTGAAACCACTGCAATCCACTCCTTTTGGCGAAGTTCCTCCCCACAGGTATGGAAGTCCCATCAGCTCCTTGGAAGTTTTTACAAGACTTTCCTTATCTCCTTCAAGAGATGCAAGCCACTCCTTATAAGGTTTGGCCTCAGACTTATTTACAAAGGCTTTTTTGCCGTTCGGGTAAAGAACCTCATAAAAACCATTTTGTTCGCTCACAAGCTCTAAAACATCGCCAGCAACAAGGTCTCCAACCGTGGCAGAAGACTTATCTGCTTCCTTCACCGAAGCCCCGAAAGGTTCAAGGTAAATAAGCTTTTCTGCCTTCTTCCATTTAGAGAACTGGTCTTTGGTCATATTTTCAATTCCGCCATAGTCTACCCAGGCCAGGTAATCATCGGGAGTCTGCACATAATACCAGCTTCCCTGTTTTTTATAGACCTTTAGCGGCATTCCCATAGTTGCCTGGGTTACCAGTTGCGCCGAATGTTTTGGTTCATCCCGCAAATTGGCAACCGAGATCTTTACCACTCCCCTGGTCTTGCCTTCAAGAGCTTTCTCATCAGGAAGAAGAGAGATACTGTCGGTGAACTTGATGTCCTGCTCCTTCAGTTTCTGTTTAAGCTCATTTACCGCCTTGGGTAAATTAGACTCTCCCTTCAGCAGGTATTGATCTCCTTTTCTTTCTGCCTTGATTTCGAACAAAGCCACCCTTCCGTCTGGAGCATATTCCTTTTCAACTTCGGCGATATAGGTGTCGGTCTCATTGGCTTCTTCTTTCTCGGGCTGTTCTTCGCAGGAAGCAAAGATCAGTAAGCCAAGAAGGGCCAGGTAATTCAGTTTTTTGATCATTTTTATTTCAGTTTAATTTTATTCGAATTTCAACAATTTCGCTCCCGTTCCGTTTCGATCGGGAAAATGTACTTTTTCATCATAGACCTTAACTCCGTCTGCAATATCAGACTTCAGCAGCATTGCCCCGTCCATATCTACGTAATCCAGCAAAGGCAGCAGCTGCGCGATAGCCGAAATACCCACGGTAGATTCGGTCATACAACCCACCATTACCTTCAGGCCAAGCTTACGCGCTTCCTCTATCATCCTCTTCCCAGGTGTAAGCCCAGCGCACTTGGTAAGCTTGATATTAACCCCGTGAAAATAAGGCGCACATTTCTTGACGTCACTCTCCACAATGCAGCTTTCATCAGCTATCAAAGGTAAGGCAGAATCTTTATAAAGCCTTTTCATACCCTCAATATCATTGGTCTTAAGAGGCTGCTCCAGAAATTCCACTCCGAGATCCTTCAATGCAATGCTGTTCTCAATAGCCTGTTCCGCAGTCCAGGCGGCATTGGCATCCAGCCTGAAGATGGAATCGGTATGTTTCCTGAGTTCCTTTACGATCTTCACATCCTCATCGGTGCCGAGTTTGATCTTATAAAGTGGCCAGGGAAATTCCTTCATCTTCTCCACCATCTTCTCTACAGAATCTATGCCGATGGTATAGTTGGTAAGCGGGATATCCTTTAATTCCAGCCCCCACATCTTATAAAGCGGTATCCCGTTTCGTTTCCCGTGCAGGTCGTGCATCGCGATATCCAGTGCACACTGTGCGAACGGATTGTCCTTAAGGTGCGGAAAGGTGATCTCCCACAGCTCTTCAGGGGTAAGGTGGATATTTTCCCGCACCAGCGGTTCAACTTCCTTTATAGAAGCGATCATCTTCTCTGAAGTTACCCCGTAATATTTGGTGGCCGTTGCTTCACCATAGCCGGTATGCTCCCCTTCGGTTAAAGCGACGATAAGCGTCGGCTGAAAATCGCGGGAACCGTGGCTGATGGTAAAAGTATTTTTCAGCTCAAGATCGAAAGTATAAAATTTCAACTCCATAGTATTAAGATCTAAGCATTATAAAAACCCGGGTCGTTTGTTGTAAAGCATCCACAATCCGAAATATGTGATGGCTGCATTTACCAGAAGAATCTCGAAACCGAACTGGTAGCCGTAAAACCATTCCGTTGAATTCATATCCAGGATGAACGAGATTATTGGCGACAGCACACATACAATTGGCACGAACCTGTCCTTTACCGGCCTGCTGGTTATAAGCCCAAAGGCGAACAAGCCCAATAATGGCCCGTAGGTGAAGCCTGCAACCTTGAAAACCGCGCTTACCACGCTGGTATCATTAATGGCATTAAAGATAACTATAACAAGGAACATCAGGATGGTAAACCCGATATGAACTCCAAGCCTGATCTTCTTCTGATCTCCCTTTTTCTTCTCAAGATCGAGAATATCCACACAAAATGAGGTGGTTAAAGCAGTAAGGGCAGAGTCGGCACTGGAAAAGGCGGCTGCCACGATCCCGATAAGGAAGACCACCCCGGCAAATATTCCGAAGTGATTTAACGCCAGCAGCGGATAGAGATCATCTGTACGTTCAGGGATCGGGATCTGCTGATCTATCGCGTATTTATATAACAGTACCCCTAAAGCAAGGAATAATAAGGTCGAAAAAAAGAAAGTGATAGAGAACCAGAAGATGTTCTTCTGGGCTTCTCCTTTGTTCTTACAGGTAAGGTTCTTCTGCATCACGTTCTGGTCAAGGCCGTTCATCGCAATGGTAATGAATACCCCGGCGAGGAAAGTCTTGTAAAAGTTCCGGTCAGATTTCCAGTTCCAGTCGAAGATATTGGAAAGGTCACTTTCAGCTACCACACTAAAAACCTTTTCGGCACCAAGGTCCATATGGCTCATAATCACAAAAATACTGATCACCACGGCCAGAAGCAGGAAAGTGGTCTGCAGGGTATCTGTCCAAACAATGGTCTTGATCCCACCCCGGAAGGTATATAACCAGATGAGCAGGATGGTTACCAAAACGGTCACCGAAAACGGAATTCCAAAAGCATCAAAAAAAGCGATCTGCAGTACCACAGCAGCAAGGAACAGCCTGAAGGAGGCTCCTATGGTCTGTGAGATCAGAAAGAAAGAGGCTCCCGCCAAATATGATTTATGTCCGAATCTGTCTCTGAGGTACTCATAAATGGAAACCAGTCTTAATTTATAGAAAAGCGGGATCAAAACGAGTGCGATCACGGCATAGCCAACCATATTTCCCATCACGAACTGCAGATAGGTCCAGCCGGAATTACCGACCTCACCCGGAACCGAAATAAAGGTAACCCCCGAAAGGGAGGCCCCAACCATCCCGTAGGCAACAAGATACCAGGGCGACTGACGGTTTGCTGTAAAAAAGGTGGTGTTATCGGCCTTTTTTGAGGTGAAATGACTTATACCAAGCAGTACTACAAAATATCCGGCGATTACGCTAAATACTAAAATGGGGCTCATTAATCTCTTATTTTAATTCGATTACTTTGAATTCGCTTTGATTTCCGGTCCGGTCTACGGCCGTGATCCCGATCTTCTCCATCTTCTTTTTCTTGTCTCCAACCACATACTGAAGGCTGTAGGATCTTGCATCGTGAGGCAGGATCTTATGGTCCCAGCTCCCTCCTTCATATTTGAAATAGACCACCCACCTGAAGACCTCTTCACCTGCGGGTTGAGTCCAGTTCATCTTTAGGCGTTCTCCATCAATTTTGGTCTGAACAAGCGGAGCTGCCGGGGCTTCATCGTCCAGCCACTCACTCGGAGGAACAAGACTTTTTCTTCTGTAGGGACCCTCTTTTATTGCGTTTGAAAGACTGTCGTGTTTTACCAGCGGGCCAATACTCCAGTGCACCGTTCCCTTGCTTTCGGGAAGCATCCCGCGGGTGATCATAATCTGGTTGATGGTCTCATCAATATTCTTCTCATCGCCTCCCTGGCCAACGCTTATTCCCGGCCATAGATGACGGTCCTTGGTATTTTCGCTTTCCCACCAGCCAAGCAGCTCAGGGAAGCTCTGTCCATACTGATTGATCTTCCAGTACAACTGAGGGGTGAAGTAATCTATCCAGCCTTCATTAAGCCATAATCTGGCATCGGCATAAAGTTTTTCATATTGGTCATAGCCTGAAACCGACTGTGGATAACCCGGCCTCCAGATCCCGAACGGACTCAAGCCGAACTTCACGTAAGATTTTTCAGCTTTAATTTCAGCATAAAGTCTCTTGATGAATTTATTCACCGCATCCCTTCTCCAGTCTCCGCGGGAAAGCTCTCCCCCACTCTGTTTGTAGGCATTCCAGCTGGCATTATCGGGAAAGTCCTTGCCGTTGTTATAAGAATCGTAAGGGTAGAAATAGTCATCAAAATGCACCCCGTCTATATCATATCTCTTTACAATATCCATCACCACGGCTGCAGAATGGTCCTGGGTTCCTTTTTTGGCTGGATCCAGCCACCACATTCCATTCTCGAGTTCCACGGCCAGTTCAGGCTTCCTTTTGATGATGGAATGCTCACTGATCTCCCCACCGGTGGTATGATGCGCACGATAAGGGTTCAGCCAGACGTGCAATTCGAGTCCGCGGTTATGAGCCGCTTCGATCCAGAACTTAAGTGGGTCGTAATAAGGTTCAGGTGCCTGTCCCTGTTTCCCGCTAAGGAAGTAAGACCAGGGTTCAAGTTCGCTCTTATAAAGCGCATCGGCCTGTGGTCTCACCTGGAAGATCACGGCATTAAAATTATTAGCTTCCAGGAAGTCCAGAAGTTTCAGAGCTTCCCTTTGCTGTTCGCTGGTAGATAATCCCGGTTTGCTCGGCCAGTTAATATTTGCAACGGTGGCCACCCAGGCAGCGCGAAATTCTTCAATATTCACAGGAGGTGCTGCTTTCAGCTCTTTTTCCTTTGTAATTTTTTCTTGGGGTACTTTTTCAGCCGGAGCCTCAGGTTTTTCAGGTGCAGGAATGCTATCCTGCTGCGCAGGTTCTTCAGCCACTTCAGGAGTTTCGGGCTGAGAAACAGGCTTGATTGTTTTACAGGAAAAGGCCAGTAACAGTAATGATAATATCAAAGCAGGTTTAAGGAAAATCTTCATAGGATGGGTTATTACTAATGCATTAAAATTAAAGAAAAGTCCTTCAGGAAAAATTCCTGAAGGACTTTAGACTAAATCAAATTAACACTCTGATTATTCATAGGAATTATTAAACCTATTTTTAAAGATTATTCAACTACATCCCACCAAACCGGGGTGGTTAGTCTCACTGCCGGATCGTTATTCGGCATATTCTCGTAGTTCCTGTCTTCTTCATTATACTCGTACATCATAGCCTGTAACCAGTCATCTTCGTTAGGGAAGATATCCAGGTTAACATTTTCAGGCCTTTCCAGGCCGGGATAGATCTCTGAATCGTAATCCATTCTTCTCATATCTACCCAGGTTTCAGGATTCAGCATATTGGCGATGTATTTCTGAACCATAATTTCAGACAGCCCGAAGTTCTCAACTCCTATCTCCTCATCGATTTTGGCCATATAGGCATTGATCTCTTCAGCTGGAACTCCCACCTTAGCCATATCGGCTTCGATTGCCATTTTATAGTCGGCATAAGCTCCACCAACATCTCCACTTCTAAGTTTAGCTTCAGCCTCAATGAATTTAACCTCGCTAAAGGTCATCATATAAGTAGGTGAATCAGGACTGGTATAAAAACCTCCATATCCAATAGAGTACTCATCTCCGGTCTCATCTGCCTGCAGTCCTCTACCGGTAACAACGCCCTGGTAACCTCCGTTTTCGGCTTCAGGAACGATCAGGCTAAGACGAGGATCTTCGTAAGGAGTTTCCAGGTCCAGTGAATTCTTAAGAAGATTTACAAAGAAGTCTGAGAAATAATCAAATCTTGTAGAACCGTAACCATTCACACTGAAAGGCTGATTATCATTGGTCATTTCTCCTCCCCCGTAATGGATCAGGGCATTATCGGCATTTGAACTAAAGCCTTTTTCAGCAGCCTCGATCACTGCCTGAGGATTGTAAGCAAACTCTCCTGAAGATTTCTTGGTAAGGTGATTCAGGTAACGCGCCTTTAGAGAATAGGCGAATTTCTTCCAAAGTTCCTTATTTCCGTTAAACAACACATCCCCTCCTTCGGCATTTAAGCCGATTGGGCTTTCTTCATCAAGTTGTGCAACGGCTTCGTCCAAATAGGTGAATATCCTTTCATACACTTCTTTTTGGGACTGGAACTTCGGCGTAATGTTCATAGCTGACTCACTATCATAAGTCTCATCCATAACTATTGCGCCATACTGGTCTGTAGTCATTCCAAGGATATACGCCCGAAGGATCTTTCCGACTGCCACATAATTAGGTGCATCGTATTGTTTCCCTAAATAAATAAGGTCTGCGGTATTTGGAAGCGCATACACGTATGCATTTTGCCAAAGGTAATAGTTACCCCAGGTAAGATAGGTATTCCAGGATTCAGAATAATATGCACTGGAATTCTGAGATCCGTACTGCACTACTCCTAAGACCTCTCTGATCCCTCTGTATTGTGCGGTACCGACGGTGTTCTCTATAGCTCCCTGAATACGGAATTGTGGTTCCAGGGAAAGCGTTGTTGGCGCAGTCGTCGAACTGTTCACATCAAAATAATCATCACTACAGGATACCGTAGATGCGATTATAAAAATTGAAAATAAATATTTATATAACTTCATTTCTTAAAATTTAAATTTTAAACCTAGATCTACTCCTTGTGTTCCCGGAGTTCCTAAATTATCTATCCCTGTAGAACCTGCACCAGAAATCCCGGCCCCGAAAGTATTTACCTCCGGATCAACCCCGCTGTAATCTGTGATAGTTAACAGGTTTCTTCCGGTCACGTAAAACTGAGCATCGGCAATCTTCAACTTATCAAGGAAAGTAGAAGGAAGGTTATAAGACAGGGTAACGTATCTCAACCTTGCAAAAGATCCGTCTTCCACAAAGTTATCGGCGATACGGGAATAGTAATTCTGATAATATTCCTGATCTTTTCTAACTTCAATAGTATTTGGTTCTCCATTGGCATTCACTCCGTCAATTACGGTAGTTTCTCCTCTGTCAAGCGTTTTCGGACTTAACCCGTAGAATACAAGGGCAGATTCGGTAGCATTGTATACGTCTACTCCCTGAACAATGTCAAATAAGAAAGACAGGTTAAAGTTTTTATAGCTCATATTATTGGTGATTCCCAAGGTCCATTCAGGGATCCTGTTCACATCAGGAAAGATTGCGGCTTCACGGCCCGGAAGACCATTAGACTCAACCAATACCTGCCCGCTATCATTCTTAGTTGGGCGGTATCCTCTAAGTCCGAACAATGAACCATCAAGAATGGCTGCCCCGGCTGCGGTCCCGTTAAAGGTCCAGGAATCTGATAGGTAAACTTCGTTCAGCATTCCAGGAAGATCATCTACCTTACTATCGTTCAGTCCGAAGTTATAGGTCATATTCCACTGGAAGTCTGAGGTTTTTGGAAGTACCTTAACAGAAAGGAAGGCTTCAATACCTTTATTGATAATAGATCCGCCGTTAAGGGTGGCAAGGAAAGTTCCTGCCGTTGGAGGAACCCTGATTCCCTGAAGGATCTGGTTATCAGATTTGCTGTAATAGAAACTCATATCCAACCCGACTCTGTTCTCGAAGAAACGGGAATCGAAACCAAACTCATAACTATCGGTAAATTCAGGCTCAAGATCAGGGTTACCCACGGCAACACCTGTCCAGGTATAAGCCGAACTCGCAAGCCCGTTAATATTGGTTCCTAAATTACTTTCAAGAAAACCAATAGGCGCATCTTTACCTACTCTGGCCCAGGTTGTTCTTAATTTCAGATAAGTAAGTCCATTAGGCGAAGTAATGTCTTTACCTGCATTTTTAAACAGGTCGGTAACCAGTGCAGAAGCTCCTACAGAAGGATAAAAGAAAGAACGCTTGTCTGCCGGTAAAGTTGAAGACCAGTCATTTCTTCCGGTGGCATTAAGGAATAGCGCGTCTTTCCAGGACAGCTTGATCTCTCCAAAAAGACCAACGATCCTTTTTCTGTTGATCACTTCTGAAATTCTCTGATCAGCCTGCTTAATGTTTGCGATACTGTAGATCCCCGGTGCCTGAAATCCAACGCCCGAAGTATAGGTGTAGTGCGTTCTAAGATCTTCAACAGAATTACCTACAAGAGCATTTACATTAAAATCCTCTGTGATATCCTGGTTATAGCTAAGGATAAAGTTAGATGTTGTTCTTCTGTAATCTTTCTGAAACTGGCTAATAGCTCCATCCTCACGGTTTTCAATCAACGACCCATCAGCGGTAACTCTTTTGCTAAATTCATTGTAATAATCTGTACCAAGTTTATAGGATACATTAAAGTGGTCCAGAAAGTTATAATCCAAACTCAAAATCCCCAATAAACGGTGAACTTTATCATTATTAGGACTGTTCTCAAGACTCCAGTAAGGATTATCGAATCTTTGTTCCTGGAAAAATCTTTTTTGGGAACCGTCTTCATTCAGGTAATCATAGATATCTACGTTGGCAGGATAAGAAAGTAAACTGCTGTAGCTACTACCCGAAACATTACCTTGTTTGGTGCTGTTGGTTTCTGTTACAATATAATTGGCAGAACCGCCAATGGTAAGGTCTTCATTGAATTTTGTACTTGTATTCAGTTTAAGAGAAGTCTTATCGTAACTGGTACCTTCCACTACTCCTTCCTGAGAGAGGTCTCCTGCAGATAAATAGAGCTGGCTTTTTTCGGTACCTCCGGAATAACTCACGTTATGGTTTTGAGTAACCGCGGTTTCATAAAAATCTTCCAGATGATTATAGGTTTGGGTTCCTGAAGGGATAGGCTCACCCCAGGAAAATTCAGAATCCGGTTCATAGGTAATATTCCCTTCCTCATCAACAAGCTGTCTTCCTTGCCCGTATTGAGTCTGAATATCGGGAGTTCCCAATACCTGGTCAAAGGAAACCGAACCGGAATAAGAAATAGTGCTCATTCCTGCTTTCCCTTTTTTGGTAGTGATAATCACCGCTCCTTCAGCTGCCTGGATACCATAAAGAGCTGCAGCAGCAGGTCCTTTCAATACCGAAATGTTCTCAATATCCTCAGGGTTAATATCTGATGCCCTGTTGGCACTGGCCACTTCGTTACTTGGGTTCGTAGAGTTATCAATCGGAATCCCGTCCACTACAATAAGAGGCTGATTATTTCCTGTGATAGAAGTACCTCCACGAATAAGGATCACTGAAGACGAGCCCGGAGCTCCACCGGAATTGGCTACGGTAACCCCTGAAACTTTCCCCTGGAGCCCGTTCACCATATTGGTTTGGTTCCCTTCCAGAAGTTTTTCAGATTCCAAAGACTGCACGGCATAACCCAGAGCCTTCTTTTCCCTTTTAATACCAAGGGCGGTAACCACAACTTCATCTAAAGCTTCCTGATCTGTTTCCAGGGTGACCTTAAACTGGTTCTTGTCTCCTACTTTTACTTCCTTAGTGGTATAGCCTAAAAAAGAAAAAACCAAAACATTATTGCTTTGGTCAGGTACATTAAGGGAGAACTCTCCATCAAAATTAGTCACAGTTCCCACGGAAGTGTTTTTAACAAATACAGATACACCCGGCAGAGGCATACCGTCCTGACCTGTTACTTCTCCCGAAATTTGTTTTTCCTGAGCCCACATTTGCAGGGAAAAAAAACAAAGAAAAAGTAAAAGGGCCTTTCGAAAATGTTTTTTCATAATAGAAATTAGAAATTAATAAATAGGTTAAGTTCAATGCCTGTTTTTTTGAGGTATTTAAAAAACAGGCAATTAAGGCCCTAAAGGTATATTTTTATAGGAAAGAATAAAATTTATGTTAAATATTTTTATCAAATATTAAACATAAATAAAATTTTTAAGTAAGTCCTTATTTTTTATTATACTCAAGGATTGCCTTCCGCACACTTCCGTGCTTTTTAAGCAATTGAGCAGCCTCCTTTTCGGGTATGTTTAGCTCCTCCATAATCATACGGGTCCCACGGCCTACCAGCTTCTTATTGGAAAGCTGCATATCTACCATCTTGTTCCCCTTCACCCTGCCAAGTTTGATCATTACCGAGGTCGAGATCATATTCAGAACAAGCTTCTGAGCGGTTCCGGCCTTCATTCGGGTGCTCCCGGTAACAAATTCGGGTCCTACGATCACTTCAACAGGAAAGTCTGAAGCTTCTGCGATGGGGCTGCCGGAGCTACAGGTAATACAACCGGTGATCACCCCGTTCTTCCTGGCATCCTGAAGTCCGCCAATTACATAAGGAGTCGTTCCCGAGGCGGCAATACCAACCAATACATCCTGTTTATTGATATTATATTCTTGGAGGTCTTTCCAGGCCTGTTCGGTATCATCTTCGGCATTTTCAACCGCTTTTCTTAAAGCCACATCTCCCCCTGCAATAAGGCCAATCACCATATCGTCACTAACCCCAAATGTGGGAGGACATTCTGAAGCGTCCAGCACCCCAAGGCGGCCGCTGGTTCCTGCACCAATATAGAAAAGCCTTCCGCCCTCCTGCATTTTAGGCACGATCACCTCGATAAGTTTTTCAATTTCCGGCAGTACCTCTCCAATGCTTTCAGGCACGCTCTTGTCTTCATTATTGATATTGAAAAGCAGTTCTGAAGTGCTCATCCTTTCCAGGTGGTCGTACTTCGAGGTCTTTTCGGTATCAGGTCTCTTATTTTCCATTTTCAATTTTTATTATTCTAATCTCCTCAGGCATAAAGTCTGAAAAGACTCCTTCTTCATTTTCACTGTTCCATTCTACTGAAGGGCTTCTGAAATAATTGATGTCCAGATTATCCAATCTCTGCCCATGTTGTCCCAGACGCTGAAGGAAAGCATTAAAATCCTTTGCTTCTGAAACCGTCCAGCCAACTTCGGCCGCGGCAATGGTCCGAGGCCACAAGCGATTATCGGCAATATCATCTGAAGTTACCAGTTCTGTCCAAACCGGTGCCTCCACTCCTATCACGTTAGGGTTTTCATTTTCAAAATTATAGGCGTCTTTAAGAGAAACCCCTCTTTCCTGGCACCAGTTGTTGGTATTTTCCTGGCCGGGAACATTGGCGTGATCAAAATAAAACCTGGTACATATAGACTCTATTATTCTAGTATCTACCACGCTTTGGGTTTTTCCATTCCAGCGCTGACTAATAAAATCGGAATGCACCGGTGCCTGGGTCACTTCTTCCCAGCCAATAACGGTCTTCCCGTTCTCACGTACGATAGAATCGGCTTTTACCACGAACTCCTCGTATCGCTCATCATCTATTTCATCTCCGCCAATATGTATGTATTTTCCGGTGGTGATCTCAGAAAGTTCAGCCATCACTTCAGAAACAAAATCATAAACTTCCGGTTTCTCAAGACAAAGTTTACTCCAGCCAACTTCATAGCCGTGGAAAAGTTCCGGCGGGGTGGCCATATCAGGCTTAATATTGGTAAGGCTGTCACAGTTTAGTTCTGGGTAAGCCCTAAGAGCGGCGTAGATGTGTCCCGGCATATCGATCTCAGGAATAATAGTGATATTCCTCGCTTCGGCATATTTCTGTAGCTCCTTATAATCTTCCTGGGTAAGGAAACCGGAACGTCCGTTTTTTACGGCTCCCTGCCCTCCTATTTCGGTCAATTTCGGCTTGCTTTTTATCTCTATTCTCCAGCCCTGGTCATCGGTTAGATGCAAATGCAGGCGATTCATTTTATAAAGCGCCATCCTGTCCAAATGCTTTTTCAGGTAATCCATTCCGAAAAAACTCCTTGAGATATCCAGCATAGATCCTCTCCAGGCAAATCTTGGATGATCGGTGATCTCTACCTGCGGAATTCTGATCTCTTCAGTAAGTCTGTTTTGTTCAATCCCAGAAGGAAGCATCTGCCTGAAGGTCTGGATTCCATAGAACAAACCGGCTTCAGCTGCCGCACTTATAAAAACCGTATTATGGGTTATCTTTAACTGATATCCTTCTTCACCCAGGCTTTCCTTAAGTTCCTCCTTAATATGAATGGAAAAGCCTACGCAGTCTTCACCGGGCATCGTAAAGCTTTCGGTATAAGTATTCTTTAAAAGTTTCTGCATCCAGGCAGCAGCATTCTCTGCCCCGGAATTATAACAAACCACCGCTCTTTCCGGAAGAGTGAAAATGTCTTCCTTCCATTCAATTTCTGATGGCTGCGGAATTATAGCAGGTTTTTGAACCGGTGTATGCTGTGCAAATCCAAAAGCAGGCACCAGAAGAAAACAAATAATGAATGTTTTTATATACTGAGATCTCATAATCTATATGGTTTATCTTATTTTATGTCCTTTAGCCGCGAAGTACCAGATATAAAGGTAACAAGGGATAACGATAATATAGGCCATTTGAGGATCTATGGCATCGGCAAGTAACCCGTAAATAAGCGGTATTACAGCCCCTCCGGCAAGTGCCATAATAAGGAAAGAAGAACCTATTTTGGTAAATCTTCCAAGGCCGTCTATTGCCAATGGCCAGATTGCAGGAAACACAAGTGCATTTGCAAGCCCTAACAGCGAAATGCAAAGAACAGAGACAACCCCGTCTGTAAGTAATGCGGCTATCCCCAGGATGATCCCCAAAATTCCGGAGATCTTAAGGGCCTTTTGCTGAGTGATGTATTTAGGAATGGCTACGATACCTATAAGGTAACCTACGATCATCGCTCCCAGGGTGATGCTGGTGAAGAATTTGGCGGTTGCAAATTCAATATCCTGCGCTGCACCATAACTAATAACCGTGTCTCCGGCAATTACCTCTACCCCTACGTAAAGGAACATCGCAAGAGTACCTAAAAGCAAGTGAGGGAATTGCAGCACACTGGTTTTATTTTTATTAGCTGCAGCCAGGGTTTCATCTTCAGAATCTGCTTCCACCTCAGGCAACGTTGAAAAATAAATAAGGACGGCCAACCCAATTAGCACCGCAGTCATAATTATATAGGGCGTAATTACTCTTGCGGACAAAGCATCAAGCTCTTCGGCTTTCTGGGCAACCGTCATTGTATCCAGTTTTTCAACCAGCTCATCGGCATTCTTCAGGGCAATAGCTCCAAGCACAATAGGCGCGATCACTCCGGCCACCTTATTACAGATCCCCATAATGCTAATACGCTTGGCAGCACTTTCTATAGGGCCCAAAATGGTAATATACGGGTTAGCTGCTGTTTGAAGTACCGCAAGCCCCGTACCCTGAACAAATAGACCTAACAGGAATAAAACGTAGGTACGCGTCATCGCTGCAGGAATAAAGATTAGAGTTCCCACAGCCATTACAAGAAGGCCCACAGACATTCCGTTCTTAAAACCGGTAAGCTTCAGTACTTTTGAACTTGGGATGGCCATAACCAGATAAGAGATATAAAAGGCAAAAGCCACAAGATAAGACTCAAAATTGTTCAGTTCGCAGGCGATCTTAAGGTAAGGGATCAAAACGGAGTTCAACCAGGTTACGAATCCGAAAATAAAAAACAGGACTCCGATGATTACGATAGACCTGCTGTTGTTGTTTGAAGTACCGGACATAATAGTGAATTTCTTTTTATAGTTGCCTGATTAGCTTATTGTAAAAAGGCTTAGATTTAGGTTTAGTAAACTTCCAATAATTAAAGCTAATTACAAAAAAAAGAAAGTTTTTTATAATACCTATTACTTAAACAACTTTTTTTATAAATACCAAAAAGATTAATTAAAATTTTAATAAAAGCTGTTTTAAGTCATTCTTCTTTTGGGAAACCTCCTGAGACGGAAATTGCAGACAATTGGGCTAAACTTTCTTTAAAGACTGCTAAATAAACTATATTTGTAAACTTAAATTCGGTTGTACCAATTTGAGAAAAACAACCACTTAAATTTACCTATGAAGCACATTCGTAACTTTTGTATAATAGCCCATATTGATCACGGAAAGAGTACCCTGGCAGACAGGCTGCTTGACTTTACAGGATCGGTAACCGATCGTGAAAAGCAGGAACAGCTTTTGGATAACATGGATCTGGAGAGAGAGCGCGGAATCACTATTAAGAGCCACGCCATCCAGATGGACTATATTCATAATGACGAAAAATATGTGCTCAACCTGATCGATACTCCCGGACACGTTGATTTTTCTTACGAAGTTTCCCGTTCCATCGCTGCCTGTGAAGGTGCTTTGCTTATTGTAGATGCAGCACAGAGCATACAGGCACAGACCATCTCAAACCTGTATCTGGCTCTTGAAAATGACCTGGAGATCATTCCTGTATTGAATAAAATTGACCTTCCCAGCGCAAATCCTGAGGAAGTGACCGATGATATTGTTGATCTTCTGGGTTGTGACCGTGATGATGTGATCCCGGCCAGCGCAAAGACCGGTCTTGGAATTCAGGAGATACTGGATGCCATTATTACAAGAATTCCGCCGCCAAGCGGAAAAGTGGATGCGCCTTTAAGAGCCCTGATCTTCGATTCTGTTTACAATCCTTTCAGAGGAGTTGAAACCTTCTTCAGGGTGATTAACGGAACAATTAAGAAAGGGCAGCATATTAAATTCGTCGCTACGGGTAAAGATTATTATGCCGACGAGGTAGGGACCTTAAAGCTTACCCAGATCAAGAAAGATGAAATTAAAACCGGAGATGTAGGTTATCTTATTACCGGGATCAAAGATGCCCGTGAGGTGAAAGTGGGTGATACCATTACCGATGCGAAGAATCCAACCACCGAAGCCGTGGCCGGTTTTGAGGATGTTAAGCCGATGGTTTTCGCCGGGATCTATCCTGTAGACACCGAAGATTATGAAGAATTAAGGGCCTCTATGGAGAAGCTTCAGCTAAATGATGCTTCCCTGGTTTTCACCCCTGAAAGTTCTGCGGCATTAGGATTCGGTTTTCGTTGCGGATTCTTAGGAATGCTGCACCTGGAGATCATCCAGGAGCGTCTGGAACGTGAGTTTGATATGACCGTGATCACCACGGTACCTAACGTTTCATATTATGCCTATACCAATAAGAACCCGGATGAAGTGATCCTGGTAAATAACCCGTCAGATCTTCCGGAGCCTTCAACCTTAAACAGGGTAGAAGAGCCATATATTAAAGCCAGCATTATTACAAAAGCCGATTATGTTGGGCCTGTAATGTCCTTGTGTATCGAGAAAAGAGGAGAGATCACCAACCAGACTTACCTGACTCCTGAAAGGGTGGAGCTTACTTTTGATATGCCGCTAGCAGAGATCGTATTCGATTTCTATGACAGGCTGAAAACAGTTTCCAGAGGTTATGCTTCTTTCGACTATTCCCCTATCGGGATGAGAGAATCCAAGCTGGTGAAGGTAGACGTGCTGCTTAACGGAAATAAGGTAGATGCCCTTTCGGCACTGTTACACGTTGACAATGCTTACGATATTGGAAAGAAAATGTGTGAGAAGCTGAAAGAGCTTATTCCACGCCAGCAATTCGATATTCCTATTCAGGCTGCCATTGGTTCTAAGATCATTGCCAGAGAGACCGTAAAAGCGCTTAGAAAAGATGTTACTGCCAAATGTTACGGAGGGGATATCTCCCGTAAGCGTAAACTCCTTGAAAAGCAGAAAAAAGGTAAGAAACGTATGCGCCAGGTAGGAAATGTTGAGATTCCCCAGGAAGCTTTTATGGCGGTTCTTAAACTGAACGATTAAAAATTAGTTTTTAGACGCCAGACGTCAGCGCTAAATCCAACTTATACAAAACCCCGTGCTATGTAAAAAAGCCCGGGGTTTTCTTGTATGTGGTATTTTCTTAATTTTGTATTTCTGAGCAATTTTAGTCGAAAAATGAGCTAAAATCGGCAATTATTAACTAAAAAACTCAAAAAATGGCCGGACACAGTAAATGGGCAAATATAAAACACCGTAAAGGGGCACAGGATAAAAAACGCGCAAAGCAGTTTACCAGGGCAATCAAGGAAATAAGTGTTGCAGTGAAAGAAGGAGGAGGGCCGGACCCTGAATCCAATCCCGGCTTGCGCAATGCCATTTCTAATGCCAAAGGGGTAAATATGCCCAAGGATACCATTGAACGCGCGATCAAAAAGGCCAGTGGTGCCGACGCCGATAATTATGAAACTGTAACCTTTGAAGGCTACGGCCCTAACGGGATCGCATTTTTCATAGAGTGTACCACAGATAACACCAACCGTACGGTAGCTTCGGTAAGATCTATTTTCTCCAAGAACGGCGGAAATCTCGGAACCAATGGTTCGCTCGAATTTCTTTTTGATAAAAAAGGCGTATTTGTTCTGGAAAGAGAAAAGATAGAAATGGATCTTGAAGAACTGGAGCTGGAACTTATAGAAGGTGGTGCAACCACCATAGAAAAAGAGGAAGACCTGATCACGGTCTACACCGAATTCAATGACTTTGGGTTAATGTCTTCAAAACTTGAGGAGCTGGGACTGGAACCTAAAAATTCAGAAGTACAGCGGATTCCTATGAATACCGTGGAGCTTCCTGTTGAAGATGCTAAAAAGATCCTTGACCTGGTGGAAAAATTTGAGGACGATGATGATGTTCAGAATGTATTCCACAACCTTGAAATAAGCGACGAGCTTGTAGACGCAATGGAAGAAAAATAGGAGCAGAGGCCTATTTTTCTTCTATTTCTATGGTTTCCTCATCATTTTTCTGTTCAGTTTTTTTCCTGATATCCTCATCCAGTTCTTTTCCTAAATAAACAAGCTGGAAGCCTTCTTCAATCTCCACATCTTTACTGTTTGAAGGAATAATGCTCAAATCTCCTTCATTATCCTTTACAAAGAGGGGAATGATCTCTGAATCTGTTTTGGAAATTTCTATGAGTCCTTCGTAGTGTTCCTTTGAGTTGAGCACAACTTCATTTATGGAAGGGTATCTCCTTGCAAGATTGGTAAGTTTTATATAATCATCGGTTTGCGAGAACAGGCCTTCTTTCGGATTATCCTCAGGATTATTCATCTCGTCTGAAGAAACCACCCTAAAAGAACCGTTTTCACCAAAATGCTTTTTAAATTTATTGATCGCATTCTTATTGATTTCACTGTTACTGGTCATCGCCATTAAATACCCGATATCATTCAGTTCAATATTATTGATAAGATCATCAGAATAAACGTTCTCCTGTATAGCCTCCAGTCCAAGTTCCTTGGCCTTTCGAATATTCGTCCCGTTATTATCCACAAGTACCACGTGCCTGTTGTGCCTTTTCAAATACTCTCCGATGATCCTTGAAATATCTGAAGCGCCGATAATTAGGATACCTTCGGAATTCTTAAGAAAAACACCAACCAGCTGTGCAAAAAACCGGGCAGTGGTAGCATTTAACAATACCGTACCCAGTACCACCATAAACACCAATGGAGTAATATATTCAGCTCCTTCAACACCCTGGCTTGCAAGTTCTAATCCAAAAAGGGAAGCAATACCCGCAGCTACAATACCTCTTGGACCAACCCAGCTGATAAAAAGCTTTTCATTGAATTTAAGGGACGAGCCTATACTACTTACAAATACCCCTAATGGACGCACCAGGAACACCACTACAGCAAACAGCCATAAAGCCTTGGTATTGAATACCAGGTACAGATCTTCCATATTGATATTGGCCGCCAGAAGTATAAAGAGAATAGAAATAAGCAATACGCTGAGCGATTCCTTGAAATAAAGCAACTCCTTAAGGTTAGGCAGATTGATGTTCCCCATTACCATTCCCATAATCACCACGGCTAAAAGTCCGCTTTCGTGGGCAAAGGAATCTGAAAGCACAAATACCCCGAGCACGGCGGCAAGGGTAAGTACGTTCAGTAAATAATGAGGAATTATGTTCTTTTTGATCGCAAAGGCAAGTCCGTGAGCAAAGGTAAATCCAAAGGTAAACCCGAACAGCACGATCTTACCGAACTCCAACAAGGCAGTTTCCGTAAATTCACGGCCTTTCCCGGCGCTGATAAATTCAAACACCAAAACGGCTACTAAGGCCCCTATGGGATCTATAAGAATACCCTCCCATTTTAGGATGGCAGAAACATCTTTCCTAAGCGGAATATTCCTTAAGATAGGGGTAATAACCGTAGGACCCGTCACAATAATGAGGGCTGCGAACAGGAAGGATATCTGCCAGGAAAGATCAAAGATTACCTTGGCAGCGATCCCTGCACCTATAAAAGTAACGATCACGGCTACCGTAATAAGCTTTACGATCACCGGCCCCACATTAAGAATCTCACCTTTTCTAAGCGTTAGCCCACCTTCAAAAAGGATCACCCCAATGGCTAATGAAACAAAATAGAACAGGCTTTCTCCGGGAAACAATCCCGATTCCCCGTTCCAGATAGGTTCTATAAGTTTTCCGCCATCTTCGGTAAAAAGAGTTGCTATAGGCCCAACGGAGAGCCCAATAAGGATCAATGGCAGGATAGCAGGAATTTTAAGTTTCCAGGCAAGCCATTGCGCCAATATTCCTAATATTATTATTCCCGCTAATTCTAACATCGCAATTTTTTGGTTTGGTTGAAGGTTTAAAAGTATTAAAAATACTTCAGTATAAAGATGCAGCACTTGGGTGATAACATCTTGTTAAATCAATCTTATATGATAATATTAATATTTTGTTTTTCTATTTTGCATACAAGTCTTTGCTAAATATAAAAATCTATTCTTAAATGAAACTATATCCAATAGAAGCCGGTAATTTTAAACTTGACGGAGGCGCTATGTTTGGAGTGGTCCCAAAATCTTTGTGGAGCCGCACCAATCCTGCCGATGCCAACAATATGATAGATATCGGTGCAAGATGTCTTTTAATTGAGGATGGTGACAAACTGATTCTTATCGATACAGGCCTGGGAGACAAACAAAGTGAAAAATTCTTTAGTTATTACTACCAGTGGGGGGATGATTCCATAGATAAATCCCTGAAGAAATACGGTTTTCACCGGGATGATATCACCGATGTGTTCATGACGCACCTTCATTTTGACCATTGCGGCGGAAGCATTCAATGGAACAAAGACCGTACGGGCTATGAGCCTGCATTTAAAAATGCACGCTTCTGGAGCAACGAGGAGCACTGGAAATGGGCTACAGTTCCCAATGCCCGTGAAAAAGCTTCCTTCTTAAAAGAAAACATCATCCCGATGCAGGAAAGCGGGCAGCTTCATTTCCTTGACCGTAAAAAAGATGAAAAATATGCTGCGGCTCCGGATCTCGGCTTTGATGTACTTTATGTTGATGGGCATACCGACAAGCAAATGATCCCGCATATAAAATACAAAGGGAAGACCCTTGTATTTATGGCCGATCTTTTACCTACCGCGGGACATATCCCACTTCCCTATGTAATGGGGTATGATACCCGGCCTTTGCTTACCCTTCCGGAAAAAGATGCTTTCCTTAAAAAAGCGGCAGACGAAGACTTTTACCTGTTTATGGAACACGATGCCCATAACGAAATTATCACCCTAAAGCACACTGAGAAAGGGGTTAGATTAAATAAAACCTTTACTTTTAATGAAATTTTTAACTAATAACCATGAGAATACCATTTTATAAACCCCTACTTGTAGCTGCTTCGGCCGGTTTGCTTGCCAGTTGTAGCAGTACAGCTCCAAAAATTGTTTCAACCCCAATAGAGAATATAGATTCTATCCCTTTAAAAGTTACTGATCTCTCCGAAACTCAGCTTAAAGGCTGGGGAGGAGCAGACCTGGTTAAGGATACCATCCCGGGAATGAGTGTGAAAAAAGCCTATGATGAGATCATTAAAAATCAGAAAGGAAAAACCGTAATTGTTGGTGTTATAGACAGCGGGGTGGATATTGAACATGAAGACCTGGATGGTGTGATTTGGACCAATGCCGATGAAATTCCGAATAACAACAAAGATGATGACAACAACGGCTATGTAGATGACGTTCACGGATGGAACTTCCTTGGAGACGCCGTGAAGGAGAATATGGAATATACCCGTATCTATAAGCGTTTAAAGCCTAAATATGAAGGAAAAACTGCCAGTTCCATCAGCACGGCAGATCAAAAAGAATTCATCCTTTACAAAGAAGCCAAGACCGAATATGAAAAAGAATACCAGGAAACTCTCCAGACAAAGAATCAATATGAACAGATCAAGGAGCAACTGGTAGCGGCACACGCAGCAGTTTCAAATCGTCTAGGAAAGGAAGATTACACCAAAGAAGAACTTTCTGCTATGGAAGCCAATGCGCAGCCAATGTCACAATATAAGGCAATGCTGATGCAGATTCAGAATAACGTGAATGAGAATATTCCTGAAGCTCTTAAAGAGCTGGACGAAGCCATAGATTATTATGCAGGGCGTCTTGAAAGCCACTTTAATCTGGAACTTGACGGAAGAGAAGTAGTTGGGGACGATCCTTATAACATACAAGACAGGGATTACGGTGACAACAGGGTTTCCGGGCCGGAAGCCGACAAAGAGCACGTAAAACACGGAACTCACGTGGCCGGGATCATTGCTGCGGAAAGAAACAACAACCTGGGAATTAAAGGAGTTGCCAATAATGTAGAGATAATGGCCATTAGAGCCGTACCGGATGGAGATGAGTACGACAAGGATATCGCACTTGCCATCCGTTATGCGGTAGATAATGGTGCCAAGGTGATCAATACCAGCTTTGGAAAGTACTTTTCCACCAATCCTGAATGGGTGAGAGAAGCCCTTAAATATGCCGCTGAAAATGATGTCTTAATAGTAAATGCAGCAGGAAATGACGGGCTGGATCTCGATGGCGAAATGATCTACCCTAATGACCAGACTCCAGACAATCCTACAGAAATCAGCGACAGCTTTCTAACCGTAGGAGCATTAAATTATGAATACGGCGCCGACCTGATAGCCGGATTCTCAAATTACGGAAAAATGAATGTTGATGTATTTGCTCCCGGAACCAAGATATGGTCTACCACGCCCAATAACGAATATGAATTCCTTCAGGGAACTTCTATGGCCGCACCGGCTGTGACCGGAGTAGCGGCTATGATCAGGTCTTTTTATCCTAAGCTTAGCGCTTCTCAGGTTAAAGAGATTATTATGAACAGTGGGCTGCCTACCAATGCTTCGGTAATAGTAGGAGGGGACAGCAATAATACAAAAGCATTCAGTGAATTATCAACTTCAGGAAGAATGGTAAACCTTTATAATGCCTTAATTCTTGCCTCACAAACAAAATAAAAGATTCCAATGAAAAGATTAATTCTAAGTTTAACAATTTTAGCTACAGCCTGGGTCCAGGCTCAAAACAATACATCCTACTGGCAGCAGCACGTGGACTATAAGATGGATGTAGATATGAACGTGCAAAATTATCAGTATACGGGAACACAGGAACTTAAATACACCAATAACTCCCCGGACACCCTTAAAAGGGTATTTTACCATCTGTTTTTCAATGCTTTTCAACCGGGAAGTGAAATGGATGTGCGTTCCAGAACCATTAAGGACCCGGACCAGAGAGTAAGAGACCGTATCTCGAAATTGGAGCCTTCAGAACAGGGTTATCTAAAAGTTTCTTCTCTAAGCCAAAACGGTACAGATCTGGAATATGAAGAAGTAGGAACGGTTCTCGAAGTGGAACTAGCCAAACCTATCGCGCCCGGGGAAAGCGTTAATTTCGATATGGAATTTGAAGGGCAGGTACCGCAACAGATCAGAAGATCGGGGAGGAACAACGCTGAAGGCGTAGCCCTTTCTATGAGCCAATGGTATCCTAAAATGGCTGAATATGACTATGAGGGCTGGCACGCCGACCCTTATATAGGCCGTGAATGGCAGGGAGTATGGGGAAATTTCGACGTTAAGATCAGTATCGATAAAGATTATATCCTGGGAGCCTCCGGATATCTTCAGAATGCCAATGAGATAGGTTATGGTTACGAAGAAGAAGGAACCAAGGTAGAGCGAACAGGAGAGAAGTTAACCTGGCATTTTATAGCGCCTCAGGTGCACGATTTCACCTGGGCAGCAGATCCTGAATACATTCACGACAAACTGGAGACCCAAAGCGGGGTGATGCTTCATTTTCTTTACAAAGACAACGATGAGATTAAGGAAAACTGGGAAAAGCTTCAGCCTAAAACCGCTGAGCTTCTGAAGTTCTTCAATGAAAAGATAGGACCATATCCGTGGAAGCAGTACTCTGTGGTACAGGGTGGAGACGGTGGTATGGAGTATGCCATGCTTACCCTGATCACCGGCGAGAGAAGCTTCGGCAGCCTTGTTGGGGTGACCGCTCACGAGCTGGCCCACGCCTGGTTTCAGCATCTTATGGCAACCAATGAAAGCACCAACGAATGGATGGATGAAGGCTTCACCTCTTATATTTCAGATGAAGCGATGAACCAGGTCATGCAGACCTATGCTGAAAATCCGCATACGGGTTCTTACTCAGGTTACATTCAGCTGGCCAATTCGGGTGTAGAGCAACCGCAGACCACACACGCCGACAGATATAAATATAACGGGGTTTACGGAGCTTCAGCTTATTCTAAAGGAGCAGTTTTTCTTGCTCAATTAGGATATATTATCGGGAAGGAAAATCTTGATAAGACCCTAAACCGTTATTATGAGGAATGGAAGTTCAAGCATCCTACTCCAAACGATTTCATCAGAATAGCTGAAAAGATCACCGGTGCTGAGCTGGACTGGTACCTTAATGACTGGACCAGGACCACGAATACCATAGATTACGCGATCAAAAACGTGGAATCTGAGGATGAAAATTCCACCAAGGTCACTCTTGAAAGAATAGGACTTATGCCTATGCCTTTAGACGTAAAAGTTAGATATACCGACGGGTCTGAAGAGCTTATCTATATTCCTTTACAGATGATGCGTTGGGAAAAGCCTTCAGCCTCTAATATAGACAGAAGCATAGCCGATGACTGGGCCTGGGCTTACCCTACCTATGAATTGGAGCTGGATAAACCTTTAGCTGAAATAAAATCTGTGGAAATAGACGATTCTCAGCTTATGGCCGATGTAGACCGTGACAATAACACCTATACTGCTGAAGAAACCACTTCTGAGGAAGGTCAGGATTAATTGAATAATTTCAATTTTAAGAAACCCTGTCCTTACCGGACGGGGTTTTTTATTTTATGATTTCGGCTAAAAATTCCTTCAAATAAGTTTCTGTAATAGATGCAATACTTACTTTTGAAATATGAACCAGCGACTGGGCAAAAGCGAGAAATTAAAAAGTAAAAAAGTCATCGAGGAGTTATTCACCCGCGGAAGATCGGTGAAGAAATATCCCGTTAAGCTGGTTTATCTTCCTTTAAGCACTACAGAAGAAAATATCCCGACCAAATCGGGATTTTCGGTGCCTAAGAAAATTGTAAAGACCGCCGTAAAACGCAATCGCATAAAACGATTAATGCGGGAAGCTTTCAGAAAAAATAAGTATCTTGTAGCTGGCCCGGGTTATGCATTTATGTTTATCTACCTCTCCCGGGATGAGATAAGCCAGGACGAAATGAATTCTAAGATCATCACTGTTCTGGAAAGGTTTAAGCAAAAGGAAGAAGGTTATGAAAAAGCAGCTGATTAAACGCACCGGAATTCTGATTTTAGGCGCCTGCCTGTTCTTTGGCAGCGTGAGTTTTAAATCTGATTTCTTTGAGATCGCCAAACAGATAGAGATCTTCACCACCCTGTTCAAGGAGATCAATATGAACTATGTGGACGAGACTAATCCCGCTGAGCTGATGGATACGGCCATCCTCGCAATGCTGAAAGATCTGGATCCCTATACCAATTACTGGAACGAACAGGATGTTGAGGCTGCCAGGATTAATAATTCCGGAGAATATACCGGCATTGGAGCACTTGTAAGAACAGATGGAAAAACCATTACCATCGTTGAACCCTATAAGGATTATCCGGCCGATAAAGCCGGATTAAAGGCCGGAGATGAAATTATTAAGATCGGGAACATAAATGTAGCCGATTTTGAAGAAGATGCGGGAGAACTGCTTAATGGCGCCGTGAATTCTAAGGTAGAACTCAGCTACAGGCGTCAGGGAGAGATAAAAACCACCAGTCTTACCCGAGGTTCAGTTGAAGTAAAAGCTGTTCCATATTATAAATTATTAGAGGACAATTCGGGTTATATTGTTCTTTCCAGATTCAATGCAAAGGCATCTGAAGAAACTTCCAGGGCATTAAAAGATCTTAAGAACCAGGGAGCAGATAAGATTATTCTCGACCTGAGAGGAAATCCGGGCGGATTGCTTGGGGAAGCTATTAATGTGAGTAATATTTTTATTGACAAAGGGGAACTGATCACCACCACGAAATCGGTGATCGAAAAATACAACAAGGAATATTATACCCAAAAGGAACCGGTAGACACCAAAATTCCGTTAGTGGTTTTAATTAACGGAAGAAGTGCTTCTGCCAGTGAGATCGTTAGCGGTGCAATTCAGGATCTGGACAGGGGCGTGGTTGCCGGTGCAAGGAGTTTCGGGAAAGGCCTGGTACAACGCCCAAAAGAACTGGCATACGGAACTCAGCTAAAAATCACCATTTCCAGGTATTATACCCCAAGTGGCAGGTGTATTCAGGCATTGGATTACCGTACCAGGGATGAAGAAGGAAATGCTGTAAGGACCAAGGTGGAAGATTATAATGAATTCTCTACAAGAAACGGGAGAAAGGTTTATGACGGAGGAGGGATCCTGCCCGACCTGAAATTGAAAACCTCAGAATACAGCAGTATAACCAATGCCTTATTGATGGATGAAGCTATCTTTGACTTCGCTACTAATTATTATTATGCCCACGATCTTAAGGATCCTGAGGACTTTGTATTTACCGATAAGGATTTTGCAGATTTTAAAAATTTTCTGAAGAGTTCTGGTTTTGAATACAAAACAGAAACCGAAAAAGAGCTGGACAAACTATTGAATACGGCCCGGGATGAAGATCTGGAACAGAAGATCCTTGATGATTATAAAGCCATATCCCAGGAAATAGAAGTTTATAAAAATCAGGAACTCGAGGCTAAAAAGCCGGAAATTGTAAGTTTGCTTACAGATGAAATCATAAAACGCTATTTCTACAAAGAGGGACTTTATGATTATTATGTAAAGAACAACCCCGAAATAGTAGAAGCTAAAAAAGTACTGAACGATGCGGGTCGTTATCAGGAGATTCTAAGATAAATTATTTCTTTAGCATAGCTATATGAGGGATCCCGTCTTCAAGATAGCCTTCACCAATGGTCTTAAAACCGTGAGATTCATAAAATTCTATGAGGTATTGTTGTGCTGAAAGCTTTACAGCGGTAGTATTAAAATGATCTTCAATTGCTTTTAAAGAGGCCTTCATAATCTCGTGGCCAAAACCGTATTTTCGCTGATCTTTTGCAACTACGACCCTGCCAATAGCAGCCTCTTCAAAATAAAAACCTTTATCAAAACAACGGGTGTAAGCAACGATCCTTTCTCCTTCTTTCCCTATAATATGTAACGCCTTATCATCTTTCCCATCAATATCCTGATAGACACAATCCTGTTCCACAACAAATACTTCAGACCTTAACTGAAGTATTTTATAAAGTTCGTCCAGGCTTAATTGAGAAAAGGTTTTTACTTCAATTTTCATATAAAAATAGCTTAAAATTAGAGCTGTCGGTTCCGCCCCGGCTTAAAAAACGGAGAAAATAAAGGTCGGTTAATCCTGAATAATTATTTCTGAACCGGGATCTTTGCCACACGATTTTGATGACGTCCGCCTTCAAAAGCCGTATCCAGAAAAGTTTTTACCATATCCTCGGCCTGAGGTAAAGAAACGAAACGCGCCGGAATACTCAGGACATTAGCGTCATTATGTTCGCGGGCCAATTGAGTGATTTCCTTATTCCAGCACAAAGCCGAACGAACGCCCTGATGTTTATTGGCGGTCATATTAGCACCATTCCCACTACCACAAATAATAATACCAAAATCTACCTTTTTAGTCTCGACATCGTTTGCTACGGGATGAACAAAATCGGGATAGTCCACACTATCGTCGTTATTGGTACCATAATTGGTCACATCTATACCGCGTTGTTTAAGAAGTTCAACAATTTTCTTCTTGTACTGGGTACCGGCGTGGTCGTTACCTATTGCTATTTTCATTTTGAAAGATTTTATAAGATGTGGCAAAGGTAAAAAAAGGCCTTATTAACGCCTCAAAATTGCATTGTTAATTACTTTTTAAAATAGCTTTATTTTCAAGGCTTTACTATTAACAATCACATGTAGATAAGCGTTTATGAGAAAGTCAAAATCTTATTTGCATGATTTGATTTTTATTTCAATACCAATTTTAAACTCACATGCTCAAATTATAAGTCGGTTATTTTTTTGCAAGTTATGAGCATCAAAAATTACGTTTTGAACACTCATGCTTTTAGAAAGTTTTAAGAAATTCTATTAACAATGCTTTTTCAACTTCTGTTAAGTAAATCTTAAATTAATAAGAGTATCAAAGCTTTAGGTTTTTTAAGTTATGTTGATAACCTGTTATTAAAAGTCGATAAGTCAGAAACCAAATTTTCACCCGAAAAGTTATTCCACAAATTAACAAGCCATGATAATATTCATTTTTAGTTTTTTTAAAAAGAAGAAATAATAATAGATATATATAGTGTTAACAACTACACGATTTTTAGATGGGAAGAATTCTGAAAAGAGTCCAGAATTTTTTTAGCTTTTTTAAAATCTTTAGGGTGGACCATTAGTCTTATCCCGCCGAAAGCATTAGAAGAGAATGGGATCAGTGATACCAGGGTCTCATTGCGCATATAGAAACGAATATTTTCCTGTTCAAACAGGTTTTTGATCACAAGGCATTCGTGTGGATAAGTAAAGCTGATCAAAAAAATATATTCTCTCATAGCACAGGAAGTTATGCTATTAAAAATACTATTTATTCCTGAAAAGTAACAGAAGTATCTTTGGTTTCTATCTTGTTTAGAAGCGGGTTAATCTCTGATTTTTTATTGATCGTTTTGTTGATGTACGTCAAGGTTCCGATCACCCCAATAAGAAAAATGAAGAAGAATAATAGCGTTATTTTATTGGGCCTTGGCATCTAAAAATAATGTTAAATTATAATCAAAACTAAATCAGTTTATTAGATTAAATGTTAAAACAAAATTAAGAAAAATTTAAGAAACCGATACTAAAAATGGGGTTATTGACGAAAAATGGGGGAAAACCAGAATAAGAAGCCTTTGTAAAAGAAATTTTTATCCGCTTATTGGCTACTTAACAAAACTTTACACTTAAAAATATTTCATGTAAGTATTAAGCCGTAATTTTATATTTTAATAATTGAAATGAGGAAAAAGAAAAAAAACACATCTCCAAAAATATCAAACCTTTCAAAGAGCATCATAGATATACTTCGCAAGGATGCCGGTAAAACTTTTAACTACAAGCAAATTGCTTCAAAACTGGGTGTGGATGACGCCAGTAGCAGGAATCAGATCATAAAGAAACTGGCCCAGCTTGCAGCTAAAAAGCAGATTGAACAGGTAGATCGCGGGAAATTTAAAATAGAAGACAAGAGGGATTACCATCGTGGTATTCTCGATATGACCACCAAAGGCTTTGGTTATGTGATGGTAGACGAACTGGAGGATGATATTTTCATCCCTCCAAACAGCCTGAACAAAGCATTTAACGGAGACGAGGTGGAGATCTATATCTACAATCGTCGTCGGAAGAAAAAGTCGGAAGGCGAGATCACCAAAATTGTAAAAAGGAAAAGGACCGAATTTGTCGGGGTGCTTCAGCTTAAAAAAGATTTTGGTTTCGTGGTGATGGAAGACCCGAAGATGTATACCGATATTTTTGTTCAGCGGAACAAAATTGGGGAGGCCAAAGACGGGGATAAAGTGATCGTGGAAATGGAAGAATGGCCGGAAAAAGCCGATTCTCCTTTCGGAAAGATCATTAAAGTGCTTGGTACTCCTGGAGAACATCATACCGAGATACACGGAATTTTAGCCCAATATGGCTTACCGCACGATTTTCCTGCTGAAGTTGAAGCTTATGCCAATGAGCTGGACACCTCTATTCAGGAATCTGAAATAAAAAAACGTCGGGATATGCGCGACGTTCTAACTTTTACCATAGATCCCAAGGATGCCAAAGACTTTGATGATGCTTTAAGCTTCAGGGAACTGGATAATGGAAATGTGGAAATAGGAATTCATATTGCCGATGTTTCGCATTACGTGAAACCGGGTACAATTCTGGATGAGGAAGCCTACGAAAGGGCAACTTCAGTTTACCTTGTGGACAGGGTGGTTCCTATGCTTCCCGAGGTTTTATCCAATAATGCCTGTTCTTTAAGACCCAACGAAGAAAAATATACCTTCTCGGCTGTTTTTGAACTGGATAAGAAAGCCAATGTGGTGGATCAATGGTTCGGAAGAACAGTTACCTATTCTGATGCCAGGTTCGCTTACGAAGAAGCACAACACATCATTAAATCTAAGCAGGCCAATATTCCGAAAGATATTTCCATAAAGGAAGATGCTTATACCACAGATGAGGCCATCGTGAGTGCGATCCTTGAAATGGACAGGCTGGCCAAGAAAATGAGGGCAGACCGGATGCGGGAAGGGGCTATTTCCTTTGATAAAGTGGAGGTGAAATTTCAGCTGAGCGAAGAAAATGAACCCGTTGGTGTTTATTTCAAAACCTCTGAAGATGCCAATAAGCTGATCGAGGAGTTTATGTTGCTGGCAAACCGAAAGGTTGCCGCCTTCATTGGAAAACAAAAGCCGGAAAAGACCTTTATTTATCGTTGTCACGATGAACCTAATGATGAAAAACTGGCTTCTCTTGAAAAAGTAGTTTCAAAATTCGGTCATAAACTGGATCTGAAAGACCGGAAATCGGTTTCATCTTCATTAAACAGTCTGTTGGCAGATGTTCAGGGTAAAAAGGAACAGAATATGGTAGATACCCTTACCATAAGAACGATGAGTAAGGCCTATTACGGAACCGAGAATATTGGTCATTATGGGCTTGCTTTCGATTATTACACCCATTTTACCTCGCCAATTCGGCGTTATCCAGATGTGATGGTTCACAGGCTTTTACAGCATTATCTGGATAAGAACGAATCGGCTAAACAGGAGGAATATGAAGAGAAATGTCACCACAGCAGTGAGATGGAAAATCTTGCTACCAACGCTGAACGTGATTCCATAAAGTATATGCAGGTGAAGTTCATGCAGGATCATCAGGATGAACAGTTTTTAGGGGTGATTTCCGGAGTTACAGAATGGGGTATCTTTGTTGAAATTGAACAGAATAAATGTGAAGGTATGGTGAGGCTTCGTGATATTAATGACGATCATTACGAATACGACGAAGAGAACTATGCCATAGTAGGAAAAAGAACAAAACAGGTATACCAGTTAGGGGACGAAGTTTATGTTACTGTGAAGAATGCCGATCTTTTGAAAAGGCATCTTGATTTTAACCTGATCGGGTCCCGGGCAGATGTAGAGAAATAAAAATTGTTATAAGGATGAAATATTTAGCAGTTATGTTGATCGGGCTTTTTTCCGTCCAGATGGCGGGGCAAAAGATCACTCACGACCTGGGAAATTTTACCGGGATTAAAGTTTATGACGGTGTAGAAGTAACCCTGATTAAAGGAGACCAAAACCGGGCGGTTATAACCGGAAGTAATCGGGATGAAGTTGAATTTAAGCTGGACGACGGTACTCTTAAAATTAAGATGAGCATAGATAACATTTGGGATGATGATGATAATACCGTAGTAAATCTTTACTACAAAAAAGTAGACAGGATAGAAGCAATCCAGGGAACCTCAGTGAAAGTTAAGGATAAGATGAAACAGGACAGGCTGCATCTCGAAACCCAGGAAGGGGCAGACATCTTTGCCGAAATAAATGTTGAGACTTTAACTTCAAAATGTCTTACAGGAGGTGAGATAGAAGTTTCCGGAAAGGCAGATCTGCAGGAGGTTACCATAAGGGCCGGTGGAAAATATTACGCCAAGAATCTCAATTCCAACCAGGTTGATATTAGTATAAGCGCCGGGGGTGTTGCAGATATTACAGCTAAAAAGGCCGTTAATGCGAAGGTTAGGGCTGGCGGTACTGTGAATGTCTACGGAAATCCTGAAGTGATAGATAAGAATACCCTCTTTGGAGGTAACATAAATCGGAAAAACTAAAAACTTTACTTTTGTAAAAGATTACAATGGTATGTTAGAAGACGTATTGGCTGCATTACCCTTAGGAATATTCCTGGCCTTTTTACTGGGTCCGGTATTTTTTGTGTTGCTGGAAACTGCTGCTATAAAAGGATTTAGAGCAGCTTTTTCTTTTGATTTAGGGGTTATTGCTGCAGATATAGTTTTCCTGTGTATTGCATATTTGAGTACCACCAAACTGCTCTCCAGAATAAAGGACGATCCCGCGCTATTTATCTTTGGAGGGGTTATTCTGGCCACCTATGGGGTTATGAGCTTTATACAGACCAAAAAAGTGTTTCAGCCGGAGGATGAGACCCCGGAGATAAGAAAGCTCAGCAAAAGCGATTATTTGGGACTTGCGGTCAAAGGTTTTCTTATCAACTTCATCAATATCGGCGTTCTGGGTTTCTGGTTGGGAGTGGTGATCGTATTTGCTCCAAAAATGGAAATGGAATATGATCGAATTCTTGTTTTTTTCAGTTCGGTCCTGGGAACGTATTTGGTAATTGATGTTTTCAAGATCCTTCTTGCAAAGAAGCTTAACCGTAAACTTACTCCCAACCGTATTTATTTTATGAAAAAAGGGATTAGCGTAATGCTGGTCTTTTTTGGCGGAGTACTGGTTAGCCAGGGCTTATTTCCGAAACAGGTGGATAATCTAAAGGATCAGATTGAAACCATCACTCCGGGAGATTCTTTGGAGGAAAGTTTTTCCTTAAAGCAGTTCGAGAAGAAATAATCTGAAGTTAAAGAAGAGATCAAAATAAAAAAAGCTCCCTGAAATTCAGGAAGCTTTTTTTGAGGCATCGAGCGGATTCGAACCGCTGTACAAGGTTTTGCAGACCTCTGCCTAGCCACTCGGCCACGATGCCGTTTTGTTCGGAGGGCAAATGTAATAAAATTTTAAGTTCTAAAACCAAAAACTAACGGGATTTACTACGGCTTACCGTAACCATAGCCACATTTCCGCCAATTGGGGGATTTATCTTTGAAACATCTACTTTCACTTTTTGTACCAAAATGATCTCTTCCAACACACGGTTTATGATCCTTTCAGCCACATTTTCAAGCAATTTTGAGCGAATCGCCATTTCTTCCTTTACGATCTTGTTCAAATGTACGTAATCTACAGTATCGCTAAGGGAGTCGGTTTTAGCCGAATTTGAAAGATCTCCCTTTACCTTTAAATCTACGCGGTAATCACTGCCAATCTTGCCTTCTTCGACCAGGCAACCGTGATAAGCGAATACTTTTATGTTCTTTAATTTGATACTTCCCACCTCAATTTTTTGGTAAAGATATAACTGCCGCCAACTTTAGTCAATTATTTATAGAATTTATTCTGAAGCCATTTCAAAATAATAACTTCTTAAGTCCCTAAGGATGCTTGAAGCGTTCTAATTTTTGATAACTTTGCGCTTTATTTAATTTCAATTATGGCTGAAGCAAAGAAGTCGCTTAATTTTATTGAGCAGATCATAGAAGAAGATTTGAAGACCACGCATAAAAGGGAGGAGTTGAAATTCCGTTTTCCTCCTGAACCTAATGGATATTTGCATATAGGTCACGCCTCTTCCATTTGTTTGAATTTTGGACTGGGTGAAAAGTATAATGCCCCGGTGAATCTGAGGTTTGATGATACCAACCCAATGAAGGAGGAGCAGGAATATGTAGATGCTATTAAGACCGATGTGCTCTGGCTGGGATTTAAATGGGCTAAGGAATGCTATGCTTCAGATTATTTTCAGCAATTGTATGATTGGGCGGTGGAAATGATAAAGAACGGAGATGCATATGTAGACAGCCAGACTTCAGATGAGATTGCCGAGCAAAAGGGAACTCCAACGCAACCGGGTACCGAGAGTCCTTATAGAAACAGAAGCGTTGAGGAAAACCTGGATCTTTTTGAGAAGATGAAGAATGGGGATACGCCGGAAAAAGGCCACGTTTTAAGGGCTAAGATCGATATGGCATCTTCAAATATGCTGATGCGCGATCCTGTGATGTATCGTTGTCTTCATAAAGAACATCATCGTACCAAAGGAGATTGGAAAATTTACCCGATGTATGACTGGGCGCACGGAGAAAGCGATTTTATAGAGCGGGTTTCGCATTCGTTTTGTACGCTGGAATTTCTTCCGCACAGGGAACTTTATAACTGGTTCGTAAACAAAGTAAGCAAGCCGGGAGAATTTACTCCTAAACAACGGGAGTTTGCCAGAAGAAATTTAAGTCATACCGTGGTAAGTAAGCGAAAACTTGCGCACTTGGTGGAAAAAGGGGTCGTAGAATCCTGGGACGATCCAAGGATGCCTACCATTTCGGGACTAAGAAGAAGAGGTTATACCCCGCAGGCTATAAAGAACTTTGCCGATTCTATTGGAGTTGGGAAAAGGGAAAATATGATAGATGTTGCGCATCTGGAATTTTGCGCCAGGGAAGATCTGAATAAAACCGCACCTAGGGTTATGGGAGTTTTAGATCCTGTAAAGCTGGTGATCACCAATTACGATGAAGGTAAAGAAGAGTGGCTACACGCTGAAAATAATCCTGAAGATGAGTCAGCAGGATCCAGAGAAATTCCATTCTCGAGAGAACTTTATATTGAAAGGGAAGATTTTAAAGAAAGTGCTAACCGTAAATTCTTTAGGTTAACCCTTGGGAAAGAAGTTAGGTTAAAGAACGCTTACATTATCAAAGGGGAGGATGTTGTGAAGGACGCTGAAGGTAATATCACCGAAATTCACTGTACTTACGATCCTAAGAGTAAGAGCGGAAGCGGTACTGAAGAATCCCTAAGAAAAGTAAAGGGGACCCTGCATTGGGTATCCATTAAACACGCTTTGGAGGCTGAGATCAGGCTTTACGACAGGTTGTTCTATGAAGAGGCTCCAGACGGACATAAGGATAAGGATTTTATGGAATTTATTAATCCTGAGTCGCTTAAAGTGATCACCGGATATCTGGAACCTAGCCTGAAGGACGCTACGGTGTTGGAAAAATACCAATTTCAGCGTATAGGATATTTTTGTGTAGATAAGCGATCTTCGGAAGAAAAACTGGTGATGAACAAGACTGTTGGCTTACGTGACTCCTGGGCTAAGAAGAAAAAGTAATTTTATACCCGAAGTTGTTTTAAGAATATTTTAGTAAAGTATTTTAACATATTAACCGCTTGTTAACAAGGCGGCTATAAGCCATCATGTATCTTTGAGAGAAGTATTAACTAAAAACAACTAACGAATTATGGCAAATACAGGAAGTACACTTTTAGCATTGGTAACCGGAGCCGCGATCGGAGCCGGAATTGGAATGCTTTATGCACCTGAGAGCGGAGACAAAACCCGTAAGAGAATTAAGGACGATGCAAGAAAAGCTCAGGACAGACTAAATAAACGCTATCACGAAACAAGTTCTAATCTTAGTGATAAAGCCAAAAAGGCTCGTTTAGATTTTGAAGAGCGTTTAGAGGAAACCCTTTCTTCTGCAAGCCATAAAGCTGATGATATCCTAGCAGCAATGGAAACCAAGCTCGAGGAATTAAGAAAACAAAACGCAAAATTGCAGAGGGACGCTAAGGAAGAGCAGGGAAAAACAAAAGCTAACAAAGCAGTAGTTTAAATTTATCTATGGCATTTGAAAAACTATCCAACAGTATACATGAACTAAACGAGAATATTCAGGCATTTGCACATAGCAATTCTGAATATTACAAACTTGAATTCTTCAAGCAATCGATGAAGGGAGTAACTTCTCTCGTCAGGTTCATGGTGTTGAGCAGCGTGATTTCTCTTGCCTTTATATTTATTTCTTTCGCCGTGGCAATTGCCATTGGTGAGGCTATTGGTGTGCCAAGTGCCGGATACTTTATTGTAGGCGGATTTTATCTTTTGCTTTTTGTGATCATTCTGGTATTTGCCAGAAAACCAATAGAAAAATTCCTTCTTGTAAAATTCTCAAGAGTCTTCTTTAACGAATAACCTATGAAACAATACAGTTCTTTTGAAGAGATAGACAGGGACCTGAAAATTCTTAAACTTCAGACCCAGATCGATAAAGAGGAGATCAAGCTTACCTTTGAGCAAACTAAAGATAGTTTGTCGCCTGTTTCTATGATAGGAAGCATCTTTGGAAGCGTTTTACAAAAAGCATTGGTTTTAAAAGCCGTAGCCAAGATTTTTGGTGTGAAGAGGGTAGTTACCTCCTCTAAACACTAAAAACCTCTTATACAGTACTAAAAAAGCCTTTGAAGATCACTTCAAAGGCTTTTTCTTTTGGATTTATTTCTTCAGAACTTTTAGCCTAAAGTTTCCATCGCCTTTTTTATACGTCTAAGCGTTTCCTCTTTTCCTATACTTTCAGCAATGATGAAAAGATCGGCTCCCTGTAATGCTCCTACAAGTGAAATTCTGAAAGGTTGCATTACTTTACCAAATCCTATCTCTTTAGATTTTATCCAGCCCTTTACCTTATCGGAAAGCTTATCTGCTGTAAAGTCATCTTCGGCTTTAAGAACTTCCATTAATTCTTCCATCAGCTCATTGGTATCCACTTTCCAGGCTTTCTTTGCATTTTTAGGATCATAAGAAGTAGGAGAGATGAAGAAGTAATATCCCTGATCCCAAATATCGGCAACAAAGACCGCACGCTCTTTAATGAGACCGACTACTTTTTCCACAAACTCATCGTCTGCAGAGATCTCTTTGTCTTTAAGTACTTTTTGGAATTTTTCGGTCAGCACCTTGTTATCTGCCTCATTGAGGTAATGCTGCTGGAACCATTTGGTTTTTTCAGGATCGAATTTGGCCCCGCCTTTATGAACCCTGGAAATTTCAAAGGCCTCGACCAATTCATCAAGTTTAAAGAATTCCTGTTCTGTACCGGGATTCCAACCTAAGAAGGCCAGCATATTGGTCACCGCTTCAGGGAAGTAACCATCTTCACGATAGCCCGCGGAAACTTCTCCGCTTTTTGGATCTTTCCACTCCAGAGGAAATACAGGGAATCCTAATTTGTCTCCGTCCCTTTTACTTAATTTTCCTTTCCCCTGAGGTTTAAGAATAAGCGGTAAATGGGCAAACTTAGGCGCTTCCCATCCAAATGCCCTGTAAAGCATCACGTGCAGTGCCAGGGAAGGTAACCACTCTTCACCGCGAATCACATGAGTGATCTGCATCAGGTGGTCATCTACAATATTTGCAAGGTGATATGTTGGCATTCCGTCGCTTTTGAACAGCACCTTATCATCAAGAATACTGGTATCGATCTCCATTTCACCGCGAATTTCATCCTTGATATGAAGGAGTTCACTTTCAGGAGATTTGAAGCGGATCACATAAGCCTCCTCATTGTCAAGTTTCTTTTGTACCTCTTCTTCAGACAGGGCAAGCGAGTTATCCAGCTTCTGCCTGTTATGCCAGTTATAGATAAAGGTTTTTCCTTTTTCTTCGTGTTCTTTTCGATGTTTATCAAGGTCTTCAGCAGTATCGAAAGCATAGTAGGCCTGGCCGGTCTCAATGAGCTTATTTGCAAATTCCTTATACAGATGCTTTCTTTCGCTCTGGCGGTAAGGACCGTAATTCCCTTCTTTTCCCGGACCTTCATCAAATGGAATTCCGCACCAGTTGAGGGATTCAATTATATAATCTTCGGCTCCTTCCACATACCTGTTCTGATCGGTATCTTCAATGCGAAGCACAAAATCTCCATCATGTTTCTTTGCAAATAAATAGTTGTATAAAGCCGTTCTCACCCCGCCAATATGCAAGGGTCCCGTTGGACTTGGTGCAAATCTTACACGTACTTTAGCTGACATATTCTCACTTTTTACGGGCAAAGATACAACCTTATTAATCCAATCCTAAATTGTGCTTTTTTAATACTGCTTAAATAGGTAAATTCAGACAAAAAGTGCGGCTATCGCCGGGTTTTATAAAACTTATGGATAGCCGGTAATAATGTAAATTTTATTTATTGTATTTTTAAGTGGAAACAGGGGCAGGAAGAATGGGAAATTACAGGATTATAGAAAAAAAACTTCAGGAGTTTATCCAAAAATACAACAGGAACAAGTTGCTAAAAGGATTAATTCTGTTCGCTGCTATTGGCTTGCTCTATTTTATCCTGGTTGTTTCGCTTGAATATTTTCTCTGGCTGAACCGGTTGGGGAGAAGTATCTTATTCTTTCTTTTTATTGGAGTGGAACTGGTTCTTTTTACTTTTTTTATCATAATTCCACTCACAAAACTTTTCAGATTTTCAAAAGGAATTAATGAAGAAGAAGCCTCCCGGATAATCGGGAAACATTTTCCGGAGGTGAATGATAAATTACTGAACCTGCTTCAGCTGAAAAAGGATGCCAGGAAATCTGATCTTCTGCTTGCGGGCATCGAACAAAAATCAGCAGAACTGGAACCTGTTCCTTTTGCTTCGGCAATCGATTTCAAATCGAGTCTCAAATACCTGAAATTTGCCGTTTTTCCGGTGCTTATAATCATCGTGTTTGTCTTTACGGGAAATTCGGTGATATTTAGGGACGGGGTAGACAGGGTAGTGCATTATAATAAGACCTATGAACCGCCGGCTCCTTTCAGGTTTACGATCCAGAATGATAAACTCCGGGTAAGGGAGAATGAGAACTTCAAATTACTGGTAAGGACTGAAGGGGAACTTATCCCCGAGACTGCCTCCATTCATTTCAATGGGCAGACTTATTTCCTGAAGTCTGTTTCTCCGGGGTTGTTTGAATACGACTTTAAAAGACTGAAGAATAAGACCGAATTTCAACTCTCTGCCAATGGGATCAATTCAGGTATTAAGGAAATTGATGTTATTGCGGTACCCAAGCTTCTCAGTTTTGAGATCGATGCCGATTATCCTGCTTACACCGGAAAACAGGATGAAAAGCTTAACGGCAATGGAAACTTCAGCGTACCCGAAGGAAGCCTTATTACCTGGAAATTCAATACCCGGTCTACAAAAAGTATTAAGATCGCCACAAGAGATACTACGGTGACCCTGGAAAATGACTTCAGATTTGAAAAGAGGCTTTTCTCTGATTATAATTATGAGGTTAGCACTGCCAACGAATTTATACAGGATTATGAAAATATTGAATATTTAATAGAAGTTGTAAAGGACCGGTATCCATCAATCGACCTGGAAATGAAAACAGATAGCATCGATAATTCTACCAGGTATTTTAAAGGGCAGGTTTCGGATGACTATGGGCTTAGGAAACTTGAACTGGTTTATTATCCGGTGGGGGAAAAGGATAGTTTAAGGCTGAGCGAAATTCCGGTTTCGGGAAAAACCTTCGGAGAGTTTTTATATACATTTCCCGGGGGTCTTCAGCTAAAGGCAGGCACTAATTATGAATATTATTTCCGGGTATTTGATAATGATGCGGTGAATGGCAGCAAAGCTTCTAAATCATCAGTTTTTTCTTACAGAGAGAAATCGGCTGAGGAACTTCGTGAAGAGAATCTGCAACAGCAAAGAGACAATATTGGTAAACTGGGAGAGAGTATAGAAGATTATGAAGATGCTGAAGAGGAGCTGGATGAGATCTACAGGCTTCAAAAGGAAAAGGAAGAGCTGAGCTATAATGAGCGTAAAAAACTGGAAGATTTCATCGAAAGGCAAAAGCGGCAGATGGAAATGATGAAGAATTATTCTGAAAAGCTGAAGGAGAGTTTTGAAAAAGAAAAGGAAGCTGAAGAACAAAATAAACTTGAAGAAAACCTGAAAGACAGGCTCGAAAAAAATGAAGAAAGACTTCAGGAAAATGAAAAACTTCTGGAAGAACTTATGGAATTCTCAGATAAGATTAATCGGGAAGAACTGGGTAAAAAGCTGGAAGAATTATCTAAAAACAATAAGACCGATAAACGCAATCTGGAGCAACTTCTTGAACTTACCAAGAAATATTACATAGAAGAGAAACGTCAAAAACTATCCGGCGATCTTCAGAAACTGGCAAAGGAACAGGAAGACCTTTCAGAAGAAGAGGAGAAAAATTCTCCGGAAGAACAGGAACGATTAAATAAGGAGTTTGAGGAATTTCAGGAGGAAATGGATAAGCTGGAAGAAGATAATGAAAGGCTTAAAAAACCCGTGGATCTTGACCGGGATAAAATAGAGGAGGAGAGTATTAAAAAGGATCAGCAACAAGCCCGGGAAAAGCTCGAAGAATCTAAGCCCGGTGAAGCTTCTCCAAAACAAAAAGAAGCTGCCAAAAAGATGCGCAAGATGGCCGGGAAAATGAAGCAGCAACAGTCGATGCAGGGAGGTGAACAATTGAAAGCTGATATCGAAAGCCTAAGACAGATCCTTGAAAACCTGGTAACTTTTTCTTTTGAACAGGAAGAGCTACTGGAGAATTTTAAAAGACTTGATCAGGACAATCCGGTTTATGCAAAAAAACTAAAGCAGCAGAGTGTGCTGAGGGAGCATTTCAGGCATATTGATGATAGTTTGTATAGCCTTGCCTTAAAAAATCCGATGATCAATGAACAGATTACCGAGAATCTTACCAATATTGAATTTGATATTGAAAAATCTTTGGAACGTCTATCTGAAAACCTTGTGCCGCAGGGTACGGCCAGTCAGCAATATGTGGTGACGGGCGCCAATAATCTCGCATACTTGCTAAGTAATATTCTGTCTTCCTTGCAACAAATGGCTAATCCTCAATTAGGCCAGGGAAAAGGCCAGGAGGAATTTCAATTAAGTGATATAATAAAAAAGCAGGAATCCCTGGAAGAAGAAATGAAAGAAGGTATGCAAAAGCAAAAGCAGGGCCAGGGGCAGGGAGAGGAAAGTCCAGAATCTGAAGAGGAGAAGGGAAGGATTTTTGAAATGTATCAAAAACAGCAGGAAATACGCAGGGAATTGGATGAACTTATGAAGAAGGAAGGAAAGGACGGGAATACGGATGCCTTGGAGAAGGCTATGGAGAGGCTTGAAGAGGAACTGTTGGAAAAAGGGATTAATGAAGAGAGCCTGAAAAGGGCTTCTCAACTTAAGCATCAGCTATTAAAGCTGGAAGAGGCGAGGATCAGGCAAGGCGAAGACACTAAAAGACGTTCGAATACAGCTGAAGATGAATACAGTAATCCTGTTAATAATCAAAATATTAGGGCTAAAGAATATTTCAATTCAACTGAAATATTAAACAGACAAATATTACCTTTGCGCCAAAATTACAAAACTAAAGTACGGCGTTATTTTGAACGAGGGAATAATTAATTTTTATTATGAGAATGATTTCAGGCTGGAAGCTGAAAAGCAATTCTCAGACTGGATCAAAAAAGTGATCATTTCGGAAGGTAAGAACCTGGAAGAAGTGAGTTATATTTTTTGTGACGATGAGTACTTGCATCAGATCAACCTTAAGTATCTCGATCACGATACGTATACCGATATAATTAGTTTTGATGATTGTGTGGGGGACACCCTGCAGGGGGATATTTTTATAAGTACCGAACGGGTGCTTGAAAATTCCAAACAATATGAGGTGTCTTTTGAAGAAGAATTAAAACGGGTTATGATCCACGGTGTTCTTCATTTTTGCGGATATAAGGATAAATCTGAAAGTGAAGCCGCTTTGATGCGACAAAAAGAAAACGAGAAAATCGAAATGTTCCACGTGGAACATTAATAGAAAAAGCAGAGATTTTATGTTTGAAAAGGAGTATGATGTTATTGTAGTAGGTGCCGGTCACGCAGGAAGTGAAGCCGCTGCAGCTGCAGCAAATATGGGTTGTAAAACTTTACTGGTTACGATGAATTTGCAGAATATCGCGCAGATGAGCTGTAACCCTGCTATGGGTGGTATAGCAAAAGGGCAGATCCTTAGAGAGATCGACGCCCTTGGTGGTTATAGCGGGCTCGTTAGTGATACCAGTGCGATCCAGTTCAAAATGCTCAATAAATCTAAAGGCCCTGCAATGTGGAGTCCAAGAGTGCAGAGTGACCGAATGCGATTTTCTGAAGACTGGAGGATACGTTTGGAACAAACTCCAAATCTCGATTTTTACCAGGAAATGGTTGCAGGCCTTATCATAGAAAATGACCAGGTGAAAGGAGTGAAAACTTCACTTGGGTTAGAGATAAAAGCCAAAACCGTGATCTGTACCAATGGTACTTTTTTGAACGGGTTAATTCATATTGGGGATAAACAATTTGGAGGAGGTAGAGCAGGAGAAAGAGCCGCTACCGGAATCACAAAGGATCTTATCGATGTAGGTTTTGAAGCGGGGAGAATGAAGACGGGAACACCTCCAAGAGTTGATGGTCGTTCCCTGGATTATTCAAAAATGATAGAACAACCCGGAGATGATGTTCCGGGAAAATTTTCATTTTCTGATGAGACAAAACCGCTTAGCAAACAGCGCTCCTGTTATATGACCTACACCTCAAACGAGGTTCACGAAATATTAAAAGAAGGCTTCGACAGGTCTCCTATGTTTAATGGCAGGATTAAAAGTATTGGCCCAAGATACTGTCCTTCTATAGAAGATAAGATCAACCGTTTTGCAGATAAGGACAGACACCAGTTGTTTGTGGAACCCGAAGGATGGAATACCGTAGAAGTTTATGTAAACGGGTTTTCTACTTCCCTCCCGGAAGATGTTCAGTTTAATGCCTTGCGTTCAGTTGCAGGTTTTGAAAATGTGAAATTCTTCCGACCGGGTTATGCTATAGAGTATGATTATTTCCCGCCAACCCAGCTTAAACATACACTTGAAACAAAACTTGTGGAAGGTTTATATTTTGCCGGACAGATAAACGGAACTACCGGGTATGAAGAAGCCGGTTGCCAGGGATTAATGGCCGGTATAAATGCCGCCCTCAAAATTCAGGAAAAGGAAGAATTTATCCTGAAAAGGAATGAAGCTTATATTGGTGTTCTTATAGATGACCTGATTACAAAAGGAACCGAAGAGCCATACCGAATGTTTACTTCGAGAGCGGAATACAGAACTTTATTAAGACAGGACAATGCCGATTTCAGGTTAACGGAAAGATCTTATAAGATGGGTCTGGCTTCCGAAGACCGTATGAGAAAAATGGAAGAGAAGAAGGCGAAATCTCTTGACTTTGTAAATTTCCTTAAGGAAAAAAGTGTAACGCCTGAATATTCAAACCCTGTTCTGGAAGAAAATAATTCTTCCAAAATGAAACAAAGCGATAAGATATTCAAGGTCTTTTCAAGACCGAATATTGAGATGGAAGATATCAGAAAATTTCCCGGGGTAGAGGAGTACATTCAGGAAAACGACCTCAATACAGAAATGCTTGAACAAACCGAAATTCAGGTTAAGTATTCCGGTTATATAGAAAAGGAAAAGAACAATGCCGATAAGTTAAACCGACTGGAGGATGTAAAAATTCCACAGGGATTTGATTATTCCAATATTAAATCGATGTCTTACGAGGCCAGGGAAAAGCTAAATAAGGTGCAGCCCACAAGTGTGTCTCAGGCTTCACGAATCAGCGGAGTGAGCCCTAATGATATTTCGGTTCTTTTAGTTTATATGGGAAGATAAAAACGAGATGTTCCACGTGGAACTATTTTGTAATTTATACTTTTTGCTATCTTACTTTTGTAATTATTTTAATTAAATCTCTCGGAGAAAATTTTCGGTTTAATGGAGAAAAAAGTGTTTCTAAAATGTAAAGATCATTTGATAAGCGATCAGGTTTTTGAACTTGTACAAAGAACGGATCTTGATATTTTAGAAACCAGACCCGTTCCTGAAAATCTTGAGGATTATTATAAAAGTGAGGACTATATTTCTCATACCGATGCCACCGATAATTTAAAGGATAAGGTTTATCGGATCGTAAAAAATTATATGCTCGGTAAAAAACTTGCCTGGATATCTCAATTCAATACCGAAGGAAAAATTTTGGATATCGGGGCAGGTACAGGAGATTTTTTGGACCGGGCAAAAATGAGTGGTTGGGAAGTAGAAGGAGTAGAACCAAATCCTGATGCCCGGAGTTTAGCTTTGAGCAAAGGAGTGATCCTTAAAAAGCATGTTTCGGAGATCACCTCTCATAATTTTGATGTGATCACGATGTGGCATGTTTTGGAACATATTCCCGATATAGAATCTTATATTGAAAACCTGAAGAGTCTTTTAAATGAAAACGGGATCGCTGTGATCGCCGTTCCGAATTTTAAAAGTCACGATGCAGAATTTTATGGAGAATTCTGGGCGGCCTATGATGTGCCGAGACACCTTTGGCATTTTTCCCCAAACGGAATAAAGGAGATCTTCAGAAATCACGGTTTCGAACTTTTAAAAACCCGCCCCTTGAAATTCGATTCATTTTATGTGAGCCTTCTTTCCGAAAAATACAAAAGCGGGAAGATGAATTTTCCAAAAGCATTTTACCGCGGCTTTGTTTCAAATTTAAAGGCTGCAACCTCCGGGGAGTACTCCTCCCTTGTTTATTTCTTCAAAAAGGCTTAAAAACTCCAAATAAGGCGATTTAAGCCACTTTTATGTCTCTAATGGTGTTATTCTGCTTTGGGATTTTAAAAACGCCTGTATACGGCTTTAATCTTACGAGTTTTTATAATAAAATTCTATTCGCTTCTTTTTTAGCATCAATTTACGTTATACTTAAATTTGAGATATAAATTTCTTCGATTAAAGATTTATAATTTTTTCACCTAAGACTTATTTCAGTTTCATTTTCCGCTATCCAAAAGTTTATACTTTATTACATTTGCTTGAAACAAATAATCCAAATGATGAAAAAAATTTTAGCAGTTGGTGTTCTTTTAGTTGCTCTAACTTCTTGCACCCAACAAAAAACAGCCTACGTAGATACTACCAAATTGATCCAGGAGTATAAAGAGATGAAAGATGTTGAAGCTAAATTCAACACTAAATCTGATTCTGTAAGACAACAACTTGATTCTGCAGCCAAGGCTTTCCAACAGGAGGTTCAGGCATACCAGGAAGAAAGAGGTTCTATGAGCCAGTCTCAGCGCCAGGAAAAAGAGCAGGAGCTTATGCAAAAACAGCAAATGCTGCAGCAGCAACAGCAAATGAAAGGCGGGCAGCTAAGAAAGGAAAGCGATGCGGTTATCGATTCTATCGTTACAAAGGTGAAAGATTATGTTAAGGATTATGGAAAAGATAAGGGGTACACTTACATATTTGGATCTAACGAATCTGCAAACATCATGTATGCGGAAGAAGGTTTGGATATAACCGAAGAGATCCTGAACAATCTTAATGAAGAGTACGAAAAGGAATAATCTTTAAATAAGATTCCATCATAAAAAAAGCTTCAGTTTTGACTGAAGCTTTTTTTATTAAAAATGTTTTTAATCATTTACGAAAGCAGGTAAACTCCAATTATGGCAATCGTAAAGTATCCTGTGAGCGTAAAAGCACCTGGATAATCCTTAGCTACTCTTTGCCCGAATAATAGCATTAAGAGCGTTAGAGCAGCTAATACGCAGGCGTAAAGACCTAACTGGGTAGCTCCGAAAGCAATGATCCAGATGATTCCTCCCAGGGCAAGTATCCCGGTAATGATCTCAAGGATCATCACGATGCCTACCATTAAAGGTACCTGGCCTTTAAGAAAGGTTCCTGAAAAGTGATCTTTCAGCCAGCCGGTATTTCCTTCCCAGTCAGTGGCCTTGTCTATTCCCGATTGTAAAAAGGTGATCAGGACAAATCCTAGAATTAGTATTTCTGTAATGTAAGTGGTAATGTTTTCCATAATTAAGCTGCTTTTTTATGCAGAAAGCGGGTTAGTTTAATTGATAAATCGGTTAGTATAATCTTAGCGTTTCCATTTCGTTGAATATGGTAAATGGCATCTTCAAGGGCCTTTGTGATCTCCATAATATTACCTCCGTGCACAAAGGGCGCAAACTTTTCCAGTTTAAAGCCTTTGGTCTTTGGTGAGAGATAGACCAGTTCTTCTGCTTTGTAATTCATCACCATTGCCTGTCTGAAAAAGTCAAGACAATATAAAAGAAAACTTTTCTGACTTTCCCTTCCCAGATCGGCAATTTCTTCGCTCCACGCAATAAGCTCGAGCACGGTGCCTTTGTTTCCTTTGGCCTTAAAGGCACTTCTTACCCATTGCACAAACCATTGTTCATACTGCTCATCTCCTGTATTTTTTTGTGATAGGTGTACAGCCCTGGTGTAACTGCCATTTGCCTGATGTGCAATACTAAGAGCATCCTGCTGGCCGCAATATTGGTTCTTCACCAGGGCATCAGCAATATCGGCTTCGGCAAGAGGAGGGAAGTGAAGTCTCTGGCAACGCGATTTTATGGTTTGGATGATCTGTTCTTCATCTTCGGCTACAAGAAGGAAAAGCGTATTGTTAGGCGGCTCCTCAATGAGCTTAAGCAATTTGTTGGCGGCCTCCATATTCATCTTTTCAGCCATCCATATCAGCATTACCTTGTATCCGCCTTCATAAGCCTTCAGGGATAAGGACTTCACGATATCCTGTGCTTCATCTACCCCAATCTTTCCCTGTTTATTCTCAATGCCAAGCCGCTGGTACCAGTCATAAAGACTTCCGTAGGGGTTGGTCTTAATGAATTTGCGCCATTCCTCCAGGAAATGAGAGGAAACAGGGTGCTTCTTCACCTTGTCATTGGCCGCTACCGGGAAGGCAAAATGCAGGTCGGGGTGTGAAAGATTCCCGAATTTCATATTACAGGCCTCATTACCTGTATTGTTCTCGCTATTATTATTCTTACAAAGTATGTATTGGGCATAGGCGATCGCCATAGGAAGCGTACCGCTGCCGCTGTTCCCAACAAATAACTGGGCGTGCGGAATACGGTTTCGGTCTGCCGTAGTTGTCAGGTGATTTTTAATGTGCGGTAAACCTATAATATCTGAAAAAAGCATAAGCAAATATAAAACTTCTATGCACTTTTATATCTTCGGAAAAAATTATATTTGTAATAAAGCAGACTTATGAAAACTATAGACGATTACAATTTTAAGGGGAAAAGAGCATTGATAAGGGTTGACTTTAATGTGCCGTTGGATGAAAACCTGAAGGTGACCGATGCCAACCGGATTGAAGCAGCCAAGCCAAGCATCCTGAAGATTCTTGAAGACGGAGGAAGTGTGGTGCTGATGTCACACCTGGGAAGACCTGAAGGACAGGAGGCTAAATTCTCTCTTAGAAATATTGTAAGCAAGGTTTCTGAAGTGATAGGCGTAGAGCCAAAGTTTGTGGAAGACTGCGTTGGAGAAGAGGTGAAGAAAGCAGCAGATAATCTGCAACCGGGAGAGATCCTTTTACTGGAGAACCTTCGTTATCATAAGGAAGAAAAAGCCGGAGACGAGGAATTTGCAAAACAACTCTCTGAACTTGGAGATATTTATGTGAACGACGCCTTCGGAACCGCACACCGTGCCCACGCTTCGACTACCGTTGTTGCAAAATTCTTTAAAGATAAATGTTTCGGATATCTTCTGGCTAAGGAAATTAAAAGTCTGGATAAGGTCCTTCACAGCAAAGAGAAGCCGGTTACCGCGATTTTGGGCGGAGCGAAGGTTTCTTCAAAGATCACCGTAATTGAAAATATCCTAGATAAAATAGACCACCTTATTATTGGTGGCGGAATGACCTATACCTTTATTAAAGCCAAAGGCGGAAAAATAGGGAATTCTCTTGTTGAAGAGGACAAGCAGGAACTTGCCCTTGAGATCCTTGAAAAAGCGAAAGAAAAAGGCGTACAGGTACATTTACCTGTAGATTCTGTGATTGCCGACAGCTTTTCAGAGCAGGCTAGTACACAGATAGAACAGGTAGACAATATCCCTGACGGCTGGATGGGACTTGATGTAGGCCCGGAAACCCTTAAAAATTTTGCCGATGTGATCTCTAAATCCAGGATCATCCTCTGGAATGGACCGGTAGGAGTTTTTGAAATGGAAACTTTTGCAAAAGGAACCATTGAGATCGGTAATTTTATTGCCAATGCAACCAAAAACGGAGCATTCTCTCTTGTTGGAGGGGGTGATTCTGTTGCTGCCGTTAAGAAATTCGGTTTTGAAGACAAGGTGAGCTATGTTTCTACCGGGGGCGGAGCAATGCTTGAAATGCTGGAAGGAAAATCACTTCCGGGAATCGAGGCCATTGGCCAATAAGAGGTACGAAATTTGTTATAATTTCGTTTTTAATAAAAAAGGATGAATGAGGTATGGTGAAGCCTAAATTATTATTGCTCTTATTGTTTGTTGGTGCTAATCTAATTGCCCAGGAAAAAGACCGGGACAAAGAGGTTAAAAAAGCGAATTTCAGGGTACAGATCTTTCATAAAACCGGGAACAAGGATATTATTCTTGAAAAACCAGACCCGGAGTTTCAGAATAAATTGCCGATATCGGCCGTGATCAGGGACTCTTCTAAGGTAGCACTTGAAGATCTGCCTAAAGCCGCACGTATAGACAGCCTTTGGAGTGCGGCACTTACAAATTCTGATCTGTATGAGACAATGCACGCCAGTGTGATGGATCAGGATTATTCTGAAGTTGTTTATAAGGAATTACCAACAGATACCTTGAAAGCCCGGCTGGCAAAGCTTAATGCCCGGACGCCTTTCAATATAGAATACAATCCTATTCTGGAAAGTGTTATCAAATCTTATCTGAAACGGAATAAGAAGGCTATGGAGCGCCTAATGGCGCTTAGCGATTATTATTTCCCGATGTTTGAACAACAACTGGACAGGTATGATATTCCGCTGGAGATAAAATATCTTGCTATAGTGGAATCTGCCCTGAACCCGAGGGCGAAGTCCTGGGTTGGAGCGACGGGTCTCTGGCAGTTTATGTATACCACAGGAAAAGCCCACGGACTGGACATAAGCTCTTACGTAGATGAGCGTATGGACCCTACAATGTCTACCGAAGCTGCAGCCAAATACCTGGCCAACCTGTACGGAATTTTTGGGGACTGGGATCTTGTGCTGGCTTCCTATAATTCAGGGCCGGGAAATGTTTCCAAAGCTATACGAAGAAGCGGCGGAAGTAATAATTACTGGCATTTAAGAAGGTATTTACCCCGTGAGACCGCAGGCTATGTTCCGGCTTTCCTGGCCACGCTTTATATCTTTGAGTATGCTGAAGAGCACGGCTTTCAGCCAAATCGTCCCGAGGTCGCCTATTTTGAGACCGATACCATTAAGGTAAAGGAAATGATCACCTTCGATCAGGTTACCAAGGTGACCGGGGTGGATAAGGAAATGCTTCAGTTTTTAAATCCAAGCTATAAACTTAATGTCATTCCGTATGTAGATGATGAGGATTACGTTTTAAGGCTTCCACGGGAGGCTTCAGGCGTATTTGTGAACAATGAAAAAGCGATCTATAAGTACGCTTCAGAAGAGATAAAAGAGGAGAAAGATAAACTTCCTAATTATGTAGAGGCTGAAGACAGGATTAGATATCGCGTAAGAAGAGGGGACTATTTAGGAAAGATCGCAGAAAAATATGGGGTAGGTATAAGCAGCATTAAACGATGGAACAACCTTAGAAGCAATAATCTTCGCATTGGCCAGTATCTCACCATATACCCCCGAAAACCGGTGGTTTCAGGCGGGAGTACGGCATCCAAATCTCATAATAAGAGTACTCCGAAAGTGTATACCGTGAAAAAAGGAGATTCGCTTTGGAGTATTTCTAAGAAGTTTCCGGGAGTTACGGTACAGAATTTGAGGGCTTGGAATAATGTGAACAGTAACCACTTAAAGCCGGGAATGAAGCTTAAGCTTTCCAAAGGCTAAAAAAACCTAACCAAATTTTACAATATGAAAAAATATTTAGTCCTCGTTTTCAGTATTTTGCTATTTGTTTCCTGTAAGGAGAGCTCAGAGAAAAATGAAAGGGTCCTTACCGATTCCTCCGGAAATATTAATCAACTCACGGTGGTCATAGAGAATAGTTTATGGGAAGGAGAAGTAGGAGAGACCATTAGGACTAATCTTGCAGCTGCGGTAGACGGACTTCCCCAGGAAGAGCCTTTGTTTTCCCTAAGCCAGATCCCACCCCAAACCTTTTCCGGTTTTGTTAGAAAGAACAGATTGTTCTTAAAGATTGAAGAAGGGGACACTAATGAATTCAGAGTGTTGAATGAGGTCTATGCCAGGCCTCAAAAAGGAGTTGTGATAAGAGGTAAGAACGAGGAAGCACTTATTGAGCAAATCAATAAGCAGTCAGACAGTATTATTTCTATTTACAAGGAAACCGAACTAAAAGAAAAGCAAAGACGTATCGCCAAAGGACTTAAAGACGATAAAAAGCTGAAGGAAAACTTCGGTTTGTCGCTCAAGTTTCCAACGGCCTATCGTTATGCTAAAGAAGCGAAGAATTTTTCCTGGATAAGAAAGGAGATTCCTAAGGGAAATATGGAGATTCTTATTTATGAAGTTCCTTTAAGTACCATAGAGAAAGACACCAATGTTATAGGGAATATCATCAAGATGAGAGACTCTATAGGTAAGGCCCATATTCCCGGGCCTGTGGAAGGCAGTTATATGATCACTGAAGAGGCCTATGCCCCTTATTTGTTTGAAACTGAAATAGACGGGAAATTCGCTTATGAGACCAGGGGAACCTGGGAGGTGAAGAATGCTTTTATGGCGGGCCCTTTTGTGAACTACGCTGTTAAAGATGAAAAGAACGACAGGTACCTTATCCTGGAAGGTTTTGTATTCTCTCCTTCAAGGGGAAAACGGGATAATATCTTTGAACTCGATGCAATACTGCAATCGGCAGACATCAAATAGGAAATAAAAAAAAACCAGCCGAAAGGCTGGTTTTTTTTATTGTCTTTAGTAATTCAGGATTACTATTTCTTTTTATCTGAGATCCCTTCGTTAGAGTCATCGGGACTCGGATTGCTCTTGTCGTCATCTTTCGAGGCATCTTTAAATTCCTTGATTCCACTTCCAAGACCTCTCATCAATTCAGGAATTTTACGACCACCAAATAACAGTAATATAACAATTACGATTAAAATTATCTGTGGTGCGCCTATAGCCAATGGTAAAATAAATGCGTTCATAATAGAATTATTTAATACTGCAAACTTAACAAGAATTCAGCAATAAATCCTTTATCCAAAATAAAAATGGATAAATTTAACTTACTAAGCGACTGTTTTAAAAGCCTCTTGGATAGTTTCAGAGGGCTTAAGGGCCCTCTCGGAAAGCCCGGACTTTAAATTCATTTTTCAGGATGGAGTGATATTTGATATAAATCCCCGGAATATTTTCCGTTATCTTTGTACAAGCGTTTAATTATGGCAGAAAGAGAAAAAAATAAGAAGAAATTCACCAAAAAGCTCCTTCATAAGTACCGGATGGTAATCCTTAACGAGGATACCTTCGAGGAGCGGTTTTCATTTAAATTAACGCGTTTAAATGTATTTGTGGCGGTTGGTTTAAGTATGATCATACTTATTGCCGGAACCACTTTTCTTATCGCCTTTACGCCCTTAAAGGAATATATTCCGGGTTATTCTTCCGCAGAACTAAAGCAAAAAGCGACCAATCTGGCTTATACCACAGATTCCTTACAGCAGGTTATAAAACTGAATGAGCAATATCTTAGCTCCATTAAGAGTGCTCTTTCCGGAGAATTGGAAACCGATGTTTTAAACCGGGATTCGATGGTAATCTCTTCTTATGAAAGCCCGGACTTTGATGAGGAAATCACTACCGTTAAAGCAGACTCTATTTTAAGGGCTGAAGTGGCTCAGGAGGATAAGTACAACATCCTTCCATCGGCTACAGATCATATAGACTTTTCTTTGTTTCCGCCGGTAAAGGGTAGTATTTCAGAGGGCTATAGTGCTAAGAATAAGCATTATGCCGTAGATATTGTGGTTCCTAAAAATGCACCGGTAAAATCGGTTGCAGACGGGCGGGTGATATTTTCTGAATGGACCGCCGAGACCGGTTATGTGATCATCATAAAACATCCGTATGGCCTGCTTTCCGTATATAAGCACAATGCATCTCTAACCAAGCAACAGGGAGATGTGGTAAGTGCAGGGGAAGTTATTGCCAGTGCGGGATCAACAGGGGAGTACACCACCGGACCGCACCTGCATTTTGAGCTTTGGAATGAAGCGACACCGGTAGATCCGGTAGATTATATTGATTTTGATTAAACTATGTCTGTAAAAGCAATTGCCGCAAAGATTTTTGCAAAATATATTCGCCGAAAAATAGATAAATGGGCTTCACACCCTGAAGCTACCCAGGAGAAGGTCTTTCGGGAGCTTATCTCCAAAGGGAGCAATACCCAGTTTGGAAAAGATCACGATTTCGGGAATATTAAAACCCACGCAGATTTCGTGAAAAATGTCCCCGTAAGAGATTATGAGGAATTAAGGTCTTATGTAGATAAGATGGTCGCCGGGGAGCCGGATGTGCTTTGGCCGGGTAAACCATTGTACTATGCCAAGACCTCAGGAACCACCAGCGGGGCTAAATATATTCCGTTAACCAAAGATTCTATGCCTACTCACATCAAGGCAGCCAGGAACGCGATCTTGTGTTATATAGAAGAAACCGGGAATGCCGAATTTGTTGACGGGAAGATGATCTTTTTGCAGGGAAGCCCGGAACTCCAGGAGAAGAACGGGGTGAAACTGGGCCGATTATCTGGGATTGTGGCCCATTACGTCCCGGGTTATTTGCAGAGGAACCGAATGCCGAGCTGGGAAACCAACTGCATTGAAGATTGGGAAACCAAGGTCGAAGCCATCGTGGAAGAGACCAAAGATGAGAATATGACCGTGATTAGCGGGATCCCGTCCTGGGTACAGATGTATTTTGAAAGACTTAAGCAGAAGACCGGAAAGGATATTGGAGACCTTTTTAAGAACTTTCAGTTATTCATTTACGGCGGAGTGAATTATGAGCCGTACCGATCAAAATTTGAGAATCTCATAGGCCGAAAGGTGGACAGTATAGAGCTTTACCCGGCTTCAGAAGGCTTTTTTGCCTTTCAGGATAAACAGAAAGAAAAGGGGATGTTGCTGCAGCTGGATTCCGGAATGTTCTACGAATTCATCAAGGCAGATGAATTCTTCGATGATAATCCAAAAAGGTTTACGATCGGGGAGGTCGAGAAAGGTGTGAATTACGTTATGCTGGTCTCTACCACCGCAGGTCTTTGGGCTTACAATATTGGAGATACGGTGCAGTTCACCTCGTTAAAGCCTTACAGACTTATGGTCTCAGGCCGGATCAAGCATTATATTTCGGCTTTCGGGGAGCACGTGATCGCCAAAGAAGTGGAACAGGCAATGCAGGAGGCGACCGAAAAAACAGGTGCCCGGATCAGCGAGTTTACCGTTGCACCTAACATTACCCCCGGGGGTGATGAACTGCCTTATCACGAATGGTTTGTGGAGTTCGAAAAAGAGCCTGAGGATATGAATATTTTCAGGGATAGCCTGGATGAATCTATGCAGAAGCAAAATTCTTACTATTTTGACCTTATAGACGGGAAGATCCTTCAGAAGCTTAAGGTCACAAAGATTCCTGAGAACGGATTTCAGCAGTATATGAAATCTATTGGTAAATTAGGAGGACAAAATAAATTGCCCAGGCTTTCCAACGACAGAAATATCGCGGAAAAGCTTGAAAATCTGATTAAAAACTAAATCAAAATATGCCCAATTTAAAATTATACGGACGCACGCGTGCACAGGAAAGCACTAATGCTATAGAGCGTATGTACATTACGATGCGCCACCTGTTCAATCGTGGTTTCTATAAGCCTATGGGAGTGTCCGGAGAGACGCTTCGCGAGGCCTTGCTCACCCTGAGGCCTGAAATATATGGTTCTGTAGCCGACGATAAAGCCGAGTTAAGCGGACTGCTGTATGTTATAGACCGCTTGCCAATTGGTATTGAAGAGTGCCAGTATATAAACCTTACCAGCGACGAGGGCTACGGGAACTCACACTTTAAACCTATTGTTCCGCCAAAACGACGCAGGAACTGTTACCGTATAGATGAAGAACAGATGAATATCGAGATCACAAGGGGTCGCTCTGAGATCTATGATATCCTTACTCACCTTACCTTTCTGTTCATCGAGTCTCACAAGGTTATGCGCAGAGTGGTGATAGATGAAGAAGGCAATGTTACCAGGGACTGGGAAAAACTTGAAAAGGCGGTATTGCAGAACGGCGACCTGAGCCAGGCCGAAAGGGAAGTGGCTTTAACGCATACGGCAAATATACTCGGAAGGACCTTTCACGAGGTTTCTACCATTTATTCCAAGTTCTCCATTCCAGAGAATAGGGAGCGTTTTCTGCATATTATTTACTGGCTGGGAAAACTTGCGATTAATGAGACCATCAATAACCAAAAGAGGATCATCACCTTTAGCCCAGTGCTGAGGGAAAGACTGGGTCACCACATTCACGGGGAGATCTGGGCCGATAATATTAAACAATACCTGGTTGAGAATAACCTGATGCATCGTCCTGTTCACATTATCAGCGCCAATATGCACAGTGTGATGAACACGCTTTACACTCCTTTTGCGCTCAAAACCGAGCTTAAGAAAAAAGAACCTTTAAAGCTGTACGAGGAACTGAGCAATAATGCCAACGGGGAGTTAAGGAATAAAATAAAAAAGGCGGCAATTAGTAAAGGAATGAAGTTTCTGGAGGATAAAAGCGGAACCAACATAGACGTTCAGGTTTTTGACACCTCAAAGATGGAAGGCAGCTTTAAAAATGCGGACTTTAGTAAGAAGAATGATGATGAAAAGCCTGTGATCATAGTTATGGATTATGCTTTTGGAGAACAGGCCTATGAAACTATGGATGAACTTCTGAAACCTTATAATTTTGAGGATAATGAGATTCATATGAATGTGAAGTCTGTTTCCATAATGGGGAAAGCAGGGATTCTTGAAGGCGGAAAAGGAGATATTATGGTGCCTTCAGCCCATTTATTCGAAGGGACGGCAGATAACTATCCATTCAATAACGAACTCACTAAAAAGGATTTTGAAGGCAACGGAATTAAGGTTCTTGACGGGGCAATGATCACGGTTTTGGGAACCTCTCTTCAGAATAAAGACCTGTTACAGTTCTTCTATGACTCTACCTGGAATGTAAGCGGTCTGGAGATGGAAGGAGTGCATTACCAGAAAGCCATCCAGGCGGCCTCTAAACTAAGGGGTAATATAAGCTCTGAGGTGAAGGTGAGGTATGCCTATTACGCTTCAGATAACCCTTTGGAGACAGGAAGCACCCTGGCGTCAGGTGGTTTGGGTACCACGGGAGTGAAGCCTACCTACCTGATCACTGAAAAAATCCTTGAGCAAATCTTTAATTCTTAGCCTTTCATGCAAATTGAAAAAACTCCTTTAAAAGATTGTTTTATTATCAAACCTCAGGTTTTCAGGGATAACCGGGGAATTTTTCTGGAGAGCTATCATAAGAAAAAGTTTAACCGGTTAACCGGCCTGGATACCGAGTTTGTACAGGATAATCAGTCGGTTTCATCTTATGGGGTGCTTAGAGGAATGCATTTTCAAAAAGGAGAATTTGCCCAGTCTAAGCTGGTGAGGGTGATACACGGAAAGGTTCTGGACGTAGTGATAGACCTCAGGCCCGATTCACCAACTTTTAAAAAACATTTTAAGGTTGTGCTGGATGATGAGAACCTGCAGCAGCTTTATGTGCCTAAGGGTTTTGCTCACGGCTTTCTGACTCTTTCCGAGACTTCGGTGTTTGCCTATAAATGCGACCAGTATTATTATCCCGGTTCTGAACAGGGAATCATTTACAACGATCCTGAGCTGAACATCGACTGGGATTTTCCGGAAGATAAATTGATTTTATCTGAAAAAGACAGGGTACAACCTGGTTTTAAAGAATTATTTGAATGAAAACAGTCTTGGTGACAGGCGGTAAGGGCCAGTTAGCCCAATGTTTTGAAAAACTGTCGAAACATTATCCTGATCTCGATTTATTAATAATGTCTTCAGAAGAAGTGGACATTACAAATAAGTCGGCGTTACGCCAGTTGTTCGAAGCAAAGAAGATCGATTTTTGTATTAATTGTGCCGCATATACAAATGTGGAAAAGGCAGAAGAGGAGAAGGAAAAAGCCTTTCTCGTAAATGCCAAGGCCGCAAGGAATCTCGCGGCATTATGTAAGGTTAACGATATTGTATTAATTCACTTTTCTACAGATTATGTCTTCGACGGAAATTCGAATACCCCTTATTCTGAAGAAGATCAGACCAATCCCATTAATATATACGGTTCCTCCAAATTAAAAGGCGAAGAATATATCAAGCAGGAATGCAATAATTATTTCATTTTCAGGACCTCCTGGTTGTATTCGGAATTCGGGCATAATTTCTTCAATACCATTTTGAGAAAGGCTGAAGAAAGGACCGATCTGAAGATCACGACTTCTCAAACGGGAACTCCTACCAATGCCAACGATCTGGCTGAAATGGTTCTGGATATCATAGATGAAGACGATACAGATTTTGGTTTATATCATTACAGTAATGAGGGGGAGGCCACCTGGTACGACTTCGCCTTAGCGATTCTTGAGCTTTCCGGGAAACGGGACCAGGTGAGTTTAACTAAAAGCAATGCCTATAAAACTGTAGCCGAAAGACCGGTGTACAGTGTTCTGAATAAAAAGAAATTTAAAAACACTTTCCAGCTGGAGGTACCTCACTGGAAAGACAGTCTGAAGGAGCTCATAGATTCTCTGGATTCTTAAAATTTGATTACTTTTCGGCTGGAAACACTTCATATAAATGGCAAAACGAATTCTTATTACGGGAGCGGCGGGTTTTTTAGCCTCCCATTTGTGCGACAGGTTCATTAAAGAAGGTTATGAGGTGATAGGAATGGATAATCTTATTACCGGGAACCTGAAAAACATAGAACACCTGTTCAAACTCCCTAATTTCGAGTTTTATCATCACGATGTCACCACCTTTGTGCACGTACCGGGGAAACTTGACTATATTCTGCATTTTGCCTCGCCTGCAAGCCCCATAGATTACCTTAAGATCCCTATCCAGACCCTTAAGGTTGGCTCTCTGGGAACTTTACACCTCCTGGGACTGGCCAAAGAAAAGAAAGCAAGGATCCTGATTGCATCAACTTCAGAGGTTTACGGAGATCCGCAAGTGCACCCTCAAAATGAGGAATATTACGGGAATGTGAGTTCTACTGGCCCTCGCGGGGTTTATGATGAAGCCAAACGCTTTCAGGAATCTCTCACGATGGCTTATCACCGTTTTCACGGGCTTGAGACCCGAATCGCAAGGATCTTTAATACTTACGGTCCAAGGATGAGATTAAATGACGGCCGGGTGATACCTGCCTTTATAGGCCAGGCGTTACGCGGGGAAGACCTTACGGTTTTTGGTGACGGAAACCAGACCCGGTCCTTTTGTTATGTGGACGATCAGGTTGAAGGGATTTACAGGTTACTGTTAAGCGATTATTCGGAACCCGTGAATATTGGAAATCCCGAAGAGATCACGATAAAAGATTTTGCTGAAGAGATCATAAAACTTACCGGGACCAATCAGAAGATCGTTTATAAGGAACTGCCTAAAGATGATCCTATGCAGCGGCAGCCGGATATTACCCGCGCAAAGCAAGTGCTGGGCTGGGAGCCGAAGATATCACGAAGTGAGGGAATGAAGATCACTTATGATTATTTTAAAAACCTTAGCAAAGAAGAGCTTAAAAAGAGTGAGCACAAGGATTTTTCAAAACACATCAGACGTTAAAATAATCCGATGAATAAAAACCCGGCACTGGTATCCGTTATTATGCCGGCCTTCAACAGCGCCGGTTATATTAGTGGATCTGTGCGTTCTGTTCTGGAACAAACTTACAGCGATCTGGAACTTATAATTGTTGATGATGCTTCTACCGATGCTACCCTTGCCACAATCCAGGGACTTGCCGCTGAGGATTCCAGGCTAAGGATCATTCGTAATAAAAGCAATGAAGGCGCCGGGATATCCCGTAACAAAGGAATAGAGGCTGCCAGAGGCGCTTTTATAGCCTTTCTGGATGATGATGACCTGTGGAAGCCTGAAAAGCTAGAGAAACAGCTTAAATTTATGCAGGAGAGCCAGGTTAAGGTTTGTTTTTCTAGTTATGAACTGATCTCAGAAAAAGGAGAAAAACTAAACCGGCAGGTGGAGGCGCTTCCTTTTCTTACGTACAATAAGCTGCTAAAATCCAATTATGTTGGTAATCTTACCGGAATATACAATGCCGGGGAACTTGGTAAGATATATGCACCGGAGATCAGAAAGAGGCAGGATTGGGGCTTATGGCTTGAAGCTGTAAAAAAAGCCGGAGAGGCCAGGAGCATTAAGGAGCCTTTAGCCCTCTACCGGGTAAGAAGGAATTCCATTTCGGGGAACAAAATTGAAATGCTGAGGTACAATTTCAATATATATCACAAAGTGCTGGGTTTCGGTTTTTTTAAAAGCATCAGGTGTATGCTTATGTTCCTGAAAGAGCATTTTTTTGTAAAAAAAAGAATGGAAAAGGCCTTATAGGTGCGAGGTGAACTGCTTCAGCTTACCGCTTTTACTTCGGCGTAAAACCTCAGATCTTTTAAAATTCACCTTCAGGTTTTTCCCCACATAGGTTTCTATGGCGTGCAGGATCTTTTTGATCTGTAATTCAGAAAAATCTTCCTTGCTTACATATTCAATTTTGAAGGCATCGGTAGCTGTCTGGGTGATCACAAATTCCTTGATTTCCCCGTTGTCCTCAATGATGGTTTTGGTCACATAATAAAATGTAAGTCCGGGCACCACTTTGCCATCCGGTAATTTAGCGATATCACTGGTTCTTCCAATCAGTTTCTTAAGGATAGGCTGCTTGAGGCTTCCATTTTCCGAAAGCACTCCCGAGTCACCAATATCGTAACGAATCATTGGATGCGCCTTGTTGTAAAGCGAGGTAATTACCACTCTGCCTTCGGTTCCTTTAGGAACCGTTTTCCCGTTTTTATCCAGAATTTCGATGAAGAGGTCTTCAGAATTCACGATCCATTCGCTGTTCCTGTTCTCAAAAGCGATGAGACCTACCTCACTCGCCCCGTATTCGTTTATCACCGGTACCCCCAGGCTTTCCTCCATTAGTTTCTTATCCTCTTCAAAAAGCCTTTCAGAAGTAACGATGCACAGCTTTAGGCTGGGACAAAGGTCTTTTAGCCTGATGTCATGCTCCTGCAGATATTTTGCGAAAAGCAGGATGGCACTGGTGTAGCCGTTTATATAGTCAAAATCCTTTTTCCTGAAACGCTTTAGAAAGCCTTTCATTTTATCCTCGCTAAGGTCGAAGATATTGAAACGCCTCCTCAGGCTTATCCGGTCCTTAAGCTTCTCCTGAATATTTCCATAGAGATCCAGTGGAATTCCATAAAACCTGGCCTGTAGTGAGGTGTTGAGGTCGATACCATACCAGTTATAGCGGTTGTTGAAGCCGGCCCAGCTGAGCGCGTGTGAAAAACGGTCCTTGGCAAATATAAAAGGCTGGCCGCTGCTGCCGGATGTCTTTCCCAGGTAGGCCTTTCTTTTGCTGAAGCCGTTGCTAAGGCGCTTTTGAAGTGGTTGCTGAAGGTCGGATTTTTGCATTACCGGCACGTCTTCCCAGTTCTTGAAACCCTCTTGCTGGAAGAATTGCCTGTAAAAAGGATTGTTCTTTAAATGATAGTTTACAATATCGGTCCGCCTTTGAACGATATATTCCTGGTATTTCTCTTCAGGGATCTCCCTGATCTCCTCTAAAAGCTTTTGGGCCCGGTTGATAGGGAAATTGTTCAATTGCAATGAAAGTTTAAACCAGTCCAAAGGCAAATAGGCTTTTTTGTACGAAATTATTGGTGCTTCAATTTACAAACATTTATTTTTGGCACAATAATAAAATATACTCCAGATGAAAATTTTAATTCTAGGCTCCGGCGGACGTGAACATACTTTTGCATATAAGGTGGCTCAAAGCCCGAAATGTGATAAACTATATGTGGCTCCGGGTAACGCGGGAACAGCTGATATTGCTGAAAATGTCGATTTGAAAGTGACCGATTTCGAGTCTATTAAAAACTTTGTTCTGGAGAATGAGATCGGGATGCTTATCGTTGGACCTGAAGACCCTTTAGTGCAGGGGATCACCGATTTTTTTGCCGAGGATAATGCCTTAAAGCAGGTAAAAGTGATAGGTCCTTCTAAAAAAGGTGCCTTGTTGGAGGGAAGTAAGGAAAGAGCCAAGGAGTTTATGGCGATGCATAAAATTCCCACCGCGGCTTATGAAAGTTTCACTGAAGAAAGTCTGGATGCAGGAAAGCAGTTTCTGGAAACTCTTAAACCTCCATATGTACTTAAGGCTGATGGTCTTGCAGCCGGGAAAGGAGTTTTAATCCTTGAAGATCTGGACGAGGCTAAACAGGAGCTGGAAAATATGCTGGCAGGAAAGAAGTTCGGGAATGCAAGCGCCAAGGTGGTGATAGAAGAATTTCTGGACGGAATTGAGCTTAGCGTATTTGTACTTACAGACGGAGAGAATTACAAGATACTTCCAACGGCGAAAGATTATAAGAGAATAGGGGAAGGAGATACCGGCCTTAACACCGGCGGGATGGGAGCCATTTCTCCTGTTCCGTTTGCAGATAAGGAGTTTATGACCAAGATCGAGGAACGCATAGTAAAACCAACTGTAGATGGTCTAAGGAAAGAAGAAATTGGTTATAAAGGCTTTATTTTTATCGGTTTGATAAAGGTTGGAAATGAGCCTTATGTGATAGAGTATAATGTTAGGATGGGAGATCCTGAGACCGAGGTGGTACTGCCAAGAATAAAATCTGACCTTGTAGATCTTCTGGATAAGACCTGGAATTCTCAACTTGATAAGACCGGTCTTGAAATTGACGAAAGATCGGCTGCTACGGTAATGCTGGTTTCCGGAGGATATCCTGAGGCTTATGAAAAAGGAAAGGAGATAAGCGGCATCGATAAAATAGATGATTCGATCGTGTTTCACGCCGGCACCAAAAATGAAGGAGGTAAGGTAGTCACCAGCGGAGGCCGTGTGATCGCGGTAACTTCCTTTGGTGAGGATTACAATAAGGCACTAAAAAAATCTTATCAAAATGCTGGGAAATTACATTTTGATAAGATGTATTATAGAAAAGATTTAGGATTTGATCTATCCTAAAAATGAATGTGCTGAAGGATCGCGGTCTTCTTCGTTGTTATCGTTGAATTTCTTAAGCTGCTTCATCCAGTAAAAGAAAGCAACAAAACCTACCAACAAGAATAACCAGTTCATAAAGTTGGCTGCGAACCAGGATTCCAGTTCAAGTGCGCGCAGGGCGTCAAAAGGATAAAATAATATTTCCTCAAATAACCAGGCAATCCCTTCAAAAAAATCTTTCATCGTATAACTTTGTTATATTTAACACTACAAAAATATAAAAAACGGCAATGCTAACAAGCTTTTTTAGCAAATCAAAACCCGTTAATGTCGTTACGGTGGTCGGTTTAATGGCCACCTTTTTTCTGATGGCAAACTTCAAAGACTGGTTTGGGAGCTTTGAGATTGGGGAGTTCTTCGAAAAACTAAGCGTATTATTTGCTTTTATTCTGAGTGTTATGGTGCTCAATTTTATTGCTAAAAAGAACGAACTTACCCGAAGAAGTGCCTATAAAATATTGCTTTTTGCCATTTTTTCAACCTCATTCTTTGCGCTTTTACGGGATACTCAGGTAATAGTTGCCAATCTCTGTGTTCTTTTTGCACTTAGAAGAATTATTAGCCTTAAATCTCAAAAAGTAGTTCGGAAAAAGATCTTTGATGCCACTTTCTGGATCTGCATAGGCTCCCTGTTCTATTTCTGGACCATTCTGTTTTTGATCATTGTCTTTGGTGGAATTATGATCTATGCAGCCAGGCTTAAGAACTGGCTCATCCCGCCAGTGGCTTTTTTATGTGTGGCCATACTTACGGCCACATTTCATCTGCTGGTTTATGAAGATATTTATACCCTTTCAGAATGGTTTCAGGCAAGCGAATTTAATTTTGATGCCTACAGAACCCCAAGAGTGCTAATCCCGCTAAGCATAATTCTGAGCTTTATGTTGTGGACGTTCATACATTACCTGGGGATTATTCAAAGGGCCAGTGTTACGGCAAGACCCTTACTTAACTTGATCATTTTCATTCTTTTCACGGGCGTGGCTGTAGCCCTTTTCGCTCCAACAAAAGACGGCAGTGAATTAATTTTCTTCTTCGTGCCTCTAAGCATCATAGGTTCGAGTTATTTTGATAGTGACCGGGATAAGATTTTCAGAGAAGTAATGCTGGCAATTCTTATCTTAATGCCGCTTTGTATGCCGCTGCTTTTTTAAGCCGAAAGCAATATGGATAAAACCGGCCAATTCCGGCCTTTATTTGGATGAACTACAATGATCTTTTGGAGGCTGAAATTCAGCTGAAGCAACGCTGGAGTTGCAAGTACCAATGGTTTAGGAAACAAAATGATTTCTGGGACCGGCAATCTTCCTTTATTTATTCTGTGACTACATGGGATGAACTTAATGAAAGGATCGCTTTGCAGGTTGCCACTGAAGGGGTTAACGAAAAGGAATTTTTTCAGTATTGCATAAACCGCTGGTATAATTTCAGGAGTGCCAAAGCCGTGGAAAATATATTTACTTCGGTTGAAAACGTGAAGGCCTGGAAGAACCCGAAGAGCAGAACAATAGATTTTAGCCTGCACGGGATAAATTTTGATCTTAAGACCAGTGTTTTTCCTGCTGCTTTTAGTCCCGGATTTGAATTCTCGAGAAATTATCCGGAAAAACTTATCGAGTGGCTGTATAAAAACCAAAGCAGCCAGGGTCGGAAGCATTTCGAAAACCGCCTATTCCTTATTGTTTACGATAAAAACGGGGAGCACTGGAAATTAAAGGCCGAAATTTCATGGCTTAAGCAAATCATTGAAAAATATGTTACTACTTTTGAAGCTTCAAGCCTGAAAAGTTTCTGTTTTCAACCCGGAAAGCAAACTCTTTCAGATATCATCTGGGCGATAAAATGAATTATATAGGTTCTAAACATAAACTTGGAGAATTTATAAAGACCACGGTAGAAGATGTGGTTTCTTCCAGTCTTTCCGGGATGGTTTTCTGCGATCTTTTTGCAGGAACCGGCACCGTTGGCCGAAGGTTCAAGACATCGGTGAAGTCTGTTATCGCTAACGATGTCGAGTTTTACAGCTACGTTTTGCTAAAGAATTACATCGAAAATCACAGGGAACTGGATTACAGGAATCACCTGGACGAACTCAACGCTATCCCGGGAAATCCGGGTTTCATATTTGAGGAATATAGTGAAGGGGGCAGGGCCGATCGCCTGTATTTTTCGGCTAAAAATGGTCAGAAGATCGATGCTGCCCGTCAGCAGATCGAAGTCTGGAAATCCTCAGAGGAAATAGGGGAGGAGCTCTATTACTTTTTGCTGGCATCCCTGCTGGAAAGCGCCGATAAGATCGCGAACACAGCTTCGGTTTATGCAGCTTTTCTGAAAAAAATAAAGAATACTGCACAAAAGGAATTCGAGATAAAACCTGCTGTTTTCGAAAAGTCCGCAGCATCTCACAAAGTTTATCATAAGGATGCCAATTGCCTTATAAAGGAGGTGGAAGGTGATATTCTTTATCTTGACCCTCCCTATAACGCACGGCAGTACGGAGCAAACTACCATTTGCTGAATACTATTGCAAAATATGATACCTTTGCACCGCGAGGCAAAACCGGGCTTCGGGAGTATTATCGTTCGGCCTATTGTAAAACGGCCGAGGTGCACCGGTCTTTCGAGGAATTACTGAAAAATGCGAATTTTAAATACGTGTTTTTCAGCTATAATAATGAAGGACTGATGGCTGCCGCTGATATTCGGAAAATTATGAGTCGTTACGGAAAGTACGACCTGGTTATGAAGGAATATCAGCGTTTTAAAGCCGATAAAACTGAAAACCGGAACCATATTGCTTCACAAACCACAGAATATTTACACATTTTAGAAAAAAAATAATTTTATGTTTTCAGATAAAGCGAATAAGATCTTTCAGGAGGTAATTGCCAAATACCACGAAAAAGACAGTGTAGATCAGCCTTTTGAAAATCCTTATGACAAGAACAGCGAACTAATCGAGCACCTTTTATACCGCAAATGCTGGATAGACACCGTACAGTGGCACTACGAAGACATTATTCGGGATACCAATATAGACCCTGTTGCGGCCTTAAAGCTGAAACGCCAGATAGATGCTTCCAACCAGGACCGTACCGATATGGTGGAGTATATAGACAGCTATTTTCTTGATAAATACAAGAATGTAAAGCCAAAGGAGAATGCCACCATTAATTCTGAAAGTCCTGCCTGGGCTATAGACCGCTTATCCATACTTGCCCTTAAGATCTATCATATGAACGAGGAGGTACAGCGCGAAGATGCTTCCCAGGAGCACAAGATGAAATGTCAGGCGAAACTGGATGTGCTTTTGGAGCAGCGTGTGGACCTTTCTACTGCTATCAATCAGTTGCTTGAAGATATAGAGACCGGAGATAAGTATATGAAGGTGTACAAGCAGATGAAGATGTATAATGACGAGGAGCTTAATCCGGTACTTAGAAACACCAAATAAGACCAAAAGACCCTGATAATGCCAGATCCAGCAGCACATATTCTTGTAATTCGCCTTTCAGCGATGGGAGATGTGGCTATGACGGTCCCTGTACTTCGGAAGTTAACCGAAACTTATCCGAAATTAAAGGTTACGATGCTCACCCGCGGTTTCTTTGCACCAATGTTTAAAGACATTCCTAATGTTTCGGTTTATGAAGCCGATATTAAGGGAGTCCATAACGGCGTTACGGGGCTTGGCCGGCTTGCCAAAGAACTTAGGGATGAAGGGGTGGACATTGTTGCCGACTTACATAATGTACTGCGAAGTAATGTGCTGAAATCTGTGTTTTATCTCTTCGGAATACCGGTAGAACAGATCAATAAGGGGCGAAGTGAGAAAAAAGCCCTTACCAGAAGTGATAATAAGGTTTTTGAACAACTGAAGTCTACGCATCAGCGTTACGCCGATGTTTTCGGGGCGCTGGGATATCCTGTTAATCTTGAGACGGTAAAATTCCCTGAGAAACAAAAGCTTTCTCAAAAGACCAGGGAAATTGTGGGAAATTCACCGGCAAAGTGGATAGGAGTGGCACCTTTCGCTCAGCATAGCTCTAAAGCTTACCCGCCAGACCTGGTAGAGAAGGTTTTAAGTAAGCTAAATGAAAATCCGAAAATCAAAGTCCTTTTATTCGGAGGAGGGAAAATTGAAAAAGCGCAGCTGGAGGCCTGGGAAAAGAAGTTTCCAAATGCTGTTTGTATTGCGGGAAAACTCAGTTTTGAAGAGGAGCTTGCCCTTATCTCCAATCTGGATGCAATGCTGTCTATGGACAGTGGAAATGCCCATTTAGCGGCAATGTATGGAATTCCTGTAATTAGCCTCTGGGGGGTAACGCATCCTTATGCCGGTTTCAGGGCTTTCAGGCAGCCAATGGAAAATTGCCTGTTACCTGATCTTGAGATGTACCCTAAGATCCCAACTTCGGTGTATGGAGATAGGTTCCCGGAAGGATATGAAGAAGCAATCCGGACAATTCCGCCTGAAAAAGTGGTGAAAAAGCTGGAAGAAGTGGTACTTTAAAGAGGTTCCTGATATCAAATTAAAATAAAAATCCCCGTTCAAACCTGACGGGGATTTTCTTTTATAGGAACCTGAGCTTATACATCGTCATAATCTACCTTCAGGCTTGGTGTGGTAGGATGTGCCTGGCAGGTAAGAACCAATCCTTCAGCGATCTCCTCGGCGGTAAGGATCTGATTTTTGCTCATTTCTGCTTTACCTTCAGTAATTCTGGCGATACAGCTGCTGCAAATCCCGCCCTGGCAGGAATAAGGAACATCAAGATCGTGCTCCAGGGCTGCATCCAGAACGGTTTCAGACTGATCCATAGTGAATTTGGTCTCTTCATCATCAACCATAATCGTAAGTTCAGTGCGCCCATCAAGATCGGCTTTAACCTCTCCCGTATCTTCGGTAGTGAAGAGTTCGAAAAATATCCTCTCTTTTTCTACGCCGTTCTCTTTAAGAACTTCAGAAACGTGGTTGATCATAGGCTCAGGACCACAAAGGTAGAATGCATCAAAAGGATGATCCTTGAACTTGTTCTTAAGCACAAAATTCACGGTGCTGGTCTCAATTCTTCCGAAGTGAGCATTGTCTTCTCTGGTACGGCTGTAAACGAACTCCACAAATAGCCTGCTGGCATATTCGGCCTGCAGATGCAGCAATTCCTTGAAAAATATGGTGTCTTCGGGAGACTTATTACCATAAGTCAGCACGAAACGACTGTGAGGTTCGTTCTCCAGAACGGTTTTGATAATGGAAAGCACCGGGGTGATCCCGCTACCGGCAACAAAAGCGGCATAATTCTTAGGTTTATCTCCCGGCTTCAGGATGAACTTCCCTTCCGGCGGATGTACCTCCAGCACATCGCCTGCCTTTAGCCTGTTGTTGGCGATCACCGAAAATCTTCCTCCTTCAACCTCTTTAACGGTTACCTTGAACTCCCCGGTACCCGGAGCCGAACATAAAGAGTAGGCCCGACGAATCTCTTCGCCCCCAATCTTTACCTTTATAGTTATATATTGCCCGGCTTCAAAGCGGAATTCCTCTTTTAGATCTTCAGGAATTTCGAATGATATACTTACTGCCTGCGAGGTTTCACGTATGACTTCTTTTACTCTTAGCGGATAAAATTTACTCATCAAAAATATATTTGGGTGCAAAAATACAAAGTATGTTGCTTTTAAAATGTAACAAAAGTCTAAATTTCGGTACTTGTAGATAAACAATCATCTGAATGATCGAATACTTATTATCTCTGGAATGGAAAGCTTTTAAGAGATCGGCCAGTTTCGGAAAAAGTTTAGGCCTTAAGATTTTTCTGATTTTTCTGGGGCTCTATTTTGCCCTGGTCTCTCTCTCCCTGGGGTTCGGGCTTTACCCGATATTACAGGAATTTTTCCCTGGGGAAGATCCGCTGCAACTGGTAAACCGGTTTCTTCTGGCTTGGTTCTTACTGGAGCTTACTTTCAGATTCCTGCTTCAAACCCTGCCGGTTATAGATATTAAACCCCTGCTCACACTGCCCATAAAAAAACGCAAAGTGGTGAATTTTGTGCTGAATAAATCTTTATTCTCATTTTATAACCTGCTTCCATTACTGATAATTATTCCTTTTGGGGCTTATGTTATTTATAAGGGGGATTATGGCCCGCTGAATATCCTTTCCTGGATGCTTAGTGTTTTCGCCCTCAGCCTGTGTGTGAATTTCCTGAATTTTATCATCAAGAAAAGATTCACCGAAAACCTGAAAGCCCTGGTCCCATTGGTAATTCTTGTAGCAGCCTTCGGATTATTGGAGTATTTGAAGGTATTTGAAATTAGTTATTATTTTGGAGCCACTCTGGATTACCTGGTGTCTCATCCTTATCTTGCCGGTGTGCCCCTCGTTTTTGTGGCAATTCTTTACAAATGGAATCAGCTTAACCTGGAGCAGAACTTTTACCTGGATTCCGGCTTGAAACAGAAGAAAAAGGACATAGACACGCGTGATTTTATGTGGACGCGCAGGTTTGGAAGTATAGCTCCTTTTCTTCAGCAGGACCTGAAACTCATCTGGCGTAATAAAAGACCAAAGACAACCATCTATTTATCCCTCGTATTGCTGGGGTACGGGCTTCTGTTTTATCCAAATGATTCCTTGGTTGAAATGCCTGCATTCTACATTTTTGTTGGGGTATTTATGACCGGTATCTTTATGATCAATTTCGGGCAGTTTATTCCTTCCTGGGATGCTTCCTATTACCCGCTTATTATGTCGCAAAATATCCCGATGAAACAATACCTGGCATCCAAAGCGGGACTCATTAGTTTCAGTGTGGTGATCCTGGCCATTTTAACCACGCCTTATGTTTATTATGGCTGGAACATTCTTTTGCTGAATCTGGTGTGCGCTCTGTATAATATTGGGGTCAATGTGCCGGTGCTGTTGTTCGCAGGTTCTTTTAACAGAAAAAAGATCGATCTTGATAAGTCTCCTTTTATGAACTATCAGGGTACCGGTGCCGCGCAGTGGCTGGTGGCCATTCCGTTAATGGTTATTCCCGTGCTTATTTTCTGGGGAATGTATAAATTTACCGGGTACCAGGGCGGGATGTTGCTTTTGGCAGGACTCGGTCTTAAAGGACTGTTGTTAAGGGGAAATATCCTGAATTTCCTGGCAGGGCGTTACAAGAAAAATAAATACGCAATGCTGCAGGGGTTTAGTCAGAGTGGAGAATAATTTAGAATCGAAAAAATGATTACAGCGACCAATATTACTAAAGTATATAACGGGAATAAAGTGCTCGACATAGATCACCTGGAGATTCCAAAAGGTCAGAATTTTGGCCTGGTAGGGAATAACGGAGCCGGAAAAACCACTTTCTTTAGTCTGCTTCTGGATCTTATTCGTCCCACTACCGGGAGTATTTTCAATAACGAGGTTACCGTTAGTGAAAGCGAAGAGTGGAAGAGTTTTACTTCTTCTTTTATAGATGAAAGTTTCCTGATAGGTTATCTTACTCCCGAAGAGTATTTTTACTTCATTGGAGAATTACGGAACAGCAATAAAGCCGATGTAGATGCCCTTCTTACCAATTTTGAAGATTTCTTTAATGGGGAGATAATAGGCCGTAGAAAATATTTAAGGGACCTGTCAAAAGGGAATCAGAAGAAAGTGGGAATCGTAGCTGCATTGATAGGGAATCCTGAAGTGGTTATCTTAGATGAGCCTTTTGCGAATCTGGACCCTACCACGCAGATAAGACTTAAAAAGATCATAAGGGAAATTTCTGAAACCACTGAAACCACGATCCTTATTTCCAGCCACGACCTTATTCATGTCACCGAGGTTTGTGAGCGTATAGTGGTACTCGATAAAGGGCATATGGTTAAAGATATCAGGACTTCGGAAGCCACCCTTCAGGAGCTTGAATCTTATTTTTCTGGTCAGGCAATTCAGGCGGAATAGCTTATTTTGCATATAAAAGCGTGACCCGCAGCTTTGTGTTTCTAAAAAGAAGCTTATTTTTACATACTAAACGGCTTCTTTTTAAGTTATACATTCTATTAATAACCGGTTGATTTTGAATAGTTTTACTCGCTTTTTTATCCTGTTGATTTTTGCGGGCAGTATTTTTGGCTGTTCCCGGAAAAAGAACACCTTCATAAACCGTAACTGGCACGCCGTAACTACGGAATATAACACCCTTTATAACGGGCATCTTGCCCTGGCGCAGGGTCGGGAAGAATTAAATCAGAATTACGCCGATAATTATTGGGATCTTCTTCCAATAGAGCGGATGAGTATAGACGAGCAGGTTACCCTGCCCGATAGTATCAGAAATCAAAATTTTGGGAAAGCCGAAGAAAAGGCCGTAAAGGCTATTCAAAGACACTCGATGCTGATAGGAGGCAAGGAGCGCAATCCGCAAATTGATGAGGCTTACCTGCTTTTGGGAAAAGCCCGGTATTTCGATCAGAGATTTATTCCCGCGCTGGATGCCTTCAATTATATCCTTCATAAATATCCCGCCAGCAATAATATCAATAAAGCGCAAATATGGCGCGAAAAGACCTATATCAGGCTGGATAATAACAAGCTGGCCAAAAAGAACCTAAAACGGATCATTGATCTCGAAGACCTGGAAGATCAGGATCTTGCCGATGCCAATGCTGCATTATCTCAGGCTTACATCAATCTTGAGCAAATAGACAGCGCGACCGTAGCCTTGCAGGTTGCTGCGGAATCCACCGAAAAAAGCGAGGAAAAAGGCCGTTACTATTTCATTTTAGGACAGCTTTATAATCGTTTGCAGCAACCGGATAAAGCCAATACCGCTTTTGATGAGGTGATTGCGCTCAATCGAAAATCGCCAAGGATTTATATGATAAATGCCTATGTGCAGAAAGCAAGGAATTTTGAGTACGGCGCCGGTAACAATTACCAGTTAAGAGAGTTGCTTACAGAGCTTGAGGAAGACCGTGAGAACAGGCCATTCCTGGATAAAATATATTTTCAGATCGGGGAATATTACAGCAGGCTGGATTCTACAAAAACTGCCATAGAGTACTATAATAAATCCTTGCGGGCTCCTTCCAGTGATATTTACCTGAAATCGATAAATTACGAGATCCTGGCTGATATCTATTTCGACAGGGCCGATTACAGGACCGCTAGCAAGTATTACGACAGCACCCTGGTTAATATGTCACCCAGACTTAGAGAGTTCAGGACGATCAAAAAGAAGCGGAACAATCTTGAAGATGTTATCTTTTACCGTGGGATCGCCGATAAGAATGACAGTATCCTGAATCTTGCGGAAATGTCGGAAGAAGATCAGATCGCCTATTTTACTGGGTATACCGAAAAGCTTAAGGCCGATTTTGAAGCTGAAATTGAAGATGGAGAAAGAAAGATGGCTATTGCTGCCAACTCTCAGAAAGCCATTCCCGACCTTGACGGAGCCGGAGGGCCTTCTAACAGTTTTTATTTCTATAACCCTACCAGGGTGAGCAATGGGGCGAGAGAGTTCTTTATTACCTGGGGGAGAAGACAGCTGGCCGATAACTGGCGATGGAAAGACCGGTCTTCCGGAGTTAAAACACAGGCCGGAGAGGAAAGTGAAATTAGCCTGAACCTGGATGAGGATCCGCGATTTGACCCTATGAGCTATGTAAGCCTTGTACCTACAGATAAGACGGAACTTGATAGTATCAATAACGAAAGGAACTATGCATATTACCAACTTGGTCTTATCTATAAAGAGAAGTTTGGGGAATACGAAATGGCAACCCAAAGGCTGGAAGACCTTCTGGAATATGCGCCGGAAGAAAGGCTTATCCTGCCGGCCAGGTACAATCTGTATGAGATCTATAGGCATACCGGTCAAAACAGCAAGGCAAGTGCTATGGAGCAGGTGATTTTGAATGAATATCCCGATTCCCGTTATGCCGCATATATCAGGAACCCACAAGAGGCTATAGCCGATGAGGATTCTCCGGAAAAGAAATATGATGCGGTTTTTGAAAAATTTGAGAAGGGAGAATACCGGGAAGTTGTTGAAGAGAGCGATAAATTCATCTCTAATTATACAGGAGACGAGATCGTGCCTAAATTTGAGCTTTTAAAAGCTATGGCAACCGGTCGCCTAATGGGAATAGAGGCCTATAAATCGGCTTTGAATTATGTCGCGCTTACTTACCCTCAAAGTCCTGAAGGAAAAAGAGCACAGCAGATCTATAATCAGGCGATCCCTCAGTTGTCGAATATGCAATTCAATACAGACAGTCTGCAGACCAATTATAAGTTGGTATACCGGTTTAAGGCAGAGGAAGCAGAGCCGAGGACTGCCCTGAAAACCAAGATTGAAAAAGCGATCGGGGAGCTTGAATATGAGAAACTTTCGGTCTCTGAAGATGTATACTCTCCGGAAGAACAATTTATCGTAATTCACGGACTAAAGGATAAAGCTTCAGCACTGGGTTTTGCCGAATTACTTGCCATTAATGATAACTATAAGGTTAAGGCGGAACCTGTGGTGATCTCTACAGAGAACTACAGGATTATTCAAATTCAAAAGAATTTAGACCGCTATTTAAGCAGTCTCTAATTAGAACTTATCTTTGCACTGAATTTATAAATTCTTCCAAGCTTAATTTTAAATGAAAAACGAGAACAGGAATAAGTATATGGGCCTCATTAATATTGCCTTTCAGATGGGGATCATTATTGCTGCAGGTGTTTTCTTGGGAATTTGGCTGGATGAAAAATTTCCTAACAAATACTCCGCATTCACCATAGGGGTGTCGCTTTTAGGCGTTTTTATAGCCCTTTATCAGGTCTACAGAAGCATTAGCGAAATGAGCAAAGACGACGATTAAATGAAAAAAGATTTAGTTCCCTTTTTAAAAAAATTCCTGCCTTATTCCATCATTCTGTTTTTTACCCAGTGGTTGCTGGTAAACTATTTTTTTGAGGAAGAACTGTATTACAACACGATTTCGGTATATGCATTCCACATAATCTCCACCCTGCTTATCTACATAGCTTTGGTTTGGGTGCATAAGAACTTCAAAGACAAGACAGGTTTTGCCTTTATGGGAGGCGGACTTTTAAAAATGATGGCCGCCGTCGTCTTCCTCTTACCGATGCTGCTAAGCGAAGCCCCCGGTTTTAACGATATTATCGCCTTTTTTATACCTTATTTTTTATTTCTTATTTTCGAAACCTTTTATGCGGTAAAGCTTATAAACGCTCAATAACTGATTGTATATCAGTAAAATCGTTAAATGTTTTCTGAAATGTAAAAAATCCTTTAGCGGGCTTTCAGATAAAAATTAAAAGTATACCTTTGCACGGAAATTTAGAGCCCATAATTTTTTAAGTAGACAGGTACTATGACAGCACATAAATCTTTAATGATTAGAGTGTCCTTAACACTAGCCTTTGCCTTACTTCCGTTTTTCACTTTTGCGAAAGATAAAGATGCGGCAGGAGAATCTGAAAAGGAATTTAACGCCACAGAAATGATCATGCACCATATTGGTGATGCTCACGGCTGGCATTTTTTTGGTGAAGGAGAGAACTCTTTCACTTTGCCGCTTCCTGTGATCTTGTATACAGATAATGGGCTGGTGACTTTTATGTCCAGTGAATTCCATCACGATACCGAAGGGCATCACATAGTTGAAAAAGACGGGATGCGCTTTGTGAATCTTCACGAGGAGATTTACCGGCTAAATGCCGGTGCTGAGGCTGTTGAATTTGATGAAGAGCACAATGCACTGAATGCAGAGAAGCCTTTGGATATTTCTATTACCAAGAACGTAGCGGCTATGTTTATAACCGTGATTTTGATGCTGGTTTTCTTTAATAGTCTGGCAAAGCATCATAAAAAGAACGAGCACGCACCAAAAGGCTTTAATAATGTTCTGGAGACACTAGTCCTTTTTGTAAGGGATGAGATCGCTATTCCTCAAATTGGGAAGAAAAAATATATGAAGTTTATGCCTTTTCTGTTAACGGTATTCTTCTTCATTTGGATCACTAACCTTCTGGGCTTGTTGCCGGGAGCTGCTAACGTTACCGGTAATATAGCGGTTACCGTTTCATTGGGACTTTTCACCTTGGCGTTAATAATTGTGAACGGAAACAAGGATTACTGGAAACACGTTTTCTGGATGCCGGGAATCCCGACCTTTGTCAAGCCTATACTGGCCATTGTTGAGGTGATGGGAGTTATAATTAAACCTGCGGCACTTATGATACGTTTGTTTGCGAATATCACGGCAGGGCACATTATTATCCTGAGTTTAATTGGATTGATATTTATATTAGAAAATGCGGGAGTTGCAGGGATCTCTGTACCCTTCGCACTATTTATAACAGTATTGGAATTGCTGGTAGCATTCCTTCAAGCGTTTATTTTTACGATTCTGTCGGCCCTGTTTATCGGGATGGCAGTTGAGGAACATGAACATCATTAATTTTAATTTTTAATTTTTTTACTATGGAATTATTGTATGTAGGTCTTGCAGCTTTAGGAGCTGGACTAGCGGTTTTAGGAGCCGGAGTAGGTGTAGGTAAAATTGGTGGTTCTGCTATGGACGCCATTGCACGTCAGCCTGAGGCTTCTGGAAAGATCCAGACAGCTATGATTATTGCTGCCGCACTTGTAGAAGGTGTTGCTCTTTTTGGAGTAGTAGCTTCTTTACTAGGTGTGTTAAGGTAATTAATTTCAAAAACCCATTCGTAACGGTTGGTTGCGAATGGGCTTTTTTAAGATGATGTTTAAACTATTTTTTATATAACTGATTATGGATTTAATAACTCCTGATTTTGGATTGTTTTTCTGGCAAACTATAGTTTTCCTTGTGTTGATTTTCATTATGGCGAAATTCGCCTGGAAACCAATTCTTGGAGCTGTAAATAAAAGAGAAGAATCTATCAACAATGCCCTGGCCTCTGCTGAAGAAGCCAGAAAAGAAATGCAGAACCTTAAGTCAGACAATGAGCAGCTTATGAAAGAGGCTCGTGCTGAGAGAGATGCTATTCTTAAAGAAGCAAGAGAGCTTAAGGAGAAAGTAATGGCTGATGCTACTGAGGAAGCTCAGGAGAAAGCCAATAAGATTGTTGCTCAGGCAAAAGAAAATATAGAGCAGGAGAAGCGTGCAGCTATGGCCGAGATCAAGAACCAGGTGGCAAACCTGTCTATTGAGATTGCCGAGAAAGTGGTTCGTAAGGAATTATCAAACAAAGAGAAACACCACCAGATGATCGATGAGAGACTTGGTGAAGTTACTTTAAACTAAGATTGATATGAAAGGAACAAGGGCAGCACAACGTTACGCGAAAGCTGTATTTAATTTGGCTAAAGAGAAGAACGCGGCCGACGCGGTAAAGGAAGATATGGATTCTATCCTTAAAACCGTGGAAGGCAGTGATGATCTTGCTAATATGATTGGTAGTCCTGTTGTAAAACCTTCGTTGAAAAAGAAGGTGCTTACTGCGGTTTTCAAGGACGCTAACCCTATCACGCTGGGAGCCTTTAATATCTTGCTGGATAACGGGCGTATCAATATTCTTGAGCTTGTAGCCAAGCAATATTTGCTGCGTTATAATTCAGCCAACCAGACTCAGGATGCGGTTGTGACTACTGTTGTGCCTTTAACCGATGAACTGGAAGAAAAGATTCAGAAGAAAATAATAGAATTAACCGGTAACGGAGCTACTGTCAAGAATGTGATAGATGAGGACATTATCGGCGGATTCGTTTTAAGGGTTGGAGACATACAGTATGATGCTAGTATTTCTAACAGCCTGAATAATCTCAAAAGAGAATTTAAAAACAACACATACGTTTCAAAAATTTAATAAAAACCGTCGCGTGAACCGCGCGTCATTTTATACTAAATAATTATGGCAGAAGTAAATCCTGCTGAAGTATCAGCAATTTTAAAAGAACAATTATCAGGTTTTGAAGCCAAGGCCTCTTTAGACGAAGTAGGTACCGTACTTACCGTAGGTGATGGTATTGCTAACGTTTATGGTCTTGCCAATGCTCAATATGGAGAATTGGTTCAGTTTGAAAGCGGTCTTGAAGGAATTGTATTGAACCTTGAAGAAGACAACGTTGGGGTTGTATTATTAGGACCTTCTAAAGAGATCAAGGAAGGTGCTGTGGTAAAAAGAACCAAACGTATTGCTTCTATCAATGTTGGAGAAGGAATTGTAGGCCGTGTGGTTGATACTTTAGGAAACCCGATTGATGGTAAAGGTGCTATTGAAGGTGAAACTTTCGAAATGCCACTTGAGCGTAAAGCTCCTGGGGTAATTTTCCGTGAGCCTGTAACAGAGCCTTTACAAACCGGAATTAAGTCTATAGATGCTATGGTACCGGTAGGTAGAGGACAGCGTGAGCTTGTTATTGGTGACCGCCAGACAGGTAAGACCACTGTATGTATCGATACCATCCTGAACCAGAAGGAATTTTACGATGCCGGGGAGCCAGTACACTGTATCTATGTTGCCATTGGGCAAAAAGCCTCTACAGTTGCAGGTATCGCCAAAGTACTTGAAGATAAAGGTGCTTTAGCATATACTACTATCGTTGCCGCTAACGCATCAGATCCTGCTCCTATGCAGGTATATGCTCCATTCGCAGGTGCTGCGATCGGAGAATATTTCAGAGATACGGGACGTCCTGCATTGATCGTTTATGATGATCTTTCCAAGCAGGCGGTAGCATACCGTGAGGTATCTCTTTTATTACGTCGTCCACCGGGACGTGAGGCATATCCTGGAGACGTTTTCTTCCTTCACTCAAGATTGCTTGAGCGTTCAGCTAAGGTGATCAACGATAATGATATTGCGAAGGAAATGAACGACCTTCCTGATTCCCTTAAGGATAAGGTAAAGGGTGGCGGTTCTTTAACAGCCCTTCCTATTATCGAAACTCAGGCTGGTGACGTTTCTGCGTATATTCCAACCAACGTAATTTCGATTACCGATGGTCAGATCTTCTTAACTTCAGACCTGTTTAACTCTGGGGTGCGTCCTGCGATTAACGTTGGTATTTCCGTATCACGTGTGGGAGGTTCAGCACAGATCAAGTCTATGAAGAAGGTAGCAGGTACGCTTAAACTTGACCAGGCTCAGTTCCGTGAACTGGAAGCTTTCGCCAAGTTCGGTTCAGACCTTGATGCTGCTACAATGAGCGTGATCGAGAAAGGTAAGCGTAACGTGGAGATCCTTAAGCAGGGACAAAACGATCCTTACCCGGTAGAAGACCAGATCGCGATCATCTTCGCCGGATCCAAGAACCTGTTAAGAGATGTGCCAGTTGAGAAAGTAAGGGAATTTGAAAGAGATTACCTTGAGTATCTTAACGCCAAGCACAGAGACGTGCTTGATACCCTGAAAGCCGGGAAGCTAACCGACGAGGTTACCGATACCCTTGCATCTGTTGCAAAAGAGCTTTCAGCTAAGTATAAATCATAATATAGATTTTGAAACAGAGTGACCGGCAATCCGGTGACTCTGTTCTCAATACTAAGTACTTTTATAAATAATGGCAAACTTAAAAGAATTACGTAGCAGGATTACTTCGGTTTCTTCAACCATGCAGATCACCAGTGCCATGAAGATGGTATCGGCTGCAAAGTTGAGCAAAGCCCAGGATGCTATTACCGCAATGCGTCCTTATTCCGAAAAGTTGACCCAGTTGTTACAGGATTTAAGTGCTAGCCTTAGTGATGATGCCAGCAGTAAATATGCCGAAGAAAGAGAAGTGGAGAAGGTGCTTATGGTAGCTATCTCTTCTAACAGAGGTCTGGCAGGTGCATTTAACACCAATATCATCAAAGGGGTTAAGAACAAGGTTCAGAAGGATTTTCAGAATGAGAAAGTTGACCTATATTCCATTGGAAAAAAGGCTAACGATATTCTGAAAAGGGACTTTGACGTTTATGAGAACAATAACGAGATCTATGATGATCTTAGTTTCGAGAACGTAGCTGAAATTGCTGAAGAACTGATGCAGTTGTTCCTTGAGGAGAAGTATGACAAGATCGTCCTGGTTTATAACCAGTTCAAGAATGCTGCCACGCAAATAGTGACGACCGAACAGTTTTTGCCAATCGAGCAGTTTGACAACGAAGAGAATAAGCAACTGGATTATATCTACGAGCCATCAAAGATCGAAATCGTTAAGGAACTTATTCCTAAGTCTCTTAAAATGCAGCTTTACAAAGCCCTTCGTGATTCCTTCGCTTCAGAGCACGGGGCACGTATGACGGCTATGCACAAAGCAACAGAGAACGCCACAGAGCTTAGAGACTCGCTTAAATTGTCTTACAACAAAGCTCGTCAGGCTTCTATTACCAATGAGATCCTTGAAATCGTTGGTGGTGCTGAAGCATTAAATGGATAATTATTAGAACACATAATATTCTGTCACCGGCAGGATTTAAAAGAAAAGACCCGTACTAAGCCTACGGGTTTTTTATTTGGCATGTGTTTTGATTTTGTACCTTTAAACAAGAAAGATCAAACTTATGAAGTACGTTTATTTTCTATTCAGCAGTATGATGCTCTTAGGCCTTGTAACAGGCTGCGGCAGCAATAAAGAACTTCAGGAACGCGCTCCCGCACAGTTCCAGGAGGTATATTTCTCTACCGATGATTCCGGGGTGAATCTCTACATACCTGTGGCTGTGATTCAGGATAATCGCGTGAAACTGGAAAGCGTATATTTTAAAGGGATGAAATCTGATCTTGCTCAGGATGAAGAGCAGCCTAACCTTTATGTGGCCAATTTTGGAGTGCCTCAGGGGGATTTTGTGATGAGTGACGACCCGAAAGAGGAATATGGGAATAAAGCGCCTCAGAAGCCGGAAAAAAGCCCTTTTGAGATCGATAAGGATGAAGCGATCCTGGTTTTTACTCAGGCCGGTAAAACAAAGTATTATAAGTTGACAGGAATTACAGAAAAGAATTAAATTTATAGCATTACGGCTCCCGAAATCTTCGGGAGCTTTTATTAAGCCCCTGGCCTGTTGAGTACACTGCAAAAACTTTTTAAGCAAACTTTTATTTACGGACTGGCAACTGTGTTGCCCCGAATGCTTAGCTTCTTGCTGGTCCCGCTTTACACCCAAGTGCTCCCCAAGGAGGAATATGGAGAGATCTCTGTGATCTTTGCCTATTTCGTGCTTTTTAATGTGATCCTGGCCTACGGGATGGAAACCGCCTTTTTCAGGTTTTACAATAAGAAAGAGAATTCTGAAGAGGTGCTGAGTACTGCCGGATGGTCCCTGGTCACCTCCTCCTTACTGTTTTTTGCCGGGGCATTTCTGGCCCAGTCCTGGATTGCAGGCATAACCGGGATTCCCCTGGAATATATAAAACTGGTCATCTGGATACTGCTTCTGGATGCTTTGGTCATTATTCCCTTTGCCTGGCTAAGGGCTACAGAACGTCCTGTGAAATATGCCATCATTAAGATCCTGAATGTGGCGATCAACCTTGGGCTGAATGTCTTTTTCCTTTTGTTGCTTAAGGACTGGTCTAAGGAATTCAGATTTCTGCAACCGCTTTACGTTCCCGGTTTTGAGATCAATTATGTGTTTATTGCCAATCTTATTGCCAGTGGAGTTACCCTGATGCTGATGTTCCCTTTCTACCTGAGGATAAAGGCGATTTTCAATACCGATCTCTGGAAATCTATGATGAGATATGCCCTGCCTGTACTTGTTGCGGGGATTGCATTTTCCATCAACGAAGTCTTTGACAGGATAATGCTGGATTACCTTTTACCCCAATCTATAGCTAAAGCTGAAATTGGGGCCTACGCCGCCTGTTATAAACTGGCACTTTTTATGACCCTTTTTGCCACTGCTTTCAGACTCGGGATAGAACCGTTTTTCTTTAGTCACGCGGGAGCAAAGAATGCAAGAGAGACGTATGCACTTATCACCAAGTATTTTGTGGTCTTTGGCTGCCTGATCCTGGTTGGGGTGATCGTTTTTATAGACCTGCTTAAAGTGATTCTCATTCAGAACGAAACTTACTGGGACGCGATGCATATAGTTCCTATAATACTTATCGCCAATCTTTTTCTGGGAATCTATCACAACCTTTCGGTGTGGTATAAGATCACCGACAGGACCAAAATGGGAGGATATATATCTGTGGTTGGTGCCGGGATAACCATTATCCTGAATATTGTGCTGATTCCGATGATAAGCTATATGGGTTCGGCAATTGCAACCCTTGCCGCATACGGGAGTATGATGCTGCTGTCCTATTTGATAGGCAGAAAATACTATCCCATACCTTATAACGTTAAAAAAATAAGCTTTTACCTGCTATTGTCCCTCGGGATTTCTTTAATTTCCTTCGTATTTTTCAGGGGAAATTATATTGCAGGAGTCTTTTTTATAGGACTGTTCCTGTTGGTAATATATTTTAATGAACAAAAAGAAATCAAACAAATTCTGAAACAATGACCATAAAAATAATCAACAAGTCAGAGCATAATCTGCCACACTATGCAACCGAAGCTTCCGCCGGGATGGACCTTCGGGCCAGTATTGAAGAGCCTGTTACCCTGAAACCACTGGAAAGAACTATTGTGAAAACAGGTTTATTCATTGAGCTTCCCGTAGGCTATGAAGCCCAGGTAAGACCTCGCAGCGGCCTCGCGGCCAAGAAAGGAATAACGGTTTTGAATGCTCCTGGCACGATAGATGCCGATTATCGTGGTGAGATAGGTGTTATACTCGTGAACCTTTCCAATGAAGAATTTACCGTGGAGAATGGAGAGCGTGTAGCGCAGTTGGTTATTGCCAGACACGAGCACATCAGCTGGGAAGAAGTGGATGTGCTGGAAGAGACCGTTCGTGGAGCGGGAGGTTTCGGGAGCACCGGAACAAATTAAATTTTTGACCAAGAGGTCAATCGTGCGGAAAATTAATTATTAAATAAAGAGATCTGTCAGGAGAAAACAAATAGGCTCCCTGTGATCTCGCAAAATCAAAAACAAGTTAAATGAAGATTATTGTACCAATGGCGGGCCGCGGATCAAGGCTTCGTCCTCATACCTTAACAGTTCCAAAACCTTTAATTCCTATTGCCGGGAAACCAATAGTTCACCGTTTGGTTGAAGATATAGCTAAGGTCCTTGACGAAAAGATAGATGAAGTGGCCTTTGTTATAGGAGAAGATTTTGGCGAACAGGTGGAAAAAGACCTGAAAGGGATCGCCGAGAGTTTAGGTGCTAAAGGAACAATTTATTACCAGGATAAAGCCCTGGGGACCGGTCATGCGATTATGTGTGCCAAGGACTCCCTTAGCGGCCCGGCGGTGATCGCTTATGCCGATACACTTTTTAAAGCTGATTTCACCCTTGATAAAGAAGCTGACGGGGTGATATGGGTAAAACAGGTAGAAAACCCAAGTGCTTACGGAGTGGTTAAGCTGAATGAGAAGCGCCAGATCACAGATCTTGTGGAGAAGCCTAAGGATTTTGTTTCAGACCTTGCGGTTATCGGGATCTACTACTTTAAGGATGTTGCGGTGCTTAAGAATGAACTTCAGGAAGTGCTTGATAAGAACCTGCTTCGTGGCGGCGAATACCAGATAAATGACGGGATCGAAGCAATGAAGAGCAAAGGAATGAAGTTCGTTCCCGGGAAGGTTGATGAATGGATGGACTGCGGAAATAAAAACGTAACCGTTGAGACAAACGGAAGAATGCTTAACTTTCTGCATAAGGACGGCGAGAAGCTGATCTCCGATTCTGTGAAGATCAAGGATTCTGAAATTACCGAACCTTGCTTCATTGGAGAAGACGTAGAATTGATCAATGCCAAGATAGGTCCTAACGTATCTGTTGGAAACGGCACAAAAATTGAGAATTCAACTATAAAGAACAGCCTGATTCAGAATGAATCGGTTATAAAGAATGCAAAACTGGATAATGCTATGATCGGGAACCACGCGAAGTTTGACGGGGAGTTTACCCAGATCAGTATCGGCGATTATTCGGTTTTGGAATAAAAGTTCGGGAACTGAAGTTTCTCAAATCATCTTAAAATGAAAAAAACTTTCATTATAGCAATCGCTCTTTCGGGATGCTCCTGGCTCTCTCCAGGCATTTTTGCCCAGGAGAAAGAAGCGATCTCGAAGGAAGTGAATCAGGATGATTTGGGAAACGTCACCGACGCATTTCAGGAGAATTTCTTTGAAGCCCTTAAACAGAAAGGGATCGAGAATTATGAAAAGGCTATCACGGCCCTTGAAACCTGTAGGAAACTCGAGCCTGAAAATGCCGTGGTTTACTTTGAACTGGGCAAAAATTATAAGGCCCTTGAGAACTACGATCTGGCAGTCGATAATTTTGAAAAGGCCCGAAAGCTGGATCCAAAAAGAGAGGTTATACTCACCGAGCTTTTTAAAACGCATCGGGAAGCAGGAGATTTTCCTAAGGCAATTACCATTATTGAAGAGCTCATTAATCTTGACAGCAGCTATACCGAGGATCTCGCAAATTTATATATGCTAAGTGAGCAGTATGACAAGGCCTTGAAAGTACTGGACGAGCTTGATAAAAAGGAGGGAAATAGCAGCTACCGGAATACAATGCGCCGGCAAATTTATGCGCGCACAAATAATACCGATGCTCAAATTGAGCGGCTGGAAGAGGATATCAGCAGAGATCCCGAAAATGAGCAAAACTACCTGAACCTTATTTACATCTATAGCGAGCAGAGAAATGAAGAAGAGGCTTTTAAAGCCGCAAAGGAGCTGCTGGAAATAAACCCCGGCTCACAACTGGTACACCTTGCGCTTTATAAATTTTACCTGAACAATAAACAGCCAAAAGAAGCGGTTAATTCTATGATGATCGTTTTTGAAAGCGAAGAGATTGATACCGATTCGAAATACAGGGTTTTGAATGACTTTTTACTTTTTGTCAATGATCATCCGGAATTTCAGGAAGACCTGATGAAGGTGAGCCGTAAACTTTCGGAGTGGGAGAATGCTCCCAGGCTTTATGAGCAGTTAGGCCAGTATTACATTAAAAGCGATAAGAAGGAAGACGCTTTAAAATATTTTGAACTGGGGCTGGAAGAAAATCCCGGGAATTTCGACCTGTTAAAGAACAGCCTCTTGTTGCAGCTTGAATTCGGGAAGTATGAAGCCGCTGCAAAATTGAGTGCCAGCGCCCTGGAGATATTTCCGGCGCAGCCTATGGTATACCTTTTGAGAGGTGTAGCATTAAATAAGCTTCAGCAGTATAAGGAAGCTGAAGAAATACTTACATTTGGCCTGGATTATCTGATTGACGACAAGAAGATCGAATTGGATTTCTATACTCAGCTGGCCATAAGTTACCAGGGCCTTCAGAATGAAGAGAAGGCAAAAGAATTTCAGCAGAAAGCTGAAAACCTTATAAAAGAATTGAATTAGATGATGAAGAAAATAATTGGTTTAGTTTTTATTGCTGTAATGCTGGTTTCCTGTGGAAGCAGCCGCTCTGGTAGGAAAATTGCCACCAAAGATGCGGAAGCTGCCAATGTGATCAAGCAGCATTATAATAATGAAATTCAGTTTAAAACACTTACAGGTAAACTGAGAGCGGTTTATCAGGATGCCGAAAAAACCCAGTCTGTGAACCTTAGTTTCAGAATGGAGAAAGATAAGGCCATCTGGATGAGCGCCTCTGTGCTGGGATTTCCTGTGGCCAAGGCCTATATCACCCCAGAAAAGGTGAGTTATTACGAAAAAATAAGCAAGACCTATTTTGACGGGGATTTCAGCCTGATTAGCGAAATGCTCGGAACTCCGCTTGATTTCCAGAAACTGCAGAACCTGCTCATCGGCCAGGCGGTCTATGACCTGCGCACCGAAAGATATCAGCTTTCAAATTCCGCTAAAGGATACCAGTTCCTTCCTTCCAGCCAGGGAGAGGTTAAAAAGATGTTCCTGCTTAACCCGGGAACCTATAAGGCTTCAGCCCAGCAACTGGCACAGGAAAATGAAAACCGCAGTGTGACCATTACCTATTCAGATTACCAGAAGGTTTCAGGAAAATTATTTCCGGAGGAGATCAAGATCATTGCCAATGAGGGAGGAAAAAGCACCAATATAGAACTCACCTACAGATCGGTTGAACTTGATGAAGATGTACATTTTCCGTTTGAAATTCCGTCAGGATATGATGAAATTAGCGCTAAATGATTAAAAAGAATTATCTAAGCTTACTATTCGTTACCAGCCTTATCTGCCTGAGCAGCTTTTCGGCCTTTGCCCAGAATACCAACAGGGAAGAGCTTGAGCAAAAACGCCTGGAACTGCAACGAGAGATCCGAAGGATCAATGACCTGAGAAGCAGTAACAAAAAAAGGGAACAGTCGGTACTTACTCAGGTTGAAGATCTTCAGCAACAAATCAGGAGTACCGAGAACCTGATCAAGGTGACCAATCAACAGGCGAATTTGCTTACCCGCCAGATATCTTCGAACACCAACCAGATAAAAAGACTCCGGAATGAGCTGGAAACCCTTAAAGAGGACTATGCCAGGATGATTGAGAAGTCTTATAAGAGCAAATCTCAGCAAAGCCGTGTAATGTTCCTTCTTTCTTCTGAAAGCTTCTTACAAGCCTATAAAAGGATGCAGTATATGAAGCAATATACCAATTACCGGAAGCAGCAGGGGGAGGAAATTAAAAACCGGACCGTGAAGTTGCAGGAACTCAATGCCGACCTGGCCGAACAAAAGGAAGCGAAAGAAAAACTGATCGCCGAAAACCGGAAGACCAGGGCCGAACTGGAAGAGAACAAAAAGGATCAGGAGGTGTTAATGTCTACTATCAGGAAAAAAGAAAATCAGTTTGCTGCCCAGATCAGACAAAAACAAAAAGAGATAAACGCCATAGACAAGCAAATAGACGAAATGATCCGGGCTTCCATTGCCAAGGCTAATGAGGCTAGCGGATCTTCTTCGAGGGACGTTTTTGAACTCACCCCCGAAGCGAAGGCTCTTGCGGCAGATTTCGTTAAAAATAAGGGAAGATTACCCTGGCCGGTAAGATCGGGTGTGGTTACGATGCGTTTTGGGAAACAGCCTCACCCAATTGTAAGAACTGCAACTATCAACAATAATGGGGTGCGTATAGACACCGATAAAGGCGGAAAAGCCCGTGCGGTATTCGAAGGGATTGTTAGTGAAGTGCAGGCCGTTAAAGGGGCCAATATGGCGGTAATGTTACGCCACGGAGACTATATAACCATTTACAATAACCTTTCTGATGTATTTGTCAAAAAAGGAGATGTAGTAAGCACCGAACAGGAAATAGGAGAGGTGGCAACCAGCAGAACCACGGGCAAAACCACGTTGCACTTCCTGTTGTTCAAGAACACCCAGAAGATGAATCCGGCTGACTGGATCTATAAAATGTAAATTGAATTACTGCTCGAACAAAGCTTTAAGCTCTGTTGCGTCTTTTGGCGCCATTTTACCAGCAAGCACAAGACTTAACTGTTTACGTCTTAAGGCAGCGGCATATCGCTCTTTTTCGAGATCGGTTTCCGGCGCTAATGGAGGTACGTTAACAGGAGCCCCTGTTTCATCTACTGCAACAAAGGTATAAATAGCCTCGTTCGCTTTCGTTCTGTTTCCGCTCTCCCGGTCTTCCACCCAAACATCAATAAAGATCTCCATAGAAGATTTAAAAGCTCTGGAAACGGCGGCTTCAACGGTCACCACGCTTCCCAAAGGCACAGCTTTATTAAAGGCAACGTGATTTACAGATGCCGTAACCACAATGCGGCGGCTATGACGGCGGGCGGCAATACTTGCGGCCCTGTCCATACGGGCGAGTAATTCGCCTCCAAAAAGATTATTTAATGGATTGGTCTCGCTGGGTAATACGAGATCTGTTAAAGTAGTTCGGGACTCTTTTGGAGATTTAGCTTCCATTCTGCAATTTTCGGCAAAAGTAAGGTGCTTCAGCCTATTTAAGGCTTAAAGAATTATTAAAGTTCCTGTACAAGTAACCAGGCCCCGCTGTTGGAACTTTTAACCTCTCTCAGCATTTGCAGGGCTTCGCTTCGGGTTTGAAGACTGGCGTATACTACCTGGTGAAGGCCGTACTTATTAGCACCGATGTGTCTTGCTTTGTAGCCTTCTTCTTTGAGCTCATCTACTTTTTTAAGAGCGTTCTCTTCAACTCTGAATGCTCCGGCCACAATATGATAATTTCCCGATTGCTTTTCAACCTTAAAGGTTACGGCAGGCAGCGGATTGTCTATAACAAAAGTTGCCTGTTGTATCTGTTCCTGCAACTGGCTTTCAGCTTCCTGTTGCTCTGCGATATTGTGTTTGGTCACCTGGCTGCTGTAAATATTGAGCCCGGCAAAACCTGACACTCCAAGAGCGATAAGCCCTATGGCTGCATACTTAAGGTAAGAGCGTGACCTTCTTCTTTCAGGAGTGAAAAGAATTGGGGTCTTTTCTTCAAGCTCTTCTACCTGTTTCTTGTACACCTCGCGCTGAACCATCTCTGCCTGGAAACCTGACAGACCAAAAGAATCGGTCAGGTAGTTCACATTTTCAGCAGGATCGAACTGAATGGAATTTTCAGAATTTGAATATAGCGTACCGATATTTGCAAGTTCTACCTGCTTCTCGGTTTCCAGGGAATTTTCGATTTGCTCAACAAAGGCTGAGATCTTTTGGGTTGCTTCTTTGTAGGAAATCTTTTCGGCCTGAGCGATATAATTTGCCAGAAGTCCGTCATTTTTACGCAGTTGCCTGTTAAAGGAAACCACCTTTTTAGGTGGATAAAAGTTCTGCGATTCCTGGTCTATGTACGCCGATTCCTTTTGAGAAAGAAAGGCTCCAAAGCCCGGCAATATTACGCATTCGTAACGGTAAAGTAAATCCTGGATGTGGTTAGCTATATTCATTGGCGCAAAAATAATGGGTTTAAGAAGCCTGATAAAGTTACCCAAAGAAATTTTATTAACAAATGTTTTTTTCTGTATTTTTAATGAAACTCCTTCCTATGGGTACCGAAGAACTCCTTTATGTGCTGGCCCTTCAGCACGTTCCCAACCTCGGGGACAGTACGGCTAAAAAGCTGATAAGGCACACCGGTTCTCCCAAGGCGATCTTTAAGGAAAAGAAACAAAACCTGCTGAAGATAGAAGGGGTGGGCAATACCCGGGTGAAGGAACTCTTTGATCCTGTTCACCTTAAAGCTGCGGAAGCCGAGCTTAGATTCATAGAAACCAATAAAATAAAGCCTGTCTATTTTCAGGAGGCCAATTATCCCGAAAAGCTGAAGCATTGCCTTGACGGGCCGATTCTCATTTTTCAACGAGGAAATATAGACCTTAAAGACCGGAAGATTATCAGCATTGTCGGGACGCGTAATATTACCAGCCACGGAACCGCGTTCTGTGAGAAGCTCGTTGAGGAGCTAAGTGTGCTGGACCCGGTTATTGTCTCGGGTTTTGCTTACGGGGTTGATATTACTGCCCAAAAAGCAGCAATTAATAACCAGTTACAGACCATAGGCTGCCTGGCTCACGGCCTGGATCAGATCTATCCCAAAGCACATAAAAAATTCGTAAGACCGGTTGAAGAGAACGGTGGGTTTATAACCGATTTCTGGAGTAGTGACAGTTTTGACAGGAATAATTTCCTTAAAAGAAACCGGATCATTGCCGGCCTTAGTGAAGCTACTATCGTTATAGAAAGCGCTGAAAAAGGAGGTTCTTTGGTGACCGCAGATATCGCCGATTCCTATAACCGGGAAGTTTTTGCTGTGCCCGGGAGGCCGGGAGATAAATACAACACAGGATGTAATAACCTTATCAGGTCCCAGAAAGCTCATCTGCTCACTTCGGCTGCCGACCTGATTTATATACTTGGCTGGCAATTGGAGCCGGAAGCCAAGGCAGTGCAAAAACAACTTTTTGTAGAACTGGATAAAGAGGAAGAGCTTATCTACGACTTTTTAAAAAAAAGCGGGAAAGCCCAGCTGGACACTATTGCCCTAAATTGTAACTTTCCCACCTTTAAAACTGCCGGTGTTCTCTTGAATATGGAACTAAAAGGCGCGATAAGGCCTTTACCGGGTAAATTATTTGAAACTACCTAATAGCCTACTTTTGCTCTTACTCTGGCAATCACCTCGTGAGCGATCACCGATGCTTTTTCGGCTCCAACGGCCAGGGCTTTGTCCAGTTCATCAAGATTGGACATATAGTGGTTGTATTTTTCTCTTGGCTCTTTGAAGTTTTCCATCAGCAGCTCAAGAAGGGCTTTTTTGGCGTGACCGTAACCATAGCCACCTGCTTCATAATTCTTCCGCATTTCAGCCACCTGCTCCTCGTTCGCTATAAGCTTATAGAGAGCAAAGACATTACAGGTATCAGGGTTTTTAGGCTCTTCCAGCGGGGTACTGTCGGTATCTATACCCATTATCTGCTTCTTCAGCTTCTTGTCAGACTGAAAGAGGTTGATGGTATTGCCCTTGGATTTACTCATTTTGGCGCCATCGGTACCGGGAACATACATCGTGTTCTTCTGTACCCTGGCTTCGGGCATCACAAAGGTTTCCCCCATCCTATTATGAAATCTTGATGCTACATCTCTCGTAATTTCGAGGTGCTGCAACTGGTCTTTTCCCACCGGTACGATTTCAGCATCATAAAGAAGAATATCGGCCGCCATCAGCATAGGATAAGTGAATAGACCTGCATTCACGTCTTCAAGACGATCAGATTTATCCTTAAAAGAATGGGCCAAAGTAAGCCGCTGATAAGGGAAAAAGCAGCTTAAATACCAGGAAAGTTCGGCCGTTTGGGGGATATCGCTCTGGCGGTAAAATACAGATCTTTCTATGTCAAGCCCACAGGCAAGCCAGGTAGCGGCAACCGAGTAAGTGTTTAATCTTAGTGTTTCGGCATCTTTGATCTGGGTGAGCGAGTGCATATCGGCAATAAAAATAAACGACTCGTTATCAGGCTCATTGGCCATTTTTATTGCGGGCATTATAGCTCCCAGTAAATTTCCCAAATGAGGGGTTCCTGTACTTTGTACCCCCGTAAGTATTCTAGACATCGGCTTTTCTTGATTTTTTACAAAGGTACTTTTTTTGTAGAATTCACTCGTCTCAATTTAGTACTTTTGGGATCTATGAAAATTTTAAAAACGGCGGCAGTTACCATCTGGAGGATCTGGTTCTATATCCTTATGATCGTACCTATTTTAATTATGTTGCCGTTTCTAATTTTGTTCACCTCTTCTGAAAAATTTTATCCCCAGTTCTTTGTATGTGCCCGTATATGGGCCAAATTCATTCTTTTTGGGATGGGACTGTACCCCATAACTAAAGCTGAAAGCGTCCCGAAAAAAGGCGAAAGCTATATGCTGGTTGCCAACCATACTTCTATGGTGGATATTATGTTAATGCTAAGCGTTATAAAACAGCCGTTCATTTTTGTGGGTAAAAAAGAACTGGCCCGGATCCCGGTTTTTGGATTTTTCTATCATCGTACCTGTATCCTGGTAGACCGGAATTGTCACAAAAGCAGGAGGGGAGTGGTAGATGAGGCTCAGCGCAGGCTGAAGCAGGGCAACAGCATTTGCATCTTTCCCGAAGGCGGTGTGCCGGACGACCTGGATATGATACTGGATACCTTTAAGGATGGGGCATTCAGGCTGGCTATTGATCACCAGATCCCTATCGTCCCGCTAACCTTTCACGACACCAAAAAACGTTTTTCCTATGATTTCTTTAGCGGTTCTCCGGGGGTATTAAGAGTGAAAATCCACGATTTTATATCCACAAAAGGCAAACAACAAACAGATCGCAGAGCCTTGAAACAAAGAACCCGGGAGGTGATCCTTGAAGAGCTCCGGAATCCGGACTTTAATTAGAATTTATAACTAAAGCCGGTATATACCCCAAAATAATAGGGTTGTACATTCTGCGTGCCTCTGAACGGATTTAACTGGTATTTGAAGATAGGTTCCAGGTTTAGTCTGAATTTATCGTTCAGATCGTAATCCAGGCCAACTCCAATATTCGTGCTGAAGCTAAAGTTCCTTACGTTGTTGGATTCTCCCAGTTGGGTATTTCCGTTATTCTGTTTCAGATAAACCGTATTCTCATCCAGGAAAAGACTGCTTCCTCCGCCAATAAGATTGAGTCCGAACTTTTTATCTATCAGGCTATATTCGATTTCCACCGGCACCTCAATATATCCGAATTGCTGGTTAAGCGAGCCCGGCTCAAAGCGGGTCATCGCAAAAGAAGATCCTGCGAAACTGGAGCTTTCGGTTGGAGCCTGTATCCCCCCACCTCGAATATCGAGGTTATTACCATTGTTGTAATCGATGCTTGAGATTCCCTGCGGACTCATAGACGGACCAAAAGCAACATCTTTGGTATTGTAGCTCATTGAAACTTTGCTGATACCCGATCTTATTTTCACCTTATCTGAAATCGCATAAGCCACATTGATCCCGTAAGCAACTGTGACATCTCCTTTTGAACTGTTTTCAGCGAATTCAGAACTAATCGGGTTTCCGCTTCCAAGGTTGTCGTAGTATACCGGGGCGGCAAAAGTACTGATGCTTAACCTTGGCTCTTTGCTGTTTTCTACAATTTCTTCCTCTTCCTCTTTCTTTTTGTTTTCTTCAGCTTCTGCAAGTGCATTCTTTTCCAGCTGCGGTGTGCTTAAAGAGTCTCCTGGATTTTCTGAAACATCTGCAATGATCCCGGAGGCTTTTATTTCCTGGCCAGGCCTGGAATTGGGGTTATTGCCGGCAAACCCGGAGCTGGATTCAGCGATAACCGGTTCGGCTTGCCTGGTCTCCGCCGTGTTTTCCTCAGCTTCTGCAATATTTTGTCTCCCCGAAGGCTCCGGATCACTGGAAGCTCCTTTTGCAGGGGTTGCTGATGCGGAACTCCCCCCACCTGCAATAGCTGAAGATTTGTCGGAACTGGAAGTCTTTTGGGTGTTTTCTTTTTCAGGTATTCTTTCTTTTTCAAATTTTGCAGATGGTTCTTCTTCCTCTGAAGCAATTGAAGAAGCGCCATTATTTTTAGTTTCCGCTTGATTGGTTTCGGTCTCAGGATTTTCAAAAACCACCTCGGGGGTAGTGCTGAACGGGTTGGAACTTAATAAATAAGCGACGCCAACAATGACGGCCAGGGCGGCTGCAACGCCTCCAAGTTTATACCATAAAGGAATGATAAAAGGCTTTTTCCTGTCCTTCTCTTTCAATTTGGCGGCTATATTTTCCCAAACAGCTTCCTTGGGAGTGGCTTCAAAATCCTTGAATTTCTCCTGATAGAGCCGGTCTATGTCTTTTTTCTCCTTCATAAGAATTGGGCCGAGGTTTTACTTGTTCTTTTCTCAATCTTCTCTTTTAGGATATTTCGGGCTCTCGCCAGGTTAGATTTTGAGGTCCCTGTTGAAATGTCCAGCATTTCAGATATTTCCCTGTGTGAATACCCGTCCATTACGTACAGGTTGAAAACCTGCCTGTAACGCACCGGTAATTCCTGGATGTGCTCCAAAAGCGTGTCCAGTGTTATCTCGTCGGTATCTATTTCTACTTTGTTATCTTCTTCAAGCTGGTCTTCATTGATGATCTCGAAGAATCGTTCCTTTCTGTATTTCTGAAGGGAGGTATTGATCATTATCCGCTTCATCCAGCCCTCAAAGGAGCCTTTGTTCTTGTATTGGGAGATCTTTCCGAAAATGCTCATAAAGCCATCCTGAAGGTTGTCTTCAGCCTGCTGGTAACTTGAGGAATATTTTAAACACAGGCCAAAGAGCTTTCCCGAGTACATTCGGTAAAGCTCTTCCTGTGCTTTGATATCCTGTTTCTTACACTGCTTTATGAGTTTCTCTAAACTCACTAAATAGATTTATTAGATTAGTTGCTTTCTTCAGGCGCCCCTACCGGAACGCTAACGGTGCGCCATTCGGGTTCTCCGGCTGTGTTTTGACCTACCCAAAGATAAAAAGTATATTCTTCATTTTCTGTAATGTTTAAGCTGAAAGATTCCGTTCTTTCAAGGACCACACTGCTGTCCTCTTCCACGCAAACATCCTGGCTGGTATTATAGCTGGTAACAGCTCCAATATAGATATTGCTTCTTTCCTCAGGCCCGCTTCCGCCTTTTCTAACGTCCAGGGAGCGGGGTGTGAGTTGTTTGTGACAGGCCGATGGTAAGGTGAAGGTGACATCGATCTCATAGGTCTCGTTTACTTCGAAGTATTCCGGTACCTCTATGTCATTGATCACAGCCAGTTCATAGCCTATGTTGCTGCTGCCATCGTCATCTCCAAGGGAACAGCCGATAATCGTAACGGCTAAAATTAGTAATAAGGCTAACTTTTTCATTTTCAATAGCATTAAAAGTTTTACTTGTGTTCTACTTCTTAGATGCGATAATTGAAAATGGTTGCGTAGGGAGCAAAAAAAAATCCCTTTTTTAAAAAGGGATTTTTGAAGTTATTCTTTAGCGACTTTAATGGCGTCCTTGATTTTCACCTCAAGTTCTTCCATCAGGTCGGGATTGTCTTTCAGGATTGTTTTTACGGCATCGCGTCCCTGCCCGAGTTTGGTGTCTTCATAACTGAACCAGGAACCGCTTTTCTTGATGATCTCGTAATCAACACCAATATCTATGATCTCTCCGATCTTGGAAACACCTTCTCCGTACATAATATCGAATTCAGCTGTTTTAAAAGGAGGAGCAACCTTGTTCTTCACGACTTTAACACGGGTCTTATTACCCATTACGTTGCTGTTGCTGTCCTTGATCTGGGTAGATCTTCTGATATCAAGTCTGCAGGAAGCGTAGAATTTAAGCGCATTACCACCGGTAGTGGTTTCAGGGTTCCCGAACATAACCCCGATCTTTTCCCTAAGCTGGTTGATAAAGATCACGGTACAGTTGGTCTTGCTGATAGAAGAAGTAAGTTTTCTCAGGGCCTGAGACATTAGACGGGCGTGAAGTCCCATTTTAGAGTCTCCCATTTCCCCTTCGATCTCACTTTTTGGTGTAAGTGCGGCAACCGAGTCGATTACAATAATATCTATAGCTCCGGAACGAATAAGGTTATCTGTGATCTCCAGTGCCTGCTCTCCGTTATCGGGTTGCGAGATGATAAGGTTTTCGATATCTACTCCAAGCTTTTCAGCGTAAAATCTGTCAAAAGCGTGCTCAGCATCAATAAACGCGGCAATGCCTCCTGCCTTTTGGGCTTCGGCAATAGCGTGAAGGGTAAGGGTGGTTTTACCTGAGGATTCAGGTCCGTATATTTCTATAACCCTTCCTCTTGGATAACCGCCTACTCCCATCGCAAGGTCAAGACCTAACGAGCCTGTTGAGATGGCATCTACATCTGCTACGGCCTGGTCGCTCATTTTCATAACCGTACCTTTCCCGTAGGTTTTATCCATTTTATCTAGGGTAAGCTTAAGAGCTTTTAATTTTGCATCTTTTTCGGAACTCATATCTTCTTCTGTTAACTGTCAGATTAATTTGCGCTAAAATAGCATTTCTTTTGCAGTTTCCAATCTCATATTTTTCAAATTGAAAGCTTTTTATCAAGAGGTTAAGCTCCCTTCAGATTAAATTTAATGTGCTGCCGAAATATTACTCCAAGGGCTAAGCTTTTTGGCAGAATTTTTACTCATTGAATTTAAAGACTTATCTTTGCGCGAATATTTCTTTAACCTTAAAATTGGTATAGCATGCAACTGTACAATAAATTAAGCGCTAAAGAAAGAGCAGCTATGATAGAAGAAGCCGGAGAAGACCGGTTGACGCTCTCTTTCTATGCCTACGCAAAAATAGGCAACCCTCAGTTATTCAGAAATCACCTCTTTGTGGCCTGGGACCAGATGGATGTCCTGGGACGAATTTATGTTGCGCACGAAGGAATAAACGCACAGCTTTCGGTTCCGGCGAAACGCTTTGCTGAATTCAAAGAATTTATAGATAATATCTACTTCTTAAAAGACGTTCGTTTGAACATCGCCATAGAACATGACCTCAAATCTTTCCTTAAACTGAAAGTGAAAGTGAGAAAGAAGATTGTTGCCGATGGCCTTAATGATGACACTTTTGATGTGACCAACAAAGGGGTGCACGTTGATGCGAAAAAGTTCAATGAGCTTCTTGATGACCCTAATACCGTATTGGTGGATATGCGAAACCATTACGAGAGTGAAATCGGTCATTTTCAAGGAGCGATCACTCCGGATGTGGATACCTTCAGGGATTCCCTGCCTATTATTGAAGAAGACCTTAAAGATCACAAGGAAGATAAGAATCTCGTGATGTATTGTACGGGAGGGATCCGTTGTGAGAAGGCGAGTGCCTATTACAAGCATCGCGGGTTCAAGAATGTATACCAGCTGGAAGGCGGAATTATTGAATATGCCCGACAGGTAGATAACCTCAAATTGGACAACAAGTTTATTGGTAAGAATTTTGTGTTTGATCATCGACGAAGTGAAAGGATCTCAGAAGATGTGATCTCTCATTGTCACCAGTGCGGGAAACCCTGTGATACCCACGTAAATTGCGCCAATGAGGCCTGTCACCTGCTATTTATTCAGTGTGAAGAATGCGCGAAAGCGATGGATAATTGCTGTTCTGCAGATTGCAAGGAAATTGCGGCATTACCATACGAAGAGCAAAAAGCACTAAGAAAAGGTAAGGGTAACAGCAATAAAATATTTAAAAAAGGCAGGTCTGAGGTTTTAAAATATAAGCAATAACAAATCGTTCTATAAGTGGGAGTGCCAATTAATATTGGTATATTTACTCTTTTAGAATTAATTTATAAACCCAAAAGCCCGTAAATGTGTTTTGCGAGGCTTACAACATATATAATTTTATGGCTTGCAGCACTTGCTCGACCGGGAAAGACGGTCAGCCAAAAGGATGTAAAAATAACGGAACCTGTGGAACGGACGGCTGTAACAAGCTTACCGTTTTTGATTGGCTTTCAAATATGTCTCTCCCCAGTGGAACTGAACCGTGTAATTTCGTTGAGGTCCGCTTTAAGAATGGAAGAAAACATTTCTTCAAGAATACCGAAAACCTGAGCCTGAGTATGGGCGATGTGGTGGCTACAGAGGCCTCCCCCGGCCACGATGTGGGTATGGTAAGCCTTGCCGGAGAACTGGTAAGGGTACAGATGCGGAAGAAAAAAGTGAAACCGGACAGCGAAGAGGTTCTTAAGGTATACCGAAAGGCTTCACAAAAGGACATTGATGTCTGGGAAGAAGTACGGGGACGCGAAGAAAAGATTAAAAAAAGAGCCCGTGAAATCGCCATCAGGCTGAATCTTAGCATGAAGATCAGCGATGTTGAATTTCAGGGAGACGGCTCTAAAGCCACTTTTTACTATACCGCAGACGATCGTGTAGACTTCAGGCAGCTTATTAAAGAGTTTGCCCGGGAGTTCAATACCCGTATTGAAATGCGGCAGATCGGGCTTAGGCAGGAGGCCTCAAGACTGGGTGGAATTGGTTCCTGCGGAAGGGAACTGTGCTGTTCTACCTGGCTTACCGACTTCAGGTCTGTAAGTACCTCGGCTGCAAGATACCAGCAGCTATCGCTAAATCCACAGAAACTTGCGGGACAGTGCGGTAAACTGAAATGTTGCCTTAACTATGAACTGGATACTTACCTGGAAGCCCTGAAGGCATTTCCAAAGACCGATACTAAACTCCACACCAAAAAAGGAACGGCTGTTTGCCAGAAAATAGACATTTTTAAAGGCTTGCTTTGGTATGCCTACGAGGGAGAATGGATGAACTGGCATAAGCTTACCGCCGAGCAGGCCAATAAGATCATTGATGCCAATAAGAATAAGAAAGATGTTGGTAGTCTTGAAGAGTTTGAGGTGGTGTTGCAGATGGAGGAAGAGAAGCCGGACTTCAACAATGTTGTAGGGCAGGATAGTCTTACCAGGTTCGATAAGCCGAATAAACCAAAGAACAAGAGAAGAAATAAAAAGCGAAAGAAGCGTAAAGGAAAATCTCCAAGGAATAATGCCTAAGCTTAGAGTTTTATTTTCCGGTATCTTTTTGATCCTTGCGGTAACCGCCTGTGATAAAGACCGTGTTTTTGATGACTACAAACCAATTCAGAGCGGATGGAATAAAGATTCGGTTGTGACGTTTAATCTTGGAGAATTGGACTCACTTAAGACCTACGATCTTTTCATTAATATCAGGAATAACGGGGAGTATGAGTACAGTAACCTGTTTCTGATCACCGAAATTCAGTTTCCCCAGGGGAAAGTGATAAGCGATACGCTGGAATATGAAATGGCCGCCCCCGATGGCACCTGGCTTGGCACTGGTTTTGGTGATGTAAAAGAGAATAAGCTGTGGTACAGGGAAGATGTAAGTTTTCCGGAACCCGGTGAATATCGAGTAAAAATAAAACAGGCGATGCGTAAAAATGATAATATTGAAGGCATCGAAAATTTAAAGGGAATAACCGATGTTGGTTTCAGGATTGAAAACAGCTCAAATAATTAAAATATAGATGGCCCAGTCTACTAAAAAGAAAAAGAAACCCAATACGAGCAATCGTAAGTATATAATCGGGTTCTGGACCTTGTTTTTCCTAGGTCTTTTGTCAGTGATTTTCATCTTTTTGCTGGCAGGATGGGGAGCATTTGGAAAGATGCCCACTTTTGAAGAATTAGAAAACCCTGAAACCAACCTGGCGACGGAAATTTTCTCTGCCGATGGCGAAACTCTCGGTAAATACTATAGCGAGAACCGTACTCCGGTGAAATATGATGATCTGCCAGATCACCTTGTGGAGGCCCTTGTGGCTACCGAAGATGAGCGTTTTTACAAACACGCGGGGATCGATGCCAGGGGTACCTTAAGAGCAGCTGTTTTTCTCGGACAAAGAGGGGGTGCCAGTACCATTTCTCAACAGCTTTCAAAACTTCTGTTCACCGAAGATGTGGCCAATAACACCTTTGCAAGGATACTTCAGAAGGTGAAGGAATGGATTATCGCGACAAGACTGGAGCGACAGTATACCAAGGAAGAGATTATTACGATGTACTTCAATAAATACGATTTTGTCTACCAGGCAGTAGGGATTCGTTCGGCTTCCAAGATCTACTTCGGAAAAGAGGCCAAGGATCTTAAGATCGAAGAATCGGCGGTATTGGTGGCGATGCTGAAGAATGCTGCCCTTTACAATCCTGTTCGTCGTCCTGAGCTGGTAAAACAACGCCGTAACCAGGTCTTCGTGCAAATGCAGAAGAACGGGTATATCACCGAACAGGAAAAGGATTCTCTTCAAAAACTGCCTTTAAACCTTGACTTTTCTCCGGAAGGTCACGATGAAGGAATGGCGACCTATTTCCGTGTTTATCTTCAGGGTTTTATGAGAGACTGGATAAAGAAGAACCCGAAACCGGACGGAACCGAATATAATATTTACCGTGACGGCCTTAAGATCTACACCAGTATCGATTCCAGGATGCAGCAACACGCTGAGGAAGCTGTGAAGAAGCATATCGCGCATCTTCAGAAGGAATTTGATCGCCAGAACAGGAATAATTCCACTGCTCCTTTCAGAGATGTGGATAAAAGCGAGATCAACCGTATAGTGGAAAGTGCTATGAAGCGTTCGGTTCGATGGAAGCAAATGAAGAACGAAGGCAAGTCTGAAGAGGATATTATTGCTTCTTTCGATAAAAAGACCCCAATGAGGGTGTTTAGCTGGGAAGGGACCAAGGATACGGTGATGACCCCCAGGGATTCAATTTTCTATTATAAAGCTTTCCTGCAGGCGGGGCTTATGTCTATGAGGCCGCAAACAGGAGAGGTAAAAGCCTGGGTTGGAGGAACCAATTTCAAGCATTTTAAATACGATCACGTAAAGCAGGGAAAACGCCAGGTAGGTTCCACCTTTAAGCCTTTCGTTTATGCTACGGCAATAGACCAGCTTAAGCTATCCCCTTGTGATACTCTGCCAAGGAACAAGTTTACCATAGAGGCCGGGAAACACGGGAATATGAAGGATTGGTCTCCGCGTAATGCCAATGGCGAGTATTCCGGAATGCTGAGCCTTAAGGATGCACTGGCACAATCGGTAAATACCGTAACTGCAAGGCTTATTGATAAAACAGGCCCGAGACCCGTTATAGATCTTATTGAAAAGTTAGGGGTGAATACCGAAAACATTCCAGCGGTGCCTTCTATTGCGCTAGGTACAGCAGATATGAGCCTGTTCGAGATGGTTTCGGCTTACAGTACTTTCGCGAATGAAGGGGTTTATGTAAAACCTGTTATCGTGAACAGGATCGAAGATAAGAACGGAACAGTGCTGTATCAGCACGTGCCTCAAACCCGTGACGTTTTGAGCAAGGAAGCCGCTTATGTTACCGTTAACCTGATGGAAGGAGTTACCCACTCAGGTTCAGGTAGACGCTTAAGAGGAACTTATGCTAAGAACCTTGATCATTACAAACGCGGGGTGACAGGATACCCTTATGACTTCAAGAATCCTATTGCCGGAAAGACAGGAACCACACAGAACCAGAGTGACGGTTGGTTTATGGGAATGGTGCCGGACCTTGTGACCGGGGTTTGGGTAGGCGCCGAGGACAGATCGGTGCATTTCCCTACGATCACTTACGGTCAAGGGGCTACAATGGCCTTACCTATTTGGGGAATATATATGAAAAGCCTTTATAATGATGAAGAAGTAAAGGTTTCTAAAGAAGAGTTTCCTAAGCCTGAGGTGGTGACCATTGAAACCAATTGTGAGAATTACGGAGCAAAAAAAGATTCGGAAGAAAGCATTCCGGACGAGCTCGATTTTTAGGATAGTTTAAAAAATTACGGTTAAAATTTATAAAAATGCAATCTTGGGTGCGCACAGCATTGGAGATTGCATTTTTATTTTCGTATTTTTCGGTAAAATTTCGAAAAAATGATCAGAAAAACCGTAGATAATGTAACCGATGCCTTGGAAGGGGTAGAGGACGGAATGACGTTTATGCTGGGGGGCTTTGGCCTTTGCGGAATTCCGGAAAATGCCATTTCAGAATTGGTTAAACGCAACGTAAAGAACCTTACCTGCATCTCTAATAATGCGGGTGTAGATGACTTTGGGCTCGGCCTATTACTTAAGAAAAAACAGATCGATAAAATGGTATCTTCCTATGTGGGGGAGAACGACGAATTCGAGCGGCAGATGCTTAGCGGTGAGCTTGATGTGGAGCTTATCCCGCAGGGAACCCTTGCAGCAAGATGTCAGGCCGCCCAGCAAGGCTTTCCTGCCATCTATACTCCGGCCGGTTACGGAACTGAAGTAGCTGAAGGCAAAGAGACCAGGGAATTTGACGGAAAAATGTATGTGCTTGAAATGGCTTTTAAAGCCGATTTCGCATTTGTAAAAGCCTGGAAAGGAGACAAGGCAGGAAACCTGATCTTTAAAGGAACGGCCAGGAACTTTAATCCTGCGATGTGCGGTTCTGCAAAGATTACAGTTGCCGAGGTAGAGGAGCTGGTGGAACCGGGAGAACTCGACCCTAACCAGATCCATATTCCCGGCATTTTTGTGCAACGGATCTTTGAAGGAAAAAATTACGAAAAGAGAATTGAACAACGTACGGTCAGACAAAAAGCATAGATATGGCATTAGATAAAAACGGAATAGCACAACGCATAGCTAAGGAAGTGAAAGACGGTTACTATGTGAACCTCGGGATAGGGATCCCGACACTGGTGGCCAACTTTGTTAGAGATGATATAGAAGTTGAATTTCAGAGCGAGAACGGGATCCTGGGAATGGGACCTTTCCCTTTTGAAGGGGAAGAAGATGCCGACCTGATAAATGCCGGTAAACAGACCATCACAGCACTTCCTGGAGCGAGTTTCTTTGATTCTGCGATGAGTTTCGGGATGATTCGGGGTAAGCATGTAGACCTTACGATTCTTGGTGCAATGGAGGTTGCCGAAAACGGTGATATTGCAAACTGGAAAATTCCTGGAAAAATGGTAAAAGGGATGGGAGGAGCTATGGATCTTGTAGCTTCTGCTGAAAATATTATCGTTGCGATGATGCATACGAATAAGGCCGGAAAATCAAAATTACTTAAAAAGTGCAGCCTACCGCTTACAGGAGTGGGTTGCGTAACTAAAATTGTTACCAATCTTGCCGTTCTGGAAGTTACCGAAAACGGGTTTAAATTGCTGGAAAGAGCTCCGGGTGTGAGCGTAGATGAAATAAAAGAAGCAACGGAAGGACGACTCGTTGTTGAGGGCGACATTCCTGAAATGAAACTGAGTTAAAAATTATTGAATTATTAAAACCTTTTGAAGAGGGTGCGGCTGCGGGCTGCACCCTCTTTTTTTGATCATATTAAGCCTTCCATGTTATTCGATGAAAGGTAAAAATAATCGATAAAATACGTTAAAAGTTTATTAAACCTAATAATTTTCCTACTTTGGGGTATTAATTAATCAATTAAACCCTACCAAAGTGGAAAAAAAACTACTCTTTAATTCCGTGATAATCGCGGGATTAACTCTTTTTTCGTTTCAGGCCAACGCGCAGGATTCAGAAAAGGATGTTAAAAAACGGATCAACGACGAAAAAGGGAAACCTACCCTTATCGTCTTTAAGGAAAATTCAAGTTACAATGCCAGTCAGCATCGAAAACTGTTTAAAGAACAACTGGAGCTCAATGACCGGGTAAATTTCTCAAAGATTAAATCTGAGAATGATAATGCCGGTTATCAACATGACAAATACCAAATGTTCTATGAGGGGGTTAAAGTAGAATTTGCCACCTACACCATTCACTCAAAAGGAGAGAACCTGCAGTCTATGAGTGGTGAATATTACAGAGTACAGGATGTTGACACAAAACCGGGAATTCCAAAGGAAGTAGCTTTCAGAAAAGCACTTAACCACATTGGAGCAAATTCTTATTTATGGGAAGATCCTGAGAGTGCTTCTAAAATTGGATATGAAAAGCCGGAGGGAGAGCTTGTTTTATTGCCAACATTGAAATTTGAAGTGATTAATGAGAAGAGCTTTAAAGAAGAGGTTCGGCTTGCTTACAAGTTTGATATTTATGCCACAGATCCTATAAGTCGCGGGAATCTCTACATAGATGCGCAAACCGGAAAGGCATTGCTTTATGATGCTACAATTAAGCACATAGGGAAGTATAGTCATTCAAAATCTGGTGAGACCTCCTTTTCAGGAAAAACAAGTGCTGCTAACGCAATATTTGCTACCGGAACCGCTGCAACCCGCTATAGCGGATCTAAAAGTATTCAAACCTCTGTAAATGGTTCTTCCTATATTCTGTCTGATGTGACCCGTGGAAACGGGGTGCAGACCTACGATATGAATACCGGGACCAATTATAATAATGCAGTGGATTTTACTGACAATGACAATAATTGGTCTGCAGCAGAACACGATAATGCGGCTAAGGATAACGGTGCCTTAGATGCTCACTGGGGTGCCGAGCAGACCTATGATTATTTTTCCGGCGTTCATAACCGAAACAGTTTCGATAACCAGGGAGCGGCTATTGAAAGTTATGTGCATTTTGATGTGGACTATGATAATGCGTACTGGAACGGGAGTGTAATGACCTACGGGGATGGAAGCGGCACCTATTTTGATATTCTTACTTCATTGGATGTAGCTGCCCACGAAATTGGACATGCAGTTTGTGAAAATACAGCGAACCTTGCTTACCAGAAGGAATCTGGTGCTATGAATGAAGCCTTTTCAGATATCTGGGCAGCCTGTGTTGAGTATTATGCGGCACCTTCTAAATCTACCTGGTTAATTGGTGAGGACATAGAAAGAAGATCCGGTCATTTGGCCTTAAGGTCTATGAGCGACCCTAAGTCTGAAGGTCAGCCTGATACTTATGGAGGGACTAACTGGATTAATCCAAACTGTACCCCAACAGACCAGAATGACTATTGCGGGGTGCATACCAATAGTGGTGTACTGAACCACTGGTTCTATATCCTGGCAGTTGGGAAATCCGGTACAAACGATATTGGAGATTCTTACAGTGTGAACGGGATCAGTATAGATAAGGCCGCTCAGATCGCTTATCGTTTAGAAAGCGTTTACCTGTCTGCAAACTCAACTTATGCTAATGCCAGAACATACGGAATTCAGGCTGCTACCGATCTTTATGGAGCCGAATCTCCCGAGGTGATCGCTACCACCAATGCTTTTTACGCGGTTGGGGTTGGATCTGCCTACGGAGACGTTAGCTATTGCTCTTCCCAGGGGAATAGTATAGCAGATGAGTATATTGGAAGAGTTCAGCTGGAAGGGATAGATAATTCTTCTTCGGCATCAAGCGGATATACGGATTTCACTTCGGTATCAACAGATCTTTCTAAGGGCAACCAGGTCACAATTACCGTAACTCCAACCTGGACGGGTACCACCTATAGCGAAGGTTATGCGGTTTGGATAGACTATAACCAGAATGGTGATTTTGGAGATTCGGGAGAACTGGTATGGAGTAAATCGGCTTCCAAGACCACACCGGTTTCAGGGTCTTTTACAGTTCCATCTTCAGCGGCCAGTGGTGCAACCCGGATGAGGGTTTCTATGAAGTATAACGGAATTCCTACCCAATGTGAGGCTTTCTCCTACGGAGAAGTGGAAGATTATACTGTAAACATCAAAGATGGAGCACCGGATACCGAAGCCCCTTCGGCACCTGCTAATTTAGCGGCCAGCGGGACCACACAAACCTCTACATCCCTTTCCTGGGATCCATCAACAGATAATGTTGGTGTTGCAGGTTATAATATATATAAGGACGGTGGTTTCCTGACTTCGGTTACCTCAACAAGTTATACAGTGAACGGACTTACTGCGGCAACTACTTATGATTTTTATGTTGAAGCCACAGACGATGCAGATAACGTATCGGCTAAATCGAATACAATTTCAGTTACAACTCAGGATACTTCAGTTTCATACTGTAGTTCTCAGGGAAGTGACTCCAGTTATGAGTGGATCGATCTTGTTCAGTTAAATGACCTTAATAACCCGACCGGAGATAACGGGGGCTACCAGGATTTTACTTCTCAAAGTGCAAGTCTGCCTTATGGATCGAACACAATTTATATAAGTGCCGGTTTTGCCAGTTCTTCGTATACCGAATACTGGAAGATCTGGATAGATTATAATAAGGATGGAAACTTTGAAGCTTCAGAGCTTGTGGTAAGTGGATCTTCTTCCAGCAGCGGAACGCTTTCAGCTTCTTTTAGCGTACCTACAACAGCGAGTGCGGGTACAACAAGGATGAGGGTTTCTATGAAATATAATTCGGCACAAACCGCTTGTGAAACCTTTTCTTACGGAGAAGTGGAAGATTATACGGTTGTAGTGGGACAAGCTGCTGCGGCAATTGTTAGCACTGCCAAACCCGATGCTTCGCCAATGGGTAACGAGCCTAATGTTTTTGATGCAAGTCTGTATCCAAACCCGGTGGTTAGCGGAAATCTGTTGAACGTAAATGTACCGGATGACAGAAAACTTGATTATAAGATCTTCAATTCTGTAGGGTATGAAGTAGCCAGCGGAAAACTTAATCAGGCAATAAATGTAGCCAGATTAACCAGTGGCACGTATATCGTAAGATTTAGTGATGGTCAAAAAGAGATCGTTAAGAAGTTTATTAAACTATAGCACTGAATTAGCCAAAAGAAAAAGCCGGATTTTTGATCCGGCTTTTTTGTTTTTAGGTGTCTAAAAAAGAGGTTGAGGTTTCTTCGAGATCGACCATAAAGTCTATGGCCTCTCTTCGGGATACCAGCTCTCCTCGGGAATTAGCCTGAGAAAAGTAATTGTACCAGCCTACATTCTTTAGATTATCTTCAAGCGTTTTCACTTCTGCTTCAGAAGGCATTTTCCAAACGGTCATATATCGGTAAGGACTTCTGTATGGGGTGTGCTCATCATTCCTGGCCCAGCCTACATTCTCAACCCCGGTGTCCTTCATTTCTGCGATCCTATCTTCCATATTATCTAAGACCTTGCGGCGCTCTTCTTTGGAAAGTTTCATCCATTTATGGGTAACATTCCACATCTCGACGTACAAATACATAATTCAGGATTTTATTGGTTAACAATAGTTTTCTGTAACTGTATTCTTGAAATAGCAGTTAAATCTTACTTAAAGATACTAATTAAAGAAGAGGAAAAATAAGCGGAAGTGTTGAAATTGAGTTAAATATGATTAGTGTCAGGAAGAAACTGAAGAAATTTCTTCCGCTGCCAGCAGCTTTTCCTGCCTTAACTTAAGGATGACCTGGGCGATGGCTACCACATCCTTTTCGCAGTATTTTATGATGCGGTCCGTGTTTTTCTCTTCATAAAAGACATTCCTCACATCACTTCCGCTAATATCATCTTTAGGGGAAGGGATTCCCAGCACGTTGGTTAGCAACCTGAGTGAGGTATAATGTTTATAATCTCCGAATTTCCACAATTCCAGGGTGTCCAGATGCGGAACTTCCCAGGGCTTTTTTCCAAACAGGTTTAATTTGGCCGGGAGCTTCAGGTCGTTAATAAGCAGTCGTCTTGCAATAAATGGAAAATCGAATTCTTTCCCGTTATGTGCACAAAGCAAATGCTGAGGTCTGAAAAAATGTTCGTCCAGTAATGCCGAAAATGCCTTAAGCAGATCCTTTTCTGCTCCGCTGAAGGTGGTGATCCTGAATTCCCTGTCCTGCTCCTTAAAATGGAAAAAACCCACCGAAATGCATACGATCTTTCCAAATTCAGCCCATATTCCTGCCCGGTCATAGAACTCCTCAGCTGTAAATTCATCTTTACGCTGATAAAGTGTCTTTTCTTCCCAAAGGAGTTTCTTGTCATCACTTAACCGATGATAGCTTTCAAATTCCGGAACGGTCTCTATGTCCAGGAACAGAATGTGTTCCAGCTTTATTTTATGTAGCATCTTTCAGCATTTTATAGGTTTCATCTATATAGTGGTAAAAATCGGGGGCGTGTTGTTCTCCTTCTTTCTTCCTGATTAGTTTTTCTCCCAGCCTTACAATAATCATATGATCTTCAGGGATCGTGATTACGTACTGGCCAAGAATACCGCGCATATAAAATATATCCTTGTTTCTGTAATCACTAAGCCAGAGACCATAACCATATTCGGGGCTGTCCTTAAACCTTGGATTAATGGAGTTTTTAACAAACGAAGAGTCCAGCAATTGCCTGCCTTCCCAGTTTCCGGAATGATTATAGAGTTTACCGAATCTCGCAAAATCGCGCGCGTTGGAAGCGATACAGCAATAGGCCTTTTCCATTCCGCTTTTCTTACTGTCTATCTGCCAAAGTGCGTCGCTCTTCATCCCCATTGGTTTCCAGAAGCTTTGGCTAAGGTATTCCGAGAGGGTTTTTCCTGTGGCTTTGGAAATGATCATCCCCAACAGGGCTGTATTTCCGCTGAGGTATTTAAAGCTTTTACCAGGAGTCCCGGTTACTTTTAGTTCAAGAATAAGTTTCCTGATATCATTATCAAAATAAGCCCTGGCGGTCTGGCCGAATGGGTTATAGTAGCTCTCATCCCAATTAAGACCCGACGCCATAGATGAAAGGTCGCCTACAGTCAGGCTATTATCAAACTGGGGGTAAAAATCTGCCACCGGCTGGTCAAGGCTTTTTATGTATCCGTCTTTTATGGCTTTTCCCAGCAGTGCCGAGGTGATACTCTTAGCCATAGAAAAAGAATTGGTTTTAGAATCGGGGCCGTAATCTTTATAATATTCTTCAAACCAGACACTATCGTTCTTAATTATAAGGAAAGCTATGGTACCCAGCTCTTTGTTCAGACTGTCCAGGATTTTTGTCGCCGGAGTCTCATTGTATTCTGATGAAACCGGCCATTCCCATTCATTATTTTCATCATTTTGAATAAGCCGGTTGGTGAAGTGCGGGTAATCGTCTATATAAGCCGTTTTGTGGCCTGTAAGGTAAGTGACCCGCGCTCCTTTAAGTATATAGTCATATCCGAAAAGATAAAGCAGGAGGATCGCTAAAAAGAGGAATAGGAAAAGATAGCCCAGGAATCGCAAAAATTTCTTCATATCCTAAAAATAGGAAATTTTGTTTTAGGCTTCATTCTTAGAATAAACTTTGCTGACTTGGCGGATTTTCGTGTTCCAGCAGCCATTTTTTGCGATGTAAGCCTCCGGCATACCCGGTGAGCGAACCATCGCTGCCAATAACCCTGTGACAGGGCACTACAATCCAGAGCGGATTTTTACCATTGGCGGCTGCTACCGCTCTTATCGCTTTTATATCGCCTAATTTTTTTGAGAGCTCCAGGTAAGAGGTGGTCGTGCCATAAGGGATATCCATTAAAGCCTTCCAGACTCTCTTTTGAAATTCAGTGCCTTCAGGAGCGGTGTGCAGGTCGAAATCTTTACGTTCTCCTGAAAAATATTCTTTTAACTGATTTATTGCCGGGAGGAGAAATGCAGGGATGTCTTCGGAAGTTTTCTCTTCAGCATCCAGAATTTTGATCTCTGAAAGACCTTCTTCACTCCCTGTTATCGCTGCTGTCCCCAGGGGTGTCTTCAGAAATACTGTTTTCCTCGTCATTCTGTTCTTCGTTTTTGCGTTTTATAAGTCCCAGTTTCTTTGCCCGCTTTTCCCAGTTTTGACGTGCCAGCATCTGCATGTCCTCAACATTATCGCTCTCATCCATAATCTCCAGTCCAAGCAGGGTCTCTATGATATCTTCCATAGTCACCAGCCCTACGGTATTGCCATATTCGTCAACAACCATCGTGATATGCGCCCTTTTCTGAACAAAAGTTTCAAAAAGCTCGGGGATAGGAGTGTGCGCAGGAGTAACAAAGATCTCCCTCTTTAGTTTGCTAAGCGGTGAGTCGCCTCTTTCTTCAATAAGCTCTTCCAGAACATCGTCTTTCAGAATAAATCCGGTGATGTTATTGGACCAATCTTTAAAAACAGGGATCCTGGAAAATTTTAAATTTTTATGATTTTTATGAAATTCAGCCACCGACATTGTTTCACTTTCGGTGATCGCCACCGAAAAAGGCGTCATCACGTCTTTAGCCTCAACCGACTTAAATACCAGCAGATTCTTGATCACCGTGGTTTCACTTTCCTCAAAAACTCCTTCCTCTTCAGCGGCATCGGTGATCGCGGCAAATTCTTCACGACTCATACTGGTTACATGGGCTTGTTTCCCGATAAGTTTTGTGGTAAGCATCATTAGCCAAAGAATGCCGGTATACTTGAGCGGAAAGATCATTAGTTTTAGGGACCGGGAAGTGAAGCCTCCAAGCGATTTCCAGTAGGTTGCTCCAATTGTCTTGGGAATTATTTCCGATAGGATCAAAATAGCCACCGTCATAGCAGCAGAAACGATTCCAACGGCATTGGTCCCGTCACCAAAGGTTTTTTCTGCCTGCACTCCAACTAAGATCGCGCCCACCGTATGAGCTACCGTGTTAATGGTAAGGATCGCAATTAGGGGTTTGTCTATATCCTGTTTAAAATGCGCCAGGCTATGGGCATAAGATTTCCCTTCTTTTTTTTTGATCTTGATATAAGAAGGGGTAAAGCTCAATAGGGCTGCTTCAAGAATGGAGCACATAAAAGAAAAGAATATGGATAAAAATGCAAAAACAAGAAGTAATGCCATATTGGTCGCTGGTTGTTTAAAAAATCTAATTTAGGCATTCTACCATAATTAAATTCAAAATAAATTATAAAAGCATGATAAAGAAAAAGCCGTCTACCAAGGGTTTTTTGGAAAACGGCTCTTAGCTAAGGTTAACTTTCCTAATTGGTTTTAGGAATATGCTCCCTGATAAGGCTGTCCCATTTCTTGGCCAGAAACAGCTTGTTTTCGGGGTCATAACTATGTTCATCGTCCTCATCATAAAAAAGGATCTCGGTTATTTTTTCCTGTCCGTTTCTGCTTAAAAGCTCAAGGCCAACCCGCGTGGTCATTTCCTTTTCACTCCTTCCGCCGGTATAATTTCTGGAAACCGTGCAATCCCTTACTTTGGAAAGGTCTATAATATCATATTCCATATCTTTCTGTGGTTCTGCAACCACCAACTTTTTCGATTCAGGATCGAGCCCAAGAACGAGCGAGTTTGAAAGTTCTTTATGCTGAAGTTTGAGTTTGAATTCAGATTCGATGTTCTTTAGTTTTTTAAGGCTCTTCCTTTCTGTAGCCGATTGGTTGAAAATTAAATAAAGAACGGGAGTGAAAAATAACATGAGCAATATCACTCCCATTATTAAAGATGAAGTATCCATTTTTTGAAATTTTATGTGTAAGAATAGCAGCTGTCTCCGGCATTCAATAGGCCGAAGTGACAGCGTTAGTAAGGCTGAAAATTAAATTCAGCTTACCAGAAAAAATGGAATGGGAAGATCTGCTGCTCCAGGCGGTTTTTAATATCTGCAGGAGCATTAACAGAGGTTTTTTGAATTTGAGAATGAATTCGGATTAACGAATTCTGAGTAGATCGAAGTTCGAAGAAAAAAGGCTCAGGCTGACTTTCCTGAACGTTTTCGGATATCTCTGAGAAATAGACTTCATTTATAAACAGGGCGGCCTTATCCCGGCTGGAAACCGAATGCTTTTGTTGCTCCCTGTTTGAGCCTGTGTTGTAATTGACAGAAGCAAAAACCTCCCCGCCAGATGCTGTTAAGAAAAGCAGCAGCAGAAAATTGAAAAGGATGTTTTTTCCAGAAGTTTTCACCCGATAAATGTACCTGGTTTTCGGGTATTCCCGATATAAAATCTAGTTATTTTTTCAGGAAATAAGTTTGGCAGCATCTTTGGCAAAATAACTGGCGATCAAACTGGCTCCTGCCCTTCTTATGGCTGTAAGTTGCTCCAGCATTACCGCATCGTGGTCCAGCCAGCCTTTTTCGGCAGCCGCCTTGATCATCGCATATTCACCGCTTACCTGGTAAACGGCAACCGGCAGGTTTACAGCATTCCTTATGTCGCGTACTATGTCCAGGTAGCATAATCCCGGTTTTACCATCACAATATCTGCACCTTCCTCAATGTCCATCAGAGTTTCTTTAACCGCCTCTTCTCTGTTTGCGGGATCCATCTGGTAGGTCTTTTTGTCTTTTGGAATATTTTCGGCATCTACCGGGGCTGAATCCAGTGCATCGCGGAAAGGGCCGTAAAATGCCGAGGCATACTTGGCGCTGTAGCTCATAATTCCGGTATCGTCAAAACCTTCATCTTCCAGCAGACTTCTCATTTCGAAGATCCTGCCGTCCATCATATCGCTCGGAGCCACAAAATCGGCACCTGCGCGGGCGTGAGAAAGGGCCATTTCAGAAAGTACTGCGGTGGTATCGTCATTCAGGATCTTACCATTGGCAACAATCCCGTCGTGCCCGTAAGCAGAATAGGGGTCAAGGGCAACATCGGTCATTACCAGCATTTCGGGTACGGCATTCTTCACCGTTTTCACCGCTCTTTGCATCAATCCGTCTGCGTTAAGGGCTTCGGTTCCGGCATTGTCCTTCAGATTCTCGGGAACCTTAACGAACAATAGTACGGACTTAAGGCCAAGCTTCCACAATTCCTTAACCTCTTTTTCAAGCAGATCAAGGCTCATCCTGTAATAATTGGGCATTGAAGCAATTTCCTCTTTTACATTCTTTCCCTCTACCACAAAAAGCGGTACTATAAAGTCATTAGGCGAAATCACGGTTTCACGAACCATACTTCTTATCGCTTCGTTACTTCTAAGTCTTCTGTTTCTTCTTAACATAGTTGTAAGTTTTAAGTAATAAGCCTTAAGCTATTACACCCAGTTTTTAGGTTGTTTAAGTACCTTCAGCAGTTTTTCCTCTTCACTTCCGGGCTCGGGGTGATGGTCATAGACCCATTGCACGTGAGGCGGCAGGCTCATAAGGATACTTTCTATCCTGCCATTGGTCTTTAAGCCGAACAGCGTTCCCTTATCGTGAACAAGGTTGAATTCCACATAACGGCCACGTCTTATTTCCTGCCAGTCCCGCTGAGCCTTTGTGTATTCAAGATCCTTTCTCTTTTCCACTATAGGAACGTAGGCTTCAAGGAAACTATCGCCTACTTCAGTCACAAAATCATACCAGTTTTCGATGCTCATTTCTTCATTGGCCTTGCAATAATCGAAGAAAAGACCTCCAATTCCGCGGGCTTCATCGCGATGGGAATTCCAGAAATATTCATCGCATTTCTGCTTGTAAACTTCGTAGAAATCCGGGTTGTGCTTATCGCAGGCCTGTTTCGAAATTCGGTGGAAATGAGCAGCGTCTTCTTCAAAAAGATAATAGGGAGTAAGATCCTGACCTCCTCCGAACCACTGGTCTATGGTGTTCCCTTCTTTATCGTACATCTCAAAATAGCGCCAGTTGGCGTGTACGGTGGGAACCATAGGGTTTTTTGGATGAAGCACGAGGCTTAAGCCGCAGGCGAAAAAATCTACATCGCCTACCTTGAAATATTTTTGCATTGCAGGAGCAAGGGGTCCGTGAACGGCCGAAATATTAACTCCTCCTTTTTCGAATACGTTTCCGTTCTCGACCACGCGCGTCCTTCCGCCCCCGCCTTCGGCACGTTCCCAAAGGTCTTCCTGGAATTTTGCTTTCCCGTCTGTCTCCTCCAGTTTTGAAGTGATCCTGTCCTGAAGTTCCTGTATGTACTTATAAAACTTCTCCTTCATCATTTATTTTGCCTGGTATTCCTTTACCGCATCTACAAAGGCCCTGGCGTTGTCTACCGGAATGTCCGGAAGGATGCCGTGCCCAAGATTGGCGATATAACGGTCTTTTCCGAACTCGTCTATCATTCGGGTGACCATATGTTTTATCTCTATTGGTTTTGAATATAAGCGGGCAGGATCAAAATTACCCTGCAGGGTGATCTGTCCTCCGCTCAGGTATCTCGCGTTCATTGCAGAGCAGGTCCAGTCTACTCCAAGAGCTGAAGCTCCCGATTGTGACATTTCCTTAAGCGCGAACCAGCAACCTTTTCCGTAGGCGATCACCGGGATCTCATCTTTTAAGGCATCAATGATCTGCTGCATATATTGCCAGGAAAATTCCTGGTAGTCTTCCGGGGAAAGTAATCCGCCCCAGCTGTCAAAAAGCTGAACGGCATCAACACCCGCCTTCACCTTGCCTTTAAGGTAAGCAATGGTGGTGTCGGTTATTTTCTGCAGTAACCTGTGAGCCGCCACCGGTTCCTGAAAGCAGAACTGCTTTGCTTTGTCGAAGGTCTTCGAGCCCTGTCCCTGCACGGCGTAGCATAGTATCGTCCAGGGAGAGCCGGCAAAACCTATAAGCGGAACTTCATCATTAAGTTCCTGTTTGGTCATTTTTATCGCCTCGTATACATAGTTAAGCTCCTCGTTTACATCGGGAACAACTACTTCCTCCACTTGTTTGGCAGAACGAATTGGGTTCGGCAGCCAGGGGCCTACCCCGGGTTTCATCTCCACGTCTATCTGCATCGCCTGTGGTACCACAAGGATGTCGCTGAAGAGGATCGCGGCATCGGTCCCGACCTGTTTTATCGGCATCACGGTGATCTCGGTAGCTAGTTCCGGAGTTCGGCAACGGGTAAAGAAGTCGTATTTTTCCTTCAGTTTCATAAAATCGGGCAGGTATCTTCCTGCCTGTCTCATCATCCAAACCGGCGGACGTTCTACGCTTTCGCCTTTAAGTGCCTTTAAAAGTAAATCGTTCTTTATCATGTATACGTTATTTTACCCCGACTCCCTGGCCGGAACTTAATTTTAATTTTTTTCTCCCGGTCTTCCAAAATATTTTACGACCTGTACGATCACGTTTTCAATTCCTGGGGTGCGGGCTATGATTATCTTATCTGAATGTTTCTTCGCTTCATTCGCAGTGGTTTCTCCTATACAGAACAGTGCCGAATCCCTCACCGGATTCTTTTCCGTATAACTTTGAACGGCGCTGGGGCTGAAGAACATAATTCCGTCAAAATCACGATCGATTTTCTGAATATTCAGACTGGTTTTATAAACCTGAGTTTCGTTGAGGTTAACATCGTTTTTTTTCAGTATTTCAGGGAGTTCATCTCTTCTTTTGTTTCCGCTGAAGAAGTGAAAACTCCTGTCTTTATAGTTTTTTACAATAAGCTCTGCCAGGTCTTTCCCATAATGGGCAGTTTCCAGCACCTTGAAGTTGTGCTTTTTTAGCAGGTCTTCAGTTTTCCGGCCCACACAAAAACAATCCCTGATCTCCATATTTTTTTCCAGAATGGCCTTAACAGCATTCCTACTTGTGAAAATTGCATTTTCTATCTTCTGAACTTCCACTTCGAAATCGGGAAATTCGATCTTTATGGCATCGTATTCCACGAGACTCAGACCTGTATTCAGCAAAAGTTCTTTTTGATTCTTTGCCAGTTTTTTTGTGGACAACAGGCTTGGCATTTACTTACTGGTTTAAGAACGATTTGATCTCTTTCATAAGTTCGGCTCCCCCATTGCTTAATATCTCTTCGGCGCAAAGTCTTCCGAAACCTTCCGACTTATCTAGACTGATGGTTTTTTCCACTCCTATCTTCCTTTTGCCGTCCAGGCTAAAAAGTGCGCCTTCAAAGAAAACCTGTCCCTTTCTTACTTCAGCCAGAGCGCCTATAGGTGCAGTACATCCGCCTTCAAGAACCCTTAGAAACTCTCTTTCAATATGTACAGTGATCTCTGAGTTACGGTGATTCAGCAGCGCAAGGGCATTTCGGCAAAAGTCATCCTTTTCCTTGGCAACCACCAGCATTGCTCCCTGCGCGGGTGCCGGGATCATCCAGTTAAGATCTAAATAGTTATCAGGCTTAAGATCTATTCTTTCAAGACCTGCAGCGGCAAAGATCGCCCCGTTCCAGTCATTTTGTTTGAGCTTTTTCATACGGGTGTTCACATTTCCCCGTAGGTCCACGACTTTATGATCTGGATATTTATGGAGCCATTGCGCTTTCCGGCGCAGACTTCCCGTGGCAATAGTACCCTCGTTTTCAAGGAAATCCAGGCCTTTGTGAATCAGAACATCTCTCGTGTTGGCTCTTTTCATCACGGCTGCCTCTACAATGCCTTTAGGAAGGGCGGTCGGCACATCCTTCATGGAATGCACGGCGATATCAACCTCGTCTTTTATCATAGCCACATCCAGGGTTTTGGTGAAGATCCCCGTGATGCCCATTTCATAAAGAGGCTGATCAAGGTTCAGGTCGCCGGAAGATTTTACAGGAACGAGTTTGGTCTTGTGGCCTTCTTTTTCAAGGGCCGCCTGAACGGTTTTGGCCTGCCATAGCGCTAGTTCACTGTCGCGGGTGCCTATTCGTATTATTTTGCTCATTTTTGGTACTCTTCAAGCTGAAAGACCTTCTGGATAAGCTCAAGACTCTCGTCTGTAGTTTCTGAATCTCCTTTCAGATGGTTTGCGAAATGCTTCATGATCTTCTGAATAATACGATTGCTCACAATTTCAGCGTGCTGATCGTTGAAGTCTTCAATTTTCTTGCGTTGAAAATCCAACTCGGCGTCCTTCATACCCTTGAGTTTCTTCTTAAGGGCTTTGATGGTTGGCGCAAATTTTCTTGTTTCCAGCCAGCTGTTAAAATCGCTTTCAACTTCCTGGATGATAATCTCGGCCTGAGGGATGAACTGTCGGCGTTTTTGCAGGGTTTCATCGGTCATTTGTGAAAGTTGGTCCAGATGAACAAGTTTCACGTTGTCAAGAAGGGTCACATCTTCCGAAACATTCTTTGGAATGGAAAGATCCAGGATAAGCAGATCTTTATTGGTATAGATAAGTTCTTTTGAAATAGTGGGGTTCTGAGCCCCTGTTGCTACTATCAGAATATCCGAATTTCTGATCTCTGCCTGAAGATCGGCGTAATCTTTTACAATAAGATTGAATTTTCCGGCAATCTTTTCGGCTTTATCCTTGGTTCGGTTTATAAGGGTAATGTGCTCGTTCCGGGTATGTTTCACCAGGTTCTCACAGGTGTTTCTGCCTATTTTACCGGTCCCGAAAAGCAAAATGTTTTTTTCTGAAACATTTTCTATACTGTTAAGAATGTATTGTACCGATGCAAAGCTTACCGAGGTAGCTCCCGAGGAGATCTCCGTTTCGTTCTTAATGCGTTTGCTTGCCTGGATCACGGCATTTACCAGTCTTTCTAAAAATGCATTGGCAAGTCCAAGGTTTTTAGAGCGGATGAAAGCTGTCTTAAGCTGACTTATAATCTCAAAGTCACCCAAGATCTGGCTGTCAAGTCCGGTTCCTACCCGGAACATATGGGAAATAGCGCTTTTGTTCTTATGAACGTAAGCTACTTTTTCAAACTCTTCTACTGTACCATGGGTGTGTTCGCAAAGAAGCTTGATTAGCTGGAACGGGTGTTGTGCAAAACCGTAAATCTCGGTACGGTTACAGGTAGATGTTACCAGAATCGCGTCTATGCCCTCTGTCTTCGCCTGCGCCAGTAATCTGGCTTTTCCTTCCTCATCCAGACTAAAATGTCCTCTTATCTCTGCATCGGCCTTTTTGTAACTAAGACCAATGGTATAAAAATGTTTTCCGCTAGAAACGTGATAATCTTCCATGTACCTTTTTAGGAATTCTGTGGCAAAAGTAAAACAAAGGCTACTAAAAATATAACGCTGTAAGTACTAAATATGTCGTTTGCTGATATTTATCATAAAATTTGGAACCAACCTATTGATTTACGCTATTTTTGTAGTAAATTCAGATGGTTTAATACTATTTGTTTAGACTCATTCTAAATAAAATGTCGATTTTAAGTATGGAAATTGAAGAAAAAAATATCGCTCAAAGGTATGTAGATGAAACGAAGATTGAAGAAGGCTTTTTCATACTTAAGTTTCAGAATGATACCGCTGAAATTCAGAAAATAATACGGGAGATAGACAGCAGTTTCCTGCAGTTTCACTTCAACGTGAAAGGTGCGGCTAAATTTCTGTTCAATAAGGGGAGTTATGAGTTGCCGCTGGCCGAAGAGAAATCTTTGATCTTGTATAATCCGCAGCGAAATCTGCCGCTAAACCTGGAATTGCAGCCCAACTCCTGGATGGTTTCCCTGGTGATCTCCATCAAGAAATTTCACGCGCTTTTCTCTCAGGAAGCCGATTACATCAGCTTTTTAAGCCCGGAGAATAAGGACAAGAAATACTACAAAGACGCGCCAATTTCTCCATCTATGGCCATAGTGTTGAACCAGGTGATGAATTTTAATCTAACGCCAAGCATTAAAAACCTGTATTTTAAAAGCAAGGCATATGAGTTGCTGAGCCTTTATTTTAACAGGGCCGAAGATGCGAATGTGGAGCAATGTCCTTTTCTTAGTGATGAAGAAAATATAATGAAGATCAGAAAAGCCAAAGATATTGTGATCTCGCGAATGGTAGAACCGCCTTCTTTGCAGGAGCTTTCGGAAGAAATAGACCTGAGCCTGAAAAAACTGAAGGAGGGGTTTAAGCAGATCTATGGCGATTCGGTCTATAGTTTTCTATTCGATTATAAAATGGAGTATGCCCGTAAACTGCTCAATACCGGCGAGTATAATGTGAATGAAGTGGGATTGAAGGTGGGTTACAGCACCGCGAGCCATTTTATAGCTGCTTTTAAAAAGAAATTTGGCACTACGCCTAAAAAATATATAATGTCTTTATCTACAAGTGTTTAAATATGAATTTGATTAACAAGCTTCCCATACTGGGGATTTTTCTTTTTAGTTATGTGATTGGTTTTGCACAGGAACCAGAAGTGCTTGTCTTTTCCAAGACCAAAGGCTTTTGGCATAAATCTATTCCGGCGGGTATAGAAGCCATTGAAGAAATGGGAGAGGAATATGGTTTTAAGGTTTCTGAGACCGATGAAGCCAAAGAATTTTCACCAGAAAATCTTAAGAAATATAAACTGGTGATCTTTTTGAATACCACCGGAAATGTGCTGAACAATAAACAGCAGCAGGCCTTTGAAGAATATATTGAGGGTGGCGGGAATTTCTTCGGAATTCATTCTGCCGCCGATACCGAATATGACTGGCCCTGGTACGGCAACCTGGTAGGAGCTTATTTTAATGGCCACCCGCCTGTTGCCGAAGCCGAGATCATTGTTGAAAAACCAGATCATTTAACGGTTTCTCATTTGTCTGGGGTCTGGACCAGGAGAGATGAGTGGTATAATTATAAGAATATCAGCCCCCATCTTGAGATGCTGTTAAGACTGGATGAAAGTACTTATGAAGGAGGAGAGAATGGCGAAAATCATCCTATTGCCTGGTATCAGGAGCTTCCCGGGGGCGGGAAAGCTATTTATACCGGAGGCGGTCATACCATAGAGTCTTATATTGAGCCCCGGTTTAGGGAACATCTTCTGCGATGCATTCAATTTGCAACGGCAGAACATATAGATTAAAACCGGCTCTATGCCCGTATAAGAAACTGCAATTGCGATTGGTCTTTTGCTAAAAATTATAATCTTAATTTTGCCTCCTGAAAAAGAAAAAATATGAGTAAAGGTGTACTGCTGGTCAATCTGGGCTCTCCCGATAGCACCGATCCTAAAGACGTAAAAAGATATCTGGGTGAATTCCTGATGGACGAAAGAGTGATAGACGTGCCTTACTGGGCCCGAACACTCCTGGTAAAAGGAATAGTGTTGAACACAAGGCCTAAGAAATCTGCTGAAGCCTATAAAAAGATCTGGTGGGAGGAAGGTTCCCCTTTAATTGTACTTTCCGAAAGACTTCAGGCAAAAATAGATTCATTGACATCTATACCTATTGCCCTTTCTATGCGTTACGGAAATCCTGATATTTTATCGGGCCTTCAGGAGCTGAATGATAAAGGGGTGGATGAAGTTCTTCTTTTTCCGCTATACCCTCAGTTTGCGATGGCCACTACCGAGACTATTCTCGTGCTTGCCGAAGAATTGCGGCAGAAGCATTTCCCAGATATGAAATTCACTACGGTGCCGCCTTTCTATAATCATCCCGATTATATAAGGGTCCTGGCAGAAAGTATTTCTGAAAGGCTCGAGGGAGTGGATTTTCAGCATTTGCTGTTCTCCTATCACGGCGTGCCGGAAAGACATATCAGGAAAAGTGATGTCACCAAGTCTCATTGTAAAATAGACGGAACCTGTTGCCAAAGCCCTTCAGTAGCCCATCAGTTCTGCTACAGGCATCAGTGTTTTGAAACCACCAGGCTTGTAGCCGAATACCTTGGATTAAAGGAAAACACTTACAGTGTATCCTTTCAGTCCAGGCTTGGCTTCGACCCTTGGCTGCAGCCTTATACAGATCGTACAATCGAACGCTTTGGAAAGCAGGGAATGAAAAAACTTGCTATTGTAACTCCTGCTTTCGTTTCAGATTGTCTGGAAACCCTGGAAGAAATTGCAATGGAAGGCGAAGAGATCTTCCACGAGGTGGGAGGTAAGGAGTTTACCGTAGTTCCCTGTCTTAACGACCGGCAGGATTGGGTGAATGTACTGTCCCGCTGGATAGATGAATGGGCCTTCAAAAAGCCCGTTAAAGCCTGATGGCAAGGATAAACGCAGCGGCGCTTGGCCGGGAACCTGTAAGCAGACTTCTTATAAAACAGGCTCTTCCCGCATCGGTAGGTATTCTGGTCATGTCCCTGAATGTCCTGATAGATACTATTTTTGTTGGAAACTGGATAGGGTCTGTCGCAATTGCCGCTATAAATGTGGTTCTTCCCGTCTCCTTTTTTATCGCCGCTCTGGGGATGGCAATAGGGATAGGAGGCTCTTCCATTATTTCCCGTGCCCTAGGTGCTGAAAATAAAGAACGTGCCCTTCGTACTTTTGGAAATCAGATCACGCTTACCCTTATCTTGACTGTGATATTGGTGGTTTTGGGCCTTAGCTTTATAGATTTTCTCATTCCTGCATTTGGCGGAAAAGGCGATATTTTTGCACCGGCGAAGATCTACTATACCGTGGTGCTTTACGGAGTACCTTTTCTTGCCTTGGCTATGATGGGCAATACGGTGATAAGGGCCGAAGGGAAACCGAAATTCGGGATGATCGCGATGATCATTCCGTCTGTGGGAAACCTGATCCTCGATTATATTTTTATAAACCGAATGGGGCTGGGAATGTTTGGTGCTGCCTGGGCCACTACGGCTTCCTACCTGCTGTGCTTAGCCTTTATTCTGTGGTTCTTTCTTTCAAAATATTCCGAATTAAAGATCAGCTTCAGCCATTTTGGGCTGGATTTTACTATCCTTAAGGAGATATCTTCCCTTGGCTTTGTGACCCTCTCAAGACAGGCGGTGGTAAGTATCACTTACCTGTTGATGAATAATATCCTGTTTAACCTGGGAGGAGAAGATTCGGTAGCGGTTTATGCGATCATAGGTCGAATGCTGATGTTCGCACTATTTCCGGTGCTTGGGGTTACTCAGGGATTTCTGCCTATTGCCGGCTTTAATTATGGAGCGCAGAAATATCAGAGGGTTCGGAAAAGCATTAATACGGCTATCCTGTATTCCTGTATTCTTGGATTGCTTGTCTTTGCAGGTATTATGTTCTTTTCTGAAGATATAGTAAAAGTCTTTACCAAGAATCCTGATATTATTAAAGATACGCCTCCGGCAATGCGCTGGGTTTTTGCGGCTACCCCCATTATCGCTTTACAATTAATTGGGGCTGCCTATTTTCAGGCCGTTGGGAAGGCGGTGCCGGCCCTCCTGCTAACGCTTTCCAGGCAGGGCTTCATTTTTATCCCCCTTATCCTGATCCTGCCGATGTTTTACGGTGAAATAGGGGTGTGGATCTCTTTTCCAATAGCCGACGTGCTTTCGACCATAGTGACGGGGTATTTTCTTAACCGCGAAATAAGACTTAGATTGAATCCGCCGATAAAAGATTAGATTTTGTTATTTTAGATCATCAAACCCAAAGTCCGGGTTTCATTAAAATCACTGAAAATAGTGGAATACTACAGCTACATTAAATCTTTACATCTCATTTTTGTGATCACCTGGTTCGCCGGGCTTTTTTATATCCCCCGCCTTTTTGTGTACCAGATAGAATCTGCTGAAAAACCTGAACCGGACAGGAGTATCCTTGGGGAACAGTTAAAACTTATGACCCGCAGGCTCTGGTATATCATTACCTGGCCTTCAGCGGTGCTTGCGAGCCTTTTCGCCTTCTGGCTTTTATACCTGATGCCAGGCTGGCTGTCCCAGGACTGGATGCTGGTAAAGCTTGGTTTTGTGGTACTCTTATACGCCTATCATTACAAATGCCACCTGCTCTTTAAAGAGCTTCAGCAGGATGTGATTAAGTGGACTTCTAACCAGATGAGGTTATGGAACGAAGGTTCCACTTTAATACTTTTTGCAGTCATCTTTCTGGTGATAGTACGTGATGCCATTAACTGGATCTATGGTGTGATCGGGATCTTTTTACTTTCAGGGATCCTGATGCTTGGTTTCAAAATGTATAAACGAATAAGAACTAAGAATCCGGATGCCTAAACTGGTGTGATAATTGCTCTAATAAAGCCCGTATGAAGCTTATAAAAGTCTCTTTGCGTACCCGTATTTTTATCTCCATGATACTTTTGGTGCTGGGAGCTTCTATTTTGATCGCCGGGGTAACGGTCTATCAGTACAAACAGGAGGCTGAAAATTATCACCGCGAAAGGCTGGAACGCAAAGAGGAAGCCATCAGGGAAAACATCAAGTTTGTGCTTGCGAGTACTACTTTTATTGTGAATACTGAGAATATTGAGCCTATTTTCAAGGAGCGGGACAAGATTTATGAAATGGCTCAGGTGCACGAAATGCCCATTAAGATTTATGACCTTAAAGGGGATCTTCTTGTAAAGTCTGAAGAGTCTTTCTTTAAGGACACCACCGACGCGCATATCGACCCTGAAATTATCAAAAAACTGGATGCTTCTTCAGACAGACGATACCTTAAGAAATCTGAGGTAAACGGGCAGAAATTCCAGTCTTCCTATACCTATGTCACCGATAATAAGTTCAAGCCCCTGGCCATACTCTACCTGCCTTATGTGCAGGATGACAGCCTGCTGAACCGTGATCTTAACAATTTCCTTATGAGAATGGGGGAAATCTATCTCTTTATGCTTGTTCTGGCCATTTTAATGTCTTTTCTGCTTTCGAGGTATATTACCAAATCGCTTAAGATCATTTCAGATAAGATCAACCAGACCCGGCTTGACAAGCGGAACCAGAAGATAGAGATCAGTAATGCTTCCGAAGAGATCTATGCTTTGGTTTCGGCTTACAACAGTATGATAGATGAGCTGGAAGAAAGTGCCGTGAAACTGGCTACAGGGGAACGGGAGCAGGCCTGGCGCGAAATGGCTAAACAGGTGGCACACGAGATCAAGAATCCGCTTACACCTATGCGTTTGAGCGTACAGAGCTTTCAGCGTAATTTCGATAAGAACGATCCCGATATCGACATTAAAGTAAAAGAATACAGCAACACGCTCATCAACCAGATCGATACGATGAGCTCCATAGCTTCTGCCTTTTCTAATTTCGCGAAAATGCCGGCCCAGCAAAGCGAGACCCTTAATGTGCCTAAGATCGTTAAACTGGCACTGGATATCTTTAACGAAGATTATATCGTATTTTCTTCTGAAGAAGAGGAGATCCTGGCAAAATTTGACAGGACACAACTCATTCGCGTGGTGACCAACCTTGTGAAGAACTCCATCCAGGCCCTTAAGGAAACCCCGGATCCCAAGATAGTGGTGAGCATTCATAACGAAAAGGATGCGGTGTGTATGTCTATTTGTGATAATGGTGCAGGGATTTCCGAGGAGAACAAAGACAAGGTGTTTGAACCGAAATTCACCACTAAATCAAGTGGAATGGGCCTTGGGCTGGCAATGGTGAAGAACCTTGTGGAGACCTATAACGGGAGCATCAGTTTTACTTCAAAACCAAATAAAGGCACTATCTTTAAGGTGCGATTTCCAAAATCATAAACTATGAGTTATCAGAATATCTTAACTGAAGAGAACGAAGGCATTCTTCGAATTACCATCAACAGGCCTTCAAAATTAAATGCTTTAAACCGCGATACCATTGAAGAGCTTCACCAGGCCTTTGCTAATGAAGGGATGGAAGATGAGGTGAAAGTGGTGATCCTTACCGGCACCGGAGAAAAAGCCTTTGTGGCCGGAGCAGATATCAGCGAATTCGCCGATTTTTCTGCTGAAAAAGGAAAGAAGCTTGCGGCTGAAGGGCAGAAGAAATTGTTCGATTATGTTGCCAATTATTCCAAACCGGTTATTGCAGCCGTAAACGGATTCGCTCTTGGGGGCGGACTGGAGCTGGCTATGGCCGCTCATTTTAGAGTTGCCAGTGAAAATGCCAAAATGGGGCTTCCCGAAGTATCTTTAGGAGTGATCCCTGGCTATGGAGGAACACAGCGCCTGCCACAGCTTGTAGGCAAAGGCCGGGCTATGGAAATGATAATGACCGCAGGAATGATAGACGCCAACCAGGCGCTTCAGTACAACCTGGTGAACCACGTGACCAGCCAGGAGGAACTGCTTGAATTTGCTGAAAATATTGCGGCCAAGATTATGAAGAATTCGATGGTGGCTATTAAAGCTGCGATCAAAGCGGTTAATGCTAATTATGAAGCCGGGGTGAACGGCTTCGAAACTGAGATCGAGGAATTCGGAAACTCCTTTGGTACCGGCGACTTTAAAGAAGGTACATCAGCCTTTCTGAATAAACGCAAAGCCGACTTTCCGGGAAAATAGTTCCCAAATAAGAAAAACTTAATATGGATTATTTCCGTAAAAAAGGAAATAATCCATATTTTTGTGATATGTCTTTATCACAGGATTTTATAAAAGGAAGGGGAGCGCAACAAAATGTTCATAATAAGTTTGATGCGCACAGCCACGAGTTTCGTGATGACTTCCTGAATTACTGCGCTGCGGAAGGGGATGAGGTAAGAGACTCCAGAACAAGCCTGATAGATACCTTTCCAAAAACCATTGTTAATAAAGTGAACAGTCCGGACGTTGGGCTTAATTATTCGCTGAATCCGTACCAGGGTTGTGAACACGGCTGTATCTATTGCTATGCCCGAAATTCGCACGAATACTGGGGGTATAGCGCCGGGCTCGATTTTGAGCAAAAGATACTGGTAAAGCAAAACGCCGTGGAACTGCTTGAAAAGAAACTCAGCAGCAAAAGCTGGCAGGCAAGTCCCATAGTGCTTTCCGGAAATACCGATTGCTATCAGCCCATAGAAAAGAAGCTGCAGATTACCAGAAGACTCCTGCAGACTTTCCTTAAATACCGTCATCCGGTGGGAATTATCACCAAGAATGCACTTGTTCAAAGGGACCTGGATCTTCTTAAGGAACTGGCAAAAGATGACCTGGTGCACGTTAACATATCAGTGACTTCTTTGGCTGAAGAAACCCGAAGGGTACTGGAGCCAAGAACGGCGAGCATAAAAAAACGCCTGCAGACCGTGGAAAGACTTTCAGCGGAAGGGATTCCGGTGAACGTGATGATGGCCCCCATAATCCCTTCCATTAACAGTCACGAGATTATGCCGTTGGTGAAAGAAATTTCGGAAAGGGGAGCCTTAAGTGTAGGTTATACCATTGTACGCCTGAACGGCGCTATAGGAGGTATTTTTACCGACTGGATAAAAAAAGCGATGCCAGACAGGGCCGATAAGGTGCTTCATCAGATCGAAAATATTCACGGGGGCAGCCTTAACGACAGCCGGTTTGGAACAAGAATGAAGGGCGAAGGGGAGTTTGCAACCCAGGTAGCCCAGCAGTTTAAGATCGCTAAAAACAAATATCTGAAAGACCGAAAGAAGTTCAGCCTGAACTGCGACCTGCACGAAGAATTTAAAGACGGGCAGCTAAAGCTTTTCTAAGCCAGACCTTCCCATTCGGCATAGAACTGTTTCAGGTAATCTTCCATAAACCTATGCCTTTCTTCAGCAATTCTCTTGCCTGTTTCGGTATTCATCCTGTCTTTTAGAAGAAGCAGTTTCTCATAGAAATGGTTAATGGTTGGGGCGGTGGAAGCCTTGTACTCTTCCTTGGTCATATCAAGGTTCGGTTTGACCTTGGGATCAAAAAGCGCCCTTCCTTTAAAACCTCCGTAGTTGAAGGCACGGGCAACGCCTATCGCTCCAAGCGCATCCAGCCTGTCGGCATCCTGAACGATATCCAGCTCTGCCGAACTGAATTTACGTTCGGTATTCCCGCCTTTAAAAGAGATGTTTTCGATGATCTTTATCACGTGGTTTCGTACTTCTTCAGAAGCATCCTGGGTCTTCAGGAACTCATCAGCTACTTTGGGGCCCAGGCTTTCGTCGCCGTTATGGAATTTGGAATCGGCAATATCGTGCAGGAGGGCGCCAAGTTCTACAATAAGCTTATCGGCTTCTTCACCTTTGGCGATGAGTTTGGAGTTATTATAAACCCTTTCTATATGGAACCAGTCGTGGCCACCTTCGGCTCCCTCCAGGGTCTCCTTTACAAATTCTATGGTGTTCTCTATGATAGAAGGATTGGTCATAAATATAATCTTTAGGGCTGTTGGCGGCATTATTTAATATCGGCGGTGATAATTCGCTCTACCTTTGCGGCAAGGCTTTCGGGGTCATCAGAGTTTGCTGCGATAGGCTCGTGCACTTTCAGCTTGATGTGTACGCCGGGTTCCATAGGAAAACTTCCGCTTTTAAAAAGCTTCCAGGAATTGTTGATTGTAACTGGTACGATAAGGGCTTCGGGCATTTGCTTGAAGAGTAAGATCATCCCGCTTCCTCTGAATTTTTTAGGAGCTCCGTCGCGGCTTCTGGTTCCCTCAGGAAAGATCACTGCCGAGCGCTTAGTCTTATTCAGGTATTTGGCGAATTTGGCCATTTTTATCAGGGAATCCCTCTTGTTCTTTCGGTCTATTAGAATGGAACCTCCGTGCCTTAAATTGAAGGAGATACTTGGGATTCCTTTTCCCAGTTCTTTTTTACTGACAAACTTTGGATGTTGTCTTCTGAAATGCCAGATAATAGGTGGAATATCATACATTCCCTGGTGGTTGGCCACAAAGATACAGGGCCTGTTTAAAGGCAGGTCATATTGGTCCTCTACGGTGAACCTTGTTCCCAGGATCCTTAGGGTATTCATCAGGAAAAGGTTGAAGATATCCACGCTCTTTTTATGCGCTTCATATCCGCCCAGTTTCAGGCATATCCATTGGATAGGATGGAAAATAAGCAGGACCAGAAAAAATATGATATAAAAAAGTACCGAAAGCGGATAAGAAAGTAGTTTTTTCATCTTGATGTTTAAGGCTACAAAAATAGGTTTTTCAGAAGTAAATCTGCAAATGCCGGGTGCAGGCTTTTAAATGCCTGAAATAAAAAAGGCTGCCGGTAACCGACAGCCTTTTTAAAGCTTCTTAATTAAAGTTGCTTAGCAAAATTCGTTGTAAGCACCCACAAGGTTCTCTGCGATCATTTCGGCAGGACGACCTTCAATGTGATGACGCTCCAGCATATGTACCAGTTCTCCGTCTTTAAAAAGCGCCATAGATGGTGAAGATGGCGGGAACGGTACCATAAAGCCTCTTGCTTTATCTGTAGCTTCCTTATCTACACCGGCAAAAACGGTATAAAGGTTATCTGGGGTCTTAGAGTTTTGTAATGAAATTCTTGCTCCTGGACGGGCGTTAGCTGCAGCACATCCGCAAACCGAATTTACCACAACCAGTGTGGTTCCTTCTTTCTTCATTGCTGCCTCTACGTCTTCCACGGTATGTAATTCTTCAAAACCGATGCTTGTTAAATCTTCACGCATTGGCTTTACTAAATCTGCTGGATACATATATTAGGTTTTATTATTAAACTTTAACAAGTTACAAAGATACCAAATTAACTTCAGCTGAGCATATCTCAAATTACTATGAGCGAATAAGTTGAATTTATCATAATGAGCGTTGGAGAAGTGGGTGGTTGATATTCATAAAAACTTCTTTAAAATAGTATCTTTGCCTCAAAATTCGCTTTAATGATTAAATGGTTCGCCGCTATTCTGGGCTATATTTACTTCAGGTTTCCCGGAGCCATCCTTGGATTTATCATAGGATCTTTGCTTGACAATTATATCCGTTCCGCAGGAGGATTGTTCGAGAATATGGGAGGCACCCAGAAATCCAGGGTCTCACCCGGCGATTTTGAACTGAACCTGCTTTCCCTGGCTTCGCTGGTCATTAAGGCAGACGGTCAGGTTTCACAAACCGAACTCGACTATGTTCGTGCCTACTTTGTTCGGGCCTATGGAAAAGAGCGCGCCAATGCTACATTTCGCACTTTTAATGAGGTGATCAAAAACAGAGAGATCTCTGCACAACGCATTTGTGCTTATTTGCATAGCAGGACGCGTTATGAGGTCAGGCTTCAGATTCTTCACTTTTTATTCAGCATTGCGCAGGCCGATGGTAATATTTCTCAGGCTGAACTGAACCAGCTTTCCCAGATCGCGGGTTATCTAAGGCTGAATAGTCACGATTTTGAGAGTATCAAGGCGATGTTCCTGAAGAGTGCCGATAATGCCTATAAGATCCTTGAGATCGATAAAAGTGCCAGCGATGCGGAGGTTAAAAAGGCCTACCGTAAAATGGCTAAAAAATACCATCCCGATAAACTTGGCCATATGGACGAGGCTTACCGGAAAGGGGCAGAGGAAAAATTCAGAAAGGTTCAGGATGCCTATGAACAGATCCAGAAGGAAAGGCGAATGTAGACTTCTTTCCGTTTACTGAAGCAGTTTATTCCCGATTTTCAATCCTATAAAAAACGTTCTTGGCCTTGATGGGCCATAGATATAAGTGGCATCACGGTCTACCCCGAAATCAAAATCTTCCTGGTAGGCATTGAAGATGTTCTGCACTCCTGCATTCACTTCCATCTGAAAGTTATTGGCAAGATTAAAAGTGTAAGCCGTTTTAAGGTTGATCTCCATAAAATCCCTTGTCTTTTCCAGGCGATCCTGTTCAATATAACCTGCTAGATGTGGTGCGTACATACTACCCGTGTACACCCCTGAAAGGTTGTTCTGCCAGGCTTTAACCGGAGCATATGTAAGGATGAAGTTCCCGTAAATATTAGGAGATTTAAAGAAATTCTCGGCGTTTTCAAGTGAGGCTTCGGGGTCGTCGCTGTAACGTACGGGGCTGTCGTAAGTGGCCTTCTGAATGGTACCTCCTGCCTGAAAGATCCAGTCTTCATTTGGCGCGTAAACGGCATCAAGATTTACTCCGTAAACATCGGCACCCTGCCCGTTACGTTTTACGAAGACCGTTTCTGAAGTTCTTTCCAGAACAAAAGGGTCCTTAAGCCTGGTGTAGAAACTCTCCAAAGTAAATCGGTAATCCTTATCCAGAGTGGTCTTGCTCCACTCAGCTGAGGCTAAAAAGCTATGCGAGGTTTCCGATTTCAGATCGTCTGAAAGCTGAACCAGGCTGATCTCTCCTGCTGCGATGCGGGCGTGAATGTCTTCGGTGAAGACCTGTGGCGCACGGAATCCTTTGGCATAGCTGGTTCTTAACTGCAGGTTTTCAGATGGGCTGTAAAGTACATTCACTCTTGGGTTGATCACTACTTTTTCTTCTGCGATATTGTGGAAATCTGCTCTCAGGCCACCAAGAACCTTTAGTTTTTCGGTTGCCTGCCATTCCTGTTGTGCGTATACGCCAAGAATGTTAAGGTTTTGATCGATGAATGCATTGTATCCGGGCTTTGAATCGGCCATTTCACTGTGCTTGAATTCGGTTCCGGTTGTGAAAGTTGCAGTCCCGCCAAGGAAGTTTTCCTGGTTGTAGGAAGTCTGTCCCCCCAGGACAAAGGTCTCATCTTTGGTATTTCCAAAGCCTTTAAGGCTTTCTTCAAGGGTTTCACCTTTTCCGCCGTAAAAATTGTCATTTTTAGACAACTGCGCTGTTCCGTAAACCGAATACTTCCAGTCTTTGGATTTTGAAAAGGCCTCGTAGGTAAGCCCTCCGCCTACCACGTCGCTTTCTATCTGTTCGGTAATGTCAGATTCGTAAGGTAAGAGATGCAGCTTGTTCCCACCGCGCCTGTATTCGTGTATCGTGTGAAAGTCGAGGCTTAACTTGCTTCGTTCGTTTGGCTTGTAGAAGGCCTTGAAGCCAAAAGTTTTATTTTCAACTTCGGTTATTTCGGTAAATCCGTCTCCGTTTTTATCAAAAGGATTCCTGTCCCGGAACATTCCAAAAATGCTTAACCCGGCATTGTAATCGTCGGAGAGTACTGTTCCGTTAAGGGTTACCGCTTTGTCGCCGGCCTTTCCGTCAATTGCCGCAAAATTGCTGGCAATCTCGAACAGGTTCTCTGTAGGTTCCTTGGTGATGATGTTTATTGTTCCGGCAATGGCATTCGAGCCGTAAAGGGCCGAGCCTCCGCCACGAACCACTTCTACCCGTTCTATAGAATTAGCGGGAATCTGGTCCAGTCCGTAAACACCATTTAGTGCACTAAAAACAGGACGGCTGTCAATGAGAATCTGTGAATAGGCTCCGTCAAGCCCGTTCATTCTTACTTGAGAAAATCCGCAGTTCTGGCAATTGGTTTCCATCCTAAGGCCGGGTTGAAAATTTAGTCCTTCACTAAGACTGATGGATTGGGTGGCCTGAAAGTCTTTGGCTGAAGTTACCGAAACTATCACCGGAGCGGTTTGCCTTAACTGTCCGGTTCTGCTGGCAGAAACCACTACCTGATTAAGGCCGGTAACATCTTCTTTTAGGTTGAAATTCAGCTCTTTAGACTTATTGCTGAAAATTTCGAGATGATACTTCTCTTTTTTATAACCAACCGCCTGAATAATAAGATCGTGATGGCCCTGGGGAACTTTTAGGGAATAGACTCCCTGCTCATCGGACGTTGTTCCTATGTTCGTGTTCTCCAGGTAGATATTGGCGTAGGCTATAGGGATGCCTTCCGCAGAAATCTTACCTGAGACCGAGGCTTCCTGTGCAGTTACACAGAATACGGAAATTAATAATACGAGTGTTGCAGGGAGTTTCATAAATTTATTTTTGGCAAAATTATAAATAAAATTTAGACGAACCTAAAAAATTGATTGTTTCAATAAAAAAATGTATTTTTGGCTGCAGAAAATGAAAACGATGTTCAGTTTTTCGGAAGAGAATTATCTAAAAGCAATATTTCACCTTGAGCGAACCTATAAGTCAGGGGTTAGTACGAACGCCCTGGCTGAAGAAATGGACTCCAAGGCATCCTCGGTGACCGATATGATCAAACGGCTATCTGAAAAGAAGCTGGTGAATTATAAGAAGTACCAGGGGGTGAGGCTTAGTGAGGAAGGAAAGCAGGCAGCTATAGAAGTGATAAGAAAGCACAGGCTGTGGGAGGTCTTTCTCGTGGAAAAGCTTGATTTTACCTGGGATGAGGTGCACGAAGTTGCCGAGCAGTTAGAACATATAAAATCTGAAAAACTTACCAGGGAACTGGATCGTTTCCTGGAATATCCAAAGCGGGACCCGCACGGAGATCCCATCCCTGATGCTGATGGTAATTTTACCGTTTCCAACCAGCTGCTTTTGGCTCAATTGGATAAGGGTCAGCGTGGAGTTTGTATGGGGGTTAAGGATTCTTCAGCGGAATTTCTGAGATACCTTGATAAAAACGGGATAGCACTCGGGAAGGAGATCCTGGTAAAGGATAAGGAGTCTTTTGATCAGTCTATGCTTATTGAAATTGATGGAGAGGAGTTGAGAATCTCTAATGTGATCTCCAGTAATCTATACTTAAAAACCACTTGATTATGTTGAAAGAAGTTGTAGCGTATTTCGAACAATTAGACCCGGTAATGGCGGCTTTTTTAGCTACATTATTCACCTGGGGAGTGACTGCTCTTGGTGCGTCACTTGTTTTCGTTTTTAAGAATATGAACCGTGCATTCTTTGATGGGATGCTAGGGTTTACCGGCGGGGTTATGGTGGCAGCCAGTTTCTGGAGTTTGCTGGCGCCGGGAATCGAAATGAGCCCGGGAGAAGGTTTCGAGAAAGTAATTCCCGCAGTTGTAGGTTTTGCGTTAGGGGCCCTTTTTCTTTTTGGACTTGACAAGATTCTTCCTCACCTTCACGTGAATTTCAGGATGAGTGAGAAGGAGGGTATAAAAACTCCCTGGCATAAATCAACGCTTTTAACCCTGGCCATTGCATTGCATAACATTCCAGAAGGTCTTGCTGTTGGGGTGTTGTTTGGAGGTGTGGCCGCCGGATTCGAAGGAGCCACCATTGGTGGAGCCGTGGCACTTGCTATTGGAATTGGGCTTCAGAACTTTCCCGAAGGCTTTGCTGTTGCTATGCCGTTAAGAAGACAGGGTATGAAAAGATGGAAGTGCTTTAACTACGGGCAGTTATCGGCCATCGTTGAGCCAATGGCTGCTGTGTTGGGTGCCTGGGCAGTAATGACCTTCAAACCTATTTTACCTTATGCTTTATCTTTTGCGGCCGGAGCAATGATCTTTGTTGTAGTGGAAGAGGTAGTGCCCGAGTCTCAGCAGGAACGGTATACCGATATCGCCACTATGGGCTTTATTGGCGGTTTTATGATAATGATGACCCTGGATGTGGGGCTTGGATAGAGTAAAAAGCAGGCAGGAACTTAATCGCAGCCACAACCTGAAACACCGCAGGCTTTTACCTTTTCATTTTTTCTCATAAAAGGAGGCATCCAGATGAATTTGGTAAACAGGTAGCCTACTGCTATTAGAAAGGTTATTAATACAAGTATTTGCTGTAGAATTTCCATAATCTCAATTTCTTTTTTCTCCTGTTTCTGTTATTTTAAGAACTGAAATGCAATGAGAGCAACAATATAAGCAAATGCGCTCATAACAAAAAGCTGCAGAACAGGCCATTTCCAGGTGTTGGTTTCTTTCTTAACTATCGCAAGGGTGCTCATACACTGCATTGCAAAAGCATAGAAAAGCAATAAGCTTACTCCGCTGGCAAAGGTAAACAAGGGCCCACCCAGCACCGGATTTGTCTCGGCCGCCATCCGGTTCTGTATGGTTTCCTGCTCGTCGCTTCCCACACTGTAAATTGTGGCCAGGGTTCCTACGAAAACTTCCCGTGCGGCAAAAGAGCTTATGATGGCGATCCCTATTTTCCAGTCGTAACCAAGCGGCGCCACAACCGGCTCTATTCCTTTTCCCATAATTCCGATATAGGAATTCTTCAGTTTAAATGAAGCGACCTTTTCGTCAAGATCTTTTTGAGAAATACCTGAATCCTGAGCATATTCTGCGGTCACGATCTCTTCGGCATTCTCAAATTCATCTCCCGGACCGTAGCTCGCCAGGACCCACAGTATTACCGAGATTGCAAGGATGATCTTCCCGGCGCCCAACACAAATGATTTTGTTTTTTCAACCACATTAATCGCTACATTCTTGATCATTGGCACCTTGTAATTAGGCATTTCGATCACAAAGTAGCTGCGTGTCTTTATGCTTAATATTTTGTTCAATAACCAGGCCGAAAAGATAGCCATTCCGAAGCCTATTAGGTAGAGCAGCATTAATGTTAATCCCTGAAGGTTAAACCCAAAGAAAGCTTTGTCAGGGATTACAAGTGCTATAATGATAAGGTAAACCGGTAATCTTGCCGAACAGGTGGTAAAGGGCACCACAAGGATGGTAATAAGTCTTTCCCGCCAGTTTTCAATATTCCTGGTGGCCATTACCGCCGGGATGGCACAGGCCGTTCCCGATACAAGTGGCACAACGCTTTTTCCGCTAAGCCCGTAACGGCGCATGATGCGGTCCATCAGGAATACAACACGGCTCATATAGCCCGTTTCTTCCAGGACCGAAATGAAGAGGAACAGGAAGGCGATTTGCGGAATAAAGATCACGATCCCACCAAGCCCGGGAATTATTCCCTCGGCGATAAGGTTGGTGAAAACCCCTGAAGGCAGTGTTCCTTTCGCCCATTCGCTCATAGAGGCGAAGGTGGCGTCTATGAGATCCATCGGGTAACTGGACCAGTTGTAAATTGCCTGGAAAATAAGCAGAAGAATAGCGAAAAAGATCACATAGCCCCAAACCTGATGGGTAAGCACGCGGTCGAATCTTGCTCTGAGATCGGTGGCGGCATTTCGGTCTATTTTCAAGGCTTCCTTCAGGATCCCGTTGATAAACTGGTATCTTAATATGGTTTCCTTTTGCTGAAGCCGCTTCAGGTCACTGGTAGACTTCGTACTGAAATCGGGATTCTTTTTAAGGTCTGACCTGTTGATGTTCCCGAAGTTCACATCCTGTGTGATGACCAGCCATAATTTGTATAGGGACTGGTTAGGAAATGTCTTTCGCAGATTCCCGAAGTATTCCGGATCTATTACAGAAGCATTTACACAGGGCTCGGTGGGAATCTGACGGTAATTTTTTATCAGTTCCTTTAGGTGGTCTATTCCTAAATTCTTCCTGGCACTGACCAGGGCAACTTTTGTCTTTAGGCGTTCCTCCAGCAGGTCTATATCCAGAGAAATTCCCTTTCGTTTCATCCTGTCGGCCATATTGACCACCAGGATGGTAGGTATACCCAGGTCTTTCACCTGTGTGAAAAGTAAAAGGTTTCTCTTGAGATTTTCGACATCGCTCACTACTATGGCGACATCGGGGTAATCTTTATCGTTTTTATTGAGCAGCAGTTCGATGACCACATTTTCATCGAGGGAAGAAGCATTAAGGCTGTAAGTTCCCGGCAGGTCTATGATATGAGCTTTAAGGGTGCGATCCAGCTTGCTTATCCCTTCCTTTTTCTCTACAGTGATTCCCGGGTAATTCCCAACTTTTTGATTGAGTCCTGTAAGCTGGTTAAAAACCGATGTTTTTCCTGTATTGGGATTTCCAATTAATGCGACATTAATTTGTTTGCCCATATTAATCTATTAGCTCAATTTCTATTTGTAATGCGGTTTCTTTTCTAATGGCCAGGTGGCTGCCGTTTACATTGAGGTACATAGGATCCTTAAAAGGAGCAGTTTGAACGAGCATCACCTCGTTTCCCGGAAGACATCCCATTTCGAGAAGCTTGAGAGGAACGCGCTCTACTGAAAACTCCTTAATAATTCCGCGTTGTCCGCGTTTTAAATGAGCTACGGTTACCTTCAAAGTTTATTTAGATTGATTTTAAACAAGGCAAAAGTAATGTAAAATAAACTAGTAGAAAAGCCTCAGGCTTAAAAAAGTACTAGCGCTGGTATTCAGCCTTTAATATTTTAATGTCTGCCATTAATTCTTCAATTGCTTCGGGATTGGTCCCGTCATAAAATCCGCGAATTTGCCTGTCCTTGTCCACCAGCACAAAATTCTCGGTATGTATCATATCATATGGCCCTCCGTCTCCGTCGCTCTTTGAAGCCAGGTAAGATTTTCTTGCCAGTTCATATATCTTTTTTTTGTCTCCGGTCACCAGATTCCACTTTTTGTCTATCACCCCTTTTTCTTCAGCATATTCCTTTAGCACCGGAACGCTATCCGTTTTTGGGAAAACCGTATGAGAAAGCAGAAATACTTCGGGATCATCCTTGATCTTTTCCTGAATCTTCAGCATATGATCTGTCATAATTGGGCAAATGCTAAGACAGGTAGTAAAGAAAAAGTCAGCTACATAGATCTTGTCCTTGTAAAAATCCTGAGTAATGGTATCGCCATTCTGATTTATAAGTTGAAAATCGGCTATTGTATGGTATTTTCTTACGTACTGTACCGTTGTGTCCACGAGTTCAGCATTCACCATATCGGGCTGAAAGACGGGAAGTCGTTCTTCCGGCTTCAGCAGCGAATATATAGCCCAGATAATGAAGACCGAAAGCACAAAAAGTACAATGGCAAACTTTTTAAACTTGGCGAAAAACTGAAGCATTTTTTACAGATTTGTTACAAAAATAGGGGCTGACAACGACTTAGTCGAATAGAATTTGGGAAAATTTCTTTTTTGGTTTATGCAGTGGCCTATAAGCTTTTATAAGAGTTTTTAAAAGATTACTTTTGTGCGATTAAAATTTGAAGATTAAAGAATGGATCCATTTATAGTTAAAGCCATACAGTTACTGCTTAGTTTATCATTACTGATAGTTTTGCATGAGCTTGGGCATTTTATTCCTGCTAAATTATTTAAGACCCGCGTCGAGAAATTTTTCCTGTTTTTTGATGTGAAATTCGCTCTTTTCAAGAAGAAGATCGGGGGTACGGTTTATGGTATCGGGTGGCTGCCTCTTGGGGGGTATGTTAAAATATCCGGTATGATAGATGAGAGTATGGACAAGGAGCAGATGGAAAAACCTCCCCAACCCTGGGAGTTTAGAAGTAAACCAGCCTGGCAGCGACTTATTATTATGCTTGGAGGAGTAACGGTTAATCTTGTTCTTGGTTTTCTGATCTATATGATGATCATTTTCGTTTGGGGAACCAATTTTGTGGGACCAGATGATATGCCTAAAGGTTTCGCTGTGGCAGAAGAATTTAAAGAATATGGGTTTCAAGATGGGGACAGGGTTCTTGAGGTAAATGGAAAGGACTTTGAAAACAGTCTTGATATTAACCGTCATCTTTTTATGAGAGGCGTGAATTCTGTTACCGTTCTTCATAAAGACGGGACTAAGGAAACTGTTGAGCTCCCCGAAGAGATTGGTTCTACGATGTTCCAGACCGGAGTGATGCAGCCTTTTATTCCTATTCAGAGGCCTATACTGGATAGTGTGGTTGCCGACAGAGCGGCTGGAATAGCCGGCCTTAAAAAAGGTGACAGCCTTATTTCCCTGAATAATCAGGAAATAGGATACTGGCACGAACTGGCTCCTATTGTGAATGAAAATAAGGGAAAAGAGATTGAACTGGTCTTTAAAAGAGGGAATGAAATAAAAAGCGTAATGATCACTCCAGACGAAGAAGGGAAACTTGGGGTGACCAACGAGTTTGATTTTGACTTCCAGACCAAGAAATACAGTCTGGCGGGAAGCATCAAAGAAGGATTTGATTATGGATACTGGACTTTAAGAGATTATATCTACCAGTTCAAGTATGTATTTACCGCAAAGGGAGCAACCCAGCTGGGTGGTTTTGGAGCTATTGGGGGAATGTTCCCTGAGACCTGGAACTGGAAGGCATTTTGGGGCACTACAGCGCTTATCTCCATAATCCTGGCCTTTATGAACATACTTCCTATCCCGGCACTGGATGGCGGGCACGTGATGTTCCTGATGTATGAGATTATTACCGGAAGGAAACCTAATGACAAGTTTATGGAGATCGCACAAATGGTAGGTTTCTTCTTATTGATCGCGCTTGTGCTTTATGCTAACGGAAATGATATTTACCGCTGGTTGTTTGAATAAATATCAGTATTGAATTTATATAATAGAAAGCCGGGATTTGCCCGGCTTTTTTATGCTCTAAATGTAGCCAGGAAAGCAGTTTTATTAAGGAAAATCTTTTATAAGCGGGCCCATTTGTTAAAAAAAGCTATTTTTATGCTCTAAAATTCAATCTTCCTTTAAATTTTGCCCGCCCCTACGAAGCAATTGTTTTAATGGATAGTCATTTTATTACGTAAACTAACCTGCTTTTCTATGAAGTTATTTAACCTCTATTCATTATTGGGGATAATTTTGATCTCTTTTATAAGTTGTGATAAGGAATCTGATGATACTCCTCCGGAGCCAAAACCTGTGCCTCAGGAAAAAATTGAAATTGATGAGATATCCGGTTACATCCAAAAAGGCCCTTATGTTAACGGTACCGGGATCTCAATGTATGAGCTGAATGAATCCCTGGCGCAGACAGGAAAAAGCTTTAACACTCAAATATCAGGTAATGATGGGCGGTTTGAGATCAGTAATATTAGCCTTAGTTCTCAGTTTGTTGAATTTTCAGCAAACGGGTTTTATTACGATGAAGTGAAAGGAGAGATCTCATCATCACAATTAAATCTCTTTGCAATTTCCGATATTAAATCAGTTTCAGGTGTAAACGTTAATCTTTTAACTCATCTTGAAAAGAAAAGAGTCGAATACCTGATAGAAGAAGGGAAGTCTTTTGCCGAGGCTAAAAAGACCGCCCAGGCTGAAATTCTTTCAATATTTAATATAAAGGAAGATGATATCCAATCTTCTGAATTGCTCGATATATCCAAAGACGCCATTCTGCTGGGGATATCTTCAATCCTGCAGGGAGATCGAAGTGTTGGAGACCTTACAGAGCTTCTTGCAAGTATTTCTTCAGATATTGAAGAGGATGGGGTGCTAAATAATAGCAACATTCAGGATGCACTTCGGCAATCTGCCCTTAACCTGGATGCCCCGGTTATCAGAACTAATTTGATTGAAAGATATAAGTCCTTAGGTAAGGATGTAAATATCCCGGATTTTCAGCAATACATCGATGGGTTTTTAAATTTTACGGCAACAAAACCAAAAATTACAGGGATGGAAGTCACTGTGATTTCGGCAGATAGCATTAGGGTTATAAGCAGGTTAATTGCCAATAATGCTGAAACTGAAGTTGTATTTGAATACGGGGAAACAGAGAGCTTGGGTGCAGATGTTGTATTTAACGAAGGTCCTGTAAATGGTGGTAATGAAGTTGCATTAGGAGAAAGTGTTTCTGGTCTTAAACCTGCTACAATTTACTATTACAGGTTGTCTGCCAGTAATGAATTCGGTTCTGTGAGTTCCTCTATAAACAGCTTTACAACCTTAGGAGGCTTGCCTGAAGAAGTGGGGCATCTCACCCTGGAATCCGGTAATAAAACTATTAAGGTGCAAGGGGCAGTTAACCCTAATTTTCTGGAAACAAAAGTATATATCCAATACATAGAATACCTGGAAAGCTTTGACCAGGCAGACTCTGTTCTCGCGGATCAAAGTCCGCTAAGTCCATATTCGGACAGAGCGATTTCTGCACTAATCGAAAACCTTAACCCGGGAACCCGCTATTGGGCACGGTTAAAAATGGAAAATGAAGTTGGAGTAACTTATGGGGATCCTATCGATATATCTACCCTGGGGAGTGAACCTAAGATCTTAATTTTTGCTATTGATAATTCTAAGATTGGAGCAAAAAGTGCTGAGGCATATATAGAAATTGGAGAAAACACATTGGCTACAAGGCTTATTTTGGAATATAGCACTTCAAACACATTTGATGCCTCTGTAGAGTATTTGGATACTATAGTAGGCCCTTCAGAGAAGGATATTTATTTGAGAAAGAAAATCGAAAGCTTGGAAATGGATCAGGCTTACTTCGCCAGGTTAACCTTAAAAAATGAGTTAGGGGAAGATTCTTTTGTTGATGAGTTTAAAACCTTGGATGGTGTTATCCAGCTTAGCGATCTGATGTACGATGGCACGTATGCGGATCCTGAGGTTCATTTTGATATAGACATCACTAAGGAAGGTGGTTTGCCCATTATAGAAAGAGGGTTACTATATGGTGCTTCCTCAGGATTAACAATAGATAGCAGTAATTCTAATAAAGCAGTTGACCCTGTTATTGCTGGAACAATTTATACTTACTATTTAACAGATCTGGAGATGAAGCAAACCTATTATGCAAGAAGTTACGCAATTAATGAATCCGGGGTTTATTATAGCAATGAAGTTAAATTTACTTCACCAGGTCTTCCAACTGCTTATATTCATAGTGTCTATGATGTAACTTCGAATTCTGCAACCGTGTATGGGTATTCCCCTGATAGTGGTGGCTCCCAAATCCTGTCTGAAGGATTTTGTTGGGGAACCGAGCCTAATACAAATATTGAGGATAGTTTTATAATTGATGAAACGGAGGCATCTGAAGGAAATGCTTTTTTAAATAATTTGGAACCGGGGACAACTTATTATGTTAGATATTTTGCAAAAAACAGATTGGGAATTGATTACTCGACTGAGTTGAGTTTCACAACAAAGGAAAATTAAGGACCACTTTAAAGAGGGCTGCTTTTAAGCAGCCTTCTTTAATTAGTAATGTAATAATCCAGCTATAAAAGCAAAAAAGCCTGATAGAAACTATCAGGCTTTTTTTGCTCCTCAGGTTGGGCTCGAACCAACGACCCTCTGATTAACAGTCAGATGCTCTAACCAACTGAGCTACTGAGGAATTTTCGACATGTTTGTTAGCAGTTTTTTGAAGTCTTTGCTTTGACTTTTGCTCCTCCTCTTGGACTCGAACCAAGGGCCCTCTGATTAACAGTCAGATGCTCTAACCAACTGAGCTAAGGAGGAAGTTTGCAAGCAATTTTGCGGATGCAAATATAATGTTATTTTTAATTTTCACTAAATAATCTACAAAAATTTGATCGCGAAGTTTGCATTTAACAAATTTCAGCAATAATCTCCTTCCCGCCAAGGGAAATAGCAGGGATTTTAGCCCGTTCTTTATATTCTATACCGGCTGTATGAAAGCCTTATTTTCCAAATTTTAAGCTAAAATAGTTATCTTGAACAGACCAAGAATTATAGCTTATGGAAATTAGAATCGGAAAATTTCTTATTGAAACTGAAAGAGGTGATATCGCCAACCAACAGGATATGGATGCCGTTGTAAATGCGGCTAACGCGGCGCTTACCACCGGGGGAGGAGTTGCCGGAGCTTTGCACACTGCTGCCGGGCCGGGCCTATACAAAGAATGCAAGCCCCTGGCGCCTATAAAACCGGGAGAGGCTGTGATTACCGGAGGCCATAATCTTCCGAATAAATTCGTGATCCATTGTCTGGGGCCTGTTTACGGCCGGGATGAACCCGCTGCAGATTTCCTCGAAAATTGTTATAAACGGGCTTTGGAACTTGCGGAAGAAAATAAAATAAGGTCGGTCGCTTTTCCTGCAATTTCAACGGGAATATTCGGTTACCCCTTAAAAGAGGCTGCTCAAATAGCGGTTGAGACAGTTCTTAACGCAATACCTGCCTTCAAACACCTCCAAAAGATTAAATTTGTGCTCTTCAGTGAGGAGGACCTCAGGGTTTATAATGAAATGCTCTCTGAGATAAAGAAATAGAAACTACATGCAGAATTTTACCGCTACCTATACCGATCAGTATCAACTGGCAATGGCCCAGGTGTACTTTAAAAACGGGCACGGCCAAAATCGGGCCGTTTTCGATTACTTTTTCAGAAAGCTTCCTTTTGATGGGGGATATGCTGTTTTCGCCGGACTTGATTACCTGCTGGATGTACTGCAAAACCTAAGATTTTCAGAAGAAGATATCGCCTATCTGAAAAAGCAGGATTTTGACGAGGATTTCCTGGAATATCTTAAGGAGTTCAGGTTCAGGGGGAATATTTATTCGGTTAGGGAAGGAGATATAGTTTTTCCTACCAGGCCGGTACTACAGGTTGAAGCAAGTATTATAGAAGCGCAGATCATCGAGACCATTCTGCTCAACCTTCTGAATTTTCAAACCTTAATTGCTACTAAAGCCAGCAGGATAAGACTTGTGGCAGGGGACAGGTTGCTGTTGGATTTTGGCCTGAGACGGGCTCAGGCTTCCGGTGGATATTTTGCCACCAGGGCAGCTATTATTGGCGGGTTTGACGGCACAAGCAATGTGGTTGCCGCCCGTGACTTCAATATTTCCGTTTCGGGGACTATGGCTCATTCTTTTATTCAGAGTTATGATGAAGAGCTTACGGCATTCAGGGCTTTTGCTGAAGGGAGGCCTAAAGACTGTGTTTTACTCGTAGACACTTACGACACTCTTAAAAGCGGGGTCCCGAATGCGATCACCGTGGCTAAGGAAATGGAAGAACGGGGTCAGAAGCTGCTGGGAATAAGATTGGATAGCGGAGACCTTGCTTACCTTGCCCGGGAAAGCCGAAAGCTTTTAGATGAAGCCGGGCTGGAATATGTGAAGATTGCTGCTTCAAATCAGCTTGATGAGTATGTGATTAAAAGTCTCCTGGAGCAGCAGGCGCCCATAGATGTGTTTGGAGTTGGGACTAACCTGATCATTGGAGACCCGGACTCAGCGCTGGACGGCGTTTATAAACTGGCGTTTTTCGAAGATAAACCAAGAATAAAGATATCAGAAAGTCTTTCCAAGGTCACGCTTCCGCATAAAAAGCAGGTCTTCCGTATAAAGGACAAGAACGGGAAATGTATTGGAGCCGATGCGGTGGGGCTTGACACCCAGGAGAAGATCAATGTGATGTATCATCCTTTTGAGCCGTATAAGTCTATGGAGCTTGGGGATTATGAGCAGGAAGCGCTTTTAAAGAAGGTGATGAACAACGGAATTTCCAGTATTGAAAAAAGGAATCTGAAAGAAATAGCGGATTACAGTTTAAGCAGGTTAGCCGAGCTTCCTATCGAGTATAAGCGATTCAATAACCCCCATATCTACAAAGTGGGGATAAGTAATACGCTTAAGGAAGAGCGCGATAAACTTATTGCAGAACATAAAATATAGTTTGATGAAAGCATTAGTTTTAATAGATGTACAGAATGACTTTATGCCCGGAGGAGCCCTGGCGGTGCCTGAGGGCGATGAGATCGTACCGGTGATCAATAAACTTCAGCAGGACTTTGAGTTAGTGATCGCCACCCAGGACTGGCATCCGGAAGGCCACGCCAGTTTTGCATCCAGTCACCTCGGTAAAAAGGAGTTTGAAAGCATTAAGCTTGGGAAAACAGATCAGGTGTTATGGCCGGACCATTGTGTACAGAACACAAAAGGAGCTGAATTTCATACTGGTCTTGAAACCTCAAGGATAGAGGCTATCTTCAGAAAAGGGACCAATCCCGAGATCGACAGTTACAGCGGGTTTTATGATAATGAACATTTAAAGTCCACCGGGCTTAGCGGATATCTGAAGGAAAAGGGAGCTACGGAACTTTATTTTTGCGGTCTTGCCGCCGAATTCTGTGTCTATTTTTCCATTAAAGATGCTTTGGCTGAAGGCTTTTCAGCTACTTTGATAGAGGATGCAACAAGGGCGCTGGATGAAAGCGAATTTGAGAAAGCCCGAAAGGATATTCTGAAAAGAAATGGTAAGATCCTGAGCTCCGGAGACTTAAATTTTAAAGGTTGATATAGTAAACATAGCCAATGTTGAACCAGAAGATGAAATCGTTGTACTGGTTCTGTTTCGCCTGAATATTAAGCCCTTCCAGCCAGTCGGTATCATAATACTGCCACCTGGCTTCCATCAGTATATCGTGCCGGGGCGCGATATGGTAGCGCAGGCCAAGATTTCCCGCAATAGCGGTAGTATGCCCGTCTTCCAGGTTTAAGCCATCCTCAAAGGTGGGGAATAGCACCCCCGGAGTCTTAAAGGAGCCCAGGTCTGAATAGGCATCCGGGAAATACCGCACATAATGGAATCCCAGCCCGATATAAGGTGCAAGCCAGTAGGAGAAATTTGTAAAATCTGAAATGCTGAAGGGGTAATACTCGAGATGAGTTCCTATTTCTATGGTTTCGCTATACCCGTGCATCGCTCTAAGCTGTTCTCCGCCTTTTGTTTTTTTCATTGCCACAGGGCCTACGTGCTCCAGGTTAGACCGCATATAATCTATCTCATTTCTTATTCTGAAATGGTCGGCCAGGTAATTTTTCTTCCGGTAGATATTGCAATGCCTGCGATAAGCGAAATGCATATAATGCACAATACCGACTCCAAAGCCTCCATTATCAAGGTTGGAGCGTATGTTCCAGCGTTCTCCATAGTCGGTGAAAAAGGCTGCAGGACCCGCTAAAATGCCTATCTCATTATATACTCTTAATTGTGCGTTTGCGGTTTTGCTTAAGAAAACAAAAAAACACAATACCGTAAAGAATGTCTTGGTATTAATCATGCGGCCCCGGGAATTCAAGTTAAACAAATATATAAAAACTGGGATAACATTTATCCATTGGGTAGGGCCTCTGGCAGAATGTCGGAAATTTAATTCGTTAATTTTATATCAAATGATAAAAATTAAACGCTATTTTTTATATAACCCATATATTTGTACTGCAAAAATGCGTTGTTTTTTACAAAAATTTATTATCAGTATACACTATGGAACAAAATGTACAAGATTTCCTGGATAAAGTTTCCAAAAGAAATCAAAATGAGCCGGAGTTCATGCAAGCGGTTCATGAGGTTGCCGAAACAATTATACCTTTTATAGAGAAAAACAAAAAGTATCAGAATGCGATGCTTTTGGAGCGTATGGTAGAGCCTGAGCGTGTGATCATGTTCAGAGTGCCGTGGCTTGATGATGAGGGGAATATTCAGGTGAACCGTGGATTCAGGATCCAGATGAATTCAGCTATCGGCCCGTATAAAGGCGGGTTGCGTTTTCACCCCTCTGTAAACCTTAGTATCCTGAAGTTCCTGGCTTTTGAGCAGGTGTTCAAGAACAGCCTTACCACATTGCCTATGGGTGGTGGTAAAGGAGGTTCAGATTTCGATCCAAAAGGAAAGTCTGATAATGAAGTGATGAAATTCTGCCAGAGCTTTATGACCGAATTGCAACGTCATATTGGTGCAGATACCGATGTTCCTGCGGGTGATATTGGAGTTGGAGGAAGAGAGATAGGATATCTTTTTGGCCAATACAAGAGACTTCAGAATGAATTTACCGGGATCCTTACCGGAAAGGGACTTTCTTACGGAGGTTCTCTTATACGTCCTGAAGCTACAGGTTACGGGAATGTATATTTTGCCCAAAATATGCTTCGTACCAGAGATGAGAGTATGGAGGGGAAAACCGTTGTGATCTCAGGCTCAGGAAACGTTGCACAATTTGCTGCTGAAAAATCAATTCAGCTTGGAGCTAAAGTAGTGACTATGTCTGATTCCGGAGGTTATATTTATGACGAAAACGGAATTGATGAGGCAAAACTTAAGTTTGTAATGGATCTTAAGAATGTGAAGCGTGGCAGAATAAGCGAATACGTTTCGGAATATCCTTCCGCAAAATATTTTGAAGGAAAGACTCCCTGGGAGATCAAGTGTGATATCGCCCTTCCTTGTGCTACTCAGAACGAATTGCATGAGAACGATGCGAAGACATTGATAAAGAACGGGTGTATTTGTGTTGGAGAGGGTGCTAATATGCCTTGTACGCCTGAAGCCGTTGAGGTGTTCCAGAATGCCAAGATCCTTTTCTCTCCCGGAAAAGCTTCAAATGCAGGAGGTGTTGCTACTTCAGGTCTTGAAATGTCTCAGAACTCTATGAGATATGGCTGGACTTCAGAGGAAGTAGACAAAAAACTTCACGAGATAATGAACGATATTCACCATAAATGTGTTGAATTCGGGAAAGAAGAAGACGGATATATAGATTACGTGAAAGGAGCGAATATTGCAGGCTTCGTAAAAGTTGCCGATGCGATGTTAGCCCAGGGTGTGGTATAAGCGACACCTTTTAATATAAAACGAAAGCCGCTCAATGAGCGGCTTTTTTAATATCTTCGAAACTTCAATCAAGCCTTAAGGATGCTGGTAAATACCAAAGCTATAGTTATAAGTGCTCTTAAGTACGGGGAGGCCGATCTTATCGTAAAGGCTTATACCCTGGAAAGCGGGCTGAAAACCTATATGCTTCGTGGGGTCTTGAAATCCAGGAAAGGAAAGTTCAAGGCTTCCCAGTTCCAGCTGCTTACCCAACTGGAGATCATTGCCAGTCATAAAGACAAAGGAACGCTGGAATACCTTAAGGAGGCCAAGGTGATTCATACATATGCCAGTTTGCATACCAATGTGGTGAAATCCAGCCTGGTAATGTTTCTGGCCGAAATGCTGAAGAATTCCATTCAGGAAGAAGAATCAAATCCCGCGCTGTACGCTTTTCTTGAACATAGTTTTGAGAAAATGGATGAAATGGAGTCGGTGGCGAATTTTCACCTTTTCTTTCTTCTGAAACTAACGGCCTACCTTGGTTTTCAACCAGACGATTCGGAGATGGACCAGCCTTATTTTAACCTTCTCGAAGGAACATTTGAAAACGTAAAAACCAATAATTACTGTGTAGAAGGAGCCAATCTTGAGATCCTTAGAAGAATTATGACTTCAGATATTGAAGAGGTACAGCACCTTAAATTAAACCAAACCAGCCGAAAGAACTTCCTTAATATGTTGCTCTTATATTATGAACTGCATATTGAAGGCTTCAGGAAGCCTAAGTCTCTTTCGGTCTTGAATGAAATTTTTAATTAAATGCGAATTTTAACCGCACTCGTTTTTTTGATCCTCGGCCTCGGTTTGCAGGCTCAGGAAATTACCGTTCTCGATAAGGATTCCGGGGAGCCTGTTTCAGGAGTTGTTATCTTAAACAAGGAAAAGACCAGGACGTTACTTACTGATATTTTCGGCAAAGCTGATATTTCAGGTTTTAAAGTTTCCGAAAAGATCTACTTTCAGCATATTTCCCATCACGAACTTATAATCACAAAAAAGGAGATCCTGAAAAATAAAGGCCTTGTCTTTGTGGAGTCTGATGAAAATAAACTGGATGAAGTGATTCTTTCGGTTGCTAAATTTGAACTCGAAAAGGATGAAGTGCCTCAAAAGATCCTGAGTATTGGCCCGAGTGATATACAACTTGCCGCGCCACAAACTTCAGCAGACCTTTTGGAAAGCACGGGGCAGGTGTTCGTTCAGAAAAGTCAGCTGGGCGGGGGAAGCCCTATGATAAGAGGTTTTGCGACCAATCGTTTGCTGATTACGGTAGATGGCGTAAGAATGAATACGGCGATCTTCAGGAGCGGGAATTTGCAAAATGTGATCTCCATAGATCCGCTGGCGATACAAAAGACTGAAGTTATACTTGGGCCGGGTTCCGTGGTTTACGGAAGTGATGCCGTGGGCGGGGTGATGAACTTTTATACCTTAAAGCCGAAGTTCTCTTTTGGGCGAAAAACCTCATTCTCGGGAAATGCCTATTCCCGGTATGCCACGGCCAATGATGAAAAGACTTTTCACACCGATTTCAATATTGGCAGGGAAAACTGGGCATTTTTGACCTCGGTCACCTATTCAGATTTTGGGGATATGAAAATGGGATCTTACGGACCCGGCGAATATCTTAGAGAAGAATATGCCGCCAGACAAAACGGGCAGGATGTGATCCTGAAGAACCACGATCCTGAAGTTCAGAAACCAACAGGCTACAAACAGTTGAATTTACTGGAGAAGATAAAATATATGCCAACCGAAAACTGGAATTTCAGTCTTGGTTTGATCTATTCTACTACTTCAGATTATCCTCGTTTCGACAGGCTTTACAGGAAACGCGACGGGCAATTGCGCTCCGGTGAATGGTATTATGGCCCTCAGAACTGGTTCCTGGGAAATTTCAAGATCAATAAGAAGGGGAGAGGGCAGATATATGATAAAGCCCAGTTTACAGCGGCCTATCAGTTTTTTGAGGAAAGCAGACACGATCGCGATTTTGGCGAAGAGATTCTTTTTAACACCAAAGAAAATGTTGATGCCTGGTCCGGAAACCTCGATTTTGAAAAGACCTTTGAGAACAGCAAATTATTCTACGGAGCAGAATATGTGCTGAATAAAGTTGGATCGGTTGGATCGACTGAAAACATTCTTAGCGGAGAAACCGGGCCAAATGCCTCGCGTTACCCCGACGGTTCTACCTGGCAATCGCTGGCCGCCTATACCACTTATCAGTTACAGGTTAATGAGGATCTGTCTTTTCAGTCAGGATTAAGGTATAATCAGGTAATGCTAAAGGCTGATTTTGATCAATCTTTTTATGAATTTCCTTTTGATAATGCCGATATTAATACAGGAGCGCTTACCGGGAGTGCAGGTGTTCACTGGCACCCAAGTGGTCATTTCGGGTGGAGACTGAACCTTTCTACTGCCTTCAGGGCTCCCAATATAGACGATATAGGGAAGATCTTTGATTCTGAACCGGGATCGGTGGTGGTTCCTAACCCAGATCTGAAACCCGAATATGCCTATAACGGTGAAATCGGGATGGATTGGACCCCGGCGGAGAATATTCGTTTTGGAATGACCGGTTTCTTCACTCACCTTAATGATGCAATGGTGAGAAGGGATTTCAGCCTCGACGGGGAAACGGAGATTGAATACCAGGGTGAGCCCAGCAGGGTTCAGGCTATTCAGAATGCCTCCAGCGCCTATGTTTATGGTTTTGAAGCAATGACCGAGATCGATATTTCGGTCGCACTGAGGTTTTCTTCGGTTTTGAGTTATACCCAGGGAGAAGAAGAACAGGATAATGGCTCTACGGCACCACTGCGCCACGCGGCACCATTATTTGGAAACACACAACTTACCTGGCACAAAAAACGCTTAAAACTGAATCTTTTTGCGGAATACAACGGGGAGATCTCCTACCGGGATCTGGCGCCTTCCGAAAGGGGAAAAGCTTACCTGTATGCTACTAATGCCGCGGGAAACCCATATTCCCCATCCTGGTATACGCTTAATCTAAGCGGGCGCTATGAAATTAGTGAGTCCTGGAAGGCGGGCCTGGTACTGGAGAACATCACCGACCAGCGCTACAGAACCTATTCATCGGGGATCGCTGCTGCAGGAAGGAATTTTATCCTTTCCCTTAGCTATGATTTTTAATGCTGAAACCTGCTGCGTTTCGGGATTCATAGCTTCAGATTATCTTCATTATAAAGTTTAAGTCTTTATTATCTCAAATTTACCCCATTGGCCTGGTATTTAATTAAAAGTTAAGTCTCAGGCCCTTTGGTATTTTCTTTTTCTTGGGACCTCTTTTTTATTAAAATTCATTAATTTCGCACATCATTAGAAATTTCGACAAAATGAGTAAAAAGTTCCCTGAATATAAAGGACTTGACTTACCAAAAGTAGCAGAAGAGACCTTATCCTGGTGGAAAGAGCACGATATTTTTGAAAAAAGTATCAGCACCAGGGAAGGAAAAGAGCCGTACGTTTTTTTTGAGGGCCCGCCATCCGCAAACGGATTGCCGGGAATTCACCACGTGATGGCAAGAGCTATTAAGGATATTTTTTGTCGATACAAGACCCAAAAGGGATATCAGGTTAAGCGTAAAGCGGGCTGGGATACTCACGGCCTGCCTGTGGAACTTGGGGTGGAAAAGGAGCTGGGAATTACTAAAGAGGATATCGGCACCAAGATCAGCGTTGAGAAATATAACGATGCCTGTAAAAATGCGGTAATGCGCTATACCGATGTCTGGAACGACCTTACCGAAAAGATGGGGTATTGGGTAGATATGGACCATCCTTATATCACCTACAAATCTAAATATATGGAAACGGTCTGGTGGCTGCTTTCTGAGATTTATAAGAAAGGTCTTATTTATAAAGGTTATACCATTCAGCCATATTCCCCTAAGGCGGGGACCGGCCTCAGTTCTCACGAACTTAACCAGCCGGGAACTTACCAGGATGTGACCGATACCACAGTAACCGCAATGTTCAAGGCAAAGGATGAAACTTTACCGGCATCCCTGAAACAGGAAGCAGGTCATCTCTTTCTTATCGCCTGGACCACCACGCCGTGGACCTTGCCATCCAATACGGCATTAACGGTTGGACCAAAGATTGAATACGTAACAGTTAAGACTTATAACCAATACACCTTCAAATCAATCACGATTTTGGTTGCGAAGGAATTGGCAAAAGCACAATTTGATAAAAAATTCAGGCAGGTAGAGACCGAGCAAGAGCTTCAGTCTTATAAAGAAGGAGATAAAAAGATCCCTTACCTGATTGGTGAAAGTGTTTTAGGAAAAGAGCTTGTGGGGATAGAATATGAGCAATTACTGCCATATGCAAAACCATATGAGCATCCGGAAAATGCATTCAGGGTGATCTCCGGAGATTTTGTTACTACCGAAGACGGAACCGGAATTGTGCATACCGCACCTACTTTTGGTGCAGACGATGCCTTGGTGGCCAAACAGGCAAAGCCTGAAGTTCCGCCAATGCTGGTTAAAGATGAGAACGGAAACCTTGTTCCGCTTGTTGATCTTCAGGGTAGATTCAGGCCTGAAATGGGGGAGCACGCCGGGAAGTATGTGAAGAACGAATATTATGATGAAGGCGAGGTGCCCGAAAAATCGGTAGATGTTGAGCTTGCTATTAAACTAAAAGAAGAGAACCGTGCTTTTAAAGTAGAAAAGTACGTCCACACCTATCCAAACTGCTGGAGAACAGATAAGCCTATCTTATACTATCCGTTGGATTCCTGGTTCATTAAGGTGACCGAATTCAAAGACAGGATGTATGAGTTGAATAAGGGTATTAACTGGAAGCCGAAGTCTACCGGGGAAGGTAGATTCGGGAACTGGTTAGCCAATGCCAACGACTGGAATCTTAGCCGAAGCCGTTACTGGGGTATCCCATTGCCTATATGGAGAACCGAAGACGGAAAAGAGGAAAAGATGATAGGTTCTGTTGCAGAACTGAAGGAGGAAATGGCGAAGGCTGTTGAGGCCGGGTTTATGGATAAGGATATTTTCGAAAGCTTCGAGCCCGGGAATATGAGTGAAGAGAACTACGAGCAGGTAGACCTTCATAAGAACGTGGTAGACGGCATCACCCTTGTTTCCGATTCAGGAAAGCAGATGAAGCGTGAGGCCGACCTGATAGACGTTTGGTTCGATTCAGGATCTATGCCTTATGCCCAGTGGCATTATCCGTTCGAGAATAAAGAAAAAGTTGAAGGAGGCCAGAGAAAGGCCGATTTCATTGCTGAAGGAGTAGACCAGACCAGAGGTTGGTTCTATACCCTTCACGCGATAGCCACGATGATCTTTGATGATGTGGCCTATAAGAATGTGGTTTCCAACGGGCTTGTTCTGGATAAGAACGGGCAGAAGATGTCCAAGAGACTTGGGAATGCGGTAGACCCATTTGAGACGCTTGCCGCTTTTGGTCCCGATGCGACCAGGTGGTATATGATCTCTAATGCGAACCCCTGGGACAACCTGAAATTCGATCTTGAAGGGATAGGAGAAGTGCGCCGTAAATTCTTCGGCACCTTGTATAACACCTATTCTTTCTTTACCTTATATGCTAATATCGACAGTTTCACGTATAAGGAAGAAGATGTTCCGCTAAACGAACGTCCTGAGATAGATCGCTGGATACTTTCAGAATTACATACCCTGATAGAGAAGGTAGATAAATTTTATGCCGATTATGAGCCTACAAGGGCTACAAGGGCGATCTCTGAGTTTGTACAGGAGAATTTAAGTAACTGGTTTGTACGCCTAAGCAGAAGACGTTTCTGGAAAGGCGATTATGAGCAGGATAAGATCTCTGCTTATCAAACCCTTTACACTTGTCTTGAAACTGTTGCGAAACTTGGTGCGCCGGTTGCGCCTTTCTTTATGGACAGCCTTTACAGAGACCTGAATTCAACCACAGGGAAAGAGAATTTTGAATCGGTACACGTGGCCGATTTCCCTAAGTTTGATGATAAATTTGTTGATAAGTCCCTGGAGCGCAAGATGGAAAAAGCCCAGACGATTTCGTCCCTGGTACTTTCCCTGCGGAAGAAGGAAATGATAAAAGTAAGACAACCGCTTCAAAGAGTAATGATTCCGGTGCTTGATGAACAACAGCGCGAGGAGATCCTTGCCGTTCAGGAGCTTATAAAGTCGGAGGTGAATGTTAAGGAACTGGAGTTGATAGATGACGCTTCCGGAATGCTTGTGAAGCAGATAAAACCTAATTTCAGGGTGTTAGGACCACGCTTTGGAAAGGATATGAAGCTGATTGTCAATAAGGTAAATGAATTTGGTCCTGAAGAGATAGCTCAAATAGAGCGAGAAGGAAAAATAGAGGTTGAGGTTAACGAAAAAATGATTACTTTGGCCGCCGAAGAAGTGGAGATTTCTTCGCAAGATATTGAAGGATGGTTAGTTGCATCCAGTGGCAACCTGACCGTAGCTTTAGATGTCAGCATTTCTCCCGAATTGAAAAAGGAGGGAATCGCCAGGGAACTGGTGAACAGGATCCAGAACATGCGAAAGGATTCAGGCTTTGAAGTGACTGACACCATAGATGTGACCCTACAAAACGACGGTATTGTCGAGGATGCCGTTAATGAAAATATAACCTATATTAAGAACGAAACTTTAACTGCGACTCTCGAATTTGCAGAAGTGGTAGATGAGGGTACTGAAATTACCTTTGATGATATCACTACAAAGTTGTTTATTAAAAAACATTAAGCTTATGGCGACAGATGTTAAAGAACGTTACAGTGACGCCGATTTGGCAGAGTTTAAGGCGCTTATTTTAAGCAAAATTGAAAAAGCTCAGGAGCAATTGGCGATTTACCAAAATGCCTATAAAAATGACGGGAATAACGGTACAGATGATACCTCTCCTACATTTAAGGCTTTTGAAGAAGGAAGCGAAACAATGAGTAAGGAAGCGAACTCTCAGCTGGCTATACGTCAGGAGAAGTTTATCCGTGACCTTAAGAATGCGTTATTGCGCATAGAAAACAAGACTTATGGTATTTGCAGGGTTACTGGAAAATTGATCGCTAAGGAGCGTTTATTGCTTGTTCCTCACGCAACCTTGAGTATCGAAGCTAAAAATATGCAGCGATAAGCTCATAAATTAATATTAACAGTTAATATATGCGCTCCTGTTATACACAAACAGGAGCGTTTTGCATTTTACCCCGTTGTGAGAAGTATTATTTTAAATATTCTGCTTGGCCTCTGCCTGCCATTGGTGACTGTGGCCCAAAGAGATGCTGTAAAGACCTTTGATGCTGAGGGTATCCAAACCATAGAGATCAATACCGACGAGGTGTATCTTGTGCATCTTAAGACTACAGCGGCAAATAGCATTAAAGTAAGCGCTCACTCCGAAGGGGAGTATTTTAATCGCATCGCCCTGAATTATAAGCTTAAGAAGGATAAGCTCATCATTGCTTCAGAGTATCCGGAAATTTTATCAGGCGGTTATGATAAATTAAGTGCCCATAAGGTGTTTTCCCTGGAGGTCTGGATTGAGCTTCCAGAAGATATGGATGTAAGGCTTAGTTCGAATCTGGCAGCCTTAGTGGCCGAAGGGAATTTCAGGAACCTTTCAGCAAACCTGAATGAAGGCTATTGTAAACTAACTGGCTTTACCGGAAATGCTTCAATCAACACCTTCCGTGGGAATATTCTTGTAGAAACCAACAACGCGCAAGTTGAAGCGGAATCGGGTTCAGGGAGGCTCAGGATTCCTGATAATTTGCGGGGAACCTACATAATTAGATTAAAATCAGTGAGTGGCGATATAAGTGTCTTTAAAAACTAAATAATATTAGTACTTTTGGTGCGTTTTTAACCGAAATAACCAATGTCCTTAAAGAAAGCCAGTATCATAATCGTTTTGGTCTTGTTGATAGACCAGATTTCCAAAATATATATCAAGACCAATTTTGTATTAGGCGAAGAGATTCGGGTGTTTGAGTGGTTTAGTATCCTTTTCGTAGAGAACGAGGGGATGGCCTGGGGAACTAAAATTCCGGGAGAGTATGGGAAGCTTTTCCTAACCCTTTTCCGTCTCGCAGCTGTTGCTGGTATTGCTTACTGGTTGTGGGATTCGGTTAAGAAGAAGTCTTCGGCAATTCTTGTGACTTCCATAGCCCTCATTTTTGCCGGGGCCCTGGGTAATATCATAGATTCTGTTTTTTACGGAGTGGCTTTTGAAGAAAGCTATCGCAATGTGGCTGAATTTCTTCCGGCCGATGGCGGGTATGCGGGTCTTTTCCATGGGAAAGTGGTGGATATGCTTTATTTCCCGTTATGGGAAGGCTATTTACCTGAATGGATCCCTTTTTGGGGCGGAGACTTTTTCACTTTCTTTGAACCCGTTTTTAATATCGCCGATACTTCCATTAGCGTAGGAGTGATCCTTCTGCTGCTTTTCAATAAAAAAGCATTTCCCAAGGAGAATAAAGAAGAAGGGAAGAGCTAAGCAGCCGTACGGTCAAAGATCTTTTCGAATTTCTTCAGCTCTATAGGTTTTATGAGATAATCTGTTACCAGGTTGAAAGATTTTGCCCTTTCCAGATCCCGTGGGTCTATGGAAGAACTTACCACGTATAAAGTGATCTTCTTGTCAAAATTGTTCTTGATCTTTACGAACTCATTTAAGAACTCCCAGCCATCCATTACCGGCATATTGAGATCCAGGAATATAATGTCCGGCAGCCTGTCTTCCGACATTTTTTCCAGATTATTCTTGAAATAATCCAGTGCTTCCTTGCCGTTTTTATAAACTAAAAGGTTCTCTGAAAGTTTCTTGATTTCGATGATCTTCTTTACTAAGTTCACGTATATTTTATCATCATCAATAATACACGCTAGCTCTACTTTTTGCCCCATATTAGACCTAGAATTTGATTTTAAAAGTTGTCCCGACGTCTACGGTACTGGTAACCGAAATTGTGCCTCCTAAGGCCTCCACCTGATTTTTGGTGATGAACAGCCCAATTCCCTTGGCTTCCGGGTTTTGATGAAAGGTTTTGTACATTCCAAACATCTTGTCTCCGTACTGGTCGAGATCTATTCCCATGCCATTGTCACTTACCTCAAGAAAATCCCGATCCTTAGACCTGTAGGTCTGAATAAAGATTACGGGTTTCCTGCCGGCTTGCTTATAGCGAATGGCATTGGTGATTAAATTTAGTAAAATACTTTTAAGATATTCGGGGATATAGCTAATTTCTTTTAATTCAGTGAATTGGGCGACGATTTTTGCATTTTCTCGATTAATCAGGGAGGAGACCGAAGCTAAAACTACTTCCAGCGCATCTTCAAACCTTATTTTCACCTTTTCCTTCTTCAGTAAATTCTGGCGGGTCATCAATTCATTAAGCTGTCCGATGGCAGAGTCAAGATTCTCTGAGATATCATCGATATTGGTTAAAAGTTCCAGTTTATCCCTATCGGTTTTCGCTTCGTTAAGCAGTTCCACTATCAGGCTGAGGTTGCTGCTGTGTGAGCGAAGGTTGTGCGAGACGATATGGGCAAAATTGAATAATCTCGAATTCTGGGTTGCTATAATGTCTAATGAGTTCTGGAGGTTGAGTTCATTCGTCTTATTCTCGTTGATGTCCTGGAAAACCCCGCGAATCCCTATGATCTCCTGTTCTTCGTTATAAACGGGCTTTCCTGTGGCTCTTACCCAAAATTCCTGGTTATACAGGCTCTTCATTTTGAGCTCGATCTTGAAAGGGATCCCATACTGCCGGCATTTCTCAAAAGCCGAAAGGATTGTCTGGTGATGTTCCTCAGCATAGAATTTTAGCCTGTCTTCAAATACGGGCTGATAATCTATAGGGCATTTTAGGATCTTCTTGGTGACATTGTCCCAGTAAATATTGTTGTGGATGGTGTCTATATACCAGCCGCCGGTATTGGTCATTTCAGCGGTTTCGTGATAGTAGAAGAAGTTCTCCTCTATGGTGTACTGATCCCGCTTGGCCTGATGGATGTTTACGAACAGCAGAACTGCGTGCTCCTGGAGACCCTTTTCCTTGTTCTTAAGGCTTCGGCATTCAAACCAGCGATATTTGCCGCTTTCAAGCTTTAGCTTGAGTTCCAGGTTAAAGCCTTTATTCTCTGTGGTAAGGTTTTCGAAGTGCAGCCTGAAATCATACCTGTAGTCCGGATGGAGGATTTCCTTTATAAAATATTCGAGCGGTTCATTATGGGTGTCGGGGTTCCCTACAAGGGTGTTGAAGTGCTCTGACCAGCTTATCTTTTTTGTGAAGAGATGGATCTTCCAGTAAGCAATATCAAAATCTTCAAGAATGCTATTTAATTGGAGGTCATTGAGCATCAGGCCTGCTATATTTATCTAAAAATAGCAGAATGATCCCTGTTGTACAAATAAATCTTAGTTTTTAAAGGAATAAACTCTTGAAGGTGAGATACAATAGTCCAGGATCACGTCGCTGTCGAACTTTTCTTTGATCTTTTCTTCGGCTTCGAAAAAGGAAAGCCCTATTTTAATCACATTCGGTTTGCAGCCTGCCAGGAACTGGTCGTAAAAACCCTTTCCATATCCTATGCGATGTCCTGTTTTATCGAACGCCAACAGGGGAACAAATACCACGTCTATTTTATCTGAAGGGATCTCGATCCCCTCAACCGGCTCCGGGATATTCCAGCGGTTCTTTTTGATCGCGGTAGAGTCTGTTAGCAGGAAATTGATGAGTTTATGATTTTCAATATCGGTCTTTGGAACCACTACATTCTTATCCTTCCCCTGAAGTATGTGCAGCACAAATTCGGTGTCCACTTCCTTTTGTTCGGAAATGCTCAGGAAGAGGTGGTAAAAATCATATTCCCAGATTGGGAGTTTGAGTAAGTTATTAGCAATGTCGAGGCTTTTGTGTTCTATATCCTCTTTGCTGAGTTTAAGCCTTAGGTTTTTGTATTTTTTACGCAGATCGGTCTTCTTCATCGGTTTTTATTATGGATGAAATGTGAAAAATGGCATCCCCCTGATATACAATGGGAGATTCGTTTACATTAATCACATAGCCGCTATTGGAGGCCTTTATTTTATGTCTGAACTTTCCGTACGGATCGGTGATCGTGCCCAGATACTCTCCTTTTTCAACGTGTTTCCCACAGGGAACCTTTACATGCAGGAGTCCGCTGTATTTAGCTCTCATCCAGCTGCTGTTTTCAATGATCACTGTAGGAGTGAATGCATCCGGGTATTCGAACTTCGGGCTTAGCATTTCCAGGTGGTTAAGAATACGCATAGCGCCTTCAACCCCGTGCCTGGCGATGTCTTTATTGCTGTCCTGAGATTTACCGCCTTCAAAAAGGAGAATAGGAATTCCTCGTTTTGAACAGGTCTCTCTGAAGGATTTGGTGATCGTTTTGGAGATCACGGTGAACGGAGCATTAAAGATATGGGCAAATTTTATGCTTTGTTCGTCATTTTTTTTCACCCTTACCTGCGGTGCATTAAAACGACTTGCACCACCGGTATGAAAGTCTAAACAGAAGTTCACAACCGGCAGTATTTTCTTTACAAACTGAAAAGCGAACCTGCTTGCCAGGGAGCCGTGTTTGGTTCCGGGAAACATTCGGTTGAGGTCCCTTCCGTCAGGAAATTCTCTTGCCATATTCAGAAAACCGAAAATATTTACGACAGGAATACAGATAATGGTCCCTTTTTGGGGCTTATTGATGCCTTTGGAAATGATTTGGCGGATGATCTCTACCCCGTTTATTTCGTCTCCGTGGATTCCGGCGGTCATAAGGACTACCGGGCCGGGTTTTTTAGAGCGTTCAATGATCACTGGAACTTCCACCGAGGTGGTGGTGTACAGCTTGGCCATATTAAAGTTGATGGTCGCGCTTTTTCCCGGAAGGACCCTTTCCCCCAGGATCTCTAGAACATTGTCACTGGTGATTTTCGGCATATATTATACATTTCTTTCAATATACCTGATAATGCTTTTGGCAATATCTTTTCCGGTAGCTTTTTCAATTCCTTCGAGTCCCGGTGAAGAATTCACCTCAAGAATAAGCGGGCCTCTTGCGCTCTGGAGCATATCTACCCCTGCAACCCCGAGCCCCATAGCTTTTGTGGCTTTTACCGCTGCAATCTCTTCTTCGTCGCTAAGTTCAAAGACTTCAGCGCTGCCTCCGCGGTGAAGATTGGATCTGAACTCTCCTTCTTTTCCCTGTCTCTTCATCGCTCCAACCACGTGCCCGTCTACAACAAAGGCTCTGATGTCGGCTCCCTTGGCCTCCTTAATGAATTCCTGAACGATCACCCTGGCCTGTAAGCCGTTGAACGCCTCGATAACCGATTCCGCTGCGTTTTTGGTTTCCGCAAGAACAACTCCTACCCCCTGGGTTCCCTCAAGAAGTTTGATCACCAAAGGGGTGCCGCCAACCTGCTTGATCACTCCGGAAACATCCCTAGAGTAGTTGGTGAAAACGGTCTTTGGAAGTCCGATCTTTGCCCGGGAAAGTACCTGTAAACTTCGCAGTTTATCCCGGCTTCTCACCAAAGCTTCAGAATCTGTAGTGGTAAAGGCGCCCATCATTTCGAACTGGCGAACCACGGCGGTACCGTAAAAGGTAACCGAAGCCCCGATTCTTGGGATAATCGCATCCACACCTTCTATGTACCCGCCTTTATAATAAATATTCGGTTTACGCTTTTCAATAACGATGTCACACTTAAGCGGATCTATGACTTCTACATCGTGATTTCTTTTTTTGGCGGCTTGTACAAGACGTTGTGTGGAATATAAATGACTATTCCGGGATAGAATTCTTATCTTCATTTGATTTTAAATTGTAGGAAACATCGGTTAGCTGGGTATCTACGATAAACTTTTTGGTGAGAAACTTTCTCCCTAACAATACAGGGAACCGCATCTCCTGACGGGACGACAAAGAAAGTGAAATTTTATACACTTTGCCGAAAATTTTAATGTTGGTCTCTACCTGATACCTTTTTTGAATGATACCGTTGCTGCTTCGTACAAAAACAATATCAAATTCCCTGAATGAGAATTCTTTACCATTGTACAAAGGGTGTTCTTCGTCCAGGAATGTGCAGTGCAGAATACCGTCTTTTTCAACGATGTTTTTGCAATGAATAGAAGAAGTATAGGCTCCGGTATCGACCTTAACAGAAATGTCCTCCAGGTGAAGTGCCGGGAAATCGGCTTTGTCAAATCTGCCTATAATTTTTTTCTCCATACCTGCAAGATACCAAAAAACACCTTCTTTATTCTTAACAATTCCTCAAATCTAAAATAAGGAAGCTGGAAACTTGCCAGTTAGCACTGTACTTTTTAAATTACTTTTAATATAAATTTAACTCTTGCCGGTAGATGAAGTTCGGCGGCTGCGCTTAAATAATTCTACCTTTGAACCAATGGAGAAACCTGCTCTAGAAGTACAGCTTAAAACCCTGCCAAACAGTCCCGGGGTCTATCAGTATTATGATAAGAACGGGAAGATCCTGTATGTGGGGAAGGCTAAGAATCTTAAAAAACGAGTCACCTCTTATTTCACCAAGCGTCACGATAGTCATCGCATTGGGGTTATGGTAAAAAAGATCAGGGAGATCAGGCATATTGTAGTGGCTTCAGAAACCGATGCGCTTCTGCTGGAAAACAATCTTATCAAGAAGCATCAGCCCCGCTTCAATGTAATGCTGAAAGACGATAAGACCTATCCCTGGATATGTATTAAGAATGAACGTTTTCCAAGGGTCTTTCCAACCAGAAAACTCATTAAGGACGGGAGCGAATATTACGGTCCCTTTACCAGCTTTAAAACCGTAAATACGCTGCTGGATCTCATAAAAGGGCTTTATAAGCTCAGAACCTGTAATTATGATCTGTCTGAAGAAAAAATAAGACAGGGGAAGTATAAGGTTTGCCTCGAGTATCATCTTGGAAATTGTAAAGGGCCTTGTGAAGGGATGCAGGCCGAAGCGGAGTACAGCCGGAATATTGAACATATACGGCAGATCGTAAAAGGGAATTTTAAGGATTCGCTTAATCAGTTCAGGAACCAAATGAAGGAACATGCGGAACGGATGGAGTTTGAAGATGCACAGCGCATAAAGGAAAAGATCAAGGTGCTGGAGAATTATCAGGCTAAATCTACCGTAGTTAACCCAAAGATCAATAATGTTGATGTCTTCTCGATTATGAGCGATGAAGGTTATGCTTATGTGAACTTCCTTCAGATCTCTCACGGAGCTATCATCAGGTCGCATACCATAGAGATGAAAAAGAAGCTGGACGAAAGTGATAAAGAATTGCTTGAGCTGGCAGTGACCGAGATCAGGCAGCGTTTTAATTCAAATTCTAAGGAAATATATGTGCCTTTCAAGATTAAGGTGGCAGATAATATAAAGGTGAGTATTCCAAAGCTCGGAGATAAAAGGAAGATCGTGGACCTGTCCCTTCGTAATGCCAAATATTACAGGCAGGAGCGGTTCAAACAGATGAAGATCGTGGATCCTGACCGGCACGTGAACCGTCTGATGGCGCAAATGAAGGAAGACCTAAGGCTGAGCGAAGAGCCAAGGCATATAGAATGTTTTGATAATTCTAATATTCAGGGGACGAATCCGGTGGCTGCCTGTGTGGTTTTTAAGAATGGGAAACCAAGTAAGAAAGATTATCGTAAATTTAATATCAAGACCGTGGAAGGCCCAGACGATTTTGCCTCAATGGAAGAAGTGGTTTTCAGGCGTTACCGAAGACTGCTTAATGAAGGGGAAGATCTGCCGCAGCTTATTGTGGTAGATGGCGGGAAAGGTCAGCTTTCTTCGGGAGTAAAGGCCCTGGAGACTTTGGGCCTGAGAGGAAAGGTCGCAATTATTGGTATTGCCAAACGACTTGAAGAATTGTATTACCCGGGAGACCCCATCCCTTTATATCTCGATAAAAAATCGGAAACCCTGAAGGTTATCCAGCAACTTAGAAATGAGGCGCACAGGTTTGGGATTACCTTTCACAGGAATAAAAGGAGCAAAGGAGCGTTAAATACTGAACTGGAATCCATCAGCGGCATCGGGGAGAAGACAGTTGTAGAACTGCTGAAGCATTTCAGGTCTTTAAAGAGAATAAAAGAAGCCAAACCAGAGGAACTGGCCGAAGTAATAGGAACCTCAAAAGCATCGATCATTCACCAACATTATCATCCTTCAGAATAAATGAAAAAAACACTGCTTATCTTACTATGCCTGTTTAGCCTGCAGGTCTTTTCCCAGGGAAAGGAGGACCTGAAGATTGGACTTGTGCTTAGTGGCGGTGGTGCTAAAGGACTTGCCCATATTGGGGCTTTAAAGGTGATTGAGGATGCGGGTATTCGCATAGATTATATTGGCGGGAGCAGTATGGGAGCGATAATCGGCGGGCTGTATGCTTCCGGATACTCGGCTTCAGAGCTGGATTCGATCTTTCATACCACCAACTTCAATATCCTTATTCAGGATGATCTTCCGCGAAGTGCAAAAACCTTTTATGAAAAAGAGGATTCGGAAAAATATGCCATCACCCTGCCTTTCGACGATTTTAAACTCAGCTTTCCTTCAGGCCTTTCCAAAGGGCAGAATATCTATAACCTGATGTCGCGGCTTACTATGCACGTGAGCAATGTGGATGATTTTAACGACCTGCCAATCCCGTTCTTTTGTGTTGCGGCCGATATTGAAACAGGGGAGGAGGTAATTCTTGATGAGGGTTCCCTTGCCAAGGCTGTTTCGGCCAGTGGGGCTATTCCGTCTATTTTTTCCCCTGTGAAAATAGATGGCCGTTTGCTTACTGATGGGGGGGTGGCAAACAACTATCCGGTGGAAGAGCTTAGGGACCGGGGAGCAGAGGTGATTATTGGGGTGGACGTACAGGATAGTCTTGTAGACCGGGAAGAGCTTAGAAGTGTCTTTGAGATCCTGACCCAGATAAGTAACTTCAGGACCATTAGTGATATGAGGGAAAAGATCCCCAAAACCGATATTTATATAAAACCTGACATTACAGAATTTTCGATCCTTTCTTTTGATGATGGGGATGCGATCATAGATTCAGGAGCCGTGGCAACCCAAAAACGTTTTGAAGAACTTAAAGATCTTGCGGCAAGACAGGTAAAAGAAAGAAGAGATATAAACGTGCCCAAGATCGATACTTTTCAGATAAGTACCCTTACCCTGGAAGGGAACAATACTTATCCCAGGTCATACATTCAGGGGAAACTGAAACTTAAATTCTTTACAAAATTCACCTTTAAGGACCTTAACGAAGGGGTGAACAACCTCTCAGCTACCGGGAATTTTGACAGGATTAATTACCGGCTGATCCCTCACGACGACAATGATTTTTATACCCTTGCCATGCAGATAGAAGAGAGTAAGAGCAAAACCTTTTTGAGGCTGGCATTGCATTATGATGATGTATACAAAAGCGGGGCCCTGGTGAACTTGACCAATAAGAGCTCTGTTTTCTCTAATGATGTTGCTTCGCTGGATCTGGTTGTTGGTGACAAATTTCGTTATAATTTCGATTATTACCTGGATAAGGGCTATTACTGGAGTATAGGGCTGCATTCCCGGTACAATCGTTTTGAGCGAGGCATAGCCTTTGATTTTGCCCGGGAAAATGCCGGTTTGGAGAATATTTCGGATGTGAACGAGATCCAGATAGATTACAGTGATTTCACCAATCAGATCTATGTGGAAACCCTGTTTAAGCAGGTGTTTTCATTTGGAATGGGTGCCGAATATAAATACCTGCGGATCCTTTCGGAAACACTCCGGAATCAGCAGGAAGAAAGGAGAACCACGGTTTTTGATAATAGCCATTATTACAGTGCTTTTGGGTATCTTAAATTCGACTCTTACGACAATAAGTATTTTCCCAAGAAGGGTTTTTACTTCGATGGCGATTTTCACGTTTATTTGCTGTCTTCAGATTTTAACGATGATTTTTCAGAGTTTTCAATAGCCAAGGGGAAACTGGGCTATGCGTTTAGTCCCTGGAACAGGTTTACCACGCGAATTTCTTCCGAAACCGGTTTTAAGATAGGGAATGATAATATTAATACGCTCGATTTCTTCCTCGGCGGCTATGGCAATAACTTCATTAATAACTTTATTCCTTTTTACGGGTATGAGTACATCAGCCTGAGCGGGGATAGTTATATAAAAGCTCTCTTGGAGCTGGATTACGAGATCTTTAAAAAACATCATCTTATAGCAAGCGCCAATATTGCGAATGTGGAGAATAAATTATTCTCGACCGGAGAATGGTTTACACTGCCCGATTATACGGGCTATGCACTGGGTTATGGGGTGGATACCTTTCTCGGACCTCTGGAGGTGAAATACAGCTATTCGCCCGAGGTGGAACAAAGTCGATGGTTTTTTAGTTTAGGCTTCTGGTTTTAGCCTTGTTTTAAGAATGTTTCTTTAAAAAAACACGATATTTGTTTTAATCTAAAATTAATACCAAAAAAATATCATATCCTCAATATCTTTTAAGAAATTGAGGCCGGTAATAAAAACTTAATATTATGCCTTTTTATCATAAGCTTGGTAGGATTCCGCATAAGCGGCATACCATCTTCAAAAAGCCCGATGGCAGTCTTTACTATGAACAGCTTTTCGGAACTATTGGTTTTGACGGAATGTCTTCTAACCTTTATCACGAGCACAGGCCAACCCAGGTTAAGGAGATAAAAGGAAGCTATAGCGTAAAGCCGAAAATAGCCACAGAGAATAATATTAAATCCTATCGTTTTCGTGGGTTCCAGGTGGTGCCGAATCCCGATTATCTTGAAAGCAGAAAGGTGATCTTAACCAATAGTGATGTAGATATTACCCTTGCATCTCCCCAGGGATCAACCAAAGACTATTTTTATAAGAATGCCGATTCAGATGAATTGCTGTTCATTCACAAGGGAACCGGTAAACTGAGAACACATCTTGGAAATCTAGATTTTAAATATGGAGACTATCTTTTGATTCCGAGAGGAACGATCTATAAGATAGATTTTGACGATGAAGATAATAGACTGTTCATTGTAGAATCCAGAAGACCCATATATACTCCTAAAAGATACCGAAACTGGTTTGGGCAATTGCTAGAGCATTCTCCGTTCTGTGAGCGTGACCTAAGGCAGCCTTATGAGCTGGAGACCAACGACGAGAAAGGAGATTTTCTGATTAAAGTGAAAAAACAGGGAGAGATCTTTGATATGGTTTATGCCACACATCCATTCGATGTGGTGGGATATGACGGATATAACTACCCGTATGCTTTCTCTATTCACGATTTTGAACCTATTACCGGCAGAATTCACCAGCCACCACCGGTGCATCAGACCTTTGAGACCGATGCCTTTGTGGTTTGTAGTTTCTGCCCGAGAAAATATGATTATCATCCTGAAAGTATTCCTGCGCCATACAGCCACAGTAATATAGACAGCGATGAGGTGCTGTATTATGTAGACGGAGATTTTATGAGTCGGAACGATATTGAAGCCGGTCATATTTCGCTTCACCCGGCCGGGATTCCGCACGGGCCGCATCCGGGAGCTGTGGAACGCAGTATCGGACAGGTAGAAACCGAAGAGCTTGCAGTAATGGTAGATACCTTTAAGCCTTTGAAACTTACCGAAGATGCTCTGGGGATTGCCGATGAAACTTATTATAAATCCTGGCTGGAGTAAATTCCTGCCGGTTTTAATTGACCTATAGATAATTTGGAAAACAAAGAAGATTTGGTTGCGCAGGTGATGGCGATGTGGTAAACGATATTCCCTTTTATAACATCTATTAAACCATTATTCTTGCAACCTTAAAAAATAAAATATTATGAGTACCGATAACACTTCATTAAAACTGGAAAAAGTAGTTCCCGAAGCAGATGATTTTCTGCCGATTCTGGGAACTGACTTTGTGGAACTATATGTGGGCAACGCCAAGCAGGCGGCCTATTACTATCAGCACGCCTGGGGTTTTCAGCCTGTTGCTTACGCAGGGCTTGAGACCGGAAAAAAGGACAGTGTTTCCTATGTGCTTCAGCAAGGTAAGATCCGCTTGGTGCTTACTTCACCGTTGGAGCCGGGAGGAGATATTAATGCTCACATTAATAAACATGGAGACGGTGTGAAGTATGTAGCTTTGTGGGTAGATGATGCCAGAAAAAGTTATAAAGAAACCACTGCCCGTGGGGCGGAATCTTATGTAGAGCCATATGTGGTAGAAGATGAGCACGGAAGTGCCGTGATCTCCGGGATCCATACTTACGGAGAAACGGTTCACCTTTTTATTGAAAGAAAGAATTATACAGGTCCGTTCCTTCCGGGATATAAAACCTATGCGCCAAAAGTAAAATCTGAAGAAACCGGTCTGAAATTCATTGACCATATGGTCGGTAATGTTGGGTGGAATGAGATGAACAAATGGGTGGAGTTCTACGGAAAAGTGATGGGCTTCGCACAGCTGGTGTCTTTTGACGATAAAGATATCTCTACTGAATATACGGCGCTTATGAGTAAGGTGATGAGTAACGGGAACGGAAGAATTAAGTTCCCTATAAACGAACCTGCTGAAGGCCGTAAAAAATCCCAGATAGAAGAGTATATAGACTTCTATAACGGTGCCGGAGTGCAGCACATCGCACTGGCCACCGATAATATAATAGACACGGTAACCAAACTAAGAGACCGTGGTGTGGAATTCCTTTATGTTCCTGAAACGTATTATGACGATCTTCTTGATCGTGTGGGGGAGATCGATGAAGATCTTGAGCCTTTAAAGGAGCTTGGGGTACTTGTAGATCGTGATGATGAAGGCTATCTGCTGCAGATCTTTACCAAGCCGGTATTGGATCGTCCTACAATGTTCTTTGAGATTATTCAGCGTAAAGGAGCTCAGTCTTTCGGAAAAGGAAACTTTAAAGCTCTTTTTGAGGCTATCGAAAGAGAGCAGGATTTAAGAGGAACTCTACAATAATTATTAAAAAAACACCAACTTCTGAGAAAGAAATTGATTTTATTGGGTAATTGACAATTTTTTAGTTAAAGTTGAATTTATGGTTGTCAGACACTAAGAAGATTCGGAGTTTTGCACTCGCATTTTTGGAGTGGTTACCATTAATGTAATGTAAAAATTAATTTTTTTCATAATTTAAGTTTTAGTTGGTTAATAAGTTAAAAACCCCATCAAATTAATTTGATGGGGTTTTTCGTTTTAATACATTTGGAATAGAAATTGTAAATAATTTCGTAAATCCCCGGCAGTGCCCCGGAAAATCTATAAACTTTAAAATAGTTATGAGAAGGTTATTTACAATTATTGCTTTTCTATTCATATCCAATATAATTCTTGCCCAGTCTCCGCAGGCATATGAAGCGGGGGAATGGTTTAAGTTTCGTATCCATTACGGTCCCTTTAATGCCAGCTATGCCACCCTTGAAGTGAAGGAGGCCACTCTGAATAACAAAGAAGTATATCATGTAGAGGGAGAGGGCAGGTCCACCGGCCTGCTTCATCTTTTTTTCAAGGTAGAGGATTATTACCAGACCTATATTGATAAACAGGACGGAAAACCTTACAAATTTGTTAGAAAGATAAATGAGGGAGGGCATACCAAAGACCTGGAAATAGACTTCGATCACCAGAAGAATAAGGCTTATGTGTACGATAGGAAGCACAATGAGAATCGCATCTATACAACTCGGGAAAATGTTCACGACATGTTATCGTCATTTTATTATATTCGCAACAATATTGAAAATGACCAGTTGAGGCCGGGAGATGAGATGCATTTGAATATGTTTCTCGATGATGAGAATATGGATTTTAAGATAAAATTCCTTGGAAGGGAGGTGGTGAGAACCAAATTTGGTAAAGTGGCCACCTTAAAATTCAGGCCTTATGTTTTGGCGGGAAGGGTTTTCAAAGAAAAAGAAAGCCTTACTTTCTGGGTAAGTGATGATGCCAATAAAATACCGGTAAAAATTGAAGCTGACCTTGCCGTTGGCTCTTTGGATGCCGATCTCGATGCATATCGGGGGTTGAAGCATCCGTTCAGGATAATTATGGATTAAAAAAAATATGGAAATTAAGCCCGAAATCGCTGAGCGTATTTTAAAGCTTGAAGAGAAATTCAAAAATTCGGGACAGGACCTCGGCTCCTATCTTGATGGCTTATTGTACGACAGGTATCTCACTTACTGGGATTATATCAGCCTGGATACCCTGCTGAGTTTACAGAAAACACTCACTCACTTTCCCGATGAAAAGATCTTTATCGGATACCACCAGATCACCGAGTTATATTTTAAGCTTGCCATCCACGAGCAAAAGCAAATCATTGAAAAGGAAGAGCTCACGGCTTCATTTTTTGTGCAAAAGCTTAAAAGACTCAACCGGTACTTCAGGATCTTAATTGATTCCTTTGATGTGATGATTAAGGGAATGGAGCGGGAACAATTCCTTAAATTCAGGATGGCCCTTCTTCCGGCCAGCGGATTTCAATCGGCCCAGTTCAGGATGATCGAGCTTTATTCCACTCCACTGGTAAACCTTGTTTCTTATAAGATCCGGAAGAACTTTTCGGAGTCTGACGAGCACAAGGAGCTCTATGAAAATATTTACTGGAAAAAAGGCGGAATAAACCTGGAAACAGGTGAGAAGACCTTAACACTAAAGCAATTTGAAGAGCGTTATACTCCCAGGTTTATGAGGATAGCCGAGGATGTTCAGGAAAAGACGCTCTGGCACAGATACCTCAATCTGCCTGAGACTGAGAAAGAAAACGAAAGTTTGCGTAAGGCTTTACGGGAATTTGATACCAATGTAAATGTGAACTGGCCTTTGATGCATATGGGCGCGGCATACAGGTATCTGAGTAAAAAGAATGAAACCATAGATGCCACCGGGGGAACTAACTGGAAAGAATTTCTCCCGCCGGGATTCCAGAAGAACACATTTTTTCCGGGCTTATGGAGTGAAGAAGAATTTGAAGACTGGGGTAAAGAGTGGGTGAATCATATGTTTAATACAGAAAATAAAAAGTAAAATTGAAGAAATTAAGTCTGCTAATGCTGTTGATGCTGGCTTTTGTGGCCTGCAATGATGATGTTAAGAAGGAAGCCGTTAGTGAGGTGAAGCCCAAGAAGGCTCCGCCTGTAGAGAAAGAATACGGTTTTGTGCTTAATGATTTTGAAGTGGTAAAAGATACCATAGAACCAGGGGATAGCTTCGGTTATATTCTTGATAAACACGGGGTAGACCGGGGTAAGGTTTATGAGATCTCACAAAAAGTAAAAGACACCTTCAATCCCGCGCGCATTATGGCCGGGAAAAGATATATGATCCTTAAGAAAAAGGATTCTGCCAGAACTCCACAGTATTTCATTTACCGGAATGATAAGATTAATTATACTGTGGTTCAGATTGGAGATTCTATACGTGCGTACACCAAAAAGAAACCTGTTTCCGTTAAAAAGCGGGAGATTTCAGGAGTTGTGACATCTTCACTTTCAGAAGCCATGCAGAAGCAGGGGCTTAGTAATTTGCTGGTGTATGAACTTGCAAACATCTACCAATGGAGCATAGATTTCTTCAAGCTTCAAAAGGGAGACCAGTTTAAGATGGTCTATCACGAAAAATACATAGATGACACCATCTTCGCGGGGATAGAAAGTGTTGAAGCGGCGGTCTTTAAACACGCAGACAAGCCATTTTATGCCTTCGAATATGAGGCCGATTCGGTAACCGGGAAGCCAAGTTATTATGACGAAGAGGCCAAAGCACTACAGAGTTTCTTTCTGAAGGCTCCTCTTAATTACAGCAGGATCTCTTCCCGTTATCAGAAGAGAAGGTTCCATCCTGTCCAGAAGCGCTGGAAAGCCCATTTGGGGACCGATTACGCCGCAGCACACGGCACCCCAATCGTAACTACTGCAGATGGGATCGTGATTGCTTCCAGTTATACTTCAGGAAACGGAAATTACGTGAAAGTACGCCATAACAGTAAATATACCACCCAGTATCTTCATATGACCAAACGTAATGTAAGGCGTGGACAGCATGTAAAACAGGGAGATGTAATTGGTTATGTTGGGAGTACAGGACTTGCCACGGGGCCGCACGTTTGTTACAGATTCTGGGTGAATGGGCGCCAGGTTGACCCTTATCGCCAAAACCTGCCTACCGCCAAGAATATAGACAAAGCACATAAGGAAGCTTACTATGCGCATATCGAGGATTTGAAAAAAGAACTGGATAGTATTCCTTATAAAAATATCTAAATGAAAAATATTAACCCTACACATACCGCTGCCTGGAAAAAACTTTCAGAGCATTTTGAAGAAGTCGAAAATCTTAAGATGAAGGACCTGTTTGCCGATGATGAGAACAGGTCTTCGAAGTTCAGTATTGAGTGGGATGATTTTTTCTGCGACCTTAGCAAGAACAGGATCACAGAAGAAACCCGTGACCTGCTTTTGGAACTGGCTGAAGAATGCCAGCTTGAAGATGCGATAGCTTCATATTTTAATGGGGAGACTATCAACAGAACAGAAGGCAGGGCGGTGCTTCACACGGCACTTAGGGCTTCTGCTGATGCCAAGGTTGAGGTTGGAGGAGAAAATGTTATTTCCGAAGTTCAGCAAGTAAAGAAGAAAGTAAAGGGCTTTTCTGAAAGAGTGATAGATGGCTCGAAGAAAGGCTATACCGGCAAGGCTTTTACCGATGTGGTGAATATCGGGATTGGAGGGTCAGACCTTGGGCCTGCAATGGTTACCGAGTCTTTAGAGTTTTATAAAAATCACCTGAAAGTTCACTTTATTTCAAACGTAGACGGAGATCACGTACACGAAACCCTTAAAGGTTTGAACCCGGAAACCACGCTTTTCGTGATCGTTTCCAAGACCTTTACCACGCAGGAAACGCTTACCAATGCAACCACCGCCAGGAACTGGTTCAGGAAATCGGCTCCTCAGGACGCGGTGTCGGACCATTTTGTTGCTGTTTCCAGTAATGTGCAGAAGGTTGAAGAGTTCGGGATTGATATTGACAATATTTTCCCAATGTGGGACTGGGTAGGCGGTAGATTCTCACTTTGGAGTGCCGTTGGCCTCTCTATAAGTCTTGCGGTAGGATACCCGAATTTCGAGGCTTTACTGGAAGGAGCCAGGAAAATGGATGATCACTTTAAAAATACCGATTTTAAAGAAAATATTCCGGTGCAACTTGCCTTGCTAAGCATTTGGTACAATAATTTCTATAAGGCCGAAAGTGAAGCGGTGATCCCTTACACCCAGTATCTTCACAGGCTGCCTGCTTATTTACAGCAGGCTATAATGGAAAGTAACGGGAAGAGTGTAGACCGTAATGGCGATAAGGTCTATTACCAGACGGGAACTCTTATCTGGGGGGAGCCGGGGACCAATTCCCAGCACGCTTTCTTTCAACTCATACACCAGGGGACAAAACTTATCCCGGCCGATTTTATTGGTTTTAAGGAGTCTCTTTTCAAAGACGCTGATCATCACAACAAACTAATGGCTAATTATTTTGCCCAAACAGAAGCTTTGCTTATGGGTAAGACCGAGGCTGAAGTTCGTAAAGAGCTTGGGGCGAAATCCTTAAGCCAGGATGAGGTCGATATGCTGGTGCCGTTCAAGGTCTTTGAGGGGAACAAGCCTACAAACAGTTTACTTGTTAAAAAATTAACACCTGAGAACCTTGGAAAGATCATCGCTATGTATGAACATAAGATCTTTGTACAGGGTGTGATTTGGAATATTTATAGTTATGACCAGATGGGTGTGGAATTAGGTAAGCAGCTTGCAACCCAAATACTTGCAGAAATCGAAACAAACTCCGTGAAAAATCACGATTCTTCTACTAAAAACCTACTAAAACACTTTTTATCATAAAATTGCACTTATTGTTGAAAACCTGTTAGAAGTTTTAAAATGCAGGCTTTCAATGGCTTAAAAAATTGTTATAGTTTTGAGTCGCAAAAGATGTTAAAGTTAAATTCCTTAACGTTTCTGTAATCTTTAATGTTAAGGAATTCACTTCTTTTGCCTTGAATTTTAACTCAAAAACAAACAATTTTTACACAATGAGGAAATTACTTGCGATAGCCTTGTTTTTTGCAACGGCTACAATTTTTGCTCAAGGGACAGTTACCGGTACGGTGATTGATTCCGAAATGGATGGTCCGTTACCGGGTGCAAACATTATGGTGGTGGGTACCAACAATGGAACCACTACAGATTTTGACGGTAACTTCTCCATCGAAGTTGGAAAAGCCAAGGGGGCAATTGAAATCAGTTTCGTAGGATACGAAACAAAGAAAGTTCAGTTTTCAGTTGCAAACGGTGGAACCCAGGACCTGGGACAGATAGTTGTCTCTCCTGATGCCGATGCTCTTGAAGAGATCGTTATCACCAGTTTCTCTCTGGCGATAGACAGAAAAACCCCTGTTGCTGTTTCAACAATTAAAGCTGCAGATATTGAGACGAAATTAGGTAACCAGGAATTTCCTGAGATCCTTAAATCTACTCCTGGTGTTTACGCAACTAAACAGGGAGGTGGATTTGGAGACGCCGAATTGAGACTTAGAGGCTTTAACTCTGAGAACATTGCTGTGATGATTAACGGGGTTCCTGTTAATGATATGGAAAACGGTCGTGTTTACTGGAGTAACTGGGCCGGTCTTTCTGATGTAACCCGCTCTATGCAGGTTCAAAGAGGTCTTGGGGCTTCAAAAGTAGCAGTACCTTCTATTGGTGGTACTGTAAATATTGTAACAAAAACTACCGATGCCGAAGAAGGTGGGAACATCTTCGCGACCACAGGTAATGATGGATATATGAAATTTGGAGCTACCGTTTCTACCGGGGTTATGGAGAACGGAATAGCTGCAACGGTTTCTGCTTCAAAAACTACAGGAGATGGTTTTGTAGACGGAACCGAGTTTGAAGGATACTCTTACTTCCTGAACCTTTCTAAAGATTTCGGTGAAAATCATCAGTTGTCATTCACTGCTTTTGGTGCACCTCAAAGACACGGTCAGCGTGAGACTTCTTACCAGATCGAAACTTACAGAGAAAGTGAAAGAGGAATTAAATTTAACGGGGACTGGGGTTACCTCAATGGAGAAGTTAAGCACGTACAGGATAACTTCTACCACAAACCTCAAATGTCTCTTAACCACTACTGGGATATTTCAGACAGAACCCAGCTTTCTACCGCTCTTTATGCTTCTTTCGGTACCGGAGGAGGTGGAGGATACGAAGGGGATGCGAACCTTAGAAGTATTGACTCTCCATACAGAAGCGGATACCTTCAGCCACTTGATCTTGATCTTGTAGTAGACGAGAACGTTGAGAACGGTGCACTTGGTTCAAAAACCATTCTTTACAACTCAAGAAACGACCATAACTGGTACGGAGCCCTTTCAACGCTTTCTACAGAGATCACTGAGGATATCGAATTATTGGGTGGTGTTGACATCAGATATTATAAAGGAAAGCACTTCCAGGAAGTAAAAGACCTTTTAGGAGGAACTTACTGGCTGGATGAAGGAAGCAACGAGAACAATCCTGTAAATGTTGCAAGAGTAGGAGATAAGATCAACTACTACAATGACGGGATCGTACTCTGGGAAGGTGGTTTTGCTCAGGTTGAGTACTCTAACAATGATCTTTCTGCCTTTGTTTCTCTTGCTGCCTCTAACACTTCTTACAAAAGAATCGACTATTTTAACTACCTAGATAGCAGCCCGGAACAGGAAACTGATTTTATCAATTTCTTCGGGTACTCTGCAAAAGGTGGTGCTAACTATAACATAGACGATAATCACAATGTATTTGCTAATATCGGGTACTTCGAAAAAGCGCCTTTCTTTAACGCGGTTTTCCAGAACTTCCAGAACGATATTAACGATGAAGCTAAAAACCAGAAGATCTTTAGTGCTGAGCTTGGATATGGATTCCGTAGCACAGACTTCAGAGCTAACCTGAACGTGTACAGAACCCTTTGGGGAGACCGTACCTTTACTCAGTCTTACTTTGACAGGGCAAGCGGAGAATCTTACTTTGCTAACATCCTGGGAGTGGATGCACTTCACCAGGGTATTGAATTCGATTTCTCTTACAGACCTTTCCAAAACCTTACTATTACCGGTATGGCTTCTATTGGAGATTGGAAATGGGATAGTAACGTAACCGACGTTTTCATCTATGATGATAACCAAAACGTGCTTAACCCGGATGACCCTATTAACCTTTACCTGGATAAAGTTCCTGTAGGTGGATCTGCTCAAAACACTTTCGCATTAGGACTGGATTACGAAGCTCTTCCTGGTACCAGGGTGAGAGTAGATTATAATTACTACGATCAGCTTTATGCAGATTTCGATCCTATTGGAGTTGGTACTGATGATGGGAACTATATGCCTTGGCAAGTGCCGGATTACGGAGTTGTAGACCTTGGTCTTACGCACAACTTCAAATTTGGTCCTTTTGATGCTACCATTAACGGGAATATTAATAACTTATTAGATACAGAATACGTTTCTGTAGCTGATGACGGATCTGCTTCTAACGCAAGAACTGCTTCTGTATGGTACGGTTTCGGACGTACGTACACTGTAGGTATGAAAATAAAATTCTAAAAATATAAAAATGAAAAAGACATTTTACTTTTTAATGATGTTTGTAGGTCTTGCAATTACAGGTTGTGAGCCTATGGAAGACATCCACGACGAGATAGATGCAGAGCTGGAGGGGAAGGTTGCAGGAGCTGTAGATTATACTCTTGAAGAGGATGATTATACTGAAACCCTAGAGCTTGGATTTCCAAACTTCGGTTCTGAAGAAGAAGCCAAGGAGCTTATTCCTGTAGTGCTTAACGAAAAATTCCCTGCATTGGGAGCGAATTCTTCTGTTAACGTTACTTTCGATCTTTATGACCCGATCAGAGTGCAGGAAGCTACTGTAGCTTCTGCAGATTATGAAGGCATCGGTCTTTCTGTTGACTACTTTTCAGATTTTTCTGAAATCCAGGAAGTATTGGCTTACAAATACCCTCAAGCAGAACAGGGAGATTATGTAGAATTGACCTACAGAACCCTTGCCGATGAGATTATGTATAACCTTACTCCTGAAGATTTCGATCTTATTGAAGAAGAGTTTGCCTCTGTATATCCAGATGCTGCAGAAAGCGCCGGTAACTACAGCAACTTCGAGAGAAGAGAGGATAATGATGCTTACTGGAGCGACGCTATGATCCTTGAAGCTCTTAATGTTGTTCTGTCAGAGAATTATGACGATGTTGAAGGGCAGAAATACAACGTTTCTTACAGGATCTATAATGGAAACTCAGGTACTGAGAGTATGACCGTTCAGTTTGATGGGAACGCTTACGTAGCCGTTGGAGGAACTGCTTATGAGTTCGCCAATGCAGATTACGAATTTGTAGCTTCTGAATTTGCTTCTACTTACCCGGGTCCTGCCGAGAACGTAGGGAACTACGGAAGTTTTGATGTAAGATCAAGCAGTGACAACTACTGGAGTGATGATATGCTTATGGAAGCTATCAACGCCGTATTGATGGAGCAATATCCTTCCGCTGAAACCGGAGCTAAATTTGAAGTAAGCTTTAAGGTTTATCCTGGTGGAGGAACAACTACCTGGATCTGGAACGTGATCCTTACTGATGACGGATATATCATTGACGAAAGCGCTTCAGTTTCTACTATCGAAGAAACTAAGGTATTTGCTTACGCTAACGGAGACTGGAATGAGCCGTTTATGCTTCCTGCCGATTCTTACACTGAAGAATTCGGACAGACTTACTCTAACTTTGATGATGAAGATGAGGCTCTTTACAAGATAGGTATCTACCTTGAGTCTGTTTACCCATATGCTGAAGAAGGAGACTTTGTTCCTGTTGGTTACAAATTTTATGATGATGGATCAACTGACATTGAATACGCAAACTTCGTATTTGAAAATGGTGAGTGGAACTTCATCCCAAGCGTGGTTCAGACGAGCCTTCAGTTTGGTAACGACGGTTCTGCGTGGATTCCTGATAACACTATCAGATACACCCTTGCCGGTTCAGATTACGCGATTATCGCTTCTGAATTTGGCGAGGTCTATCCTGGTCCTGCAGGAAGCGTGGATCAATATTCTAACTTCGACCGTAGAGAAGGAAATTCTGCTTACTGGAGTGATGATATGATCCTTGAAGCAATGCAGGTTCTCCTTGATGAGATCGCTCCTAATGCTGAAGTTGGTCAGAAGTATGTTATTACCTATGCTATTTACAACGGTACTAATACTACTGAAGAGATCAGCCTTATTAAAAATGAAGACGGAGAATGGGTGATTAACGAATAATCACGACGCTCCTTCATAATAACTTTAGAAAACCTCTTGTCCTTCGGGATAAGAGGTTTTTTAATTGATTGATTTATATGATATTTGCAATCTCACCTAAAATTATATAATGAAGAAATTAGTGTACCTGGCTATATCTGTTTTGATCCTTGGATGTAGCACCGAAGAAGACCCGACTCCACAACCTAATCCTACACCGGAGAACCCGGTTGCGGTAGACGATGCGCTTTCAGCAAAGGAAAATGAGGAACTTGTTATTGATGCTGATGTCTTATTGGATAATGATACTACTACCGATAATGCCCGCATCAGTTCTTTTGAGGCTTCTACTTCTGAAGGGGGAGAGCTAAAGGATAATCGGGACGGGACCTATACTTATAACCCCCCGGCCGATTTCCAGGGAGAGGATACTTTCTCATATACCATTTGTGTTCCCGGAGATTCCGATCGTTGTTCTACGGCGACTGTAACGGTAAATGTTGGTGATGCTGGAGATCCTCAGGCCAATGCCGATACTTATGAAACCGCCGAGAATACTTCGCTTAGCATTAAAAATCACCTTTCTAATGATGTGGTAGTAGATAATGCAAGCGTGATCAAGGTAGAATATGAGGGAACTAACGGAACTGCTGTTTTGGAAAATGACGGTTCCATAACCTATACTCCTAATGAAACATTTTCGGGTGAGGATAGTTTTACCTATACTCTTTGTGATGACGATGAAAACCCGTCCTGTTCTACGGCTACTATAACCGTAAACGTTATAGATGAAGGTTCACCGGTCGCCAATGATGATGCTGTAGTGATTAGTGTTGGTACCGACCAGGTGGTGATCGATGATGTTTTGAATAATGATGAAGCAATTGACGGGGCGGTGATCGCCTCTGTAAATGCGGACGGAAATGGTACTGCAGAGCTTAACGCCGATGGCACCATTACCTACAAGCCTGCATCAGGATTTGAAGGGAAAGACAGCTTTACTTACAGCCTTTGTGATGATGATGCTACCTCTACCTGCGTTACCGGGACGGTTACCGTAACCATTGTAGACCCTGTAGCTTTTGATATTCCATCTGGATATGAAGATTATTATGGAGATGTCACTTTCACCGAAGACCCGCAGTTATTGCTGCAGGTACTTACAGATTTCACCACAGATGAGCACGTAAACCGTCTTGAATATTACCAGAGACACGATTATCTGTATGAGGCCGATGAGGACCTTAATAATTCTAATAATGTGATCCTGATGTATTCCGGAGACAGTCGTCCAAAGGATGAATACCAGCAAGGAGACCTGAGCGAAGGGGAAACATTCAATACTGAGCATATTTACCCTCAATCCAGACTTTCTTCAGAAGAGGCCAAAAATGATATGCACCATATGCGTGTGGCCGATGTGGACATCAACTCACAGCGACTGAACTTCCCTTTTACCGATGGTAGCGGATCATATAAACTTGTTGATGGTGATAAATGGTATCCCGGGGATGAGTGGAAAGGCGATGTTGCCCGTATGGTAATGTATGTTCACCTGAGATATGGAGAGGATTTTGAAACCGTAGGAAGCCTTCAGTTGTTTCTTGAATGGAACAGGGAAGATCCGGTATCGGATTTTGAGATCCAGAGGAACAATGTGATAGAAGGAGCCCAGGGGAACAGGAATCCTTTTATAGACAACCCGTATCTTGCTACTCTCATCTGGGGAGGCGAGGCGGCAGAAAATCGTTGGTAAAAGCATTCCGGGCTTTTCCGGAGTTTATGATAAAGAATTTGTAATTTTAATTTCTTAAAAAAGATATATGTACACTACAGTTCAATTTATTCATTCCTGGTGGGCTTACCTGGTCGTAATTATGCTAATAATAGCCTCTTTTAATGCCATAATAGGTACAGTTACCAAAAAGGAATACGGAGCTACTAATTTCAGAATTGCTCTATTCACGCTTATTGTTTCGCATATTCAGCTTCTGATAGGCCTGCTTCTTTATTTTATTGCGCCTTACTTCAGGATGTTCGGTGAAGTTGGAATGGGAGGAGTAATGAAAGATTCCACCTTAAGATTATACAATGTGGAGCATCCGTTAATAATGATCCTTGCCATCGTGCTGATTACCGTTGGATATTCCAAACACAAGAAAAAGCTGACTTCAACACCTAAGTTCAAGACGCTTGCCATCTTTTATACCCTGGCACTTATCCTGGTATTGTCAAGAATACCTTGGAGCGCCTGGTTCTAAAAATCCAAGATTTAATAAGACGCCCCGCAATTTGCGGGGTGTTTTTGTTTTAAGCGATTTCTGCTGCACTAATTTGTTGCAGAAGCACTTTCCTTGATAAGATAAATATAGACCGGGAAATGATCGCTATATCCCCCCTGATAGCCTGAATAACCGTAAGTTCTTAAGGGGTAGCCCCGAAACTGGCCTTTTGGCGTAATAAGGTATGATTTGTTAAATATCCCAGCTTTATAATACTGGTAAGAATCGTATTCATTTTGGGATGCCGTTCCCGACAGCATAATCTGGTCGAAAAGGTTCCATCCGTCCCGGTATGCCAAAGTCCCGCTACCCTCTTTCTGCATCTTTTCCATAGGGTTAAATAACTCCTGAAGTTTTAAATCTTTCTTGACCGAACCGGTTTTTAAGTATGTTTTGATACTGCGGTTATGAGGATCGTCATTAAAATCGCCCATATTTACGATCTTCATATATGGCTCATTCTGGAAGATCGAATCGATTATTTTTCTGTTTAGTTCTGCGGCTCTAATTCGTTTATATTCGCTTGCCTTTTCACCTCCGGAACGCGAAGGCCAGTGGTTGATAATAAAACTGAAGTTTTCTCCATCCAGCTTTCCGCTAACCACAAGCTGATCTCGGGTTTTTTCCGGTTTCGGAGAACCCGGCTCCGATAAGCTTAGCTTTCTGGCGTGATGACTGGTGGGGGCGAACACAGATTTTTGGTAAAGCATAGCCACATCAATTCCGCGGCTGTCCGGCGAGTCATAATGAATTATCCCATAGTTCTTGTTTTTTAGGGCAGGTTGATTTACAAGATCTTCCAGTACCCGGTAATTTTCTACTTCTGCAAGACCAATGATGGCCGGCGAAACCTGGGCAGATTCTATGCCTATTTCAGAGATCACTTTTGCCAGGTTTTGAAGTTTTTCCCTGTATTTTTCTTCGGTCCAGGCATCTTTTCCTTCGGGGGTACGATCGTCATCAAATGTAAACGGATCGTTCTCAGTATCGAAGAGATTTTCAACATTGTAAAATGCAATACTGACAATTTTATAGGATTTTTCTTGCTGTGCCCTGGCCTGAAAATAACTTCCTGCAAAGACTAAAAGGATAACAAATTTAAGCCTCCGTTGCATTTTTGTTCGCATTTCTGATTAAAAAATAAACAACCTAAAGTACTGAAAATTTGTTAGTTATATCTATTTCGAGTAAAATTATATCGCCTTTCGGGTATGAGATAAATGAAAAGACTACTACTAATTTTCCTGATAGCGAGCTGCGTATCAGAAATATGTGCGCAAGAGACAGCTGTTACCGGGACCCTGGTAGATGCTGCCTCACTTACTCCCGTTGCCGGAGCTGTTATCACTACAGATAATATCGTCATTGAGACCACTTCAGGGTCAGATGGTTGGTTTAATTTTTCTTCTGAACTCCTTCCCGAAGGAGAACTGATTCTTGTGGTTTCTAAGTCGGGCTTCGAGATTCAGCGAATTCCGGTCACTTTAAAAGCGGGGGAGGTTAAAGACCTGGACCTTATTTATATGCAGCCCGATCTGGAAAACCAACAAATGCTTATTGGGAACATAAGCCTCCCGGAAAGTGATCTCAATAAAGAGGAGTCGGGCTTTGATAATATTGCCGGGCTTTTACAATCTTCCAGGGATGTGTTTTTAAATGCTGCTGCCTATGATTTTAGCCAGAGCTTCTTCAGACCTCGTGGTCTGGGAAGTGAATATGGAAGCCTGATGATAAACGGGGTGGAGATGAATAAGCTCTATAATGGCAGACCCCAATGGGCAAACTGGGGAGGACTTAATGATGTGCAACGAAATCAGATTTTCTATATGGGAAGTGCTCCGGCTCAGGAAGGTTTTGGAGGTATTGCCGGAACAACCAATATTATTATGAGGGCTTCCCAGTACAGTCCCGGGGGGCGAATCTCGGTTTCAGCGGCTAACCGAAGCTATACGGGTAGGTTAATGGGGACCTATAATTCCGGCGAATTAAGCGGGGGCTGGTATTATTCGGTATCAGCTTCCAGGCGTTTTGCTGAGGAGGCCTATATCGACGGAACGCTTTATGATGCAAATTCCTTTTTTGCCGCGCTAGAGAAGAAGTTAAATGGCCGGCACAGTCTCAATTTTGCTGCTTTTTATACTCCGAATATCCGGGGAAAATCTTCCCCGAATACTGAAGAGGTTATCAAATTAAAAGGGTATTCCTACAATTCCTACTGGGGCCATCAGGACGGAGAGATAAGGAACTCTAGGCTTCGAGAGGTTAAGGAGCCGGTTTTAATGCTCAATCATTTCTGGCAGCCTTCCCAAAGACTCGAAATAAACACAAATCTGGTCTGGCAGTTTGGGGAAGTGGCAAATACCAGGATAGATTATGGCGGGACAAGACTTGCGGTCCTGAATTCCCAGGAAACTTATCTTGGAGGCGGAAGTAATCCTGACCCCGCTTATTATCAAAAGCTGCCTTCCTATTTTCTGAGGCTTTCTGAAACCCCGAATTATGAGGCTGCCTACCTGGCTCAGGAATATTTCGTTGAGAACGGGCAGCTGGACTGGGGAGCTTTGTATGCGGCTAATCTCAACGGTTCGGGAAATTCGGTTTATGCTTTGGCAGAAGACAGGACCGATGACACCCAAATTCAGGCCAATTCAATTTTAAGATTCCTGCTAAAGGAAAATATCAGTCTCAATGCAGTATTTAACTACAGGCATTTGAAGAGCGAAAATTTCGGTGAGATCAGGGATCTTTTGGGTGGCAGTGGTTTTCTGGATATAGATCTCTTCGCGGAAGCTCAGGACGGAATTCCTGTTAATGAAATAGCGCAAAGCGACCTTCAGAACCTGAACCATATAGCAGGGGAAGGCGACAGGTATAAATATAACTACGAATTGTTTGCAGATAAAGCCGATGCCTTTGCACAGGCACAATTCAAATATACCAACTTCGATTTTTATGCCGGACTTCAGGTGGGTTATTCCACTTATTTCAGGAACGGTTTATTCCAAAACGGATTTTACCCGGCAAACTCTCTTGGAAAAAGTGAAACCCTCGAATTTACCGATTTCGGGGTCAAAGCTGGGCTTACCTATAAATTAAACGGGCGCCACTTCTTAAGTGCCAATATGGCCTTTGTTTCAGAAGCACCTGATCTGGCCTCTGTTTTTGTGAACAGCAGGCAGAATAACACAACGGTAAAAGGCCTGGAAAGTGAACAGATCAGATCAATGGATATTTCGTACAACTTCAGGTCGAACAGAATAAAGCTTAGGATAAGCGGTTATTTTAATGAAATTTCTGATGCCACTGAAATCTCCTATTACTACGCCGACGGGCTTTCCGGTTTAGGAAGTAACAATACATCTGCTTTTGTGCAGCAGGTTTTGACTGATGTGGCAACCCGCAATCTTGGGTTGGAAATGGGAGCTGAAATAAAACTTACTTCCACAATAAGCCTTAAAGCTGCGACGGCAATTGGAGAATACCTGTATAGCAATGATCCGAATTTGTATCTCACCTCCACCGGTTTTGAAGGTCCGGTTAATTATGGAAAAGCCTACCTCCGGAATTATCACGTTGGCAATGGCCCGGAAAGAGTTGGTCAACTTGGTTTTGAATACAGGGATCCCAAATTCTGGTGGTTTGGAGCCAGTGTAAACTATTTTTCTCACGGGTTTGCAGATATCAACCCATTAACAAGAACCGCGAATTTTGGTCTTGATTGGGACGGACTTCCTTATCAGGACTATGACGAAGATATTGCACGCCAGCTTTTAAGTCAGGAACAATTTGAGGAATACATTCTCGTAAATGCCGTAGGAGGTAAATCCTGGCGTTTAAAACAGAACTATCTGGGCTTTTTTGTAAGCCTGAACAATGTTCTTGATAAGGTATTCAGATCTGGGGGTTTCGAACAACCGCGGAATGCGAATTATCAAAAACTTAAGGAAGACCGTGAAAGGGATAAGCCATTATTTGGCAATAAATATTGGTATGGCTATGGCACCACCTACTTCGTGAATATGTATTTCAGGTTTTAACTGAAGATAAATGAACTTTATGTGATATGAAAAGAATATTTTCTGGGCTGTTAAGCCTTTTGATTTTAGCTTCCTGTGTTCAGACAGATGATTTCGATCTTCCGGAACTTCAGGGGGAAGAACTAACTATTTCCGGGGATACTACCAATATCGCTGCTGTTAAGAGTCTCTTCAATTTTGAAACCGGCGAAATGTATTATTTTCGGGAGACCGGCCTTTATGTTCCGGGTTATGTGGTTTCCAGTGACGAAGGAGGGAATTTCTATAAGGAACTTATACTCCAGGATAAACCGGCCAGCCCCACGGCGGGAATTCAACTTCTTGTAGATGATAATTCGCTTTATGAGACCTACAATTTCGGGCGTAAGATCTATATCAAATTAGATGGTCTTATTTTGGGCTATAATAACGGGGTGCTACAGCTGGGGAAACAAAACAGAGGAGATGTTGTGGCTATTCCCGGGGCGCTTGTGGATGAGCATATTATTCGTACGGCTGAAGTTGCGGAGGTTAAGCCTTTAGATCTCGAAGTCACAGAAATTAAAGAAACTCATAAGAATCTCTTTGTGAAGCTGAATAATGTTCAGTTTAACCGGAACCTGATAAGGGCGAATAACAGGTTTACGTTTGCGGGAGATGCTTCCATAGATCAATATGACGGGGAACGGATGCTGGAAAGCTGTGAAACCGGGGCTACCACTATTTTGAGTACGAGTACTTACTCCGGTTTCAAATCTCTTTTACTTCCCCAAGGTTCGGGTAGTATTGAAGGGGTGTTAACACGTAATTTCTATGACGATTATTTTGTGCTTTCAGTTAACTCACCTGCTGCACTGCAAATGAATAATGGGAGGTGTGATCCTGAATACCTTGATTGCGGAAGCACTTCTGAAGAGGGCTCTATAGTTCTTTTCGAAGAGAATTTTACAAATATTACCACGCCGGCAAGGATTCTTGCAACCGGATGGAAAAACATAAATGTAAACGGTGGAGCTAAATTATTTGAACCCGGGAATTCTAACAGCAACCGGCATCTTAGGATCTCAGCATATAATACACAGGAAACTCCTTTGGAGGTATGGCTGGTTTCTCCCGCTATAGATCTTGGTAAAACCACCGGTGAAGTTTTGAGTTTCGACCTAAAATCCGGCTATGATAATTCCACTATCTTAAGGGTCTACGCCACGACCAATTTTACAGGGAATGTAGCGACCACAAACTGGATGCTGTTGGATGCACGAATACCTGTAGGTCCTTCAGGTGGGTATATTGATTTTTATAAGACTTCAAATATAGATGTTTCCTGTCTTGAGGGAGAACTGCACTTTGCTTTCAGGTATCTTGGAGGTGCTCCCGATAAGACAACGACTTATGATCTCGATAATGTTCGGGTTACCGGATTTTGAAATTTTAGTTGTAAATTAATTCAATCAAAACTTACCCTCTATCAAAAAATGAACTCCTATGAAGCATAAATTACTCCTGATCTTTTTATTTATTTCTTTTACGGGGATAGCGCAGGACCTCCAGGGAAACTGGGCGTGGACCTCCGGAAACGGGCAGCACACATTTAATCTGAGATTAAGTGAAAATGGCAATGGAATGCTTAGCGGATCCCATTGTGCAGTGTTTTTTAACGGTGACAAAATAGACTGTGAGAAGCAGAATAATGGAAGGTATTCTCTTACACTTATGAGAATAAAACAGGATATTTATAAGGGTACCATAAAAAGTGCTGCGAGCCTTTCCGAGGGTAAAATAAGGCTCATATATAATAAGCGAATGAAGAATATTATGTTTTCCCTCACCAGTCCGCCGCCGGGGGAATATTACCTGCCGCAGGAGGCTGTTTTGGAAAGAGTGAATTAGGAGCTCCTCAAATCAGCTATTTTTTATATGCCTTTTTGTAGGGAGACCAGATCTCATAGATAGGGTCACCTTTAGAGCTTTTCCCGCTGTGATGCCAGTTGCCGTCCCTGATCTCGTAATCAAAATCGAGACTGGCGCCTGCCCGGCTCTTGTCCCTTGAAAAGACCTCGATGTTTTCTATGTATTTTCCATTATTTGCAGAATAGGTGCCGCCTCCCGAGCCGAAGAATTCTTTTGTAGCCGAATTAAAGGCGATCCACTGGAACCTGCCGCCCCCAAGAATTTTCACCGTTCTTCTGTCACCCGGAGTCATCATATCTATTTTTCCGTTTCTCTTTCGCCCGGTGATCACCCAGTTTCCCGTAAGGTCGTTGTCTTCTGAAGATATTCTTTCCCATACCTGGTCCTTATTCGCATAACTGATCTTTAGTTTACCTTTTTCAGGGAAAGCTAGTTTTGGACTTAAGTCTTTTCCTACTGTTTCTGGTTCTTTAGTGTTGAAGTCTGTTTTCTCCTTGTAATCATTAAGGCTGAATTCTCCGCCACGGGCCCATAAGAATTCATTATTTTCAGGCTTTTTAGCAGATTCGGCAAAATAATTTGCTTCATAAATGCGTATTACCTCCGCATCGGTAATTTCTTTTCCGTTTTCTGAGATGAGTCTCCAGGAGCCTTCAATGTTTTGAGCATAAAGGCTGAAGGAAAAAATTAACGCTGAAAGAAGGATGATCTTTTTCATAATCTTGAAAAGTTGGTTATCATCTAATTTACGGAATCCTTTTTAAACGCTTCCGCCAAACAAAAAGCCCCGGAGGTTTCAGGATCCGGGGCTTTAATATCAGAATTTCGGAGAAAGCTTATTTCTTCTCTCCGTATTTATCATATTCGGGATAAAGGAAATTGTTATAAGGGAACCGGGTGATATGGATCTTTCTCACAGCCTCATATACCTTTCTCCTGAAATCCTCCATATTTTCCTTGTTCAGGGCAGAGATGAATATCACGTCGTCTCCAAGTCTGTTCATCCAGGTTCTTTTCCATTCCTTAAGCGAATAATGAGCCTTGGTCTTTTCGGTGATCAGGTCATCTTCTTCGATCTTTTCAGGCTCGTACTGGTCGATTTTATTGAAGACCATCAAGGTAGGTTTATCTCCGCCTTTGATCTCACTAAGGATCTGGTTAACCGATTCTATATGTTCTTCGAAATTTGGGTGCGAAATATCTACCACGTGCAACAACAGGTCTGATTCCCTAACCTCGTCCAGGGTCGATTTAAAGGACTCTACCAGCTGTGTAGGCAGTTTCCTGATAAATCCTACCGTATCGGTAAGAAGAAACGGCAGGTTACGTATCACTACCTTCCTTACCGTGGTGTCCAGGGTCGCAAAAAGCTTGTTCTCGGCAAAGACATCACTCTTGCTTATCACGTTCATTAAAGTAGATTTCCCAACGTTGGTGTAGCCTACAAGGGCAACCCTTACCAGCTGGCCACGATTACCACGCTGCACTTCCATTTGTTTGTCTATGGTAGCGAGTTTCTTTTTAAGAAGGGAGATCTTGTCTCTAACGATACGACGGTCGGTCTCGATCTCTGTTTCCCCGGGTCCTCTCATCCCGATACCACCACGCTGGCGCTCAAGGTGAGTCCACATCCCGGCAAGTCGTGGAAGTAAGTATTCATATTGGGCAAGTTCCACCTGTGTTCTTGCATAGCTGGTCTTAGCCCTCTGGGCGAAAATATCAAGGATAAGATTGGTTCTGTCCAGGACCTTGCACTTAAGGATCTTTTCAATGTTCTTTTGCTGTGCCGGGGAAAGCTCATCATCAAATATGGCTGTCCCGATATCATTCTCTTCAACGAATTCCCGCACTTCGTTCATCTTCCCTGAACCAATAAAGGTCTTTGGATCTGGCCTGTCCAGTTTCTGGCTGAAGCGTTTTTCAACTTCTCCGCCGGCCGTATAGGTAAGGAACTCCAGTTCATCCAGATATTCCGTTAATTTATCTTCGCCCTGATCTTTGGTAACGATACCAATAAGAACAGTTTTCTCGTAAGCTAAATCGGTTTTTTCAATCATAAATACAAAGTTACACAATAGATTGCTACTGCGTATTTGGTGAGGGGGTTACAACAAAAATTTAACTATAAAAAACCTGCAGAAGCGTATCCTGCAGGTTGATATTTTTTAATTCGGTTCTTTATTTAGAAACCATAATTGAATCCAAGCCCGAATACTTCCCTAACCTGAAATCCTGAAACGGCATTATCATCATAAATGGCCTGGAAAATAAGGTTTGTAGACAAATAATCGTTGATCTTCATATTCATATTCATCGTATAATCGATATCAACATTCTGTGGGTCTTCCAGGTAATTGGAGTACAGATTAAGGATGTTCTCCATATTCACATTCTTAACGATATCGAATTTCGCATAAGCTGAAATCGAAGTACCTATTTCGTATCTCAAAGACTCTCCTTCATCCACCCCAAAGTAATCTCCATCTGTGTAGCCGGGCATACTGGTGAAATCAGAATCTACAAATACAAGTTTTGAAGTCGCCGGAGCTATATTCACATAGAAATTCTCATTCTTTTTCCAGAGCATACCGGGTCCTATCTGAAGGTATCCCGGGGAAAGGAAATGCGTTCTTTCAGTGCGAATGGTTTCTCCCATTTCGTCTTCACCGTATTCATAACCTTTCGTGATCTGGGTTCTGAAATTAAGGAACATAGAATAATACCAATTGGTTTCTTTTATCTGCTTTCCGGCGATGGAATTTAATTCCAGCCTGTCGTTGGTCTTTCTGTAAAACTTATCTCCGTTCTGCTTTGTTAAACCATAATCTACAATGATCTTATTGTCCCAGGTGAAATCGTCTTTCAGATAATTAAAATCATAATTAAGCAGAAGGTTTCCTGCTATATTGGAGGTTCCTCCGCCTCTCCATTCCGCATTAAAAGCCGATTGGTTGAACAAAAGAGCGATATTCCCTTTATTGGTCCATCCTTGTTTTTGTTCTTCTTTTCCCTCCTCCTCCTGCGCCGTAAGGCTTACACTGACAAGGAGTAGTGCCAGGCAAGTAATGATCTTCTTCATCTCTTCATTTTTTGGTTGGTACATCCTTTATAAATAGAAAAAGCCCTTTTGAGGGCTGAATATTTATTTTTTTGGCTTTTTATAGAGCGGCACTGAAGAACAGGCTTCTCCATACATAAGGCTTTTTACAACGGGTTGTAATTTTTCTATAAGCAATAAATAGGCATTCTGTGGCACTGGTTTTTGGGAGCAGCCTTTAACGATCACCGGTTTATCTTCAAGATCGGAAACGTCCAGTTTCGAGATCACTTCAGTATAAAGTACGGTTTCCAGGGTTTCAAGGTCACCGGTAACCACCTTTTTGGCATAAGGCTGAAGATAAGTGCTCAGCAGCATATAGGCCCAGGCGGGCACAATGGCATCGGTGGAGCAGGTGAGGGCCACATACTGGCCTTCATATATGCTCCAATCGTGCTTTTTTGCCTCGTCCCTGAAAAGGCTTTCCTTCAATACAAAACCTTCCAGCAACCAGTCCTTAATATCAAAAAGAACCCTTTCTCCCTGTGGATAGTGATCTTCAAGATTAAAAGTAACCAGTTTGCTGTTAGCCACTCTGTTTACAATTTCTGCAGACATAGTTTTTCAGGTTTTTAAAGTTCTTCTGGGTACTATAACAGTCCCAATTCCAGTTTAGCGCCTTCACTCATAAGGTCCTGGCTCCACGGCGGATCGAAAGTGATCTCCACTTCGGCATCTTTAACCATATCTACCGATTTCACTTTCTCTTCCACTTCCTGCGGGAGGGTTTCAGCCACCGGGCAGTTTGGGGTAGTAAGCGTCATTAGGATCTTCACATCATAATCTGTGCTTACCATCACATCGTAAATTAATCCCAGTTCGTAGATGTCTACTGGAATTTCAGGGTCATAAATGGTCTTAAGGACCTTTACGATCTTTTCTCCTAATTCCTGGGTGTCTATTTTTTGTTCCATTTTAGTTCAATTGGGTTTGGTATGCCACCGCATACATTTTCAGTTGTTTGATCATACTTACCAATCCATTGGCTCGGGTAGGAGAAAGATGTTCTTTCAGGCCTATTTCATCAATGAATTTAGTATCGGCTTCAATGATCTCTGAAGGATGCTGATTAGAGAATACCCTGATGAGGATAGCTACTATTCCTTTGGTGATGATGGCGTCACTGTCGGCGGTAAACACCAGTTTATCGCTTTCAAGCTCTGCGTGCACCCACACCTTGCTCTGGCAGCCTTTGATAAGGTTTTCGTCTATCTTGTATTTATCGTCTATTAAAGGCAGGGACTTCCCAAGCTCGATCATATATTCGTAACGCTGCATCCAGTCGTCGAACATTGCGAACTCTTCTACGATCTCCTGTTGTTTTTCCTGAATATTACTCACTTTGTTCTGTTTTTTCAAGGCTTAGTAAAACCTCATTATCTTTTGATAAAAATACCAATTCTTCTTCATTTATCTTCGCCCTGGTGATCTTTGGAAGAATCTCTCCCAGGCTTTCTTCATTCTTCATCTTGCCTTCGCAAAACATCTTGGTCCCGATAGGCGGATCAAATTTCACCCGGTCTTCGGTTAGTTTGAAGGCAGAAACAAAATCGTTGCATCCAAGATTACCGGATATTTTCTGGGAATCTCCGTCAAACTCAAGTAAAATTTCCTCAGTTCCCAAATCCTTGTTGGCAAGCTTTATAATCTTGTAGCTCCCGGTCTGATTCCGCAGTTCGCTAAGGCTTGTCTTTATTTCTTCAGTTGGCTTTTCAGTGTTTTCGGCTTTATCGGTTGTCTTTTCCTTTTTTTCATTTTCCCCACAGGAAACAAAGAGGATAAGACTTAAAATAAAGATCATTTTTTTCATATGGTTGGTTTTTAAGAAAGCATAGCTTTCGCTTTTTTGACCGCTTCAATAAAACGGTCTATTTCGGTTTTTGTATTGTAAAATGAAAAGGAAGCTCTTATGGTCCCGGGAATATTATAAAAATCCATAACGGGCTGGGCGCAATGATGGCCTGTACGAACAGCGATTCCCATTTTGTCTACAAGGGTACCAATGTCATATGGGTGTAGTCCTTCAATGTTGAAAGAGATCACTGCTGTTTTGTCCCTTGAAATTCCGTAGATCTGCATTCCTTCAATCTCAAGAAGTTTACTGGTTCCGTAATCCAGCAACTCCTTCTCATAGGCGGCAATCTTGTCGAAGCCTATTTTATTCATATAATCTATAGCGGCTCCAAAAGCTATGCCTCCGCAAATATTCGGGGTCCCGGCCTCGAATTTGTGAGGCAGGTCCGCATAGGTGGTTTTTTCGAAGGTCACGGTGGAGATCATCTCTCCGCCACCCTGGTAGGGAGGAAGCTTTTCCAACCATTTTTTCTTTCCGTAAAGCACACCAACCCCGGTAGGCCCGCACATTTTGTGAGCAGACACCACATAGAAATCAACATCCAGTTCCTGAACATCGGCCTTGATATGAGGCGCCGCCTGGGCTCCGTCTATCAGAACGGCCGCATCTACCGAATGTGCTTTCTTAATGATCTCTTTGATGGGGTTTATTGTTCCCAATGCGTTAGAGACGTGGTTTAGAAATACAACCTTGGTTTTTTCCGAAATCAGCTCTTCAAAAGAAGAATAAATAAGTTCACCTTCCTGATTCATTGGAATCACCTTGAGTACCGCTCCTGTCTTTTCGCAAAGCATTTGCCAGGGTACTATGTTGGAGTGATGTTCCATTGCCGAAACAAGGATCTCATCTCCCGCTTCCAGTAAAGCTGAAAAACCGTTAGCCACGAGGTTTATCCCGTGAGTGGTTCCAGAGGTGAAGATGATCTCTTCCGGGTTTGCTGCATTAAAATGCTGCTGAATCTTCCTTCGGGCAGTTTCATACTTATCTGTGGCCTCCTGAGAAAGGCTGTGAACCCCGCGGTGAATATTGGCGTTGTAGTTGGAATAATAATCCACAATCACATCTATCACCTGTTGTGGGGTTTGAGAGGTGGCGGCATTGTCAAAATACACCAACGGATAGCCATTGATTTCCCTTTTTAGAATAGGGAAATCCTTTCTTATCTTCTCAACGTCCAATGATATTTTCTCAGTAGCAAGGCTCATTCTCAGTTATTTATTTTTAGGGCAGGTGTTTAGGATGCTACTTTAAAATAGCATTTCTTACAGGTTAAAACCTAACTCTACACCCAGCTTTAAAGCAATAAGTTTGTTGATTCTTTTCTTGATCTCAGGTATTTTAACGCTTTCCAGAACATTATTGGCAAAGGCATAGGTCATAAGTCCGCGGGCTTCCTTTCTTGGAATACCTCTGGACTGCAGATAGAACAATGCTTCTTCATCAAGCTGTCCTATGGTACAACCGTGGCTACATTTAACATCGTCAGCAAATATTTCCAGCTGAGGTTTAGAATTGATGGTAGCCTTATCGTCTATAAGAATATTGTTGTTAGACTGATATGCATTTGTCTTTTGAGCTTCCTTCTCTACGACCACTTTCCCGTTGAAAACACCTGTAGATCTTTCAGCGAAAATACCTTTATAATCCTGGTGACTTTCACAGTTCGGCTCAATGTGGTGAACCAGGGTATTGTGATCTACGTGTTGTTTTCCTTCAATGATCGTTACCCCTTTTAGGGTAGATTCGATGCGTTCACCTTTCTGGTAGAAATTAAGATTGTTACGGGTTAATTGCCCACCAAAAGAAAAGGTGTGTACAGAACAGTTACTTTCAGCCTGCTGCTCGATAAAAGTATTATCGATAAGGGAAGCTGAAGTCTTATCATTCTGGATCTTATAATAATCTACAATAGCTCTTTTATCGGCATAGATCTCTGTAACCGAATTGGTCAGTACAGGATGGTCTGTGAGACTCTGGTGACGCTCAATGATCTGGGCGTGAGAGTTCTCGTCTACCACGATCAGGTTTCTTGGCTGTAGCAATAATGCAGACTCATTTCCCGTAGAGAAATTGATGATCTGAATAGGCTTATCGGCCATTTTATTCTTATGAATATGAATAAAAGCACCTTCGTGCGCAAATGCCGTGTTTAAAGAGTTAAGCCCTGATTTTGGAGCTAACTTGTTGAAGTAGTTCTCTATTACAGGTTTGTACTTAGCCTTGTTAAGAGCTGAAGACATCAAACATACATCTATCTTATCGTGAGTTGTTTGCGACAAGTGAGAGGAGTAGATGCCGTCTATAAAAACCAGGTCATAAGTATCTATATCGTGAATCAGATATTTCTTGATATCACGGTATTCCAGTGCATCTTCTTTCTTAGGGAAAACGCTGTAATCGTGTTTCAATACCGAATTAAGGGAAGTATATTTCCAGGCCTCTTCCTTTCTGCTTGGAAAGCCCAGGGTTTCAAACTCCTTAATCGCCTGATTCCTTATTTTATGAAGATCATCATTCGCTCCAAATTCTTCTTCAAAAGCGAGAAATGATGATACTAATTTTTCTTTTAATTCCATCTTGTTAGTTTAAGTTTAGTGAACAGATAAAGGTTCACATTCTTAAATTTCAGCGTGCTTATACCGCTTTTTCTTGTTTTACCCAGTCGTACCCTCTTTCTTCAAGTTCGTAAGCCAGTTCTTTTCCTCCGGTCTTCACGATCTTTCCGTCTACCATTACGTGCACAACATCTGGTACAATATAGTTAAGCAGTCTCTGGTAGTGAGTAATTACAAGTACGGCATTATTTTCAGTTCGCAGTTTGTTCACTCCGTCTGCCACTACTTTCAGGGCATCGATATCAAGTCCTGAATCGGTTTCATCAAGAATAGACAACTTAGGATCCAACATCGCCATCTGGAAGATCTCGTTACGTTTCTTCTCCCCACCTGAGAATCCTTCGTTCAGGGAACGGGAAAGGAACTTACGGTCTATCTCCAGCATTTCAGACTTTTCACGGATAAGCTTCAGCATTTCATTTGCCGGCATATCCTCAAGCCCGTTAGCTTTCCTGTGAGCATTGATAGCCGTCTTCATAAAGTTGGTTACCGATACTCCCGGAATTTCCACTGGGTACTGGAAAGAAAGGAAGATACCTTTATGAGCTCTTTCTTCAGGATCAAGTTCTGAAAGGTCGCCCCCTTCAAAAATGATCTCTCCCTCGGTCATCTCATATTCTTCTTTTCCCGCTATAACTGAAGAGAGGGTACTTTTACCTGAACCGTTAGGGCCCATTATGGCGTGTACCTCCCCGGGATTAATTTCAAGATTAATTCCTTTCAGGATCTCTTTATCTTCTATACTCGCGTGTAAATTCTTAATTTTAAGCATATTGTATGGGTATGCATCCGGACAAGCCGGATAGTTTAATTTTCAATTTTATTTTGGGAGATCGAATCTCCTTTAACTTCTATTATTTCCTGTATTTCTATGGTTTCTTCCCAGCCTTCCTGTTCAGGGTTTGGTCTTATCCAGGCCTTTACCGTTACCGGTACCATATCAAAATCTTCTTTTTTCAATGGCTTCACCCTTTCGGAAAGTACCTGAGACATCGAGTCTATGGTCACCCCGTAGACAAAATCCTCACCTCTAAGGACAGCGGCATCGGCCACATAAATGAACTGGCCGGTTAAAACCTGAATGCTGTCAGGGACTTCTTCAGCTTCGGGCTCTGAGGTCATTTGCTTCCTGCCTTCATCCTGGCAGGCATAGAAGAAACTCAAAACCATTAATAAAACTGCTAATTTTTTAATCATTCCCTGTTCTTCTTATCCTACAGAACCTTCAAGTGAGATCTCCAGTAATTTCTGAGCCTCTACTGCAAACTCCATAGGTAGTTTGTTCAGCACTTCTTTACTGAAACCATTTACGATAAGGGCAATAGCCTTTTCGGTATCTATCCCACGCTGGTTGCAGTAAAAGATCTGGTCCTCCCCAATCTTACTTGTGGTAGCTTCGTGCTCTATTTTAGCCGATTTGTTTTTTGCTTCAATGTAAGGGAAGGTGTGGGCGCCACACTCATTACCCATCAGCAGGGAGTCACATTGCGAGAAGTTTCTCGCGTTTTCAGCTCTGTTGTTTACCTGTACCAAACCACGGTATGAATTCTGCGAATGTCCTGCAGAAATACCCTTCGAAATAATGGTGCTCTTGGTGTTTTTACCAAGGTGGATCATTTTTGTTCCGGTATCGGCCTGCTGGTAATTGTTCGTTACGGCAATAGAATAGAATTCGCCTATAGAATTGTCCCCTTTCAAAATACAGGAAGGGTACTTCCAGGTCACTGCTGAACCTGTCTCTACCTGGGTCCAGGAGATCTTGGCGTTCTTCTCGCAAAGTCCTCTTTTGGTAACGAAGTTGAAAACACCACCTTTACCTTCACTGTTACCGGGATACCAGTTTTGAACGGTACTGTACTTGATCTCGGCATCGTCTAAAGCGATAAGTTCCACCACAGCCGCGTGCAATTGGTTTTCATCACGCATTGGGGCGGTACAACCTTCAAGGTAGCTTACGTAGCTGCTTTCATCGGCTATTACAAGCGTACGCTCAAATTGTCCTGTTCCGGCCTGATTAATTCTAAAGTAAGTAGACAGCTCCATAGGGCATCTTACTCCTTTTGGAATGTAGCAGAAAGACCCGTCACTAAATACCGCAGAGTTCAAAGCAGCATAGAAGTTATCTTTCTTAGGGACTACAGTTCCCAGATATTTCTTTACAAGCTCCGGATGCTCCTGTATCGCTTCAGAAATTGAACAGAAGATAATCCCTTTTTCTGCCAGGGTCTTTTTGAAAGTGGTTGTAACAGAAACCGAGTCCATCACAACATCTACAGCAACTCCTGCCAGTTTTTTCTGTTCATCAATGGAGATCCCTAGTTTTTTGAAGGTATCCAGTAATTCCGGATCTACTTCATCTAGACTATCGTATTTCGGCTTTTTATTGGGGGCCGAATAATAGGAGATATTCTGGAAGTTTGGTTTTTCGTAATGGACATTTGCCCATTCCGGCTCTTCCATTTGCTCCCAGGCCCGGAAAGCTTCCAGACGCCATTCGGTCATCCATTCCGGTTCGTTCTTCTTTTTGGAGATCGCTCTTACAATGTCTTCGTTCAATCCAACGGGTAGCGTGTCTGATTCAATATCAGTATAAAACCCGTATTCATATTCCTTTGTTTCGAGCTCTTTTTTTAAATCGTCTTCAGTATATGCCATTTCTTGTGATTCTGGATTTGAATTCCCGCTTTGCGGGATAAGCAGTTAATGCCTGATTGGGTTATAGTGAAAAACTTTCGCCGCACCCACAGGTACGCTGTGCATTAGGGTTGTTAAACACAAAACCCTTGCCATTAAGGCCTCCGGAATATTCTAAAATAGTTCCGGCTAAATAAAGCACACTGCGTTTATCTACTAATATTTTTATGTCGTTATCTTCAAAGATCTTGTCGCTTTCGGCCGTGGAATTGTCAAATTTCAATTCGTAGGACAACCCTGAGCAGCCACCGCTTTTAACTCCCACGCGAACATAGTCGGTGAGGCTGTTAAAGCCTTCTTCGCTCATTAAAGCGGCAATCTTCTTTTTAGCCTCTTCGCTTACTTTTATCATAGCTTAAAAAGATTAATTCTAAATTGGGCACAAATATACTACAAAACAAGCGTTTTACCATATTCTCAGTATTTGTTTTAAGAATAGGTTCATAGGTTTGACCAATCAGTTTTTCTAAGATTTTTTTATCTTCTATCTGTCTGAAAATTAATTAAATACTTTTTATTTCCTTCGAAGTCTCCCATTGTCCTCGATCTTCGGTTTTTTTACCGGCTAATCTGATTTTTGGATTCTTCAGAAACTGTTACAAATTGCCTTATTTTGAAATAATATTCGCTTATTTTGCATTTTAAAAGTCCACGTTATGTTTAAAGATAGTCAGGATATGAAGACAAACCTTTCAGAATTGGGAGAGTTTGGTCTAATAGATCACCTAACCAAAAGCTTTGAGCCTAAATTATCTACGACGGTAAAGGCTATTGGGGATGATGCCGCGGTGTTGAATTTTGAAGATAAACAGACCATCGTCACTACCGATCTTCTGGTGGAAGGGGTTCATTTTGATCTTGCCTATATGCCGCTGAAGCATTTGGGGTACAAGGCTGTGATGGTAAATGCATCAGATGTGTATGCGATGAATGCCAAGGCTACACAAATCACCGTATCTATTGCTGTTTCTAACCGTTTTCCGGTAGAGGCCCTGGAAGAATTATATGCGGGGATCGAACTTGCTGCAAAGTTATATAATATAGATGTTGTAGGGGGAGACACCACTTCTTCAACCTCTGGATTGTTGATAAGTGTCACTGCTTTGGGAATTGCAGAAAAAGAAGATGTGGTTTACAGAAGCGGGGCTAAACCTAACGATCTGCTTGTGGTTACGGGAGATCTTGGGGCAGCTTATATGGGTCTTCAGGTGCTGGAACGTGAAAAGCAGGTGTTTAAGGCCAACCCAAACGCACAGCCCGATCTTGATCAATATTCATATCTTATAGAAAGACAGTTGAAGCCTGAGGCGAGAAAGGATATTCCGCCTTTGCTAAAAGAGCTTGACGTGAAGCCCACCTCTATGATAGACATCAGTGACGGACTTTCTTCTGAAATAATCCATCTTTGTAAAAGCTCTAAAGTAGGAGCTAATCTTTTCGAGGAAAAAATACCTTTAGATCCTGCCGTGATCTCGGTTTGTGAGGAATTCGAAATAGATAGTACCACCATCGCCCTTAGCGGAGGGGAAGATTATGAACTGTTGTTTACGATCTCTCAGAAAGATTATGATAAGATAAAAGGAAATCCTCATCTTACCGTGATAGGTCATATGACCGAAGAAGGGGAGGGGATGCACCTTATCACCAGGGCAAACCAAAAATTGCCATTGATAGCCCGAGGCTGGAACTCAATGGACGATATAGAAGGCGAAGAAGCCTAAGAGGCTTTCGCATACATCCTTCGCTTACGTCTTTTGTGGATCTTCGCGATGTAAGCGTTGGTTTCCTTGAATTTAGGGGTTAACCTCGCTAAAAGTCCATTGGCGGTATCGGTCATTTCCATACCGCATTTTGCACAGGTGTATTCGTGAACGTGGTCAGTGATGTTTTTTGAAACTCTTAATTTATGACCAAAAATGTTACAATAAACCTTAGCGAACGAAAATAATTTAGGGTTTCTTTTCTTCATAAAAGGTTGATTTACTTGTTTCTGAAGTTTTAAAGTTATAAAAAAAAGTTAATTGATCGACAAAAAGGTTAAATTATTCGATAAAGTGCAAATAATTTAATAGGGCTTCGGTGTTCTCCATGTATGCCAAATGCCCGTCAGGAAAGCCTTTGAACCTGCTTTTGCAGGTTGCTGCAATTTTCTTGATCCTTTCAAAATCCATCACGGGATCCTGCTCTCCTGCTATAATATGTTTATTTCCATCGTATTCGGCGAACAATTTTGTGTGGTCTTTCCGAAGTTTCATTCCCTGAAGTGCTGCTGTAATTCCTTGTGTAGGAATATTCATCGCACTGTTTTTTAAGACCTCCAGCTCCTTGCGGAACTTTTTATTGTTCTCCCTGGTAAGCAGGTTGGAAATCGCCATACTGACGAATGCCTGCTTATTTTCTTTGACCAGCCTGGTTGCCCGGTCCCGGTTGCGCTTCCTTTCATCGGAATCGGCTTCTGGTGTAGAATTTACCAGTACCAACGCAGTCACCATTGTAGGGAAAATATTATAGAATTCCAAACCTACATAGCCTCCCATTGAGTGTCCTGCAAAACTAACCTTTTCGATCTCCAGTTTGTCCAGGACTGCCTTAACCGCCCGGGCCATTTCGCTCATTTCGTGAATTTCTCCAAAACAGCCTGAGTTGCCGTGACCGGGAAGATCTATACATATTACCTGTCTTTCTTGTGCTAGTTCCGCAGCCAGCTCACCCCAGATCTCAGAAGATTCCAAAAAGCCGTGGAGAAGAACCAGCGGTTTTCCGGAACCCCGGGAAGTGAAATATATGTTTGCCTCTTTGTACTTAATTTGCATTTCGCTCAGTTTTATTCAAGAAAAATGCCACAAATTCCGGATTTGATGTCTCCGGCTTTTGTGGCATTCAGTTTTATAAAAAAGGAATATTATCTTAAGAGTTCATAATCTCTTCAATCTCCTCTGTTTCAATAGGAATGTTGCGCATCAGGTTAAAAGGCTCTCCTTTTCCCTGGATCACCACGTCGTCTTCAAGGCGAATTCCGAAGCCTTCATCCGGCAAATAAATTCCCGGCTCCACGGTAAATACCTGGTTTGCTTCCATAGGTTGTGTCAAAATTCCATAATCGTGTGTATCAAGACCAATATTATGGGCAGTACCGTGCATAAAGTATTTTTTGTATGCCGGCCACTTAGGGTCTTCGTTCTGAACATCAGCTTTGTCAAGAAGTCCGAGGTCAAGCAACTCTGAGGTCATCAGTTTTCCTACCTCCTTGTGGTATTCGGTCCACATAGTCCCAGGGGTTAGCCAGGTAGTGGCTTCTTTCTTTACCTTGTTAACCACATCATAGATCTCTTTCTGGCGCTTGGTAAATCTTCCGGAAACAGGAATGGTCCTGGTCATATCACTGGAGTAGTTTGCATATTCAGCTCCCGTGTCTAAAAGGATAAGGTCTCCGTCCTTACACTGCTGATTGTTTTCGGTATAATGCAGGACGTTCGCGTTGTTTCCGCTGGCGATGATTGGCGTATATGCAAATCCTCGGGAACGGTTCCTGATCATCTCGTGCCAGTATTCGGCCTCGATCTCGTGTTCCCAAACTCCCGGTTTGGTGAATTTAAGAGCTCTGCGGAAAGCTTTTTCGGTAATATCGCAGGCTTTTTGCATCAGGTCAAGCTCTATTGGATCTTTAACCGCTCTTAAACGCTGAAGTATAGGGTTGGCTTTTGCCACCTGGTGTGCTGGGTATTTCTCTTTACACCATTTGATGAAGCGCATATCCCTGGTTTCGGTTTTATTGGTCGCCCTGTAGTGCTCGTTGGTGTTAAAGTAAACTGTATCGCACTGGGTCATTAGTTCGAAAAATACCTTCTCGAAATCCTGAAGCCAGTAAACGGTCTCGATCCCGCTAACTTCAAGGGCTTTCTCCTTGGTTAGTTTTGCACCTTCCCAAACAGCTATATGAGGATTGGTCTCTGTAAGGAAGAGGATCTCGCGGTGTTCCGGTTTTGGTGCGTCAGGGAAAAGTACAAGAATGCTTTCTTCCTGATCTACCCCACTAAGGTAAAAGAGGTCTCGGTTTTGTTGAAAAGGCATTGTGCTGTCTGCACCAATAGGGTAAATATCGTTAGAATTAAAGACCGCTAGACTGCTTGATTTCATCTTGTCCATAAAATTCTTACGGTTCTTGATAAACAGTTTTCGGTCTATTTGATCGTATCTCATAGTGAATAAATTTCGATTTTTTCAAAATTAAGAGTATTTGGGAGCATTTGCTGTTAAAAGCAGGAAGAAATTTTCAATAGCTTTTAAATTAATGTTTTAACCTGCCTTTGTTGGTTAAATCTAAGGACTGAATCTCAGATCAGGGGTTTGGATTGAAGAATTACTCATAAAGCCCAAGCCGGTTTCTAAGCTGCTGGTTGATTTGCTGAAGTTCTTCCAGCCGGTCAAGCAGATGTTTCACGGCTGCAAGACCTTCAGGGTTAATATTGAGGTCCTGGTGCAAACGCATCATTCGCTCAAATTGTCCAAGGTTTTCTGAACGAACGTATTCTTTTTCTTCCACCGTGACGATCTCGATGATCCCGCTCTCGTGAAGCGAACTTATAAAGGTGTGTTCTACCTTATATATAGTACATATTTCTTCGGTTGCTATGAGGTCTTCCAGGTTCATTTGCGTAATTTTTGAAGTTCCTTAAACAATTCTTTCTCTTTTGGGCTCAGGTTTTCGGGGACGCTCACTTCATAAGTAATATACAGGTCGCCATACTGGTTCTCTTTCTTGTATTTTGGAAAGCCCTTGCCTTTTAGTTTTACTCTGGTCCCGGGTTGGGTCCCTGGCTTGACCTTGAGCTTCACCTTTCCGGTGAAGGTGTTCACGGTGATCTCACCTCCAAGTACAGCGGTATACATATCTATTTCCTGAGATTTGTAAAGATTCTCCTTTTCTCTTTTGAAGCCTGTATGGTTAATGATCTTAAAGGTGATGTAAAGGTCACCTTTCGGGCCTCCCTGAACTCCGGGCCCACCGTGCCCTTTTATCTTTATGGTCTGGCCGTTCTCTACCCCGGCCGGGATGGTAAGCCTGATGTTCTTTCCGTTTACGGTAAGGGTTTGCTGGTGAGTGGTATAGACATCCTTAAGGTTCAGCTGTAATTCGGCATTGAAGTCCTGTCCCTTAAAATGATGACCTCTTCTGGAACCCTGGGCCCTGGCCCTTCCGCCAAACATCTGCTCGAAGAAGTCTGAAAAAGTATCGTCGTCAAAATTGCCGGAATAGGTGTATTGCTGGCCTCCTCCACCGCCAAAGCCGCCACCGTATCCTCCTGCACGGCCTGCACGTTGTTGCTGCTGTCTGGCCTGCTCATATTGCTCGGCGTGTTCCCAATCTTTTCCGTATTGGTCATATTTTTTTCTTTTTTCAGGGTCACTTAGCACTTCGTGAGCTTCGTTTATCTGTTGGAATCTCGCTTGGGCTTCCTTGTCATTAGGGTTGAGGTCTGGGTGGTATTTCCTGGCCAGCTTGCGGTAAGCCTTTTTGATATCAGCCTGGGTGGCCGATCTGTCAAGTTCCAGTAATTTGTAGTAGTCTATAAATTCCATTTGAACAATCGAATTTTGAAAATGACACGTTTCATTAACATCCTGAAATTACTAAAAAATAAGCCTTACAGCCGTTAAGCTTTTTGTAAAAAGAAGGAATCTTATTCCCTTTCTTCGGAATACAGGGTTTTTAAAAACAAAATTCCGGTCTGGTTTTTTCCTACTTTGAATTAGTTCTAAATAGCACCTAAAATAGGTGTTAAAGTTTGTAAGTAATTAATTTGAAGTGTACTTTTGCTGGTAAATTTTCACTAAAATAACCAAACCAATGGGTGGATTACTAAAATCTTCAATAGCAAAAAAGTTTGCTATGGCCTTATCGGGACTTTTTCTAGTCTTATTTTTACTCCAGCATTTTTCAATAAACTTTTTATCTGTAATTAGCGCCAGTGTCTTTAACGATGTTTCACATTTTATGGGAACTTATTGGCTCGTACAGGGGCTGTTGCAGCCTGTATTGATCTTTGGAGTGATCTTTCACTTTGTGATGGGCTTTTACCTGGAATATAAGAACAGGCAAGCCAGACAGGTGAAATATGCCAGTTATAAAGGAAATACCAATTCAAGCTGGATGTCCAGAAATATGATCTATACCGGACTGGTGGTTTTGGCCTTTTTAGGGCTTCACTTTTACGACTTCTGGTTTCCTGAAATGATCCATAAGTATATTGAATCTCACCCGGAGGATGCATCAAGGTATTATGGCGAGCTTGTAGCGAAATTTGAAAGTCCGGTAAGAACCGGTTTATATGTATTGTCATTTGTATTTCTGGCATTGCACCTTTACCACGGATTTTCATCTTCTTTCCAGTCTGTTGGCTGGAACGATAAATACGCCAGAGGCCTGCGTGGTTTTACAAAGGCTTACGCTATCATAATACCACTAGGTTTTATTTTTATAGCCCTTTTTCACTATATTAATAACCTTTAATTCGAAAGATTTATGTCAGTTTTAGATTCAAAAATACCTGAAGGGCCTCTAGCAGAAAAGTGGACCAACCATAAGAACAATATCAACCTGGTTAACCCTGCCAATAAACGAAACATAGATGTGATCGTGATAGGTACCGGGCTTGCAGGTGGTAGTGCCGCCGCAACCCTTGCCGAATTGGGTTATAATGTAAAGACTTTTTGCTACCAGGATTCTCCAAGACGTGCGCACTCTATTGCCGCGCAGGGAGGTATAAACGCATCAAAAAATTACCAGGGAGACGGAGATTCAGATTACCGTCTTTTTTATGATACCGTAAAAGGAGGGGATTATCGTTCGCGGGAAGCCAACGTGTATCGTCTTGCTGAGGTATCCGGAAATATAATTGACCAGTGTGTGGCCCAGGGAGTGCCATTTGCACGTGAATACGGAGGTTACCTTGATAACCGTTCTTTTGGAGGGGTGTTGGTATCACGTACTTTTTATGCAAAAGGACAAACAGGGCAGCAGTTGCTACTCGGAGCTTATTCCGCAATGAACCGCCAGATCAACCGTGGAAAGATACAGGCCTTCAATCGTCACGAAATGATGGACCTTGTGCTTGTAGACGGAAAGGCGAGAGGAATTATCGCCAGAAATATGGTTACCGGAGAAATTGAACGTCACGCGGCTCACGCCGTTGTGCTTGCATCGGGAGGCTATGGTAACGTATTCTTCCTTTCAACCAACGCGATGGGAAGTAACGTAATGGCAGCCTGGAGAGCGCACCGCAGGGGAGCTTATTTCGCAAACCCTTGTTACACACAAATTCACCCAACCTGTATTCCGGTTACGGGAGACCATCAGTCTAAACTTACACTGATGTCTGAATCTCTTCGTAATGACGGAAGGATCTGGGTGCCTAAGAAGAAAGAAGATGCTGAAGCCATAAGAGCCGGAAAGAAAAAACCGACCGAGCTTTCAGAAGAAGAAAGAGATTACTACCTGGAGAGACGTTATCCTGCCTTTGGTAACCTTGTGCCTCGTGATGTGGCTTCAAGAGCGGCCAAAGAGCGTTGTGATGCCGGCTTTGGGGTGAACAAGACAGGACAGGCCGTATTCCTTGATTTCGCCAGTGCTATTGAGCGCTACGGAAAGGAAAAAGCTTTTACTTCAGGACATAAGAATCCTTCAAAAGAAGAAATTACCAAACTGGGGAAAGAAGTGGTTGCGTCCAAATACGGAAACCTCTTCGATATGTACAACAAGATCGTAGATCAGAATCCATACGAAACCCCAATGATGATCTATCCTGCAGTTCACTATACAATGGGTGGGCTTTGGGTAGACTATAACCTGCAAACCACCATTCCTGGTTGTTATGCTACGGGTGAGGCCAACTTTTCAGACCACGGAGCCAACAGGCTTGGAGCTTCTGCTTTAATGCAGGGTCTTGCTGATGGATATTTCGTACTGCCTTATACTATTGGGGATTACCTTTCTGATGATATCCGTACCGGGAAGATCTCTACAGAAACTGCCGAATTTGAAGCAGCTGAGAAAGAGGTTAAAGACCGGATCAACAACCTTATGAATGCCAACGGAACCGAATCTGTAGACTCTTACCACAAAAAACTTGGTAAGATTATGTGGGATAAGTGCGGAATGGCACGTAACGCCCAGGGTCTTAAAGAGGCTGTTGCCGAGATCGCAGAGCTTAGAGAGGATTTCTGGAAGAATGTTAAGGTTCCCGGAAGTGCGAACTCTAAAAATGCCGAGCTTGAGAAAGCAGGAAGAGTGGCAGATTTCCTTGAATTAGGAGAGCTTTTCGCTAAGGATGCCCTTCACAGAGAAGAATCCTGCGGAGGTCACTTTAGGGAAGAATACCAGACCGAAGACGGGGAAGCCTTAAGGGACGATGAGAACTTTAAGTATGTTGCCGCCTGGGAATATACCGGGAAACCGGGAGAAGCCGTTCTTCACAAAGAAGACCTGGTATTTAAAAATATTGAATTAAAAACAAGAAGTTATAAATAGAATTGAGATTTCAGGGTTGGGACAGGTACCCAACGCTAAATACTCTTACTCAATACTTGCAAGATATGAAGCTTAATCTAAAAATATGGCGTCAGGAAAATGCCGAAGCTAAAGGCAAAATGGTTGACTACCAGATAGACGGAGTAGACGGTGATATGTCTTTTCTTGAAATGCTGGACATCCTTAACGAACAACTTGTAGCCAAAGGCGAAGATACTGTTGAGTTTGATCACGATTGTCGTGAAGGGATCTGCGGGTCCTGCTCACTTCAGATCAACGGCGAGCCTCACGGCCCGGACAAGCTTATCGCTACCTGCCAGCTGCATATGCGTTCTTTCAATGATGGAGATACCATTGTGATCGAGCCTTTCCGTGCAAAAGCATTTCCTGTGATCAAAGACCTTATTGTAGACCGTAGTGCATTTGACAGGATTCAGCAGGCCTGGGGATATGTTTCGGTAAACACTTCCGGAAATACCGTAGATGCGAACACCATACCAGTTGAAAAGGAAAAAGCAGATGCTTCTTTTAACGCTGCCACCTGTATTGGTTGTGGTGCCTGTGTTGCGGCTTGTAAGAATGCCAGCGCGATGCTCTTTACTTCAGCCAAGGTTTCTCAGTACGCTTTGCTTCCGCAGGGAAGGGTAGAGGCTACCGAGAGGGTTAAGGCTATGGTGAGACAAATGGATGAGGAAGGTTTCGGAAACTGTAGCAATACAGGAGCTTGCGAGATCGAATGTCCAAAAGGTATCTCTCTTGAGAATATCGCACGAATGAACCGTGAATATCTTTCGGCTTCTACCAAAGGATAAACACTTTTACAACTTATAAATCGATCCCAAATTCTTTTAGAGTTTGGGATTTTTTATGGATATTATTTAAAAATTGAATAATGTCCCAATTTCACAGTATTCCTTCGAAACTTCCGGCTGGTAAGACCAGTATTTTCTCGGTAATGAGCAAAATGGCCAATGATTACAACGCCATTAATCTTTCACAGGGCTTTCCCAATTTTAAGACCGACGATCATTTAAAGGATCTTGCCTACCAGGCGATGAAAGCAGGGCATAATCAATACCCGCCTATGAACGGGGTGGCTGGTCTTCGAGAACAGCTTGCAGCAAAAATTGAAAGCCTTTACGGGGCACAATACAAGGTGGAGTCTGAGATCACCATTACCACAGGGGCCACCGAATCGCTTTTTTGCGCGATCTCGGCTTTTGTGCATCCGGGAGATGAAGTGATCATCTTTAAACCTGCATACGATAGTTATGAACCGGCAGTGAAAATAAACGGAGGCAAACCTGTACTGGTTCAACTTAAAGGAAAGGAGTTTAAGGTAGACTGGCAGGAAGTGGCGGAAAAGATCACTTCTAAAACCAGGATGATCATTATCAATACTCCTCATAATCCCACCGGGACGGTTTTGGAGAAGGAAGATATGCAGCAGCTGGAAAGGCTGCTGAAAGACGCCGATATCATCCTGCTGAGCGATGAGGTTTACGAACACATAATTTTTGACGGAATAGAACACCAGAGCGTGTTGCGATACCCGAAACTTTCGGAAAGAGCTATCGCCTGTTTTTCTTTCGGGAAGACCTTTCACAATACCGGCTGGAAGATGGGCTACTGTGTTGCGCCTGAAACCTTGATGAAAGAGATCTGGAAGATACACGAACTCACAACTTTTTGTACCAATCACCCCATTCAGCACGCTTTTGCCGCCTATCTGAAAAACCCTGATAATTATCTGAGCCTTGGAAATTTCTATCAGCAGAAAAGGGATAAGTTTCTCGGGTTGGTAGAGGATACCAATTTTAAAGCCATACCTTCGGGAGGGACTTACTACCAGTTACTGGATTTTTCAGAAGTAACCGATGAAAGGGATGTGGCTTTTGCCGAACGTCTTACCAGGGATTACAAGCTTGCTTCTATTCCGGTTTCGGTTTTCAATATCGATGAAAAGGATAATAAACAACTGCGCTTCTGCTTTGCAAAGACCGATGAGACCCTGGAGAAAGCGGCTGAGTTTCTGCATAGAGTGAGTCGCGGTTAAATGGCTGAGACAGCTTCGGGAAATACAAATTAAGAAAAACAAAAAAGCAGGAATTTGAACATAGAATTAAAAGGGCAGAATTTTGAATTTCATCCTTCGGGTGCGGCATACTGGATAGACCAAGAGATGCTGCTCATCAGTGATGTTCATCTTGGGAAGATCTCGCATTTCAGAAAATATGGCAGTGCTGTACCTCAAGAGGCCATTGGTCAAAACTTTCTTCAGCTTGAAGAAGCCGTAAAAAGATTTGATCCGGAAATGATCTGTTTCCTAGGAGACCTTTTTCACAGCGCGATGAATTCGGAATGGCAGCTCTTCGAGCGATGGGTTGGGGAGCTTGACTGCCAGGTCTTTCTCGTTTCAGGAAACCACGATGTGATCTCCCCTCTGAAGTATGAGGAGCTGGGTATAGAGATCTATAAGGAAGTGAGAGTTGGGAAGTTTCTGCTCACCCACCAGCCTGAAGACAGGGATGGAAGCTTTAATATTTGCGGACACATTCATCCGGGATACCATCTCCAGGGACTGGGAAAACAAAGCCTTAAACTGCCTTGTTTCTATAAGACAGATCACCGCCTGATCCTTCCGGCCTTTGGTGAGTTTACCGGCAACTACATCATTAAGCCTGAAAAAGGGGACGAGATTTATGCCCTAACCAAAAAAGAGGTAATTTTAGTCTATTCGTAAAAATGAACTTATGAATAAGAAGCTGTCCATTTTAAATTTATGTTCGGTCATCCTCGCTATCGCTGTGAGTTATGTGTCCCAGATCCTGGAGATAAACGGCAATACGGTGGGTAGCCTGAGCGCAGAATATGAGAACCTGTTTACCCCTGCCGGCTATGCCTTTGCCATTTGGGGAGCCATTTATCTGGGACTGCTTGCTTATTCTGTTTTTCTGGTTCGGGTGGCTTTTAAGAACACCAAAGAGGTGTGGATCATAGAAAAAACGGGACCGTGGTTCCTGCTGGCCAACCTGGCCAACTCTGCCTGGGTCTTTGCCTGGCTATTTGAAATTACCGGCCTTTCGGTGTTGATTATGATTCTTATTCTTTTCTCACTCATTAAAGTGATCCTGAACACCAATATGGAACGCTGGGATGCTCCTCTTAAGATCATTGCTTTTCCCTGGTGGCCTGTTTGCCTTTATTCGGGATGGATAAGCGTGGCCCTTATTGCCAACATCGCAGCCTACCTCACTAAGATTGGCTGGAACGTGGTCTATTTTAATGAATTGCAATGGACGATGCTTATGATCGTGGTAGCGACAGTGATCAATATTGCGATGATCTATACCCGGAATATGAGGGAATTTGCTGCTGTCGGGATCTGGGCACTTGTGGCCATTTACTTCCGGCATTTTGATGAACTTCCCGTCCTTTCCTATACCGCTTTGATAGGGGCCGTTGCCATTCTTTCCAACATCACCTATCACGGATGGAAGAACAGGAAAACCAACCCTATCTATCGTCTTATGAATAAGGAGAAGGTCTAAAGCATACTTTTCAGGTCACTGCCCCAGGTAGGGTAGGCAAAGATCATACGTTTTATGGTTTCACAGTCTAGTCCGCCGCACATTGCAAGCACAAACACATTGATCATTTCTGAGGCTTCAGGCCCTGCAAGATGAGCTCCCAGGATCTTTCCTGAATCTTTATCTATAATGGTCTTAAAAGCATACACTTTTTCGTTGATGCGTTTGGCATTGAACCATTTTGTGGCAAGCTTGTTGTTCACCCTGATATTATAGCCTTTTTCTTTCGCTTCTTTTTCTGAAAGCCCTACCGAAGCAAGGTTCGGAAGGGTGAAAACTACGGAAGGCTGCGGAGGGAAATTCGCCTTTTCGGGCTTGTTCTTATGCAACAGGTTCGCTGAAACTATCCGCGCTTCCTGGGAAGAAAGCGGTGTTAGCGGCAGGCCGTCACTGGCCGAAACATCCCCGCAGGCATACACATTCTTATTGGAGGTGTTCTGAAGATATTCATTGACCTCAATTCCTTTTTTACCGAAGGCTACATTTCCTTTTTCGAGCTCCAGTTGGTCTATAGAAGGGACTCTTCCGGCCGAGTTAATGATCATCTCAGCCTTAAGGGAGATCTCTTTTCCATTCTGCTTAGCCTTAAGCCTGAAATTCTTTCGGAGTTTTTCGATCTCAGCCGCTTCGGCATTAAAGATGAATTCTATCCCAAGTTCCTCCGAAGCCTTTTGTAAATGCGTTACCATATCTTCATCGAAATTGGTAAGTATTCGCGGGGCTACGTCTATCATCGTAACCTTTACCCCAAAACGGGCGGCAATATGGGCGAATTCCATCCCCACATAACCGGCGCCTATAAAGATCATCGATTCCGGAAGTTTTTTAAGGGAGAGAAAATCATCGCTTATCAACGCGTGTTCGGCTCCCGGTATTTTAAGGTCCAGCGGCTTGTTTCCGGTGGCGATCACGATCTTCTTTGCCTTTACGGTCTTCCCTTCAACCGAAAGTGTATTTTCATCAAGAAATTTCGGAGATTGGTGGTATAGTTCTATACCCAGGGCTTTCAGGTCTTTTTCGGTCGCGGCAGGCACCGTGTTTACAAAGCTTTCTTTGTAAGCCATCAGGTCTTTCCAGCTTTTCCCGGGCATAGAGGTAATTCCTTTCCCCTGCATTTTTTTTGCCCTGTCTATGATCTCGGTTAGCCCTACGAGCACTTTTTTGGGATCGCAACCCCTGGTGGCACAGGTGCCGCCGTATTCCCGGTTGTCGGCTATGGCCACTTTCAGGCCTTCCTTTGCACAATTTTTGGCCACGCCTTTTCCTGCTGTTCCGGTTCCTATCACAAATACGTCAAATTCCTTGATCCCCATTTTTAAGTTCTATTTCCTTCAAAGTAATTATCATTGCCCATTTCCTGTGTTATGGAAATGATAAAACTGGCTTAGAATGCGAAGGAATAGTTAAAACTAAGGGCAGCTATTGTGAGGCAGAACAACAGGAATTATCTTTGCCGCAATGAGTAAATCTTCTATTGCCCAAAGCTTTGCACAATCCCCGCAGCAGCAGGAATTGCAAAATGCTATTGCCCTTTCCCAAAAAAACACCCCGAAAATACATCTTAAAGGCATTGTTGGTTCATCCCTGTCTTTCGTGATCGCCAATGCCTTTAAAGAGGCTGAAAGTCCTTTTTTGCTGGTGTTTAATGATAAGGAGGAGGCTGCCTATTACCTGAACGACCTTGAGCAGCTTATAGGAGACAAGAACGTACTTTTTTATCCCGGAAGTTACCGCAGGCCTTATCAGATCGAGGAGACCGATAATGCCAACGTGTTGCTAAGGGCAGAAGTGTTGAACAGGATAAATTCAAGGAAGAAACCGGCCATCATAGTCACTTATCCCGATGCGCTTTTCGAAAAAGTGGTGACCAGGAAGGAGCTGGACAGGAGTACCCTGAAGATCTCCCTTGGCGATGAACTTTCTATCGACTTTGTGAACGAAGTGCTTTTTGAATACAAGTTCAAAAGGGTGGATTTTGTGACCGAACCCGGGGAATTTTCCGTTCGCGGCGGGATCATAGATGTGTTCTCTTTCAGTAATGACGAGCCATACAGGATAGAGTTCTTTGGAGATGAGGTAGACAGCATCAGGAGTTTTGATGTGGAGACCCAGCTTTCTACAGATAAGGTGAAGAAGATCTCGGTGATGCCAAATGTGGAGAACAAACACCTGGACGAGATCAGAGAGAGTTTTCTGAAATACATTTCGGCCAAAACGGTGGTTTTCGTTAAGAACCTGGACCTTCTGGGCGGGCAGATCGATAAGCTTTTCAGCAAAGCCGAAGAAGCTTTTAAAGGTCTTTCTGAAGATGTAAAGCACAGCGAACCCAAGGAGCTTTTCTGCAATTCAGAATTGCTTAAAAAACAACTTCTGGATTATTCGGTTGTCGAGTTGAGCACCCAGGCATTCCTGAAGTCTGAGAAATCAATTGAATTCAATACTAAGCCACAACCGGCCTTCAATAAACATTTCGATCTGCTTATCGAGAATCTTATCGAAAACCAGGAAGCCGGGTATACTAATTATATTTTTTGCGTAAGCGACCAGCAGGCAAAGCGTTTTCACGATATTTTTGATGACCAGGAGCGGGAGGTGAAGTACGAGACCCTAGTTCTTTCTATGTTCCAGGGCTTCATAGACGAAGATTCGAAACTGGTGTGTTATACAGATCACCAGATTTTTGAACGTTATCACAAATTTCACCTTAAGAACGGTTATGCCAAGAAACAGGCGATCACGCTTAAGGAACTTACCAACCTTGAGGTTGGTGATTTTGTGACCCATATTGATCACGGGATCGGGAAATTTGGCGGCCTGCAAAAGATAGACGTTGAAGGCAAGAAGCAGGAGGCCATCAAGCTTATTTACGGGGAGCGTGATATTCTGTATCTGAGCATCCATTCCCTTCACAAGATCTCGAAATACAACGGGAAAGATGGGAAAGCCCCGAAGATCTACAAGCTGGGCAGTAACGCCTGGAAGAACCTTAAGAAAAAGACCAAAGCCAGGGTTAAACATATTGCTTATAACCTGATAGAATTATATGCCAAGAGAAGGCTGCAGAAAGGCCACGCCTTTGGCCCTGATTCTTACCTTCAGCACGAGCTGGAAGCTTCATTCCTCTATGAGGATACTCCGGACCAGAGTACTGCTACCCAGGCGGTGAAGGAGGATATGGAGAACGAAAGGCCAATGGACCGCCTGGTATGCGGGGATGTTGGTTTCGGAAAGACCGAAGTCGCTATTCGTGCGGCTTTCAAGGCGGTGGATAACGGGAAACAGGTGGCCGTCCTGGTGCCTACCACCATTCTTGCCTTTCAGCATCACCAGACCTTTAGAGAAAGGCTCAAGGACTTTCCGGTGCGGGTGGATTATCTTAACCGATTCCGTACTGCCAAAGAAAGGAGAGAGACCTTACAGGATCTTGAGAATGGCCAGGTAGATATCATAATTGGGACCCACCAGTTAGTGAACAAGTCGGTTAAATTCAAGGATCTTGGATTGCTGATCGTGGACGAGGAGCAGAAATTCGGAGTTGCCGTTAAGGATAAACTGAAGACCATCAAGGAAAATGTGGATACTCTTACGCTAACGGCAACACCAATTCCGCGTACCCTCCAGTTCAGTTTAATGGCTGCGAGAGACCTTTCCACCATTACCACGCCGCCGCCAAACCGTTACCCGATAGAAAGCCACGTGATCCGCTTTTCGGAAGAGACCATAAGAGATGCGGTTTCTTATGAAATTCAGCGTGGAGGGCAGGTATTCTTCATTCATAACCGGATAGAAAACATTAAGGAGGTTGCCGGGATGATCCAAAGGCTGGTGCCCGATGCACGGATTGGGGTAGGCCACGGGCAGATGGAAGGGAAGAAGCTGGAGAAGCTGATGCTGAGTTTCATTAACGGGGAATTCGACGTGCTGGTTTCAACCACCATTGTAGAAAGCGGGCTTGATGTGACAAATGCGAATACCATTTTCATTAATAACGCCAACAACTTCGGCCTTTCAGACCTGCACCAGATGCGCGGAAGGGTAGGCCGAAGCAATAAAAAGGCTTTCTGTTACTTTATCACGCCTCCGTATTCGGTGATGACAGAAGATGCCAGGAAACGGATGACCGCGCTGGAGCAATTCTCCGAGCTTGGAAGCGGTTTCAATATCGCGATGAAAGACCTTGAGATAAGGGGTGCCGGGGATCTTCTTGGAGGGGAACAAAGCGGGTTCATCAACGAAATAGGCTTCGACACTTATCAGAAGATTTTGAACGAGGCCATTGAAGAGCTGAAAGAGAACGAATTCAAGGAACTTTACAGCGAGACCGAAAATATAGAGGATAAGACCTTTGTGAAGGATACGCAGATCGATACTGATTTTGAGATTCTCTTCCCTGATGATTATATCAATAATATTTCCGAGAGGCTGAATCTTTATACCCAGCTTAATAATATCACTTCTGAAGAGGAACTGCAGAAATTTGAAGCCGAGCTCACCGACCGGTTTGGGGAGTTGCCGGCAGAGGCAGAAGACCTACTGAACAGTGTTAGGGTGAAGTGGATCGCTTCCAAGATAGGCCTTGAGAAGGTGGTGATGAAGCAGGGTAAAATGATAGGTTATTTTATTGCAGACCAGCAATCCAGATTTTACCAGACCAATGCCTTTACCAGGGTGCTGCAGTATGTGCAAACGCATCCGCACGCCTGCAAGATGAAGGAGAAAAAGACCAGGAACGGGCTTAGGTTATTGCTCACCTTCGAGAAGATAACTTCCATAGACAAGGCATTAAAAGTTCTGGCTCCGCTTGACTTTAGGAAGAAGGAAGAGGGCGTGGATGCAAAAGCAGTTTCAAAATAAATCCCTAACAACTTCTAATTTGGAATTTTAATCATTCGGGGTGATTTGATAAAAAATAATTAAGTTTATAGTTTGTAATCTATAAACTATTTAAAAATATGGTCAAAAATTACCTTTTTATTTTGTTTCTTTTAATGGGGCTGAATTCTTTTGCCCAGGATGTGGAATTTGGTATCCAGGCGGGATATACCAATATTGAAATAGAAGCCACAATTGAGGCCGAGCAGGTTTCTGATAATGCTTCGGGCTTTTTTGTGGGTCTTTTGGCAGATTTCAAATTTTCAGAAAACTGGCACCTTCAACCTTCCGTAAATTATTTTAATGCAGAAGAAAGTGATTTCCTTTCTATTCCGGTTATGGTGCAATATTTTATAGTAGATTCCGGTTTTTATCTTCAGGCAGGACCCCAGGGAACGATTATTTTAGAAGATAATCCGGTTACCAATACGCTTGGTCTGGATGCTGCGTTTGGTGCAGGTTATCATATTAATGAAAACTTCTTTATCGATGCCCGCTATGGCATAGAGCTAACAAACAGGTATAGCTATGAGTCTGTGGAATATGGTGATCAATATGGTCTGGGCATAGAAAGTGGTATTAACACTTTAATGGTAGGAGTAGGTTATAAGTTCTAATTACTCACTGAGTCTTATAAAATAAAGGAGATGGGTATCCTTTGTTTATAATTTATTTCTTCCTCCTTTTTAAGAAAGGCTGACCTAAGGGCGGGGTGGCTAATTTGTGATATCCTTTTTAAATTCGAATTCCAATAATTCCCTGAGCTTATCAGTATTTATGATCTTTCCTTTTGAAGGAGTCCCGTGATCAAATTCGGGAGCGGCGAGGTTCTTTTCCTTTGCAATACCGGTATAGTATTCTTCTTTAGAAGGATGTTCCGGCCAGGAGGCGTTCAGCTCTGTACCCCAGGCTTTTTTCTCTATTATTTTATGAATGATCCCTATGCAGTCTTCCTGCTTAATAAGATTGACCGGGGCTTTGGGATTTTTGATCCCGCTTCTTCCTGCAAGAAAATTTACCGGGTGTCTTTCCGGGCCAAGGAGACCGCCAAAGCGCAGGACGGTGGTCTCAAAATTCTTGTTCTTTTTCAGAAGATTTTCAGCGGAAATAAGCTGTTGGGCAGCCTTGGAAGTGCCGTCAGGTTGATCTTCTTCAGTGATTTCGGGAAAATCTTCGGTGTCTTCAAAAACCGAAGTAGAACTTATAAAAAGCACATTCTTAACCGGAGATTTTTCTATGTATGGCGCAAGTCTCCCGATTTTCCCCACAAAATCGGATTGTGGGTCTTTTCTGAGCCCCGGCGGGATGTCAATGATAAGAACCTCGGTTTCTGCTAAAAAAGCACTGATATCACCCTGAATTCCCTCTGCGAACAGATGAAGCACGTATGGGGTAATGCCGGCAGTCTTTAATTCCTGCATTCTGTTTCGGTTTGTAGTGGAACCTTTAACAAAATTTCCTTCCTCGATGAAGCTTTTTGCCAGGGGCAGTCCCAGCCAGCCGCAACCTAATATAGCGATGTTCATATTTTTCTGTTATGTCATCCTGAACCCGTTTCAGGATCTCTGCTTCAGCAGGCCTGAGAAAAACTCAGTTCGTAGAATTTTACCAAAACTACTAATTTGAATCCCTCTCTGGTGTGATGGTTTTCTTAAAAATTACGGCATCATTCACAACAAATGGTCTTGGGATCATCTTTTCAGCCCTTTCTGGTACGTCCAGTTGCTCATTTTCCAGCAGGTCATAACTGGATTCATAAAGTGTGAATTCCGGTTGTTGGGCTTTGTTCATTTCAAAGTTCAGCCTCAGAGTATCCCGTCCCGAAACATAATAGGTAAGCAGGCGCTCACTTCTTCCGGCAAGGTTTCCAGTTTTTCCGTTCACTTTGAAATTCTGAAGTTCCAGCCCGGTATCGGCGAAGAGTTCCAGCCTGTTGATATTCCGGTTAGGGGCTATCTTCAGGGAGTATCCTGTTTTATCATTTGACCCGGAAGTCTTTTTAAAGATTATTCCCGGGGCCGGAATGCTGATCTTAGCAGCATCGGCTTTATAGGTAAATCCCGAATTGTATTTGCTGGAGAGTTTCTTTTCTTCTGAATCTGCCGAAAGCTTATGACTGAAATATTTCAGCGTCCATTCATCCAGTAACTCGTCATAGGTATACCAGTTGGCCTTTTTGGCATCGGCATCATATAAGTAAACAAGGCTGTTAGGTTTTGGCCTTTCCGCGGAAAAATTCGATTTGAAATGCGCGAAGAAGAAGAGGACAAAAAATGTTAGCAACGAAAGGAAGCCAAGGATCTTTTTGCCTTTCATATACCCAAAAACCGGCAGCAGTAACACGAACAGCAGGACCGTTAGAATGGCTGAAACGAACAGGATCTTTAGTCCCAGGGCCACCGGGAAACTTCTGATGAACGGCATCAGGATAAAGATTGCCGGAAGCGAAAATAAGCTTAGGAAGAGCAGGTTTGGTTTTATCCGGCCTATCATTATGAGCAGCTGAAGCAATCCAAAATATACCGGGATGATAAAATAGGAAGCTCCTTTCAGGTAAAAGGCGGTGAGCGTGCAGATAAGCAGCCACAGAAACAGCGGTGCAATAAACAGGGAAACGGTATCTTCCTTTTTTCTGAATTTATGGTAAATAAAAAAGCAAATGCCAAGACTCAGGAAAACGGCCGCTGCAATATAATAGTAGCCGTTATACGGAAAGCCCTGCTGTATCTCGGAGTATCCAGGATACATAAGCAGGCAGAGTTTCCAGAAAAGATATACCGAAAGTCCTGAAATCACAACGCACAGGAATAGCGGGAGGAATCCCCGGAGCACTTCTTTCAGGTTAAGACGCTTCATAAAAAAGCCGATTCCCAAAAGAATGAGGAAAATCACGAAAGCGGCAATAAGCATCGGGAAGATCCACGAAAAAGGATAACTCAGCAGTTCGCCCCCTGGTAAATTAAAATAGAGCAGGTCCTTGTCTGAATCCAGGTTCCCAAGTTCGGCATCCTTAAAATAATTGAGCAAAGGCATCAGGTAGCTTCCTTGGTGAGCGAGAGTTGTTTTATCAAGGTTCGCGGGAATATCGTTGGCGGTGTGATAATCAAAATGATCATCTATAAAGGCAAAATTAAAACCGTTGATATCTCCCTGTTCCCGAAGTACCGTAAGATCGGTGTCATTGGGCAGCATCTTGTAGACACTGTAGGCAAGGGAGTTCGTGACCGGGAAATCGGGATGAGCCTTCTGGAAGGCATTAATTAAAGCCGAATTTCCCTTATTGGTTTCTAAAAGCATAAAAGAATTCCCGCCACTTCCACGGGCTTCGAAGTTAATGGCCAGCTTTGCATCTTTTGCCCAGGGGTGTTCTTTGACAAATAGCTCAGCCCCGTTCAGTCCTAATTCTTCGGCATCGGTAAAAAGAAGGATAATATCATTTTCAGGTTCCGGGTCCTGTTTTAGAAAAGCCCTGATTCCTTCAAGGATGGTAGCCACCCCGCTGCCGGCATCACTGGCACCCAGAGAAGAATGGGGCTGCGAGTCATAGTGTGTCATCAATACCAGTGCACTGCCGTTTCCGGTGCCTTTGATCCTGGTGAGGATATTCTGAGGTCGAACAAGAACCCGATGCTCATTCAGAATAAAGCCTTCCTGGGTTTGTACCTGCAGGCCCATTTCCTGTAACTGGTTCACTATATAATTACGAACCTTACTATGCTCGGCACTGCCGGTGTAATGTGGTTTCTGGGCAATGGCTTCAACGTGCCTGAAAGCACGGGAAGTAGAGAATTCGGTTGAAGGTGCGTTCTCTGGTTGGACCCTGTGCGGATGGCTGCTGTAAAAACTAAACCATACGGCAAATCCAATGAGTACAAGCGAGAGGAAGGAGTAGAATTTATTCAGCATAAGATGGGATTGATTAGGTTTTCTAAAATTACTTAAGATTTATTTTATAGCAGAATATTTTTTAGCTGCTTTAGCGTTCGTCTAATTTTGATTATATTTAGTAACGTAACATTCAAAATATCAGGGATATGGGTATCAAAAGTTTTCAGGGCAAGCGAGCGGAACCGGAGAAGCCGGCCAGCGAACCAATTTTGGTAAAAGACTATATGAGTACTTCCTTAATTACCTTCAGGGAAAATGAAGATATTAAAGATGCTATTGAGAAGCTTATCAAACACGGGATTTCCGGCGGTTGTGTGGTCGATGAAAAGAACAGGCTGCTCGGGGTGATTTCTGAAGGCGATTGCCTGAAGCATATTTCTGATAGCCGGTATTATAATATGCCAATGGATGAGAACAGTGTAGGTAAACATATGACCTGTAACGTAAAGACCATAGACGGAAATATGAATGTTTTGGATGCGGCGAAAAAATTCATTGAACTTAAATTCCGAAGATTTCCTATTGTGGAAGAAGGGATTCTCGTTGGGCAAATAAGTCAGCGGGATGTCTTACGTGCTGCACTCAACCTGAAAGCTTCGAACTGGCACCTCTAATTTCGCCTTACCAGGGCATAGAAATCATTTTCCAGCGGAAGATAACCCTGATCATATACAAAGTAGTATACATTGCCGGTTTTGGTGGTGTAGATGCTTGTAAAGTATTCGAAACTAAAACCCTTGGCCAGTAATTTAGATTTGCTGGCTTTTGTTTTGTCGTTTGGGTTCAGACTTTCCAGGATCCTGTAATTCTTACGTAGTTGATTGTTGACATTCCTGATGAGGTTCTTAGCGTCTTTATTGATCTTATTATGATAGGAATTGCGGCAGTAATCGCTGCAGAACTTCTTATCTGTGCGTCCCACGATCTTCTCGCCACATTCCAAACAGGTTTTTTGCATAATTAAATATAGCGAAATTGTTTAATACAGTATTTTAGCGGGTTACTTCCCGAATCCGTATTCCCGTTCCACTTTGGCGATTCGCACTTTGTACAGTTTATACCATTGCTCTCTTCCTTTTTTCTGGGCCAGGAAATGATCTGTATGTTTTTTCCAGTTCTTTATGGATTCTGTGTCTCGCCAGTAGGAGACAGTAATCCCCACATCTTCCCTTGCCGATTCAACCCCAAGAAATCCGGATTGTTCTTTTGCTAACTCCAGCATCAGCTCGGACATTTCTGAATATTCAGGATCCTCATCTTTTCTCACTGAAGTAAAGATCACTGCATAGTAGGGCGGGATGGGGGTAGTGGCGATCATATTTATTTTACCTTAGTCCATTCATTTTTTAAAAATGGTTTGAAGTCCTTGCCATTGGTGGCGATAAGGAATTCCTCGGTGAACTTGTCTTCCCCGGTTTTGGTAAGGATGAGCTTGGCTTTCCAGTTTCCGGGATTGTTCTCGATTTCACGGGTAAGGAAAACCAGTTTATCTCCGGAACTTTGTTCGGTATCGAGCTCATAGATATTCACAAAATTCTCGACGTGAAACTCGCGAAGTATATATTTTTCGGTATTCGGGTTATAGCTAAAAACCCCAATGTCGCGATGTACCTCTCCCATCGGTTTCTTCTCGGTTTTAGGAAAAGTGGACTGGTTCTTTACAAAGATGAAATTTTGTCCCAGTTCCCAATTATAGGTTCTGAAGCCAATGCCGTCTCCGGCCACGCCGCTTTCAACTCCCTGCCAGTTGCCGATAAGAAATTCGAATTTTTCCAGTGGGTTTTGAGCTGTAATACTACTGAAGCTAAACAGAAGTATAAACAGGTATAGATATTTTTTCATTTTTAAATATGGGTTAATATGAGACCGGTTTTGCCCGGAAATGCTGTAATATTACGAAAATTCAGGCTTTTGATAAGTGTTTCCAAACGTTTACAAATAAAAATAAACGAAAACAAATACTTTCCAACCGAATAAGATTTGAAGCCGGGTCTATGTTTGTTCCGTTGAAATGAACTAACGATTTTCAGCTGCAATTAAAATTTGAGTTATGAGCACTTTAAGAAACAAAGTACAGTTAATTGGTCACGTAGGCAGCGAGCCTGAAATCGTAAACCTGGAATCAGGGAAGAAGCTGGCCAAATTCTCTATCGCCACAAACGAACATTACAAGAATGCAAAAGGAGAGAAGGTAACCGATACGCAATGGCATAACGTGGTTGCCTGGGGCAAGACGGCAGATCTGATTGAGAGCTATGTGCCTAAAGGAAAAGAAGTAGGAATAGAAGGGAAACTTACCAGTCGTAGTTATGAAGATAAGGAGGGGGTGAAAAGATATATCACCGAAGTTGTTTGCAGTGAGCTGTTACTGATGGGTAGTAAATAAGGATTGGTTAAAATGGAAGATCCCGCTTCCTGGCGGGATCTTTATTTTTAAGAGTTCAGCATTTTTTAAGCTGATATGAGCTCTTTTAATTCCTCCGAAATAGGAAAGCCTTTTATGCCTTTTTTGGATATCAGGTAATTCTCAATCTCTGTTTCCTCCATTCCATAGGTTTCCTTCAGGCCTTCTATAATGATCTTGAGGTAAAAGGGGTGTGGGGCATTGATCTCCTTTTCCAGGTAAGCTTCATTGGTAAAAGTGAAGACCGGGCAGCCTTCCAATTCGGCCAAATAAATGATCTTCCCATACCACGAGCCGTTTTCCATATCCAGAAAGCCATTTTGCTTTACCTGCTCCAGGTCGATATGAAACTCCCCATCGAACTTTATTTCCTGTTGTACTAGTTCTATGAATTGCTTCTCGCTTATCAGGTAACGCCTGCCAAGAGTTTCTTCCTTGTTTGAAGTTTCTGTTCTTATAAAGCCTGCACCACCTCCGCTCCAGGTTTTAGAGGATTTGGCAAAGTAAAGTTCTCCCGGAATCCTGATGGGTTTCGAGATGCCGCTGAAATTCTTATCGGTACAACCCGGATAGGTTCGTTTGGCATTCTTTGGTGTTCCTCCTTCTATATAGCACTGAAACCGTTCTTTCAGAAGATTGGAGCCGTAGCACGCATACCAGACCTTGTTTTCTTTTTCATTCGTCATAAGTCTGAAACATACGAATTTGAATTCTCTGAATAAAAAAATCCCGTCATTTTTGGCGGGATTTTTATCAAGATGAGCAATATCTCTATTGTTTCATTTCTACAGAAGTCTCCTGCATTGCATCTGGCGTGATCTTATTTCCGTCGGCATCAATTTCTATGATCTCATCAAAACCAAGTTCTTCCAGTTTATCTGAGATTTCAGCTTTATCTCCAACGATGAACCAGTTAACTTCTTCCGGTTTCACCATTTTTTGGCTTACCTTCTGAACCTCTTCAAGGCTAAGCCCTCTTACCTCAGAATCGAAAGTTTGATAATAATCGTCCGGAAGGCCATATTTTACAAGGTTGTAAAGTGAGTTGTTCACTGAGGAGTTGGTCTCCCATTGCCCCGGTAGCTTTAATACCTGATTGGTCTTTACCTTGGCTACTTCTTCATTGGTTGCCGGGCGGGTTCCTATAAATTCACTTAGCTCTTTACGGATCTCACTTACAGATTCAGCCGACTTGTCGGTTTGTACAGGCGCATAAACTATAAATGGGCGCAGATCCTGAGTTCCCATTACAAAACCTCCCGCACCATATGCCCAGTGTTTGTCTTCCCTCAGGTTCATATTGATCCTGGAGGTAAATTCCCCTCCAAGGATATTCATCATTTGCTGTACGGCAATTTCTGATTGCTCACCGTACTTGTCGGTAAGGTAACCGGCAAGGATTATAGATTGCTGAGATTCGGGCCTGTCTATTAGATACAATGTGTTTTTTGAAGCCGTTTTTGGTTCAGGGAATGTGATTTCAGGCACTTCGGCCTGCTTCCATTTCCCTAAGGACTTCTCCAGTTTAGCTTTAAGTTCACTCATTTCCACATCTCCGGTGACGATAAGTGTAGCGTTATTAGGTTTTACCCAGGTGTCATAAAAATTTACCGCATCCTCACGAGTGAGTTCTTTTACATTCTCTTCGTATCCGGTTCCGGTATATGGATTTCCATAAGGGTGATCCTTTCCGTAAAGATAAGGGTTTATCACTCTAAGAGCCATTGCTATAGGTTGTGACTTCTCCCTTTTGATGTCGTTTAGCTGTTCAGCTTTTAATCTTTCGAATTCTTTCTGCGGAAAGGAAGGGTTCAGGATCACATCAGCAAAGAGATCAAGACTGGCATCCAGGCTTGGTTTTAAAGTATTCATATAAACATTTGAGATATCCTGATCTGAATAAGTGTAAAGGTCAGCACCCAGCAACTGAAGTTTTTCGCTTATCTGAAGAGAATTTAGGTCCTTGGTTCCTTCATCCATAAGATCCATTGCAAGAGCGGCAGTACCGGCACTAGCCAAGTGGTCAGATTTATACCCGGCATTTATCATAAGGTCCATCACTATAGTAGGGACACCTTCTCTTTTTGCCAAAACCACCTTTAGACCGTTTGATAGTTCCGTTCTTTGCAAATCAGGGAATTTCGCTTTTTTAGCTTCTCCTACTTCAGGTAATTTAGTCCTGTCAATATCGCTGGCTACGGTTTCGTATTCAGGATACGGCCTGGCAATAAGCGTATGTTTTCCTCTGTTAAGCCATTTCTGGGCGGTAGCCTTAAGATCTGCAGTAGTAGCGTTTTCTACATACTTCAGGACTTTCTTGTAATGCTCCGGATTTCCGTGGTAGGTTTGATTGGAAGCCAGGATATCTGAAACGCCTCCAAAACCTCCAATTCTTTCAAGGCCTTTAATGAAATTGGCAAAATACTCAGCTTTTACCCTTTTCAACTCGGCTTCGGTTGGTCCGTTCTTAATGAAATTATCGAGCTCATTCAGAATAGTCTCTCTTACTTTTTCACTATCCTCTCCCGGCTTCACATTAGTCTGAACTATAAAACGGCTGGCAATCTCTCCGGAAGCCTGGTAAGCATAAGCGCTGCTGGCTGTCTGATCTTCATAGATCAGTTTCTTGTATAGCCTTGAATTCTTCCCGCTGCTTAATATGGCTGAAATTAGGTCGAAATGTATATCTTCTCGGGAGCCGTACTGAGGGGTGTTCCAGGCGTATACTATCCGCGTTTCCGGAACTCTGTCTTCATAAACCTGGTAAGTATCCTCATTATGGGTTGGGATGTTCACTTCCTGCCTGGCAATGGTTGGACCCGCCGGGATATCCCCAAAATACTTAATTACTTTCTTGTGTACTTCTTCAGCTTCTATATCTCCTGCAATAGAAAGAACGGCATTTGCAGCTCCATAATAGGATTTGAACCATTCGTGCACATCTTCAAGAGAAGCTGCGTTAAGGTCTTCCATTTCGCCGATCACCGTCCAGGAGTAGGGATGACCTTTAGGATACATAGCCTTGGTCAAAAGATCCCACTGGCGGCCGTAAGGCTGATTCTCTCCCTGGCGCTTTTCATTTTGGACAACACCGCGCTGTTCATCCAGTTTTTCCTGGTCAATGGCGCCAAGCAGGTGTCCCATTCTGTCTGACTCAAGGAACAGCACCTGATCCAGGGCAGCAACGGGAACATTCTGGAAGTAATTGGTCCTGTCGGTATTTGTAGTTCCGTTCAGGTCGGTTCCGCCAATACTTTCCAGGGCCTGGAAGTAATCATCATTGAAATTCTCACTTCCGTTGAACATTAAATGCTCAAAGAGGTGGGCGAACCCGCTTTTTCCGGGTTTCTCATTTTTGGATCCTACGTGATACCAAACGTTTACGGCAACAATAGGCGCCTTATGGTCTTCGTGTACCAGCAGGGTAAGCCCGTTGGGAAGCACGAATTTCTCGTAATCTATGTTAATTTCATTAGCTTTGAACTCAAAGTCCTGAGCATTCATAAAAGGGCAGTACAAGACAGCCAGAAACAGAAAAATCAATCTTTTCATAATAAAAAATAGGTTTAAATTAATATGGCTGTAGGGAGGATGTTAAATATAGTGATTTATATTTTTAAAAATCAGCTGTTTGGGAATATGAAACAGAGCTGGTGGAAAAATGAAGTAAAGTTAAAAGTAGATCTCCTGTGCCAGCCTGTAGGTATTGGCGTGGGCTTCAATTATGGCTTTTATATCGGCGGAATATCCGCCACCCATACTGCATTGAACGGGAATGTCCAGGTCGTGGCAGGTTTGCAGTACGAACCTGTCCCGCTCCTTACTGCCTTTAATGGTACAGGAAAGCCTTCCAAGTTTGTCGGTTTCCAGGATATCCACTCCGCTGAGGTAAAAAATAAAATCCGGTTTTTCCTGTTCTATAAGTTCAGGCAGGCGGTTCTTTAATATTCGAAGATATTCTTCATCTCCGGTTCCGTCAGGAACTTCAATATCCAGGTCAGACTTTTCTTTTTTGAACGGATAATTACCCTTGCCGTGCATAGAAAAGGTAAAGACTGAAGGGTCAGTTTCAAAGATCTCTGCCGTTCCGTTTCCCTGGTGCACATCCAGGTCTACGATCAGGATCTTTTTTGCCAGGTTTTTTTGTTGAAGATAACGGGCAGCGATCGCCTGGTCGTTCAGCAGGCAAAAGGCTTCCCCACGGTTGGAATAGGCGTGATGTGTACCCCCCGCGATATTGAAGGAAATTCCGTTTTCCAGGGCGTAATGGCAGCATTTTATGGTCCCGTCGGCAATGATGACCTCCCGATTTACGAGTTCTTCGGAAAGGGGAAAGCCTGTTTTCCTTATTTCACGCCTGTCAAGTTCCAGGGCTTTAAGTCTTCGTACATAATCTGCATCGTGAACGGCTAAAATAGGTTCGTCTGCGGGAATTTCAGGCTGAAAGAAATTCTCTTCCCTGCAGGTGCCCTCATGTAAGAGTTGTTTTGGCAAAAGCTCATATTTCTCCATCGGGAAACGATGTCCTTCCGGGAGCGGGTGCTTATAAATGGGATGGTAAGCAATCTTGAGCATTTCTGTAAAAGAAAAAACCTCACAGAATTGCTGTGAGGTTAGTTATTTAATTGATGGTGGTTCCGCTTTCCACGCCGTCTTCGTCGGGATTGACGAACACGAGTTTTCCTTCGGCATTCTCGGTCATCAGGATCATCCCTTCGCTTTCCACACCTCTTAATTTTCTTGGGGCAAGGTTCACAAGTACGGTCACTTTTTTCCCGATGATGTCTTCAGCTTTAAAATGCTCGGCGATCCCTGAAACCACGGTACGGGTATCCAGACCGGTATCGACCTTTAAAACCATCAGCTTTTTGGTCTTCGGCATTTTTTGGGCCTCTATGATCTTACCCACTCTCAGGTCCATTTTTGTGAAATCGTCAAAAGTGGCGGTTTCCTTTTGAGGTTCTACGTTATTCTTCTCAGCTGCATTAGCAGTCTTTGTAGCTTCCAGTTTATCCAATTGTTCCTGTATTTGTGAGTCTTCAATTTTGCTGAATAACAATTCTGCTTTTCCTATCTGGTGCCCTGCCGGAAGCAAGGCTTCCCGGGTCGTGATCTTATCCCACTGAGAATTCTCTCCCTCGTTGAGGTTGGATTCTTTATCGGTGAACTTCAACATTCCCTTCAGCTTTTCAGAAGTGAAAGGCAGGAATGGTTCACTTAAAGTAGCCAGGGCCGAAGCGATCTGCAGGGCTACATACATGATTGTTTTTACACGTTCCTCATCGGTCTTGATGAGTTTCCAGGGCTCTTCATCTGCCAGGTACTTATTCCCTAAACGCGCAAGATTCATCAATTCTCCCTGTGCTTCCCTGAAGCGGTATTTTTCAATAGAGCTGGCTATCACTGCGGGATAAGCTTTGAGTTCTGCAATGGTCTCTTTGTCTACATCAGAATATTCATTCGGCTCAGGGACAATTCCGTTGTAGTATTTGTTGGTAAGCACCACCACACGGTTTATGAAATTCCCGAAAATGGCAACCAGTTCGTTATTGTTTCTCGCCTGGAAATCTTTCCAGGTAAAGTCGTTATCCTTGGCTTCGGGCGCATTGGCCGTAAGCACGTAACGCAAAACATCCTGCTGGCCAGGGAAGTCTTCAAGATATTCGTGTAACCAAACCGCCCAGTTCTTGGAGGTGGATAGTTTCTTGCCTTCGAGATTAAGGAATTCGTTGGCCGGTACATTCTGTGGTAAAATATAATCTCCGTGTGCCTTCAGCATTACAGGGAAGATGATACAGTGGAATACGATATTGTCTTTCCCGATAAAATGGATGAGCTTGGTGTTCTCGTCTTTCCAGTAGGGCTCCCAGTCTTTACCTTCGCGCTCTGCCCATTCTTTAGTGGAAGAGATGTAACCTATTGGTGCATCGAACCAAACATAAAGCACTTTTCCGTCAGCGCCTTCTACCGGAACCGGGATTCCCCAATCCAGGTCACGGGTTACGGCACGGGCACGAAGCCCGTCGTCTATCCAGGATTTCACCTGTCCGTAAACATTGCTTTTCCAGTCTTTTTTATGCCCTTCCAGGATCCATTCTTTCAGGAAGCCTTCATATTGATCCAAAGGCAGGAACCAGTGTCTTGTTTCCTTTAAAGTAGGAACGGCACCGGTAATTGCCGATTTCGGGTTGATAAGATCTGTAGCATTTAATGAGGTTCCGCAGCTCTCACACTGGTCTCCGTAAGCCTCGTCGTTTCCGCATTTAGGGCAGGTTCCCGTCACAAAACGATCGGCCAGGAACTGTCCTGCTTCTTCGTCATAAAGCTGCTTGGTGGTTTCCTCGATGAACTTGCCGTTCTCGTACATCTTTTTAAAGAATTCTGAGGCGGTCTTGTGGTGAACTTCAGAAGAAGTCCTTGAATAATTATCGAAAGAAACCCCAAAATCCTTAAAGGACTGCTTTATAATTCCATCATAGCGGTCTACGATCTCCTGCGGAGTTACCCCTTCCTTTTTCGCTTTAATAGTGATAGGCACGCCGTGCTCATCACTTCCGCAAACAAAGGCTACATCGTTACCCTGCATTCTTAAGAACCGGGCATAGATATCTGCAGGTACATAAACCCCTGCAAGGTGGCCAATATGAATGGGACCGTTGGTATATGGCAGTGCTGCCGTAATGGTATATCGCTGTGGAGAATTGTTCATTTATGCTTAATCTTTTTGAAGCCGTAAAGGTAAGCAACTGCTAAATAATACGCGTTAAATTCTTGTAAAAGACAAGGCGGCTGTCGCAAATGTTGCTACTTTTAAAATTAAACTTAATCATTGATAAGAGAATAATAAACTTAACCTATGAAAAAAGTAATCTTAGCAATAGCAGTATTAAGCCTTGTGGCCTGCGGAGGAGCGAAAAAACCAGGTATTGGAGAAAAGTATACCGTAGAGCAGCTTACGGAGCTTAATTCTGAAAAAATAAAGGAATATTACAGCGATGCCAATATTGAAGAGGGAAAGGGGATGTATGAAGAAGGTACCGTGGAAAAACCATACACAAAACTTTACCCGGATACGCCCGATGAGTTGCTGATTACCTGGAAAGATGAAAACAGGACAAGAATTGATGATGTCAGATTTTCCGGGAATGGAAAATGGAAGTCAGACGAAGGAATAAAAGTAGGGACAAGCTACGAAACGCTTAATAAACTAAATGAAAAGGAGATCTCTTTCTATGGCTTCGGCTGGGATTACAGCGGCGCAGTGATGTGGAATGACGGGAAACTTGAAAAGACCAATGTACAGGTGTTCCTTGCCCCTGAAAACGAAGCAGCTTCAAAATTCTATGGAGATCACCTGATAGAAGCGAGCCCGGAGGAGATTTCAGAGCTGGACCTAAAAGTACAAACCGTGATGCTTATTAACGATAACTAATATGTTCTAAGCTAACGGGTTTTATATGTTTTTTAAATGGCAGAGCATAATTTACTCGGGAAGAATGGGGAAGAGCTGGCTGCAGACTATCTAATGCAGCAGGGCTACGAGATTGTGGCGAGAAATTTCCGGTTTCAGAAAGCTGAAGTAGATATCATCGCACTAAAGGATGAGCTCTTAGCTGTAATTGAAGTAAAGACCCGAAGTACGACCAGTTTTGGGGACCCCAAAGAATTCGTGAAGGGCCGCCAGATAAGGCAGCTTATAAAAGCCATAGATCATTTTGTGGAAGAACAGCAGCTTAATGTTGAGGTAAGATTCGATATTGTAACGGTAGTTAAAAATAAATCAGGGACTGAAATCCGGCATTTTGAGAATGCCTTTTTCCACTTCTGAAAAATAAAAAAGGGCCGCATCTTGCGGCCCTTTTCTTTATATCAAAGAACGGTGAATTACCAGATCTTAACCCTGTTTTCAGGTTTTACGTAAATCTCATCTCCTTTTTCAATATTGAAAGCTTCGTAGAAGGCATCGATATTCTGAAGCGGAACATACGCACGGTACATTCCCGGAGAGTGAGGATCGGTCTTGATCCTGTTCTTCAAGGCTTCGTCACGCATCTTGGTTCTCCAAACGGTTGCCCAGGAAAGGAAGAAACGTTGCTCCGGAGTATACCCGTCTATTTTGCCCGGGCTTCCGTGTTCTTTAAGGTGAATCTGAAGTCCGTCGTAAGCGGCATTTACCCCGCCAAGGTCTCCAATGTTCTCCCCAAGGGTGAATTTCCCGTTGATGTAAACACTGTCAAGAACTTCAATAGCACTGTACTGCTCGGCTAGTTCAGAGCCTAAAGCCTCAAATTGCTTTAGATCCTCATCTGTCCACCAGTTGTTCAGGTTTCCTTCGGCATCAAAACGAGCCCCGCTGTCGTCAAACCCGTGAGAGATCTCGTGACCGATCACCGCACCAATTCCACCGTAGTTTACGGCTGCATCGGCTTTGTAATCGTAGAATGGAGGCTGAAGAATAGCCGCCGGGAACACGATCTCGTTATAATATGGGTTATAGTAAGCATTCACCGTTTGAGGAGGCATAAACCATTCCTTTTTGTCTACAGGTTCATTAAGTTTGGCCATTTCTTCGCTTGTTCTCCACTTTTTGGCGTTCATGATGTTCTGGAAATAAGAACCACCGTTTTCAGCGCTTTTCATTTCAAGATCACTGTAATCTTTCCATTCATCAGGATAACCCACTTTTATGGTAGTGGTGCTAAGCTTCTGGATAGCCTTTTTCTTGGTGTCTTCACTCATCCAGGAAAGGTTGTTAATCCTTTTTTCATAAGCCTTGATGATGTTAGCGATCATTTCTTCGGCTTTTTTCTTGGCTTCTGCCGGGAAATGTTTCTCTACGTATAGTTTGCCAAGGGCTTCCCCAACATTACGGTTAACGCTGGCAAGTGCTCTTTCTTTTAAAGGACGTTGCTCCTGAGCTCCACGAAGCGTCTGGTTATAAAATTCCCAGTTAGCTCTTTCGATCTCGGTAGAAAGCGAAGCTGCCGCATCATTGAATACTGCCCATCTCAGGTAAGATTTCCAGTCTTCAACAGAATTTTCAGCAATTACATCCTGAAGGGCTTCCATGTATTTTGGCTGGGAAACAACTACGGTATCCAGTCCTTCAGCACCAATTTCAGTGAAATACTTATCCCAGTCGAGAGCAGGAACAGTTTGCTTCAGCTCGGCTACCGGCATAGGGTTATAGGTCTTTCTTGTATCCCTTCTTTCTACTTTATCAAGCTGAGGTTCAGCAAGACTGGTTTCGAAAGCAAGGATGTTTTTAGCAGCTTTTGCAGCTTCTTCCTTAGAATCGCCTAAATACTGAAGCATTCTGGTGATATGCTGCTTATATTTTTCACGTTTTTCTTTAGAGTCTGAATCATCTTTTACATAATAATCCCTGTCCGGAAGCCCTAACCCGGTAGGATATATATAGGCAGTATTCTTGTTGCTGTCTTTAGCATCGGCATCTACTCTGAAGCCGAAGAATCCTGGACTTGAATATTGCTCCATTTCAATAAGGAAGCTCAGGAGACCTTCTTTATTCTCAATTTCGGCTACTTTATCAAGATAAGGCTGAACGGGTTTGATTCCCATTTCATTTCTTCCTACAGTATCCATAATGGTCTTGTATAGAGAAACCGCCTTGGCCTGGTCGCTTCCTTCCTTAAGAGAGTCACTGTTAGAAGCATTTTCTAAAAGGGCAAGGGCGTCCTTGTCTGTATTTTGGCGAAGTTCATCGAAGCTTCCCCAGCGGGTTCTGTCTCCCGGAATCTCGGTAGAATCCAGCCAACGGCCGTTCACATACCTGAAGAAGTCTTCTCCGGGGCTTGTTGTGGTATCCATATATGCGAGGTTGATACCGTGAACCTCTTCCTTTTCAACTTTCTTCTCATCATTATCACATCCGGTTAATACGGCTGTGGCTAATACTGAAGAAAGCAGAATACTAGATATTCTTTTCATTTGGTAAATTTGAGTATTAAAATGTGCACTAAAATAATAAAAAGTGGCAAATGAACAGGTTATGTTCTTTCGCCACTTTTTAAAATGTAAGTTTTTAGTCGGTATTTAGGGGTTGGCTCTTCTTCGCAACCTCATTCTTATTCAAGGCCTGACTACAAAATATCAGGGTTACTCCTTTTCTTCTTTCGATCTGATTTCTTTTATAAGTTTGGTATCGAATTCCTTTTTTATTTCGCTGATTTTATCAACATTTTCATTCGGGATCTCGATAGAAAGCACATAATGTTTTATTTTCCAGCTGTCTCCGGACTTTACTAAAACTCCCGAGCCGCGGCAAATGCCCATATGTGTGTCCAGAAGCTCGTCGAACCAAGCGATTTCGCCGGAATCGGCAATGAATATATTTCTTTCCAGGCTGGAGAAGCTCCAGGCTTTTCCTTTATCAAAATAGGGTTTCGAAAACTCGGCAAATTCGGCCTTGTTCCAGTTTTCGGTAGGATCGGTTCCTATAAAAATGCCGTTCTCGGCAATCAGCCCGAAGTATTCATCAAAATTGGCTTCGGCTGCTGCCTCGTGCCATTTTTCCAGGGTCTCATCGATATTTTCCTTTACAGGATTGCTTTTTTGGGCAAATAAAGTTCCGCTGCTCAATAAAATGCAGCAAAGTAAGAGAAGCTTGAAGTTCTTCATTTCTTTAAAAATTTTTCTGAAGATACAATTTTATGTCAGAAATCAGTTTACCGGCTTTAACTCGCTTTCCTGGGAGAGTTTTTTAGGGATACGCGGCTTTTGGGCGGAATCTTTCTGTTCTTGGTTTTCCAGTTCGTCCAGCTCCTTTTCGAAATCTTCCAAGGTCTTTAAGTAGATCTCGTTGAGCTGAAGTTTAAAATTGTTGAAATCTGAAGGGATCTCTCCCGCGGTTTTCGCAATAGCTTCCGGGTTAAGTTCCCGCTGGGTAGCTAACTGCTGCAACACCTGAGACTTGGTGACCAGCACATTGATCCTGGCTTCTACGGCCGTGGTCTTTAAATTTTCGGGTACCGAATTCTGAAGTGATTGCATGATCTGCACCAGAGGCTTTGCATTTTCAACAACTTCGGCTACAGTAGAATTACGAAGATTGCTAATTTCATTTTGTGCCGTAATATAAGCCAGCCATTGGGCAGCTTCTTCCCGGGCTTCCGGCATCAGGTTCACCTGTTCATTGGTCACCTCGATATTTTCTTCCAAAGCCAAATTATCATTTGCCAAGTTACTGCTAATATCCTGCTGTTGCTGCTCCTGTTTGCAAGAGGCAAAAATGACCAAACCTGATATAAGCAATAATCTTTTCATAGTGTTGATGCTAAGGCTACAAAGGTAAATGTAATTTGCTGCAAGCGCAATAAAACTTCCCGATTATAAAATTAATAAGCGCCGCCAAGGATTAAGCGGTAAGATTGCGAATAACTCTTTATAAATAAATATATTTGCTGAAAATTTAAAAAATGGCCAAAAAAATATTGATTATCGGGGCTTGCGGACAAATTGGGACCGAACTTAGCCTCAAATTGCGCGAAATGCACGGTAACGATGCTGTTGTTGCCAGTGATATCAGGGAAGGAGATGCCGAACTGATGCAATCCGGGCCTTTTGAGATTGCCGATGCTACCGATGCAAAGCTTATTGAAAGCCTTATAGATAAATATGAAATTAACGAGGTTTACCTTATGGCAGCAATGCTTAGCGCAACTGCAGAAAAGGCACCAATGAAAGCCTGGAGCCTTAACATGGATTCGCTGTTTCATATTCTTAATATGGCAAAGGCTAAGAAGATCGAGAAGGTTTTCTGGCCATCAAGTATCGCTGTTTTTGGCCCTAGTACACCTAAAGAGAACACTCCCCAGTCCACAATTATGGAGCCTACCACTGTTTATGGAATAAGTAAGCAGACAGGGGAAAGATGGTGCGAGTATTTCCATAAAAAATATGGGGTAGATGTGAGAAGCATCAGGTACCCCGGAATTATAAGTTATAAGACGCTTCCGGGAGGCGGAACCACCGATTACGCCATAGAAATCTTCCACGAAGCTCTTAAGAAAGGCAGCTACACTTCCTTCCTTGATAAGGACACTGCTTTGCCAATGATGTTTATGGATGATGCCATAAAGGCTACCGTAGATATTATGGAGGCGCCGGCAGGAGATATTAAGGTCCGGTCTTCATATAACCTTTCAGCAATGAGCTTTACTCCCGAAAGCCTGGCGGCCGAGATCAGGAAACATATCCCTGATTTCAGCATAGATTATGCGCCCGATTTCAGACAGGAGATCGCTGATACCTGGCCTTCAAGTATAGACGATTCCCGTGCCAGGGAAGACTGGGGCTGGGAGCACAATTTTGATATCGAGAAGCTTACTACAGAGATGCTGGAAGGAATAAAGGCTCACGCCGTTTAAGGTATTCCGGAAAGTTTATAACATAAAAAAGGCCGCTTTTCTGAAAAGCGGCCTTTTGAAGTTTGAAATTAGAATATATTATTCGATAACACGAACCTGGCTCGCGTTAACTCCTTTTCTTCCTTCTACTTCAACGTACTCAACTTTGTCACCTTCATTGATAGTTTCCCCATCAAGTCCTGTAACGTGTACGAAGATGTCTCTTCCTGTGTCGTCGTTGGTGATGAATCCGTAACCTTTAGACTCATTGAAAAATTTAACTGTACCTTCCATTGTAAAAAAATAAATAATTAATAAAGTACAAACTTAGCACAATAAAATTAACAAGAGCCTAATAATGTGGAAATTATTTTCAAAGAATTTTTAATCCTGGCTGCGATCCCTCATTTTTCTTAGGTTTTCGTCAGAAAGCGTATAATCTTTTAATTTCTTTCCTTTCCATCTCACATACAGGAAGATAGGCATAAGGATAAAAGCAGCGGCAAGAACCGCAATTCCAATTATACGATCCCCAAGAAGTACTTCTTCATTCAGCCGAAAGTAGAATCCGGTGCCTATGGCAACAAGGATGGAAATCCCTAATATTTTTAAAACTGTATTCATAATTATACGGTTACTTCAATTAATTTTTGACGATAAGCGGTTAGCAATTTTGATTTTGAAATGAAGCCTATGTACTTATCATCTTTTACTACCGGAAGGTTCCAGGCGTCACTTTCCTGAAATTTTTTCATAATCTCCTGAGTCCTGTCTTTTCTAATGTCGATTATAGCAGGAGCACTTTGCATGATATCGCTCACCTTCACTTCATCATACATACTTTGGTCGAACATTACCGGTCTGATATCATCTAAAAGAATGATCCCCATGAAGTTACTGTTTTCATCTACAACCGGAAAGATATTTCTGGAAGATTTTATAACCCCTTCGTGAATTACGTCTCCCAGGTTCTTATCTATCTGGATCGGGATAAAATTCTTTTCTATAATTCGCTGAATATTCAGCAGGGTAAGGACTGTCTTATCCTTATCGTGGGTGAGGAGCTCCCCACGTTGTGCCAGCTCCATGGTATAAACCGAGTGGGGCTGAAAACGGTTGGTGATCATAAATGAGATGGCCGCTGTGATCATTAGAGGGATAAAAAGCTCATACCCTCCGGTAAGTTCTGCAATGAGGAAGATCGCGGTTAGCGGGGCATGTAGCACTCCGGCCATAAGTCCTGCCATCCCTACCATTGTAAAACTGCTGATGGAAATAGGATGCCTGAGCAGGCTGAAATTGTTAACAACAAGAGCAAAGCAATGCCCCAGGGCACTACCCATAAACAACACTGGTGCAAAGATTCCGCCCACCCCTCCGGCGCCGAATGTAAGAGATGTGGCAATAATTTTAAAGATGACCAGCCCGGCAAGTAAGGCTATCACCACCCATATGTTATCCATAAATTCGCTAAAAAGATTAGATCCCAGGGCTTCAAGATAATTCTCGGCCAAAAGATTGTTGATCACGTTGTAACCTTCACCGTACAAAGGCGGAATAAAATATACCAGTATCCCCAGGCCGATTCCTCCAATTAGCAGGCGAACCACAGGACTCTTGAACCTGCCGAAGAAACTATGAATTCTAAAATATGCTGAAGTAAAATAAATAGAACAGAAAGCACTTAGTATTCCAAGGATGATATAGAATGGAACTTCAGATATATTGAATTGGTCGGTAAGCTTAAAAGGTAAAAGCGTATCCGGGCCGAAAAAGAAATATGAAGTGAGTACTGCAGAAACCGAAGCGATTAACAGCGGGACCATAGATACCAGAGTAAGATCCAGGCTAAATACCTCTATTGCGAAAATGATCGCGGCTATAGGGGCTTTAAAGATAGATGACATTGCTCCGGCTGCAGCACAACCAATAAGTAAAGTCCTGGAACTTTGATTCATCTTAAAAAGCCTGGAGATGTTTGAACCAAGAGAGGCTCCTGTTGCTACCGTTGGTCCTTCCAGTCCTACAGAACCACCAAAACCTACCGTTAAAGGTGCGGTGAGAATTGAGGCATACATCTGGAAAGATCGCATAATACCCTGGCGTTTCGAGATGGCGTATAGGGTAGAGGGAATGCCATGCCCCACTTTTTTCTTAAAGCCATATTTTATGATCAGTAACGTTAGGGCGAGCCCGATTACGGGGAAAATAAAATAAAAGGCGTGGTGGTAGTTAGCAATAAGTTTACCTTCCAGGAGGTCCTGTATATAGTGAGTAAGGTTTTTGATTACCACAGCGCCCAGACCGGCGGCAAACCCAATTATCCCGCTCAGTAACATAATGAATTGCTGGTGGGATAAATGCTTTGTTTTCCACCTGGAAAACTTCTTCAGGATGCCTACGGGTAGGTTTAACACTGTTTAGATATTGCTTTTATAAAAAAATCCTGCGTTAAGCAGGATTTAAATTTATAACTTTAATTGAAGATGAAGTTCATCTAATTGCTCTTTATCCAGTTTGGCTGGAGCATCTATCATTACGTCCCTTCCTGCATTATTTTTCGGGAACGCAATGAAATCTCTAATGGTTTCCTGTCCTCCAAGAATAGCAACAAGGCGGTCAAACCCGAAGGCGATCCCGCCGTGTGGCGGAGCCCCGTATTGGAAAGCGTCCATCAGGAACCCAAACTGGGCTTTCGCCTCTTCTTCCGTAAAGCCAAGATAATCGAACATCTTGGACTGGGTCTTTTTATCGTGGATCCTAATGGAGCCACCGCCTATTTCATTTCCGTTCAGAACAAGGTCGTAGGCATTGGCCCTTACTTCTCCCGGCTTGCTTTCCAGAAGCGGAATATCCTCTTTCTTTGGAGAGGTGAACGGGTGGTGCATAGCGTGGTATCGCTCTGTTTCTTCGTCCCATTCCAAAAGCGGGAAGTCCACAACCCATAAAGGAGCAAAATCGTCGGCTTTTCTAAGGCCAAGCTCGGTAGCAAGGTGCATTCTGAGTGCGCTCAACTGGGTTCTTGTCTTTCTTGTTTCACCAGCCATCACCAGGATAAGGTCTCCCGGTTTTGCCCCGGTTTCTTCAGCCCAGGCCTTAAGATCTTCCTGGGAATAGAATTTATCTACACTAGACTTAAAGCTCCCGTCTTCATTATATTTTGCCCAAACCAGTCCGTTAGCACCAATCTGAGGTCTTTTTACCCATTCTATTAACTTGTCCAGTTCTTTTCGGGTGTAGCCTGCTGCTGCCGGAACTGCGATTCCAACAACCAGTTCCTGCTGATCGAATACTTTAAAACCTTTGTTCTGGGCTACTTCGTTCAGTTCTCCGAATTCCATTCCAAAACGGATATCGGGTTTGTCGTTCCCGTACTTCTTCATCGCCTCAGCATAGGTCATACGTGGGAAATCCCCGATTTCAACCCCGTTGATCTCTTTGATCAAATGACGGGTGAGACCTTCAAAAATATTAAGGATATCTTCCTGCTCAACAAAAGCCATTTCGCAGTCTATCTGGGTGAATTCCGGCTGACGGTCGGCTCTAAGGTCTTCATCCCTGAAGCACTTCACTATCTGGAAATACTTGTCCATCCCGCCTACCATAAGCAACTGCTTAAAGGTTTGTGGAGACTGGGGAAGTGCATAGAACTGTCCTTCATTCATACGGCTTGGTACCACAAAATCACGAGCCCCTTCAGGGGTAGACTTGATTAAATAAGGTGTTTCTACCTCAATGAAACCCGCATTAGACAGGTAATTTCTAACCTGCATTCCTACCTTATGGCGAAACATTAATTTGTTCTTCACCGGGTTTCTTCGAATATCCAGGTAGCGATATTTCATTCTAAGATCTTCTCCGCCATCGGTTTCATCCTCAATAGTGAATGGAGGGGTAAGGGAAGTATTAAGAATATCAAATTGTGTCACCAGCACTTCAATGTCTCCGGTTGGGATATTAGGGTTTTTGGAAACCCTTTCAATAACTTTCCCGGTAACCTGGATCACGAACTCACGGCCAATCTTTTCGGCCTTCTCCATCAGAGCTTTCTCTGAACGTTCTTCATCAAAAATAAGCTGAGTAAGCCCGTAACGATCTCTTAGATCGAGCCAGATCATAAATCCCTTATTTCTTACTTTCTGGACCCATCCCGAGAGACGGACTTCTTCCCCGATGTTAGCCGAATTCAATTCGCCACAGGTATGACTTCTGTACATAATATTCCCAATATTTTAGTGGGGGCAAAAGTAATAAGTTATAGTGGTTTCTTTAAAGAAACTTGCTTAAAAAAGCATTGAATTTTTTTCAATGTTAAGGATTTTGCGTCATCTCAATGTCTTGCAAGTCAGTGTTTTTGGACTTCAATGTTAAGTTAATGTTATGTAAACGTTGAATAATCGTAAAGTTTTCTATACCTTTGTAAGAGAAGTGTAAAAAATAGAGCGATGAATATGATGCGAACCCTCTTAGTAGTTGTAACTCTTATTTTAAGCGGTACAGCTATTGCGCAAAATGAAGCAAAAGAACCCGGTTTCGAAAAACAGGGGGATTTAATTAAAGCAACTTTTTATTATGAAAACGGAAATATTAGACAGGAAGGTACGTACAAGGACGGAAAACTCCACGGCAAATGGATTTCTTACGACGAAGAAGGTAGTAAGAGAGCAATCGCCCAATATGACCATGGTAAAAAGACTGGTAAATGGTTTTTTTGGTCTGGAGACACGTTAAGAGAAGTAACTTACGAAAACAGCAGGGTTGCAAGTGTGAATAACCGCTTAATTGAAGGGAGCAGACTTAGCAAACAGTAGTATTCGAAATCATAAAATAAAAAAGCCCGAAGTTTGACTTCGGGCTTTTTTTGGTTCAAATATTAATTGGCTAAAGCTTCTTTTCTCTCTTTGCGTTCTTTTCTTTTATCGGCGAATCTCACCTTAGCCCGGTTTACCAGGTAGAACATTACCGGGACTACCACCAGGGTAAGGAATGTCGCGAACACTAATCCGAAGATCACAGTCCAGGCCAGCGGCCCCCAGAAGATCACGTTGTCTCCCCCAATATAGATTTTAGGGTCGTAATCTATGAACAGGCTGAAGAAATCTATATTAAGCCCTACCGCCAGTGGGATAAGACCCAATACCGTGGTGATAGCCGTAAGCAATACCGGGCGTAACCTTGATTTACCCCCGGCTACTATAGTCTCAAAATATTGTTCCCGTGTTAGCAACTGGTTGCTTTCATAACCCAGTTTGGCTTTTTTCCGGTCTATAAGTAACTGCGTGTAATCTATAAGTACAATGGCATTGTTCACCACGATTCCTGCCAGGGAGATAATTCCCATCATTGTCATGATAATAACAAAGTCCATCTGGAAGGTGATAAGCCCAAGGAATACTCCTACAAGGCTCAGTACCACTGCCATCAGAATGATGATAGGTTTTGAGAGCGAATTAAACTGGGCTACCAGGATCAGCAGGATTCCTCCAAGTGCGAACATCAGGGCTTTTAACAGGAAGTCCATATTCTCGTCCTGCTTTTCCTGCTCCCCGGTAAACTGAAGACTAATGTCCTCGGGAAGGTCATAATTTTTGAGTTCAGATTGGAGTCTTGCTACGATCTCGTTACCATTATACCCCTGTAATACGTTAGAGTATACAGTGATTACCCTTTTTAGATTTTTCCTTTTAATAGAGCTGAAGGAAGAAGCCACCTCGGTTTCTACCAGAGAAGAGATAGGAACCTGTATAAGTTCTCCCGTATTCTGGTCTCTGAAGGTAACCGGCTGATTGAAAAGGGCGTTCTGGTTGTACCGGGTTTCTTCATTAAAACGCACATTCACTTCGTAGTCGTCATCACCTTTTTTGAAGGTAGAAACCTCTTCTCCATAGATCGCTCTTCTAAGAGTTTGTCCTACTGCAGCGGTTGAAACTCCAAGCTGTCCTGCTTTTCGGCGGTCTACGTGAACATCCAGTTCCGGCTTCGATTTGTTGACATCAAGTTTCAACTCTTCGATCCCGGCAATGTTAAGGCTCTGAATATATGTTCTAAGATCCTCGGCTTCAGCCAGCATCTTTTCATAGTCTTCTCCTTTAAGTTCTATGTTTATAGGATAGCCCGAAGGAGGGCCTGCCGCATCTTTTTCAACAATTATTGATGCTCCCGGAAAGCCCTGTACGGCATCACGTACTTCAGATAAGACCTCGCTACTCTTTACCCCGCGACGTTTGTTGAATTCACGCATAGAAAGGGTAACCTTACCTTTATGAGGCATTTCATTCTGCTGTCCGCCATCGGTCTGTGGATTCCCGGCACCTTCCCCTACCTGGGAGATAGCCGATTCTACCATAAAGTTATATCCGTCGGGATCTTCGTATTTCTTGATCGCCTCAAATATCTGCTTCTCAACTTTTTTAGTAAGTTCGTTGGTTCTCTTGATATCGGTCCCTTCCGGATATTCGATATAGGTGATTATCTGGTTAGGCTGGTTTTCAGGGAAGAACAGTACCTTGGGTTGTACGAGGGCTATCAGCACAAAAGACAATATCAATAAGGCAATCGTTCCGAAGAAAAACAGGTAAGCTTTTTTTCCTCTAAGGGCAAATTTCAGAGTGTTTTCATAGATGTTTTCCAGTTTCTTAAGTGCTCTGAACTGGAAAAATTCAACCCCTCTGGACAGTACATATTTATAGAACCATAGCAGAATAGCTCCTACAATAAGAATGTTTCCAACTCCCCTAAGTGCCCCTACAGAAAGCATATAACCTGAGGTAACCAGGATCAATCCTACACTGGCAAGTATGATACTGGTCCTGATAAGCCTTTTCCTGGAAATCCTTCCTTCTTCGGTCTTCATAAACTCGGAAGTAAGCATCGAGTTGATGATGAGCGCCACGAACAAACTGGAGCCTAATACCATGGAGAGCGTGATCGGGAAGATCACCATAAATTTCCCGATAGTTCCGGGCCAGAGGCCCAGCGGGAAGAAGGCTGCAAGGGTGGTGGCCGTTGAAGCGATAATAGGCCAGGCAATCTCGCCCAATCCCTGTTTCGCAGCTTTTATCCTCGGCATTCCTTGATCCATAAGGGAGTATACGTTTTCAACAACCACGATCCCGTTGTCCACAAGCATCCCGAGACCCATTACCAGCGCGAAAAGCACCATAGTGTTAAGGGTGTAACCCAGGCTGGAAAGGATGATGTAGGAAAGCAACATGGAAAGCGGGATAGCCAGTCCCACAAAAAGGGCGTTCCTGAAACCAAGGAAGAACATCAATACCAGTACTACCAGAATCACCCCGAAAATAATGTTGTTCACAAGATCGTCTACCTGGCTCTGGGTCTTGGTAGACTGGTCGTTTGTAAGAGAAATCTCAAGGTCTTCCGGAAGGCTGTTCGCTTGTTCTTCGGCAACTATTTTTTTGATCTCGTCTACCGCCTCGATCATATTCTTACCGCTTCGTTTTTTTATGTCGAGCATCACAACCGGCTTGCCGTACTCCCTGGCAAAAGTGGTGTGGTCTTTTTCCTGGAATCTTATGTTGGCTATATCCTTAAGGAAGATGTTACCGCCATCCTTTTTTACCACAACATTCTCCAGCTCCTTCGGATCCTGGATCTCTCCAATGATCCTGATGTTCTTCTGAACCCCGCTGGTAATAATATTACCTCCGGAAATGGTCTTGTTCTCCAGGCTCACCGAATTAATGATGTCATTGAAGCTCACCTTGGAGGCGGTCATTTTATAGATATCAACGGCAATTTCGACCTCCATATCTTCAGCACCCCTAATGCTTGCTTCTTTGATCTGCGGTAAGCGCTCGATCTTTTCCTGGAGCTGCTCAGCATAATCTTTAAGGTGTTGTACGGTGTAATCTCCCGTAAGATTAATGTTCAGGATAGGCTGTTCTTCTGAAATGTTAAGGTCAAAAACATTGGGTTCTACCTTCGCGCCATTATCCAGCGTGGGCCAGGTGGTTTCAGACTTCACCAGGTCTACCTTGTCCTTAACCTTCTGTTTGGCTGCATCGACACTAATGTCTTCTTCAAATTCAATGATCACCAGGGAGTAGTCCTGAAGAGTAGTGGAGGTGATCTGGTTGATCCCTCCAATATCGTTGAACTCTTCTTCCAGCGGCTCGGTGATAAATTTCTCCACATCTTCAGCCGAGTTTCCCGGGTTTACCGAACTAACATAAATCTTGGTCTCGATGATCTCAGGAAACGCTTCCCGAGGCATGTTGTAATAAGAGAAAAGCCCGCCAACCATAATAATGGCGATTATTACATAGACCGTCATTTTGTTATCTATGGCCCAGGAGGAGAGTTTAAACTCTTTATCTATCTTGTTCATTTCTTCTAGTTTCTGATTTTAACCTCTTGCCCGTCTCTAAGGCTCTTTCCACCTTCAACAATTAGTTTTTGTCCTGCTTCAAGTCCCCCTGTAATCTCGATGTTGTCCTTATATACATATCCGGTTTCCACGATCACTTTTTTAGCGATCCCGGTACTGTCTGTCTTTGGTTCGAGTATAAATACAAGGCTTTCTCCCAAGGCATTCTTCTGAATGGTACTCTCAGGAACGATCACAGCTTCTTCAGAAGTGTAGTCGTTAAGTTTGATGGTAGCGATCTGGTTGGGTTTAACCATTCCATTTTTATTGGGAATGCTTACCTGTACCTTGAAAGTCCTGTTATTTGGGTTGATGTTATTCCCAACCTGGCGAACTTTGCCGTCAAACTCTTTTCCGGTAGCACTCAATTCTACCTTCACATCTGTCCCCGTCCGGATCTTGTTAAGGTAGGTTTCCGGTACGTGCGCCTCTACATACATATTATCCAGGTTAATAAGTCTGAATAGCGGGTTTTGTCCCGGGTTAACAACTTCTCCCTGGTCGCTTAATACATCATCAATAACTCCGCTAAAAGGAGCGGTTACGATAGTTTTGGCCAATCGGGACTTCATTTGTTCAACAGAACTCTGAAGCGCTTCATAATTGGTCTTGGCTTCAAGGTACTGGATCTCAGAACCTATATTCTGTTCCCAAAGCCGCTTTTGACGCTCGAAGGTAGTCCTGGCAAGAGTGGCCTGGGCTTCAAGTTGTGCAAGCTGGCTCGATAAGCCGCCATCATCTATTACGGCAAGTGTCTGTCCTTTAGAGACCCTGTCTCCTTCGTTAACCCTTACCTGGTTAAGAAGTCCTGAAAATTCAGGGTAGATAATAATGTTCTCGTCAGTAGCAACATCACCCTGAACTTCAGCATAATGCTTAAAGATAGTGTCCTCAATCTCCTGGATTCTTACCAGGTTCAGGCTTTTGCTGGTATCCAGGTTTTCAATGGCTTCCGTAAGCATATCGAGTTTTACGGTAAGTTCTCCTTTCTGTTTGCTGAGATCAGATTTCTTACTTCTCATTTCCTGCAAGTCGCCACCTTCAATAATATCTTCCACAGATTTCTCCGCTTCCTTTCCGCAGGAAGTCATAAAAAGTGGTATGCTTAATAATAGTATTGCCTTTTTCATAGCTATATTAAAATAGGGTTGATTATTTCTCATCACTGTATTTCGTTGTATCTAAGAGATTTTCTAATTCTACCTTCGTGGTGATCACATCCAGCATAGACTGCAAAAAGTCCTGTTGTGCTGAATAGAGCTGACGCTGGGCCTCGCTTAATTCGAAGCTGCTTGCCAGGCCTTCAAAGAATTTCACTTCATTCTTTCTTTCGATCCGTTCAGCCAGTTCAAGGTTTTTCTTCTGGGTTTGATAGTTTTCCAGGCTGTATTCATATTCACTTTTAGCTGAAATGATCCTTCTTTTTACCTCGTTCTCGGTTTGTTCAAGGTCAAGAAGTGCCTGCTTGTATTCAATCTTTTTTTGCTGGGTTCTGGAACTCCTCATCCCGCTGCTGAAAATCGGGATATCGAGACTTACTCCCAGAATTGACTGGTTGAAATATTCCTGGTCACTTTTTAGGAAGCTGAAATCGTCACTATAACCCTGATAGCCGTAATTAACGAACCCGGTTAGCTTCGGCAAGGCTTTGGCTTTCTCCAGTTTCACCTGAATCTCTTTAGACTCGGCGGTGTTTTGAGCGATGCGGTAATCGATATTTTCTTCAACAGGAATCTCCTTTTGTAAAAGGCTTATGTCGAAATATTGCATCGCCAACTTGTCCAGTTGTTGGGTGAGGTTCACTTCTGTCTCTACCGGAAGTCCCAGAGTGATATTCAACAGGTCTTTAGCCACCTTTCGCATTCTGATGCTTCGGTTCAGGTTATTCTTAAGCCCCAGGAGGGTGATCTCCAGCTGCTCTACATCTTCCTGTTCTGCCATCCCGTTCTCATAAATCACTTTCGTTTCGTCATAATTCTTCTGAAGTGTTTCCAGGTTCTTCTGAAGAATCTCCACGCTCTCTTCGGCTAGAAGAACATTTCCGTAAGCATTAATAATGGCTGTTTTTACCTGATGATCGGTCTTAGTCTTGGCATTCTTGGAGATCTGAAGCAGGGTTTTTGCCGACTGGACTCCTACAATATAGGAACCGTCAAAAATAAGCTGGTTCCAAGTGGCTGTTGCGTTCATACTTTGCTTTGTCCCAAAAGTCACAGGTACAAAGGTTCCGGGTTCGCCCCCGGTGATCTCTGCCGGAATTAGTGTTACCGGTTGTTTCAGGAAATTTTGATAATCTACGTCTCCTGTAATCTGCGGTAACCCCTGTGAAATGATCTCCCATTTTTGTTTCAGTGCGATCTCAACATCACTTTCGGCGTTTAGGGAATTATAATTGTTTTCAAGTCCGAAGCGAATGGCTTCTTCCAAAGAGAAATTGTATTCGCTTGTTGCTGGTTCTTCCTGCGCAAACAGGCTGCTGCTCATAAACAGGAGGAGAAAAAACTTGCTAAATTTCGTTAATTTCATCATTGCTTTCAATAAGTTCTTCTAATGTTTCTAGACCCTTCGGGGTACAGATGGCATACAAATGATATTTCAGGAAATATTCCATCAGCCTTTTATTGCTGTATTCCTCTTCGGGAAAAAGGTCTTTATCTTTTATGGCCAGCATCCCGGCGTAATGGATACGACTTATAAAGGAAAGGGGAATGTCTCTGCGATAATGTCCCGTTGTGATCCCTCTCTCCAGGTTGTCTATTACCACACGTTGCATGAATTGGAATTGCTTCGACCTCATTTCTTTGAATAATTTTGGGTAATACTTCTGAAGCTGGTACTGCGGCGAAGTCTCTTCGTCTTTCAAGTTGCACATGGCAAATCGCTTGATCTGGTAATTTTCCAGAATGGGGTTTTCCTTTTCTTTCTGGATTTTTCTTATTCCATCACTAATGGTATCAAAAAGATGATGGGTAACGGCCTCTACAAGTTTCGTCTTGTTCTCAAAATGCGTGTAAATGGTCTTTTTGGATATCCCCATTTTGTTGGCAATATCATCCATAGTTACGCTCTTAAACCCCAGGTTTAGAAACATTTCGGTGGCCGTTGTTAGTATTTTCTCTCTCACTTATAAAAAATTTGGCTGCAAAAGTACACTCAGGAAACTAAAAAAACAAAAAAAGTTTCCTTAGTTTAATGATTATTTAACACCGGTCGTAAATTTGAAATAAATTCATTTATGGTATTTTAGCGCAAAAATTATCCGGCTATGTTATCCATTTCTCAATACAGGGAAGCTTTTGTGGAATATTTAGATGAAAAGATCCAGGTAAGGGAGCCCCGCAACCTTTACGAACCCATGAAGTATATTCTGAGTTTGGGAGGGAAGCGACTTCGGCCTGTCCTGGTGCTTATGGCCACAGAGATCTTCGATTCAGATTACAGAAAGGCTCTGGATGCCGCACTGGCCATAGAGATCTTTCATAATTTTTCTTTGGTGCATGACGATATTATGGACGATGCGCCTATCAGAAGGGGTAAAGAGACCGTTCACGAGCGCTGGGATATAAACACCGGAATTCTCTCCGGTGATGCGATGCTTATAAATGCCTATCAGTTATTCGAAAATTATGAAGGCAATATCTTTAAAGAACTGGCGCAGTTATTCACTAAAACGGCCATAGAGGTATGTGAAGGGCAGCAGTATGATATCGATTTTGAAACGCAGGAAGATGTGAGTATCGAAGATTACCTTAAAATGATAGAATATAAGACTGCAGTTCTGGTAGGGGCTTCATTGCAGATGGGAGCAATCGTCGCAGAGACTTCAGACGAATGCAAGAAAGCAGTTTATGAATACGGAAAACTTCTGGGAATTGCATTTCAGCTCCAGGACGACTACCTGGATGCTTTTGGAGATCCAAAAACTTTTGGAAAACAACTGGGAGGCGATATTATTGAAAATAAGAAGACCTTTCTTTACCTGAAATCGCTTGAGGCCTCCAGTAAGAGTGAGGCCAGACAGCTTGAGCATCTTTACACTATTAACCCGGCAGAGACTTCCGGGAAGATCGAGACCGTAAAGGCTTTGTTTGAGAACAGCGGTGCGGCCAGGTATACCCGTGAGGAGATCGAAAAATACACACGTATGGCCTTTGAGGTACTCGATAAGATCGAAATCCCGGAAGAGAAAAAAGAGCCTTTAAGACAGTTTGGGGAAAGCCTGATGGAACGGCAGGTGTAAATTGCTGTTTTCCCTTATTACCTTATCGGAGGCTTTTGGCTATTACAGCTTCAGTTTTAAGGATAATTCAGTGATTCCTTGATTTTCCTGAGGAAATCCTGTCGTTACTATGTTAAATTTCTTATAATGCATAAGATAAATATATCGATTGCAGCAAGCTGTTTTTTCTAAAAATTGTATTTTTGCTTTGTTTTTTACACTAAAAAGAAACATTAGTTTCAACTTATGGATAGATTTTCATTTCTAAATGCCGCGCATACTGCATATTTCGCCGAACTTTATGACCAATACCTTCAGTACCCAGATAGTGTAGAGCCCAGTTGGAGGGCTTTTTTTCAAGGTTTTGATTTCGGGATGCAGCAGAATGGTGTCTCGGGTGAGGTGCTGGAAAATGCTCCCGCTCAATTTGAAGAAGGAGAGGTTCCTGAACATGTAGTTAAGGAGTTTCAGGTGATCAGGCTGATTGACGGATACCGTACCAGAGGGCATTTATTTACAAAAACCAACCCGGTAAGGGAAAGAAGAAAATACAGACCTACTCTTGATATTGAGAATTTCGGGCTTGCCGAAGAAGACCTGGATGTGGTTTTCAACGCCGGTGATATTCTTGGGATTGGGCCTGCTACCTTAAACAATATAATTGCGCATCTTGAAACGGTTTACTGCGACGCCATTGGGGTCGAATACATGTTTATACGTAAACCCGAAGAGATCTCGTGGATTCAGGAAAAACTGAATGTTAACGAGAATCATCCTAAATTCGATGCTGAGCAGAAGAAACAAATCCTGAAGAAGCTGAATGAAGCTGTTTCTTTCGAGAGCTTTCTTCACAGAAAATATGTAGGGCAAAAAAGGTTCTCTCTGGAAGGAGGGGAAAGCCTTATCCCTGCACTGGATGCTTTAATTGAGAAGGCTGCTGAAGCTGGGGTGAAGGATTTTGTGATGGGAATGGCACACAGAGGACGCCTGAATACCCTTACCAATATCTTCGGAAAAAGCGCAAAGGATATTTTTAGCGAATTTGACGGGAAAGATTACGAGCAGGATATTTTTGACGGAGATGTGAAATATCATCTTGGATGGACTTCCTGCAGGACTACCGATAACGGAAAAGAGATAAACATAAATATTGCTCCCAACCCGTCTCACCTTGAGACTGTTGGAGCCGTGGTAGAAGGAATAGCTCGTGCCAAGCAGGATCGTCGCTATGAAGGAGATCATTCTAAGGTGCTTCCTATTTTGGTGCACGGAGACGCTGCCATTGCAGGTCAGGGTGTTGTATATGAAGTGGTTCAAATGGCCCAGCTTGATGGGTACAAGACCGGTGGTACCATTCATATAGTAGTCAATAACCAGATAGGGTTTACCACAAATTATCTGGATGCAAGATCGTCTACTTACTGTACTGATGTGGCAAAAGTCACCCTTTCTCCGGTACTTCACGTAAACGCTGATGATGCCGAGGCTGTGGTGCATTCTATACTTTTTGCCCTGGAGTTCAGAATGAAGTTTCAGCGTGATGTGTTCATAGATCTTCTTGGATACAGGAAGTATGGGCATAATGAAGGGGATGAGCCAAGGTTCACACAGCCTAAACTTTATAAGGCTATCGCGAAGCATAAGAATACCAGAGACCTTTACGCTGAAAAGCTGAAGAAGGATGGTGTTATAGATGATGAATACCTGAAAAAGCTTGAAGAAGATTATAAAGCCAAGCTTGAAGAGAATTTTGAGGATTCAAGAAAAGAAGAAAAGACCAAGATCACTCCTTTTATGGAGGATGAATGGGAAGGTTTTGAAAACGTTCTTGAAGACAGGATGATGGAGGAGATCGATACTACCTACGATCTTAAGAAACTCGATAAGGTAGCTGAAGCGGTCTCAAAACTTCCGGAAAACAAGAAATTTATGCGTAAGATCAACAAGCTTGTTGATCAGAGGAATAAAATGTACTTCGAAAAGAACAAGCTGGACTGGGCAATGGCCGAGCACCTTGCTTACGGTTCTTTGCTTACCGAAGGATATAATATTCGCCTTAGCGGGCAGGACAGTGAAAGAGGTACTTTCTCTCATCGTCACGCCGTGCTGAAGGTTGAAGAAAGTGAAGAAGAGATCATCCTTCACAATAATATAGAAGGAAGAGACGGAGACTTCTTTATTTATAATTCCCCACTTTCGGAATACGGAGTGGTTGGTTTCGATTATGGCTATGCTATGGCGAGCCCCAAAACACTTACCATCTGGGAAGCCCAGTTTGGGGATTTCGTGAACGGAGCCCAGATAATGATAGATCAGTATATCTCTGCCGCCGAAGATAAATGGAAGCTTCAGAACGGCTTGGTGATGTTACTGCCTCACGGTTACGAAGGGCAGGGAGCAGAGCACTCTTCCGCAAGAATGGAGCGTTTCCTTCAGCTTTGTGCAAAGGATAATATGTATGTGGCCGATGTGACCACCCCTGCGAATATGTTCCATTTGCTTAGAAGACAGATGAAAGCAGGGTTTAGAAAACCGCTTATTGTATTTACTCCTAAGAGTTTATTGAGGCATTCAAACGTGATCTCCACCAAAGAGGAGTTTGCCAATGGCAGCTTCCAGACCTTACTGGATGACCCGAATGCAGATGCAGATAAAGTAAAAAGCCTTGTATTCTGTACAGGGAAATTCTACTACGATCTGCTGGAATATAAAGAAGAAAATGAGCGTGATGATGTGGCCTTGGTGCGCGTAGAGCAATTGTTCCCTCTTCCGGTTTCCAGGATGAAGGAGATGATGGAAAAATACAAGAATGCCGATGATGTGGTATGGGCTCAGGAAGAGCCTAGAAATATGGGTGCTTACGGGCATATGCTGCTTCATTTTAATGAGGCGAAGAACTTCAGGGTGTGTAGCAGGAAATTCTACGGATCTCCGGCTGCAGGTAGTTCTGTAAGATTCAAAAAACGTCACGAAAGAGTAATAAACAGTGTTTTTGACAAAACAGCTGAAGAAAATAAATAAAAACGAATAAATTTCTGCCTGGCAGAAACAATAATAAAAACAAAGATCATGGCCTTAGAAATGAAAGTTCCTTCTCCCGGGGAATCTATTACCGAAGTTGAAATAGCTCAATGGCTGGTTGAAGACGGGGATTACGTTGAAAAAGATCAGGCAATTGCCGAGGTAGACAGTGATAAAGCCACTCTTGAGCTTCCTGCGGAAGCCAGTGGTATCATTACCCTGAAAGCTGAAGAAGGTGATGCCGTAGCTGTTGGAGAAGTAGTGTGCCTGATAGATACCGAAGCTGAAAAACCTGAAGGAGATGGTGGTTCAGATGAGGACAATAAGAAAGAGGAGGATAAAGCGAAGACTGACGCTAAGAAAGAGGAGCCTTCAAAACCCTCTACTCCAAAACAGGAGCAGGATAAAAAAGAGGAAAAAGAAAGCTATGCCAGTGGGAGTCCTTCTCCTGCAGCTAAAAAGATCCTTGACGAAAAGGGTGTGGATGCCAAGTCTGTAAAAGGATCCGGTAAGGATGGAAGAATCACCAAGGAGGATGCGGTGCAGGCCAAGCCTTCTATGGGAACTCCCGGGTCCGGGAAAAGAGGTGAGAGCCGTAAGAAAATGTCTATGCTCCGTCGTAAGGTGGCCGAGCGTCTTGTTTCAGCTAAAAATGAGACGGCGATGCTTACCACTTTCAATGAGGTAGATATGTCTCCGATCTTTACTTTGCGTAAAAAATATAAAGAAGAGTTTAAAGAGAAGCATGGGGTAAGCCTTGGGTTTATGTCTTTCTTCACTTTGGCCGTTGTGCGTGCCTTAGATATGTATCCCGATGTGAACTCTATGATAGATGGAGATTACCAGATGAAGTATGACTATAAGGATATCAGTATTGCAGTTTCGGGGCCAAAAGGCCTAATGGTTCCTGTGATCAGGAATGCTGAAAATCTTAGCTTTAGAGGGGTTGAGCAGGAAGTGAAAGACCTTGCAACCCGTGCTCGTGACGGAAAGATTACTGTAGATGAAATGACCGGAGGTACATTTACCATTACTAATGGAGGGGTGTTCGGTTCTATGCTTTCTACTCCAATTATTAACCCTCCTCAGAGCGGGATTCTGGGAATGCATAATATCGTGGAACGTCCTGTTGCCATTGATGGTCACGTAGAAATCAGGCCAATTATGTATGTGGCGCTTTCTTATGATCACAGAATAATTGACGGGAAAGAATCTGTAGGTTTCCTTGTGGCTGTAAAAGAAGCTCTTGAAAATCCTGAGGAACTGCTAATGGATAACGATGTGAAAAGAGCGCTGGAATTATAGAAGGCGATCTTATTACCTGAAAAATAAAAAAGGCAGCACTTTAAAGTGCTGCCTTTTTTCATTCAACCCGCAAAAAATTAAAATAAAACTAATGTCAAGAAATTTAAAAACAAAACTCCCAAAATTGCAATGGCCAATATAATTAAAAGCAAAGGTGGAAGAGTCTTATTTTTCATTTCTTAAACATGAAACTAACATTAATAATCCAAATGTAGTTTCTTAGACTTCAGAAGTCAAAGGGTGTTTTTCCCCTTCTTTATTTCAAATAGAGCGCGTTGTCCTTATAGTCTATAATAGCCTTTCCTTTTTTGAGGATATCTGCACCTATAATTCCGTGAACTTTATCGGCATCGTGGTTTACCAGGGCCTCATTCACATGTCTAAGGTCGAAAACAACCAGATCTACTTTCTTCTTTTTCCATCCCTTGATCTCGATACGGTTTTTTTGTGCTACCTGGGTGATCATATTGGTGGCGCCCGCCCCCGCAGCTTTTACATCGCTGTCCTCTGCCATTAGCTTGAAGTGTTCTATGGCATCTATTCCTACACAACTGCTTGAAGCACCCGTGTCCAGTATGAAATTCCCTTCAATATTATTTATTTTGGCCACCACCTCCAGGTGGTTGGTCTTAGTGGTCTTCAGTTTTATGCGTTTGAAGCCTTTTTCCTTCAGCAATTTCTTTAATGACGACATTCTTTCAGTTTTTCACAAAGATAGGTCTTCAAAATAAATTATTTTTGCGTTTATGATAATAACCGATACCCATATACATTTATATAGTGAAGATTTTGACGCCGATAGAGATGAGCTTATCCAAACGGCTGTAAATAGTGGAGTGCAGAGGTTCTTTATTCCGGCGATCGATTCGGAATATACCCAGAGAATGTACGAGCTGGAAGGGAATTATCCCGACCGCATGTTCCTAATGACCGGCCTTCACCCCACCCATGTCAAAGAAAATTACAAAGAAGAGCTGGCTCATGTGGAAAGTCAGCTTGAAAAACGTGATTTTTATGCCATAGGGGAGATCGGGATAGACCTTTATTGGGATAAATCGACATTGGAGATTCAGAAGGATGCTTTCAGGAAGCAGATTCGACTTGCTAAAAAGCACAAACTCCCGATTGTTATTCACTGCAGAAACGCGTTCGATGAGGTGTTTGAAGTGCTGGAATCGGAGAAGGGAGATGATCTTTTTGGAATTTTTCACTGCTTCACGGGTACCTTGGAACAGGCAAAGCAGGCTTTGTCCTATAACATGAAGCTTGGTATAGGCGGAGTAGTGACTTTTAAGAATGGAAAAATTGATAAATTTATGGATCAGCTTCCGCTTGAAGAACTGGTGCTGGAAACAGATGGTCCTTATCTTTCTCCTGCTCCTTATCGCGGAAAAAGAAATGAGCCTGTTTATATTCTAAAGGTGGCGGAAAAGCTGGCTGATATTTACGGGAAATCTGTCGAAGAGATAGCAGATGTCACTACCCGTACTTCAAAAGATATATTTGGAATTTAAAGGTAAATAATTATAAATTTTGTTCATTTGTTAAGATAAGCCCATATCACGTGCAAGATTTTGAAGAAATAAGATATTATGAGGGAGCTGAAGTAAATGAGGCTCTAAGACAGTATGTTAAACATCCTATGGTGAAAGCACTTTTGCAATTCACCTTTCCGGAAAAGGAATTTGATGCTATAGAAGAGATCGTGCTCGATTGTTATTCCATTGAGGATTTTCAGTCAAGGGTGATCTATCATACGGTAGCCAAGGTGTTGGAAAAAAGCACCGAAGGTTTAACTTATGAAGGCTTTGATAAACTGGAAAAAGAAGAATCTTATTTCTATATTTCCAATCACAGGGATATTATTCTCGATACTTCCCTGCTCAACTATACGCTTATAGATCATGACATGGTGACTACGGCTTCGGCGATTGGAGATAATCTTGTTCAAAAGCCATTTTTGATGGCGCTTTCAAGGCTTAACAGGAATTTCCTTGTGAAAAGAGGGATCTCTCCCCGTGAAATGCTGCGCAGTTCGCAGGTGCTTTCCGGTTATGTAAAAAAACTGCTGCTTCAGGATGGTCGTTCTGTATGGATGGCTCAGCGGGAAGGAAGGACCAAAGATGGAAGTGATGTCACCCAGCAAGGGGTTTTGAAGATGCTGGCTATGGCAAAAGGGGGCTTGAGTCTTGCAGAATATTTCGCTAAGCTTAAGATCGTGCCGGTGGCCATTTCATACGAATTTGATCCTACCGATATCCTGAAAATGCCCGAAATACTTGCAAAAAGGATGAAAGAAACCTATGTGAAATCTGCTAATGAAGATTTTAACTCTATTATGCAGGGAGCAGTAGGGAATAAGGGGCGAATTCATATTAGTGCCGGAGAGGTGCTTAGGCTTGAAGATTTTGAAGAGGCAATTGCCGGAGAACACTCGGTTAATGGCCAGCTTAAGGCCATCGCTTCTAAGATTGACGAGATGATATATGAACATTACAAGTTATGGCCTGCCAATTATATTGCACATGACCTGTTGTATAATTCGGAGGAATATTCTGACTTTTATACTTCCAAAGAAAAAAGACAGTTTGAGCGCCGCCTTACCAGGAGAATAGACGTGAAAAATGCGCTGGAACTTAACAGTTACTTATTAATGTATGCTAACCCGGTAATTAACAAAGAGGCGTTGTATGAAGAAAAGGGCTAAGATTTTAATTGTTTATACCGGTGGTACAATCGGTATGATCAAAGATTATGATACCGGTGCCTTAAAAGCTTTTAATTTTGATGAACTGCTTCAAAATATTCCTGAATTAAAGATCCTGGAGCACGAAATTGACACACTTAGTTTTGAAGATCCTATAGATTCTTCTAATATGAACCCGGTTTATTGGGTAAGAATTGCTGAAACTATTTATAACCGACTTGAGGAATATGACGGTTTTGTGGTGCTGCATGGTAGTGATACTATGTCCTATACCGCATCGGCCTTGAGCTTTATGTTTGAAAATCTCACCAAACCTGTAATATTTACGGGATCGCAGCTCCCGATTGGGGACTTGAGAACTGACGCTAAGGAAAATCTTATAACAAGTATTCAGATTGCAGGTGCTCAGAAGAATGGACGGCCATTGATTTCGGAGGTTGGTCTTTACTTTGAATATAAACTATACCGGGCTAACCGTACCACGAAAATAAATGCGGAGCACTTTCAGGCTTTTGCTTCGTTGAATCATCCGCCACTGGCAGAATCGGGAGTCTACCTTTCTGTGAACCATCAGGCGCTATGGAGGCCTAACAGAAGGCAGAAAACCAAACTGCATACAGGTTTTGATGATGAGGTGCTTATTCTTAAGATGTTTCCGGGGATTAGTGAGAGTACCGTAGAACATATTTTGTCTAAGCCTAATTTAAAAGGAGTGGTGCTGGAAACCTACGGAAGCGGGAACGCCCCTACCGATGCCTGGTTCATAGAGCTGTTGAGAAAGAAAATTTCTTCAGGACTTAGAATAGTTAATGTTACCCAGTGTATTGGAGGCAGTGTGGCAATGGGTAATTATGAGACCAGTGTGGAGCTCAAAAAGATAGGCGTGGTCTCCGGAAAGGATATTACTACAGAGGCTGCAATAGCCAAATTAATGTATCTTTTAGGCAAGGAATTGTCTCCCAAAGTATTTAAAACTATCTTTGAAACTTCTTTACGGGGGGAGATGGCCTAAAATTAACGCTACATACTTGACCGTGTATTATTTTTTTTGTTATTTGCCGCACGTTAAAAAACGTTAATAGAGAGGTGGCCGAGTGGTCGAAGGCGCACGCCTGGAAAGTGTGTATACGTCACAAGCGTATCGAGGGTTCGAATCCCTTCCTCTCTGCGAATTTTTAAGTATTTTTATTAAAAAATTATTTTTATATCTTTAACCCTTTAACTAATTAAATTAAGACAAACAGTAATGAAAAGATTATTTTCTATTTTGGTAATCGCCGCGGTTATGGTGCTTGGAGCCGTAAATCTTAATGCGGCCAACAATGTGAATACATTGCCGGGTACAATTGCAACCTTTGTACAACAAGACGAAGAGGCTGCTGCCGACGTAGCGGACGAGGAGGAATCAGTAGGTTTCCACCAGGAGCTAAAAAGACGTTTTATAGAAGGTGGTCCTGGGTTTATGGGAATCGTTCTTCTATGTTTAATTCTTGGTTTGGCTATTGCCATTGAGAGAATTATCTTTTTGAACCTGTCAACTACAAACACTAAGAAGCTGGCTCAGAATGTTGAGGACGCCCTACAGAGTGGAGGAGTAGAAGCTGCTAAGGAAGTATGCCGTAACACAAAAGGCCCTGTTGCTTCTATCTACTACCAAGGACTTGATCGTGCTGACGAGAGTATTGAAGCTGCTGAGAAAGCAGTTGTTGCTTACGGAGGTGTTCAGATGGGACAATTGGAGAAAAACGTATCTTGGGTATCTTTATTTATCGCTCTTGCCCCTATGCTTGGGTTTATGGGTACTGTAATTGGTATGATTCAGGCCTTTGACCGTATTGAGGCAGCCGGAGATATGCAGCCATCACTTGTGGCAGGAGGTATTAAAGTTGCACTTCTTACAACCGTATTTGGTTTGATCGTTGCAATTATCCTTCAGATTTTCTACAACTACATCATCGCGAAGATTGACAGTATCGTTAACGATATGGAAGATGCGTCAATCCTATTGATCGATATGTTAGTAGAGTACAAAAACAAAAAAAGAATTTAAGACCTAGTTAGATTATGACCTTACATAAAATTTTAAAATATCTGGCAATTGTTATAGGTGTAGCAGGTCTTATCCTTTTGGGAAGGATCATCTATGCCGGAGACGATGCCATTGAAGCTTCTGGCGATATGCAAGCCAGTCTTCTGGAGCCATTTATGTGGGTGGCCTACCTTGTACTATTTGTAGTAATATTCCTGGTGGCGATCTTCGTAATAAAAGGTTTGTTCCGGGGGAATATTAAGAACACCATTATAGCGATCGGATCCTTTGCAGCAATCGTGCTAATTGCATATCTTTTAACTGAAGGTACAGCAAAAACACTTAAAGACGGAGGAACGCTTTCAGCCAGTGGAGATCACTGGGTAGGAGCAGGATTAGTGACATTCTATATCCTTGCAGGTATTGCAATCGCTTCTATGGTATTCTCAGGAATCAAAAAATTAACTAAGTAATTATGGCTAGAAGATCAGCACCGGAAGTTAATGCCGGCTCTATGGCCGATATTGCCTTCTTGCTTTTAATCTTCTTTTTGGTTACTACAACCATCGAGACAGATAGCGGGATTAGTAGGAAACTACCCCCGTGGCAACCTGAAGAGCAAGAGCCGCCGGTAATTAAACAACGTAACATCTTCCAGGTACTTGTTAATAGTAATAACGAGCTATTGGTGGAAGATGAAGAGATGGAAATAGGTGAGTTGCGTGAAGCAGCCTTTAAATTCCTTGATAATGGTGGTGGAACCGGAGAAGAAGCTTGTAGCTTCTGTCAGGGTCCCGGATCTCCGGAATCCTCGGTGAATCCTCAAAAAGCCATTATTTCCCTTGTAAACAACCGGGGAACAGAGTATGGAACCTATATAGCAGTGCAAAACGAACTTGTTGCAGCTTATAATGAATTGAGGGATAGAGAAGCTAACAGACTTTATGGTACAAGCTATACCAAAATGGAAGCTGATTACAATGACCCTAATTATAATGGCGATAAAGACGCACTGAAAGAAAAGATTGAGGCAATTAAGGATATGATTCCTCAAAAACTATCTGAGGCCGAGCCTAAAGGTTAATCCCTTTTTAATTAACAAAACTTAAGTTGACCTATTATGTCTAAATTTAAAAAGAAAAAGTCTGGCGATCTACCTGCCATTAGTACGGCTTCTTTACCTGATATTGTGTTTATGCTGTTGTTCTTCTTTATGGTGGCAACAGTAATGCGTCAGAACACATTGATGGTTCAGAATAAGCTGCCTAAGGCAAACCAGGTGGAAAAGCTGGATAAAAAGGACTTGGTAATGTATATTTATGCAGGTAAACCCAGCCCTAGATATCAGGCTAAGTATGGTACAGAGGCCCGTATTCAGTTAAACGATAAGTTTGCTAACGTTAGTGACGTACAGCAATTCATTTATACTGAAAGAGAGTCTAAGAGAGAGGAGTTAATCCCTTATCTTACAACGGCCCTTAAGGTAGATGTTGAGACAAATATGGGACTGGTTTCCGATATCAAACAAGAATTGAGGAAAGCTGAAGCCCTTAAAATTAACTATACTACCATTACTGGTGACGCAAAAGAAAATATGTAAGTCTTACATAAATTCAGTTAAAAACATCCCGTCTTAAGCAATTAGGACGGGATGTTTTTTTATATTTAAACCGCTAATGCGGTCCCGGAATATGAAATTCTTTAAAGTTTGCTTTCTCCTGTTGTTATCCTTTTCCTCTGGTCTTTATTCGCAGATTGAAGATAGGAAAGAAGTGGCCAAACGGAACCTTGATTCTATTCCTATTGTTGTAGATAGTCTTTATCGTGAAGACCAGTTTTATGTGGGCTTTTCGTTCAATGTCCTTACCAATAAGGCTGCTGCTATCTCTAATTCCGGTTTTTCCGGAGGGATCCATGTGGGAGCTATGAGGGATTTCCCGCTTAATAAGCGCAGGAATGTTGCTATTGCCGCCGGCTTGGGCTGGTCCCTAAATAGTTACGGGCAAAACCTTTTTATAGGAGAAACTCCTGGTGGGGAAACGATCTTTAGAAGCCTGGACGGACGAATTGATTATGATAAGAACAGATTTACCACCCAGTTAGTAGAAGTGCCTTTAGAATTCAGGTGGCGTACCTCAACACCAACGAGTTATAAATTCTGGCGGATTTACACTGGCTTCCGTTTGGGGTATATCTATTATTTCAGGTCCCGGTTTGTGCAGGGAGACCATATCGTGCGGCAAACCAAACTTCCTGAATTAGAACGCCTGCGTTTGGGAACTACATTTACCTTTGGCTTCAATACTTTTAACTTCCAGTTCTATTACAGTCTGAACAGTCTCTTTAAGAATGCCGAAGTAGAGGGGAGTGAGATTGGTGCATTTCCGCTTAAAATAGGCCTGACCTTTTATATTCTATAACCAGAACTTAAGAACTATGATTTGTGGAAGCAGGCCTATGAGGAATCCCAGGATTAGCTCCTGATATGTGTGAGCTCTATAGGACAATCTGGAAGATGCCGTAAGCCCAAGTGCAAGTATTAAAAATGAGATGCTGTAGATAAGGTTCAGGCGGTAAAAGCTACTCATTGCAATTATGAATACCGTAAGCCCGGTTAAACCAACCATATGAAGGCTTATCTTTTGTTTAAAGAGCGCAAATAGATAACTAAGCATAGTTGAGCCTAAGATCCCGATAAAATAGTAATAGAGGGCCGGATAATTGTAAACGTTCAGGATCTGTTTCAGAACCATAACGATTAGCAGAATAAAGAAGAACAGGGGCCATTTTCTCTCTCCTACATTTTTAAGAAAAATACTTTCAGCCTTCCCCAGATTTTTCAACAGAAAATAGAAGACTATGGGGATGAACAAGGTAATGATCGCTATGGCAAGCAGCTTCGCTTTTATAACGCCGTAAGGAAAAAACCTTGGCGTGAGCATAAAATACAGAAGACTCCCTATAAATGGAGTCCAAAGCGGATGAAAGATATAAGAAGCAGCTTTTAAAAGTAGTTTCATTAGATCTCTTTGCGTAATCTTGCGACAGGAATGTCCAGTTGCTCCCTGTATTTCGCGACGGTTCGGCGTGCGATAGGGTAGCCCTTGTCTTTAAGAACCTTGGCGAGTTTTTCGTCGGTAAGCGGTTTACGTTTATTCTCCTCGTCAATAGACATTTCCAGGATCTTCTTGATCTCTCTGGTTGAAACATCTTCTCCCTGCACATTCTTCATAGATTCCGAGAAGAATTCCTTTATAAGTTTGGTTCCGTAAGGAGTGTCCACATATTTACTGTTGGCCACCCTGGAAACGGTAGAGACGTCCATTTCAATCTCATCGGCAATATCCTTTAAGATCATAGGCCTCAAATTGCGTTCATCCCCGGTAAGGAAATATTCTTTTTGGTAGTTCATAATGGCACTCATTGTGACCATCAGGGTCTGTTGACGTTGCTTAATTGCTTCTATGAACCATTTGGCAGCATCCAGCTTCTGTTTAATGAACATTACAGCGTCTTTCTGAGCCTTTGTTTTTTCTTTCGACTCTTTGTAGCCTTTCAGCATATTGCTGTAGTCTCTCGAGACGTGCATTGTAGGAGCATTTCTCCCGTTAAGACTAAGTTCCAGTTCCCCGTCTACGATCTTGATGGTAAAATCAGGGATTACATGCTCAACCATCCTGGTGTTGCCGGAATAGGCGCCACCGGGTTTTGGGTTCAGGTGTTCAATAACATCTATGGCTTCCCTTAATTCGTCTTCTGAAATGTCGTGTTTGGAAAGTAACTTCTTATAATGCTTCTTGCTGAACTGGTCAAAAGACTTATCGAGTATCTCTGTAGCTAATTCTACAGGCTTAGTGGGCTCTTTTCGTTTTAATTGAATAAGCAGGCATTCCTGAAGTGAACGTGCTCCTACGCCGGCCGGATCGAGTTCTTGGACCTTTTTGAGAACCTTTTCAACTGTTTCCTCGTCGGTATAGACATTCTGGGTGAACGCCAGATCGTCTACCACGTCCTGCAAAGTTCTTCGCAGGTATCCACTTTCGTCTACACTTCCAACCAGGAACTGAGCGATCTCCTGCTCGGTTTCGTTGAATCGGAAGGTGCTTAACTGGGTTTTTAAATGCTGGGTGAATGAAGTCCCCGCTGCATACGGCACTCTTTTCTCATCGTCATCGGGACTGTAATTATTGGCCTGAAGTCGGTAGCTCGGGATCTCATCATCACTCAGGTATTCATCCACATCTATTTCGGTCTCGATGGTCTCGTTCCCGTAATCGTCTTCTTCAGCCTCATTGCTTGCAAAATCATCTTCATACTCATCTCTTACCTCCTCGGTCTTCCCATCTTCCAAGGCAGGGTTTTCCTCCAATTCCTGTTTGATCCTCTGCTCGAAGGCCTGAGTAGGGAGCTGGATAAGCTTCATCAGCTGAATTTGCTGTGGGGAAAGCTTTTGAGATAACTTGAGATTTAATTGCTGTTTAAGCATACAATAGATTTGCTTTACTACAAAAATAAGGAAAACAACTCTAGGATAGCTTTGGCACAGAAGATGTTTGTGGTAAAATTTTGTTAAGGGCTTTCCTTTAAATCTTTAAGTTTTCTGAATTTCTTCGGAAGCCTCAATTCAAATGTTAATCTTTCGCCTTTGATGGGATGGGTAAATGAAATCCCGCCTGAAAAGAGAAACAGATTCTTTTTCTGAAAAGGTCCGGTTTCTTCGTTCCCGTAAATTTTATCTCCAACAATCGGGTGATTTTCATTTGCCAGGTGTATCCTTATCTGGTGTGTTCTCCCGGTTTCCGGAAAAGCCTTTATCAGGCTGAAGTCTGCATTTCCGATCTTATAGGTTTCGATAAGCTCTACCCGCGTTCTTGCAGGTTTTCCATCTATTTCCCCGGTGATTTCCCGGATCTTATTAGGTGTTCCGTGCACCAGGGCAGTGTATATTTTTTGGATCTTCTTTTCTTCAAACTGTTTTTGAAGCTCAATAAGCGCACCTCTTGTTTTGGCGCAGACAAGTATGCCGGAGGTGGGATTGTCCAGCCGATGAGCGGGCAGGGGTTCCGGTAATTTATCTATTTGGCCCGAAGCCTTCAGGTTATAGGGGAGAGCATTCTGGACGGTCCTGAAATAATTGCCGCTGGTAGGAAATCCTGCTGGTTTATTGACCAGGGCGAGAAACTCATCTTCGTAGAGGATCTCTAATTTAAGTTCGAAATGCTTGCTTGAAGCGGGTTGGGGTTGGAGAAGTTCTATTTTTTGTCCTTCCCTTATCCAGTCTGAAGTTTTTGCCGGGAGGCCATCCATCAGGATCAGTTCCTTTTTAATGGCTTTTTTGATCCCGCTGCGTGTAGTGATACTTTTGAAAATGGAAACAGCATATTCCTGCAACCGGATTTTTTCAGCGGTTGCAGGAACAATATGTGTTTCTATGATCTTCAATTAAAATTCTGCGTTCTGCGGAGTTCTTGGGAAAGGGATCACATCTCTTATGTTGCCCATTCCTGTTACGAACTGTACGAGTCTCTCAAATCCTAATCCGAACCCGCTGTGTACACAGGTTCCGAACTTACGGGTGTCCAGATACCACCAAAGTTCTTTTTCGTCTATATCCAGCTCTTTCATCTTAGCTTTAAGAACGTCCAGGCGTTCTTCACGCTGGGAACCTCCTACGATCTCACCGATTCCCGGGAAAAGTATGTCCATAGCGCGAACGGTATTTCCGTCTTCATTAAGGCGCATATAAAAAGCCTTGATATCTGCCGGGTAATCGAATAAGATCACCGGAGACTTAAAATGTTTCTCTACAAGGAATCTTTCGTGCTCGCTCTGAAGATCGGCTCCCCATTCCTCGATCACGTAGTTGAATTTCTTCTTCTTGTTAGGCTTCGAATTCTTCAGAATATCGATGGCTTCAGTATAGCTTACTCGTTTGAAGTTATTTTCAAGGACAAAGTTAAGTTTATCCAGGAGGCTCATTTCGCTGCGTTCAGCCTTCGGCTTGGCCTGGTCTTCTTTTTCCTGGCGCTGGGCAAGGAACTCAAGATCATCCTTACAGTTGTCAAGCACGTATTTCAGCACGTATTTGATGAAGTCTTCAGCCAGGTCCATATTCCCGTCAAGATCACAGAAGGCCACTTCCGGCTCTATCATCCAGAATTCAGCAAGGTGTCTTGAAGTATTCGAGTTTTCTGCACGGAAGGTCGGGCCAAAAGTGTAAACCTGCCCAAGTCCAAGGGCATAGGTTTCTGCTTCCAGCTGCCCGGAAACGGTTAGATTGGTTTCTTTTCCGAAGAAATCTTTTTTATAATCTATAGCTCCGTCCTCATTCTTGGGCGGATTCTTCAGGTCAAAATTGGTCACTTTGAACATCTCTCCGGCTCCTTCGGCATCACTTCCGGTAATAATTGGAGTGTTCACGTAGTGGAAATTGTTCTGCTGGAAATAGCTGTGCACGGCAAAAGACAGTTTTGACCTTACGCGCATCACCGCTCCAAAGGTATTCGTTCTTACCCTAAGATGCGCCTGCTCTCTTAGCTTTTCAAGGCTATGGCGTTTTGGGGAAAGAATGGTAAGCTTAACCTCTTCAGGGTTCGCATCTCCCAGGATGTCAATGCTGGTAACCTCGATCTCCACCTTTTGCTGACTTCCGAGGCTTTCCTTAAGAGTTCCTTTTACGTGAATTGCGGCACCTACCGTGATACGTTTAAGGGTCTCTTCATCGGTATTTTCAAAATCTATAACACACTGGAGGTTATTGATGGTGGAACCGTCATTTATAGCTATAAAGCGATTGCTCCTGAAAGAGCGTACCCAACCTTTAACCTCAAACTCCTGTAAAAACTGATTGCTGTCTAATATTTCAGCAACTTTTGCCTGTATCATTTATTTAGATTTAGAAAGGAACAAAGATAATTTTTCCCGTTAAGCCAACCAAGATTGGCAATTAATTTATATTAAGCTTTATCGCTGTGTTGTTCTTCTTCTTTTCTGATCTCCTCTTCGTCTTCCTCGCTTTCGATGATCTTCATCGCAGGTTCTTTCAACACCTTCTTGTTTGCGATATTTCTTTCAAGGGAAAGAAGTAAAGACGGTAAAAGCAGAAGGTTGGAAAGCATTGCGAACAGAAGGGTTGCCGAAACCAGTCCACCAAGGGCAACGGTACCGCCGAAGCTACTGATCATAAATACTGAAAATCCGAAGAAAAGCACTATTGAGGTATAGAACATACTAAGCCCTGTTTCTCTAAGTGCGGCGTAAACCGATCTTTTGATCTTCCAGTTGTTGGCCTTCAGTTCCTGCCTGTATTTCGCCAGGAAGTGAATGGTATCGTCTACCGAGATCCCGAAGGCGATACTGAAAACCAGAATAGTTGAAGGTTTTATTGGTACTCCAAGGAAGCCCATCATTCCTGCTGTTACCAGTAATGGGAGCAGGTTTGGTACCAAGGAGATAAGGATCATCCTGAAAGAACGGAACATCCAGGCCATAAAAATGGCGATGAGCAGGATGGCTAACGAAAGCGAGATCACCAGGTTTTTTACCAGGTAGTTAGTTCCTTTCTGGAAAATAAGTGCCTTCCCGGTCATCGTGACATCGTAGCGCTCTTCAGGGAAGATCTTGTTGATCTGTGGCCAGAGATTTTCCTCGATCCTCTCCATTTTGTCGGTCCCGATATCCTTCATAAAGGTGGTTATCCTGGCGTATCTTCCGGTAGAGTCTACGTAGGAGTTAAGCATCCCTTCTCCCGAAGAAAGGCTTTTCGCATACGGCATTATGAAATTTCGCTCCTGGGAACTTGGTAACTGGTAATATTTCGGGTTGTCGTTATAGTAAGCCTGCTTCGAATATTTTACCAGCCGGGTAACCGAAAGCGGTTCTGAAAGTTCGGGAACTTCAGCTACCAGATTTTCCAGCTTTTCAATTCGTTTAAGCGTGGAAAGTTTCAAAACACCTTTCGGTCTTTTGGTATCCACAAGAATTTCCAAAGGCATAATTCCGTCGAACTCCTCCTCAAAAAACTTGATGTCTTCAAAGAAAGCAGCTTCCTGCGGCATATCTTCCAGTAAGCTTCCCGAAATCCTGATGGTGTAAATTCCAATGATGCTTATCACCAGCAAACTTATCGAAACTATATAGATGCTGATACGGTGGTGCTTTACCATCTTTTCCATCCAGTTCACGATCCCGTTTATCCAGACCTTATTCAGGTGTTTCAGGTGCTTGTCCTTCGGAATATACATATAGCTGTAGATGATCGGGATGATCAGCAGGCTCAGGATGAAAATGGCAACGATATTGATGGATGCCACGATCCCGAATTCGGTAAGAAGCTTACTATCAGTAAGTATAAATGTGGCAAAACCCGATGCCGTGGTAATATTGGTCATTAGGGTGGCATTCCCGACTTTGGTGATCACCCTTTGCAGGGACTTCGCCTGGTTCCCGTGATTCTGAATCTCCTGTTGATACTTATTGATTAGGAAGATACAGTTCGGGATCCCGATCACAATAATAAGGGGCGGAATAAGAGCCGTAAGCACTGTAATCTCGTAATGTAACAGTCCTATGACCCCAAAGGCCCACATCACCCCGATGCATACCGTTAGCATTGAAATAAGCGTGGCTCTTATCGAGCGGAAAAAGAAAAAGAAGATAAGGGAGGTGACTGCAAGGGCAGCAACAATAAATAACCCAATTTCATCTATGATGTTCTGGGAATTCAGGGTACGTATATACGGCATTCCTGAAACCTTTAGTTCCAGGTCGTTCGTTTCTTCAAAATTTTCAATTAGCGGAACCAGTTCCTGAAGAACAAAATCCTTTCTTTCCTTAGAGTTTACGATCTCCTTGTTAAGGTACAGAGCCGATTGTATGGTATTGGAATGCGGGCTGTACACCAGGTTTTTATAAAAAGGAAGGCTGTTGAAAAGGCTGTCCTCGTATTTGGCAAGCTCTTGCTTATCCAGGTCTTTTTCCTTGAAAAAAGGGACCATTTCAAAACGCTTAGGATCCTCGAACTTCTTCAGGGTTTTCAGATCGCCCACCGAGATCACATAATCTACCTCGCTGTATTCCTTAAGGTCGTTGTTAAGTTTGTTCCAGGCTGAAAACTTTTCCGGGGTAAAAAGGGAAGAATCCTTCACCCCGATCACAATAAGATTGCCTTCTTCTCCAAATTTGTCTAGAAAATCCTGGTATTTCAGGTTGATGGGGTGGTCATCAGGTAAAAGATTCGCTTCGGTAAAAGAAAACCTCATATTCTTCCACTGGCTGGCAAGAAATACCGTGAGTCCCAGAATTATAAGGATTATTACTAAGCGGTTACGAAGTATCAATCTCGCGATCGAATTCCAAAAACCAAAACTGAAAATCTTAGACATACCGGATTTTTAAGCGAGCGCAAAGGTATAAAAACCAATGCTAAATAGCGGGCTTTAAGAGCTTAAAGTCTTTTTGTTTTAAAGCTGAAGCTGGAAGGTGAACTTGAAAGAGAAATTCTCTTTGAAAGTAGGAAGGTGATAAGCGCCATAGCGATAAGCCGCACTCAGGCCTAAACCTGCAAAGATCTTATTTAATTCGATGCCAGATTCAGCGAAACCGTGTCTAAGACTTTTGAACCTCAGGTTTTGATGCCTTTCCTTGTTATCTATGCTTCCAATGGCGTAACGGCTTATAAAGACAAGCTCCGGATTAAAGCCGGGGGCAATTCTGAAAGGACGAAGCTGATGCCTGATGTGGAACATCGCGAGTTTGTCATTAAAGAATTCGTTGAAATACATCGTTTCAAAGCTGTTTCTGCCGGCTACTGAAAAACGTCTTAAGATCTCTTCCCTGTTCGGGTTGTTAGGGTAAGCGTGAAAAAGATGGGTTAGCGGAATGTCTCCAAATGCATAATTCCCTTCGGCTATGAACTCTGTTCTGGACTGGTCAAGTCGTTTTATTTCGTGTTCTATCTTCAGACCGAGTTTGGTGTAAGAGAAATCACCGCCAAATACATTTCCGATTCCCTGGTTGACCTGGCCGGTGAATTTCGGAAATGCTTTCTCGGTCATAATATTTGCTTCGGGGGTGCGAAGGAATTTGCTGAAGGGTCTCCATAAAAAGGAAAGTCTGGCTTCTGTAATATTATAATCGGAATAGGTTCTCCCGTTTAGATTGAAACGGTAACTGCTTAACTGACTGATCTCACTTCGGCCCAACTGAAATTCGGTCTTGAGCTTCGAAGTTAATAGATGTGTGAAACCGGCATAAGCTTCTCTAAAATGGTAGAAAAAGCTGATATTGACGAATCGCGGTTCCAGCAGGGCAAAGTCGTTGACGCCGGTGAGGTATTCAAAACTTCCCACTTCCTGGATATCGTCGGTATAGCCCAGCTTCAGGCTGGTCTCCTTAGCCTTATTAAGATAGATGGCAGTGTTCAGATTGTATTTTAACTGTTCGTCCTTTAATCCGTATACTGCATAGCCTCCAAGGCTGAAATGCTCTGATAACCTGTTGTTGGTCTTTCCTCCGGCACCTAATCTAATGCCTTCATAATTGTTGAATTTAAACACCTTGCTAAGGTCAAAATCCCAGAACCCGATTGGGTAGTGCCCTGTAGCCATAGATTTTTTCACTTCGATCTGGCGTTCAATATTTTCAGCCTTTATAATACTGTCAACATAAATCTTTGTGGCCTCATCACGCGAAGTGAATTCTTCCTGCCTGTTTCTTTGCCAGAAGTCCCGGTCTTGTTTTTTTGCTTCCGCCAGCACTTCGGTTTCTGAAGATGCTCTCTTAAAACGTTCAGTCTTGTTCAGGGAGATCTCGTAATTGGAGGATGTGGACGTTAAATAAAGGTCTGGACGAAGGCCGGATTTTGTGAAGATCCTATTCAGGATGTTGTTCTTGCGTTGCACCGTTCCCAGAGAGATCACCCCGCCGAAAACGGAAATGTCTTTCCCGCCGGAACCCGGTTTTATGGTGGTGGTCTGGTACACGGGAAACCACAACTTCTCCTTCGGGAAGTATTGGTAATGATGATCTACTTCCAGCCTGATGGCTCCGAGTAATTGGGCTTTAGCCTTTTGAATGGCGTAGCTCTCTGTATCCAGGTACAGGATGCCTTCAAGCCCGGCAACTACCTTTTCTCTTTTCGGTTTAAAATAGATCATATAGGCAGGCCTTTCGGTCCTGGTAGTATCCAGAATCCTGTAGCTGTAATTTTTCAGGGCGTTCTTAGCCAGCGGGGCGGCATACTCAGTTTTAAACAGTTTGTAATTTTCTTCATACAGGGAAAAAGGGTTGACGTCTAAGGCCAGAACCTCGTATACCGGTTCCTCGAAACCGGCGGTTTTGATCCCTGTAACGGTCTCTTTCCTGCCTTGCTTTTTGTTGTAATCTATTCGGGCTGTTTTTTCTGAAAGATAGGCCCTGCCGGTGTTCACTATGGTTTCTATGGCGGTGCCGGAGCTGTCGGTCTTCACCTTTATGGGCTGTCGGGCATTGTCAATTATGAACTTGGTGTAATTCTTATAGCTGTAGCCTTTCAGCGCTTTTTCGGGATTATTCTTTTTTTTAAGTGAAATAGCCTCTTTAATGATCTCTTCGGCTTTATCCTGAGTATCGGTTATCCTAACCGCATCAAGGCTTTCGGTTGAGGGGTCCAGTCTTATCAGAATATATTCGGTGCCTTTGGTCAGGCTGAATTCTTTCGGTTTAAAGCCTACATACGAGATATTTACCTCAACAGGAGATTCTGAAAAGTCAAGTTTAAAACTACCGTCAATATTGGTGAGGATCTGAGTCCCTTCAGAAGTGTTTACAGTGGCGTAGGCCAGGGGAGTACCGTTCTCAGAATTGATGACTCTTCCCGAAACCCGGTGCTGTGCAGATAATTGGAGAAATGGAATAATAAAAAAGAAAAGCAGGCAAAGGCGCATATTTATTATCCCTTTTTGAGGTTGGTCATAAAATTCTGCAATTTTATCCTAAAATAAAAATTGTCAAACTAAGTTTGCCTGCAAACAGTAAAAAAGCAAACCCAGTTTGACAAAAAGCCTATTTAAAAAGGTTAAGCCTAGATTAAATAGTCATTATTTCTTTCTCTTTGATCACAAGAATTTCATCTATTCTTGCTATATACTTGTCGGTAAGTGTCTGGATTTCATCCTCTGCATCTCTTTGAGCATCTTCAGAAATATCCAGTTTCTTTAGTTCGTTGTTGGCAGCTTTCCTGTCGTTACGAACCCCGATCTTGGCATCTTCAGCTTCTGCCTTTGCCTGTTTGGTAAGCTGTTTACGACGCTCTTCGGTTAATGGCGGAACATTTATAATTACACTCTCCCCGTTGTTCATAGGGTTAAAGCCTAAGTTAGCCAGCTGGATCCCTTTTTCGATCTCAGGGATCATTCCTTTTTCAAAGGGCTGAATGGAAAGCGTTCGGGCATCAGGTGTGTTCACGTTGGCCACCTGGTTTAGCGGGGTTTGTGATCCGTAATATTCTACCATTACACTTCCCAGCATCGCCGGATTAGCTTTCCCGGCACGAATATTAAGTAATTGCTTGTTAAGGTGAGTAATGGCTTTTTCCATTCCTTCTTTTGCAGAGTCTATTATAAATTCAATTTCGTCTTCCATTATCTGAGTGGTTTTAATGCTTAGTTAATACTGAAATTAAAGATTTACTTTTGTACCTACATTTTCTCCGGTAACAACTTTAAGAAGATTTCCGGGGGTGTTCATGTCAAAAACTATGATAGGCAGTTCGTTTTCCTGACTTAATGTAAAGGCCGTGGTGTCCATAACCTTTAGCCCTTTCCTAATAACATCGTCAAAAGTGATATAGTCGAATTTAGTGGCTTTCGAATCCTTTTCAGGATCGGCGGTATAGATTCCGTCTACACGGGTTCCCTTAAGGATCACATCGGCGTGTATCTCGATTGCTCTAAGCACTGCGGCCGAATCTGTGGTGAAGTATGGATTCCCGGTGCCACCTCCAAAGATCACGACACGTCCTTTTTCAAGGTGGCGAATCGCTTTTCTTCTAATAAATGGTTCTGCTACTTCGTTGATCTTAACGGCAGATTGCAGCCTGGTTTCCACTTCAGCATCTTCCAGTGCACTTTGTAATGCAAGTCCGTTTATAACGGTTGCAAGCATTCCCATATGGTCTCCCTGAACTCTGTCCATACCCTTGCTGGCTCCGGCAACACCCCTGAAGATGTTTCCTCCGCCAATTACAATGGCTACTTCAATTCCCTTATCGGTTACCGATTTGATCTCGGCGGCATATTCTGCCAGTCGCTCCGGGTCAATGCCATATTGGCGGTTTCCCATTAGTGCTTCTCCCGAAAGCTTTAGAAGTATTCTTTTGTATTGCATAGCAATTTTTATAGTGATTGGTGCAAATATAGGCAATATCTTAATTTGTGAAATAACTTATATCCAATGATTATTGGCTCAATCTGTAATCTTTTACAGGAATTTTACTGGTGCTTAAAATATAGTGGCCTGCCAAATTAGTCAATGCTTAATTTGGCCGGGTTTTTGCTACATTTGAAACCTGATTAATTCTTTAAAATCAACTAAAATGCTAGGATATTATGTAATTGCAGGGCTCATATTTATTGTGAGTTTATATGTAAGCAATAAACTTAAAAGTAAGTTTAAGAAATACTCGAAAGTACACCTTCAAAATGGTTTAAGCGGAAAGGAAATTGCCGAGAAAATGCTTCGTGATAATGGAATAAGCGATGTGCAGGTGATTTCTACTCCAGGAAAGCTTACCGACCACTATAACCCCCAGAAAAAAACGATTAATTTGAGCGAAAGCGTTTATACCCAGCGTAACGCGGCTGCGGCAGCGGTTGCGGCTCACGAATGCGGGCACGCCGTGCAACACGCGCAGGCCTATAGCTGGCTCCAAATGAGAAGCCAGTTGGTACCGGTGGTTAGTGTAGCTTCCAAAATGTCACAATGGGTGATCTTTGGGGGGTTGATGCTGATGGCCACCACGTCTTTGGGAAGCACGGTGTTGCTGATAGGAATCATAATGTTCGGACTGGGAACACTCTTTAGTTTTGTTACCCTTCCGGTAGAATATGATGCCAGTAAACGAGCACTGGTTTGGCTGGAAAACGAAAATATGCTTACTTCAAACGAGCATAAGGCAGCTGAAGACTCTCTGAAATGGGCCGCTAGAACTTATGTGGTAGCAGCTGTGGGTTCATTGGCTACCCTGCTTTACTTCCTGAGTATTTATATGGGAAGGGATTAAGAAAACAGATATAAAAAAGGCCGCTTATATAAGCGGCCTTTTTTTATTAAGTTATTTACAGGGGTTTCTTCCTGATCTCAGGAATTCGCTCATCAAGGAGCTTTAATCCAATCCCATCAGTTCCCAGAAGGTCGAACAACTCAAGGGCTCTTCTTATCATTTGTTCTTCTTCCATTTGTTCGTTTACAAACCATTGTAAGAAGTTTTCGGAAGTAAGGTCATTCACCTTTCGGCATTTCTGAACCAAATTATGAATAGATTCTGTGATCTCAATTTCCTGATCCAGAGCGGTCTCATAAATTTCTTCCAAAGACCCGAAATCGTGCTGTACTTCCTTTGTTTGAGGAGAAAAAGCCGTTCCGCCATTGTCGTTAATGAACCGGAAAATTTTCATCATATGCTCCCTTTCTTCAGTAGCCTGCTCATAAAAGAATTCGGCACTGCCCGTTAAAGCATTATGGTCACACCAGGAAGCCATAGCCAGATACGAGGCCGAAGATTGCGCTTCCTTTTGAATTTGTTTATTTAAAAGGTCCATGATGTCTACATGGATACTGAGTTTTTGTCTTACTAGATCTTTCATCGCTTTTGATTTTCCATAAATTTAACCAAAATGCGGTTAACCCCCTAATCTTCAGGAGTATTTAAAAAGAATCTAAATCCAGATAATTTTATTAGGAATTTAAGGCTGCCATCGAGTTTAACTCTAACATGGCGAAAGTAACCTTGATGAAATCTTTAAGCGCTATGACTTCATACGTATTGAAGATAAAAAGATGTGCGTTGTTGCACAGCATTACAAGCTCGAAGCCATGCTTGTTCCTCCCGTCAAAATGAGAATCAAGATCTATGGAATTGATCTGCTGTCTAAAGGCAAGTAGTTGGCATAAGCTCATTTTTACCGACTTATGCTTGAAATCTATAAAAAAGGAGCGCTGCCTGTCACACTGATAGGAAGTGAAATATGGGGATTGGTGTATCAATTTCATATCGGGTCAAACTTACTCCTTATTTAGAATAATTCCAAATATTAAATCTTAATTTGACGCTTAATTTGCTGATTTAAAGAAATGAAGGTCTCTGTTCTCGAAACGCCTTCTATGGCCTGTATATCTTTGTTGAGTACCTGCATTAGATGTTCGTTATCCTTGCAGAGAATTTTCAGGAAAATAGACCAGTTTCCTGTCGTGTAGTGACACTCGATAACTTCGGGGATTTTGCTAAGCTTTTTTACCGCCTGCGGATTGCTTACCGCTTTATCGAGATAAACCCCCACGAATGCCATAGTCTTATAACCAAGCATTCGGGGATCTATCATAAGTTTTGAGCCCTCAATAAGTCCGGATTTCTCAAGTTTTCTTAGTCGTTGGTGTACCGCCGCACCTGTAATGCCAATACTCCTGGCAATTTCAAGTATGGGCTTCTTGGCATCTTCCATTAGGTAACCTAAGATGGTTTTGTCTATACCATCTATCACAACATTTTCGTTAACTATCTTCATCCGGAGATTTTTGAGCTAAAATAATAATTTAAACAGAAGTTTAGTTTCCTACTTCTCCGAAAGGATTATAGCCAAGATATTCGGTTTCTTGTTCCTTGAATGCGATCTCGTGTTTTTCCAGTTCTTTCAGGATAGGGCCATAAACTTCTCTTTTTATAGGAAGCTGAACTCCCGGAGTTTTGATCTCTCCGTTGAGGATCTTGATCACGGCAATGGCTACCGGCAGCCCCACTGTTTTTGCCATAGCTGTCTCTGTTTGGTTCTTTCCGATATGTACCATAGTAGAATCAATCTGTTTCTTCTCTCCGTTCAGTTCGTAACCGAATTTATGGTACATCACGATCATATCCTTATCTTCAGGAGACAGAGACCATTTATCCATCAATATCTTCTGAAGCGCCTGCGCCGGGGTGGCATTTTTAAGCCCGATCTTTTTGTCCGGATTAAAAAGGTCTAGCTCTATGAGCTTTTCCCACATAATATCATCCTGGTCTATTTTGAGGTTGTGCCTCATTTTCAATTCAACCGAATCTGTAGGGGAGTAGGGAAGGAAGGAATTCACAAAGTCACGGTAACTCATATTCTCTGAATCCTGCATCTGGAAACTGTCATCAGTCATTCCCAGCTGCACGAACATATTCCAGGCACGGCTGAAGCCCACTCTTCGTATGGTCCCTCTGTATAGGGTTAAAGCATGGTCAAGGCCATAGATACTTTGGTAATCCAGGGAATTTCGGTTGGCATAACCTTCAAATTTGCCATATTCCGGCACCTCTAAAAACTCTGTCCTTCTGAAAAGGCGGTGATATGGTATATATTTGAACTTACCCTCCTGTAAGAATTCTGCTACGCCACCCTGTCCGGCAACTACTACATTTCTTGGATTCCAGGTGAATTTGTAATTCCAAAGATTGGTATCGCTTTCAGGAGCCACGAGTCCGCCGGTAAAAGATTCGAAAAGAAGCACTTTTCCGCCTTTATCGCGAATCCGGTCAATAACCTGCATCGCGCTCATATGGTCGATACCCGGGTCAACCCCAATTTCGTTCATAAAAATAAGGCCGTTTTCTTTTACCTCTTCATCAAGGGCTTTCATTTCCTTACTTATATAGGAAGCGGTTACCATATTCTTTTTGAACTTCACGCAGTCTTTAGCTACTTCTATATGAAACCTGGCAGGGAGCATGGAGATCACGATATCTGCATCCTGAATCGCCTTTTCGCGGCTTTCTTTTTCAAAGACGTCCAGCTGAATGGCTTCACAGCGTGGGTGGTTACGTCCGGCCTTTTTTGCATTCTCCAGGTCTATATCGCCAATTTTTAAATGAAGGTCCTCTTTTTCCGACTGGTCCAGAAGGTACTGGATGAGCACAGAGGTTGATTTTCCTGCGCCTACGATTAAAATTTCTCGCATAAATTAAGTTATTTTTGTGTAGTTGGTAACGAATGTATTAAATCTTTATATCATAAAAAATAAACTATGCAGCGTAGATTTTTAGTCGCCGGAGCTATCTTCGGACTTCTTGCCGTGATCATCGGGGCTTTTGCAACGCACGGTCTCAGGCCATTGCTGGAAGAGGCTTCAATGACGTCTTTTGAAACCGGGGTGAAATACCAGATGTATCACGCCTTATTACTTCTTGTATTAGGAGGTGGGAGTCTGAAGCTCCCTAAATACGGAAATGCGGTTTTTTACCTGATCCTTTTCGGCATCCTGCTATTTTCGGGTTCGATCTATCTTTTGGCCACTAACAGCCTTACTTCTCCCGATTTCACAAAAATAGCCTTGCTCACCCCTCTGGGAGGCAGCCTCTTAATAATTGGCTGGGTAATTCTTTTGCTTGGGTTTATTAAGTTAAAAAAGAAATAAAACTAAAGGATTTAGTATTTAATCTGTTTAAGATTTTTAATTTTGTTCCCTAAAACAAACCACACACTTTTAATTTTATGTTCGCAAACACCCAAATTACGAAAACGATTTCGTTAGAGAATTACGGGATCAAAGACGCAACAGTTCACTATCAATTAAGCCCTAAAAAATTACACAGGTTAACCATTGAAAAAAGACAGGGCGTTGAAGTGCTTTCAGGAGCTTTGGCCGTAAATACGGGAAAATTCACCGGGCGTTCTCCTAAAGATCGCTTTATCGTTAAAGATGAGGTGACCAGAGATAAGGTCTGGTGGGGAGATATTAATATTCCGTTCGATCCGGAAAAATTTGACAGACTTTACGACAAGGTTACAGAATACCTTTCAGGGAAAGAGGTTTATGCACGTGACGCTTATGCCTGTGCCGATCCCAAGTACAGATTGAATATAAGGGTTGTTAACGAGTATCCCTGGTCGAACATGTTCGCCAACAATATGTTCTTAAGACCCGACAAAGATGAGTTGGAAAACTTCAAGGAAGACTGGCTTATAGTTAACGCGCCGGGCTTTATGGCTGATCCTGAAGTTGACGGGACACGCCAGGAGAATTTCGCGATCCTTAACTTCAGTAAGAAAATAGCCCTTATTGGGGGTACCGGATATACTGGTGAGATCAAGAAGGGGATCTTCTCTGCGCTTAACTTCATCCTTCCTGTTTATAAGGAAACCCTGCCAATGCACTGTTCTGCCAATGTGGGAGAAGACGGTGAAACGGCTATTTTCTTTGGGCTTTCAGGAACGGGTAAGACCACGCTTTCTGCAGATCCTAGCCGAAAGCTGATCGGAGATGATGAGCACGGGTGGACTAAAGAAAATACCATTTTCAATTTTGAAGGCGGGTGCTATGCAAAGGTGATTAACCTTACCAAAGAGAACGAGCCTGATATTTTTCATGCGATCAAGCCGGGGGCCATCCTCGAAAATGTGATCCTGAATGACGAGGGAGATGTTCAGTTTGAAAATACAACGATTACACCTAACACAAGGGTAAGTTATCCTATAGATCATATTAAGAATATTCAGAAACCTTCTATGGGGAAGAACCCAAAGAATATTTTCTTTTTAACTGCGGATGCTTTTGGGGTATTGCCTCCTATAAGTAAGCTTACTCCCGGGCAGGCTGCTTATCATTTTATAAGCGGATATACTGCTAAAGTAGCAGGTACAGAGGCCGGTATTAATGAGCCGCAGCCAAGCTTCTCAGCTTGCTTCGGCGCACCTTTCATGCCGCTTCATCCAACCGAATATGCCGAGATGCTAAGTGCCAAAATGAAAGCCGCGAATGTAAATGTTTGGCTGGTAAATACAGGCTGGACCGGAGGTGCGTATGGCACCGGAAACAGAATGAAACTAAAATATACCAGAGCAATGATTACCGCAGCGCTTGATGGTAAGCTTGATGATGTTGATTTCACGACTCACGAACTTTTTGGCTTAAGTATGCCGGAATCTTGTGAAGGTGTTCCTTCTGAAGTCCTTAATCCCAGAGATACCTGGAAGGATAAAGAAGCCTATGATAATAAAGCCAAAGAGCTTGCGGAATCTTTTAAACGCAACTTCGAGAAATTTGAAGAATATGCTAATGATGAGATTATGACAGGCGGGCCGAAGGCTTAATTAGGACCTAACGGAACAGCATAAAAAAATCCGGTGTTCATTGAGAGCACCGGATTTTTTATTAATATAAAATGGAAGGTAAATTACTTTTTGTTCACCTCAGCTATATATTTATGTAACGCCATTGTCATAGAAGGCGTTTCAGCTGTAGGGGCCTTAATGTTTACCGTAAGACCGTGCTCTTTTGCCGCCTTAATGGTAGTGTTCCCGAACACTGCTATTCTGGTGTCATTTTGTTTGAAATCAGGGAAGTTTTCGAATAAGGACTTGATCCCGCTTGGGCTGAAGAAAACAAGAATGTCATAAGTCACATCTCTTAAGTGAGAAAGGTCGCTAACAACAGTTTTGTAAAACGTTGCCTGCTTCCAGTCTACCCCTAGTTTGTTAAGGGTCTTTGGGACATCAGGTTTCAGCATATCTGAAGAGGGGAGAAGGAACTTCTCATTCTTATACTTCTTGATTAGCGGAGACAGCTCGGCGAAAGTACGTTTTCCAACATAGATCTTTCGCTTACGGTATACTACATATTTCTGTAAGTAGTAGGCTACGGCTTCACTCAAACAAAAGTATTTTAAGGTGTCCGGCACCTTGTAACGCATTTCCTCAGCAATCCTAAAAAAGTGGTCTACGGCATTTCGACTTGTTAAAATGATCGCGGTATATTTAGAAAAATCTACCTTTTGTTGCCGTACTTCTTTAGATGATACTCCTTCGACATGAATAAACGGGATGAAATCAATTTTTACTTTTTGTTTTTCCTCCAGCTCAAAATAAGGTGAGTTTTCCACTTTAGGTTCAGGCTGGGAAACTAAAATTGTTTTCACTTTCATATATCAATACTTTTATTTGATCCTTTTAAATTGTAAAAAGCTTGTACAAAATAATATAAGGGGCAATTTCGAGTGCGCAAAGGTACAAAATAAAATAAAACCAGTTGCTTACAATTGTATTTTGATTTTGTTTATAAATGACAAAAAGACTGATCAGGTTGGCTAGTAAAATTGTAATAATCAGGCCGTAAATTAAGATCCGGGTGGGTTCAAGGCTATAAATAAGTAAGGCTGCTGCCACCAGGATGCCGATTGAAATAAAATTACGGTGACTTAATTTCTGAAATAGATAATAGTCCATTTGGGCATCAAATTCAAAGATGTTCGAAATAATCTTGTCTATCCCAAACTTCACCAATACAAAGCCCATATAAGCGGTAAGGATCCTTATGAACACCACAAGAGGCTTGGGAGGCTTAGCTTCTATAAAGAATGTATACAGCAAATAAAGGAAAGTCGAGACTGCCAGAACATTAACTATGAACATCAAAATGTTAAAAGGATGAAAAGCTTTGTTCTCCTTTCCTTTAAACACCATAAATTTGTTCGAGTTCAGCAATGAGGCAAATTCCTCGAAACGTTGTGGGTATAGGCTCCTTACAGTTGCCAGTAATGCCAGAGAGACCATAAATATTATGGTTATCCAGTCCAGGGTTTCCACATGTCGTTCTATCGCTTGCAAGTAAAAATTTTTTTACAAAGGTAAAATTATTTGCTGCTAAAACTTAGTCTGTAAGCAAAGAAACGATTATTTAAAATGCCTACATTTGTGCAAAATTTCACAGGATGACAAAGGGGATAATTATTGTACCCACTTTTAATGAAATTGAGAATATAGAGCGACTTGTCAGGAATATTTTTTCTTTGCAGCGCAGTTTTCATATTTTGGTGGTCGATGATAATTCTCCCGACGGGACGGCAGCCCGGGTGAGAACGCTGCAGGCGGAATTTCACGATAAGTTGTTCCTGGAAGAACGCACCGGAAAATTAGGCCTGGGGACGGCCTATATTCACGGTTTTAAGTGGGCGCTTGAGCGGGATTACGATTTCATTTTTGAAATGGATGCCGATTTCTCTCATAACCCTAACGATCTGGTTAGACTCTATAATGCTTGTAAAAGAGAGGATGCAGATGTTGCCATCGGGTCGAGATACATCACCGGGGTAAACGTTATAAACTGGCCAATGAACAGGGTGTTAATGTCCTGGCTGGCATCAAAATATGTAAGGTTTATAACCGGGATGGAAATTCACGATACCACTGCCGGTTTTGTATGCTATAAGCGGGAGGTCCTGGAGAGTATAGATCTGGACAATATTCAGTTTGTGGGTTATGCTTTTCAAATTGAAATGAAATTCAAGGCCTATCTCCTGAAATTCAAAATAAAGGAGGTTCCTGTGATCTTTACAGACAGGACCAGGGGAACTTCTAAAATGAGCGGCTCCATAATTTCTGAAGCCGTTTTTGGGGTAATAAAAATGAAAATTAAAAGTCTTTTTAATAGGATCAAATTGTAATGAAGAAGGTTTTAATAAAGAACGCGAAGATTGTTAATGAAGGCAAAATCAGGGAAGCTGATGTTTTTATTGAAGACGGAATAATTGTGGAGATCGCTGAGAGCATCAGCGCTAAATCTCCTAATGTGAATATCTTTGATGCCGAGGGAACACACCTTTTACCCGGGCTTATCGATGACCAGGTGCATTTTCGGGAACCGGGGCTTACCCATAAGGAAACCATTGAAATGGGGTCCCGAGCGGCTGTAGCAGGAGGGATCACTTCCTTTATAGAAATGCCGAATACAATCCCTCAAACCACTACAATAGAAAGGTTGGAGGAGAAGTTCAGGATAGCTGAAAAATCTTCCTATGCCAATTATTCATTTATGTTTGGGGGGACTAACGATAACCTTGAAGAGATTCTGAAGGTAGACCCTAAGACCACCGCGGCTCTTAAACTCTTCCTCGGATCGTCTACGGGAAATATGCTGGTAGATGATGAGAAGGTACTTGAAAACATATTTTCAAAGTCTCCGTTAATGATCTGTGCGCATTGTGAAGATGAGGATACCATTCGCAAAAATACCGAAGAGTATGTTGCAAAATATGGAGATGATATTCCTATCGAGTGTCACCCTAAAATAAGAAGTGAAGAGGCCTGTTATAAATCTTCTTCCAGGGCTGTGGCTCTGGCTAAGAAAACAGGGGCAAGACTGCACGTTTTTCACCTGTCTACGGCCAAAGAATTATCGCTTTTCACTAATAAAAAGCCTTTAAAAGATAAAAAGATCACCGCTGAGGTTTGTATCCACCACTTGTGGTTCAACGATTCAGATTATGCTAAAAAGGGTACGTTTATCAAGTGGAACCCGGCTGTTAAGACCGAGGCAGACCAAAAGGCGTTGCTTCAAGGAGTTATAGACGATTATATAGATGTGATCGCTACAGACCACGCACCACATACCAAGCAGGAGAAGAAAAATGTATATACCAAGGCCCCAAGCGGCGGACCTTTGGTTCAGCACGCCTTACCTGCAATGCTGCAGTTCCATCATCAGGGCAAGATCTCTTTGGAAAAGATCGTAGAGAAGATGTGTCATAACCCTGCAATCTTATTCGATATCAAAGATCGCGGATACATCAGGGAAGGTTATAAGGCCGATCTGGTTCTTGTAGATCTGAATGCGCCCTGGGCCGTTCAGCCGGATAATATTGCTTACAAGTGCGGCTGGTCTCCGTTCGAAGGGACAACCTTTAAATCCAGGGTGACACATACTTTTGTTAATGGAAACCTGGTATACAGAAACTTTAAGCATCAGCCTTTTGCCAATGTAGCCGAAAGACTGAGCTTTGATCGTTAAGATGAAAAGAAAGGCCTTAAATATAGTTACCACAGTACTTCTTTTTGCTTCCTGCCAGAATGTGGAAAAGGTGGAAAAACCGAAGGATCTCCTTCCTGAAGATAAAATGGTCGAGGTGCTAATTGATCTTTCCATAATTAATTCTGCCCGGAACTATAATAAGCAGCAATTTGAAGAGTTCGGCATCGATCCGGACCAATATGTTTTTGATAAACACGGGGTCGATAGTCTTCAGTTTGAGCGGAGCAACAATTATTATTCAGATAACTACTCGACATACGAGGATATTTATTCCAGGGTAAAGGACAGTCTGCAGTTGAAGAAAAGCAAGCTGGATTCTCTTAGGACCGCTGAAGAAAAAATGAAAGATACCATTCCAGCTGACGACAGGAAACGGGATAGCCTGGATCAGGTTCCGCCCGATATCCAAAGAAGCCGTACAGGAGCTATGTATAAGGACAGTCTGGTGGCCCCGCCGTCAGTAGAAGATATTCAGTAACAGCAGCTACGATTTGTAATACTCAGCGGTCTTTTCAATGACTTTGTGTATTGGTGTAAACCTCAGGCCCGTTTTCTCCTGAATTTTACCATTGTCAAAACGGGTCTCTTCAAACAGTGTTTTTGCACTGTCTCTGGTGATTACCTGTTTAAAACCAAATACCGACCCGGTTTTCTGGGCCAGCCATCCCATATAGATCATCCATTTTTTCAAAGCTTTCTTCGGTTTGGGTTTGTCCAGGGCTTCGGCGGTTTTGCATAGCACTTCTTTGAAGGCAATATTCTCGGAAACTACGATATACCTTTTGTTCTTCACACCGGCCTTCATTAGGTGCCTCATAGCTTCAACTGTATCCCAAACACTAACAAAACCGGTTACTTTCGGGAAATGAAAATTCAGGCCATTATCGACCTTTTTGAAGAGCAGTCCGCTGCCCGAATCCCAAAATCCTGGTCCTATGATAACTCCCGGGTTTACAATCACGACCTTAAGTCCTTCCTGGGAGCCGCGCCAGACTTCTATTTCGGCTCCGTATTTTGAGATGGCATAATCGCTGTGGTTTTCTTCCGGATTCCAGGGACTGTCCTCATTTACCATTTCGCCGTTTAAAGGGCGACCAAGGCTGGCTATGCTGCTAACATAGCAAAGTTTTTCAATGGAATTTGCAATGCACAGGTTCACTACATTGGCTGTGCCTTTTATGTTGACCTTTCGAAGCTTCTTTTCGTCATTAACATTAAATGAGACCAGGGCAGCGCAATGATAGACTCTGGAAATTCCTTCGAAGGCTTCGGTTAGGGCGGGAATATCGTTGATATCGGCTTCGGTCCATTCAATTGCTTTGAAAAATTCTTCGGCCTTATCGGTATAATAAGAAAAGACCTGCTTTACTTTTTGCAGGTCGCTGTTTTTGCGATGAATGGCACGCGGCTTTTCACCTGACTTTACCAGATTATAAAGCAAATGTGAACCAACCAATCCTGTTCCTCCGGTTACTAAAATCATAGCGTAAATATAGCTAAAGCACTTAGGAAAAATAAGAGTTTATGGTATCTTTACGGCTCTTTTTAGAGCAAAAACCGAGATATGAGCAAAAATTTTGTTGAAGAACTAACCTGGCGCGGAATGTTACACGATGTGATGCCGGGAACCGAAGAACATTTAAACGAAGCTATGCGGGCGGCTTATGTGGGTTTTGATCCTACTGCCGATTCGCTTCATATAGGAAATCTTGTGCCTATTATGTTGCTCGCGCACTATCAGCAATGTGGCCATAAACCATTTGCCCTGGTAGGGGGAGCAACCGGGATGATAGGAGACCCTTCCGGGAAGTCCAGTGAAAGGAACTTGTTGGACGAGCCTACATTAAGGCACAACCAGGAATGTGTGAGAGAACAATTGTCTCAGTTTCTCGATTTTAATTCGGGAGCAGAGAATGAAGCGGTGATGGTGAATAATTACGACTGGATGAAGAACATTGGCTTTCTTGAATTTATTCGTGATGTAGGGAAGCATATTACCGTTAACTATATGATGGCTAAAGATTCGGTTAAAAACAGACTTACCGGAGAAAGTAGCGACGGGATGTCTTTTACCGAATTCACTTACCAGCTCGTTCAGGGATATGACTTTTTGCATTTGTACAGGAACCATAGTTGTACCCTTCAGATGGGAGGAAGTGACCAGTGGGGAAATATCACCACCGGGACCGAACTTATCAGAAGAATTGGGGACGGGAAAGGATATGCGCTTACCTGTCCGCTTATCACTAAAAGTGATGGTAGTAAATTCGGAAAGAGTGAAGGGGGGAATATCTGGCTTGATTCAAAAAGAACCTCTCCATATAAATTTTACCAGTACTGGTTAAACACCAGTGATGAGGATGCTGAGCGTTATATCAAGATCTTTACCTTTCTCGACAGGGAAACTATTGAGGCTCTTATAGCCGAGCATAAGGAAGCGCCTCATATGCGTTTGCTTCAGAAGCGCCTTGCAAAAGAGGTGACCATTACTGTTCATAATGAAGAAGAATATGAAAAAGCCGTAAAGGCTTCTGAGGTATTGTTCGGAAAAAGTACGGCCGATGACCTGAAGAGTCTTGATGAAAAGACCTTCCTTGATGTTTTTGAAGGGGTGCCTCAGGCGGAAATTGAAAAGTCTGAGATAGAAGCAGGGCTTGATATGATTGGAGCGCTTTCGGCTAAAACCGGTTTTTTAAATTCGAATGGAGAAGCCAGAAGGGCATTAAAAGAAAATTCGGTTTCTGTAAACAAAGAGAAGGTAAAGGAGGATTATGCCATAGGACTTTCAGACCTTATTAATGATAAATATGTCATTATTAATAAAGGAAAGAAGAATACTTATATTATCAGAGCGATCTAAAGCAAAAGCCCCGAATCGGGGCTTTTTTTATGATCAGATTGTTTGGGTTGGCCTATAATACAAATCCCTCTGGACAGGGCGTCCAGAGGGATTGCAACTAACTAACCAATCTAATATGAAAAAAATTTCACTTAGCCTGCAAGGCATCAATAGAAACTATACTATTAGAAGCTTGCATATAAGTAGTCGATAAAAGATCGAATCATTACAGGTTTAACAAGGAAATAACATTTCGGCAACAGTCTTTAACAGATCCTTAGGTTTTGTTGTAGTTTGCTGATTATAAAACCATAAGGTTGCAGCCCCGAATGTCACTGTTATCAAACCTTCCGAGGATTTCATAATTATTGTAGGATATTTCTTTCCCAAGGTCCTGTGTAGCTATAAAAGAGCAGGAATTGAGGTTGGCGAGGTCTATGATGTTAAGACCACCGGTTTTATTCCTTGGGAGATATGTCAGTGCATCTTCCGGATCCCTGATAAGTAATTTCATCCAGGGAGGGCACTCAAAAATTCCGTTGCCTTTGGAATAGGCCTGGGAGAGCAGCTCGGTCATCCCATATTCGCTGTGAATATTTTTAACCCCGAACCCTTCAGCGAGTATTTTATGTAATTCCTTCCGGATCATCTCTTTCCTTCGACCTTTCATTCCGCCGGTTTCCATAACAATAGTGTTTTTTAAATTGAAACTGTAGGCTTCAACAAGATCCATCAGAGCAAAGGAAACACCTATCAGAAGGATCGGTTTTCCCTGGCGGTCAAGCTCCTTCAGTCTTTCGCTGAGTTCCTCAAGATTGTGCAAATAGAAACCGCTTTCGGGTTGTTCGCTCTGCTCTATGAGAGAGTTGACCATATAGATGAGGGAGGAGCCTTCCCTTTCGAGGTAGGAGGGAAGTAGTGCCAGGATTACAAGATCTTCAGGCTTTCCGTAAAATTTTTCAAAACCGCGAATAAAGCTTTCTTCGTAGATACCCAGATCTGTCACATAATGCTTGCTGGTATTGCTGCCGGTAGTCCCGCTGCTGGTAAAGGTGATGACAGCCTCCTTTTGGCTGCTCAGGATTCTTTGAGATTTGAAGAACTCTATGGGCAGAAAGGGGATCTCTTTTAAGCTGCTTACATTTAGAGGGTCTCTGCCAAGCAGATCACAAAATCTTTGGTAGACCTTATTGTTATCATATTGAAATTTGAAGACATCAAGACTGGTTTGAACGAATTCCTCGTCTGAAGAAATATTGAAAATCCGGTTTTCCAGCATAGTAAAGATTCAGAATAAAAAAAGCTTCTTTAGAAAAGAAGCCTGAATATATTTTTATAAAGAGTAATATTTATCGTACAACCAGTTTCCTGGTAGACTTGCTGCTCTCTTCCTGTATCTTAAGGATATAGATTCCCGCATCCAATGAAGAAACATCAAGTTCCTTACCACGCAACCGCGCCTTGTAAATAGGTTTTCCTAAAACATTATAGATTTCAATATCTTTTTCAAGGTTCCTGGCGGTGCTGATATATACTTTCCCACCGGTTACTGGGTTAGGGTAAATAGAAAGGCCTTCGATCTGAACTTCTGTTCTATCTGGCATACGCATATTGTCCTGAGCGTTCGCCGGACTGGCAAACAATAGGAAACACGCTAAAATAAAACTATAAAGGTAGATTTGTTTCATCCTTTCTGATCGAGGTTTATACAAACTTACAAATAAAATTTAAATAAATGAACAGCCGCAATTGGATATTAGGTTAAATCTTTTGTTAAAGAAAAAGGCTGCCAGTGGCAGCCCTAATCTCTTGTATATGAATTGACTAATCCAAAATTTAAAAATTACAGTCCTGCAGAAATCCAAGTCCACCCGGAGATATCTACCTGATCTCCAAGATTGAAGTCGGCACCCAGAGAAGCCTCTGCTCCATCAATTTTAACATTTGAAAGTGGCCCATTATCTCTCATGTCGATGTAAGTATCGTAACCTTCAAGGTAAAGGTTTGTGAAAGTAGCACCCGACTCTTTCTTGAACTGAAGTGCGGTTCCTCCCGTGGAAGAGATCGCGGTAAAGTTGGAAAGAGTTGGATTTCCGTTCACACCATCGGCTTCAACAGCAGTAGAGAAGTCTTCGATGTCGTGTTTCACGTAAACATTGGTGGCTGAGCCGTTCCATCCTTCAGTCCAGTCTACGGCATCATCTTCATTGTTCTCAAGGTACAGGTTAGTTACCACTGCAGTTCCGCCAAAGAATTCAACTCCGTCATCGGCACCGTTGATCACTGCAACATTCTCTACTATAGTTTCTGAACCTACAGCATAGAACGAAATTCCATTGTATTGAGAGTCGGCATTAATCTGAGCTCCTGTACCTGAAATTACCAGGTTTTTGATACTACCCGAACTGTCAGTATCATCATTGCCACCGTAAATAAATCCTCCAACTTCGGCAGTGGCACCTGCTCCGGCAGTGGTTGTTGCTTTTCCGCAAAGTGTAAGTCCGCCCCAGTCTCCGGGATTGGCATTCACTGAGGAAATTACCACAGGATTTTCTTCAGTTCCCTGAATGTCTATCATTCCGCCTTGCAGAACAGCAATGTAAACGTCGGTTCCCCCGTCACGGGCAACGATCCTGGTCCCCGCAGGGATAATAAGCTTTCCTCCTTCTTCAACGATGTAAGAAGAGTTTAGTTCGTAAGTTACGTCCGGGTTAAGGCTAACTTCGGTATTGATTACACCCTGAAGAACAGTTTCAGCAACAACTGAACGGTTATTGATCCAGTCGAAATCACTTTCTGATACCGTAGCCGCAGTAGTATATGTCATTTCAGGATTTGCAGCTTCCCCTTCAATAATCACGTTGGCCAGCGGCCCTTCATCTCTCATATCTACAGAAGTGTCATATCCGGTAAGAGAAAGTCCTGTGATAGTTGCTCCGGATTCTTTTTTGAACTGAAGTGCGGTACCCCCCGTAGAAGATACAGCGGTAAGGTTAACAATTTTAGGGTTTCCGTTGGCCCCGTCAGCTTCAACAACGGTAGAAAAACCTTCGATGGTGTGAAGAATATAAGCATCTGTTACAGTTCCATTCCATCCTTCGGTCCAGTCGATGGCATCATCTTCGTTGTTCTCAAGGTATATTTTGCTTACCGAAACGGTTCCTCCAAAGAATTCTACCCCGTCATCAGATCCGTTGACCATTGCTACATTAGAGATCTGTGTGCCTGAACCTACCGCATAAAGGCTAAGCCCGTTGTACTGAGAATCTGCATTTATCTGTGCTCCCGCACCTTCAATTACAAGGTAGTCGATAGACCCTGAGCTGTCGGCATTGTCATTACCTCCGTAAACGATTCCGCCTACTTCAGCAACAGCACCTGCACCGGCAGTGGTCTCGGCATTACCGGCAATTACAAGGCCGCCCCAGTCTCCGGGATCTCCGTTTGCAGAGGCCATAATTACCGGGTTAGAGGCAGTTCCCTGGATCTCAATATCGGCATCCTGGTGCACCACTATATAAACATCTGTTCCTTTATTGGCAGTGATTTTGGTTCCTGCGGGAATTGTAAGCGTATTGCCGGCGGTTACCTCAAGGGTTCCGGTAAGTGAATAAGAAGTAGAGGCATCAAGCGTCATATCTTCATTTAGTTCACCTGAAAGTTCGGAGTTTACGGGATTTGGCTCTTCGCCTCCTCCGGTTTCTATCAGGTCGTCATTGGTGCTGCAGCTCGCCAGGAACAGGCCTGAAACTGCTGCAAATAGCATAGAAAGATTTCTTAAAGAATTTCTCATTTTTTCTCGATTTAAATTAATGCTGGTTTTCACAATTAATGTTGGTTACGTGGTTATATAATTATTGATTAAAAACTATAGTCAACACCAAGGCTTATTACGGCTCCGGTGGAGTATGACCTGATGGTGCGTGTAGTTTCCACACCGGTAGTACTTGGTTTTATCTTTTGTGTTCTTTTAACCTGTGGGTTAAGCAGGTTTTTTCCTGAAAGCCTTAACTTCCAGTGATCTCCAAATTCTTTGCTCAATAACATATCCAGGGTTACAAAACCTTGCTCCACAATAGCGTCATTGTAGAAAGTGTCTCCTTGAGTCTGGATCTCCGGAGCTCCCAAAGCATAGATCTTGTCTGATGCATAGTTGGCGGTAATACTGGCTGAAAGCGGATTTTCAGTATTTGTACTCATATTTAGAGATCCGTTGAAGATCCAGTCAGACGCTCCCTGAAGACCTGATTCTTTAAGGCCTTTGTAGCGGAAGGTTCTTATAAGTCTTCCCTCATCATCTCTTATCTCCTTAAGGTCCTGGGTATGCCACATTCTTGAAGCATTCAGGTTAAGGTCAAGGTCGATTCCTTTTTCATCTTCAGCTGAGATCAGGTTCATCTTGGTTTCAAGCTCAATACCGTAGATTTCAGCTTTGTCTCCGGAGTTGAAGTAAGAGAAGATTCCCGCGGCACCCCTGTCCTGAACCTTATTGATAGGGTCTTCAATTTTCTTATAGAAACCTGTTAAGGAAACCAGTTCCTTGCTGGATGGGAAGAACTCCCATTTCAGGTCCAGGTTATAGTTTGTAGAGGCTTCAAGATCCGGATTACCTCGGGTTACCTGCCCGGTTGGAGATACATATTCAAAAGGAGCGATTTCCTTGAATTCAGGTAAAGTAATGGTCTTACTTGAAGCTAAACGAAGGTTGTTTCTTTCGTTAAGTTTATATTTAATGTTGAGACTCGGGTAAAGGTTCTCGTAGGACATTGCAGAAGAACCAATCCTGCCCGGGATGTTACCTACATCATAGAGAACATCCATTTCGTCCATCTGGTATCTTAATCCGATATTAAAGTTGAATTTGTTGATCCCGTAGTTCATTTTCGCGAAACCTGCCGCAGAAGTAAGGTCTGCTGCATAATAGTCAGGGTCCAGACGGTTAACAAGAAGGTTGCCATTGTTGATATTCTCTCTGGTAAATACTGCAGACAGATCGTCTATAGAAGCAGGGTTGATGCTGTTCGTGTTTCCTTCTTCGAGGCCAAAGAACTGGGAGGCGAAATCACGCTCCTTGTTTCTGTAATTGGCACCAACCGTAAAATCAAGTTTTTTGTCTTCTTCGTCGGTAACGGTGAATTTACCCTGAACAAGTCCGTTGAATTCAAGGTCGTTGATAAGCTGAACGGATTTTCTTTGCTGGAAACCTCCTGTTCTACCCAGTTCCACTTCATTTTCGTTAAAGTTGACCTCGTTTCGTATACGGTTAGGCTCATCGGCATCTACACGGTTTATTCCAACCGCCCAGTCAATTTCATTTTTTTTCCCTATAAAATGGTTACCTGAAAGCTGGTTTACCCAAAGACGGGTTTGCTTGATGTTCTGGTCTCTCACAAATTGAGAAAGTCCTTCGCTTGGGTCTGTCTCTTCAAAGATACTTCCTTCTCCGTTTCTGCCACCTTCAAAAACCTCGTCGGTAAGTTTATTGATGAATAAAGAGGTGAGCTTTACTGAACTGCTGTCGTTAAGTTCGTATGCGATAGTCGCCAGCCCTGTAGTATTGATGCTTTTCTTGAATACTTCGGCATCTGTAATGGAATCATTGATGAAGTTTGCTCTGAATTCGCGGAAAACTCCCTGGCGGTGCTCAAAAGAAGTAGACTGAGATGCAGTCCCGAAGATCTTAAGTTTTTCACCTATCTTTTTACCTGCCGTAATGGAGTAACTTGTATTTACCGGTAAGTCAGCAGTTTGGGTGTTCCAGGTTTGGTCGGTTAAAGCGTCTCTTGTAGAGAAGTCTTTATTATAAAAACCAAGGCTTGCATCATTGTTATTGGCTGAAACTTTAAAGTTGTTGAAAACCCCTCCGGAAACCGCATTGGTATTCACGCCAGTCTTGATACCAACAGCAAGTTCATCTGTTCCTGTTAGCTCTCTTGAGGTAATATTGATGTTTCCGGATGCCTGGTCGGCCGAAGTCTGGGCAGCGTATGTTTTGCTAATACTCACATCGTTGATTACCCGTGTTGGAAATAATTCAAGGTCGATATTCTTGCGTTCCACATCGTCTGATGGTATTGGCAGACCATTCATTGTAGTGTACAGGTAACGGTCTCCAAGGCCTCTTACGAAAACATCTCCGGAGCCTTCGCTGCTGGTAACCCCCGAGATCTTAGTCGTAGCCGTAGCGACATCAGATACCCCGATCTTGGCCAGTTGTTGTGCCCCGATACTTTCTTTAATTTCAACAGCTCCTTTTTGTTCAATTAATAGAGCAACCTCAGAATCCTGTCTTGAGACGGTCTTAATTACTACCTCGTCCAAAGCGGCAGCACTGGAGCCCAGTTCAGCATTGATTTCGGTTACTTTTCCGGCAACAACTTCAATGTCCGAGATTTCGCGGGTCTCATACCCAACGAAACTGAACTCTATGGTATAAGTACCGGGCTCAAGGCTTTCAAGCTTATAAAGTCCGTCATAATCTGAAGTTGTTCCTTTTGAGGTACCTTTAATAATTACGTTGGCAAAAGGGAGCGGCTCTCCGTTCATTTCCTTGTCGGTAAGTTTTCCGGCAATGGTTCCTTTTGCTTGGTCTTGCGCGTGTAATGCAGTTGAAAAAATAACGACTGCAATTAATGTGAATAAATGTCTCATTTCTGTGCTTAGTTCTTGTGGGCAAATTAAGCGCAGCTATGTAAAGCCTGTGTTAATCACTAATTAATGCTTTATGATTATAGTGTTATCTAAAGGTTACGAATGGCAGGAGGAAATAATAAGTTCAAATTAATCTTTACTTTTACAGTAGAATAACCAACTCAGTTAATTAGAAAATGAAAAAAAAAGATATCTGTATTCTGCTTGTTGATGACGAGCCGGATATTTTGGAAATTGTGGGGTATAACCTTTCAGCCGAAGGTTACCAGGTAGTAACAGCCGAGAACGGAGCCGATGCCGTGAAACTGGCCAAAAAGAAAAAACCACAATTAATCATTCTGGATGTAATGATGCCTGAGATGGATGGGATTGAAGCCTGTGAACAAATAAGGAAGATCCCGGGAATGGAGGAAAGCATTATCACCTTCCTTACTGCAAGAGGGGAAGATTATTCACAAATGGCGGGTTATGATGCCGGTGCCGATGATTATATCACCAAACCTATTAAGCCTAAGGTCCTGGTAAGTAAGGTTAAGGCTCTTTTGAGAAGGTTTCGGGATGACCAGGGGCCTTCAAATATTGTGAAAATTGGAAACCTTACTATTAACAGAGATGAGTATAAGGTTGTTAAGGATGGTAATGAAATGACTCTTCCGCGAAAGGAATTCGAATTGCTGTCTTTATTGGCTTCAAAGCCCGGTAAGGTCTTTAAGAGGGAAGATATTCTTGACAGGATCTGGGGTAATGAAGTTGTGGTAGGAGGACGTACCATAGATGTCCACATCAGGAAACTTCGGGAAAAAATAGGTGATGAAAGCTTTAAAACAGTAAAAGGAGTAGGATACAAGTTCGTGGTTTAATGCCAAAAAATTTTAAGAAATCATATAAGTTTGCGATCAAGACATCGCTATATATAACGCTTTTCGTTTGCCTGTTGGTGGGTGGTTTTATGTTCCTTACTTCCGGAGTTAAAATACTTCCACTAATTATCTTGTCGGTAATCTGCTATGTTTTCTCTTTTTTTATTATTCAGTATAGAGTAGAACATTTTATTTATAAGCGTATCCAGAAGATTTATGATAATGTGACCATTCTGGATTCAACTACTTTAAGCCCAAGCCAGGTTACCACAGATATGGCGACGCTTACCCGGGAGGTTGAAAAGTTTGCCGAAAACAAAAAACTTGAGATCGAGACTCTCAAAGTACGGGAAGCCTACCGAAAGGAGTTCCTTGGCAATGTGTCTCACGAACTCAAAACACCGCTTTTTACGGTTCAGGGCTATATTCTTACCCTGCTTGACGGAGCTATAAAAGATAAATCGGTGCGCAAGAAGTATCTGAACCGTGCGAGCAAAGGAGTGGAGCGGCTTATTTATATTGTCAGGGACCTGGATATGATCACGAAACTGGAGACCGGGGATCTCCATTTGCATGAAGAAGATTTCGATATCGTGGAGCTTATTCAAAATTCTTTTGAGCTGCTGGAAATGAAAGCCGCGAAGAAGAATATCACTCTCACTTTCGATGTGCAATATGAAGAGCCAATTTGGGTGAAGGCCGATATGGAAAGGATTCAGCAGGTAATTACCAATCTTATCGTGAATTCCATTAAATATGGTAAAAAAGGCGGCACTACAGAAATAAGTGTCGAAAACCTTATTAAGAATAAGGTGATTGTTAGGGTGACCGATAACGGGGAGGGGATCGAAAAGGAAAATATTCCCAGGCTTTTTGAGCGATTCTACCGTGTCGATAAAAGCGGTTCCCGTAAAGAAGGAGGTTCAGGACTTGGACTTTCTATCGTAAAGCACATTATTGAGGCTCACGGTGAGAAGATTTATGTGGAAAGTGTTTTTGGAGTGGGAAGCGAATTTTCATTCACCCTGGAAAAGAGCCAAAAGCCTGCTGAAGTCAACACTAAACCCGAGGCTGCCGAAGCCTGAATAATTCTTTAATTCTTCCAACTTTTTCAGGCTGAAGTCTTCCTGCCTGCAGAAAGGAGCTATCCCCAGTGTCTTTAGCCTTTCTGCGAGATATTCCTGTTCGAATTGCCCGGGTGTTGGAATGAAAAAAGCCTTTTTTTCAAGTTTCGACAGGTCCATAATGCTGGAATAGCCTGACCGGCATAAGACGAGTTCACTGCTGTTTACGGCCTCTTCCAGCTCTTTACCGTACATATGATTTCTGATCTTAAGATTGGGATTTTCGCTAGCGATTTCTTCTCCTTCCATAACGCCCCGAACGAACAGTAATTTTCCCTGGAAACCTCCCAGCTCTCTCAGAAGTATCTTTTCGAGAATCGTTCGCTGAGGTTCCGGTCCCGACAGCAAGACCATCATTTGATATTTCAGCCGGAGTTCCTTTTTTTCGAACCTGCTAAGCGGGCCTATATATTTTATATGAGGTTTTTGCTTTTTCAGGTGCCCCAGGATCCCGCTAAGATTCATTGCACCGGGCATATCAGGAATCCAGCATTCGTCAAATTTTCTTATATAGTTCTGGTGCAATTTACTGCTCAGGTAAGTGGTGTTTCCGCTTAATACATTTAACTGGTGGGTTATGAATACAGATTTCACCAGTTCAGATCTTACCCCGAATCTGTTATCTGAAATGACCCCGTTGATATTGTGGGTTTTCACCAGTTTTTCGGTTTCCAGCTTTTCCAGTTTTATGGCATTCAAGATCGAAGGTGTGTTAAGCAGTAATTTCCACTTTAAAAGAGAGCCGGAAGAAGCATATTCAATGTTATAGGAAGGCAACTCAAAACTTTTTAGGTGAGGGTGTTCTTTGCGAAGTAAGGCCAATGCAGCCCCGTCTGAAGCAAGAACAGGCTCAAAGTTTTGTTCCTGAAGTTTCTCTATGATCGGGATGCACCTGGTTGCGTGGCCAAGTCCCCAATTAAGGGCGGCAACCAAAACCCGTTTCTTCTGCATATATCAATTATATTATTACCCGCCTGTGCGCGATTTTATTTAATTTTACCAAAATATTAAATAATCAGGTGGGAAGTAAAAATAAACTGAAACGATTTAGAGAGAACGAGAGCTTTTCAAATGTCATTCAGCCCTCTCGTGAGGAGCTTACGGAAGGACAATTTAAATTGAAAGGCAACTGGAGTAAAGATTTTTTTAAGAATGACAAACCTATAGTTTTGGAGTTGGGGTGCGGAAAAGGTGAGTATAGTGTGAGCCTTGCCCGGAAAAACCCCGATAAGAACTTTATTGGCATCGACATTAAGGGAGCCAGGTTCTGGCGGGGAGCCAAAACAGCCTTGGAAGAAGGTCTTGATAATGTTGCCTTTATAAGAACACAGATCGAGCTTATTGACCTTATCTTTGATGAAAATGAAGTCGATGAGATCTGGATCACTTTCCCCGATCCGCAGATCAAGTACAAAAGGACCAAACACAGGTTGACGAATTCCGAATTTTTGCAACGCTATAAGCATATCCTGAAACCTGAGGGATTGGTGAATTTAAAAACCGACAGTGAATTTATGCACGGGTACACGCTTGGGCTCCTGCACGGGCAGGGTCACGAAGTGATCTATGCGCATCATGATGTGTACAGTAATAAATATTCGCCGGAAGAGGTTATAGGTATTCAGACATTCTATGAAAAACAGTATCTTGAGCAGGGAAAACCCATTACCTACATTCAATTTAGGATAAAATAGGCCTTTGGAAGAAACGAAACTCTTTTTAATCACATACTTTGCAGCACTTCTTGGGGTAGTGCCACCGGGACTGGTAAATATGACCGTTGCCAAGACCTGTGTGGAGCGAGGAAAGAAAAATGGGCTTTACGTGGCCGTAGGTGCCGCCATCGTAGTCCTTTTTCAGGCTTTGGTGGCTGTTATGCTGGCCAAATACATCTTTACCCATCCCTTTGTTCAGAATATCTTACTCCGGGCAGCCCTTGTTATCTTTATTCTTTTAGGGGTCTATTTCTTTAGTAAGGCAAAGCGTGGGGGGATAGCCAAACATTCCAAGAAACCGCAGTCCAATAGTATCTATAAAGGGATGCTGGTGGCCGTGTTGAATGTTTTTCCTATCCCGTATTTTGTGGCTATTGCCGGGGCAATGAATGTTGGTGTGGGCTTGGAGTATGACTGGTCCAGGGTGATCTCCTTTGCACTTGCCGGTTCCCTCGGAACATTTACCAGCTTGTATTTGTATGTACTGTTCTTTGTGAACATTGAAAAGAAGACCGAAAGTTTCGCAAAGTACTCTAATTACTTTATGGCCTTTTTGATGCTGGTACTCATCATTATTACTGTAATCAGGATCTATAACTTATGACTTTAGCGGGGAATGAAAATTTCTTTGAGCGGGTGTATGAAGTAGCTCGTAAAATCCCATACGGAAGGGTGACCTCTTACGGAGCCATCGCCAGGGTTTTGGGTTCTCCTCAGAGTGCAAGAATGGTGGGCTGGGCGATGAACGCTTCCAAAAATATAGAAGATGTGCCTGCACACAGGGTGGTGAACCGAAACGGATTATTAACCGGGAAAAGCCATTTTGGAGGCACCAATGCCATGCAACAGCTTCTGGAAGAAGAAGGTGTGAAAGTGGTGGAAGGTCAAATTCAGAATTTCCAGGACATATTCTGGGATCCTTCCGACGAATTATAGCCTGTTTTTAGCTATAACCGGGCTTTATACAGTCATAAATCAATTATAGCTAAATACTTCGCTATCTTAGCTTTTCCACCTATATTTGCATTTAGAATCAATCTATATAAGCATCTGAATTGATTAAAATTTGTCTATGAAATTAAACAGAAAAGATATTTTAAAGGCGCTTGAAACCATTTCGGTTGCCGGAGATGGTCAGAATATGGTAGAAAGCGGGGTCGTACAGAATGTGATGACCTTTGGTGATGAGGTTGTAGTAGACCTGGTAATGAGCACACCGGCCTTGCATATTAAGAAAAGAGCCGAAGTTGATGTGATGAAAGCCATTCACGAAAAGGTTTATGAAAAGGCCAAAGTGAAGGTGAACATCAAAGTAAATGCTCCAGAGAAGAAAAAACCTGAAATTAAGGGGAAACCCATTCCGGGAATCACAAATATTATTGCCGTGGCTTCCGGAAAAGGCGGGGTAGGAAAATCTACCGTTACTGCTAATATGGCCGTGACGCTTTCAAAGATGGGCTTTAAAGTTGGTATTCTTGATGCCGATATTTACGGGCCATCTGCGCCTATTATGTTCGATGTGGAAGCAGAGCGACCACTTTCGGTTAATGTAGACGGGAAGTCCAAGATGAAACCCGTAGAGAATTATGGCGTGAAGATCCTTTCTATAGGGTTCTTTACCAAGCCAAACCAGGCGGTAGTCTGGAGAGGACCTATGGCGGCAAAGGCACTAAATCAGATGATTTTTGATGCGGCCTGGGGTGAACTTGATTTTCTATTGGTAGATCTTCCTCCGGGAACAGGTGATATCCACCTTTCCATTATGCAGTCGCTTCCAATTACCGGAGCCGTTGTGGTGAGTACCCCACAAAATGTGGCCCTTGCCGACGCCAGAAAAGGAGTGGCGATGTTCCAGCAGGAGAGCATTAACGTTCCTGTCCTGGGGATCGTAGAGAATATGGCTTATTTTACTCCTGAAGAACTTCCGGAGAACAAGTATTATATCTTCGGGGAAAAAGGAGCAAAAAACCTTGCTGACGACCTGCAGGTGCCATTCCTGGGAGAAGTTCCGTTGGTACAAAGCCTGAGAGAATCGGGAGATATAGGACGTCCGGCAGCATTACAGACTGCAACTCCTTTGGAAGCTTCCTTCGAAGAGCTTACCAAGAATATGGTGCAGGAAACAGTAAACAGAAACAAAAGCTTACCTCCAACCGAAGCGATCAAGATCACCACTATGGCTGGGTGTAGTGCGGTTAAAAAGAAGTAAATGACAAGCGAAGAAGTTAAAGTGAATGTAGAAAAGGCTTTAGCCGAGATCCGTCCTTTCCTGGAAAGTGACGGCGGGAATATTTCTTTGGTTTCCATTGAAGATGACCGTTTGGTAAAAGTTCAGCTGGAAGGTGCCTGTGTAGGATGCACGGTGAACCAGATGACGCTGAAGTCGGGAGTGGAAATGACCATAAAGAAATATGTGCCACAAATAGAACAAGTGGTAAATATTGAAAAGTAAAGCCTTGCTTTACGACCAAATTTTGAAAAAGGGATGATTAAAACTGATATACTTATCATAGGCGCGGGGCCAACCGGGCTGTTTGCAGTATTTGAAGCAGGTTTATTGAAACTGAAATGTCACCTTATAGATGCCTTGCCGCAGCCGGGAGGGCAGTGTTCCGAAATATATCCTAAGAAACCTATTTATGATATTCCCGGATTTCCGGAGGTACTTGCCGGAGACCTGGTAGATAATCTTATGGAACAGATCAGGCCTTTTGAGCCCGGGTTCACCCTGGGAGAAAGAGCCCAGACCATAGATAAACAGGAAGACGGGAGCTTTATAGTGACCACTAATAAAGGCACGAAACACCACGCGCCGGTGGTTGTTATTGCCGGAGGCCTTGGTAGTTTTGAGCCCAGAAAACCCCCTATTGCCAATATCAAGGATTATGAAGATAAGGGCGTGGCTTATATCATACGCGAGCCCGAAATTTATAAGGATAAAAGAGTGGTAATTGCCGGAGGTGGAGATTCAGCCCTGGACTGGGCCATTTATCTTGCCGAGATCGCTTCTGAAGTTTCCCTCGTACACCGCCGGAAGGATTTCCGTGGTGCCCTGGATTCGGTTGAAAAGGTCGAAGAGTTATCCAAACTTGGGAAGATCAAGCTGATCACCGATGCCGAGGTGGTAGACCTGAAAGGTGAAGATGAGCTGAATTCCGTCGTGATAAGGCATAAGGATAAGGCGATGGAAGAAGAGGTGAAAGAAACCGATTATTTCATCCCGCTATTCGGACTTTCTCCCAAACTCGGGCCGATTGCAGACTGGGGGCTGGAGATCGAAAAGAATGCCATTAAGGTGAACAATTCTTACGATTATGAGACCAATATTCCTGGCATCTACGCCATAGGCGATGTGAATACATACCCGGGAAAACTAAAGCTTATCCTTTGTGGTTTCCACGAAGCTGCAATTATGTGTCAAAGCGCCTACCAGAGAATCTTCCCTGACAAGAAATACGTGATGAAGTATACTACCGTGAGCGGGGTTAGCGGATTTGACGGCAGCAAGAAGGAAGCTAAAAGAGAAGTAGTAAAAAGCATCAATTAAATAATATAAATCTTCCTGAACAGAAAGATCGGGAAGGTAAGGATCTAGTTTATGTCTGATATTAAAATAACCATTATAGACCGGGAAGGAGAAGCACATACGGTAGATGCCCCTACCGATATGAATATGAACCTGATGGAAGTTGTTCGTTCTTTTGAGCTTGCTCCTGAAGGGACCATCGGGATTTGTGGGGGAATGGCGATGTGTGCTTCCTGCCAGTGTTATGTTATGAACCTTGAGCATATGCTTCCTGAAAAGAGTTATGAGGAAGAAGATATGCTGGATCAGGCATTTTTTGTGGAAGACAACAGCCGGTTAAGCTGCCAGATCCCGATCACCGAGGAACTGGACGGGCTGGAGGTCAAACTGGCTCCTGAATCAAATTAAAAACAATAAAAAATCCGGTTAGAATTAACCGGATTTTTTATTGGATCATTGTTCAAATTCTGCATTATACCAGAACACCTTCACTAACTTCCTCTTCGATCCCATCCCATAATTTAATGCGGCTTTCCAGGGATTGGACAGCGGTTTCTTTTACTTCTTCCCATTTTTTCTCATCGTCACCGCAAAGTTGTTTTACCATCTCGTAAGCCATTGGCCCGTGCTCATCATCGTCGAGTTCAATATGGCGGTCAAAGTAATATTTGAATAATTTCAGGTCTTCTTCAGGGAATTTTTCCTGGATATTTTCTATGATCGAGGTGAACATTCCCGGGATAAGCCCTTCGCGACCAAATGTGAAGGCTGCCGCTATCTTATGTGGTTTAGCTTCAGAGATCACCTCAAAAGTGAATTTGAGGAACTGTTTGACGCTTACCGGGATCTTACTGGTGGCGATAATCAGGAAGATATCGGTTCCGTGAGAGACCTGGAAAAGAAAATCCTTTGCTTTTTGAGTATTCGCTCCGCTGGCCTTCATCGCGTCCAGATACATTTCAAAATGACTCTGATGCTTTCCATAGAGATTCACATCGGTCTCTTCAGCCAGGACGATCTCATTAATAAGATAACGGGTTTCAGGATTCCCTACCGGAAGCCACGGATTAGTGGTCTTGGTTAACCTCTCCTGTAACGCAGTAAGCAGGGACATAAAATCCCAGACCGCGAAAACGTGATGCTCCATAAAGGTCTGAAGCTGTTGAGGAGTATTGATCTTGTTATATAAAGGATGATTTAAAAGTTGCTCGATTTGTGGTTGCAGACTCTTATTGATCTCTTTTATCATATGCGCTCTTCATTTTTTGCAAAAGTATTACGCAGTCTTCGGAATCTCAAATCTTAAGGAATTTTTGTCGGACATTTAACGCTAAGATTCAGGTTTTTAGGCTATATTAAAAACTATGAGTACCGGAATAAGAGCTTCATATAACGTTATAGTCTTTTATTCAAAAAAGTCTGAAGACTATCTCCAAATGGAGGGGGTGGTGGCCAAAAAGCCGAAACCCCTCAAGAAAGAATGTTGTGAAAAATATAAAAAGGGCAAACGTTGTAAACGCTGCCCCTGTTTTGATCTTTTGTAATATTTTAATCCCGGGAATTAGAAAGCCGGCATTCCGGTAATGTCCATTCCGGTGATCAGCAGATGAATGTCGTGCGTACCTTCATAAGTGATCACGCTTTCCAGGTTCATCATATGTCTCATAATGCTGTATTCTCCTGTGATTCCCATTCCTCCAAGGATCTGTCTTGCTTCCCTTGCTATTTTAATAGCCATTTCCACATTATTACGTTTGGCCATAGAGATCTGGGCTGAAGTTGCTTTGCCTTCATTTCTCATTACTCCAAGTCTCCAGGCCATAAGCTGGGCTTTGGTGATCTCGGTGATCATCTCTGCCAGTTTCTTCTGCTGGAGCTGTTTTGAAGCGATGGGTTTGTCAAACTGAACTCTTTCCTTGGCATAGCGCAGGGCAGTGTCATAACAGTCCATAGCGGCTCCAATGGCGCCCCAGGCAATTCCGTATCGTGCGGAGTCCAAACACCCAAGAGGAGCTCCCAGGCCGCTTTTATTCGGCATAAGGTTCTCTTTGGGAACTTTTACATTGTCAAAGATGAGCTCTCCGGTGGCGCTGGCTCTTAGTGACCATTTGTTGTGAGTTTCAGGGGTGGTGAATCCTTCCATTCCTCTTTCAACTATGAGCCCGTGAATGCGTCCTTCTTCATTCTTGGCCCACACGATCGCGATATCGGCAAAAGGGGCGTTGGAGATCCACATTTTCGCACCGTTAAGCAAATAATGGTCTCCTTTGTCCTTGAAGTTAGTCACCATTCCGCCTGGATTAGATCCGTAGTCGGGTTCGGTAAGGCCGAAACAGCCCATCATTTCACCCGTGGCGAGTTTAGGTAAGTATTTTTTGCGTTGTTCTTCGGTCCCATATTTAAAAATAGGATACATCACAAGAGAGGACTGAACCGAAGCGGTGGAACGTACACCGCTGTCTCCTCTTTCGATCTCCTGCATTATAAGTCCGTAAGAGATCTGGTCGAGACCGGCCCCGCCGTATTCCTCGGGAATATATGGTCCAAAAGCACCAATTTCTGCGAGTCCGCCGATAATGGATTCAGGAAATTTAGCTTCCTGGGCTGCATCTTCAATTATAGGTGATACTTCGCGTTTCACCCATTCCCGGGCGGCGTCGCGAACCATTTTATGTTCGTCTGTTAAAAGCTCGTCAATATTGTAGTAGTCAGGAGCTTGAAAAAGGTCTGGTTTCATTTTAGTTGGGTTTATTCACAAATGTAGCCAAGACTTTTATAGCAAACAATTTTAAAATTATAATTTCAGATAGAAAGGGGAAACCAGGTTCCGGTATTCTTCGGTGTAATTATGCCGGGAAATTTCAATGATGAGTTCATCGGTCTCCGGCCCGGTTTTTTCAAAGCCCAAGGACATAAGACTTCTTTTGATTTTACTTTCCTTGTTGCCTTTAACCCTGGTGATCTTCTGTGGAAATAGCCCGGATTGTTCTGCAAGCTTAAGGAAATTCTCTTCTTCTGTAAAAGGAATGATGACACAGAAGTTTCCTTCGGGGGAAAGCAGCCTGGATACACCATCCAGTAGTTCATTGAAAGGCAGTGCTTCCGCGAACCTTGCCTGGTCCCTTTCGGCATCTCCGGAAGTATATTCGGCAGAGTAGAAGGGAGGGTTTGAAACGATGAGGTCGTATTTTTCTTCCTCTTCCATTTCTTCAACAAACTCATCAAAGGCGGCGTGATAACAAAATAACCGGTCACCCCAGTCACTGGCCTCGAAATTCTCCACGGCCTGCTCGTAGGCATTCTCATCGATCTCCAGGGCGTCTATAAGCTCTGCTGAAGAGCGCTGGGCCATCATTAAAGCGAGTACTCCAGTTCCTGCTCCAATGTCCAGTATGGAGAAAGCAGAATCTTTGATTGGAGCCCAGGCACCAAGTAAGACTCCGTCAGTTCCTATTTTCATCGCGCATCGGTCCTGTGAAACGCTGAATTCTTTGAATTGAAATGGTTTTTGTGACATACCTAAAATTAAAAAAACCGCTTCTTTTGGGAAGCGGTTTAGAATATAATTATAAAACGGAATTACTCTCCAAGAGCAACTCTTTCAAAACCTACTACTGTAAGTTCAGAATCTGCAGTTTTTACGTAATCTGCAACGCTTTGTTTGCTGTCTTTGATGAAAGCCTGGTTAACAAGGGTGTTGTCCTTGAAGTAACGCTTGATCTTACCTTGAGCGATCTTGTCAAGCATTTCTTCAGGCTTCCCTTCCTGACGAAGTGTATCTTTAGCGATCTCGATCTCTTTGTCGATAGTCTCCTGGTCTACACCTTCTTCGTTAAGGGCGATAGGATTCATAGCTGCAGCCTGCATAGAAACATCTTTAGCGATCTCTTCGGCACCGTCTACGTTCTTAGAAAGACCGGTTACAACAGCGATCTTGTTACCAGCATGGATGTAAGATCCTACGAATGGAGCTTCAAGAGTTTTGAATGCACCTATCTCGATCTTCTCTCCGATAACACCTGTTTGCTCAGTAAGTTTCTCCTGAACAGTGATCCCTTTGTACTCAGCAGCTAAAAGTTCTTCTTTAGTCGCGTAGTTAAGAGCAAGTTCAGCAAGGTCGTTAGCAAGGTTTACGAAATCGTCGTTCTTGGCAACGAAATCGGTCTCACAGTTAAGTGAAATGATAGCTCCTTTAGTGTTGTCTGCATTGGTTTTAGCAATTGCAGCACCTTCTGAAGAATCCCTGTCAGCTCTCTTAGCTGCTACTTTTTGTCCTTTTTTACGAAGAACTTCAATAGCCTTGTCAAAATCACCATCAACTTCTACAAGTGCCTTCTTGCAATCCATCATACCGGCACCGGTAGCTTTTCTTAATTTGTTAACTTCTGCGGCGGTTATCTTAGCCATAGTATTTGTTTTTTAGAATGAATGAGTCGTTTAGTTAAGTATAATGAAAGCAACTAAACGACTCATAAAATTTACCAAAATGTTATTTTATTCTTCTTCGTTTGAAGAAGCTTTGTCTAAAGTTTCCTTTTTAGATTCAAGCTTCACGTCCTTTTTAGCTTCTTTCATCGCTTTTTTGTCTTCAGCGTCTTTAGAAGGTACTTCGGCGTCTTTCTTAGATTTAGAAGCTTTCGCTGCTTTTTCTTCCTTGGCAGCTTTTTCTTCTTTCTTCTTAGAATCTTTGTTGGCTTTTCTTTCAGACAAACCTTCAACGATAGTATCAGAAACATAAGATACTACCTTGTTGATAGATTTTGAAGCATCATCGTTTGCAGGGATAACATACTCCACCTCACGAGGATCGGAGTTGGTATCTACCATTGCAAAAATTGGAATGTTTAATTTTTGAGCTTCTTTAATAGCGATATGTTCACGAGTGATATCAACTACAAACAATGCACCAGGCAATCTGGTCATATCAGAAATAGAACCTAAGTTCTTGTCAAGCTTAGCTCTTAAACGATCTACCTGTAAACGCTCTTTCTTAGAAAGGGTGTTGAAAGTACCGTCTTTCTTCATTCTATCGATAGAAGCCATTTTCTTAACGGCTTTACGGATAGTTACGAAGTTGGTAAGCATACCACCGGGCCAGCGCTCGGTAATGTAAGGCATATTCGCCTTTTCTGCTTGTTCAGCTACTATTTCTTTAGCTTGTTTTTTAGTGGCTACGAAAAGGATTTTTCTACCACTGGCTGCGATCTTTTGAAGAGCCTCTCCGGCTTCCTGCATTTTGGCAGCACTCTTATATAAGTTGATAATATGAATCCCGTTACGCTCCATATAGATATATGGGGCCATATTTGGGTTCCATCGTCTGGTTAGGTGTCCAAAATGTACACCTGCATCAAGTAATTCTTTTACTTCTACTTTGTTTGCCATTTTTGTAATAGTTTACGTTCTGTTGAAGATAGCAACCCACAGGTGGCTACTTAATAGTACGGCCCTGTGCGTTTAGATGCTAAACTAACTCCATTCGAACAGGCGTGGCCTGAACTGATGAATGGATAACAACAAAAAATTTAATTTTAAATGAACTTTTCGGGTAAATACCCGGTAAAAATTAACGTTTAGAGAACTGGAATTGTTTACGGGCTTTCTTCTGACCGTATTTCTTACGTTCCACCATTCTTGGGTCTCTCGTTAATAAACCTTCTGGTTTAAGGGTGCTTCTGTTCTCGTCATCCAACTCTACCATTGCTCTGGAAAGCGCAAGACGTACAGCTTCTGCCTGTCCGGTAATTCCACCACCATACACATTGATCTTCACATCAAATGCGTTGTCGTTACCTGTAAGGTTGAGTGGTTGATTTACTTTGTACTGAAGCGTAGCTGTAGTGAAGTAATCCTTAAGATCTTTTTTGTTTACGGTCATGTTTCCTTTTCCTTCAGAAACGTATACCCGTGCAACTGCCGTTTTTCTACGGCCAATTTTGTGAATAACCTCCATTACTTAAGATCGTTTAAGTTAATCGTTTTAGGTTTTTGAGCTTCCTGATCGTGATCAGGTCCTACATAAACCTTTAAATTTCTGAATAGGTCAGCTCCAAGTTTGTTCTTTGGTAGCATTCCTTTAACTGCCTTTTCAACAAGACGTTCAGGAGCTTTTTCTAGCAACTCGGCTGCCGTTAAACTTTTTTGTCCCCCTGGGTAACCGGTGTGACGGATGTAAGATTTTGCATCCCATTTTTTTCCGGTTAAGTTGATCTTCTCGGCGTTCGTAATTACTACGTTGTCACCACAATCAACGTGTGGGGTGAAATCAGGCTTGTGCTTACCTCTTAGTAGCTTGGCTACTTTTGATGCAAGGCGGCCCAGCGTCTGTCCTTCAGCATCCACGTGCACCCATTCTTTGGATACGGTAGCCTTGTTGGCTGATACTGTTTTGTAGCTTAATGTGTCCACACTAATTAATTTTACTTATTATTAAACATTCCATTCCCGTATTCCCGAAAATTCAATCGGGAAAACAGGGCTGCAAATGTACAATTATAAATTCATATAGCAAATATGATATTAATTAATTTAATGGCTTCGAAAGTGCTGGTTCTCAGTGGGATTTAAATTTCCTTTTTCGCTAAAAATCCTAAGGAACTTCCTCAAATGGAAATTCGCTCCAACTCTTACAATTTTAAGGAATAGCCGCTCTTATTCCAATCGATAAAAGGCACATAAACAACGATTAACGGTAAATTAATGTGTTAAAAATTTCATAAAAACCATTTAGCTTTTATAAGTTTGCATTAGAAAAATTGAAAAAAGCTATGAATAACCTACTCTCAATTAAGGCTTTAGCCGGGCTGCTGCTCGGTGCGAGCATACTTACAAGCTGCGAGCCTGAAAGTGCAATGATCCAGCAAGAATCTCCTGAAGTCGGAAATTTTACCGCAAGTATAGACAGAAATTCTCTTGTAGGAGAATGGAAGGTGAGCACTATGGAAGCCGATACTCTTGTAGACCTTAATGGAGATGGTACCGGGAATTACAATTTGTTGTTAGAAACAGCCTGCTTCGATAATATGGGGGTTGTCTTTAATGATGACGGAACCCTCTCTACCACGAATTCCAAGCTCGATTTCAGAGCCGGACCTAACGGTGACGAATTTGCCTGTACTGCAGATCGTACCGATACGGGCATCTGGAGGGTTGAAGGCGATGAACTGGTAATGGACCTGAATATTGACGGAAATATTTATACCAACAGGAAACAGATCACCCAGACCGAAACAACTTTTGGCTTTGAGGTTACTAAATTCGAATCACAACAATATGTAGACGATCCCGGGGATACTCACGCATCGCATATAAGGATACTTGCTTTGGAATATACCAAAGTGAATTAATGTCTTAATATAATTTAGTTTAAGTGAAGCAAGCCCCCGCTATAATAGTTGGGGGCTTTTTTATTGGGAATACTTGACTTGTTAAAAAAAACTTAAAATCGAAAGGATTCTGTCACATATCAGCTTTTTGGAAGTCTTATAAATGTCATCAATCATCAAAATTTACAAATGCACATCATCAAAACCGCCAGCCTTTTCTTTATTTTCTTTTCACTCTTCACCGTAAATGTTCATTCTCAGGGAAGTTCAATACCGGAGGCTGAAATTGATCCCGATACAGATTTTCTGCAAAGAACTTATACTACTTCTTCAATTTCCGGCGAAGCAATAGAAATAGACGGGCTTATCGAGGAAGCAGCCTGGGAAGCCGTAGAATGGTCTGGGAATTACAAGGAATTTGAGCCTGATAATAATACAGCCCCTGCAGAGGAGACTAAAATGAAGATCGTCTATGATGATAAGAACCTTTATGTGGCTTTCAGGTGTTATGCCGATCCCGAAAGTATTGTTCAGCGTATGGGGAGAAGGGACGATTTTCCCGGAGATTGGGTAGAGCTGAATATAGACAGTTATAATGATGACCGAACTGCATTTTCGTTTACCATTTCTGCCAGCGGGGTGAAAGGTGACGAGTTCATTTCAAATAACGGAAATTTTGATCCTAGCTGGAACCCTATCTGGTATATGAGTACCAACCTGGATGATGAGGGCTGGACCGCTGAAGTGAAGATCCCTTTAAGTCAGTTAAGGTTCGGTAATGAACAGGAGCAGGTTTGGGGAATTCAGTCTACCAGGCTGGTCTTTGAGAAAGGGGAGCGTTCAACCTGGCAGCCTGTGCCGGCAAATCCGGCTGGCTGGGTGAGTTCTTTCGGAGAATTAAGAGGGCTGAAAAACTTAAAACCTCAGAAGCAACTGGAGATCCAGCCTTATTCCGTGGGGCGATTCAATTCTTATGAAGCTGAAAAGGGAAACCCTTTTAAAACAGGGGAAGATGGAGAGCTTACGGCGGGGCTGGACGCCAAAATAGGAGTCACCAACGACCTTACCGTAGACCTGACCATAAATCCTGATTTTGGACAGGTAGAAGCCGATCCGGGTGCTGTTTCTCTCGATGGTTTCGAGATCTTCTTTGAAGAGCGCAGGCCCTTTTTTGTGGAAAACAAAAGTGTTTTCGATTATAGCTTTGCCGACACCCAGGATAACCTTTTCTTTTCAAGAAGGATCGGACGTACTCCGCAGGGAAGTGCCTACGGCCCCAATACGGCTTATGTAGATCAGCCTAATAATACCACCATTCTCGGTGCTGCGAAATTCAGCGGGAAAACTGAAGACGGCTGGACCATTGGCGTGCTGGAATCACTAACGGCAAATGAATTTGCCGATGTGATTGGTGAAGATGGTGAGGAGCGGGAGGAGTTGGTGGAACCGCTTACCAATTACTTCGTGGGCAGGCTTCAGAAAGATTTTAACGATCGCAACAGTTATATAGGAGGGATGTTTACCGCTACCCATCGTAACCTTGAGAATAATCTGCCTATGCTTCATAATGAGGCATATTCTGGCGGCCTTGATTTTAAACATAACTGGAAAGAGCGTACCTATTACCTGGAAGGTAGTGCGGTGATAAGTAAGGTGAAAGGAAGTGAGGAGGCTATTGCAGATACCCAGAATTCCATAGTGCATTTATTCCAGAGAACAGATGCAGATCACGTTGAAGTAGACCCAGAAAGAACCTCCCTTACCGGAACAGGAGGGCGTCTGGAATTTGGGAAAGGCGGAGGAGATAACTGGCGATATAAGCTTGGAGGAAAGTGGCTCTCGCCTGAACTGGAGCTGAACGATATCGGTTTTTTAAGACAGGCCGATGAAATAAAACAGTATGCCGGGATTATAAGACTGTTCAATAAGCCAACAGATTTATACCGAAGGGCTCATATAGTATTGGAGCAATCTACCTCTTTCGATTTTGAGGGCAATCATAACAGGACACATTACGAGCTTCAGGCTTTTATGAATTATAAGAACAACTGGTGGACGGAGATCGGGGGAGCGCATAAACCCCGGATCTTTATTAATAGTTTCCTGAGAGGAGGTCCGCGCTGGAGATACAACGAGGAAGATTACTTCTATGCTTTCGTGGGTAGTGATCAGACTAAAAAGCTATTCGGAAAAGTGGGTTATATTCACTCTGATGCGACTCAGGACAATTTCCGGTTCAGGGAATACAGGGCCGGCTTAAATTACCAGCCTCTTAATTCTATGAGCCTGTCTCTGGATCTTAGCTTTGCCAAAAATCCTAATAAGACCCAGTATGTTGCCGAGCGATCTTTTGAGGATAATGCCAGGTACATCCTTGGGGAGATCGACCAGGAAACCCTGAGTGCTACCTTCAGGCTTAACTATAACATTAACCCTAATCTCACTATTCAATATTATGGGCAGCCCTATATTTTTAAGGCAGATTATTCCAATCTGAATTATGTGCTGGATCCTGTGGCAAAAGACCTTAATGATCGGGTCGCCTGGTTTGACGAGGAGCAGGTGTCATTCGAAAATGATACTTACCTGGTAGATGAGAACAGGGATAATATTACCGATTATATGATCAAAAATCCCGATTTCGCTTTTGTGCAATTCAGGTCGAACCTTGTAGCGCGTTGGGAATATATTCCCGGATCTGAAATTTACCTGGTATGGTCCCAGGGAATAAACGGGATGGGAAATGTGGATAACGGAATTAATTCAATAGTAAATAACCAGTTGCTTAGGCAAAAGCCGACGAATACTTTTCTGATCAAGGCAACTTACAGATTTATATTATAAATTGGTGGTAGGTTGTGGTACATAGTTGGGAAGTGTGGTTGCTCCCAACTATGTCTCCACAATAATCTTCTCCGAAATTAGTGCGCTTCCAGCCAGTTGTCTCCGGTGCCTAATTCCACATCTAATGGGACCTCCATTTTGTAGGCGTTCTCCATTTCTTCTTTTATGAGTTTGCTGATTTCCGGAAGTTCTTCCTTGTATGCATCAAACACCAGTTCATCATGTACCTGCAGCAGCATTTTAGTCTTGTAGTCTCCTTTTTCCAGTTTACGATAAATGTTGATCATTGCCAGTTTGATAATGTCGGCGGCGCTTCCCTGAATCGGGGCGTTTACCGCGTTCCTTTCTGCGGCTCCCCTCACCATTGCATTTCTGGAGTTGATATCCTTCAGGTACCTTCTGCGTCCTAAAATGGTTTGCACGTACCCGTGTTCCCTTGCGAATTCCACCTGGTCGTGGATGAAATTGCTGAGTTTCGGGTAGGTTTTATAATAGGTGTCTATAAGCTCTTTAGCTTCTGAGCGGCTCAGGCTGGTCTGGTTGCTCAACCCGAAAGCAGAAACCCCGTAGATGATCCCGAAATTCACCGTTTTGGCATTGCTCCTTTGTTCTCTTGTCACCTCTTCTAAAGGAACATTGAAGACTTTCGCCGCGGTAGAAGCGTGAATATCCTCTCCTTCACGGAAGGCTTTTATCATATTCTCTTCGTTGCTTAGCGCAGCGATAATTCTAAGCTCAATCTGGGAATAATCGGCAGCCAGCAAAGTGTAATTTTCATCTCTGGGTACAAAGGCTTTTCGCACTTGTCTTCCTCTTTCAGTCCTGATTGGAATGTTCTGAAGGTTGGGATTGTTCGAGCTCAGTCTTCCCGTGGCAGCTATGGTCTGTACATAATCGGTATGCACGCGGCCGGTGGTTTTTTCCACCTGACCAGGCAAGGCGTCCACATAGGTATTCTGAAGTTTTACAAGCCCGCGGTAATCCAGCACGTGCTGAATGATCGGGTTGTCTTTGGCGTGAGCCGAGAGCACATCTTCGCTTGTTGAATACTGGCCGGTTTTAGTCTTTTTAGGCTTCTTTGCAATGGCCATTTTTTCGAAAAGGATAACTCCCAGCTGCTTTGGGGAGCTGATCTTGAATTCTTCTCCCGCCTCGGCATAGATCTTTTGTTCCAGTTCCTTGATGTCATTTTCAAGGGCTTCGGAAAGGGAAGCGAGGTATTTTTCGTCCAGTTTGATGCCTTCCAGTTCCATTGCAGCAAGAACTTTTACCAGGGGGATCTCAATTTCGTCGAAGAGCTTGCGCGTGTTGGCCTCCTGCAGTTCCTTGTCAAAGAAGTGCTTTAGCTGAAGGGTGATATCGGCATCCTCATTGGCGTATTCGGTTTGCTTGTCCAGGGCAACGTCCCGCATCGACTTCTGATTCTTTCCTTTTTTACCGATAAGCTCAGAAATTGGCTGCGGCGTGTAGTTGAGGTAGGTTTCCGCCAGCACATCCATATTATGCCGCATATCGGGGTTGATCAGGTAGTGCGCGATCATCGTGTCAAAAAGCGGACCTTCAACCTTGATATTATATTTAGCCAGGACCTTGATATCGTATTTCAGGTTCTGTCCTGTTTTTTCGATTTCTTCAGATTCGAAGAAAGGGCGCAGTTCTTCAATAAGTTTCTGGGCTTCTTTTTGATCTTCGGGGAAAGGAAGGTAATAGCCTTTTCCGGTGTCCCAGGAAAATGCGATCCCAACAAGTTCGGCTTCCAACGGGTTCAGGCTGGTGGTTTCGGTATCAAAACACACGCTTTTCTGCTTCATCAGTTTTTCAAGGAAGAGTTTTCTCGCCAGTTCTGTATTTACGCTTTGATAAACGTGAGAAGTGGTTTCCAGTGTTTTTCTGCCTGAACTGCTTTCAAGTTTTTCGGCTTCTCCTTCATTGAATAAGGAGAACTGTCCGGAGCCGGCTACTTTCGCATTTTTCTTAGCAGAAGGTGAATTGGTGACCTGGGTTTGTGTTTCTTCTTCTGCCTCGCCGCTGAATAATTTGATGAACTGGTCCTTAAGTCTTCGGAATTCCAGCTCATCAAAGATTTTAACTACCTTTTCGGCATCGGGCTTGGAAAGTTCATAATCTTCAGCGTGGAAGGTCACCTCGCAATCGGTCAGGATGGCTGCAAGTTGCTTGGACATTCTTCCCTGTTCGGCGTGCTCTTCCACCTTTTCCTTCATCTTTCCCTTCAGCTGGTCGGTATTGGCAAGAAGCTCTTCCATACTTCCGAATTGCTTCAGGAATTTCTTCGCGGTTTTTTCACCTACGCCCGGAAGTCCCGGGATATTGTCTACTGCATCTCCCATCATTCCGAGGAAATCTATCACCTGCTCGGGTCTTTCTACCTCAAATTTCTTCTGAACCTCGGGAATCCCCCAGATCTCGATCCCGTTCCCCATTCTGGCGGGACGGTACATAAAGATGTTCTCGGTCACCAGCTGGGCAAAATCCTTGTCTGGTGTAACCATATATACTTTATAGCCTTCTTTCTCGGCCTGCTGGGCAAGAGTCCCTATAATATCATCGGCTTCACAACCGGGTAATTCCACCACCGGAATATGCATCGCTTTAAGAATGTCCTGAATATAAGGAATTCCGTCTTTTATAGGTTCGGGAGTGGCATCCCTGTGTGCTTTGTATTCGCTGAAAAGCTCGGTTCTTACCTCGCTTCCGTCCTTGTCAAAACACACCGCTAAATGATCGGGTTTTTCTCGGCGTATCACATCGAAAAGGGAATTCATAAACCCCATTATGGCTGAAACGTCGAAGCCTTTGGAATTGATCCTCGGGTTTTTGATAAAAGCATAGTATCCCCTAAAGATCAGGGCATAGGCATCAACAAGAAAAAGGCGTTTTTGAGCAGACATATATTTTGGAATATTATTTTTTCAGAATATCCCAAAACTACAAAGATAAACTCATACATACAGAAAAGCCGCTCAATTTTATGAGCGGCTTTTTGTGATTTTAAATGCTTATCTGTTTGCGTTTATTCCTGTATCCGTAGAAGAGGATGTAGCCATAACAGCACATCACAAGGATAAGGGCGATGTTGAAATTGAAGGTGTCGGTCAGGAATCCGTAAGCCGGCGGGATCACCGCGCCTCCCACGATCATTGTACATAAGATCCCTGATCCTTGCGGCTTGTCATCTCCAAGTCCGTCCAGAGCAAGACTGAAAATGGTCGGGAACATTATCGAGTTGAAAAGTCCCACGGCGATTATGGTCCACATCGCCACCAGTCCTACCGAAAGGTTGGAGATCAGGATCATCAGGATGGCGCAACTTGCAAACACGCTTAATACCACTGCCGGGTTGATGATCTTGGTGAGGTAAGAACCTATGAATCTTCCTATCATTGCTCCTGTCCAGTAAAAGGTGACGAATACTCCAACAATGGCCATATCGCTTGAAGTTGAAATCCCTGAATTCAGGATGGCTTCCGCGATGGTTCTCATTATTCCGGTTTCCCTTACCGTGTCGGCAAGGTCGAGGCTAAGGAAATAATTCACCATATAACTTCCCAGGGCCACCTCGGCGCCCACATAGAAGAAAATACCAAGCGCACCCAGGATAAGGTTTCTGTTTTTAAGAACACTTGCATAATTATTTGAAGCTTCTTTGTCTCCCACCTTTGGAAGGTTCACGAAGAAAAATACCAGGGCGATAACTCCGATAAAGGCCGTTATCCCGAGAAATGGTTCCTGTACGGCAGCGGCTTCAGAGGCATAATAGGTTTGTTTCTGGGCTTCGTCCAGCATTTCGATCTCGCCGCTGCTTTTCACTTTGTCCTTCAGAATAAAAAGGGCACCAATAGCAGGAGCGATAGCAGTTCCCAGCGAATTGAAGGCCTGGGAGAGGTTGAGCCGGCTGGAGGCGGTCTTTTCAGGGCCTAAAATGGTGACATAAGGGTTTGCAGCCACCTGGAGGATAGTGATCCCCCCGGCGAGGATAAAATATCCCAGCATAAAGACCCCGAAGATCCTGTAGGAGGCAGCGGGGTAAAAGAGCAGGCATCCCGCGGCCATAGTGACCAGTCCCAGGATGATCCCTTTTTTATACCCTATCTTGGACAGGATATACCCTGCCGGTATGGATAACAGGAAATAAGCGCCAAAAAAGGCGAATTGTACCATCCCTGCCTGGAAATAAGTGAGGGTGAAAACCTCCTTTAAGCGTGGAATAAGAGAATCGACCAGTACGGTGATAAAACCCCAGAGGAAGAATAAGACGGTTAAGAAGATGAATGCTGTGCGGTAAGATTTTTTTTGGTTCATTTTAGTTAGCTGGTAGATTAGATATAATATTCACTTGGGGTATTGGTGTTTTCCTTGTTCTGATATTTAACATAGGTGAAGCCTTTGTGGATGCAGAAAGAGCCGACTTCTCCTTCTTTGTTCAGTGCCAGAAAAGCAACCTGAAAATCCTTGTAATTTGAATTCTTCTCGATAATTCTCTTAATGGCGATCTCGCAGGCTTGCTGTGGAGATTTTCCCTGTCTCATCAGCTCGACGATCAGGAAACTGCCTACGCTTTTCATTACAGCCTCGCCCATTCCCGTGGCAACAGCGCCACCAATTTCATTGTCCAGGTACAACCCGGCACCTATGATAGGCGAATCGCCCACACGGCCGTTCATTTTATAAGCCAGTCCGGAAGTAGTACAGGCTCCGGCAATATCCCCGGCTTCATCTATACAAAGCATCCCGATGGTGTCGTGGTTCTCAATATTAATGATGGGCTTGTATTCTTTCTTTTTAAGCCACTCTTTCCAGGCTTTTTCCGATTCTTCGGTTAATAAGTTCTGCTTTTTGAAGCCCTGCTGAATCGCAAACTGCAGAGCGCCCTCTCCTGCGAGCATTACGTGAGGGGTCTCTTCCATCACCTTGCGTGCAACCGAAACAGGATGGGCGATATTCTTTAAATAAACCACGCTTCCGCATTCACCCGAAGGAGCCATAATGCTGGCATCCAGTGTGACATTTCCGTCACGGTCCGGGGCTCCGCCATTTCCTACAGTGGTGTTTTTTATGTTCCCTTCTTCAACCCTCACTCCCTGTTCAACCGAATCCAGGGCAGAAGCCCCTTCGTACAGCATTTCACCTGCCTTCTTACTGGCCTTGTGAAAGTTCCAGGTAGCCACACAAATCGGGTTTGGTTTGCCGGAGATCTTCGTTTTAGAGAAATCGGTAAAAGCGAATACCGAAGGGCCGGCGCTTAAAGCGGCTCCTGTTAGTCCTGAGGCTTTTAGGAAGTGTCGTCGTTTCATCTTTGCTGGAAAGGATTTGGGTTTAAAAACTTCAAGTTTGAAATATAGCTTTAAACCAAATAACTATCAAATTTTATAGATTAATGACCGTTCTCACATAATTAAGGGATTAAAAATTAAGATAAACAGTTGTTTTACGACTATATACAAGAGTTAAAGAATTGGTAAACACTTGTGTTAAAGTTCTGGTTAAAAGTATATTCGCACTAAAATTATATTCTCCATGCGCTGGATTATTCTCATCGCTTTTTACATTTTTATAGATATTTATGGCTACCAGGCTGTTAGGAGCTTTTCCAGGAACATCTGGGTAGGTATTATTTACTTTGTGATCTCGGCTATCGTGATCGGGAATCTTTTCTACCAGTTTAACCAGCCTTCGGGGGATGGCTCTTTTGGAGGAGGACGCGGAATGGCAATTGGCATTTTCCTGGCCTTTTTCGTGATGAAGATCGTGCTTGCGGTAATGATGCTGGGGGAAGATATTGTGCGAATGCCAGTGGCTGCTTTTCAACGTTTTTATGGTCCTTCAGAAAGTTTCTCTATCCCTTCGCGAAGAAAATTTTTAAGTACCGTAGCCCTCGGGCTCGCAGCAATTCCTTTCGCATCTATCCTCTACGGCATGTACAAGGGAAAATACGACTTCAGGGTGCTGAAATATACCCTGTATTTTGATGATCTTCCCGATGCTTTTGACGGGTACCGGATTGCCCAGATCAGCGATATTCACAGCGGAAGTTTTGATGATAAGAATAAGATAAGTTACGGGGTAGATCTGCTTAGGGAGCAGGATACCGATGCGGTTTTCTTTACTGGAGACCTTGTGAATAATGAAGCTTCTGAAATGGAAGGCTGGAAGGAGCTTTTTTCTTCGGTTAAGGCAAAAGACGGAGTCTATTCCGTTTTAGGGAACCACGATTACGGAGATTATAAAGACTGGGGGAGTGAAGAGGCGAAAGAAGAAAATCTGCGCCGATTGAAGGATACTCATAAAGAAATGGGGTGGAACCTGCTCCTTAACGAGCATACTTTCCTCGAAAAAGACGGACAGCGAATAGCGCTTGTTGGAGTTGAAAACTGGGGTGCCGGAGGCTTCAAGAAAAAAGGCGACCTGGATAAAGCCGGGGAAGGACTTTCCGATTCAGAATTTAAGATCCTTTTGAGCCACGATCCGTCTCATTGGGAGGAGAAAGTGAAAAACGACCCGAAGCATTACCATCTAACTCTAAGCGGGCACACCCACGGAATGCAGTTCGGGATAGAGATACCCGGTTGGTTCAGGTGGAGTCCCGTGCAATACAGGTATAAACACTGGGCCGGAATCTATGAGGAGTTCGGCAGATACATAAATGTAAACCGCGGTTTCGGATTTCTGGCCTATCCGGGACGTGTTGGGATTTGGCCGGAGATAAGCGTGATAGAACTTAAGAAAGGCTCTAAACCCGCTTAATAACAAGAAATTACTATATTTGATTATGCTTGATTTACTCAGGTATAAGATCTAATTAAAATTAAAGCTTGATTTTATGTCAAAATTTGGTGAATTAGTAGATTTAAACATTCCGGTCTTATTAGATTTTTATACCGAATGGAATGAAGCTTCAAATTCTATGCATCCTGTATTAAGAGATGTTGCAGCCGCTATGGGTGACAAGGCTAAGGTGATCAAGATAGATGTGGATAAAAACTCCCAGTTAGCCGAAGCTCTTAGAGTAAAAGGTCTTCCCACCTTAATGATCTACAAATCTGGTGAGATGAAGTGGAGGCAAAGCGGAGAGCAGGATGCCAATACCCTTATTGGTCTGCTTAAGGAATATCTTTAGAGACTTTCGAAATTCATTCCTTTTTCTGAATAATATTTCAGGACCTGTGGCAATACTACTTCAAGGTTCTTTTTTGCTTTCAGGCTGTCGTGAAAAACGATAATACTTCCTTCTACGGTATGCTTAAGTACATTTTCAAGGCAGTCTTCGGCTGAGGTTTTCCCGTTAAAATCCCAGCTTATCACATCCCACATTACTATTTTATACCCTTCTTTAACCAGTTCAGATGCCTGATTGTTTTTGATCTTTCCGAAGGGGGGCCTGAAGAGCTTGTTTTCTTCAGGTTGCTTTAGTAATTCCTCTGTCTTTTGTGTATTTTTTATATAATCCTGTAGTCCTGTCTTCCAGCCGTCAAAATGATTGTAGGTGTGGTTGGCCGTTTTATGACCTTCAGCTAAAACAGCCTTGTAGACTTCAGGATGTTTTTTAATATTCTCACCTATACAGAAGAAAGTGGCTTTAGCCTGGTGTTTTTTAAGTTGCTCCAGCACCCAGGGAGTAACCTCAGGGACAGGACCGTCATCAAAAGTGAGATAGATGGTTTTTCTGGTGTTCAGGCGTGAGAGCCTGTTAGGGTAGAGCCACTTAAGAACAGCTGGATATTTGGCCAAAAAACGGCTCATACTAAGAGTTTGTAATTTCTGTTTTAAACTTCAAAGGCAGTATTTCGCAATGAAAAACTGCCTTTGAGTAAAAGTATGAATTGTAAAGTTTATTCAGAAGACTCTTCCGTAGAATCTATCCTTAACGAGTCGTTTTCTCCTGAGGGGTTTAATTCGCTGTTTATTCCTTCATCCAGAAGTTCCTCTTCGGGAAGAGGTTCAGCATCCATTTCTTCGTCTTCGCTATAGAAATGACGGAAGAGACGTAAATAACTGTTGAATTCTTCAGCCTTCTCCTTTACCAGCTTTTCATCCTGGTTCATAACAAGAAGGTCTACCAGGCCTCTGTAACGTTCTATATCTGTAATGATCTCATCGGCAAAACGATACTGCCTGTCTACATCCCAACTGCTGTAGTATTCCAGGCTTTCCTGGTATTTAGTGGCAACTTTATTCCACAGCTCCCGGGCTTTTTCCTTTTCACCAACCTGATAGTAGCCGTTGATGAATGGCTCCAGAAGAGTGTAATAACCATAGTAATCTACAGGCATTTTTTCCATCCCGAGGTCAAGTATCTCTTCGGCTCTTGCAGTGTCACCTTCGTTAAGAAGGTTTTCTACCAGCCTTGCGAGATTGCTTCGGTAAGTAATAGAGTTCTTGCGGGTTTCGGGATCGTGATAAATATCCGGATCTCCCATATTGCCCCAGTCCCAGTTCTTCACGATATTATACATCTTATCGGTATTGATCCTACCCATATCAAAAGGATTTCGGGGGTTTACCGGGGTTTTTATAGGGACCAGTTTATAGGCTACGCCTTCCAGCTGAAGGTAGTCTTTCAGCCAAAGATAGTCTTCGTCTTTAAAGCTCCCGCCGGTAAAGTAGATAGGTCTTTCCCAGTTGTTGTTTGCGAGGATATCCAGCATCAGCAACCTGTTTTTATATATGATCTGACTACCTATCTCCAGAATTATCTCATCCTCGATCTTACCGGCATTTTTTTCGTTAACTATCCCGTTCTCCAGTACGGTCTGTTTATCTACAGGGATCTTTACGTATTTGGACGGGAAGGTATTTACCATTTGCCCGCTTTGAAGCTCAGCTTTAGTTCTTGGGTCATCATTCTGTACATAATTGAGCCAGGTCTTCAGGCTAATGGTGTCCTGGGTAATTTCTCTAAAGAAGACCGCGTCATTTTTTCCGTAGTAATCGTCTTGTTCGAACTGAGAAGGAATAGGGTCGCTATCGAAGGCTTTTCGCTTCATCTGATCTATATACCAGTCGGTCGCGAAAAGGCTGGTGTTTATCACCCTAACATCGGTACGGTAGTGTTCTACCTGCTGGGCATACCAGAGAGCAAACGTGTCATTGTCACCAATGGTAAAGATAATACCGTTCTCGTCTACCGAATCCAGGTACATTTTAGCCATAGCTCGGGCTGTGTAGCGTCCCGAACGGTCGTGATCATCCCAGTTTTCAGAAGCCAGTAAGGTCGGCACTGCAAGTAGCGATACCACAATTGCCACCGGCGCAGCGATCTTAGGTTTTATATACTGCTTGATCATATCATATAGGGCATAAACCCCAAAGCCTATCCAAATAGCAAAGACATAAAAGGAACCAACGAGCGCATAATCTCTCTCGCGCGGCTCGAATGGTCGTTCGTTGAGGTAGATCTTAAGGGCGATCCCCGTGAACAGGAAGAATACCAGTAAGACCCAGAAGTTATTCTTGTCTTTATTAAACTGAAAAACCAGGCCTATTAAGCCTAATATTAATGGAAGGAAATAATAAGTGTTCCTGGCTTTGTTGTTTTTAATGTCACTTGGCAGGTTTTCCTGTGGCCCGAGGTGCATCTTGTCTATGAAATCTATTCCGCTTAACCAGTTCCCGTTAAGGTCGGTATATTTTCCCTGAACATCATCCTGGCGGCCCACGAAATTCCACATAAAGTAGCGCCAGTACATATAACCAATCTGGTATTCCAGCAGGTAAGCAAAGTTAGCGGCTGCGGAAGGCTTTTCCACATTCAGGTAGTTGCCGAATTGTTTCAGGAAGTTGTGATAATCGGTGTTATCCATTCGCCCCTGTGAATACTTATTCTTAAAATCGTTGATGGCATTCACCAGCCTTTGTTCGTTCTGGTATTCGGGTTTTATGGTAAAGTCCAGCGGACCTGTGAATTCCATATAATTTGCCGCGTGGTCTCCGCTCCACATTCTTGGAAGCAGCGCTTTGTGGCTGTCGTCAAGGTTTTGCTTGGCGTTCTTGTAATCGTTTACGATCACATACTTTCCGAGCTCTTCGTCTTTTTCATATTTAGGCTTGGCGTCCTCATAAGGATTATCAGGGTCCAGACCGGAATACATTTCAGAGAACTGAGGGCCGTAAAAAAGATGGGTTTCGCCATATTGTTCCCTGTTGTAATAGGCCAGAAGTTCCCTGGCGTTATCCGGACTGTTCTCGTTAATGATTGTTGGTGCGTTAGAGCGTACCGGAAGCATTATCCAGCTTGAAAAACCTATCAGGATAAAAAGGATGCAAAGCAGTAGGGTGTTTAGCTGAAAATAATTCTTCTTTCTAGTATAGGTTATTCCGTAATAAAAAGCAGCGACTATAACCAGAAAGGCTATAATGGTTCCCGAGTTAAAAGGCAGCCCAACCGAGTTAGTGAAGAAAACTTCAGAAGCAGCGAAAAAGGTTAGGGTATAAGGCAGGAGCAGCTTAAATATGAATAAGAGTACTGCAACTACTACAATATTGGCAATTATAAAATTCTTAGCAGTTACCTTTTTATAGTTTTTGAAGAAGTATAAGAAGCCTATTGCCGGGAGGGTTAGCAGGGCCATAAAATGCACCCCGAATGATAATCCGACAACAAGGGATATTAGGATTAGCCAGCGGTTTCCCCTGAGGTTAAACATATCTCTCTCCCATAGAAGGCCAAGATAGAACAGTACAGACATAAAGCAGGAAGCCATAGCATATACTTCGGCTTCTACGGCGCTGAACCAGAAACTGTCAGTGAACGTGAAACTAAGTGCTCCAACGGCTGCGCTTCCTAAAACCGCGATCTTGCCACTGCTGCTCATATTTTCCCTTGGGCCTGCGATCTTTAAAATAAGCATACATAAGGACCAGAACATAAACAGGATGGTGAAGGCGCTGGCGAGTCCGGACATAAAGTTGACCATTAGTGCCACCTGATCGGCATCGGTTGCGAAGGTAGCAAAGAAAGCTCCCATCATCTGGTAGAAAGGGGCTCCCGGAGGGTGACCTACTTCAAGATTTGCAGCTGTAGCAATATATTCTCCGGCATCCCAGAAGCTGGCTGTTGGTTCCAGGGTAGCGGTGTAAGTGGTAAGTGCGATAAAAAATACTATCCATCCGAGTATCTTACTCCACTTTCCAAAGTTGAAATCTGTCATTTTGTAGTAATGTTGTATCCTGAGTGGCGAATTTAATAATAAATATGGGAATGCTTTAGTAACGTAGTTTAAAAGCGTTTATTTTTTAAAACTGCTGAAAATGTGAGGTCTGGAGATTTCGGGATGATATAGGTCCAAATCCGGTCAAAAAAGGCCTGAAAAAAATCATCGATTTTTCAATAAAAAATTTGTGTAACAAAAAGTTTGTTTTAAATTTGCATCCGCATTTAAGCATTGGCCTATGGTGTAACTGGCAACACGTCTGGTTTTGGTCCAGAAGAGTCTAGGTTCGAGCCCTAGTAGGCCAACAAAATGTAAAAACCCGAACTATGCAGTTCGGGTTTTTTTATGAGTAAAATTCCGTTTTCTATAAGGATGATTTCCCATTGTGCCTTTGTTTTTTTAATTTACCTGAACCTTTCATTGTAAAAATATAATTAACTTTTCGAAAATCTAAGGCTTGATAATAAGATGAGCTTTCGTAAATTCGTGAGGCGGAAAAATTAATCTGATAAAGTTCGCATTGTGTTGAAAAACAAGTTTTTTAAGAATAAGAATGTCTTCAATATTCTTTTTGAAGCGGCATCAGAAGGGATTATTGTAGTAGATGCCGGTCAAAGGATTATTGCCTGCAACAAGGCTGCTGAAGCTATGTTTGGGTATGGTCATGGCGAACTTGAGGCTAAGCCGCTTAATATTTTAATACCACCCAAATACCACGCTAATCACGGTCAGCACTTTAATGAGTTTATGGATCATAGTGCCTCGCGGCAAATGGGCCACGGGCGTGATCTATACGGTATCAAAAAAGACGGCACGCGTTTCCCGGTTGAAGCGGGACTTAATCCTTTTGAAATTGAGGGAGAGCGTTATGTGATGTCTTTGGTGATAGATATTAGTGTTAGAAAGGAGACTCAGCGCCAGATAAGGGAGCTCAATTCTCATCTTGAAGATAAGATAAGGATCAGAACCAATGAGCTGCAGGAGAGCGTAGAGGAACTGAAGAAACTTAATAAGAATCTCGAAAGTGAAATAAAAAGGCGAAAGGCTGCCGAAAAGCGCATAAAAAGTGCCTTACAGAAGGAGAAGGAATTGAATGAACTGAAAACTAAATTCCTCTCTCTTGTTTCCCACGAATTTAAAACTCCGCTAAGTGGGATCCTTACTTCGGCCACATTAATAGAAAAATATAAACTGGAAGACCATCAGGAAAAAAGGGAAAAGCACCTGGGGACTATCAGAAACAAAGTGCATTACCTGAATAACATCTTGAATGATTTCCTTTCTATAGAAAGGCTCGAAAGCGGAAACGGCCAGTATAAGTATTCAAATTTCAGTTTGAAAAGGATGATTAACGAGGTGGTCTACAATGCCAATGTCACCCTTAAAAACGGCCAGGAGATCCAGTATCCCCGGGAGATTGAAGATATGATGCTGTATCAGGATGAAAAGATCCTGGAGCTTATTCTTTCTAATTTGCTAAGTAATTCCATTAAATACTCTCCTGAAGATACTACCATAAAATTTGATGTGGATGTAGATGACAGGCGAATCGTCTTTGAGGTACAGGATCAGGGGATGGGCATTCCGGAAAAAGATCAGAAACATATTTTTGAACGATATTTCAGGGCAGAAAATGCGGTCCTGAATCAGGGAACTGGGATAGGATTGAATATTTCGAAGACCCATCTGGAGAATCTTGGCGGAAATATCAGTTTCACCAGCGAAGAAAACAAAGGCACTAAATTTAGAGTAGAATTACCAATTTTAACACCATGAAGAAAATATTGTTAATTGAGGACGATGTAACGGTTAGAGAAAATACGGCCGAATTACTGGAGCTTTCCAATTATGAGGTTATTACCGCGTCTAATGGTAAATTGGGAGTAGAGAAGGCAAAACATAGCATTCCCGATATCATTGTTTGTGATATTATGATGCCGGAAATGGACGGATACGGAGTGCTCCAGGCATTATCCGGAAATTCTGAAACTGCCAATATCCCTTTTATCTTCCTTTCGGCTAAAACCGAACATAAGGACATCAGGAAGGGAATGGATCTTGGTGCAGACGATTATCTTACCAAGCCTTTTGAGGAAGAAGACCTGCTTAGTGCTATTGAAAGCCGTCTTGCAAAAGTGGCTATTCTTAATGCCAGGAAAAAGAAGGAACCGGAGGCTAAAGATTCTTCGCTTAATAACCTGGAAGACCTCAGGAGTTTGCTGAGTGAATATGAATTGCAAAAATTCAAATCCGGAAGTGTGATTTATGAAGCGGGCAAACAATCTAATTTCTTCTATCTGGTTAAAAGAGGAGTTGTAAAGGCCCATCGTATAGATCGCCAGGGAAAAGAGCTGATCACCGAACTTTATAAAGAAGATGATTTTTTCGGAAATACGGCGTTTAACAATAATAGTAATGCTTATGAGGAGTATGCAACTGCTATGGAAGACGCCGAGTTATATACGGTTTCCAAGGAAGAATTACATAAAATTCTGGCCAACAACGGAAGGGTGACCCTCGAGCTTGTTGAGATTTTGAGTAACAACCTGATGGGCGTGAAGCAACAACTTATGGATATGGCTTATGGCTCGGTTCGTAAGAAAACTGCCAATACTATTCTTCTGTTTGCCGAGAAAATAAAGAAGCATCCTTTAAAAAGCATCAGGATCTCGAGAGCCGATCTGGCCGGGGTTGCCGGGATGGCGCCTGAAAGCCTTATCAGAACACTTTCCGATTTTAAAAAAGAAGGACTTATCGAGATCGAGGGGAGAAATATCAAGCTGATGGACTCCGAAGCACTTAAGAGTATCTCATAGGCCAATAGGCTATTTAGCAGAGAACTGACTTTGGTCATTTTTCCGCTAGCATAGGTCAAGTAATTTCGCATAGAATAACTGAACCTATGCAGATGAATGTCCTAATTCTGACAGATTTTTCTAAAGTGGCCCATAATGCTGCATCGTATGCATTACGTTTTCTCGAAAATGTACCTGCTAGCTTCTTTCTGCTCAATATTGAGACCTTAAATTTTAAGGGAGAGGCTGAGGATTACGCGAAAGAGAAAAAGGGGCTCGCTCTGGAAAAGCTTGAACAGGAGATAGATAATCTTAAGAAACTAACCCCTAATAAGAAACATACTTTTCAGGCTTATTTTTCAGAAGAAAACCTGGTAAATTCTACCCGGAGATATGTCCACGAAAAGAAGATAGATCTTATTGTGATGGGAGCTGCGGGCAGGGAATATCCCCAGAATGCCATTTTAGGACATCATACTTATGAGATTATCAGGAAAATACGCTGTAATTTGCTGGCCGTTTCTGAAGGCAGTGAATATTCTAAGCCTGAGAAACTGGTGCTGCCAATAGATTATTCAGCCAGTTTTGAGGATAAGATCTTTCGGTTCTTCGATAATCCTGCCATTGTAAAGGAAGCTAAAATTACTGTCCTTGAACTTACAGGCAGTGTTAAAAAACCTATACCTGTGGAGACCCCCCGGGATATGATGGCCAATCAGCTGAGCCCCGGAAAGGTGAAGTTTATGGAAGTTGATGAGTCAGCTATCTGTAATGAAGAGCTTTTACTGGAAATGCAGCGAAAATTCAATATGATCGTGATACTTGGGAAAAACCTTAGCGTATGCGACCGCCTGCTCCATAGTCGTTATGGGGTGTGTACCGCAATCAGCAATAAACTTCCTGTCCTGGTATTGCACGGGTAAGCCCGGTTTTTTTAAGAGGTCCTGGCCTGAAATATACTTATATGAAGATGCGTTGCCATTTTTCTGGCATTATGTTTTGCGCGTTCGGTAAGCTCCCCTTCAAATAACTCATCCAGGGTGTCTATCCATAGGTTAAGCCAGGTACCGAAATGCTTTTCATTTATCTTATTGCCGGATCTGGAATCTACATCTATATGAGCCCTTTTAGGGTTTCCGGAATATTTGGAAACAAATAGCAGGTTGCTTTCCCAAAAATCCGTTAGTTTTTCAAGATGCTCTTCCCAATCCAGTATGGAATTGTTGAAAAAGTGACCTATTTCTTCATTTGCTCTTACTTTCTCATAAAACCGGTTTACAAGGAGTTGTATGTCTTCACGGTCCCGGAGATCAGGTTTGCTCATAGGGCTAAAAAAGGTTGATTATTATAAACAGCAGGCTTACGCCAATGCTTAAAATTAAACTGTTAAAAACGGTCTTGGGTTTTAGTTGTGCCAGCACAGTTGTGTTGTAACCCATACAAACCGCTACAATTATGAAGAGCTCGCCCATATTGAGCAATGAATTCCCCTTCATAAGTACCATCATTGCTGCCACAGATCCCAGGCAGCTCGAAGCAATTATCGCCAGGGCGGCATAACCAAGGTACATTTCTTTAAAATCTTCAAGTAAATTCTGATAGAGTCTCATAATAATTTCACTTTTAACTGAAAGGTAAAATTAGGATGAGATCCGTTCTTTTTTTATGATTCAGATCAGGTTAAGCAAATTTTCAACAATCAGGAATGGGACTTCACTACATTGATTATGTCGTCTTTCTGAAGGACTCCCGACTGGCGCCAAACCTGCTGGCCGTTCTTGAAAAGTATCATCGTGGGGACTCCTCTAACCTGGTATTTTCCTGCCAGTTCCTGGTTGCGGTCTACATCAATCTTCACGATTTTTACCTGGTCTCCTAGACTGGCCTTGGCTTCCTTAAGGATGGGAGCCAGCATTTTGCAGGGGCCACACCAATCGGCATGGAAATCTACCAGGACCGGTGTTTCACTATTTATAATTTCACTAAAGCTGCTTTTCATAATTCCTGTTTTTATATTAATGGATTATTTTAAAGGCATCAAGGCCAAGCCCGTCCTTTTAAGGGACAGGCTTAGCAAGACAACCTTAAAAATAAGAAGACTCGGCAAGATTTTCTCCCTTAGAACTCCTAAAATTATGTGTTAAGCCTCTCGAAGGCTTCTTTTTCAAGTTGCTCTCTGTGATCTGGGTGAGCTATCGATATTAGTGCTTTTGCGCGTTGTTCAAGATTTTTTCCGAAGAGGTTAACCACGCCATATTCGGTGGCTATATAATGAACATGTGCCCTTGTGGTGGTTACCCCTGCTCCCTGCTGAAGGGAAGGGACGATTTTAGAAAGGCCGTTTTTGGTAACCGAAGGCATTGCAATGATGGCTTTTCCGCCTTCAGAAAGCGCAGCGCCTCTTATAAAATCCATTTGGCCGCCAACCCCGGAATATTGATATTTCCCGATGGTATCTGCGCAAACCTGGCCGGTGAGGTCTATCTCTATGGCGCTGTTTATGGCAGTTACCTTGGGGTTTTGCCTTATGATGGCAGTATCGTTGGTGTAAGCTGCTTCCTTAAAATGAACGAGCGGATTATCATCCAGAAAGTCGTATAATTTTGGGGAACCAATAGAGAAGCAGGTTACCATTTTTCCGGTTTTTACCTTCTTATCTTCCCCGGTAATAACTCCTTTTTCGATTAAGGGTAGAACCCCGTCAGAGAACATTTCGGTATGAATGCCAAGGCGTTTATGATTGGTGAGATTGTTTAAGACCACATTAGGGATGCCTCCAATTCCCATTTGGAGGGTGGCACCGTCCTCAATAAGTTCGGCTACATTTCTGCCTATCTGCCTCTCAACGTCTGTTGGAGAGGTAAAAATATGAGAGTGTAAAGGATAGTCGACCTCTACGGCTGCATCTATCTGGTTTATATGAATTATTCCATCGCCGTGGGTTCGTGGTACCTGAGGGTTTATTTGAGCAATCACCTTTTTGGCTGTTTGAATGGCCGGTAATGTTACATCTACCGAAAGTCCCAGAGAGCAATAGCCGTGCTTGTCTGGAGGTGAAACCTGGATAAACGCTACATCAAGTGGCAGGATATTCCGTCGGAACAGCAGGTTTACTTCGCTTAAGAATATAGGAATATATGCCCCGTGGCCTGAGTTTACGGCTTTTCGAACATTGTTTCCCACAAAGCAGGTGTTTGTAATAAAAGATTCGCTGTATGGCATCCTGGTCCAGGTGGCATCTCCTTCGGTGTGGATCTGTATGATCTCGATATTCTGCAATTCCCGGTATCGGTCGCACAGCGCATCGATTAGGATATTGGGGGTCATTGCCGCACCCTGGAAGAATATACGCTGGCCAGATTTAATACCTGAAACGGCTTCTTCAGCCGAAACTATATTGAGGCTAAGTTGGAACATCTGCTTTATTTTGCTACGCTTAAATTGAAATTCACTTCAATTTCTTCTTTTACCACGATAAGGCCCAGGGCCTTCTTTGGAGCTTCCAGATCAAAATCTTTAATGTTGAGGGTTAGCTTTCCCTTAAAGTAGGGGATAGAGTCATCCACAATATTTACCGGGACCACATATCTTCTACTTTTTCCGGCGATGAAGATGGTCACTTTGGCTTCTGCCAGCTTGGGGTTTTCAAGGTTTATCTCGTTTAATTTCAGAAGGATCTCAGGATATTTTTCGGCCTGTATCAGGTCTCTGAAATCTTCATTAATACCTCTGTTTCCGCAATCGAAGCCTAAGTTATCCAGGCAGAGTACAGCATTTTTAAAGCTTATGCCTTTGCCGGTATGCGTGTATTCAATGTTTTTGTTTTCTTCGAGATTTGCAGTGTTGAATTCGCACTCGAAGTCTTTAATGTTGGTATCTCCTTTTATGGTAAGTTTACTTTGGGGGAGAATTTGCACGCTGGTGTTAGTGTAGTTCTCCTGTGCATGTACTATTAGCCCGCTAATTAAGAATAAACTCAGCACCAACAATCTTTTCATAATCTTAGTATTTAAAAAAATGGGGGAGGTTTCGCTCCCCCACTATATATGGCTAATCAAACTATTTTGTTTTAGAAGCTAATAGCTGCTTCAAGCATCAATCCGTCGAATTTACCTTCGTTGTGGATGTCAGTTACAGGATATCCGTCATAACTTTGAGTTACATATTCAAGTTTCATCAGGATGTTCTTGGTCATAAAGTACCCTGCAGATACCTGGAAGCGGTCGATGTCAACATCTTCTCCGGTAGCCAGTTCTCCACTAACTACATTGTATCTTCCTCCAAGGTACAGGTCCTCATCGGCTCCAAATCTGTAGATAAGCTCTCCGGAATACTGGTTCCAGGTTCTGGTGTCAGTTTCATTTTTAGCTTTACCTGTAGCAGATTCGAACATTCCGAAGAATTCTAATCCTTTATATTTAAAGAACGGGTTGATCATAAAAGCAGTCATTTCATTCTTAAGATCAGGGTTAATTCTACCTGCTCTGAAGGAATCTCCTACAGATTCCCCGTCAAGAGTACCATTCATCACGGTGTAGTAACGAGATCCTGCACGGTCACCACTGTAAAGGTAAATACCTCTGGCATTGTTGTGAGCACTGTGGAATAAAGATCCTGTTAATCTAAATCTGAAATCATCATTAAGATAGCTATCATATCCTAGTTTTGCAAGGAAAGACGGGCTTGTTTGGTCTTTATCTGTAACGTTTTGGTTCAGTTTACCGTTGGTTGCTCCAAGCATACCTAACCATCCGTTATTGAAGTAGTATAATTCAGCACCAACTTCGGTAGTAAAGGCATCCATAAGGTAGTTTCCAACAAACGGGTTGTAAAGGGCCATTGCGTTATCAGTTCTTCTGAAGTGACCGTCACCATAGTTGTTTTCCATGTGACCTATCTTAATTCTCAGGTGTTCCATAAGATCTTCAGCAAAACCTTCACTAATAAAGTCCAGTTTGTCGATCTGAATATAACCTCCCTTTACATAAGATTCTGTGTGGTGTTGAGAAGAAAGGTAGGTTCTAAGGTGCATTCTTACACCATCATAAAGAGCAACATCAAGATCAAGGTTGGCAGTTGCCAGGTTAAAGTTGTTACCAAGCTCTGTTAATTGCACCGGTCCTTCATTTTCCTGGGACAATGCCTGAAACTGGATAGTAGAGGCTCCCCCAACTCTTACGTGAACACCGTCAAAAGTAGAAGTTGTGTCTTTAGGGGCTTCAAACATGTTGATTCCTCTTTGGTCAGGAAACCTGTAATTGTCAAGGTCTCTTTGGTTCTGTGCCTGCATTTGCAAGCCAAACACGGCAATAAGCGCGATACTTAGATATTGAAATAGATTTTTCATTTTTATTGATTTTTAAGGTTGAAGTTATTTTTTGAATTCAGTATTAAATTTGATAGTTACCTCTTTACCGGTTGTGATGGCACCGAACATTGCTGTAGGTGGCTCCACATTGAAATCGGTCATATCGAGGGTTTTGTTTCCGGAAAGCACGATCTTGTCCCCGTTTACCTTTGCATTAAAAGTGATGTCTACGGGTTTTTTGGTGCCGGCAATGGTCAAATAACCACTGGTGTTAATTTTGCATTGTGAAGCTGAAGTGCAATCTAAATTGTTCACTTTAGCCAGGGTGTAAATTATTTTATCATAATTATTGGTCTTTAGCGCTTTATAGGTGTTTTTGTCCATTCCGCCTTTTCCGCTGTTAAGGCTTTCGGCAACAACCGTAAAATCAAGCTTGGATATTTCAGTAAGTTGTCCTTCATTGAGTTCAGCTGTAAGACTACCGCTCATTTTTTCGGCATCTAGTTCCCAGTCGTGTACATTAGAAGTCCCCTCCACCTTTAGATCGGAAGCTGAGTTGTTAACCTTATAGGTTTGGGCAAGGCTAACCTGTGCTGTAAGCACCATCATCAGGAAGCTTGTTGCCAGCAGACTTATTTTTTTTGAAAAGCTCATAATTTTAGGTTTTTAATTTGATACAAAGTTGCGGCAGGAATGCCTCCTAAATTATGACGGCAGTCAGCTTTTAGTTAATTTCTGTTAAAAACGCCTCAAACGCTTTTTGTTTTTCGGGAATCTGACCAGTGAGGAAGCCGGGTTGAGAGAATTACCTTCCTCTCTTTATTGTATTGGGGTGTTGATAATTAAGGAGTTGTGATTTATAGTTTGAAATCCCTTGTGGAATTACTTTGATTAGTCTTGATTTTTTTATTTTTGTTCTCTTCGGGCAGCTAACCGGCTGCTTTTTTCTCTAAGCCCTACTACGAGAATAACTTTTTGAACAATTACGGACCTACCGTACAAAAACAGATATATTCCTATGTCGTGGTACGTGCTTTACACTAAACCCCGCACTGAAAAGAAAACAGCTCAGGCCCTTGAAGAAATGGGGGTTGAGGTTTATTGTCCTTTAATAGAAGAGGTGCGGCAGTGGAGTGACCGTAAAAAGAAAGTTATTCTCCCTCTTTTTAAATCCTATGTCTTTGTAAATATTGCTGAAAAGGATAGAAGTCTGGTATTTGAAGTGCCCGGGGTGGTACGGTATTTAAATTGGTTAGGTAAGCCCGCAGTAGTTCGTGATGAGGAAATTGAAGCGATACGAGCCTGGCTGGATGATGAGGAGATAAGTGAGCTGGAAATGCAGGAACTTAGCCCTGGCGACAAGTTGATTATCTCGGGGGGAGCATTTAAAGATCATAAAGCCATAATTAAAGAAGTGGGGAAAAAACGCCTCAGGTTAATTCTTCCCAAATTAGGTTGCACCGTTAGTGCGCGAATCAGGGAGGTCGTTTAGGATTTCTTACTGTTTTGCTTGTTTTGTTGTAAAAATCATTAAATTTTTATAATCCCTTTATTTTTATTAGAATTGTTACTTCTGTTTCTTTTGAACAAGAACCTGGTCTATATTCAGTTTCTTTGGATCTAGACCTCAGTCCCTAACCTGATCAAACCCGGAATGGACCAACGGAAAGGTGTTTCTTATAAGATAAGTAAAAAGCTAAAGAATCCTGTTGTAGCCGGGACTTTGGTCTTTTTCAGCTTTATCGCTTTGGGAGCTTTTATATTCTGGCAGCGGTACCAGATCCTGATGGAACAGCGCCAGAGTGAAATGTCAGGGATTATTGAGATGGTCGAGGAGAATATTGGGCAGTCCCTTAAAAGCAGTTACTCTGCTGCTTTAAGCCTTGCCTTGTTAATTGATGATGATGGAGAGATTGGTGATTTTGAAAACACGGCACCGCGTCTTATTGAAGCCAACCCAATTCTTGATGCTGTAGAACTTGTACCTGGTGGTGTAATTACCAGGGTGTATCCGTTGGAAGAGAACAGTGCAGCCCTTAATTATGATATTCTGGCCGATAGCACCAGGAATGAAGAGGCCAGAAAGGCCATCAGCTCCAGAAAGATGTATTTTGCCGGCCCTATAAAACTTCGCCAGGGCGGGACCGCAGTAGTTGGGAGACTTCCGGTTTTTATAGATAATGAATTCTGGGGGTTTTCGGCCGTCATTATAAAGCTTGAGAATCTGTTGCGCCAGGCAGGGCTGTTCGGTCTTACTCAGGATGTATATAGGTTTCAATTCAGCAAAGAAGACCCGTTAACAGGCAATGAAGTTTATTATTTGCCGGGGCCGGTACCCGATGAGGCATATTCTGAATATATTATTTTGCCCGACGGGGACTGGAAGGTATATATAGCACCAAAAAATCCGTACAGGGAGCTTGCGAGCCTTTGGCCGCTGGCGGCTTTTATCTTTATACTTTCCTTATGGATGGGATGGATGATGATGCGGCTTTTAAAACGACCTCACAAGCTGGAAGAGCTTGTAGAAGCCCAGGCAGGGGAATTATATAAAAGCGAACTTAAATTCCGTACTATTTTTAATCAGGCCGCGGTTGGTATTGTTCGGGTTGATACTGGTACCGGTCGTATCCTTGAAGTGAACCGGAAGTTCAGGGAATTGATAGGCTATTCGCGCGAAGAACTGAAGAATATGGATTACAGGAAGCTTTCGCATCCCGATGATATTGCGGAGAATGACCTGTGCATGAAAAAATTGCTGAAAGGAGAGATCAGGGAATATAGCCTTGAGAAGAGGAGTCTGAGGAAGGACGGAAGCCTGGCCTGGATAAAGCTTAGTGTTTCTCCTTTATGGCAGCCCGGAGAAGAACCCACCTCCCATATTTCAATTATTGAAGACATTACTGAAAAGAAGGAAGCCGAGTTACAGCTTAATAAATCTTACCAAATGGTAATGGACCAGAACCGCAGGCTTCTTAATTTCTCATATATTATTTCTCATGACCTTAGGTCGCACTCCAGCAATATCCAGTCTATCCTGGATCTGTATGTGATTTCAGAAAAGGAAGAGGAGCGCAGGAATTATGTGGAACTTTTGAAAAAGGTCAGCGTTTCTCTTAATCAGACCCTGCACCATTTAAACGAGGTGGTTTCCATACAGACCAACCTTGATTTAAAAAGAGAGCCTTTAAAGCTGATATATTTCATCGAAAAAACCCTTGATCTTCTGGATATGCAAATAAGGAGTAAAAATGCGCTGGTCAGTCTGGATGTGCCGCCGGAGGCTGAGGTGGAATTTAATCCGGCTTACCTGGAAAGTGTTATTTTGAATTTTCTTTCGAATGCCCTTAGGTACAGTGATCCCGAAAGACAGCCAAAAGTTGAAGTAAAGGCATATAAAAAGGATAATAACTGGGTTATGGAGGTAAGGGATAACGGCATTGGAATAGATCTTGAACGTAATGGCAGTAAACTATTCGGGCTTTATAAGACCTTTTCGAACAGAAGTGACTCGAGGGGAATAGGCCTGTTTATCACCAAGAACCAGGTGGAAGCTATGGGAGGTGAAATCCAGGTGGAAAGTACCCCGGGAAAAGGAACAACATTTAAAGTGATTTTTGGATGAAAAAGAGCATTTGCGTAATAGACGACGATGAGATCTACCAGGTTATAATAAGCAGCCTTCTTCGGAAAGCAGATGTCTTTTCTGATAGTTACTTTTATACCCACCCTGAAAGAGCGCTTAAAGCTTTAAGCGATAATCATCATCCTTTGCCAGATGTGATTCTTTTGGATATCAATATGCCCGGAATGGATGGCTGGGAATTTCTTGACTTATTATGTGAAATGCGGGATGAAGATATGAGATGCGTAGAAATTTATATCGTTACTTCTTCCATAGCAAGGTCAGATAAAGAAAAGGCTGCCGAATATGATGAGGTTTCAGGTTTTATAAGTAAGCCTGTTGGTATTGGAGATCTAAAGCAGATAGGCTCGGCTTAGGTGTATTTGTGGTTGATTCTGTTTATTTTCATTTTATTCTTCCGGTTTAACACGATATTCGTTCTTAATCCCTTAACAATTTTTTAGATTAAATTTCTCTGTTTTTTATTCTAAACCTCTAAAAAAGAGCATAAAAAACCTTTTTTAAGAGATTGTTTTTTTATTTACTTCAATCTGTCACCCAAAACTGTTAATAATTTTAACAGAGTTCACTTGTCCTGATGCTTTCAAAAAATTATTTTTGCCCCCTGCCGGAAAAGGCACAGATCTTACGGTTTTCCGTATAAAATGCATAGTAATAATTGCATTTTTGGATCGCTGATATTTTTTAAGAGCTGCAAAAGTGACCCGGAAATGGGACTCACGGCGGCGAAGCCATGTAAAGCTGTAAAAAAATCAGGCCTTTTCAGGAAAAAGTTGTTCCAAATCAACGCAATATTAACCTACATCTTTTGCCTCACCCTACCTTTGCAAAAGAGTTAAAATCACCAGGATTTAATGACCAAAGTTCTTCACGTACTTCTCACCGGGGGAGTAGGGAGCAGGTTATGGCCACTTTCAAGGCAGTCACGGCCTAAACAATACTTAAGAATTTTTTCGGAGAGTTCTCATTGAATTTAAGGTTCAGGCTTTTAATTCAATAGAATCATACTGTAATTATATAAATAATGAATAAAGAAATAAAAATAGCAGTTATTGGGCTTGGTTATGTAGGACTGCCCCTGGCAAGACTGTTTGCTACAAAATATCCTGTTGTTGGATATGACATTAATAAAGTCAGGGTTCAGGAATTAAGAGCTGGTCATGACCTGACAATGGAAGTGGAGGATTCGGTTTTGCGATCGGTCTTATTGAAAGATAATCCCGTAGTTCTTCCTCAGTTTGAATTAACGGGAACAGGAGAATTTGAGTTTGAGTCCGGGGAAGCTAAGCACGGGCTTTTTTGTAGTTACGAACTGGCTGATATTGCTGACTGCAATTACTATATCATTACCGTTCCAACGCCGATCGATAAGAACAACCGACCAGACTTAACACCTTTATATAAATCCAGCGAGAGTGTGGCCAAAGTCCTGAAAAAAGGAGATGTCGTAATCTATGAGTCTACGGTCTATCCCGGTGTGACAGAAGATGAATGTGTTCCGGTTCTGGAAGCGGTTAGCGGACTGGAATTTAACGAAGATTTCTTCGTAGGGTATTCTCCGGAGCGTATTAATCCGGGAGATAAGGAACATACGGTCGAAAAGATTTTAAAAGTAACTGCGGGTTCTACCCCGGAAGTTGGAAAAAAAGTGGACGAACTATACAAATCCGTGATCACCGCCGGGACACATTTGGCTCCGACCATAAAGGTGGCCGAAGCTGCTAAAGTGATCGAAAATTCGCAGAGAGATATTAATATCGCTTTCGTGAATGAACTGGCTAAGATCTTCAATAAAATGAATATCGATACCAGGGATGTTCTTGAGGCAGCGGGTACCAAATGGAATTTTTTGCCTTTTAAACCGGGACTGGTTGGAGGGCATTGTATTGGGGTAGACCCTTATTACCTGGCACAAAAAGCCCAGGAACTGGGATACCATCCCGAAATCATTCTTGCCGGCAGGCGAATGAACGATTCGATGGGAAAATATGTGGCTTCTGAAGTAATAAAACTGATGTTGCAAAACGATCTCAAGGTAAAAGGTGCCGACATTCTGGTATTGGGGATAACCTTTAAGGAAAACTGCCCCGATGTGCGGAATACCAAAGTGGTAGATGTGGTAAGAGAACTGCAATCGTACGGCACCAATATTACTATTTATGATCCTTTGGCTAAACCGGAAGAAGTAAAGCACGAATACGGCCTTCAAACCACTGATCAACTGCCCAAGCAAAATTTTGATGCAATTGTATTAACAGTGGCACATGAGGAGTTTTTGACGATGGACCTGGAACAGTTTAAAATGGAAAAGGCAGTAGTGTATGATGTGAAAGGAGTTCTCGAATCAGTAAATGGAAAATTATAGTGAGGCAACAGTTTGAGAAATTAGAGGGTAAAAGAGTGCTCGTTACCGGTGGCGCAGGCTTTATAGGATCAAACCTGAGTGAGACACTTTTGAAATTGGGTGCTAAAGTGACTTGCCTCGATAATTTTGCTACCGGACATAAAAGAAATCTTGATGAAATTAAAGCAAACCCTAATTTTAATTTGATTGAGGGGGATATTCGGGATCTTAGTACCTGCCAGAAAGCTGCCGCTGGGCAGGATTATATTTTACATCAAGCGGCTTTGGGATCAGTACCTCGTTCTATAAATGATCCAATAACCAGCAATGATGTAAATATCTCTGGGTTTTTAAATATGCTGGTTGCAGCAAGGGATGCCGAGGTTATACGTTTTGTTTATGCTGCAAGTTCATCTACATATGGTGATTCAGAAAGTTTGCCCAAGGTTGAAGATAAGATCGGGAAGCCTCTTTCGCCATACGCTATTACCAAATATGTAAATGAATTATATGCTGATATTTTTCAAAAAAACTATGGTTTGGATACAATTGGCTTGCGATATTTTAATGTTTTTGGTAGGAAACAGGATCCTAATGGTGCATATGCAGCTGTAATACCAAAATTTGTAATTCAGTTGATGAAGCATGAAAGTCCGGTGATTAATGGAGATGGTACATATTCCCGTGATTTTACCTATATAGACAATGTGGTTCAGATGAATTTGCTGGCCATCACCACGGAAAATGAAAGTGCCCTCAATCAAGTCTATAATACAGCTGTAGGGGATAGGACCAATTTGGTGCAATTAACAAGTTTATTGAAAGAGAATCTGGCAAAATATGACTCTGAAATAGCCAATATTGAGGTTAAACACGGCCCAAATAGAGTAGGTGATATTCCTCATTCTTTAGCTTCAATAGAAAAAGCTAAAACCCTTTTAGGTTATGACCCTCATTATAAAATTGACCGAGGTGTGAAGGAGGCAGTTAAATGGTATTGGAATAATCTTTAAATCTAAAGAGTGATAGAGGGTAAAAAAGAGCTTGTAGTTTCTCTTTTTTGGTCAATGGGGGGGCAAATTGGAGCTATGATTATTTCATTGGCTACCAATGTTTTACTAGCAAGAATTTTGTCTCCTTTTCAATTTGGACAGGTAGGAATAATTATGTTTTTTATCTTGATTAGTAATGTGCTTACAGAAAGTGGCTTGGGGGGGGCATTGGTTAGAAAGCTAGATGCTGATTATAAAGACTTTTCGACTGTATTTGTTTTTAATGTTACTTTAAGTTTACTCTTATATATAATTCTTTTTTTTACAGCAGGATTAATAGCAACTTACTACGGTAACCCGGAACTTGAAAAGTTACTTCAAGTATCAGGAATAGTTATTTTGATAAATTCATTCCAGGTGATTCAGAATGCAAAATTAGTAAGGGCTATGAAGTTCAAACGGAAATCTGTTTATTACTTTAATTCGGTTTTAATTGGCTCTTTGGTTGGTCTCATTTTGGCTTATAATGGATATGGAGTTTGGTCATTAGTGTTTTTACAGATTACATTGGCTTTTTTATTGACCTGCCAGTTGTGGATTTTTGAAGGTGCTTTTTTTAGTCTTAATTTTAGTAAAGCATCATTTTCAAAACTGTTCGGTTTTGGGATAAATACGACTTTGGCATCAATTCTAAACACAGCATTTGATAATATATATCAATTAATACTTGCCCGTACTTTTTCTATTAATCAAGTAGGACTTTTCTACCAAGGAAAAAAATTACAGGATGTTCCTAATAATGTAATAAAGCTAAGTAGTTTGAATGTTGTTTACTCTTCACTGAGTAAGCATCAATCGAATAATAAAATTTTTCTTCAAAAGTTTCAAAGTATTGTGAATCCATTGATATTATTATGTGGAGCTATAGCATTAGTTTTTCTAATTTTTTCTGATGGAATTTTATTTTTACTGTATGGTAAAAAATGGTTAGAAGCTGAGTTCTATATGCAGGTGTTGGCCGTGGGTTCCTTCTTCTATTTATTGGAGATGTTTAATAGATTAATCTTTAAAGTATATGATAAAACCAGGTCAATTCTTTATCTAGAGATTTTAAAAAAGGGAGTTCAGTTAATAACAATTTTTGTCGGACTCTATTTTAGGGATATAAAGCTCCTAATATTTGGATTCTTACTCACTAATATCTTAAGCTTTTTTTTCAATTATTACTTTTCTAGAAGGGTTTTGGGGATTGTTGATTGGTTTGGGATAAAAAGAATACTTAAAGTTGTTTTTAGCTTTTTGCTTCTATATGTAATTTCTGACTTCACTTTCTCTAAATCCAGTTTTTTACCGGAAGAAAAACTATTCTTTATTCCAGTAGTGCTATTGGGTTATGTTTTTCTTTTGAGAATTCTTAATGTTTCTAATATTTATGCAGACCTTAAAGAGTTAAAGTCAATCTTTAGAAAATAATTTATGGTTAGGAGAATTATCAATTTACTTAAAAAAGTGTTTTATAGCAATGAGAAGTATGCTCGACAAATTGGTGTTAGTATAGGGGATAAATGTAAAATTGCTACAACTAATTTTGGTTCAGAGCCATATCTTATAGAAATAGGTAATCACGTTCAAATAACCCAAGGGGTTAGGTTTTTTAATCATGGAGCTGCTTGGGTGTTTCGAGAAGAGATCCCTGCCTTTGATGTTTTTGGGAAGATAAAGGTTGGGGATAATGTTTATATAGGCAACAATGCCCTTATTATGCCGGGAGTTAAAATTGGGGATAATGTAATTATAGGTGCTGGAGCTATTGTGACGAAATCTGTAGAAAGTAATAAAGTAATTGCTGGTAATCCGGCAAAAGTAATTGGGGAGGTTGAGGACCTTAAAAAGAGGATTGCCCCTTATAACTTATCTAGTAAAGGCATGAGTTATGAGAAAAAGAAAACTTTCTTGCTTTCTCAACCTGAGAATAAGTTCTTAAAAAAGTGATATGAAGAATATTCTTGTTGTAGTTCCGGATGATAGATTAGGTGGGGCAGAACAGTACCTGAAAAATATATCTTACTATCATTTAGAGGCTAAAAATAAAGTCTATGTTGTTTTTTTAAAAAGGCAAATGAGTGGGCAGTGGATGGATCTAAAAGATTTGGGAGATGTGAAATTTTATTACTCCAATTCGGCAACAGAGTTATCGGGAATAGGCTCTACGATTTTGAATGTTTTAAAAATTAAGAGCATAACGTTTGACTATATCTACACTTCTCACCTGCACACAACAAGTTTTGTAGGGTTTCTGATAAGATTTGGGCTGGTGAAAAAGAAATATTTTATAGGAAGAGAGTCGACTACAATCTTTCATCGCTTTAAAGGGAAGCAATTGTTTATTTTTAAAATGTTATACAGGTTAGGGTATCCTTCTCTAGATCTGCTTATTAATCAAACCCAGGTGATGAGAGATCAACTAATTGAAGGTTTGCCATGGATCGAAAGGAAAACAAAACTTGTTGTAATACCTAATCCTATTAACTTAAGGGCTATTCAGAATATTCCAGTACCAAAACACCTGGTACATCCAAGAGAATTCATAGTTTCAGCGGGAAGATTAATACCTGAAAAGGGATATGATATTTTGATTGATTCCTTTAAAGAAATTTCAAAAGAATATCCAGAACTTGATCTCGTAATTTTGGGTGAAGGGCATAAAAGGCCAGAGTTAGAAGAACAAATAAGATCATTGGGGCTTCAGAATAAAGTGATTCTTAAGGGGCATGTAGATAATGTATATGCTTACTTTAAGCAGGCTAAACTCTGCGTGGTATCTTCACGAGTTGAAGGTTTTCCAAATGTGCTGTTGCAGATGATGTCCCAAAATAATCGTGTAGTTTCGACTAAATGTGCTGGTGGGATAGATGAACTAAGTGGGATTATTTGTGTTAAAACAGATGATGAAGAGGCTATTCGGTTAGGTGTTAAAAATGTCTTAGAAAATGATTTAAATAAAAATCAGATTGTTTTTTCTCAACAACTTGAAGAAAGGTCATTAGAAAGCTTCCAAAGCAAACTACAGGAATTTTTAATTTGCGAATGATTAGGTATTTATCTTTTGAAACAAATGCTCCGGAGGAATATCTTCCATATTTCAGGTCCAAGAGGTTAATCTTATGGACTACGGTTTTCGCTTTAATTTTTGTGAATATACCATGGGAGATTATTAGAGGTGCAGAATTTACAGATATTGAAAATTATATCGAGAGGTTTAGCTCAGGCGTTAATTTTTCATCCTTAATAAATGAAGGTTTTTTTTTGAAATATATCACTTCTGAATCTCTATGGGCAGCTCTTATTTTATACTTAAAAAATCTTGGATTGCCTTTACCATTAGTATTTAAAAGTATTTCCTTTTTTTCAATTTTTGTTTTTGGATATTTTACCTTCAAAAAATCTAAGAGTCTGTTTTTGTCTGCTTTTTTACTATTAAATCCTTTAATGGTAGATTTTGTCATGTCTCAGATCAGAAACTCTTTTGCTCTTTCTATCATTATTGTAGCAATGCTTTGCAACAATAAATGGATAAAATTGGTATTGCTTCTGAGTTCTACAATGATCCATAGTTCCTCGGTTGTGCTAATATTTCTAGTTTATATACTTAATAAAACCCAATATGAAGGGAAGTATAAGAATCTAGGAGTACTAATAATTATTGGTCTTTTTGTGGCTTTTACTCTGAGTATTGGACGCGAGTATATCTTGACACTAATAGGAGATCGAAGAGCTAATATAAAGCAACCGCAATCATCTATATTGTATAGTATATTTTGGGTAGTTTATATAGGTCTAATAATTTATTTAAAAAAACTCAATGTTAAGGATATATACTCTAAAATGTCTTTTACTCTTATATTAGTTTTTTTTGCCAGTGTTGTTTTTGGAGCTTATGCTACACGATATTTAGCAATTCTGCTTCCTTTTTTAATAATTTCTGTATTATCCTTGAAAATTAATAAAAACAGGATTCTTTCGTCTTGGGTTTTACTTTTTTACCAGTTAATTCTCTTTACATATTGGATTGATTGAAAAATAAATGACAATAACTATTTTATTAAATACCAGCTGGAATATATACAATTTCAGGCTAGGATTGATTAAGGCGCTCCAGAAGGAAGGGCATATAATTGTGGCTATAGCGCCTTATGATGAATATGTCCCTTTATTGAAAAGCGAGGGTGTGGAATGCTACAGTGTAAGTTTAAATAGCAAAGGAACCAATATCAAACAGGACTTAAAATTAACTAAGGATTATTTTGAACTACTTAAAGCTATAAAGCCGGATATGGTTCTTTCCTATACCATAAAACCTAATATCTACGGCAATCTTGCTGCAAACATCCTTAAAATACCGGTTATAAATAACGTTAGCGGACTTGGGACCATCTTTATTAAGAAGAGTTTATCAACTTTAGTAGCTTTAGCTTTATACAAAATCGCATTTTTGAAGTCAGGGTGGGTGTTCTTCCAAAATAATGAAGATCAAGGCATTTTTTTGAAAAAAAAGCTTCAAAGGTTTAATAAAACCAGTGTTATTCCAGGATCAGGAGTTGATCTCAATCAATTTGATATAATTAGACAAAAAAATTCCGGAATGTCGGTTTTATTTGTCGGACGACTAATAGGGGATAAGGGAATTAGAGAATTTATAGAAGCCGGGAAGAGGTTACATATTAAATATCCTGATGTAGAATTTAAAATAGTTGGCGAATTTGGTTATGACAATAAAACGGCGGTTCAAAAGGAAGAGCTTGAAGAATGGTTAAAGCTGCCACAGTTTAATTACTTGGGGAAATCTGATAATATGAATGCTGTTTATGAAGAAACAGACATCATGGTCTTACCGTCGTACCGAGAGGGCTTGTCTAGAAGCTTAATAGAAGCTTGTGCGATGAAATTGCCAATTGTTACTACAAATGTTCCAGGTTGCAAAGATGTCGTGCAGGATGGATATAATGGATATTTGTGTGAGCCGAAAAATGCAATTGATTTAGCGGAGAAAATTGGTAAACTTCTGGATGCCTCCGAAGAAAATCGGCTGCTACTGGGAGCTAATGCGAGAAAGTTAGCAGAAAGAAGATTTGATGAAAAGATAGTAATAGATTCATATTTAGAAAGAATAAATAATCTTGCATCTGTTTAAGTGCTTTTATAATTAATAATTCTGAATTTCGAGCCTGTCTTTGCCCTACCTCACAGGTTTTAAATATTAAAAACCTTAAAACAATGAACATCCTAGACCAACAGGTCATACTTGACCTGTTCCACAGGTATTACCTGTTTTTCGCGAGTGGAGTATTTATGCTTGCCTTTGTGCTAACCTGGTATTTCACTCCAAAAGTGTTATGGGTGAGTAAAGAAAAGGCTTTGATGAAAGAGGTGAATCACCGTAGCTCACATCAGGATGCTATTCCTCCTTTTGGAGGGGTTTCATTTTTTATAGTCCTGGTACTTATTATTAGCATTTTACAGGCGCTGAGAACTTCGCCTACAGGGAACCATCTTATTGTAGGGCTAACCTTCCTTTTTATGGCTGGTTTGAAGGATGACCTGGTGATCTCTTCAGCGAAACTCAAATTTGTAAGCCAGCTTTTTGCCGCGGGATTCATCATTTTTTCCCCGGAATTACAGCTTACCACCTTACATGGATTTTTGGGGGTCTTTGCCATTCCTGCAGTTTTAGGATATTCGTTTAAAGCCTTAATTGTCGTAGCCCTGATCAATGCCTATAATCTTATTGACGGGATAGACGGACTTGCAGGTATTGCAGGCATTGTGATCTCGTTAACCTATGCGATGGTATTCTATGCCACGGGGCACCCTTATTTCGTGTTGGTTAGCCTTACAGCTGCCGGAATCCTTGGGGCATTCTTAAGATTTAATTTTTCCCGGGGGAGGCGTAAAATGTTTATGGGGGATGGTGGATCCCTTATTATGGGTTTTGTGATTGCCTTTTTAAGCCTTAAGATTCTTGTGATGCAACCTTATGAACCTCTCATGAGAGAAGGTTTCGTTCCGGAGAACAGGCTTTTATTCGCACTTGCCGTATTATTCCTGCCTGTCTTTGATACGCTTAGGGTGATTATTATTCGTTTAAAGAATGGTAAAACCCCATTCGAGGCCGATCGTAACCATATGCATCATGTGCTTCTTGATAACGGTTTTTCTCATAAGAAAGCAAGCTTACTGCTGGGGGCGTTGAATCTTGCGGTTATCATCCTGTATATAATGCTGAGCAGGGACCTTAAAAGTATTGGAATGAGCCTGGCAATGGCGGGTGTGTTTATTGCTGCCGGCTTACTTTTTGAAGCTTTAAGAGTAAAAGCTAAGCAAAAACCAAAAGTATATTTTAGGCCAAAAGGCATAAGAGTAAGACCCGTAAAAAAAGAACTGTCATCCGAAAGCCGGAGTTAAGACGCGCTGTTGGCCGGTTTTCAACAAGAAAAAATGATTTAATGGTTAACGATTTTTTAACATAAAATTTTATCTTCGCGGCCCCTACCCAAATTAAACACCTGTAAAATTTAAACCTACTATGAAACGCCCAATATTGGCATTATTATGTCTTTTATTTATTACCTCCTGTGTATCACGGAAGGAAGTAGTTTATTTTCAAAACCTGGATGATATGGAAGCCAGGCTTGATGCAAACAAAAAAAATAGCCTGCAGATCAAGCCCAACGATCTTCTTACCATAAATGTTTCGGCTCCCGAACAGGCGGCTGCAATGCCATTCAATCTTCCTGTAGTTGGGATGCCTCAGTCCGGTACTGATGCAGGCCTGACAGTTAATACCCGTCAACAACTTCAGACTTATCTCGTAGATAGTGACGGGAATATTGAGTTTCCGGTGTTGGGAACTGTAAATGTGGAAGGTCTTAACCGGCAGCAGCTCTCTTCAAAATTGAAATCGCACATCAGCGATTATGTTCAGGACCCTATAGTGAATGTAAGGATCGTGAACTTCCAGGTGAGTGTGCTTGGAGAAGTGAATCGCCCGGGGACCTTCGATGTTAAGGATGAATATTTAAGCCTGCCAAAAGCCCTTGGGCTTGCGGGAGATATGAGTATCTATGGTCGCAGGGACAATGTATTGGTTATGCGGGAAGAGAATGGAGTAAAAACCCACGCTTATCTCGACCTTACAGATGCAGAATCGGTAAACTCTCCCTATTATTATCTTCAGCAAAATGACGTGGTATATGTGGAGCCAAACGGTCCTCAGCGTCAGTCGGCAAGTTATAACCGTAACGCCGGAGTGTATATTTCTATAGCATCAGTTTTAGTTTCAGTAATAGTTTTGATCACCAAGTAATATGTCACAGCAAAATAATATTCGCCGACCTCAGGAGGAAGAGATTAACTTAAGAGAAGAGCTTGATAGATATCTAAGGTTCTGGCCCTGGTTTGTTATTGGGGTTATTGCCTGTATAAGTATTGCATTTCTATACCTTAAATTTTCAACACCGGTATATAATACTACAGCAAGTATTATCATTAAAGATGACGAAGGAAAAAGCCCATCTTCAGAAATGGCTGCTTTTGCAGATTTAGGTTTGCTTGGTGGAATGGGAACCAGCAGCATAGAGAACGAGATTGGGATCCTGAATTCCAGGAGGCTAATGACCGGGGTCGTTAAAGCCCTGAACATAAACGTAAGATATTTTGAAGAAGGCGAGGTAAGAACTTCAGAGCTCTATACCAATACTCCTTTTTACGCGCAGGTTTTGAGACTGGATGAAAAGCTTCTGAAATTAAAAAGAAAAGAATCAGGAGTAAAATATCGAATTTCAAGTGAGGGAGGAGAAAAACTTGAAATTACCGATCTTGAAACTGAAGAAACGATCAAAGCGGATCTTGGGAAGCCTGTAGACCTGGGGTTTGCTGATGTGGTTATTATCGAAAATCCGGACTTTGAAAGGACCTCAGGAGAGACTGCTGAAAGCTTGGGTCAGGTCTTAGTGAGCTTTAGCCCTATAGAAGAGGTGGCGGGTTATTACAGAGAGCAGGTACAGGTAAATCTTACCGACAAAAATTCGAGCCTGCTTAATCTTGACTTGAATGATCCTGTAAAGCAAAAGGCACAGGATATTATAGATCAGCTGATATTTGAGTATAACAGGGAAGCTATTGAAGATAAGAACCTTGTGGCAAGGAATACGGCAGCCTTCATCGATGAGAGGCTTGCCATCATCAATGAGGAGCTGGATTCGGTAGAGACCGGGAAGGAAGAATTCAAGGAAGCTAATCAGCTTACCGATATTAAGGCTGAATCTGAACTTATTATCGAGAATGCCAGTGAGTATAATAAACGCCAGCAGGAAGTGGGCACTCAGCTGGAACTGGCGAATGCGATGATCGAATATCTTAAAACCGGTTCCAAGTCAGACCTTCTTCCGGCCAATCTTGGTATCGAAGAGACCGGGGTGAATCAGCAAATAGAAGAATATAATAACCTTGTCCTGGAGCGCAACAGGATCTTAAGCGGTTCTACAGAAAGGAACCCGATCGTTAAAAGGCTTAATTCACAAATTGAGCAGATAAAAGGGAATGTGTTGCAGAGCCTGGAACGGATGCGGGCTAATTTAAGAATAGCAAATGAAGACCTGAAGAGCCAGGCCGCTGCCATAGGCTCAAGAATATCTTCAGTACCTTCAACGGAAAGACAATATCGCGGAATCGAGCGCCAGCAAAATATAAAGGAATCTCTTTATCTTTTCCTGCTTCAAAAGAGGGAGGAGAATTCTTTATCCCTGGCCGTAACGGCTCCAAAAGCTAAAATTGTAGACAGAGCATATAGTACAACCAGCCCAGTTTCTCCGAAATCGCAGATCGTGTTGCTCGCCGCTCTGATCCTGGGACTGCTGATCCCATTCCTGGTAATATATATCAGCAACTTGCTTAGTAACAAGATAAAAAGCAGGGAAGATGTTGAGGGGATCACAAAGGAAATTCCAATTGTTGGGGAAGTGCCGAAAATTGGCCGTAAACAGAGTGACCTGGTTGAAAAGAATGACAGGTCTGTGCTTGGGGAGTCCTTCAGGATACTTCATACGAATCTGCAATACTTGCTGGTGAATGCCAATAAACACCAGGGGGGGAATCGTATTTTCATTACGTCTACGGTTAAAGGTGAAGGAAAAACATTCGTTGCCTTTAACCTGGCACTTACACTGGCCAATACCGGTAAAAAGGTGTTGCTTGTAGGGGCCGACCTTAGGAACCCCCAGTTGCAAAGATACGAGACAGGTGCCAGGGAGCTTCTTGGGGTAAGCGATTACCTGGTTAAGAATGAGCTTTCTCTGAAGGACCTGATAAATACTTCTAAGTATCATCAGGATCTGGACCTTCTAGCCTCAGGAAGTATTCCGCCTAACCCTTCAGAATTGTGGAGAAGTGATAAAACTGCAGATCTTTTTGAAGACCTCTCTCAAATGTATGATTATGTTATTGTGGATACCGCTCCTTCTATGCTGGTAACCGACACCTTCCTGATCAATCATTTTGCAGACCTTACCTTGTATGTTTGCAGGGCGGGATATACAGAGAAAAAGCTTCTTAATTTCGCAGTTGATGCTAAAAATGACGGGAAATTACATGATGTAAGTTTTGTGCTTAATGATGTGAAGATTGCCAACTTCGGGTATGGGAATAAGTATGGATATGCCTACGGGGAAGATAAGCAAAGCTTGTGGGAGCGTCTGAAAACTTCTTTTTAGAACTAAGGTTCACTTAATTATGAGTAGAAAATATTTCAAGCAGGTTTTAATCAGCCTGCTTTTTTTATTGAATTTTTCCAGCCTGTGGGCGCAGGCTATTGATTTTTCCGGCGAGGCAAGGTTAATGGGAGCGTATTCTAATAAGGAGGAACTACCTTTCTGGATGTATAGCAATCAGCGGGGGCGAATAGCTGAAACGTCCAATGTATCTGCCGGGCTTAATGCTTATGGAATTTATAACTTCGAAGGGAACAAGACCTTTGAATTTGGAGGTGGTTTGGCATTTTCTGATGGGCTGGAAAAGGAATTGTTCATAGATGAGGCTTATCTGGCTTATTCCAATTCCTGGCTGGAAGTTGTTACAGGCATTAAACATAAAGCCGAAATGTACAATGGGCTTAGTGCTTCCAACCGGAATATTTTATGGTCCTTAAACGCCAGAGCCTTACCTGGAGTGCAACTTGGCACGAATGGCACAGTGTTTTTTAAAGGAAGAGAATTGGGCTGGGGTTTCGAAGCTACTCTTGAAGAATACTGGCTGGGGGAGGACCGCTATGTTAAGGATGCATTTTTACATCATAAAAGCCTGCATCTTGTTTTTAAAAGCTGGAATGGCTGGAAACTTAAAGCCGGGATCCAGCATTTTGCCCAATGGGGAGGAACATCTCCAAGGTTTGGAAAGCAACCTGCAGGGATAGAAGACTACCTACGGATTTTTGCCGGTAGAGCCGGAGGAGATAACTCTTTAGAAAGTGATAAGGCCAATGTGCTTGGTAATCATTTGGGGTCTTGGGAGTTATATGTAACAAGGGAATTTAAAGATTTTAAAGCCCGGTTCATATTCAATAACCTATTTGAGGATGGCTCCGGAAGCCGGGGCGCTAATTTTCCTGACGGACGATATGGAGTGTTTATAGATTTTTCGGAAAAGGACAGGATTATTAATTCTTTTATTTACGAGTTCTATTACACACGTGATCAGAGCCAGACCGGCCCCCATTTATATGACAATTACTTTAATAATGGGGTTTACCCTTCCGGGTGGACCTATAAAAGCAGGATCTTAGGCGTTCCTTTCTTTACTTATGACAGGGATTCTGATATGGTTGTAAACAATAAGTTTTCAGCACATCATTTTGGAGTTTCCGGTCAATTCTCAACTTATTTTAATACCTATCCATATAAGCTGATGTTGAGTTATGCCCATAACGAGGGGACATTCCAAAAGCCTTTACATGAGGATGGGACCAATGAAGACGTGTTTTACTTTTATTCGGAAGTCAGGTTGATAAACAGGCCCTTTCAGTTAAATATTGAATTGGGCACCGAGTTTAATTCGTATAAGGAGCCGGTTTTTGGAGCCGGGCTCCACCTCTCGAAATCTCTTTAATCAGGCTTCTATATCCGGGAATTAAAAAAGGCTTCGGTTTTTCAACTGAAGCCTTTTTTGCTTTTAACTAATCTCCTTTTTCTATATGTTACGCTGCACTTACCGCGTTGTAGTGCGTTAGTATATTCTGGTAAAAATAAAGGCTTTTCTCATCCTTCTTGAGGCAGGATTTAAGAAAGCGCTCCAGTTTCTGGCATTCAAAAGTAATACGGGTGTATTTCCTGTTCCCTACCGGAATTTCCATCTCCACGGTATGTTCCTGGTAATTTATATGAACATTTTTAGCCTCAAAATATTTTTTGATTATCGCCCTGTGCATCGTTTTGTAATTCGAATTCTGTTCTTCGATGTTCGAGATACTATAAGATATAAGATGCTTAACTTCTTCTAAGACAGTCGCAGGTTCGTAATTATAGGTGTTCATAGAAATGGTTATTGGCGTTAGTAATCATATTTCTTCGGCTAAAGTAAGATGCGACTTGCTATCTTCCTGTTAAAAAAAGTCTAATACTTTACTGATTAATAAATATTTAACGCTGGGAGCATTTTTTTAACGTTGCCTTATAACGCTAAAAAAACAAATAGGGGATTTCCGGTAATAATGCTTAAACTTCTACCTGGGAAGGCGGGCGAAAAAAAGTGTAGGTTTCGTTAAGGACCGAACAGTTGAGGTAGCGGATGTCACTCTTTTTCTCCAGTCCGTAATTTTCGTGGATGTGTCCGAAAATATGGATCTTGGGCTGAACCGATTTCACTTTCTTTAATAGGTCTGAACATCCGACACTGGTATCACTTTTAATCCTGTCCATAATCCCATAAGGAGGAGTGTGGGTAATTAACACCTGGGTGTCTTTGGGAATTCGTTGCCAGTGTTTTGAAATTGCATCGCCTCTGTCCCGGTTAAAGGCCCATCTTCCGCTACCCGGGGTTATAGGAGAACCCCAGAAACTAACCTCGTCTATTGTAATACCACTATCATTGAGGTAATGAATATTTGATGGTAAAATTTCATTTAACTCCTGTGCATTAAGCTTTTCAAAGTAAAAATCGTGATTACCCGCAATAAGGATCTTGTGAGTATGGGGCTGGCCTGAAAACCACTTGAGAAATTCAAGACATTCTCCACGGGTTCCCGATTCTGTGAAATCTCCTGCGTGAATCAGGACATCGCCGGCAGGAAGATCCAAATGCTGGTGTTTATTGTGAGTGTCTGCAATGCAAATTAATTTCATTCTTGAAAAATAGGAGTTGTTGAAAAGGACAGGCTTTTTGAAAAAGATATGAAATTAATGTCAGGGAAAAAGAATTAATTTGGATTAAAAGGAAAGCCTGAAATGGGTTAAGATTTATTCTTCAACTTCCTCCTCCAGGTCTGCAGCGATATAATCCTTATCTACCGGAAGTAACTTATTAATGATCTTAGTTACTCCAAATGCGATAATAACCGCAGTAACAGCGAAGAATAAAAACTTGATTAAAAGACTATCACTCACTACAATGCTGTAGATGCCCAAAAAGATTTCGACAGCTATAAATATTATTTTAATACTTAGTTTAAACAGCATGGTGTGTTGCAAATGATTTTGGTCAAATATACAATCAAATCACGTGCAAAAACCGAGCTGTACTAAGTTTGACTTAAATTTAACGCAGGGATAATCAGGCGGTTAAATTTTTAAGTTAAAAAATCTTAAACCTGTGAAGAAAATGTTTTCTGAATTGTAAATTGTTCCAAAACCAACACTTAGCCTTGAGAACCAACCGAAAAAGAACTCTTTACTTCCTTGTTGCCCTTGCAGTAATTGCAGGGCTTTTAATTGGAGCCAATAATTTCTTGGAACATAAGATCAAAAAAGGACTTGAGAAATCCTTAACCGACTCCGGCACTTCCTATAAAAAGATAAATGTGAGTTTGCTGGGAGCAATGGCAGAAGTTGAAAAAGCCGAATTCAGTAAGAACGGGAGAGTCCTGAAGGCTAAGCTTATTAAACTGGACGACCTTGATCTTTGGGCTTATTTAACCCGTAAAGAAATTATAATAGGGGAATTGTTTTTAAATTCACCGGATATAAGGATCACCAAGTCTGAACAGGCAGCAAAAAAGGACTCTTCTTCAGGTAAGTTGGGAAAAAAAGTAATGATTAAATCCCTGAAGGTGAAGAATGGTCAATTCAGGCTTGTTAAGTCTGATACTTCAAAAGCAGATCAAATCTTTGTAAGTTTCCCGGAGCTGGAAATGAGGGATATCAATCTCAATCAAAAGACACTCAGGGAGCCTGTGCCTTTCGATTACCGCGGGTATCATTTCAGGAGCGATTCGGTTTATATGAGAATGAATCCGCAACATGATATCTATATATCCAATATCGATGCTAATAAAGGTGCTCTGAAACTTCAGAATTTTAAGATTGTCCCTAAGTATAATAGGATCGAGTTTCAAAAGCATATCCCCTATGAAAAGGACAGGGTTGAATTAAATATCAGTGAAATACATCTAAATGACCTTAGCTGGTCCTTTAGGAATGATTCCCTGCACTTCAGAAACCCCTTAACCAGGATCAGTGATGCAAAGCTTCGGTTATACCGGAATAAACTTATGCCGAAAGATACCCGCCATAAGCCAATGTACAGTGAATTGATCAGGAATCTGCCTTTTAAGCTCGAGCTGGATTCCATCAGGATAAGGCAAAGTTATATTCAGTATGAAGAATTGATAGATACATCAAGGCAGGCCGGAATGCTGAAGTTTGAAAACCTGAATGCCAGTATCTATCATCTTAGCAATGTGGGAATGTCTGAAGAGACTTTTCCCAGGACAGATGTAGACGTGAAAACCTCCTTTATGGGGGAGGCGCCGCTCGAGGTGAACTGGAATATGGATGTTAGCGATCTGAACGACCGGTTCAGGATTTCAGGAAAAATGGGCAGGCTGTCTGCAGCCGGGATGAATGAGTTCTTAAAACCTGCAATGAATATTGAGGCAAAAGGCGATATTGCCGATATGAGCTTTAACTATACCGGTAATAATACTGTTGCGAACGGAAAAATGAAGCTTAGGTATTATGATTTTAAGGTGGAAGTACTGCGAAAGAACAGTGAAAAGAAAAATAAGATCTTGTCTGCAATTGCAAATTTATTCGTCAATAACGAAGCGGTGAATGAAGAACTGGTTCACAAAAATATAAAGGTGAAGCGGGATAAGACGAAATCTTTCTGGAATTATTTCTGGAAATGTATCAGGGCCGGGGCCCTGAAATCATTTCTTTAGATCCTGAAGGTAACCACCGGGATCTTGGCGTGGTTTACCAGGTCTTCACTGATGCTTCCGTTAAAGAAATGCGCTATACCCTTTCTTCCGTGAGTGCTGATTCCTATTAGGCCTGCATCTATGGTGGTGGCAAATCCTAATATTCCCTTTTCTACGCTAACATCGTTATAAATATGAATGTTGTAGTCTCCAACATTCTGGCCATCTACAAAATTCTCCATTCTTTTCTTAACATCTTCACTGGTTAGGAAGTTGTTGGGAGTGTTGATGAACAGCAGGTGTAACTTGGCATTCATTTTATCGGCGAAGTCTTTGGCCATTTTGAGGGTGTGTTTGTTACTGGAGTCCCCGTCTGTAGCAAATACAAAATTCTCTATTTTGAATTCAGGATGTTCCTTTTTGATAACAAGAACGGGAATCTTAGAAGTGCGTACCACCTTTTCGGTGTTCGAGCCTATGAACATTTCTTTAAAGCCACTTGCGCCGTGAGAGCCCATAACAATAATGTCGCACTTTTTGTCCTCACTTACTTCCATTATCCCTTCGAATGCCTGGTGAAACTGCACGGTCTCGTATAATTTTATGCCATCCAGGTAAGGTTTTGACATCAGTTTTTTGAAACGCTGATGGGCAAGTTTCATAAAAAATATGGATTCTGGGAGGTTGTGGCTCGAACTTCCCGCTACGGGGTCTACCAGTTCTAATGGCAGTTCAAGCATATGTAATAGGTAAATTTCACTGTCGAATTTTTTTGCCAGTTGCGCCGCTACTTTCAGGGCGTATTCAGCCTGTTCAGAAAAGTCGGTTGGAACAAGTATCCTTTTCATTCTTGTTTGTTGGTAAATGGTTAGAAATGAATTTGTTTATTAAAAGTACAAATAAAATTTCATTTATTTCCCGGTTTTCTATCTTAGAAAATAATGCTATATTTGCAGCGTTGAAACTATAAAAAGTACAGCGAGGGGACGATAAGTCCCCTCTTTTTATAACCTTATGTTGCAGGAGAAAGTAGAAAAATTACTTGAAGAGGCCTTTAAAGAGAATAATTCCTTATTTTTAATAAGCCTTGAAGTCACCGAAAATAATCAGATAAAAGTGATCATAGACGGTGATAAAGGGGTGTCGGTGAATGACTGTATAGAAGTGAGCCGAAAGGTTGAGCACAACCTGGACAGGGAAGAAGAAGATTTCTCCCTCGAGGTAAGTTCTGCCGGGGTTTCAGAACCTTTAAGCCTGCCAAGGCAATATAAAAAGAATGTAGGTCGAAAGCTGAAGGTCACTACCGAAGATCAGAAGATCGAGGCAACTTTAACCGGGGCTGATGAAGAAAAGATCAGTCTTAGCTGGAAGACCAGAGAACCCAAACCCGTAGGAAAAGGAAAGCACACAGTTCAAAAAGAAGCTGTGATTCCCTATACGGATATTGTAGAAGCAAAAGTTATGATAACATTTTAATCGCATATTGATATGGAAAATATCGCCTTGATAGAGTCATTTTCAGAATTTAAAGATGACAAGCTGATAGATCGTGTAACCTTAATGGCGATCTTGGAAGAGGTTTTTAGAAATGCTTTAAAGAAAAAATATGGGGAAGACGATAATTTTGATATTATTGTAAATCCCGATAAAGGAGATTTAGAGATCTGGAGAAACCGAGTAGTAGTAGCCGATGGAGAAGTTGAGGACCCTAACCAGGAAATCTCCCTTACCGAGGCAAGGAGGATAGAGCCCGATTTTGAGGTTGGTGAAGATGTTTCAGAAGAAGTTAAGCTTAAAGATCTTGGGCGTCGTGCAATCTTGGCCTTGCGTCAAAACCTGATCTCTAAGATCCACGAGCACGACAATACAAATATCTACAAGAGCTTTAAAGAGCTTGAAGGTGAGATTTACACCGCTGAGGTACACCATATCAGGCATAGGGCGATCATTTTGCTTGACGATGAAGGAAACGAGATCGTGTTGCCTAAAGATCGTCAGATCCCTTCAGACTTTTTCCGTAAAGGAGAGAACGTGCGCGGGATCATAGAAAGTGTAGAGCTTAAAGGAAACAAGCCTACTATCATTATGTCCAGAACTGCTCCCGGCTTCCTCGAGAAGTTGTTCGAGCAGGAGATCCCTGAGGTTTTCGACGGGCTTATTACCATTAAGAAGGTAGTTCGTGTTCCCGGGGAAAAAGCGAAGGTTGCTGTAGATTCTTATGATGACAGGATAGACCCTGTTGGTGCCTGTGTGGGTATGAAAGGATCAAGGATACACAGTATTGTTCGGGAATTGGGCAATGAGAATATAGATGTTATCAACTATACCACCAACGATCAGTTGTTCATTACCAGGGCGTTAAGTCCTGCGAAGATCACTTCGATCAAGATGGATGATGAGAATAAGACCGCCGAGGTGATGCTGAAGCCTGAAGAGGTTTCTAAGGCAATTGGACGTGGAGGTCACAATATCAGGCTTGCAGGTCAGCTTACAGGGTACGAAATTGACGTATTCCGTGAGGGGGTTGAAGAAGATGTTGAGCTTAGCGAATTCGCCGATGAGATAGAAGACTGGGTGATCCAGGAATTCTCGAAGATCGGGCTGGATACTGCTAAAAGTATTTTGGAACAGGATTTGGAAGATCTTGTTAGACGTACAGACCTGGAGGAGGAAACCATTAGAGAGGTGATCCAGGTGCTTCGCGAGGAGTTCGAAGAGTAGAAAACGACAGTACAAATTATAAATTAAAAGAGGTTAATTATAGGGCAATTTATGGCTGAAGCAAAGACAATGCGACTAAACAAAGTTTTACGCGAATTCAATATTTCGTTAGACCGGGCTGTGGATTTTTTAAATTCCAAAGGTCACGAGATTGAAGCGCGTCCTACTACCAAAATTTCCGCAGAGGTTTATCAGGTCCTTTCCGATGAGTTTGAGACAGATAAGTCTAAGAAAGTGGAGTCTAAAGAGGTAGGCGAAGAAAAGCGTAAGGAGAAGGAAGAACTTCGACTGGCTCGTGAAAAAGAGCTGGAGGAGAAGCGCAAAGCTGAAGAGAAAAAGGAGAAAGAAAGAGCGCAGGAAGAGAAAGAAAAGGAAGAGGAAGAAGTTGTTTCTTCCAGAGCTAAGCTTTCCGGGCCTAAGCAGGTCGGGAAGATAGATCTCGAAGATAAATCTGGAGAAGCTAAAAAAGAGGAGCCTAAAAAACCTGAGCAGCCACAGGAAGAAAAAGCCCCTGCTTCAAAAGAAGAGAAGAAAGAAGAGAAAGCTCCTGAGAAAGCTGAGAAGAAAGAAGAGCCTAAGGAAAAAGAGCCTAAAAAAGAAACAGAACCTCAAGCTAAGAAAGAAGAAAAGAAAGCTCCTGCTGAAAGCCCTTCAGAAGAAAAAGAGGAGGATACTTCTATAAAGACCAATTATACCAAACTTAGTGGTCCTAACTTCACCGGTGAAAAGATCGATCTTTCGCAGTTTAAGAAACCTGCCAAGAAGAAGGATGATAAAAAAGCCGAAGATGATAAGAAGGATAAGCGCAAGAAACGTCGTCGCCGAATAAGCAAGGACGTTAAAGGTGCTCCCGGACAAGGGGGTGGAAAGAAGTCGCGCAAAAGATCCAGACCAATTACCAAGGAAGAGCCTAGCGAGGAAGAAGTACAAAAACAAGTACGGGAAACTCTTGAGAAACTTCAGGGTAAATCCGGTAAAGGAAAAGGAGCTAAATACAGAAGAGATAAAAGAGATCAGCACCGTCAGCGTTCAGAAGAGGATCTGGCACAACAGGAATCAGACAGCAGAATCCTTAAGGTAACTGAATTTGTTACCGTTAGTGAGGTGGCTACTATGATGGATGTGCCGGTTACTAAGGTGATTTCAGCCTGTATGTCACTTGGAATGATGGTGACGATGAACCAGCGTCTTGATGCTGAAACACTTTCTATTGTTGCTGAAGAATTTGGTTATGAAGTAGAATTTGTAACGGCTGATGTTGAAGAAACGGTAGAAGTAGTAGAAGATAAGCCGGAAGACCTTGAAGACAGAGCGCCTATTGTAACTGTAATGGGTCACGTAGACCACGGTAAAACATCGCTGCTGGATTATGTTCGTAAAGAGAATGTAATTGCAGGAGAGAGTGGTGGTATTACCCAGCACATTGGAGCTTACGGGGTTCAGCTTGATAACGGACAAAAAATTACATTCCTGGATACTCCGGGTCACGAGGCCTTTACGGCGATGCGTGCAAGGGGTGCTCAGGTAACCGATATTGCGATTATTGTGATCGCTGCAGATGATGATGTGATGCCTCAAACCAAAGAGGCTATTTCTCACGCCCAGGCGGCGGGAGTGCCAATCGTATTTGCAATAAACAAATCTGACCTGCCTACGGCGAATCCTGAAAAGATCAAGGAGAAGTTGGCCGGAATGAATCTTCTTGTTGAGGATTGGGGAGGTAAGATCCAGTCTCACGATATTTCCGCTAAAACAGGAACCGGGGTTAAGGAGTTGCTTGAGAAAGTATTGCTTGAAGCCGAGATTCTTGAGTTGAAAGCCAATCCTGACAAACTGGCCCAGGGTACCGTAGTAGAAGCTTACCTTGATAAAGGTAGGGGTTACGTTGCTACGATCCTTGTTCAGGCAGGAACGCTTAAAGTAGGAGATTATGTACTTGCCGGAAGACATAGTGGTAAAGTGAAAGCTATGCAGGACGAGAGAGGGAAGGACGTTAAAGAAGCCGGACCATCTACTCCTGTGTCTATCTTAGGTCTTGACGGTGCGCCGCAGGCCGGTGATAAGTTCAAGGTGATGACCGATGAGCGTGAAGCTAAGGATATCGCTGCGAAGCGTACCCAGCTGCAGCGTGAGCAATCAGTTAGAACACAGCGTCACATTACCCTTGATGAGATTGGAAGACGTATTGCGCTCGGAGACTTTAAAGAGCTTAACATAATCCTGAAAGGAGATGTGGATGGTTCTGTTGAAGCGCTTACCGATAGTTTCCAGAAATTGTCTACCGAAGAGATTCAGGTAAATATCATTCATAAAGGAGTAGGAGCCATTACTGAAAGTGATGTGTTGCTTGCTTCGGCTTCAGACGCCATTATTATCGGATTTAACGTGCGTCCTGCTGGTAATGCAAGACAGGTTGCCGATAAGGAAGAGATAGATATCAGAACTTACTCTATTATTTACGACGCGATCAACGATCTTAAGGATGCGATGGAAGGAATGCTTTCACCTGAACTTAAGGAGGAGATTACCGGTACTGCCGAAATCAGAGAGACCTTCAAGATCTCCAAAATCGGAACTATTGCCGGATGTATGGTTACTTCAGGTAAGATCTACAGAAGCGCCGGTGTTCGTTTGATACGAGACGGAGTGGTGATCTATACCGGAGAACTTGCATCGCTTAAGCGATTTAAGGACGATGTGAAGGAAGTAGCTAAAGGTTATGATTGCGGTATGCAGATCAAAAATTACAACGATATTAGAGAAGGGGATGTGATCGAAGCCTTTAGAGAGGTGGAGGTTAAGAAAACCCTGAAATAATATTAGAATATAATGAATAAAAAAAAGCGGCTTTAAGGCCGCTTTTTTAGTTTTGTGACTTGTGGGATTATCTTCTTTGTGGCTTCGGAATAAAGGCCCCGGGAAAACTTTCTTTGATCTCCAGAAGAGCTCTGTCTGCCTCCAGGCGGTTTCTGAAATTCCCAACCCATACTTTGTAATTGGGGGCCTCATAAACGATAACAGATGGGAATGCATAAAGGTTCCTGTATTTCTTGATCACTTCATTGGCTTCCCCGTTATCTCCGTAAAACAATTGTATTTTATACCGGTCGCCAATCTGGTTGGTGCTTGCCATCTCGGTCTTTAATTCCAGAAGTTCCGGGATTTTCTTATCCTGGTCTATGTTCACGCTGCCTTGTTGTGCGAAGGCGCCGTAAAAGGAAAATCCTGCGACGATAAAACTTAAAACTAATCTTTTGGGACTTGTTAAATTCATTGTTTAATTGTTTAAAAGCAAATGTAAAACATAATAACTTAAGCAGTTGCAATTTATTATTTAGAACTATTATAAATTACCCATTAACACTCCTTAACATTCAGAAAATCGAGTTTAAGTATTACTTTTGTGCACGAATTTAAAGGTGCGTTTTAGGGTTTTTTCAGCTCTTAGATAGAAGTAAAAATCGTACCAAAGTTTAGACGTTAATTCAACTATTAATATGAAAAAGGTGAAATACCGCCATCTGAATTCGCGAATACTACTCTTAAGTGTAGCGTTTTTTCTTTCATTTACTGTTTCAGGACTAGCTCAGGACCAGGCTGCAGAAAAGCCTGATTCTGGTACAGAGCAGCAGGCTGAAGAGGCTTCTGCTGCAAGTTCAGATCTGGGCGATCCGGCCAATGGAAAATCATTATTCAATTCACAATGTGCTGCTTGTCATAAGCCGTATTCCGAATCTATCGGTCCGGCTTTACATGGGATTACCGAAAGACAGGATCTTGAGTGGATTACCAGCTGGGTGCATAACAGTTCTGAGCTGATCGCTTCAGGAGACGATTATGCGAACCAGATATTTGAGGAATATAATCAAACGGCTATGCCGGCTTTCCCTCAGTTGTCTGAAACCGATATAAAGGATATTCTTGCTTATGTAGAGCAGCCTAAACCGGAGCCTCAGACGGCTCAGGCAGGTGGGCAGCAGGCCGGAGGTTCTCAGGGCGGAGGACAGGGTGTTTCTGTAGATGTTATTCTTGGAATCCTTGTTTTTGTGCTCGTGATGCTGTTGGTGGTGTTGTTCCTTGTGAACAAAACGCTGAAAAGGTTTGCCGATGCAAGCGGGGTTAAGCTTCCTGCTAAACCACAGAGAAAACCGATCTGGAAAGCTTTTGTTGAAAACCAGTTCTTGTTGTTGGTGACCGCAGTTGTGGTGTTGCTTGGGGTTGGTTATTTTGCTTACGGCTTCTTTATGCAGGTTGGCGTTGACCAGGGGTATCAGCCAATTCAGCCAATTCATTATTCGCACCGAATTCACGCGGGGGATAACCAGATTGAGTGTAAGTATTGTCACTCTTCTGCTAGGACTTCAAAGACCTCGGGAATTCCTTCATTGAACGTTTGTATGAACTGTCATAAATCGATCTCTGAAGTTGCTCCGGAAACCGCTACTGAAGAATACTCGAAAGAATTTTATGATAAGGAGATCGCCAAGTTGTACGAAGCTGCAGGCTGGGATCCTTCTACAAGAACATACAGCGGTGAAGCAAAACCGGTGAAGTGGGTTAGAATTCATAACCTTCCTGATTTTGCATATTTCAATCACTCGCAGCACGTTTCGGTTGCGGGGATCCAGTGTCAGAAATGTCACGGGCCTATCCAGGAAATGGAAGTGGTTTACCAGGACGCTCCGTTGACTATGGGGTGGTGTGTGAACTGTCACCGTGAGACCAAGGTTAAGATGCAAGGAAACGAGTATTACGAGAAAATACACGAAGAATTATCTAAAAAGTACGGCGTTGAAGAGCTTACGGCAGCCCAGATGGGTGGTCTTGAGTGCGGTAAATGTCACTACTAAAATAATTCCTGCTTTGGGCAGGAGCTAATTAAGAAGTTAATATCTAGATATATATGTCATCAAACAAAAAATACTGGAAAAGTGTTGAAGAGCTGAATGAAAACAGTTCTGTTGTTGAGACGCTCCAACAAAAAGAATTTGCTGAAGAGATCCCGGTTGATGAATTTTTGGGGGATAAAGATTCCCTTGAAAGTTCTAAGACCTCGCGCAGGGATTTCCTTAAGTATGTTGGTTTTAGTACTGCAGCAGCATCTCTTGCTGCCTGTGAAGGTCCTGTTGTTAAATCGATCCCTTATGTGGTGCAGCCGGAGAGTATAGTTCCCGGAGTTGCAAACTACTATGCATCTACAATTGCAGATGGGTTCGATTTTGCCAGCGTCTTGGTAAAGACCCGTGAAGGCAGGCCTATTAAAATTGAAGTTAACGAATTGTCTGAAGCTCGTGGCGGAGTAAACGCCCGTGTTCAGGCTTCCGTTTTATCGTTGTACGATAGTCAGCGGGTAAAACGTCCAATGATAGAAGGAAGGAATGTTTCCTGGGAGGAGTTCGATCGTGAGGTTGGAACTGCTCTTGATGGTGTTTCCGGTGAGATCGTTCTGCTTACGCAGACTTTTGCCAGTCCTTCTACCACAAAACTTATAAATGAGTTCTCTTCGAAATACGGAAATGTACGTCACGTAGTGTACGATACCGTATCTGAAGATGCTGCTCTTAATGCTTTCCAGTCTAAATTCGGAAAGCGTGCATTGCCAAATTACGATTTCTCAAAAGCTGAAACCATTGTCTCTATAGGTGCCGATTTCCTTGGTGACTGGCAGGGCGGTGGTTATGACGCCGGTTACGCGAAAAGCCGTATTCCTAAGGATGGTAAGATGTCCCGTCATATTCAGTTCGAATCAAATATGAGCTTATCTGGTGCAAATGCCGATAAGCGTGTGCCTGTTACTCCTTCTCAGCAAAAAGCTGTATTGTCTGCATTGGTCGGGTATGTGATTGGTGGTTCTTCTACCAGCGATCTTCCTGCCAAGATTGACGATGCTGTTGTTAAAGCTGCCAGACAGTTGGAGAAAGCCGGTAGCGGAGCTGTTGTTGTTTCAGGTCTTCCTGATGATGATGCTCAGTTGTTGGTGTTGGCCATCAATGAGGCGCTTGGAAGTAAGGTGATGGATACGGCTAACGCAAGAACTATCCGTCAGGGTAATGCTTCTGAAGTTGCCCAGTTAGTAAAAGATATGAATAATGGTAGCGTTGGTGCTGTAATTATGGCCGGCGTGAATCCATCATACAGTCTTCCGAATTCTAAGGAATTCAACGAAGGTCTTGCGAAGGTTGGGGTAACGCTTTCTTCAACGCTGAAAGTTGATGAAACGGCTAAACTTTGTAAATATGTAGCTGCCGCTCCGCATTATTTGGAGAGCTGGGGTGATGTTCAGTATACTGAAAAGAACTTCAGTCTTATGCAGCCTACTATTCGTCCGCTTTTTGATACAAGACAATTTCAGGATTGCCTGTTGAAATGGAGTGGTAACGATACTTCTTATTACGAATACATAAAAGAAACCTGGGGTGGAAGCCTTGGAGCAGGAGCGTGGAATACCGCCCTGCACGACGGGGTTTTTGAATCTTCTTCTCCGGTGAATGTAGCAGGCGAGCCTGCTACTGTAGAAGGCGCTTCGGCAGATGTATCCGGTGCTGCAAGAAGACTTGCTCAGGCAGGCGAGGGTAAAGGGCTTGAGTTAAGTCTTTATACTAAGACCTCTATGGGTGACGGACAGCAGTATAACAACCCTTGGTTGCAGGAAATGCCGGACCCGATCACAAGAGTGTCCTGGGATAACTACCTGAGCATTTCCAGAGCCGATGCTGAAGAGCTTGGGCTTGTTAATGAGAATGTTTCTAATGGTGCTCTTAACGGAAGCTATGTGAACGTTAAGCTTGGGGAAACAGTTGTGAAAAATGTACCTGTTTATATTCAGCCCGGCCAGGCGAAAGGATCTGTTGGTCTTGCCCTTGGTTACGGAAAAACTGAAAATATCCAGGAAGAAATGCAGGTAGGTGTTAATGCTTATCCGCTTTATAAAGATCTTAAATCTATCCAGAGCGTAAGTCTTGAAAAGGCTGCCGGTATTCACGAATTTGCCTGTGTGCAGCTTCATAATACCTTAATGGGTAGAGGGGATATTATCAAGGAAACTACTCTTGAGGTATTCAATACTAAAGACGCTCACGTTTGGAACAGTGTTCCTGAAGTGTCCCTTAACCACCAGGAAAAGGAAGTTACTTCTCCTGAGGTGGATATGTGGGAGAGCTTTAATCGTGAAGTAGGTCATCACTTTAATCTTTCTATAGACCTTAATGCCTGTACAGGATGTGGGGCTTGCGTTATCGCTTGTCACGCTGAAAACAATGTTCCTGTTGTTGGTAAATCTGAAGTTAGGAGATCCCGTGATATGCACTGGTTGCGTATAGACAGGTATTACTCTTCAGAAGAAGAAGGCTTCGGATCAGATATTGAAAAGAAAGAGAATATGTCTGGTCTTACCAGTTCGCTTTCTCAGTTCGCTGAGCTTGAAGAGCCTGCAGATAACCCTAAAGTTGTATTCCAGCCTGTAATGTGTCAGCACTGTAACCACGCTCCGTGTGAAACAGTATGTCCGGTGGCTGCAACCTCTCACGGTAGACAGGGTCAGAACCAGATGATCTATAACCGTTGTGTGGGTACAAGATACTGTGCCAACAACTGTCCTTACAAAGTGCGTCGTTTCAACTGGTTTAACTATGCACAGAACGAAGAATTCGATTTCCATATGAACAATGATCTTGGACGTATGGTGTTGAATCCTGATGTGACCGTAAGGTCACGAGGGGTTATGGAGAAATGTTCTATGTGTATCCAGAAGACTCAAAAAACCATTCTTGATGCCAAGCGTGAAGGAAGACCTGTTAAAGACGGCGAATTCCAGACAGCTTGTTCTGCAGCCTGTGATAAAGGTGCTATGACCTTTGGAGATGTTAATGATAAGGATGCTGCAATTATCGAGGAAAAAGAGGATGAAAGAATGTACCACTTACTTGAATACCTGGGAACTAAGCCTAATGTGATGTACCAGACGAAGGTGAGAAATACTACAGAAGCTTAATTTAACTATTAATAAAGAATCAATTATAAAAGGATATGTCTCATTACGAAGCACCTATACGAAAGCCTTTAGTAACCGGGGATAAGAGCTATCACGACGTTACCGTTGATGTGGCGGCTCCGGTTGAAGGAAGGGCTAATAAATCTTGGTGGATTGTTTTTTCCATTTCCCTTATTGCCTTCCTTTGGGGTTTAGGTTGTATAATTTATACCGTATCTACGGGTATCGGAACCTGGGGGTTGAATAAGACCGTTGGTTGGGCCTGGGATATTACCAACTTTGTTTGGTGGGTAGGTATTGGTCACGCCGGTACACTTATCTCGGCCGTATTACTTCTTTTCCGCCAGAAATGGAGAATGGCCATTAACAGGTCTGCAGAGGCGATGACCATCTTCTCGGTAATGCAGGCAGGATTGTTCCCTATTATTCACATGGGGCGTCCTTGGTTGGCATACTGGGTACTTCCGATCCCTAACCAGTTTGGGTCGCTTTGGGTGAACTTTAACTCACCGCTTTTATGGGATGTATTTGCGATCTCGACATACCTTTCTGTTTCACTTGTATTCTGGTGGACGGGACTGCTGCCTGACTTCGCGATGATTCGCGACAGAGCTATCACTCCTTTTACTAAAAGGATCTACGGAATACTAAGTTTTGGATGGAGCGGACGTGCTAAGGACTGGCAGCGTTTCGAAGAAGTGTCACTTGTACTTGCCGGTTTGGCAACTCCTTTGGTACTTTCGGTACACACCATTGTATCCTTTGACTTTGCTACCTCGGTTATTCCGGGATGGCACACCACCATCTTCCCTCCTTATTTCGTTGCCGGGGCGATCTTCTCCGGATTCGCGATGGTGAACACTCTTCTTATCATTATGAGAAAAGTGTCTAATCTTGAAAACTATATTACTATCCAGCATATCGAATTGATGAACATCGTAATTATGATTACGGGGTCTATCGTGGGTACTGCTTATATCACCGAGCTTGTTATTGCCTGGTATTCGGGAGTGGAGTATGAACAGTACGCCTTCCTTAACAGGGCTACAGGACCTTACTGGTGGGCATACTGGTCTATGATGACCTGCAACGTTTTCTCTCCGCAGTTTATGTGGTTCAAGCGTTTGCGTACAAGTATTATGTTCTCTTTCTTTATCTCGATTATCGTGAACATCGGGATGTGGTTCGAACGATTTGTAATTATTGTGACCTCACTCCACCGTGATTACCTGCCTTCAGCCTGGACAATGTTCTCTCCAACATTTGTAGATGTAGGGATATTCATTGGAACTATAGGATTCTTCTTTGTGCTGTTCCTTCTTTATGCCCGTTCTTTCCCTGTGATCGCACAGGCAGAGGTGAAGTCTATCCTTAAGTCTTCAGGAGAAAAGTACAAGAAACTTAGAGCTGAAAAAGGTGATGACGTAAAACATTATGAGCACGAAACCGTGGGCAGAGAGCCTTCTGAAAATAAAGAAGAAGGAGGTCATCAGGAAACTGTAAATGCAGAAGCGCTTACGATCTCTGAAGTTCAGAAAGACAGAATAGATGAAATGCTGGCAAGGATAGGTACTTATGATCCGGCAAGCCAGGAGGCAGATGACCTTACCAGGCTTAAGAATGTAGGGCCATTGTTGCAACAGCATCTTCACCAGGTAGGAATTTATACCTATGCTCAGGTAAGTAAACTTACAAAAGACGATTTTGAATTGCTTGACGAAGTTATTGAGAACTTCCCTAATGAGGCTCAGAGAGAAGATTGGGCAGCACAGGCAACAAAACTTAAAAACAAGTAATTAAGATGGCATCAAAAGTAATACACGCTATTTATAACGATGACGATCTGCTTTTACAAGCCGTTAAGCAGGTACGTGAAGCGCGCTATCATATTGGTGAAATTTACACTCCTTTCCCGGTTCACGGTTTGGACAAGGTGATGGGGCTTGCACCAACCAGATTGGCTATAACCTCCTTTTTGTATGGTTTGGTTGGTTTGACTGTAGCCGTTTTAATGATGAATTTTATAATGATTGAAGACTGGCCACAGGATATTGGGGGTAAGCCTAGTTTTAGCTTTCTTCAGAACATGCCGGCTTTTATTCCAATTATGTTTGAATTAACCGTATTCTTTGCTGCTCACCTTATGGTGATCACCTTCTACCTTAGAAGTAGACTATGGCCTTTTAAAGCAGCTGAAAATCCGGATCCAAGAACTACAGACGATAAGTTCCTTATGGAAGTGGATGTTGCTAATCATAATGTGGATGATCTTTCAAAGTTCCTTTACAATACCGGAGCCTTGGAAATTAAATTAATTGAAAATTAATAGACTAATGAGAAGTTTATTCAATAGATATATAGCCTTTTTATTCGTGGCAGGTTTGTTTACTTCCTGTGCCGATGAAAATGAACCAAATTATCAGTATTTCCCTGATATGTATGTGTCTCCCGGGTATGAGACCTATGGTTCTTACGATATCTTTCAAAACGAGCAGGAAGCAAAATTACCGGCAGAAGGAAGTATCCCGAGAGGGTGGATGCCTTATGAGTATGAAAATACTCCTGAAGGTTCGGCAAATGCAAAAGCTAACCTTACCAACCCGCTTCCTTATACTGAAGATAATTTAGCTGCAGGGAAAGAACTGTACACAATTTACTGTGCGGTTTGTCACGGAGATAAAGGAGCCGGAAAAGGTATTTTGGTAGAACGTGAAAAATTTCTTGGAGTTCCTTCTTATGATGACCCGGGAAGGGCCATCACCGAGGGTAGTGTATACCACGTGATGTATTACGGGCTTAACAATATGGGCTCTTATGCTTCCCAGACCACTATAGAAGAGCGCTGGCAAATAGATCATTATGTGATGAGTCTTAAGCGTTCCCTTGAAGGGAAGCCTGAAAGAGCTTTTGAGGATGCCAAACAGGATGCTCAGTCTTCAGAGGCTGAAGGGGAGCAAATGACCTCAGAAGAAGAGCCTGCTCAGGAAACACAAGAAGAAACCCAAAACTAAAGAATTAAAGCATTTAGATTTATCAATATGTACACGCTATCCAGTAAATTAAAATTAACAGCAATTATCTTTATGATTGTTGGTGCCGTAGGTCTTATTTACGGATTTATTGCAGCACCATCAACTGTTGATGATGTAAAGGAAATGATGGCATCACACGGCGGCCACGGAGAAGAAAGTGAAGCTGCTACCGCTCACGTAGAATCTGCCGGGCACGAAGCTGAAGCTGCTCACGCTGAAGAAGGCGAGCAGGGCCACGCTGCTGCTGCCGAAGGTCACGAAATGGAGCACCTGGAGCATAAACTGCACCAGCTTCAAAACAAGCCCTGGGCAGCCCTTTATGTTGCGGCCTTCTTTTTCTTTATGATCTCTTTGGGAGTCTTGGCATTCTATGCGATACAGTATGCAGCACAGGCTGGATGGTCTCCGGTACTGTTCAGGGTAATGGAAGCGATCACCGCTTATGTGATTCCTGGCGGGATCATTGTATTCGTGCTGTTATTGCTTTCAGGTTTTCATATGAATCACCTTTTCATCTGGATGGATCCTGAAGTTGTTGCAGAAGATGAAATTATACAAAACAAGGCAAGTTATCTTAATGTGCCTTTCTTCCTGATAAGAGCTGCTATCTACCTTGGAGGCTGGATGCTGTTCAGACAATTGCTTAGAAAAGGTTCCATTAAACAGGACAATGCAACCGATAATAAATGGTTTAAGAAAAACTTTAAACTGGCTGCAGGGTTCCTTGTTTTCTTTATAGTAACAGAGTCAATGATGTCCTGGGACTGGATAATGAGTGTAGACCCTCACTGGTTCAGTACTCTTTTTGGATGGTATGTATTTGCGAGTATGTTCGTATCCGGGATTACTGTGATCGCTCTTATGTCGATCTATCTTAAATCCAGAGGCTATCTTCCTTTTGTGAATGACAGCCACCTGCACGACCTTGCTAAATTTATGTTCGGGATCAGTATATTCTGGACCTACCTTTGGTTCTCACAATTTATGCTGATCTGGTATTCTAATATTCCTGAGGAAGTGGTGTATTTTATAGCACGTATTGAGGATTATGCCTTGCCATTCTTTGGAATGCTTGTGCTTAACTTCGTCTTCCCGGTATTGGTGTTGATGAACAGCGATTATAAGAGAGTTAACTGGTTTGTGGTAATGACGGGACTAATTATCTTAATTGGTCACTATCTTGATATTTATGTAATGATTATGCCGGCAACTGTAGGTGAATCCTGGTTCATAGGAATCCCTGAGATCAGTGCGGTGTTGTTCTTTGCCGGGTTGTTCGCCTTTGTCGTGTTCAACGCGCTTACCAAGGCTCCGCTGCTGGTAAAAAGAAATCCTTACCTTAAGGAAAGCGAGAATTACCATTATTAATAAAGATTGATTGTTTAAAGAAGAATATATAAAATGACCGTATTTTTAATAATCATAGTACTAGCGCTTCTTGCCGTAACCGCCTGGCAAATCTCTAAGATTTTTCAGCTGTCTAAAAGTGAGGACACCGATACAACGCAGGTAGCCACAGACAAGGATAACACTATGCAGGCAAAGCTTATGCTTGGTTTTATGGTGTTTCTTTATGCCGGGATGCTTTATTGCTTCTGGTACTACAGTAAGTTCTATTTACCTGAGGCTGCATCGGCTCACGGTGGGGAATATGATACACTGATGTTCGTATCCATTTTCATCATTATGGTGGTGCAGATCATTACCCAGGCTTTACTGCACTGGTTCGCATTTAAATACCGCGGTGAAAAGGGGAAAAAAGCTCTTTTCTATGCCGATAACGATAAACTGGAATTCATCTGGACCATTATCCCTGTTATTGTTCTTGCAGGTCTTATTATCTATGGATTATTTACCTGGTCAGATATTATGAACGTGAGCAAAGAAGACGATCCTATTGTGATTGAACTTTATGCCAAACAGTTCAGCTGGACAGCCAGGTATGCCGGAGAAGATAATACCTTAGGGAAAGCCAATGTACGTTTCATTGAAGGTGCTAATACTCTGGGGATAAGTGAGAACGATTCTTACGCAAAAGATGATAAGGTGACTACGGAATTACACCTGCCTGTTGGAAAAAGGGTGTTGTTTAAATTAAGATCCCAGGATGTGCTGCACTCAGCTTATTTCCCTCACTTCCGTGCGCAAATGAACGTAGTTCCTGGTATGATCACTCAGTTCAGCTTTACTCCAACCATTACTTCTGAGGAAATGAGAGACAGCGAGTATATGGTGGAAAAAGTCCAGCATATTAATGAAATAAGAAAAGAAGAAAGTAAAGAGCTTGTGGCTGAAGGAGAAATGCCGCTTGATGCTTATGAATTTGATTACTTCTTGTTGTGTAACAAGATTTGTGGAGAGGCGCACTACAATATGCAAATGAAGATTGTTGTAGAGAGTGAAGAAGATTACAAGGCCTGGTTAAGCGAACAGGGTACGTTCGGTGAAACTATGGCTAATAACTAATTATTATTAAGGTTTAAAAAGAATATATTTAAGATATGTCAGCAATAGCAAACGCACCGGCTCACGATCACCACGAGGATCACGGACATCATCATAAGGAAACTTTTATCACAAAGTACATTTTTAGTCAGGATCATAAGATGATTGCCAAGCAATATCTTATTACCGGGCTTATTATGGGAATTATCGGGATAGCAATGTCCGTTTTGTTCCGTATGCAGCTGGCCTGGCCGGAAGAGTCCTTTGCAATTTTTGAAGCATTATTGGGGAAATGGGCTCCTGACGGAGTTATGACTCCTTCAATATACCTTGCATTGGTAACTATTCACGGTACCATTATGGTATTCTTTGTACTTACTGCCGGGTTAAGTGGTACTTTTAGTAACCTGCTTATTCCGTTGCAGATTGGAGCCAGAGATATGGCCTCAGGATTCCTTAATATGGTTTCTTACTGGCTGTTCTTTATCTCTTGTGTGGTAATGGTTAGCTCTTTATTTGTGGAAGCCGGACCGGCTTCTTCAGGTTGGACTATCTATCCTCCTCTTAGTGCCCTGCCACAGGCTATTGGTGGTTCGGGACTGGGAATGACCCTTTGGTTAAGCTCACTTGCCATATTCATCGCATCTTCGCTATTGGGATCTTTGAACTATATCGTGACCGTTCTTAATCTTAGAACAAAAGGAATGTCTATGACGAGACTTCCGTTAACCATCTGGGCTTTCTTTGTGACCGCTATCATTGGTGTGGTTTCGTTCCCGGTATTACTTTCAGCAGCATTATTGCTTATTATGGATAGAAGTTTTGGTACTTCCTTCTTCTTAAGCGACATTTATATTCAGGGAGAGGTATTGAGTCACCAGGGAGGTTCTCCGGTACTTTTCGAACACCTTTTCTGGTTCCTTGGCCACCCGGAGGTTTACATTGTAATACTTCCTGCTATGGGGCTCGTTTCAGAGATTATGGCAACCAACTCTCGTAAACCTATTTTTGGTTATCGTGCGATGATTGCTTCCATACTTGCGATTGCATTCCTTTCTACCATTGTATGGGGTCACCATATGTTCGTATCCGGAATGAACCCGTTCCTTGGATCGGTATTTACGTTTACAACCCTTCTTATTGCGATTCCATCGGCTGTAAAAGCTTTTAACTGGATCACAACCTTATGGAAAGGTAATCTGCAGATGAACCCAGCTATGTTATTCTCTATTGGTTTCGTTTCTACCTTCATCACCGGAGGTCTTACCGGGATTATTCTTGGAGATAGTACTCTAGATATTAACGTTCACGATACATATTTTGTAATTGCTCACTTTCACCTGGTAATGGGTATCTCTGCACTTTACGGATTGCTTGCTGGTGTTTATCACTGGTTCCCTAAAATGTTCGGAAGAATGATGAACAAGAACCTTGGTTATGTTCACTTCTGGGTGACTGCAGTTGGTGCTTACGGGGTATTCTTCCCAATGCACTTTATCGGACTTGCGGGTCTTCCAAGACGTTACTATACCAACACGGCATTCCCGTACTTCGATGACCTTGCCGATGTGAACGTGATCATTACCTTGTTTGCGATTATGACCGCAGCGGTTCAGGTGGTGTTCCTTTACAACTTCTTCGGCTCTATTTTCTTCGGAAAGAAAGCTACTCAGAACCCTTGGAATGCTACAACCTTAGAATGGACTACTCCGGTGGAGCATATCCACGGAAACTGGCCGGGAGCGATTCCTTCGGTTTACCGTTGGCCTTACGATTACTCTAAGACTAATGAAGATGGGGGATATGTGATAAAGGGACAGGACTTTGTTCCTCAAACAGTGCCTCTTCAGGAAAATGAAGAAGAACTGAATCACTAAATAACCCGATTTAACAATATTCTGAAAAGCCTTTTCCTTACCGAAGAGGCTTTTTTCTTTTATCTTTGTTCTGAAGCCTGATGGCTTTTCTATTTAATTCGCATTAACTATGAATGAACACTTAGATCCCACCGGTGAAAATTTTTCTTCCGAAGAATTTGATGTCGAAAGAGCTTTAAGACCCCTCGAATTTGATGATTTTGCCGGCCAGGACCAGGTTCTTGAAAACCTGAAGGTGTTTGTAGAAGCGGCCAATCTTAGGGGAGAGGCTTTAGACCATACCTTGTTTCACGGTCCTCCGGGATTGGGGAAGACCACCCTTGCTCATATTCTGGCCAACGAACTAGGGGTTGGGATCAAGGTAACATCAGGTCCGGTTCTGGATAAACCGGGAGATCTTGCCGGTCTTTTGACCAATCTCGAGGAGAGGGATATTCTGTTCATAGATGAGATCCACAGGCTAAGTGCAGTAGTGGAGGAGTATCTTTATTCGGCTATGGAAGACTACCGTATAGATATTATGATAGAATCAGGTCCAAATGCCAGAACCGTACAGATCAACCTTAGTCCTTTTACCCTGGTGGGCGCAACCACCCGTTCGGGACTTCTAACCGCACCAATGCGGGCAAGATTTGGTATTTCCAGTCGTCTGCAATATTACACTACCGAATTATTATCTGATATAATACAGCGTAGTGCAGATATTCTGAATGTACCTATTAGTCTTGATGCGGCCATAGAAATTGCTGGCAGGAGCAGGGGAACACCCCGTATTGCTAACGCCTTATTGCGCAGGGTGCGTGATTTTGCACAGATAAAGGGTAACGGGAAGATAGACCTCGAGATCTCCCGGTATGGACTTAAAGCGCTTAATGTGGATGCTCACGGGCTGGACGAAATGGACAATAAGATCCTTTCTACCATTATAGATAAATTTAAAGGAGGTCCTGTTGGGATCACAACACTTGCAACTGCTGTTAGTGAAAATGCCGAAACCATTGAAGAGGTCTATGAGCCTTTTCTTATCCAGCAGGGATTCATATACAGAACTCCGCGTGGGAGGGAGGTGACCGAGGCCGCCTATAAGCATCTCGGCCGGATAAAAGGAGACGTGCAGGGCGGGCTGTTCTAAAAAAGCAATTGATGCAGTATAAAGAGATTCCAACGGTATCGGTATTCCGTTTTTTACGCAATACCAATCAGATTCTCAGGAATCCTTTGCCTTTTCATCATATTAATTTTGAAAAATACGGAGATATCTTTCAGATCCATCTTGGCTTTGGAAAGAAGATAATCTTTTGCCGGGATGCCGGTTTTGCTGAATACGTGCTCCAAAAGAAACAGAAGAATTATATAAAATCTACCATTCAGACGCGGGACCTTGCCAAATATGTAGGGAAGGGCTTGCTCACTTCCAACGGAGAGCACTGGGCAAGACAACGCAAACTCATTCAGCCTGCTTTCCATAAAAAGCAGCTGGCAGGACTGCTGGATAGTATACAAGCCGCCATTAATACTGAACTTCAAAAGATTCAGCCCGCAGTCGAAATCGATGTTTTCCCGATATTTAATGACCTGGCTTTTCAAACAGTGGTGAAATCCCTTTTCAGCAGTGCCGTTGGGGAGAAGGAGATCAAGAGGCTGCAGCATATTACCGAGGCAGCACAGAAGATGCTGGTAAAGGAACTGCGGCAACCTTATAAAAGATGGTGGTTTTATGTGAGCGGAAAGATCGGGAAGCATCTTGGGTTAACGGGAGAAGCACGCGAAATTCTTCGGGGCTTAATCCGGGACCGGAAAGACTCTTCACAAAAACACGGTGACCTGCTGGATATGCTTCTTGATGCAAGATATGAAGACGGGGAACCTATGGAAGAGGAGCAGCTTATAGATGAGATTCTCATTCTTTTTACCGCGGGCCACGAAACCACTTCAAATGCCCTGAGCTTTACCTGTGAGCTCTTGGCACGAAACCCTGAATCTCAGGAAAAGATCCTTGAGGAGATCACTTCGGCAGAAAGGATGACGGAGAACCTGTTCGGTTTTCTTAAAGCCTGTCCTTATACAAGACAGGTTATTGAGGAAGCAATGCGCCTGTACCCGCCGGCGTATTTTATTGACAGGAATAATATTGAGGAAGATGAATATAATGCTATGCATTTTCCGCCAAAGTCAGACCTGCTCTTTTCCATATTCGAGATCCATCGACATAAGGATTACTGGAAAGATCCTGAAACTTTTGATCCGGACAGGTTTAAAGAGCCCGGGAGTCATTCTTCACATTACTTTCCGTTTGGAGCCGGCCCGAGAAAATGTATAGGCAGTAATTTTGCGATGTACGAAATGATACTGACTATAACAGGAATTGTCAGGAAGTATAAAATTATTCCCACCAAGGATAAGATCGAGATCCTTCCGCTTATTACCCTGAAACCTAAAAATGCCATTCTAGTTTTTGAAGAAAGGGAGTAGTTTTTTGGGATCCCTGAAATCACTTCTCTCAATTTACCGGGTTTGCACCTATTCTTTTTTTGGGTATATTTTCTTTAATTGTTCGGTTGAAGATTTCCGCCCTTACCGGTAATCCAGTTGGTTTATTAAACACAATTTCACCCCTCAGATGAATTCTAAAGTAATCTGGTGTTATGCCAATTTTTATGGATCTCCATATTGGGCAGGATCTTACTCCTGAGGATGTTGCAATTGCGCATCAGGCCGATGTTCGGATACAGGACAGGTATGGTTGTAAGTGTTTAACCTATTGGATAGATGTTCAGAAGAGCAATGCCTATTGCCTGATAGATGCCCCCAACAAAGAGGCTGTGTTTGAGCTTCACCGTAATTCCCATAAACAGTTTCCCGATGAAATTATAGAAGTAGACCCCAGGGTGGTCAAGGCATTTCTGGGCAGGACCCACGATCCTGAAGTAGTGGATTATATGATAGATCAGAAAATCAAGGTTTTTAACGACCCCGCATTCAGGGTTGTTCTTTTAGTATCCACCAGGGATAAGCTTGAGCTGACTTCGGAATTTGGAAGTGAGAAAGCCTCTGCAATGCTGAAAAGATTTAATGCAATGGTGCAAACCTCCATTGCCCGGTATGACGGGGTGGCAGCAGAAAGAGAGGGGCAGGACCTAATTGCGACCTTTACCTCTGCAACCCAGGCGGTTCTTTGCTCCATAAGAATCTCAGACTTTTTGCAGTCGGTAAGACAGGACCTGGGTATGGGAGTTGGGATACATGCCGGCACACCGGTAGACCATAGCCATAAGCTTTTTGGCTCTACTCTTAGGCTTGCGAGGTTTTTCGCCGGTATTATTTCTGAAGATGAAATCCTTATCTCTGGCACTGTTAGGGACTTGTTGGAAAGGTCAGGCAAGCAATCCCTGGCCAAACCCGGGAGTCACAATTTGAGGTTTTTCACCAAGACCGAAGAGCAGTTTTTAGTGAAACTGGTAAATGTGCTCTGTGAGAATTGGCAGGATTCAGAGTTCGAAATAGAAGACTGGTGTCAGGAGATGTCTATGAGTAAAACTAAACTATATAGAAGATGTATAGACACTACAGGGATGTCTTCCATACGCCTCCTTAAGGAGTTCCGACTCAAAAAAGCAAAGGGACTACTCTGGGAATCTGATAAGAATGTGGCTCAGACCGCTTTTGAATCCGGCTTCAACAGTCCGTCATATTTTACCAGATGTTTTCAGAAGAGATTTGGCCTGAAACCTCATAATTATAGCGATTTTAAGGACTATAAATAGGGTTTTAATTACATAGTTCCACCTATTTCATTAATAGTCGATGTTTTGTTGGTTTGTTCCCTGTGTTAGAGCCCTCAAATTATTTTAAAAAAAATAACCACTAAATAACTATAATATGAAAACTGTAAATGAAGTTTTTGGGGAACAGAGTAGGAGTATCTTTTCTATCCTATTGGCAATTGCATTTGTGAGTATATTTCTTTCCTGCAGCGTAGATAGTGATTCCGCTGTTGATCCTGAGACCATCGATTTAAAGGCTCAGAAGCATCTCGATTCCTGGGAAGATCAGGTTGCAAGACTCGATCAGAAAATGCGCCGATTTGAAAACATTCAGGTGGCTATGGCCCAGGGCTGGAGTGAAGATGTTTCCGGATATGTGCCGCAAATGGGACACCACTACCTTAATCCCGATCTGGCTGACGGAACTTTTGAAGTTGAAAAACCAGAGGCTTTGTTATATGTTCCAACCGAAGATGGAGGCTGGGAATTTGTAGCTGTGGAATACCTTATTTTTGGAATAGGACCGGATGGCCCGGCTCCAGAAGGTTTTATTGGGGAAGCTGATGTTTGGGTTTATAATTCTGATGTGCCTGCCTGGACGCTGCACGCCTGGGTGGGACTGGAAAATCCTGACGGGGTTTTTGCAGCCTTTAATCCGCTGTTACCATAATCAGGAAGTAAGGCAGAATCCTTCAGAAATCTTAACTTAGCACCGTGAATTCAAAACGGCGCTATACCGAAATTATTAAAGCTGAAGCAAAACGCCTCGGCTTTCTTTCCTGTGGAGTAAGCCCTGCTGGTTTCCTGGAGGAAGAAGCACCACGCCTTGAAAATTGGCTTGAGCAGAATATGCACGGGGAAATGCGCTATATGGAGAATCATTTTGATAAGCGCCTGGACCCGACTAAACTGGTGGAAGGTTCAAAAAGTGTGATCTCTCTTCTTCTGAACTATTATCCGCACGAGCTTCAAAATGAAGAATCTTATAAGATCAGTAAATATGCTTACGGAAGGGATTACCATTTTGTAATAAAGGATAAGCTCAAGCAGTTGCTGAATTTTATGCAGGATGAAATTGGCGAAATCGGAGGCCGGGCCTTTGTAGACTCGGCGCCCGTTTTAGATAAAGCCTGGGCGGCCAAAAGCGGACTCGGCTGGATAGGTAAGCATTCTAACCTGCTCTCCAAAAAGGCCGGCTCCTTCTACTTTATTGCAGAGCTTATTGTAGACCTTGAGCTCGAATACGATACCCCGGTGACCGATCACTGTGGGAGCTGTACTGCCTGTATAGATGCCTGTCCCACTGGTGCCATCGTGGATCCCTATAAGGTGGATGGGAGTAAGTGTATTTCTTATTTTACCATAGAGCTGAAGGATGAACTCCCAAATTCCTTAAAGGGTCAGTTTGACGACTGGATGTTCGGGTGTGATATTTGCCAGGATGTTTGCCCCTGGAACCGCTTTTCGAAACCTCACAATGAACCTTTATTCAATCCGCATCCGCTATTACTGGAGAACGATAAAAAGGACTGGGAAGAGATTACCCGGGAGACATTCAATGAGATCTTCAGAAAATCGGCCGTGAAGAGAACCAAGTTTGAAGGCCTGAAGAGAAACATCCGTTTTTTAAAGGATTAAGCTTATTCTTTTGCATTTTTCAGAGCAAAATTTGTGATTCATTTTTTATATAATATCCATTTTCCCTTCTTTTTAAGCTTCTTTGAATTATCTTCCTTTTTAAAAGAATTAAGTTTATTATTGATTTAAGCTTGCTACCTTTGTAAGACAGCCAAAAAAGAGAAATATGAAGAGTAATTCCAGGAAAAGACGAGAGGCACTGGTATATCATGCCAAACCCAAGCCGGGTAAAATTCAGATAGTTCCGACCAAAAAATATTCTACACAAAGAGATTTGTCCCTGGCCTATTCGCCGGGAGTGGCAGAACCCTGCCTGGAAATCGAAAAGGACAAGGAGAACGCATATAAATACACCACTAAAGGCAATCTTGTTGCCGTAATTTCTAACGGTACCGCTGTTCTGGGGCTTGGAGATATAGGTCCGGAGGCTTCAAAGCCTGTAATGGAAGGGAAAGGACTGCTTTTCAAGATCTTTGCAGACATTGATGTTTTTGATATTGAAGTGGATACTAAAAATGTAGACAAGTTCATCGAAACAGTTAAGAATATTGCTCCTACCTTTGGAGGGATCAATCTTGAAGATATTAAGGCTCCCGAAGCATTCGAGATCGAAAGAAGACTTAAGGCAGAGCTGGATATTCCGGTAATGCACGACGATCAGCACGGGACGGCCATAATTTCTGCGGCGGCGCTTTTAAATGCCCTTGAGCTCGCAAAGAAAAAAATTGAAAAGGTTAAGATCGTGATAAGCGGTGCAGGCGCAGCGGCTGTATCCTGTACAAAGCTCTATAAGGCCTTTGGAGCTAAAGCTGAAAATATTGTGATGCTTGACAGTAAAGGAGTGATCCGCAAGGACCGAGAAAGCCTTTCTGAAGAGAAAAAAGAATTTGCTACTTCCAGAAAAATAGATACTCTTGAGGAGGCAATGAAAAACGCCGATGTATTCGTTGGTTTATCTATCGCCGATATTGTGTCTCCTGAAATGCTTAAAAGTATGGCCAAGAGGCCTATCGTCTTCGCGATGGCCAATCCTAATCCGGAGATCGATTACGATCTGGCAATGGAGACCAGAAAAGACATCATTATGGCTACCGGCCGTAGTGACCATCCTAACCAGGTGAATAATGTGCTTGGTTTTCCATTTATCTTTAGAGGAGCGTTAGACGTTCGCGCAACAAAGATCAATGAAGAAATGAAGATGGCAGCGGTTAAAGCACTGGCCGATCTTGCTAAAGAGGCTGTACCGGAGCAGGTAAATATAGCCTATGGGGAAACCCGCCTTAATTTCGGGCCGGATTATATTATTCCAAAACCTTTTGATCCAAGGCTTATAGCCCACGTGCCACCGGCAGTTGCGAAAGCTGCTATGGAAAGTGGGGTTGCAAGACAGCCAATCCAGGACTGGCAGCGGTATGAAGATGAATTGCTGGAAAGAATGGGTAGCGATAACAAGATCACCCGTCTGCTGATTAACAGGGCAAAAACCAATCCTAAGCGTATCGTATTTGCAGAAGCCGACCATCTTGATGTGTTGAAAGCCGCTCAGATCGTTAATGATGAAGGGATAGGAATACCCATCCTCCTGGGAAGAAGAGAAGTGATAAAAGAGTTAATGGAGGAGATCGATTTTGATGCTGATGTGTCGATTATCGATTCAAAGTCTGATGAAGAGGAAGAACACCGTAAAGCCTATGCTCAGAAATATTGGGAGACAAGGCACCGTAATGGAGTGACCAAATATGATGCTGAAAAACTTATGCGTGAGCGCAACTATTTTGCAGCGATGATGGTAAATGAAGGCGATGCTGATGCCTTGCTTTCAGGCTATTCCAGGGCATATCCAACGGTAGTGAAACCAATGCTGGAACTTATTGGTATGGCGAAAGGAGTTACAAGAGTAGCTGCTACCAACCTTATGAATACTTCCAGGGGACCGTTGTTTATTAGTGATACTTCTATCAATATAGATCCGCCGGCGAAAGACCTTGCTAAAATTGCACAGATGACGGCAAGAACGGTTCAGCTTTTTGGATTGGATCCGGTGATCGCGATGATTTCTTATGCTAACTTTGGCTCCTCTAAAGATCCGCACGCCAAAAAGGTGAAAGAAGCAGTTTCTTACCTGCACCGTTTCCATCCCGAACTGAATGTGGACGGAGAGCTTCAGACAGATTTTGCTTTGAACAAGGAAATGCTTCAGGGTAAGTTCCCGTTCTCAAAACTGGCCGGGAAGAAGGTGAATACGCTTATTTATCCTAATCTTGATTCAGCCAACAGTACATATAAACTCATAAAAGAGCTCAATAATACCGATTCTATCGGGCCTATAATGATGGGGATGAAGCGGCCGGTACATATCCTTCAGCTTGGTGCAAGTGTGGAGGAGATGGTGAATATGGCAGCCGTAGCAGTTGTAGACGCCCAGGAAAAGGAGAAAAAGCAGAAAAAAGAAGAGCTTTAACTGGTTCGAAAGCCTGAAATAGACGTTTCAGGCTTTATTTTATTTTACTACATTTGATATCTAAGCTTGGATTAATTTATGATTCATCACCTAAAGGGGCAATTAATTGAGAAAAATCCAACCTACGTAGTTATAGATTGTAACGGAGTGGGTTATTTTGTTCATATTTCCTTGCACACTTTTTCACGGCTTCAGGATTCGGAAGCAGTGAGTTTGTATACGCATTTACAGGTTAAGGAAGATGCACATACCTTATACGGATTTAAGGATAAATCGGAACGGCAGATCTTCAGGTTGTTGATCTCGGTTTCCGGAGTGGGTACGAGTACGGCCCGCACAATGCTGTCGTCGCTTGAGCCCGGCCAGGTGAAAGAAGCTATCGCCACAGGAGATGTGGCAACTATACAGAGTGTAAAGGGAATAGGAGCCAAAACGGCTCAACGGGTGATTTTGGACCTGAAAGATAAGATCCTGAAAGTGTTTGGTGAAGATGAAGTTTTTGTCCCTCAGGGCAATACAAACAAGGAAGAAGCGTTATCTGCTTTAGAGACGCTTGGCTTTACAAGGAAACAATCTGAAAGAGTCATCGATAGAATTATGAAGGATACCCCAGACCCTACCGTAGAATCACTCATAAAACAGGCGCTTAAAAATCTTTAAATACCTTGAGGAACAATTACTTGAGATCGTCAGCATCGGTCCGGTTCACTTTACTGTTGTTGTTAGTAGTCTCGGTGAGATTATCTGCTCAGGAAACTCAGCAGGATACAACCCAAACCGGATATGATCTCGGCACAATTTCGCTGCCGGATCCTTCCAGTATTGTTACCAAATATGAATATGATCCTGTGCTGGACAGGTACATCTATCGCCGCCAGCTTGGGGAGTTCGATATTTCCGCACCGCTTATCCTTAGTCCCGAAGAATATGAACAACTGGTTCTTGAGGAAGATATGCGCAACTATTTCAAATTAAAGAATGATGCGCTTTCGGGAAATAAAAAGGGGGCCGATGAACTGCAGAAAGATCTGTTGCCTGATTTTTATGTGAATTCAGGCTTCTTCGAGAGTATTTTTGGGGGCTCCGAGATCAATATCGTGCCGCAGGGTAGCGTTGAAATGGATCTTGGGTTGCTTTATACCCGCCAGGACAACCCTGCTTTTTCTCCAAGAAACCGAAGCAATACAACTTTCGATTTTGACCAGCGAATAAGCCTTAGCCTTCTTGGGCAAATAGGGGAGAGGCTTAAGATAACCGCCAATTATGATACCGAGTCTACCTTCGACTTTCAGAACCAGTTAAAGCTTGAATACACCCCTACCGAAGATGATATTGTAAGGAAGATCGAGGTTGGTAATGTGAATATGCCGCTTAACAACGCTCTTATCCAGGGAGCTCAAAGCCTTTTCGGTTTCAAGACCGAACTGCAGTTCGGGAAGACCAGGATCACCGGGGTCTTTTCTGAACAAAAATCGGAGCGTAGAACCGTAAATGTGGAAGGAGGCGCTGCAGTTGAGGATTTTGAACGCTTTGCACTTGATTATGACCAGGATCGTCACTTCTTCCTGGCCCACTATTTCAGGGATCATTATGATGAGGCGCTTGAGAATTACCCTTTTATAAACTCTAATATTCAGATAAAACGGATCCAGGTGTGGATCACTAACAGGACCAATAATGTTCAGAATCTAAGCGATACCAGAAATATAGTTGCGATTCAGGATATTGGGGAGACCAATGTGCCGGGGAATATAGGTCTTGATGCACCACCGGGAGGATTTTTTAACCAACCGCCGGGAGCCTTCCCCGATAACAGAAATAACGATTTTAACCCTTTCGGGATTACAGGTGCCGAAGAATCGATTCTTACCCCTGCCATTCGGGATATAGCCACTGTGGAAAGCGGCTTTGGCGGAGTTACCGTTTCTGAGGGTACAGACTACTCTAAGCTCGAAAATGCAAGACAGTTAAAATCCAATGAATTTACGCTGAATTCTCAACTGGGATATATTTCTCTTAATCAGCGATTGAGTAATGATGAGGTGCTGGCTGTTGCTTTTCAGTATACCATAAATGGCGAGGTTTACCAGGTTGGGGAATTTGCCAATGACGGGGTAAATGCTACCGGGGATGCTAATAATCCCGGGAGTGAAGAAAATCCGCGGGCCAATAAAAACCTTGTGGTAAAGATGCTGAAAAGCACTATTACTAATGTGAATGAGCCTGTCTGGGACCTGATGATGAAAAACATTTATAATCTGGGGGCTTACCAGTTGGAAAGGGAGGATTTCAGGCTAAATATTCTGTATACCGATCCGCAACCCCTGAACTATATTAAACCGGCTGAAGATGCAGAAGTACCACTGCCGGAAGATGTTGCCGAAACTCCGCTTTTAAGGGTTTTCAGGCTGGATAAACTGAACACGAACAATGACCCCATTAACGGAGGAGATGGCTTCTTCGATTATGTGCCGGGCTTGACCATAGATCCGCGAAACGGGAATGTGATCTTCACAACGGTAGAGCCTTTTGGGGAGCATCTTTTCGAGAAGCTTGATAACACGCCGAACAGCGGGATAGAAGATTATGATATTCCCGACACCTGGAACGAGAACCAGGAGAAATACGTTTTCAGGTCTTTATATAGAACTACCAAAACCCAGGCGGAGCAGGAAGATGCCGATAAGAATAAATTCCAGTTGAAAGGTCGCTATAAATCTTCAGAAGTTGAAGGTATCCCTATTGGGTTTAACCTGCCGCGAGGCTCGGTGACCGTAACGGCCGGAGGGAGAATCCTTCAGGAAGGAGTGGATTACGTAGTGAATTATGAGCTGGGAAGGGTGCAGATACTTGATGATGCCCTGCTGGCTTCAGATATCCCTATCCAGGTAAATACTGAGAATAATGCCCTGTTCGGGCAGCAAACCAAACGTTTTACCGGGATCAATGTAGAACATCAGTTCAATGAAAACCTGCTTGTTGGGGCAACTTTTCTGAATCTTAAGGAAAAACCTCTCACTCAGAAAGCGAATTATAGTTACGAGCCTATCAACAACTCGATCTTTGGGCTTAATCTTAACTATTCTACCGAGGTTCCTTTCCTTACGAGACTGGTTAATAAACTGCCCAATGTCGATACCGATGTAAAGTCTAATGTTTCAGTAAGAGGAGAGTTTGCTTACCTTCAGCCCGGAGCTCCTGCAGTAAACGACTTCGACGGAAAGGCAACTACTTATATCGACGATTTCGAAGCTGCGCAAACTTCAATAGATATCAATACGGCCTTAAGCTGGGAGCTTTCCAGTGTGCCGCTTGGTTATGGGGGAGAGCTTGCAAATGGTGATCTTCGCGTGGGATATAAGCGGGCAAAAATGGCCTGGTATACTATAGATCCTGTGTTTTACAGCAGTAACCGACCTGATGGGATCGATGATTCCGACCTTTCAAGTTATGCAACCAGAAGAGTTTCTGTAGATGAGATCTTCCCGAATACCGATGTGGTACAGGGCCAGGCGCAGGTGGTTTACACAATGGATGTGGCTTACTTCCCGGAACAGCGTGGAGCTTATAACTACAATCCGGCGGCCGCAGGAAATAATACGTTGCCCAACCCGGAAGAGAATTTCGGTGGGATTATGCGAGGCATAAACACTACGAATTTCGAACAGACCAATGTGGAGTATATCGAATTCTGGGTGATGGATCCCTATATTTACAGTGAAAACACAGGGAATTCAGGAGGATTCATCAATTTTAACCTTGGGAATATTTCGGAAGATGTCCTGAAGGATGGTAGAAAACAATATGAAAACGGATTGCCTGCAGACGGAGGCGACCAGAATACCATAAGTACCAGTTTTGCCCAGGTTCCTGCAGACCAGTCGCTGGTATATGCTTTTGATACCGAAGGACAGCAGCGACAGAATCAGGATGTGGGCTACGATGGACTTTCAGACCTTGAGGAGTCGGGTAAATTTCCTGATTTTGCCAATTTTGAGGATCCTTCGGAAGACAATTACAGGTATTTTTTAAATGCAAACGGGGGTATTGTTGACCGTTACCTTAATTATAATGGTACCGACGGGAACTCTCCAACACAGGTGGGTAATACAGACCGCGGAAATACAACATTACCAACTACCGAGGATATTAACAGGGATAATACGATGAATACTATCAACAGCTACTTCGAATATGAAGTGCCGTTCTTTGAAGGTATGAGCCCTGAAAATAACCCTTATATCACCGATGTAAAGCAGCTGACCACAACATTAAGGAACGGGCAGGATCTGCCGGTAAGATGGCTTCAGTTTAAGGTGCCTATTTATGAACCAACCGATAGTAAAGGAGGGATTTCCGACTTTAGGTCGATCAGGTTTATGAGAATGTTTCTAACGGGCTTTGAAGACCCAACCTTGTTAAGGTTCGGGACTATGGAGCTGGTAAGAGGTGATTACAGGCGTTATACCCAGAGCCTGGATAATCAGAACCGCCCTCCTGAAAACACGAATACCCTATTTGAAGTTTCAGCGGTGAATATCGAAGAGAATGAGAACAGAGAGCCTGTGCCTTATGTATTGCCTCCGGGGGTTGTTCGGGAAGAGCTTTATGAGAATAATACCAATATTCGTCAAAACGAGCAGTCTTTAGCAATTGAAGTTTGTGGGCTGGAACCGCAGGACTCAAGAGCAGTGTACAAGAATTTCCAGATAGATATGCGGCAGTATAAAAATCTGGAAATGTTCCTTCACGCGGAATCTGTTGTTGGTCAGACCCCGCTAAAGGACGGGCAGTTGATCGCTTTCCTAAGAATTGGAACCGACTTCACTGAAAACTTCTACCAGGTGGAGATTCCGTTAAGCCCAACGAGTTTTGGGGCTGCTACGGCCTCTGAGGTATGGCCAGATGTGAATAAGCTCAACCTTTCAATGGACCTGCTTCAACAAGTGAAAACCACCGTTTTGGGTGACCCTTCGCTAAACGCAACAGAGCTTAATTTCTTTACCGAAGAGCTGGAGCTTACCGATGAGGAGACTCCTTATGAAATGGGAAGGCTTCGGGTTGGTATCAAAGGAAACCCAAGTTTCGGGAATGTCAGGGTATTGATGCTGGGGCTTAAGAATGGTACCAGTACGCAAGGAATTCAGGATCTTTGCGGGGAAGTTTGGTTTAATGAGCTCAGGTTATCTGATCTGGATAATGAAGGGGGGTGGGCAACCGTGGTAAGTATGGATAGTAATCTTGCCGATTTTGCTACTGTTTCTGCAACCGGAAGAAGAAGTACCGTAGGTTTCGGAGCCATAGAGCACGGGCCAAACCAAAGAAGCAGGGAAGACCTGCAGCAATATGATTTTGTCACCAATGTGAATATGGGGCAATTGCTTCCCGAGAAATGGGGGGTCAAGGTGCCTGTAAATTACAGCAGGGGAGAAGAGCTTATCACCCCGAAATATGACCAGGAATTCCTGGATCTTGAGCTGGATACCAGGTTAAACGCTATTGCAGATCCTGTAGAAAGAGAGCGCGTAAAAAAACAATCACAATCCTATACCAAAAGGCAAAGTATAAATGTTATCGGTTTAAGAAAAGAACGCACAGGAGATAAGAAACCTATGCCCTATGATATAGAGAATTTTGCGATTTCTTCATCCTACAATCAGATAGACCATCGCGATTTTGAAGTGGAGGAGGCGCTTGATCAAAATGTAAGGCTTGGTGCCACGTATGAATTCAATTTTGCTCCCAAGACGGTAGAGCCTTTTAAAAATATTGCAGTGCTGGACAGCAGCGATTATTTCTCGCTGGTAAAGGACTTCAACGTGAATCTTCTTCCTTCAAACATCAATGCCAGTTCTAATATTTTCAGGCAATATAACGAACAGAAATTCCGATCTCTTGAACTAAGTGAAAATGACATAGGAATTCCTACTTTATACCAGCGAAACTATTTGTTCGACTGGCAGTACGGGGTAAACTATAATTTGACCAAGTCGCTGAGCTTAAGCTTTAATGCCACCAATAACAGGATAATACGTAACTATATTGATGAGGAAGGCTTTGCGGACAATTCTGTGGGGCTATGGCAGGATTTCTTTGAAATTGGCCGACCTGACCAGCATTACCAAAGCCTTCAGCTTAATTATGAGGTGCCATTTGAAAAAGTTCCGGTGCTGAGTTTTATCAAGGCCACTTATTCCTACACCGGGGATTTCCAATGGCAGCGGGGTTCGAAGATCTATGAAGAACTGGAGGGAATACCGGATATCGGTAACAGCGTCCAGAATTCGAATACCCATCAGATTAATGCAAGCCTGGATATGCCTGCTCTTTATAAATATGTAGGTCTGGTGGAAAAAAAGGCTGAAAAAAAGAACAGTATCAAGCAGAGAAGTGCAGGGGTTCCAACCTTAGACGGAAGTGAAAACGATCAAAACCAGCAACAGGAAGAAGCACCACAAAAGGAAAATAAGGGCTATAACACATTTATCAATATAGTCACTGCCATTAACCGTATCCAGGTTAATTACAGGGAGAACCAGGGGACCTTTCTACCGGGTTACTTGCCAAGTGTAGGCTTTATGGGAACATTGAAGCCAAGCACCGGTTTTACCTTTGGGCTTCAGGATGACGTAAGGTATATGGCCGCCAGAAGAGGCTGGCTGACCTTGTTCCAGAATTTCAACCAGCAGTATACCACGGTTGAAAATAAACAGCTGGACCTTCAGGCCTCTTTAGACCTTTTGCCAGACCTAACTATAGATCTTAGCGGGAGACGAAATTATGCCGAAAACTTTTCAGAGAATTATAAAGTAGATCCGGCAACTTTGGAATATCAGCCATTGACTCCTTATACCTACGGAAATTTCAATATTTCGACCATACTTATAAAAACGGCATTTAATCAGTCTTCCCAGGAATCTTCAGAAACTTTTGAGACTTTCAGGGAAAACAGGCTTGAGGTAGCAAGGAGAATTGCTTCAGAAAGAGGCCTTGATCCTAATAATACCGATGAGGAAGGATACCCGATTGGGATTGGTAAAACCAATCAGGCGGTATTGCTTCCTGCTTTTCTTGCGGCATATTCCGGAACAGATTCAGGGAATATAAAGCTGGGGGCCTTTAGAGATACACCGCTTCCAAACTGGGATGTGAAATATACCGGGTTGATGAGGCTGCAATGGTTCAAGGATAAATTCCGAAGATTCTCGATAAATCACGGGTATCAGGCGAACTATACCATCAACCAGTTCCAGACCAACCTTGATTATGATCCTGACGATCCTTTGGTGCCCAACCAGGCCGGAGATTATAAGAATCCTATACTGTTCTCGAATATTGTGCTTACAGAGTTGTTTACACCACTTGTAAGGGTAGATCTGGAAACCAAGAATGCTATTCAGGTATTGGCAGAGATCAAGAAAGACAGGGCGCTTGCCTTGAGTTTCGATAATAATCTGCTTACGGAGACTTCGGGGAATGAATATACCTTAGGCCTCGGGTATCGCCTGAAAGATCTTAAGATCGCTACCAAGATAGCCGGTAAGAACCGAATATTGAGCAGCGACCTGAATTTTAAGGCCGATGTGTCTTACAGGAAGAATAATACTATAATCAGGTATCTGGATCTGGAGAACAGCCAGGTAGTGGCGGGGCAGGATATCTGGGCCATCAATTTCACTGCAGATTATGCGCTTTCCAAGAACCTTACCGCGATCTTCTACTATGATCATAGCTTTTCTGAATATGCTGTTTCAACCGCATTTCCACAGACAACTATCAGATCTGGATTCACCCTTAGATATAATTTCGGAAATTAATGCATGCCTGTTTGAACAATTACTTTAAAAAATTAACTTTGCGGGCATAATAAACACGAACTATGAATATTCCACAAGACTTAAAGTACACCAAAGATCACGAATGGGTGAAAATAGAGGGTGATACAGCTACCGTTGGTATTACTGATTTTGCACAGCGCGAATTGGGAGATATCGTATATGTTGAGGTAGAGACCGTAGACGAAGAACTGGACAGGGAAGAGGTGTTTGGTACTGTTGAGGCGGTGAAGACCGTTTCAGATCTGTTCCTGCCACTTTCAGGTGAAATTACCGAGTTTAACGAGAGCCTTGAAGACGAGCCGGAAAAGGTGAATAACGATCCTTACGGTGAAGGCTGGATGATCAAGATCAAATTTTCTGAAGCTTCAGAACTTGAAGATCTGTTAAGCCCGGAAGATTACAAAGAAATAATTGGTAGCTAGAATATTACTTGCAGCAGCAAGTAGCTATACCATTGCCCTTACGGTGTTATCCCTGGTAAGTCTTGGGAAGATAAGTATAGGCTCTTTTAATCCTACCGATAAAATGATGCATAGCGGGGCTTATTTCCTGCTTGTAGTCATTTGGATGTTGTATATTGTATTCCGGGAAAGCAATTTTTCCCGATACAGAGCCAATTTGCTGAAAGTTTCAGGGATGGCAGTGTTGTTTGGTATGTTAATTGAGGTTCTACAAGGGAGCTTTACCAGCTACAGACAACCGGATTGGTATGATATTCTTGCCAATACCACCGGGGTTTTATTCGCTGCGGTGTCACTGTTAATCTTTAAAAACCTCCTGAAAAGGTTAAAAAGCAAGATTAATTTAGTTTTTTAGAAAAAATAATTATTTTAGCAATCCCTATTAATCAATAACGCATTATGAAACCTAAGAAAAATCCTAAAGCAGACTTAACCAGAAGGAGCGTCCTGTTTCTTCAGTTGGGTCTAATTTTAGTCCTTTTTATTACCTGGCAGGCTATTGAGTGGAAGACTTATGATAAAGAGGCTATCGACACCGGTCAGTTAAATCTGGATGAACTAGATGACGAGGAAATCCCGATTACCGAGATGCAGAATACGCCTCCACCTCCACCACCACCGCCTCCGGCACCGGAAGTAATTGAAGTTGTTGAGGATGAGGAAGAAGTTGAGGAAGATGAAATTCAATCTACCGAAACCAATATGGATGAGATTGTAGAGGTTGAAGAAGTTGTTGAGGCACCGGTAGAAGAAGAGGTTGAGGATGTTCCTTTTGCGGTTATTGAAAATGTGCCGATCTTTCCCGGGTGTGAGAGCCTAAGCACCAACGACCAGAGAAAGAAATGTATGAGTGAAAAGATAAGCCAGTTTGTAAACCGAAATTTTGATACCGATCTAGGTTCAGAATTAGGTCTTTCTGGAGTGAACAGGGTAATTGTTCAGTTTAAGATCAATGAAAAAGGTAATATTGTAGATGTGCGTTCACGTGCACCTCACCCAAGACTGGAGCAGGAAGCTGCTAGGGTGATCAATAAATTGCCTAAGATGCAACCGGGTAAACAAAGAGGTAAGCCAGTAGGGGTTATGTACTCTTTACCGATTGTATTCCAGATTCAGGATTAAGAAAATTACCTGTTATAAAATTACAGATCCCGGGTTAACGCCCGGGATTTTTTTATTTAGCCCGGCCCAAATCCGGGAAAAACTGTATATTTCCATTGTCTAACCAAATCTTAGCCGGTAAGCCTATGAAGTATTTTTTACTTCTTGCTGTTTTGTTGATTTCAGGTTTCTCTTCTGCCCAGACCAAAATCAGTACCGCTGAAGTGTATCCCCAGTTCTCGGAATGTGAAGCGGTTGATTTTGATTCAAAACCTGAATGTTTCAGAAATAAACTTCGCGAAGCCATTACCAAAGAATTTAATTTGCCTGAAGAAGTACAAAAGGAAAACTTCCGGGGCGAAGTTGTGGTAATCTTTGAGGTGACTCAGGAAGGGAGGTTCGAGGTAATCTATATAAATGCACCTTATGAAAGTCTTAAAAATGAAATACGAAGGATTTTTAAGCAGCTCCCCCAGGTGCAACCGGCCACTTATAATTCCAGGCCTGCAAATATGCAGTTTAAAATGCCTTTAAGTATTCCGCTTAGAAACGGTTTTGAGATCAGTGAGACTAAAAGGGCTGAGCCCGAAGTTGATTTTCCTTCAGTAAAAAGTGGTGTGGAGGAAGACTCAATGGTTGACGAATACGACAGGGTGAAATCAGGGAAGTTTACCAATCCACGTCACACAAGTCAGCTTAACATCCCGCTTTCTCACGAGAGGTACAGTCGTTTCGACGCCGAAATAAATAAGGTTGGCAACAATGCGCATTCTGCATCCAAACCACTGCTTTATGAAACTGTGAATCCGTATTACGATTTTGAAAAGGAACGCGTCGAAATGCTGAAAGATGCTGATTCCTGGTTGGGTAGAAAGCTCTGGAATGAACATCTGGTAAGATTCCAGGCTGATGATTACTGGTTTACCATAGATGCCGGTTTCGATATGCAGATCGGGAAAGATTTTGAAGATACCGAATACGAATTCACATACAACAATACCCGTGCGGCGATCTTTGAAGGAGGCCTAGGCAAGAATCTTAATTTTTACACCGTGGTTTATGAGAACCAGGGCCGATTTGCAGATTATTATAATCGCTATGCCGAATCCATAAAACCTTATGGGGATCCGGCTATAGTGCCGGGAAGGGGTATCGCTAAACCTTTTATGGATGGGGGATACGATTATCCGGTTGCCGAGGGGTATATTTCCTTTAGCCCCGGTAAGTTTTTCAACATTCAGCTGGGGCACGGCAAGAATTTCATAGGCGACGGCTATCGTTCGCTTTTGCTTAGCGATAATGCCACCGCATATCCTTATTTAAAACTGAACACCAGCTTCTGGAAATTAAAATATACCAATACCTGGATGTCATTAAGGGATGTCAGACCGGAAGTTACTGACCTTGGTTCCTACCGCACCAAATATATGGCCAATCACTATTTAAGCGTTAATATAACCAAACGGCTTAATATTGGTTTGTTCGAATCGGTTTTGTGGCAGAACGATAACGACAGAGGTTTTGATGTGAACTACCTTAACCCGGTGATCTTTTATCGTGCTATTGAATTTTCTACGGGGGCAAGAGGAGGGAACGCTATCCTGGGGCTTACGGCAAAATATAAATGGTCTGATAAGTTCAACACATACGGGCAATGGGTAATAGATGAATTCTCTTCTGGAGATGTGTTTGGCGGGGAGAACAGCTGGAAGAACAAACTTGGGTTCCAGCTGGGGGTGAAATATTACGACGCCTTCAAGGTGCCGAATCTTTACCTGCAGGCAGAATATAATCAGGTGAGGCCTTATACCTACTCTCATAACACGGTAGTTCTTAATTACGGTCATAATAACCAGTCTATGGCGCACCCCTGGGGGGCTAATTTCAGGGAAGTGATAGGAATAGCGCGATATAAAAAAGACCGTTACTACGGCAGCGCGAAATTTGTGTATGGGCAAAGAGGCTTCGATTATAATAATGGTCTTGATAATGCTTTTTATGGAGGTGATATTTATAGAGATGAAAGGGACAGGGCTTATGAATCGGGTGTGAAGATCGGGCAGGGGAATACTACCAACTCTTTCTTTTCTCAGCTGGAAGCCGGTTATATAGTAAACCCTGCGACCAATCTTAAACTCTATGCAAGCGTGATCTACCGTAATTTTTCTCCTAAAGTGAAAACTCCGGACAGATTTGAAAATTCTACAACCTGGATAAATTTCGGTCTGAAAACCGATATTTTTAACTGGTATTTTGATTATTAGAAGGCTTCAGAAGCAGCTGAAAATTAACATTTTTCACCCCTTGTCAAAACCCAATTAAGGAGTATCTTTGCGCCAATTGAAAAAAACCATTTTTGAGTAGCACCGGCGTACATACATCTGCCCCTTCAATCCTTTCCGATTTTAAAGAAATAACCAAAATGAGACTTGCGGTAAGCGTGGTTTTCTCTTCGGTTGCCGGTTATTTTTTGGGAGCTGAAGTAATAGACTTCGTTACTGTGCTTCTGCTTTCTGTAGGAGGTTATTTTATGGTTGGGGCTTCTAATGCCTATAATCAGATCATTGAGCGCGATCTTGATGCGCTTATGGACAGGACGAAGAACAGGCCTATTCCTGCTGGCAGGATGTCTGTTACAACTGCCTTTCTCATTGCCAGCATTTTCACCGTCTTAGGGCTCGTGGTTCTTTATATTATAAACCCTAAGACCGCAATGTTCGGTGCGATAAGTATTTTTATATATGTAAGTGTTTATACACCTTTAAAGACAAAAACCCCGCTATCTGTATTTGTGGGAGCGATCCCGGGGGCAATTCCGTTTATGTTGGGCTGGGTTGCTGCTACGGGAGAATTCAGCATAGAGCCGGGAACCCTGTTTATGGTGCAGTTCTTCTGGCAGTTCCCCCACTTTTGGGCAATTGGCTGGTGGTTGTTCGACGATTATAAGAAAGGCGGTTTCTTTATGCTGCCTACCGGAAATAGGGATAAAGGGACAGCCATCCAGGTTGTGCTTTACACTGTATGGACCATTTCGGTTTCTCTGATCCCGGTGTTCGGGGTGACCGGAGATCTTTATCTTACCCCGGTTTCAGGAGTGATCATATTGATACTTGGGTTGGGAATGCTTTATTATGCGGTGAAACTTTTCCGTGAAAAAACGGCCCACGCAGCAAAAAAACTGATGTTCGCCAGCGTTTCCTATATCACGCTGCTTCAAATAGTATATGTTTTAGATAAATTTATTAGACAATGGCTTTAACAGACGGAACAGAGACCGAAAAACAGGGCAACGCAAAGAAGATGATGCTTTGGTTTGGAATTATAAGCATGGTGATGACCTTCGCCGGGCTTACCAGTGCATATGTGGTGAGTAAAAGCCGTCCTGACTGGTTGGCCAGTTTTGAATTGCCCGGCGCATTTTACTGGAGCACATTGGTGATCGTCACCAGCAGTGTGACTTTTGTTTTGGCCAAGAAGAATATTCTTTCCGGAAATAGGAAGAACGCAACCGCTCTGTTGTTGGGTACATTTGTCCTCGCATTGCTTTTCGTGGCTTTCCAGTTTCAGGCATTTTCAGAAATAGTTTCAGAAGGTTATTATTTTACAGGAAGTGAAAGTTCTATTACAACTTCTTTCATTTATATACTTGTTTTGGTGCATTTAGCCCACCTGGCGGCGGGTTTGATGGTATTGTTGGTGGTAATTTATAACCATTTTAAACAACGCTACCATCCGGGTCAAATGCTTGGAATAGAGCTTGGTGGCACATTTTGGCACTTTGTGGATGTATTGTGGGTGCTTCTGTTTTTGTTTTTATATTTCTTTAGATAATAAAATTGCGTATTTTTGCGCATCACTTAAAATTTAAATACTCTTCTATGGAAGCTACTGTTGTTAGAACAGGCACCGAAGGTAAAACTTGGGGCGGTGGTAATGATCCACTAAAAGCTAGTTACGGGAAAATGATGATGTGGTTCTTCATCGTTTCTGATGCACTTACATTTTCAGGTTTCTTGGCGGCTTACGGTTTTTCCAGGTTTAAGTTTATGGACATCTGGCCAATTGCCGACGAAGTCTTTAATCACTTTCCATTTCTACACGGGGTAGATGCTCCAATGTACTATGTTGCCTTAATGACCTTTATCCTTATTTTTTCTTCTGTAACTATGGTGCTGGCGGTAGATGCCGGGCATCAGATGAAAAAGGGGAAGGTTACTCTTTATATGTTCCTTACCATTATTGGTGGTCTTATTTTCCTTGGGTCTCAGGCCTGGGAGTGGACTAACTTTATTAATGGTACTTATGGTGCTGTAACTACCAAAGGAGGTAATATTCTTCAGTTTGTAGACAATGAAGGGCACAGAGTGGCTTTAGAAGATATTGCGGTTGAGAAGGCTTCAATCAGAGAAGAGCATAATGCAAATGAAGGAATTTGGTTCGAGACCGGTGAAGGCTTGCCTGGTTATTCTCTTGAAGAGGTGAAAGCTGGATTTATGGCTAACGACCAGCTTCTTGTCAGAACCCAGACCATTGGAGAGGATGGAGAAAAAACAATATTGAGCAGAGAAGAATCCCTGCAGAAAATGAATACGGAGGCTATGGGTGTAGTTGAGGGCGCTAACCTTACGCACAATGAATATGGACCTCCTTTATTCGCCGACTTCTTCTTCTTTATTACAGGATTCCACGGTTTCCACGTATTTTCTGGGGTGGTGATCAACATTATCATTTTCTTTAATGTGATCCTTGGAACCTACGAGAGAAGAAAGAATTATGAAATGGTTGAAAAAGTCGGGCTTTACTGGCACTTTGTAGACCTTGTATGGGTATTTGTATTTACCTTCTTTTACCTGGTATAATTATTCAGAAATAAATCATCATGGCACACGATACTGCACATAAACACGAATCGAATACAAAAAGGATCTGGACGGTTTTTATTATCCTTTCGGTAATAACCATTGTAGAGGTTATTCTAGGAATTATTAAACCTCCTTTCTTAACCGATACTATGTTTATCGGGATGAGATTGCTTAACTGGATCTTTATCATTCTTACCATTTGGAAAGCTTACTATATTGCCTGGGCGTTTATGCACCTTGAGGGTGAGACTAAAGGCCTGAGAAGAGCCATCGTCTGGACGGCAGTTTTTCTTATAGGATACCTTATATTCATCCTTTTAACAGAAGGAGCTTATATCTACGACGTCTATAAGAGCGGCTACGTGTCCTGGGACTTCTAGAAAAGTTAAAAATTAAGGAAAAGGCGGTTTTGTGAAACCGTCTTTTTATTTTTGTGCTCCCTTTGAAGGACTGCTTATGAAGAAGTTTATTGTTCTTACGGTATTGTTTGCACTACCTATTATTGCTTACCTTTTCTTTGCTTCTGGCAAAAACAACTTTGCCCGGCTTCCTGTTTTAACTGAAAATGTAAAGGAGATATCTTCTTTTGAAAACCTTCAGGAGCAACCTGTGTCATTTAAAAATAATATCAGTGTTGTCGCTTTCTTCGGAAGTGATCTTGAGGAGATCAAGGGGTATACCTTCAATCTTGATCAGGAGATCCTTGAGAAATACTATTCATTTAAAGATTTTCAATTCGTTATTCTTGTTCCTGAAGCGGCAAAAGACAAGGTGAGGGACTTCGTACAGGAGTTCGGTAAGATAGGCAGTGCCGAGCAATGGAAATTTGTTTTTGCCAAACCCGAAGAGATTAAGGCTGTTTTTGGCAGCATGGAAACTTCGCATTCCCTGGATGAGAACCTGTATTCGCCGTATGTTTTTATTATCGATAAGGACGGGAATCTTAGGGGGAGAAATGATGATAAGGATCACGGGGTATTATATGGCTATGATTCCCGGTCTGTAGCCGAATTGAACAATAAGATGAATGATGACGTAAAGGTCATCTTAGCCGAATATCGGCTGGCTTTGAAGAAATATAAGGCCGACAGAAAATATTAATGCTATGAAGAATTATTCATATATAGGCGTATCGCTGGTTATTCTGATCTTTGGTATTATTTTTATTCCAAGGATCCTGGACCGCGTGAGTGAAGGTCAGGTGGTGGAATCTGATCGGCTCAGCAACAAGGGTGAAAAAACTAAGAAGAAGAAAACCAAAGCCGAAACACTTTCGTATATAGAGATCAACGGAGAGAAAAAGAAAGCTCCGGCCTTTGAGTTTGTGAACCAGGATGGGGATACCATTAGTAACGAAGATTATGAAGGGAAGGTTTATGTAGTGGAATTCTTTTTTACAACCTGTCCTACCATTTGTCCCGTGATGAGTGAGAATCTTGTAGAGGTGCAGGAAGAGTTTAAGGGGGAGGATGATTTTGGAGTTGCTTCATTCAGTATAGATCCGGAGCACGACACTCCCGAAGTTTTGAAGGAGTATGCAGACAAGTATGGTATTACCCATAAGAACTGGAACCTGATGACCGGTGATAAGCAGGAGCTTTACACTCTGGCGAATAAGGGGTTTAACATTTATGCCGGAGAAGATGCAAGCGTAGCGGGTGGTTTTGCACATTCAGGTTTGTTTGCGCTCGTAGATAAAGAGGGCTATATCAGGTCCAGAACAGATCAGTTTGGAAATCCTCTGGTGTATTACCGCGGATTTGTAAAAAGAAATAAATCGGTAGTGGAAGGAGAGGAAGGCCCTCAGATCGATATCCTTATTGAAGACATTAAAAACCTATTGTGAAAAGAGTTCTTACAAAATCAGACAAGATCGCCGTTCCGGTGATTGTAGCCCTTTCGGTTGCTGTACCTATAATTGTACTAATACTAATGTACCTGCCTGAGCGCTATAATGTATTTGGTGCTCAAACCGGGACTTTTCCGTTCTTTCATGCCGTAATAAACGGTTCTACGGCCATTCTTTTAATGTTGGGGTATTTCTTCATGAAGATCAAGGAGTATAAACTGCACCGTAATGTGATGATCACTGCCTTCTGTATGTCGGTTGTATTTTTACTAAGTTATGTGATCTCGAAGATCAGCAATGATCCTGTGCCTTTTGGAGGGGAGGGAGCTATGCGTTATATATACTTCTTTATTCTTATTACACATATAGTACTGTCGGCTATAATCGTTCCCTTGGTGTTGTTCACCATGTACCGTGGGCTGACAGGTGAATATAATAAACATGCGGCCATTGCCCGATGGACTTTCCCTATCTGGTTGTACGTTGCGGTTACCGGAGTGCTGGTCTATATTTTTATGTGGCCCTATTATTAATTCCTTTCAGGATTGCTTATTTTTGTGATTCGAAAGATGCTGAAACCAGGTTTATGAAGACGAAAAGCATAATCATACTGATTGTTTTACTTGCACTGCCATTTTTTGCAGAGGCCCAGTGTTCAATGTGTCGTGCCGTTCTTCAGAATAATGCCGACCAAAGCACTGCCGAAGGAATAAATGATGGCATAGTATACCTGATGATCTTTCCTTATTTGCTTGTGGGTGGAATTGGTTATTTTATCTACCGTACCAGAAAGAACAAAAAGACATCCTGAGCTTTTTTCTGAAAAAATTCATTCAATTTCAAAATTTAACATAAAACCGTGACTGGTTTTTTGTAACATTTCTCTATAGATATAGTCTTATTGGAAAGGGCGCAAAGTGCTTGCGGTTGTAATTAAAACCTTTTCCGGCTATGATAGAGATAAAAGATCTGCATAAATCCTATAAAATGGGGAGTAATTCTCTCCATGTACTTAAGGGGATTAACTTTAGTGTTGGAGAAGGTGAGCTTGTTTCTATAATGGGTTCATCCGGTTCCGGGAAATCCACGCTCCTTAATATCCTCGGGATGCTTGATGAAGCAGACAGCGGGTCTTACACGCTGGACGGGGTGCCTATCAAAAACCTAAACGAAACCATAGCTGCAAGATACCGGAATAAGTTTCTGGGGTTCATCTTTCAGTCATTCAACCTTATTTCTTATAAAACTGCTTTGGATAACGTGGCTTTGCCGCTTTATTACCAGGGGCTCAAGAGAGGTGAAAGAATGGACAGGGCAATGAGTTACCTGGAAAAGGTGGGGCTTGCCAATTGGGCCAAACATCACCCTAATGAACTTTCAGGGGGGCAGAAACAAAGGGTGGCCATCGCAAGGGCCCTGGCGAGTGACCCTAAGGTGCTTCTTGCCGATGAACCAACGGGAGCTCTGGATACCAAAACTTCTTATGAAGTGATGGAACTTATTCAGGAAATAAACGATGAGGGGAGAACTATTCTTGTGGTTACTCACGAACCCGATATTGCACAAATGACCAAACGGATAGTGAATCTAAAGGACGGTCGTATTATTAATGATACTAAGGTAGATCAGGTAAAAGCGATGGCAAATGTTTGATCTGGAACGTTGGGAAGAGATCTTTGATACCATCCGTAAAAATAAATTACGGACTATACTCACGGGGATATCCGTGGCGTCCGGTATCTTTATTCTGGTAGTCCTTTTAGGAATAGGGCAGGGAATGAGGAATGGGATATCCAAAGAATTCCAGAATGATGCCGCCAATGTGATATACGTTTGGACCGGTGTTACTTCAAAGGAATACAAGGGGCTGAATCCTGGACGAAGGATACAGATGAAGAATCAGGATTTTAATTTTACGGCCAGAAAATACCAGGACGAGCTGGAATATAAATCTTCAGTATACCGCATCTGGAGCGGACTGGTAAATTATAAAAAGGAATCCAGGTCTTACCGGGTAGAGGGGGTATATCCCGATTATCAGTTCCTTGAAAACAGTACATTGACGGCAGGAAGGTTTCTCAATATTAATGATCATAATAATTATGAAAAGGTGCTGGTGATTGGGAAAAAGGTGAAAGATGAACTTTTTAAAGATGAAGACCCGGTTGGGAAATATGTTCAATTGTCTAATATCAATTTTAAAGTCATAGGAGTCTTTTCAGATCCTGGAGGGGAAAGGGAGGAGTCCAGGGTTTATTTGCCGCTAACTACCGCACAACGTGTCTTCAACGGAAATAATAATATCAATTTCCTTTCTTATACCCTTCAGCCCGAAGAGAATTTCGAGCAGGCTTTGGCTTCTTCTACCAAATTCACTTCAGAGCTGGAAGAATACCTTAAGGAGCAGCATACCGTTGCGCCTGATGATACCAGTGCAATAAATATCAATAACAGTCTGGAAAACGCCAAAAGATTCTATACGCTTATGGATATGATCAAGTATTTCTTTTGGGGAGTTGGGATCTGCACGATAATAGCCGGAGTTGTTGGGGTGAGTAACATTATGCTGATCATCGTAAAGGAACGTACCCGGGAGATCGGGATTAGGAAAGCCCTTGGAGCCGAGCCAATATCGATAATCGGGATGATCCTGCACGAATCGATCTTTGTGACCGCTGTAGCCGGTTTCCTCGGTCTCATTTTTAGCCTTGCCCTGCTGGAAATTCTGGGCCCGCAGATACAGATAGAATATATTACAAATCCTTCGGTAGATTTTAATGCAGCCCTGACCACGGTGATCATTCTTATAGTAGCCGGGGCCTTGGCGGGATTTTTCCCGGCCTGGAGAGCAGCCAGGATTAAACCGATTATAGCTTTAAGAGACGAATAATATGTTTAGCAGAGATCGTTGGAGTGAAATTATAGAAGCATTAAGCTCAAATTGGTTCAGGACCGTTATGACGGCTTTTGGGGTGCTTTGGGGTATCTTTATCCTTGTTATTCTTCTTGCGGCCGGGAAAGGCCTCGAGAATGGCGTAAAACAGGGTTTCGGAGGAGTAGCCACCAATACCATGTTTATGTGGACCCAAACGGTCAGTAAACCCTATAAAGGCCTTCCCAAAGGAAGAAGATATAATTTCAAGACCGATGATGTTATCGCTATAAAAGACCAGGTTCCCGGTTTAAGGTTTGTTTCTCCACGAAATCAGCTTGGAGGTTTTGGAGGAGCCAATAATGTGGTTAGGGGCCTGAAGACCGGGGCTTTTAATGTATATGGCGATTATCCTGAAGTGATCCAGCAGGAACCAATGGATATAACTTCGGGAAGGTTTATTAATTACTCTGATATCAAGGATAAACGGAAGGTCGCAATAATTGGAGAAGGTGTACGTACAGCGCTGTATGAAAAAGGAGAAGAGATCCTGGGGAGCTATATTAAGATAAACGGGGTGAATTTCATGGTGATAGGTTCTTATAAGAAAAAGGGAAATAACGGGAACCCTGAGGAAGCTCAGAAGCAGATATTTGTTCCTTTCACCTCCTTTTCACAGGCATTTAACCGCGGCGATACGGTTGGCTGGATGGCCATCACCGCCCAGGATGGAACCCCCATCACCAATTTAAAAGGAAGAATAATAGACCTGATGCAGGAAAGGCATACCATTCACCCGGAAGACGATAGTGCAGTAGGGAACTTTGACCTCTTCCAGGAATTCAACAAAATTAACGGCCTGTTCATAGCCCTTAGGGCTGTGGCCTATTTTGTGGGTATTCTTGTCCTGCTGTCAGGAATTATAGGGATAAGCAACATAATGCTGATCGTCGTGAAGGAGAGAACAAATGAAATTGGAATAAGAAGGGCCCTGGGGGCAAGCCCCTGGTCCATAAGAGGACAGATCCTTATGGAATCTATCTTCCTGACCATTATCTCGGGGATGGCCGGGATCATTCTGGCCACGCTTGTGATAGCCCTTATAAATATGCAGTTGAGCGGGATGGATACCAGCGAAATGATGTTTGCTAATCCGAGTGTGAATATAGGCGTTGTGATTGTAGCCCTCACCATATTAATAATTTCCGGATTGCTGGCGGGACTAATCCCGGCACAGAATGCTATAAAGGTAAAACCGGTAGACGCATTAAGAACTGAATAAAAATACTATTAAATAAATATCACCAAGAAATGAAAAAAGTTGTTACCATCGCTATTATAGTTTTTATAGCAGTAGGATTTACGGGCGCTTTGTATTACCTGTATCAGAAAAACCAGGAAGATCCTACTGTTTATGAGACTGAACAGGCCGTTACCCAGTCTATTGTAAAAAAGACCGTGGCTACCGGTAACATTGTTCCTAAAGAAGAAGTGCTTATCAAACCTAATATTTCTGGGATTATTGATGAGATCTATATTGAGGCCGGGGAAAGGGTAAAGGCAGGAGACCTTATTGCGAAGATCAGGGTGATCCCTAATGTCTCTTCCCTTCAAAGCGCTAAAGATGCAGTGGCGACGGCCAGGATCAATCTTGATAATGAAAAGAAAAGTTACGAGCGTCAGGAGGCTTTGTTCAATAAAGGGGTAATCTCCCAGAATGACTTCGACAATGCCGAAACGGCATATAAAAGGGCACAGCAGAATTTCCGTTCAGCTGAACAGAACTATGAGATTGTACGAACAGGGACTACCAGCGGGATAGGCAGTGCGGCAAATACCCTTATACGTTCTACCGTAGAAGGAATGGTGCTCGATGTGCCGGTAAAAGTGGGGAATCAGGTTATTGAAAGTAACAACTTTAATGACGGGACTACTCTTGCAACGCTTGCCGATGTGAATGAAATGATCTTTGAAGGAAAAGTTGATGAAAGTGAAGTTGGGAAAATCAAGGAAGATCTTCCATTGGAAGTAACTGTTGGAGCGATAGAAAATAAGACCTTTAATGCTGTTCTGGATTATATTGCACCTAAGGGAGTTGAGGATAATGGGGCCATTCAGTTCGAGATTAAAGGAACATTAGATAAAGCCGATACTACCTTTATCAGGGCCGGGTTAAGCGCCAATGCGTCTATTATTTTGGCAAGGGCAGATAGTGTGCTTGCCGTTAAAGAGGCCCTGGTCCAGTTCGATCCTAAAACCCAGGAGCCTTTTGTTGAGGTGGAGACGGGAGATCAGGAATTTGAGAGAAAAGATCTGGAACTGGGAATCAGTGACGGAATTTTTGTGGAAGTAAAAAAAGGGATCACCAAAGACGATAAGATCAAAGTCTGGAATCAAATAAAACAAGGCGACGGACTTTCCGCGAGATAGAATTTTCAGGGGGACTGTAACAACTTCAACATTTAACAGACATATCTTTCACAACCAATATTATGAAGAAACTAAGCTTTTTAGCCTGTATACTCTTTTTGGGAATTTCTGCGACCGCGCAGGAAAAAAAATGGACACTTCAGGAATGTGTAAATTACGCATTGGAAAACAACATTTCTATAAAACAATCGGAACTTGAGCTGGAACTGGCCGATATAGAAGAGCTTGAGGCCAAGGGTAACTTTCTGCCCAATATCAATGCTTCAGCTTCCAACTCCTGGAATACCGGTTTAACACAGAACGTGACCACAGGGATTCTGCAAACACAGACTACCCGAAACTTTTCAGCAGGGGTAACCGCTAGTCTTACTTTATTTGACGGGCTTCGGAATTTTAACCAGCTACAGCGGGCCCGCATTTCAGAACTTGCCAGCCAGTATGCCCTTGAAAAAATGAAAGACGATATTACGCTCTTCGTTGCTGATGCCTACCTGCAGGTGCTTTTCAATAAACAGAATCTGGAAGTGCTGAAGTCTCAGAATGAGGTTACCCTGGAGCAAATGCAAAGAACAAAAGACCTTGTAGAAGCAGGTTCACTGCCACAGGGGGATCTTTTGGAAATAAAAGCTACGAACGCCGATGAAATGCAGCGAATGATCGTGGCCCAGAACAATATTAGGATATCCCTTATTAGTCTTGCTCAAACCTTGAGGATAAAAGATTACGAGAGTTTTGACATCGTGGATCAGGGTTACGATATCTTCGGATCAGAGATGCTGGAAAATTCGGTTTACGAGATCATTGAAAGGGCAAAAGAGGAGCGTTCGGAGATCAGGATCGCTGAAGAGAATAAAAACCTTGCGGAAAAAGATGTCGAGATTGCCAAGGGCGCTTATTGGCCTACTTTGGGTGCCTTCTTTAACTATAACACTCGTGAGTCCGGAATGGGAAGGGTAACCGGTGCCGAAGTGGATCCTGAAAACCCAACCCGTGAGATCGGGGTCGTGGAGTCTACAGGAGACCTGGTGGTAGCGCCAAATTTTGTAAGCACCCTGGGGTCCCCGCTTCCGTTTTTCGATCAGCTTTCTATGAACGACGGGATCTCTTACGGAGTACAACTTAACATTCCTGTATTTAACGGGTTTGCGGTAAGGGGACGAGTGAAGAGAAATGAGGTGAATGTGAAAAGAGCGGAATATGAGCTGGAGCAGGCAGAACTGGACCTTGAGGCCAATGTTTACCAGGCTTATGTGGATGCCAAGGGAGCATTTGAAGCTTATGAAGCGGCCCTTGTGGCTTCTGAAGCGCAGGAGCAAGCCTTTAGTTACGCTACAGACCGTTATGAGGTGGGACTGACCAATGCTTTCGATTTCAGCCAGGCAAAAGTGCGTTTTGAGAATGCGCAAAGAGAAGTTCTTAGAGCCAAATATGACTATATTTTCAAATTAAAAGTCCTTGAACTATATTTTGGTGTGCCCGTGGCAGACCTTAAATTTTAACCTATGAAGAAAAAAACGCTTTTTATTATAATTGGTGTCGCCTTAACTTTGATCCTGCTTTTGATTATAGGGAAGAAGGCCGGCTGGTTTGGCAAGACCGGAAATTATAAAGAAGTTGAGATCACCAGGATCGAACCTATAGATATCACAGAAACTGTTTCGGCTACCGGAAAGATCCAGCCTGAAGTTGAGGTGAAACTTTCTTCGGAGGTATCGGGAGAGATTATAGATTTGCCGGTTGTTGAAGGTCAGGCTGTGGAAAAGGGAGATCTTTTGGTAAGGATAAATCCGGATATCTACCAGTCTAATCTTGAAAGGGTGCAGGCCAGTCTTCAGAATATGAGAGCTAATTACGCCCAGGCTGAAGCCAGCCTGAAACAAGCCGAATCTGATTACCAGAGAAACAAAAAGCTTTTTGAAAAAGGCGTGATCTCCAAAGCCGAATGGGACCAGATCACTTCTACCTACGAAATGGCCCAGGCCAGTAAAGAATCGGCGTATTACAGTATGAAAAGTACGGCTGCAACCGTAACTGAAGCCCGGGATAACCTTGGGCGTACCAGTATTTATGCTCCTATGTCCGGAACCATTTCTAAACTTGATGCCGAGCTTGGCGAAAGAGTGGTGGGAACCCAGCAAATGGCGGGAACCGAAATTCTCCGCGTGGCAGACCTTTCTAATATGGAGGTTGAGGTAGACGTAAATGAAAATGATATTGTAAAAGTGCGCGTTGGAGATTCTACAATTGTTGAAGTAGATGCGTATCTTCGCAAAGAATTTAAAGGGCTGGTAACAGAGATCTCAAATTCTGCCGATACGGAGCTTACAACAGACCAGGTGACCAATTTTAAGGTGAAAGTGAGAATTCTTGAAGAGTCTTATAAAGACCTTCTGGAAGGGAAGCCGGAGAATTACTCTCCATTTCGCCCAGGGATGACCGCAACGGTAGACATAATTACCAATAAGCGTAAGGATGTAATTGGAGTTCCAATTAGTGCGATCGTGATAAAGACCGACACCACCACGGCCAAACCCGGTGTTAATGCTGAAAAGCCTAAAGCAGATTCAGATGAAAAGTTTGAATGTGTTTTTGTAAAAGAAGGCGAGGAAGCTAGACTTAGGGTCGTAAAGACCGGGATACAGGACGACAGGAACATCCAGATCACCGAAGGTTTGAAGGCCGGAGAAGAGGTGATCACGGGGCCGTATAACACGGTGACCAAGGTCCTTAAAGGCGGAGATAAAGTTGAGATCGCGGAAGAGCCGGCCGGAAAATAAACTTATAGATTTGGCTTTAATACTTTGCATAGAGACTGCAACTACCAATTGCTCGGTGGCGCTTGCCGCAAACGGGGGGGTGCTTGCCGTTAAGGAAGATAACAGTAATAATTATTCACACGCCGAGAAGCTTCATATTTATATTCAGGAGATCCTGAAAGAGAATAATTTCAGTCTTCAGGACCTGGACGCTGTAGCAATCAGTAAAGGTCCGGGCTCGTATACCGGGTTAAGAATTGGGGTTTCAGCCGCCAAAGGATTATGCTTCTCTCTGGATATTCCTCTGATCTCTATACCCACTTTAAAATCCTTAGCGCTTCAGCTAACCGATAGAAAGGACGCTATAATAATCCCGATGCTGGACGCCCGAAGAATGGAAGTTTACTCAGCAGTTTTCGATGGTTCTCATAAGGAGATCAGGGAAACCAAGGCGGAAATTCTGCAAGAGGATTCTTTTTCAGAATATCTTGAAAAGGGGGAGGTTTATTTTATTGGCAGCGGAGTGAAAAAATTCAGCGAGATCTGCAGTCATAAGAATGCCAGGTTCATTGAAGATAAGCTGCCTTCAGCAAAAGAAATGGGACAACCCGCGCTTGCCAAATATAAAATAAGCGACACCGAAGATGTCGCTTATTTTGAACCTTATTATTTAAAGGATTTTATTGCGGGATAAATTCCGTTAGGAATTTTTATCCTCCTTCAGGACCGTGCCTTTCATTTTGGTCTGGTCGTAAAGATATACGTCTCTTTGTGGGTAAGGAATGGTCATACCGGCTTTCTCAAGTCTTATTTTACCTTCTTCTATCATATACCAGTGCAGGTCCCAGAATTCGCTGTTAGGAGCAAAGTATCTTACAGAGAAGTTAACCGAATTGTCTCCAAGTTCAGCAACAAGAACCTGTGGTGCCGGATCTTCAAGAATATGTTCCTGTTCTTTTACCAGATTGCTAAGCACTTCCTTAGCTTTCTTAATGTCATCGTCATAAGAAATTCCAAAACTGAGGTTCTCTCTTCTTGTGCCATTATAGCTGTAGTTAATGATGTTGTCGTTACTTAACTGGCCGTTTGGAACCACGGCACGCTGATTTCCGAAGGTGTCAATCTTGGTGTAGAACAAAGTGATCTCAACAACACTACCTGAAACTCCCTGGGCCTCAATCCAGTCTCCAACTTTAAAAGGTTTAAGCACAATAATGAGCACTCCTCCGGCAAGATTGGATAAGGAGCCCTGCATTGCCAGACCAATCGCTAAACCTGCGGCACCAAGTGCAGCCACCAGCGAGGCGCTTTCCACTCCTAACTGAGTGATGACGAGTACAAAAAGGATGATCCTGAGCCCCCAGCGTAATGCATTCAGGGTAAAGATCTCTAAGGTTTGGTCATAATCTTTTTTCTCAAAGAGTCTTTCAACATATTTCACAATTAACTTGATGACCCATAATCCAACTACCAGCAGGACAATCGAGCCTATAAGTGTTGGGAGGTAATCAATTAGCTTATTGGCGTATTCTTTAGCTATAGCTCCCCAGTTGTTTAGTTTATCCATAGTGATTCACGTTAGTTAGTACAAAGAGAATATAATAATGAAAAAAAACGCTTTAACGATTGTTTAATTTTTGTTAAAACTGTTTAATTGACTTCATCGCTTCCTCAACAGAGGTTAAAGGAAGCTGGCAGCTTCCGTTCTCGCAAACATAGATCAGGTTTTCCTTCTCTTTATAGCGTTGCTTAAGCAGGGCCACTTCACTTTCGGAATGAGATCCCGCGGTCAGAATATTCGGCTGGTAGGTCTGGTGAAATTCTTGCAGGATATTTTTGGCATTTTTCCCCGTAACGGCCACTTCATAGAACGGGTGAGTGAAGTTGAGCATCAGGTCCAGCCAGTTGGAATAGCCGGAAGGGTAGGTGAGAATATCTTCTTGAATGGCCTGTAACATCTTTTCAGCTGTTTCCGAATATTTTTTATTGATTGTGATTTGCCCTAATTTGAATAAATTTTTAGCCATTACCGAATTGGAGGCCGGGATCACATTATCGGTAACTTCCATTGGACGAGTTATTAAGGCTTCATCTTTATTTGAAGTAAAGAAGAACATATCAGAATTGCTGTCATAGAAATCATTGAAACATCTTTCAGTGAAGTCCTGGGCTCTTTTCAACCAGTTCTCTGCCAAAGTAACTTCATAAAGCGCTAAGAAGGCCTCAATGCAGAAGGCATAATCCTCAAGATACGCATTGATGCTGCTTTTGCCTCCTTTATATGAATGGTAAAGGCTGCTGTCAGCTTTTAATTGTCTCTCCAGGATGAAATTGGCATTTTTTCGTGCCGCTTCTAGGTATTCGGGGTGACCCAAGGCTTTATAGGCTTCAAGATAACCCGTGAGCATCATCGCATTCCAGGAAGTGAGGCTCTTGTCATCCAGGCCAGGCTTACTTCTGTTTTGCCGTTCCTTTTTCAGGGTTTTCATCCATCCCCTGTTTTTTTCCTGAAGTTCATCTTCACTCATATTCAATTCTGATGCAAGAACTTCAAAAGATTTTGTACGGATCAGGACGTAATTATCCTTTTCCCATTTTCCGTAGTTGTTGATATTATAGATCTCTGAAAACTGCTCAAAGTCATCTTCCAGTAAATCCTGAAGTTCCTGTTTTGTCCAGACGAAGTAAGCGCCCTCCTCACTAGTTCCTTTTTCATTAAGACTGTCCGCATCCCAGGCAGAATAGAAGACTCCACTTTCATCGGTAAGTTCTTCTTTTATAAACTGAAGACTTTGCTCAACCACCTCTTTATACCAGTTGTTTCCAGTGAGTTTATAGGCCTGGCTGTAAAGGCTTACCAGCTGTGCATTGTCATACAGCATCTTTTCGAAATGCGGGATGTGCCATTTGGCATCTACAGAATACCTGGAAAATCCGCCACCGGCCTGATCGTAAACTCCTCCAAAGGAGATCCTGTCCAGGGTGGTGATCACAAAATCCATCAGCCTCTTGTCTTCATTCTGAAAAGCATACCTCAGTAAAAAGTTGTAATTGGAAGGCATCATAAATTTTGGAGCCCTGTTGGGCCCACCGTGTTTATAATCGAAACTGGTTCGCCATTTTTTTAGGACTTCTTCAAGGAATCCCCGGGTGAAAGCTTTTGGTTCCTGCCGGGGCTTTACGATCTGAAGTTGCTTCAGGCCTTCTTCCAGTCTTGAGGCATATTCCCTCATCTGCCCGGGCTTTTCCTTGTAAAGACCTGCGAGTTGTCCAAGAGCATCTATCCATTGTTCTTTTCTGAAATAGGTCCCGCCCCAAACCGGACGTCCGTCAGGAAGGGCCACAATATTCATAGGCCATCCGCCGGTGCCGGTCATAATCTGTACCGCGTTCATATACACCTGGTCCAGGTCTGGCCTTTCTTCGCGGTCAACCTTAATGCTTATAAAATCCCTGTTCATCACCTCGGCCACTTCTTCATCTTCGAAACTTTCGTGCTCCATGACGTGGCACCAGTGACAGGCGGAATAACCCACACTAATAATAATAAGTTTGTTCTTTTTCTTCGCCTGGTCCAGGCTATCCTGATCCCAGGGCTGCCAGTTTACCGGATTGTGTGCGTGCTGCAGCAGGTAAGGGCTTGATTCTTCTTTTAAGCGGTTGGTGTATTGCGGTCTGTTTTTCATTTTAATTAGCTGAAATAAAAAAACGCCCCGGGATTGTCGGGAGCGTTTTACTTCAAAATTAAGAAACTTAACCTACCTGGAAGGTGATTTTTACATTAACTATGAACTCGGTGATCTTATCTCCGGTAACTTTGGCCGTTTGATCCTTGACATAAACTGACTGGATGTTCTTCACAGTCTTGGATGCTTCTTTTACTGCTTTTGCGGCAGCAGCCTCCCAGCCTTCTTCAGACCTGGCCATAACTTCAATAACTTTTAATACAGACATAATTTTTTGGTTTAATGGTTAATAAATTGATTTGCAATCTCTTAAAAGTACAAAATAAAAGAAGCTGGAGCAATTAAAGAGCGGGTCTTAATCCTATAATTTTATTAAAGTTTTAAAAAACTTGGATAATTACTTACTTTTAGCAAAAAAATGGACCTTTGTCTGGTAAATAAATAATCAGTTCTTATGGAAGAAGTGTACATCGTAATGCTGGTGGCTTTATTGGCCCTTGCTATTACAGATCTAGTTGTTGGGGTTAGTAATGATGCCATCAATTTTTTGAACTCCGCAATCGGATCAAAAGCCTTATCTATGAGAACGATCCTTATCGTGGCCAGTTTTGGGGTGGCCGTGGGGGCTATATTTTCCAGTGGGCTTATGGAAGTGGCCCGGAAGGGAATATTTATGCCGGGGCAATTCTATTTTGAAGAGATCATGATCATCTTTATGGCAGTTATGATCACGGATGTTCTGTTACTGGACTTTTTTAATTCATTAGGTCTTCCAACCTCCACTACAGTTTCCATCGTATTTGAACTTTTAGGTGCAGCAGTGAGTATTGCGGTAATAAAGATCTATAAGGATAGTGGTGATCTGGGGGAGCTGTTAGGGTATATCAACACTTCTAAAGCCACTGAGATTATTATAGGTATTCTGATGGCGGTTGTAATCGCCTTCATTATAGGGGCGGTGGTACAGTACCTCTCTCGCCTCGTTTTTTCCTTTCAGTTTGAAAAAAAGATAAAATATGTAGGAGCCATCTTTGGAGGCGCCTCGCTGACAGCTATTCTCTATTTTATTCTTATTAAAGGGCTTAAGAGTGTTTCGTTTATTTCAGACGGAACAGTAGATTATATAAACAATAATTCGATCGTTATAGCCCTCATCGGCCTGGTACTCTTTACCGTTCTGTCCCAAATTATGATGAGCCTGCTGAAGCTGAATATTCTTAAGGTGATCATCCTGGTAGGAACTTTTGCATTGGCCCTTGCTTTTGCCGGGAATGACCTGGTAAACTTTATAGGGGTGCCAATAGCAGCCTGGCAGTCTTTCGAGATCTGGCAAACGGCATATACCACATCGGGAACACTTCCTTCGGAATTACTGATGACCGGACTTTCCGGAAAAGTTCCTACTCCTGAATTCTTATTGGTACTGGCCGGAGGGATTATGGTCGCTACTATATGGTTCTCCAGTAAAGCACGCTCAGTAGTTGAGACAGGAGTTAACCTTTCAAGACAGGGGGAAGGCGTAGAGCGTTTTGAACCTAACTTTCTGTCAAGAAGTATAGTAAGATACTCGGTTTTATTTGGGCAGGGGGTCTCTGCTTTGTTGCCGGTGAAGGTGAAAAATAAGATCAATAATAAGTTTGATAAGCCGGTTACTCACGAAAGAAGCAAACGTGCTAATGCTCCTGCCTTCGACCTGGTTAGGGCATCGGTTAACCTTGTTGTTGCCAGTATTCTGATCTCCATAGGGACTAATCTTAAATTACCGCTCTCCACCACTTACGTCACCTTTATGGTGGCGATGGGTACTTCGCTGGCTGATCGTGCGTGGGACCGGGAAAGTGCCGTTTATCGCGTGGCGGGGGTATTGAATGTAGTGGGAGGCTGGTTTGTGACAGCGCTTGTGGCTTTTAGCGCCGCTGCCATTTTTGCCGCTACCATCTATTATGGAGGCACAGTTGCTTTGGTTGTTCTCATTCTGCTTGCCTTGGTAATTGTGGTAAGAGGTGCCATCTTACACTCCAGAAAGGCAAGAGAAGAAAAGCGCCAAAAGAAATATAACAAGGCCGATATCATTACCATAAATGAAATCACCGCCGAGACATCAGAGAATATCTCAAGTGTGATAGGAGGGATTAATAAGATGTTTACCAAGACCGTAGATAATCTTGCATATCACGACCTGAGCAAGCTCAAAAAGACTAATAAGGCCATAAGGAAACTTGAAGATGAGGTAGATGAATTAAAAGGGAATATTTTCTATTTCATCAAATCACTGGACGAAGATTCAGTAGAAGCGAGCAAATTCTATATCCTCACTCTGGATTATCTTCAGGACATGGTCCAATCCATTGGGTTTATTACCCGAAACAGCTACAATCACGTTCATAACAATCACAAGAACCTCAAGTTTAACCAGATAAGGGACCTTAAAAAGGTAGATGACAAGATGCAGGTGTTATTCGATGAGATCGAGGAAACATTCGATAATCACGAATTCTCCAACATAAAGAAGATTCTTGCTGAGAAACAGCAATTGCTCGATTATGTTTCCGAGCTAATTCAGAAGCAGATCAACAGGATCAGGACTTCAGAGTCGAGCCCTAAGAATACCAAATTGTATTTTGGATTATTACTCGAAACAAAAGACCTGATAAGCTCTACAATGAGCCTGTTGCAACTGTTCCAGGAATTCTATAAGGAAGACAAAAAGACTTTATAAAAGAAGCTAAGAAGCATTAGCGGTTAGCCGTTTACTGCTTCTACATAATCTACTTTTCCGCGAAGCATATCGCGAAGCATGCTTTCAATACCGCTTTTAAGGGTCATTGTTGAAGAAGGACAACCACTACAGGCTCCTTGCAATATTACTTTAACCGTTCTTGTTTCCTCGTTATAAGAGTCGAAAAGGATATTTCCCCCGTCACTGGCCACCGCCGGCTTTATATATTCGTCTAAGATGGCCACTACCTGCTGTGAAGTGTCGTCCAGGCTATCAAGATCGATTTTGTTTTTATTAGGTTGTTCTTTCTCTGTATTTTCAGCGGTAGATTGGGCGGTTGCGGCTTCATTTGTGATCACTTCATTTCCTTCCTGAAGGAAGTTTTTAATGAATTCCCTCACTTCAAGGGTAATCTCATCCCATTCGGCTACATCAAATTTATTTACCGAAACATAATTTTCGTCCATAAAGACCTCTTTTACGAAAGGGAAATGGAAAAGCTTCTGAGCCAGTGGAGAATTTTTCGCATCATCTATATTCTTGAATTCTGCAGCATTTAGCACCAGCTTTTTATTCGCAACGAATTTCATTACAGAAGGGTTGGGAGTGCTTTCAGCATATACGGTAACAGGAATAGCTTTATTGGTGTCTTCTTCAACAATCACCTCACCACCCTTATTAAGGTAGTCTTCCAGCTGTTCTGCCACTTCCTTCTCAACATCGGCCCATTCTACAATATCGAATTTTTCTACTGCGATAAAGTTTTGAGCAATGTATACCGTCTTTACGAAAGGCAAATAGAACAGTTGCTGGGCAATTGGAGAGTTCTTTGCCTCATCTATATTCTTGAACTCGTAATTCTCGTGACGGGTCAGGAATTTGTTGGCTTCGAACTTTACGATGCCGGGCTTTGTTGTATGTTGTATATTTATTGAGAAATTGCTCATAGTAATTTTTTTTGCAAAAGTAATAAAGAAAACTCAGGTAATCGATATAAATATAGGTCTTATGGAGAGTTTTGGTTTTTCAAACAGCTGTTTTTCAGTCTTCTCAAAGAGATTGAAAATCTTCTCTATAGACCGAAATTTCTTTTGTTTAATTTTATTCTTATTAAGTATGTCTAATGCGGGGGCACAGGAAGTAATCCCGACTTATTCAGATTACATGACCGATAATCTTTATTTGCTGCATCCCTCAATGGCCGGTGTTGCCAGTATGAATCAGATAAGGCTTACCGCCCGGCAGCAGTGGTTTGACGTAGAGGATGCTCCCAGTTTACAGACCCTGAGTGTAAATGGAAGGTTGAATGATAAGATTGGGCTGGGCGGGATTCTTTTTAACGATAAGAATGGGAATTACTCCAAAAGCGGGGCGTTTGCAACTTTTGCATATCACCTGATGTTCTCCAGAAGCAGTCTTGATCTTAATCAGCTCTCGTTTGGAATAAGTGCCGGGATAATTCAGCACAGGCTTGACCAAAGCGGTTTTGATCAATTTGATCCTTTAATTGGAGATAATACGACCGATATTTATGGGAATATGGATCTGGGGATCTCCTATTATTATCTCGATTTTTATGCCCACGTTGCAGCGAAGAATATACTTTCAGTGAACCGGGAACTGTTCTATTCTGATGCGGTTCCTAGCAATCAGCGTAAATATCTTTTTTCATCCGGGTACGTTATAGATCAATTATACAGTGCCTGGAGTTTTGAACCATCTGTTTTGGTTCAGTTTAGGGAACAAACAGAGGAAAAGGCAATAGATGTAAATTTTAAAACCTATATGGATGTTGACTTTGGTCAATTCTGGGGTGGTATTTCTTACAGACACGGTTTCCAAACTGCAGAATATACCCCGGAAGGAGAATCAACCAAAAAGCAGCAATTAAGATATTTTACTCCCTTTGTTGGTCTGGATTATAATAGATTTGTTTTTGGATATACCTTTACTTACCAGTTTAGCTCTCTTGTGCTTAGTAACAACGGATTTCATCAATTAACCCTTGGGTATGATTTTGGAGAGAGCAGGCAGCGCTACGATTGTAAGTGTCCGGCCATCAATTAGAAATCAAGGTAAGATACCTTATAATGATTTTCTTCTGCTTTAATGAGACTAGAAAGTACCTTGGGGTCTGTATTCGTAAAAAATTCAGCTTGCTGATTATTAGCAGATGGGTTTAATAACTCCTTTTCCGTAAGGATAGCTTTGGTTTGCCTCGCAACCGCTTCTCCCGAGTCTATGATCTGGACATCTTTCGGGAGTATATCCCTAAGCACCGGTAACAGGTAAGGATAGTGGCTGCAACCTAAAACCAGGTAATCTATTTTGTTCTCCAGCATAGGCTGTAATATTTCCCTTAACAAGGCATAAGTTTCCGGGGAATCTCTTCTCCCGCTTTCTATAAGCTCTACAAGGCCGTTTCCTTCCACTTCAATGATATTGATGTTCTTTGCATACAATTCAGAAGTTTGGGAGAACAGCGCGCTAGATAAGGTCCCTTTGGTGGCCAGGATGCCTATGGCTTTGGTTCTGGATTTAAGGGCGGCCGGTTTTATTGCGGGCTCAATACCAATGAAGGGAATGGTGTAGGATTTCCTGAGTTCGGTAATGGCGTTAGTGGTTGCGGTATTACAGGCAACAACCACCATCTTACAGCCCATCTCAATAAGTTTATTGGTGTTTTTTCGGCTAAGGGCGATGATCTCCTCTACAGGGCGTTTCCCGTAAGGGGCGTTGCGGCTGTCGGCCAGGTAGATGGTCTTTTCATTAGGAAGAAGTTCGTGTATCTCTTTCCAGATGGAGGTACCTCCTACACCCGAGTCAAAAATGCCAATAGGATCGTTCGCCTGCATATATACAAAAATAAAAACTGCGCCCGATTGGAGCGCAGTTTTCTATAATATTATTAGAAACGGGAAATTAAATTCCTAATTCTTTCTTTACATCAGGCATTAGATCATAACCCTCTGCAAGGATAACTCCGGTCCCGGTAGTTGAATCCAATACGTAGTCATATCCTTTAGCTCTTGCTACTTTTTGGATAGCTGCTCTGGCTTTTTCCATAACAGGCTTAAGAAGGTCTTGTTGTTTCTTCTGAAGATCCTGTCTTGCCTTTTGGCTGTGCTCCTGGATTCTTCTTTCAGTAGCCTGAAGTTCGCTTGCTCTTTTTGCGTTCTCTTCTTCAGTTTTAGTTTCTGCTTCAGACTGGTAACGTTGCATAGTGCTTTGTGCTTCAGCTAACATATCCTTAATCTCAGCATCGTAGGTCTTTTCCAGTTTGTCTAACTGGTCCATTGCATTTTTGTAAGCCGGCATAGATTCAATCAGGTCCTGAGTAGCAATGTGTGCAACCTTCGTCTGTGCGTTAGTTAAAGTTGTAGCTCCTAGTGTTAATGCTAAAGCTATAAAAAGTGTCTTGAATTGTTTCATTTTAATTGTTATTAAATTTAGGTATTTAAAGTTTGAAATTTATTTTTGATCGTCTTTCTTGGCTCGTGCCGCTTCAATGGAATCTTTTCTTTGCTGGCGTTCCTTTAATATTCTTTGGCGCCTTTCTTCAAATTCCCTTTGCTTGGCAGCTCGAATAGAATCTCTTTCCTTTTTTCTTTGTTCGATGAGGGCAGCGCGTTCATCTTTTTGTTTTTCAACTGCGCTTTCCTTTTTCGCGATCTCGGCATCTTCTTCCACCGTCCTTTCTTCGGCTTTCTCCATCTCCCGGATCTCCTCTTTAGAATCCAACTGGCTTCTGTTCTGCGCCCTGTTGATGCTTCTTAAGACCTGATCACTTACATCGTGTTGCTTAGCTGCATAAACCATACCATTTTCTGAAGTACGGTCAAAAATAAAATCGTAACTCCTGTTTTTGGCGATTTCCTGAACTGCAGCAAACACCTGGTCCTGAATAGGTCTTATGAGCTGTCGCTTCTGGATCATATAGTCACCATCGGGCCCAAATCTTTTCTGCTGGTATTCCACAGCTTCCTGTTCCCTGTAGGCAATTTCTTCTTCGCGTTCCTCAATAAGCTCTTTGGTTAACAAAGCGCGCTCATTTTCCAGTCGCGTTTTCATATCATCGATCTCCCTCTGGTTCTTTTCGGCCTCTTGTTTCCATTCCTGGACCTTGGCGTCAAGCTGGGAAGATGCTTCCTGATATTCCGGTACGTTCTGCAGGATATATTCCATATCTACATAACCTACTCTGATGGATCTCTGGGCCTGCAACGAGGAGGCCGTGCTCAAAATTAGTAGGGCTAAAAATAGGATTCTGCTTTTCATAATACCGAAGATAGAAAATATCGTGCCAATTTAAAACTGTTGACCTATGATAAAATGCGTTTCCCAACCATTTGGAGAGCTTTCCCCCGGTACCGGATCGAATCCGTAACCAAAATCAATACCCAGTAATCCGAAGGCCGGCATAAAGATCCTGATCCCTGCACCTGCTGAACGGTTTAGCTGGAATGGGTTGAAATCTCTGAAATTATCATAAGAGGCTCCTCCTTCAAGGAAGGTAAGTGCGTAAATTGAAGCTGATGGTTTCAGGGTTATAGGGTAACGAAGTTCAAGAGAGTATTTGTTGTAAATAACGGCTCCGTCTTCATTACTAGCCTGGCTTAATGAATTCCTGTCTAAAGGAATTAAAGACTGGTTAGGATAACCTCTAAGCTGAATGGTTTCCCTTCCGTCAAGGCTGTAAGAACCAAGGCCGTCCCCTCCAAGGAAGAATCTCTCAAATGGAGGAATACCTCTGGAATTGCTGTAAGCCCCAAGGAATCCGTATTCAGCGTGTGTTCTTAATACCAGGTTCTGGCTCTTTCCGAAGTTTGCCAAAGTGGTGTACCAGGTTCCGTTAAATTTAACTTTATAGAATTCTAACCACTTATATTTTTCCTGGTCAATCTTACCCTGATCAGGGACTGCATTTTCAGGGGTTACCCTGTTTCCATCATAGTCTATAAGATTTCCATTCTCATTCTCTAACTGGAATTCTCTCTGTTCCCCAAGGTTGTCGTAATCCACACCGTTCCATAGAGAATATGGTGGTGTGAATTTAGCGGTGATCTTGAACTGAGAGCCTCCGTTAGGGAATACCGGATTAAAATAAGTGTTGTCTCTTGTAAGCCCAAGAGTATATGTAAAGTTGTTCGAGTGTCCGTCCCCGAAGGTGAATAACCCGGTGTTGTAATTATTCAGGTTATATCTCTGGAACCCTAAAGAGTGAGAAACCGTGATGTAAGGGTCAGGATTGCTTAAACGCTCTGCAAGCCCAACGTTCACTCCTAAAATATCAAAACTTCGGCTCTTGTCGGCTTTTCGTTCCTGATAGTTGAAAAGGAACTGACGGGTGTAAGAGAAAGAGGTGGATAGACTCACCGGTTTCTTACCTCCCAGCCAGGGCTCGATAAAGGAAAGGCTGTAGGTCTGGTAGTATGTACTTGCCTGGGCCCTTAAAGAAAGCGTTTGGCCGTCTCCCATTGGAAGCGGTTTGTAGGCCTCCTTGTCCAGTAATCCTGCAATAGAGAAGTTGTTGAAGGATAAACCTACGGTCCCGATGAAACCACCGCCACCGTAACCTCCCTGAAGTTCGATCTTACTTGCTCCCGATTCTACCACCTGGTATTCAAGATCAAGAGTCCCGGTGTTAGGGTTAGGGTCTATAAATTTAGGTTCCAGCTGTTCGGGGTCAAAATACCCCAGCTGGCCAAGTTCCCTTACGGTTGAGATAACCTTCTGTTTACTGTATTTTTCTCCCGGTTTGGTTCTTAGCTCACGATAGATCACGTGGTCTTTGGTCTTATCGTTTCCGGAAACCCTTATTTTGTTGAAATAAGCTTCTTTCCCTTCAACAATACGAATTTCAAAATCAATGGTGTCATTATAAACATCGGTTTCTACAAGGTCGATATTGGAGAAAAGATACCCGTTGTTCTGATAAAGGTTAGTCAGTGACTCAGCATCGGGTTTGGTCTGGTCGTCTATACGTTTGTCCAGCAGCACTCCGTTATAAGTGTCTCCTTTTTTAATTCCGAAGGCTCTTTTAAGTTGTTCATCGGTATAAACCGTGTTCCCAAGGAATTCGATATCCCCGATATAGTATTTGTTTCCTTCTTCAATATTAAGGCGAAGGGCGATATTCTCATCATCCTTTTTTATAAGGGTGTCTGAAACAATACGCGCGTCACGGAAACCGCTTTCTTTGTATTTGTCAATAACGGCTTGTTTGTCTTCTTTGTAGTCTGAACGAATGAATTTTGAACGTTTCCAAAAACGGAAAAAATTCTTTTCTTTCGTATTCTTCATTTTACGTTTCAGCTTCCCGTCAGACAGCCTTTCGTTCCCGGTGAATTCTATTTCATCGATCTTTACTTTTTCGCCCTGGTCCACATTTACCACCATATTTACCTTGTTGGTAGCGGTAGTGTCCTCTACGGGAATGGTATTTACCACAACTTTAGAGTTGAAGTAACCCTCTTTCTTGTATTTGTTCTCGATGTAATTTTTTGTGGTGGTGATAAGGTTTTCGGTAACCTTAACTCCAGATTGAAGTTTGTTCTCCTTGATGAGTTCTTCTTTCTCCCTTTTCTTATCGATTCCCTGAATTCTTACTTCTGCAAGTTGAGGTACTTCCTGGATTTCCAATTCAAGATCGGCAACATTACCTTCAACATTGGTGATGTAGAAACTGATATCACTAAAAAGATCCAGATCCCATAATTTTTTCAGAACCTTGCTCAGTCGGTCCCCGGGAATATAAAGCTCATCACCCTTTTTAAGGCCGGTATAGGCAATTACGGTTTGTTCGTTATAACTTACTGTTCCTGTAACTTTAATATCGCCCAGGGTGTATTTTTTTCCGTTGGCCAGGGGTAGATCTTGTGCTTGGGATATGCTGAATATGAAACAGAATACTAATAGTGTAAAAAATCTTTTAGACATCAATGCACTAACTAAGTTGCTCACTGGTTTTTCCAAATCTTCGTTCTCTATTTTGATAATTGTAAATGGCTTCAAAAAGATTTTCTTTTCTGAAATCAGGCCATAATATTTTTGTAAAATACAATTCGGCATAAGCAATCTGCCATAAGAGGAAGTTGCTTATGCGTTGTTCCCCGCTTGTTCTGATAAGCAGGTCAACATCTGGTAAATTTCGGGTGTAAAGATGCTCATTAATAACCGATTCATCAATAGCATCGGCAGAAATTTCTCCACTTTTAACTTTCTCGGTAATTTTTCTGACGGTATTGGTAAGTTCTTCCCGGGAACCATAGCTTAAAGCAAGGGTTAAAACCATCCTGGAATTGCCGCTTGTTTTGCTTATTACTTCATTTAGTTCACGGTAAGCCTTCTTCGGAAGGGTCTCCAGGTTGCCAATGGCATTTAGTTTAATATTGTTGTCCTGAAGCGTTTTGATCTCCTTTTTTAAGGAGGAAACCAGCAATTTCATCAGGGTGTCGACCTCGAGTTTAGGCCGGTTCCAGTTTTCTGTAGAGAAGGCGTAAAGAGTTAAACTCTCAATGCCAAGTTCAGCGCTTGCTTCAACAACATCTCTTACGGCTTTGGTGCCTTTTTCGTGACCGGCTGCCCTGAGTAGGCCTTGTTGCTTAGCCCAGCGACCATTACCGTCCATAATTATAGCAATATGGCGGGGCAGTTTTTTTAGGTCGATGTTGTCTTTAAAATTCATATTAAAAATGACTAAAACAAGGTTTTCTTCCAAAGTTAAAGGTTAAGTATACCCCGGTGAAAACATACCAATCTTTGGTGTTCGTGTTCCCGAATTCCTTATCGGGAGCACGGTCGCCTAAAAGCTCTTCAGGCCAGCTGCCGTCCAAGTTGTCGGTGAACGTATATCGGGCTCCTATTTCCATTCCTGCCACCATAAAATTGGTTATGGTTTCTTTATAACCGAACACCATAGGAATGGCAAATTCCCAGTTGGTTCCTTCGTTTACCAGGTTCCCGGTAGGGCCATTCTTAAGCTGAAGGTGATCTGCCATAAAATATGTTAGCCCGGTATATAAATAAGGGGCGCTTTGCGGCGCTCCCTCGTGCAGGTCAAAATGCCAGAAGGTATACTCAATTCCCAGTGACCCTTCAAAAATAGTGTTATTAAATGAATATCCCCGTTGTACTCTCCTTGGGTCATCAGATTTTTTATCGTTAGCCTGAATATTGGCGTATAAAACCGACAGGCGGAAGGAATGACGTGGGCTTTGGTTCCATTTTACGAGGCCACCCGCGACAAGTGTATTCGGATAGATGTAATTAGTTCTTCCTACATCACCAATATAATTGGCTCCGCCAACAAACGGGCCCACTTCAAAAGTTTGTGAGTATGTGTCAGCCGCAAAAACAACCATTAATACAATAGCTATTAGGTACCTCATAGGTTTTCAAAAGTTTGCAAATATAACAATTATGTTTGCTCTACAATAATTTGAGCAGATTTGTACATTTTAATAAACAGTTTTTGAAAACTTTTATTGCTTAGTTGCGCTTATCTTCGCCCCAAAGCAGTTTTTTGCGTAGGGTATTTAGGAAACTGTCTTCTTTGAGTTCTACCATATTGATGTTGAAGTCGGCCTTGCGGATAATAATTTCGGTGTTGTTCTTTAAGGTTGCGAGGCGGGAATCCATAGATACAAGATGGGAGTTCTCTCTTCCTGAAACTTTCAGGGTTATTTTTGTGTCGTCTTTTATGACCAGTGGTCTCGCGTTCAGGTTGTGCGGAGCAATAGGGGTGATCACCAGGGAATCGGCATCGGGAGTGATCACAGGGCCTCCGCAGCTTAGGGAGTAACCTGTAGAGCCGGTGGGGGTAGACACAATCAACCCGTCGGCCCAGTAAGATGTTAGATATTGGTCGTTAAGCCAGGTGTCTACCGTGATCATAGAGGTAGTGTTCTTTCGGCTTACCGCGATCTCGTTCATCGCAACGTGGTCAAAAATAGCTTCGTTGCTTTCGGGATTGGTGGCAACGGTGAGTACGGTGCGCGGAGAAACGGAGTATTTTTTCTCCAAAATAGTGTGAATGGTCTCGTTGATTTCCTCTTTCTGGATGGTAGCCAAAAAACCAAGTCTTCCTGTGTTTATTCCCACGATGGGAATATTGAGATTCCTGATATAATTGATGGATTTCAAAATGGTACCGTCACCACCAATGCTGAAAAAAAGGTCGAAAGATTGGTCAAGCTCTTCAAAAGTCCTGAAGTGGTTGTACTGTTTTTTAATGGTTTTGTTCAGGTTGATGAGGTCCAGAAAGTTTTCTTCTATATACACTTCAATGTTTTCCTGATCAAGTAACTCCAGTAGCTCTCCGATGTATTTCCCGGCGTTAGTATGATAGAACTGACCGTAAATGCCTATTTTCATAAATTATATATTCAGGTATTTGTCCAGATACTTTGAACGGTCTTTTAGATTTTTGTTGAAATGGTCTTCCCGGTGTTCAGATGTGATATTGTACCCGTACCTCCTGAAAGACTGAATGATCTCGTTAATGCCTGAAGGATTTATTTTTACTGTGATCTCTGCCATATCGTTCTCAATTTTTGAAACAAAGGCTCCCAGCAGGTGGGCGTTGTTAGATTCTATGATCTGGCAGATCTCGCTGAAGGAATAATCTTTTACGCCTTTCTGTACCACAAAGATATTTCCGGCATTATTAAAAAACGGCGTTTCCTTGAATAAGGCAATGATCTCATTAAGCTCGTAATACCCCAGATAATTGTTCTCTTCGTCTAAAACAGGCAGGATGTTCGTGTCATTCTGTGCAAAAGCCTCCAGCACATCCAACCAGTAGGTGTTGTCGCGAACTAAAAATCCCTCAAGGGCATACTGGTAGTCCTCCAGTTTTTTGTCAGCTTCGAAACACCTGATGTCATTTTCTGAAATACAACCCATATAGATGCCGTTGTTTTCTACCGGCAGGTGGGAGTATGTAAGCTGATTAAAAAGCTCCTGGATCTCACTCACCTTGTCGGAGAATTTCCTGATCGAAACATCGTTAATTATATATTCCTTCAAATTCATAATCAGTTCTCCTTTTCTGCAAATTAATTAAAATAAAATTCATTCGGGCATTTGCAAGTTTGTATTTTTGTTAATTCAAAGCTCAAAAAATGACGAAATTAAGCGTAAACATCAATAAGGTGGCAACCTTGAGAAATGCCCGTGGAGGAAATATGCCTAATGTGCTGCAGGTGGCAAAGGATATTGAGTCTTTTGGCGGACAGGGGATCACCGTGCATCCCCGGCCGGATGAGCGTCATATTACCTATCAGGATGTTCGTGATCTTGCTCCTGAAGTAACTACCGAATTTAATATTGAAGGAAACCCGGTGGCTAAGTTTTTAGGACTGGTAATGGAGGCTAAGCCTGCTCAGGTTACACTTGTTCCCGATGCCGAAGATGCTATTACTTCTAATGCCGGTTGGGATACCATTAAATATAAGGACTTCCTTTCACAGGTGATAGGGGAGTTTAAAAATAAAGGGATCAGAACTTCCATTTTTGTGGACCCTGAACCTGAAATGATTAAGGGAGCTGTTGATACGGGCACCGATCGTATTGAACTGTATACGGAATCTTATGCGGTAAACTATGAAAAGAACAGGGAAGAAGCGATAGCTCCTTATGCCGAATGCGCGAAACTTGCCCACGAACTTGGCCTGGGAATTAATGCGGGGCACGATCTCTCTCTTGAGAATATAGAGTTCTTTAAGAAGAATATGCCTTATCTGGACGAGGTGTCTATTGGGCACGCCCTGATCTCTGAGGCTTTGTATCTTGGTTTTGAAAAAACTATTCAGGAATATCTAAAGCGATTGAAATAGATGAAATTACATTCCAATATCTTAGGAGAAGGAAAAGCTTTTTTAATACTTCACGGATTCCTTGGGATGAGTGATAACTGGAAGACCCTGGGGAAGAAATTCGCCGATGCCGGTTACCAGGTTCACCTTATAGATCAGCGGAACCACGGTAAAAGTCCCCATAGCGAGGAGTTTAGTTATCAGTTGCTTGCTGAAGATGTCGAGGAATATTGCAGGCAAAAAGGTCTTAAGGATATTATTTTGATGGGGCACTCTATGGGAGGTAAGGCTGCAATGCTTGCAGCTGCACTTAATCCAGGCCTGGTAGAGAAGTTGATCGTGGTGGATATTGCACCAAAATATTACGAGCCGCATCACCAGGAAATTTTGGATGGGCTTACCAGACTCGATAATGCGAATATTTCTTCACGGAAGGAGGCTGACAAATACCTTTCAGAGTTTGTTTCAGAAAAAGGGATCCGCCTTTTTCTTCTGAAAAATCTTACAAGAGAGTCGAAAGACAAGCTGTCTCTTAAGCTGAATCTTGATGCGCTTAAATCTAATATAGAGAATATAGGGGAGGCTTTGCCTGATGGTTATATCTTTACCGAACCCACCCTGTTCATAAAAGGAGAGAAGTCCAACTACATCTTGCCTGAAGACGAAGAAGAGATCAGGAGACACTTTACCGATGCCGAAATAGTTGATATTCCCGGGGCCGGACACTGGGTTCACGCAGAAAATCCGGATGCTTTTTACAAGACGGTGATGCGCTTTCTTTAAAACCTTTCTAAATATATTATGTATGCATAATATAATAGCCTCTTTTGTTGCAAAATATGTATTTTATGCTAAATTTGGGCAATGCTTTTTAAATCTATCAAATTTTAATCCTATTTAAATTATGAAAAAACTATTATTCCTAACCTTGTTTGGTTTGGTTGCTGCAGTGTCATATGCCGGTGGATACCGTGTTGCGCTTCAGGGGCAGCGTTCATTAGCTATGGGACACGCAGGTGTGGCCGTAGTAAATAATGCAGAACTTGCTTTTTTTAACCCTGCCGGACTGGTTTATCTTGAGAATAAATTGAATGTAGCTGTTGGGGCAAGTGCAGTGTTTACCGAAACTTCGTGGCAAAACACTTCTTTAGGGCAATCTGCCACTACCGATAACCCCACAAAGACTCCTTTTTACGTTTACGCATCATATAAGGCCAGCGACTGGCTTACCTTAGGTTTGAGTGCCTATACTCCTTACGGGAGTACGGTAAAATGGCCAAAAGACTGGGCCGGATCTCACTTGGTTAACGATATAGAACTTCAGGCTATTTACGTACAGGCCTTAGCTTCTGTAAAGATTTCTGAAAAATTAAGTGTAGGTGGTGGTCCTATCTATGTGAACGGTGCTGTTAACTTTAACCGTAACCTTACCAGATCACTTACAGATCTTGAGGGCAATCGTTCTAATGTAACCATAGACGCTTCAGGAGTTAGTGCCTGGGGATGGTCTGCGAGTGCAATGTTCAACCCGACGGAGGATCTTAGAATTGGTGTGAATTATCGTTCTGAAATTAATGTAGACGCTGAAGACGGGGAAGCAGATTTTGAGAATGTACCTAATTCGCCTTTAACTCCTTTCAACGATACAACCTTTGATGCTTCATTGCCTCTTCCGGCAGAGCTTTCTGTTGGGCTTTCTTATGAGTTCCTGGATAAATGGCTTGTAGCGTTCGATTATAACAGAACTTTCTGGGATACTTATGAATCTCTTGATGTTCATTTTGACGATCCTAACATTCCTGATTCTAATAACCCAAGAAACTACGAGGATGCTTCTATTTACAGGTTCGGGGTGCAGTATACTGCAAACGAAACCTTTACTTTGAGAGCCGGGTACTATTTTGACCAGTCTCCGGTAAAATCAGGATACTTTGCGCCGGAAACTCCGCGTAACGATTCCAACAACTTCACTGCAGGACTTTCTGTTAATGTGAACGATAATCTTGCTATAGATGCATCTTTCCTTTATTCAAGATTTAATGAGATAGACGAATCTTACGATTATTATACCACACCTGAAGGTCAGAGAGCTTCTTTCGAGGGGACGTATAAGACAGTTGCTTTTATTCCTGGTTTAGGTATAACTTATAAATTATAATACTTTTAAAGATGAAGAACTACTTTAAATATATGGCGATACTGGCTCTGGGGGTTGTTTCCTGTGAGGCAGATTTTGAAAACTCTATTGAAGATCAGAATTTCTATGCAAAGGGGCAGGCTGATTTTTCAAATTATGTTGCTTTAGGAAATTCGTTAACTGCAGGTTATGCAGATGGAGCTCTTTACATTACAGGGCAGGAGAATGCCTATCCTAAACTTGTGGCCAATCAGTTTTCTCTTGTTCAGGATACTGAAGAATTCACCATTCCTTATGTGAATGACAATGCCGGAGGACTGACCTTAGGCGGAAATGTAATTGCAGACACCCGTTATGTGCTTGCTGTTGGAGCGGCCGGGCCTAGCCCGCAACGCTACAGGGGTGCTGCGCCTACAACCGAAGTAACAAATACGCTGGAAGGGCCTTTCAATAATATGGGAGTGCCCGGGGCTAAAAGCTTCCACCTGGTAGCTGAAGGCTATGGGAATGTGGCTGGTGTGCCTGGCGGTGTTGCCAATCCTTATTTTGCGAGGTTTGCAACTTCTCCCGGAACTAGTGTGATTAAGGATGCGCTTATGCAGGAGCCTACTTTCTTCTCTCTTTGGATAGGAAATAACGATGTTCTTGGGTATGCCACTTCAGGTGGAGTAGGTGTGGATCAAACCAACAATACCGATCCTTCAACCTACGGTCCTAATGATATTACAGACCCTAACGTATTTGGCTCTGTTTACAGCCAGATGGTGGAAAATCTTTCTGCTTCAGCTTCAGGAGGAGTGCTTATCAATATTCCTGATGTGACTTCGGTGCCTTATTTTACAGCGGTGCCAAACGATGCTCTTGATCTCGAAGCAGAGCAGGCAGCACAGCTAACAGCCTACTTCCAGGCGGTTTCTCAGATCTTTGCTGCTGGACTAATGCAGAAAGGAGTTCCTCAGGAGCAGGCAGCTGCTTTAGCGGCTCAGTATGCAATAAGCTTTAAGGCAGATGAGAATCGTTTTCTTATAGATGTTCCTAAAACGGAGATGAATCCTTTAGGTTTCAGACAAATGACAGAAGAGGAATTACTTCTGTTAACTATAGACAGAACTGCACTCGCACAGGGTTATGGTTCTGTAATGCTCACCCCTGAAGTAATGCAGGTGCTCGGAAAACTTCAACAGGGTCAACAGCCTACCGAGGCCGAAGCTGAGCTTGTTATAAATGCCGTAAGCGGTATAGATGATAAAGATGCTTTGGATAAAGAAGAGCTTGGTAAGATAGAAGCGGCCACCAACGCATATAACGCTACTATTTCGGCTCTTGCAGAGGCAAATGGTCTTGCGCTTGTAGATGCCAATGCTGTGCTGGATAAGCTTGCTGGTGAGGGGATACAGGTTAACGGAACCATACTTACCGATGAATTTGGAACCGGTGGTGCTTTTTCTCTTGACGGAATTCACCTCACTCCAAGGGGTAACGCAGTTATCGCAAACGAGATGATAATGGAGGTAAATGCTACTTATGGCTCAGAAGTACCTATGCTGGATCCGGGTAACTTTGGTACCATTACCTATAATAATGAAGTGCAATAATCACAAGCACTCATAAAAAACTTAAAAACGCCGGAAATATTCCGGCGTTTTTTTTGCATTTTTGTTAGCAACCAACTTATTAAATTATGAATTTCATACTTAGAATTTTACTTACCGCTCTTGCGGTAGTGGTTCTCGCAAAATTTCTTCCGGGAGTCCACGTAGCCAGTTATGTTACGGCTATAATTGTAGCCATCGTGCTGGCCATTCTAAATCTTATCGTGAAACCTATTTTGGTGATCTTTACCCTGCCGGTAACCATCCTTACTCTTGGTTTATTTCTGCTGGTGATAAACGCCATAATAATTTTGCTGGCCGATGCCTTTGTAGGTGGTTTCCAGGTAGACGGGTTGCTGATTGCCATAATATTCAGCCTTCTTCTGTCCCTTTTTCAGTCGATCTTATTCTCGTTATTAAAATCAGATTAGGAGCTTGCTGAAATTCAAGGTTTTGAAACTTTGCGGGCTTCCGAAAAAAGTGTAATTTTGCACTCCAATTTTTATAACAAGTCAAGATGAACATTACCAGAGAGAATATTGATGAATTGAACGCGGTAGTAAAAGTAGATATCGCTAAAGACGATTACGCCCCTAAAGTAGAGAAGATATTAAAGGATTACCGTAAAAATGCCAATATTCCCGGCTTTAGAAAAGGTCACGTGCCAATGGGAATGGTGAAGAAACAGTACGGAAAAGCTGTGTTGGTAGATGAGGTAAACAAACTTCTTCAGGAATCCCTGAACAACTACCTTACCGAGGAGAAACTGGATGTTTTAGGAAATCCTATCCCTAAGGAGCAGGAAAATTTTGACTGGGATAAGGAAGACTACACTTTCGAATTCGAACTTGGACTTTCTCCTGAATTTGATGTTGACCTTGAGCTGAAGAAACCGGTAACAAAATATAACATTGTTGCTGATGAAGAGATGGTGAACAACCAGATCGAATCTATTCAGAAACAATACGGAAAGCTGATCTCTAAAGATGAGGTGGAAGAAGGAGATGTTGTTGCAGGTACCTTCAAGAATGAAGAAGAGGGGATCGAAAAAGAAACTTCAGTTGAACTTGAAAAAGTAAAAGGCAAGAGAAACCTTAATAAATTTGTTGGTTCTAAAGTAGGGGATACCCTTAAACTTAAGACCAAAAATCTTTTTGAAGACGATCACGAGCTTATTCAGCATCTTGGGATCGAGCACGATAAGGCTCACGATCTTGATATAGAGGTTGAATTCACTATCTCTGAGATCAACAAAAGAGAACTTGCAGATCTTGACCAGGAGCTTTTCGATAAGCTTTTCGGAAAAGACCAGGTAAAGACCGTTACCGAGCTTAAGGAAAAGATCAAGGAGGATGCGGCCAAGCAATTTGAGCAGCAAAGCGATCAGCAGTTGATGAATGATGTTACTGAAGCTTTGATCGAAAAGACCGATTTTGAACTTCCAAAAGAATTTCTTCAGAAGTGGATCCAGACCGTTGGAGAAAAACCAATGACCGAGGAAGAAGCAAAAGAAGAATATGAAAAGAGCGAAAAAGGACTTCGTTACCAGTTGATCGAAGGAAAGATCATCAAAGAGAACAACCTTGAGGTGAACTTTGAAGATCTTAAGGCTTTTGCTACCGATAAGATCAAGCAGCAGATGGCTCAGTTTGGCCAGATGGATCCTTCACAGAAAGAGCTTGATGATATCGCGGCAAGAATCCTTTCTAATCAGGATGAAGTGAAGCGTTTATCTGAACAATTGATGAACGAAAAACTTCTTGAATTCTACAAGGAGAATATGAAATTTGATGAAAAAGAGCTGACTTACGAAGAATTTGTGAAAGAGATTTACAAGTAAGCCTTTTTTAAAATTTATACCTATCTTTAAGGCGTTAACCTAATAGGGATAACGCCTTTTTAGCTTAAAAAGGGGTTCTTGATTAAGAATCTTTAAAAAATAAAAAATTGATGGATTACGGAAGAGAGTTTGAAAAATACGCCACCAAACACCACGGAATTAATAGTAACTATTACCAGGAAATTGTAAGCAGTATGACTCCGGTTGGGATGACTCCCAATATTATTGAGGAACGCCAGATGAACGCTGTTGCAATGGATGTTTTTTCGAGGCTAATGATGGACCGTATTATCTTTTTGGGGACCGCAATAAACGATCAGGTTGCCAATATAGTACAGGCACAATTGCTTTTTCTTGAGAGTACAGATGCGTCTAAAGACATTCAGATCTATATAAACTCACCGGGAGGTAGTGTTTATGCCGGACTTGGTATTTATGACACCATGCAGTTCATAAAGCCCGATGTGGCAACGATCTGTACGGGGATGGCAGCTTCTATGGGAGCAGTGCTGCTTTGTGCAGGAGAAAAAGGGAAAAGAAGCGGATTGCCGCATTCAAGGGTGATGATACATCAGCCTTTAGGCGGAGCCCAGGGCCAGGCCAGTGATATTGAGATCACAGCCAGAGAGATCCTTACCCTTAAGGAAGAATTGTACCAGATCATTTCAAAACATTCAGGACAAACCTATGACAAGGTTTATGAAGACAGTGATCGTGATTACTGGATGAAGGCAGACAGAGCTAAGGAGTATGGAATGATCGATGAAATTTTAACGAGAGAAGGATAGGTTTCGGCTAAGCTTTATTATATTATAGAGCAGAAACCGATAACCGGAAAATGAAAGAAATGGCGAAAGAAGAATTAGAATGTTCCTTTTGTGGAAGGAAGAAACCGGAAACCAATTTACTTATTGCCGGTCTGGACGCTCACATTTGCGACCGCTGCATTGAACAGGCTCATGGGATAGTTCTCGAAGAGCTCAAGCAGGGGGAGGCAAAGGAATTGTCTTCAGACCTTATGCTTAGCAAGCCTAAAACCATCAAGGCTTTTCTTGATGAATATGTGATAGGCCAGGAAGCTACCAAAAAAGTAATGTCGGTTGCTGTTTATAACCATTATAAGAGACTGCTTCAGCCATCATCTGAAGATGATGTGGAAATCCAGAAGAGTAACATTGTGATGGTGGGGGAAACAGGAACCGGGAAAACCCTTATTGCCAAGACCATCGCCAAGATGCTTAATGTTCCTTTAGCTATAGTTGATGCTACTGTATTGACTGAAGCGGGATACGTGGGGGAAGATGTTGAAGGTATACTTACCAGGTTGCTTCAGGCTGCCGATTATAATGTTGACAAAGCTCAGCGTGGGATCGTGTTTATTGATGAGATAGATAAGATTGCGCGTAAGAGTGATAATCCTTCAATTACCCGCGATGTATCAGGGGAAGGCGTGCAGCAGGCGTTGCTCAAGCTATTGGAAGGGACTACCGTAAACGTTCCGCCTAAAGGAGGAAGAAAGCATCCCGATCAGAAATTTATTGAGGTAGATACCGAAAATATTTTGTTCATCGCAGGTGGTGCTTTTGACGGGATTGAAAGAAACATCAGCAAGCGTTTGAATATGCAGGCAGTTGGTTTCAGTGCTTCCAAGAGCGAAGACTCTATAGAAAGAACCAATCTTTTAAAGTACATTATTCCAAAAGATCTTAAAGACTACGGATTGATCCCCGAGATCATCGGGCGTTTACCTGCGCTTACCTATATGAATCCTTTGGATAAGAAAACTCTTAGGTCAATTCTTACCGAACCGAAGAATGCTATTGTAAAGCAGTATAAAAAACTGTTTGAAATGGATGATATCGAGTTCGATATTACCGATGAAGCTTTGGATTATATCGTGGAAAAAGCGGTGGAATATAAGCTTGGAGCACGTGGATTGCGTTCTCTGTGTGAGGCTATCCTTACCGATGCAATGTTCGAGCTGCCTGAAAGCAATGAATCCAAATTCAGGGTTACAAGGGAGTATGCCGAAGATAAACTTGATAAATCTACGATCAATAAGCTGAAGGCAGTGTCCTAAAGTTTGGTTGATGAAAAATAGTAAAAAGCCGTTCAGTTTTGAACGGCTTTTTTTATAGCAGTTTTCTTGTAAAATTATTCGTCCGGAGTAAGCGTCACTTTTATGATCTGATTGACCGAAGGATAAGTGCGTTCGTCATCAACGTTGCTTAAGAGGGCCACAGTTCCGTTTTCTTCAATTCCCGTATTGGCTTCTAATTGATTGGTGACTGTATTAGGGCCTACGGCGGGCTCTTCGTTTTGCTCTGTGCCTGCATCTATGAGGAGGAATTTACCGGTTATATCTCCCCTTCTTGGCGTTCCATCGGGCTCAAACAGGATCACTCCGCTTCCTATGGCTCCAATAAATACATCATTGGTTGCGGCTAACATCGTGGCAATAGACAGGTTTTCACCTTCTTCTGCTTCAAAGGAGAACTCATAAGTGTGGCCGGGACGTAACGGCCCGGGGGCGTCTGCCCCGGTTGGGGTATTAAATACCCCTCCGGTAATATAGCCCTCCAGGCTGCTGAGGTTTTCGGAAAGTATTTCTGTATTGCCATCTTCCGCAATTGCTTCGAGGCCGTCTCCATAATCCTCTGTGCCTAATTTATAAATTGGAAAAGTTCCTTTCTCGTGGAGCACCCATACCCCCGGGGAGATAGGGTAAGTAACCCCGGTATTTTCTTCTGCATAAGCGCCTAAAGCAGCCGGGTTGCCATCTTCTGCAATGGCTTCCACGCCCTGTACGAAATCTGGTTCATTTTCGGTATAGAGAGGATTGTTGCCATTGTGAACCACCCAGACTCCGGGCGAGATAGGAGCTGCCACCGTACCTTCGCTGGTTTCCAGTTCTGCCGTGGCCAAAACCTCGATATTAACCCGAAACCGGGTATCCTGAATATGAGTGATACTAACTTCAATAAGGTCAGAGACCGCGGGGTAATCAAATTCAAAACCGGTGGTGACATCCCCGATCTTTAACACATTGCCGTTTTCATCTTCTCCAGTGTTCGCCGAAGCTTGTTTCGAAACGGTATTAGGCCCCACAAAAGGCTCTTCATTTACCTCGGTGCCTGCATCCCACAGATAGACCTGGCTGGTGACATTGGCGGTAATGGGGTCTCCCATTTCATCATATAGAGCAATTCCTTCCCCTCCGGGACCAAAGAACAGGTCGTTTGTTGCCGCCAGCATCGTTACAAAAGTAAGGCTCTGGCTTCGTCCGGCATCAATGTTGAATTCATATTCTTTTCCGGGCGTTGCGGGACCCGTTGCGTCATCACCATCGGGAGTGTTGAATACGCCTGAGTGGATGAAGCTCTTTGCTTCTGCAACATTTTCAATCGTAAGGGTGAAGTTTGCCCTGGTTGGAGTAGTACTGTTTCCTTCATCATCATTGTTGCAGGCGGAAATAATAATCAACAAACAGAACATGAAATAACCTCGAGTTTTCATATTGATTAATTTTTAGATTAGTGATTAAGTTGTGATTGAAAGTAGTGCTAAAAGAGGATGAATTCATTAGTTGAAAACACCTATTTTAAACATTAAAAACTCAAAAATTGTGGGACTGAGGTAATCGTACAGAAGATAATATTCAAATGGCTTTTGAGTTAAGTCGGAAGGTGATCTCTTTAATTAATAGGTAAGGGGAGCTGTTAAATAAGTTTATACAGAGAGTTAAGAATTGCCGGGGGCAGCAAGGGCTTTTTACTCACCTATATCTTCATTCCATAATTCGGGCTTTTCTCTAATGAAATCCTCCATTAATTTTCTGCATTCCCTGTCGTCCAATACAATCACCTCAACGCCATTGGCTCTTAAGAGATCTTCTGAGCCCTTAAAAGTTTTGTTTTCGCCTATGACAACTTTTGGAATGCCGTAAAGAAGAATAGTGCCTGAACACATCGGGCAGGGAGAAAGAGTGGTGTATAATACCGAATTCCGGTATACTTTGGCAGGCCGTCTGCCCGCGTTTTCAAGGGCATCCATTTCGCCGTGGAGGATCACACTGCCTTTCTGCACCCTTTTGTTATGGCCCTTGCCTAAGATCTTGTTGTTGTGCACCAGCACGCTACCGATAGGAATCCCGCCTTCTGCATATCCTTTTTTGGCCTGTTCTACGGCTTCTTTGAAAAATTTATCCATCTGCTGGTATGATTAATTTGTCCGGCTTTGGGAAGTTATGAAATTCACCGAAATAAATTGCTTAGTAATCCAGCCAGTCTTTAAAACTGGAAGCCTTACTGCTGCTTATGATCTGGTCTTCTTCGGGTCCCGGTTCAAGCACAAGGTGGAGTCTGCCTTTAAAATAAGGATTTACTTCTTTTACCGTGTTGATATTCACGATCAGCTGCCGGTTTGCCCTGAAGAAACTGCCGGGATCCAGATCCTCTTCCAGCTGGTCCAGGGTATAGTTGATTACAAAGCGTTTTCCCTGGAAAGTAACCAGAAGCACCACTCCATCTTCGGCAAGAAAGTAAGCTGTATCCTTGCTGGAGATCACTTTTATGGTCTTTCCGCTTTTCACCATAAATCTTGATTTGCTTTCTTTTGTTTTCAGCTGGTGTGTCTGCCGAAGCAAATCATTAAGTTTTTCCAGTTCGAGATTTAGATTTGACTGGTTTAGTCCTTCATATTTTTCGATCGCTGCATTTACTTCTTCATTTTTTAAGGGTTTGAGCAAATAATCTATGCTATTCAGCTTAAAGGCATCTATGGCATATTCGTTATAAGCAGTAGTGAAAATGATGGGAGTGTTTACTTCCACCTGTTTAAAGATCTCAAAACTGCTGCCGTCTGAAAGATGAATATCACAAAAGATAAGATCTGGAGCATCATTCTTTTTAAACCAGCTTATGGCCTCCTCAATAGATTCCGGTTTGGCAAGAATACGGGTATCCGGCCTGAACTTAAGAATTATTGATTCTAATGCATCTGAGGCATGTATCTCATCTTCAATGATTACTATGTTCATAGTCTTCTACTTTAAGTAAGGGAAGTTTGGCGATGAATTCTGTTTCGGTCCTGTCAATTTCTATCTTTCGGTCTGTAAGGTATTGGTAACGTCTCTTTATGTTCTCTAAGCCGGTTCTTGTAGTCTTCAGGGCTTCCTTGCGGGGTTTAAGGTTGTTTCTGACAATAAGAAAATCTTCCTCCTGGTAAATATCCACCTTTAACGGAAGCTTTGATGTGGAGCCATTGTGCTTTACGGCATTCTCAATAAGTAATTGTAAGGAGCCGGGTGGAACCTTATTTTCGTTTTGATCGTCTGGGACATTAAAATTGAACTGTACGGCTTTTCCAAACCTTGTCTTTAGCAGGTAGCAATAATCCCTGGAAATTTCTATCTCTCTTTTTAAAGGGATCAGGCTTTCCTTTCCGCTTTCAAGAAAGGAACGGTAGAGGTCTGATAATTTTTGAGTGAATTCCAGGGCTTGGTGCTGGTCTTTTAGTATTAGAGAACTGAGTACGTTTAGGCTGTTAAACAGAAAGTGAGGCTGTAGCTGATCTTTCAGGTTCTTAAGTTGGGCCTGGTAATTTTCTTTTTGAAGTCGGGCAGAGCGAAGCATCTCCGCCTGCAGTCGTCCGGTGCTGCGTTGACGCTCTACATAATAATAGAAGAAAAGTGAGATGATGGTGCTTACAACAAAGCCTCGGCGTATGGCTTTTGCCGGGGGATCGATATCGGGAAAAAGTAAGAATAGCGGAAGGAAGTTTATAAGGCCTAACGCTATAACGGTAGCAATAACTACCAATAATGCTTCTGTTAGGGATTTTCTGAAGGAGTTCGTTTTTTTAAAGAACGGCCGTTCCAGAAATTGTGAAATTTTAGAATGTATCCAGAATAATACTAACAGAAAACAAAAGGCGAAAAGTAATTCATAAAGATTGAAACGGCTAAGCATGGAAACCCCTTCCCGGGTAAACATTTTGGTTCCTAAATTCAGGAATATGAATGTGGTGTAGACAAATAATGTGGTGATTGCAGCGATTCCCGCTTTCTCGAAAAACAATGCTAGCCGGCCAGGTTTCTTTTTCAGTTCCTGTTCAGGTTTTTTTGCAAAAGTTCTAATGGCAGTTAGTTTTAGTTCCTTGTAAAAATAGAAAAATAAATGCTTTAAGTTACCGGTCTTCATTGCTCACAGGTTTAATAGTTGATAATAAACCAAAGTTGCTGAAATTTTAAATGTTCTGCTTCTGTTTCATTCCTCCTAAATCCCGTTTCATTCATCTTGATTCCCGTTTCATCAGAATCAACTTCCTGAAAGCCCATCATCATTGCATCTTTGGACCATCAGCTGATTGAAAAAAATTAATCAACCAAAAATTATTAGCGATGAAGTTGTATCAAAAATTTAGTGTAATAATTGTCAGTTTTTTATTTAGTCAATTATTGTTAGGGCAAGATGGAATCATAAAGGGGGAGCTTTATGACCAAAAAGACGAGACCATACCATTTGCGACCGTTTCGGTTATGAAGCTGCCCGATTCCACCTTGATTACAGGAACTACTACCGATATAGACGGTAATTTTAAACTTAAACCTTCCTATACCGGGACCTATATGTTAAAGTTCAGCGCTATAGGATATAAGCCATCCTATACACGGGGCTTCGAGATCACCGGTCCCGGTTTTACAAAGGATATTGGGGAGGTGGTGATGAATGAGGAAGCTACTATGCTCAACGAGGTACTGGTGAAGACCTGGAGGCCGAGGGTAGAAGTGGATAACGGTAATATGGTAATGCGTGTGGAAGGAACTGCCATAGCCTCGGGGAATACCGCGTTTGATATGCTCTCTCGTGCTCCCGGAGTGAGCGTAAACCAGAATGGCGAATTCAGAATAAACGGAAAACAGGGGGTGGCAGTGATGATAGATGGCAGGCTTAGCTATTTATCGGGGACAGAACTACAGGCTCTTTTGGAAGGGATGCCCGCCGAAAACATCAAAAATATTGAGGTCATCAACAATCCTTCGGCAAAATATGATGCTGAAGGTGCTGCAGGAATCTTAAACATCAATCTTAAAAAGAACAGTCTTGCCGGTGTGAACGGTAGCATTTATGCCGGTTTTAAGTACAATGAGCAGCAACTCCTCAATGGCGGGCTTAACCTTAATTATAAAAAGGACAAATGGAATTCTTTTTTGAATCTTGATGTCGCTGAACGGGGAATGATCAGAGATCAGGAGATTTCAAGGACGTTTCCTGTAGAAGACGGATTAAAAGGCTTTGAGCAAATAGGGACCGATGAGCGTAAGAGGCTTATTCCTTCCCTTCAGCTGGGAACCGATTATGATATTAATGAACGCCACAGTGTGGGAGGAGTCTTCAATTTTACCTACCAGGATCGGGTTGGAGACTGGGATACCTATTCCAGGCTTACAGATGCCGAAAATAACAACATTGCAAATATTGAGGCCAATAACCATAATAATGAGGAATATGCCACGGGAAGACTTAACTTCCATTACGTAGGGGAACTTGATACTGTAGGAACCACGATTTCTGCCGATCTAGACTACGTAAGACTTAAGAAGGAGAGCGATTCAAGGTTCAGAAATTTCTTTACTTACCCGGATGATACGCCAAACAGCTTAGAAAATCTGTTTAGTGAAAGCGATTCTGATTACGATATATATTCGGCTAAAGTTGACTTCAGCACACCTCTTTCTGAAACTTCAAATCTTGAGTTGGGGGTAAAAACAAGTAAAGTGATCTCAGACAGTGAATTGAAATACTTCAGAGAGGTTAATGGAGATCGCGTTCTTGATCCTTCTATAAGTGATAAGTTCAGGTATGAAGAAGAGATATATGCCGCCTATGCCAGTTACAGCAACAGGTTTAATGACACCTGGAATCTGAAGCTGGGGTTAAGGGCCGAACAAACCAAAGGAAAAGGGGGTTCCTTCAGTATGAATGAAGTGAATGATAAGGACTATCTTGAGCTTTTCCCGAACTTCTCACTGGAGCAAAAAGTAAGTGAGAATTATAAACTGAACTATTCCTACAGTCGCAGGATCACGAGACCAGATTATGAGCGCCTGAACCCGGTGATTTTCTATCTTGATCCTTATACCTATGTGGTTGGTAATCCAGGGCTGAAATCCCAGATCAATAATACTTTTCAGGTTTCCCAGACCTTCTTTAAGAAGTATCACCTGATGCTAAGCTATGATAATACAGTCAATTATATGGCAGAGGTGCCTAGTACCAACCCGGAAACCAGGGAAACCAGTTTAAGCCAGAGGAATATTGAAAGTTTTAAGAGTTATAGTGCAACTATTGTAGCCCCGTTCGAGCTCACTTCTTTCTGGAAGATGAATAATAACCTGGTGTTTAATCAGCAGGATTATGATTTTGAGATAGATGGGGAGTCAATTCACAACGATAATCTGTTTTATATGTTGCAAAGTAATCACCAGATAAACCTGCCGGCAGATATAAAAATGGAACTCAATGCCACCTTTCGCGGACCAATGGCCTACGGGATCTATAATATTGATGAGCAGTGGTGGCTGGACCTTGGGTTTAGAAAATCTTTTATGGATGATAAGCTGAGTGTTAGTCTTAATGCGACCGATGTTTTTAAAACTATGGATATGCACGTAGATGCTGAATACTCCGGGAACCGTTTTGTGCTGGACCAGTACTTCGGAAATCAGGCCGTGAGTCTCAGCTTACGCTATAACTTCAGCAAGGGAAGCAAAGCCGAAAGAAAAACCCGCCAAAATAATTTGGAAGAACTGAACAGGGCGGGGGGTTGATAGCGTTCATTCTTCCTATACAACTATCATCCTGGATCCCGGAAATTATTTTCGGGATCCTTTTTTTTGCGGGATTTGGTATGGCGATAAATTCAGACAGGTAAAAAATCATTTGCATTTTTTATCCGGAAATTAGCAAAAACACCAGTTTTGTGTAGGAAAGCTAGCCTTTATTCCCTTTTGAAAATCAAGCTTTTGCATTACGGCTAATTTATTTTTGATTCATCGATTAATTTTTGAGAAGGCTCTGTAAGATCTTAACTTTAGGAGAGTTGAAGTGTAATTTAAAAAGTCGTGCTTATGGAAATTTTTACAGAATTCGTTCACAATTACAAAGGAAGTCTGAGAGGTCTTAACATCTTTGCTAAGATCTTGGTAACTCTTGCGCTGGCCCTAATTTTCTTTGCAATAATTAGTGCCATTGTTAATGTAGTGCTGTATACCGTATAGACCTGTAATTGTCTACCTGGTTTGAAATGTCACCCTCCTAATCTGTGATCGGGCAAGTTCTAAAGGCCCGACAGGGATTTTTTTGCGTTTTCTCTAAAAAAGATCTTCCTGTCTTTTTAAGGATTATGCCTAAGCAAAATTCTCTATTACCAAAAAATCATTTAATCTTTAACCTGATCTTCCGTATTGGGGGATATGTTACATCATTAGATATGAATGAGAAAAATACGGAAATAAAAAAACCCGCTTCAGCTGAAGCGGGTTTTTAAAGGTGGTGCCTCCAGCCCCGAGGCATCGGGGGAACCAGGGCTGCTTTTTATTAAGTATGTCAGAAAGTAATGAGAGGTTTTGTATTACTTTACTGATAAGGATTTTGCTTTTCATTCGCTTGATAAACTTCTCGAGATAAAGGGCCTCCTCCCTGTTCGTCGTTTCGAACTGTAATTTCAATTCCCAGTCTTCGGCTTTTTCGGTAAAATTATACTTAAAGTGGTGTTGCTGGTGCTGTTTTAGTCTGTTCCGGATATCTGAAGTTTCACCTATATAATAGCGATCTGTCTTTTTAGAATAAAGAATATAGAGGAAGTGCATCTGCCAAAAATAAAAAAACCCAAGCTAAGTAGCTTGGGTTTTTAAAGGTGGTGCCTCCAGGAATCGAACCAGGGACACAAGGATTTTCAGTCCTTTGCTCTACCAACTGAGCTAAGGCACCAGTTGCTTGTTTAAGCGGTGGCAAATATAATTTCATTTTTAGGAACTCACAAAGGAAATTTTAAAAAAATGCTTTTGTATTTTAGCTTTCTCAATAAAACCTGAATGAATTTAGTAGTAGATATAGGGAATTCCGCCACCAAAATTGCTGTTTTTCAGTCTGGTGAGCTTATAGACAGAACAGCATTTGCCACGAAAGATTTTTTTAAAAAATTTCCGGTTTTTTTTCAAAACCACCCCGAAATTGAACAAGCGATCCTTTCTTCGGTAGTAAATGAGGTTCCGGAAATAGAAAAAGAGCTTCAGAAGCATTTCGAATTGCTTATCCTGGATCAGAACACCAATCTGCCTTTTTATAATTTATATGCTACTCCTGAAACCCTGGGAAAAGACCGGATCGCACTTATGGCTGCGGCGGTCGGGAAGTATCCGTCACAAAATGTTCTAGTGATAGATGCGGGAACTTGTATTACCTACGATTTTAAAAATGACAGGGAAGAATACCTTGGAGGAGCAATTTCGCCTGGACTGGAAATGAGGTTCAGAGCTTTAAATCAATTTACATCGCGTTTGCCGCTTGTACGGGCAGATGAGCAGGAGGGGCTGATAGGGAATTCTACCGAAGGCAGTATAAGGACCGGAGTGGTTGCCGGGACGACTATGGAGATAGAAGGTTTTATTGATGCTTATCTTTCTGAAAATAAGAATTTAACAGTTATTTTAACAGGTGGTGATACGCAAATTTTGTCTATGCGGGTAAAAAATAGCATATTTGCCAACCCGAATTTTCTTTTGGAGGGATTGAACTGCATTTTAGAATTTAATAAGACTCAATGATAAAACGATTTATAGTAATCGTAGCTGTATTTTTTACAGTGATGGCATCCGCTCAGGAAAACGTTTCTTCGCCATACTCTTACTACGGGATTGGACTCACTAATTTTAAAGGGACTGTAGAGAACCGCTCGATGGGTGGATTAAGTACCTTTTCTGACAGTATCCACCTGAACCTCAGGAATCCAGCTTCTTACGGACGACTTAAATTAACAAATTATTCAGTAGGTGGAAGCCACGAAAGAGTTAAATTACAGACTAATACAGCTGAAGACCGTGCTAAGATCACCTCTTTGGATTATCTGGCAATAGGTGTTCCTGTGGGTAAATTTGGTTTTGGTCTTGGGGTAATGCCTTATACTTCGGTAGGATACAGAATTCTTGATGTGGAAGAAAATCAGGGGAGCAGACTTACCGGAAGAGGAGGAATGAATAAAGTTTTCCTTACTGCCGCATATGAAATTAGTGAAAGTTTGAGTGTTGGGGTTGATGCCCAGTATAACTTCGGAAACTTCCAGAACAGAAGATCTGTTGCCCGTGAAGGCATAGAGCTCGGGACCAGGGATATCAGGAGAACCGATATAATTGGTTTTAATTTTAAGTTCGGGGTAGATTACCAGCGAATGATTTCAGATAACCTGAAATTACATGCCTCTGCCAGTTATGCTCCAGAAGCTCGTCTGGATTCAGAGAATTATAGGGAGATTTCCACTATTGCGTTCCTGGGTACGGGAGAAGTGGTTTTAGATAAGCACGAATTTGAAAGAGTAGATTCTCAGTTCGACCTTCCTTCAGAGCTTACAGTTGGAGCCGGACTTGGAAAGCCTAATTCGTGGTTTGTAGGTGGTGAATATACGGGAAGAGGAACCAGTGCATTTGGGAACAGTTTCAACACCGGCGATGAAAATGTTGCTTATCAGGACGCGGCGCATTATCGTTTAGGGGGGTATTTTATTCCTCAGTACAACTCCCTGACAAGTTATTTTAAACGAGTTGTTTACAGAGCCGGACTGCGATTTGAGGAGACTGGATTGCACCTGAGGAATGAGAGCATTAATGAGTTTGGCATATCTTTTGGAGTTGGATTACCTGTCGGAGCAAATTTCTCTAATGCAAACCTCGGAATTGAGTATGGACAGCGCGGTACGACAGATTCCGATCTAATTAAAGAGAACTTTTTCAAAATTTCTATAGGTTTGTCATTAAATGATAAATGGTTCGAAAAAAGAAAATTTAATTAACCCACAATAAAACAAGAAAATGAAAGCGAGATTTATAGCATTACTTACAGTAGCTTTGTTAGGTACAGGGGCGTTAAGCGCACAGTCTAATGACTGTGCAACAATGGCGGCTTTGGCTTATGACGATGCAAAAGCAAAAAATTATGATGCTGCTTACGGACCCTTAATGAAGGTAAGGGAGGAATGTCCAAAATACAGTTTGGCTACATACCAGTACCTGGAAAGAGTTTTAAACGATAAAATCGATAAATCTGAAGGCGAGAAAAAAGCAGAATTTGTAGAAGAATTGATCGATGTTTGGGAAGAAAGACTTGAACTTTTCCCGAATAAGACCAAAAAGGGAGATGTATATTCTGATATCGCTAAATTGAAATACTTCAACAAGATTGGAGATAAGGAGTCTCAGTACAAAGCATTTGATAAAGCCTTTGTAGAAGATAAGGAGAACTTTACCTCTGCTGTTGGTCTTTATGCTTATTTCTCACTACTTGTAGATATGCAGGATGCCGGAGAACGTTCTTTAGAGGATGTTTTTGAAAAGTATGATGATGTTATCGAAAAGGTAGAGGAAGAAGAGAATGATCTTGCAAAAACATTGGCAGGACTGCTTGAGAAGCAGGAAAAAGGAGAGCAGCTTACTGCCAAAGAAGAAAAGATGATCAAAATTGCTGAAACCAATCTTGAGGCTTATAGTAAAGTAAAAGGAAGTATCAACGCAAAACTTGGTCAGAGGGCAGATTGTGATAACCTTATCCCGCTTTATTCTAAAGATTTCGAATCTAAGAAAGACGATGTGAGCTGGTTAGAGAATGCCAACGCCAGGCTTTCTGCTAAGGACTGTACGGAAGATCCGTTATTCGTGAAAGTGTCTGAAGCACTTCACAAACTTAAGCCTTCTGCGAAGTCTGCATACTCTTTAGGTCAGTTAGCTGAATCTAACGGAGACTATGGTAAGGCACTAGAGTACTATAATGAAGCTGCTGAACTTGAAACCAATCCTGCAGATAAAGCAAGAATCTATTATAGAATTGCGAACAACTATAAGGAAAAAGGTAGCTTCTCTCAGGCAAGAAGTTTTTACAGAAAAGCTCTTAGAGAAAAGCCTTCTTTAGGTAATGCTTACCTTCAGATCGCGAATATGTATGCCAGCAGTGCGAACAACTGTGGTACCACTACCTTTGATAAGAGAGCTGTTTACTGGTTAGCTGCTGAATATGCTGCTAAAGCCGGTAGAGTGGATCCGGGACTGTCTAGCAATGCCAACCAGGCTGCTGCGGCATACCGAGGAAGAGCTCCTCAAAAATCTGATGTATTCCAGGAAGGAAGAAGCTCAGGAGAGCCTATCCAGATCGGATGCTGGATTGGAGAGACCGTGCGTATCCCAAGCTTATAAGAATGAGGTTAACATACCGGAATATAATATCAGGCATTGTCACGCTAACAGGCGTGACAATGCTTTTTTCATGTCAGGGTAACCTGAAGGAGATCCGCGCACTGGATCTGCAGGGGAATGATCCGCAGGCCATCGCTAAGGATCTGAACCTTAAATACACCGATTCCGGGAGGTTGGTTGCTAATCTTAAGAGTCCTAAGATGCTCGATTTTTCCAATAAGGATTTTCCGTACAGGGAGTTTCCGGACGGGCTTGAAGTGGAGTTTTACGACGAGGATAACAAGAAAAGCACATTGACGGCTGACTACGGAATCATCTATGAAAAGACCAGCCTGATAGATCTTCAGGGCAATGTGGTTCTTTTTACCAGTGATAGTACAAAGCTAGAGGCAAGTCAGTTATACTGGGACCAGGACAGAAGCTGGGTTTTTACTGATAAGCCAAATAAAATTCAATTTCCAAACGGAGCTCTTAACGAAGGGCAGGGTTTTGATTCTAACCAAAATTTCGGTAATTTTCGATCCAGAACCAACATAGGAGTTCAAATTATAGAAGAAAAAACCGATGAGTAAGTATTTCAAATATTTCGAGTATGCCTATCTTTTTATTGCAGCTTTTTTCATTTTCGAAGCGGTAAGAATTTGGGATACCGAGCGAAACAGGGCTTATCTGTTTCTTTTCTTCGTTCTTATTTCGATCTTTATGTTCTTCTTTAAAAGAAGGTTTAGACGAAAAATGGAAGAACGCAATAAATAACTTAAATGGAGATTGACATTGCTATAATTGCTTGCTCCCTTTTGCTTTCGGCTTTTTTCTCGGGAATGGAAATCGCCTACGTTTCTTCCAATAAGATCTACATCGAAATTGAAAAGCGCCAGAACGACTTCCTGGCCAAAGTGCTGAAAAGACTTACCAAAAAGCCTTCGAAATTCATAGCCACAATGCTGGTGGGTAATAATATTGCCCTGGTAATCTATGGTTTTTTTATGGGCGATCTTATTATGGCCTGGCTTGAAGGGCTTCGCCCAATTGATAATGCTCTGCTGCAATATCTTGTGGCCGATCTCAGTCTCTTTACGCAAACCGTAATTTCCACATTAATCATCCTGCTTACTGCAGAATTTTTGCCAAAAGTATTTTTTCAGATCTATGCCAATACAATGCTGAAGTTTTTTGCGGTACCGGCATATTTCTTTTATATCATTTTCAGTTTTGTTTCCAGTTTTGTGATCTGGGTTTCAGATTTTGTGCTCAAGCGCTTCTTTAAGACCGAAGGGGATGAGGTGCAGCTGGCCTTTAGTAAGGTGGAACTCGGTAATTTTATCAATGAGCAAATGGAAACCGTGGAAGATGATGAGGAGGTGGATTCTGAAATTCAGATCTTTCAGAATGCCCTGGAATTTTCAGACATCAAGGCAAGGGAGGTAATGATCCCGAGAACCGAGATCATTGCGGTAGATCAGAATCAGGCTCCTAAAGACCTGATCCAGACCTTTACGGAAACCGGGCTTTCCAAGATTCTTATTTACAACGAAACCATAGACGATATTATAGGTTATATCCATTCTTTTGAACTTTTCAAAAAACCGAAATCCCTTAAATCCATTCTTTTGCCGGTTATTTTTGTGCCGGAAACTATGTGGGTGAAAGATGTGTTGAACATTCTTATAAAAAAGCGTAAAAGTATTGCCGTGGTAATTGATGAATACGGAGGCACCAGCGGGATGATGACGGTAGAGGATATTGTTGAAGAACTTTTTGGAGAGATCGAAGATGAACACGATTCAGCGGTACTGATCGAGGAGGTGCTTGGGGAAGATCATTTCAGGTTTTCAGCAAGGATCGAAGTAGATTATGTAAATGAAACCTATAAACTGAATTTGCCTGAAGAGGAGAATTACGAGACTCTGGGCGGATTCATTGTTAACCATACCGAAGAAATTCCTCAGCAGGGAGAGGTGGTGAAGATAGAAGACTTCGAATTTCAGATCCTGGAAGTTTCCAATACTAAAATCGAATTGGTAGAGCTCAGGATAAAGCCTGTGGACTAATCTCATAAAAGTTAAGATTTTGCTAATTATAAATTTTATAATTAGGTTAAAAACATTATTTTCGCCCACTATATTTCGATAAATAACAACTACAAATGGCAGTATTAAATAAAATCAGACAACGTTCTGTTTTCTTGATCGTAATTATTGCACTGGCTCTTTTTGCATTCGTATTGGCCGATGTGATTCGTAACGGAGGTCTGACCTCTCAAAAATCTCAAAATGTGATCGCCACCGTAAATGGTGAAGAGATCGAAAGAGAAGAATTTGCAAGGCAGGTAGAGTCCCTTCAGCGTAATATGGGGCCAAATGCAAGTACCACTCAGGTGGTGAACCGTGTTTGGGATCAGAAACTACGTGAGGTGATCATTAAGGAGCAACTGGAAGAACTTGGCGTTAGAGCGGAAGAGGCTCATATTAAACAGGTTTTAAGAAGCCAGATGGCGAACAATCCTAACTTCACCAATGAAGCCGGAATGTTTGATGAAAACAAATTAAAAGAATATATCGCTTCTCTTAAAGCGAATTCTCCACAGGCCTACCAGCAATGGGTGAGCTATGAAAATAGCCTGGAAGAAACTGCCCGCCAGAACATCTATATGAATATGGTTAGCGCCGGTGTTGGAGCAACGCTTAAGGAAGGAGAGCAGGCTTACAGAATGCAGAATGATAACATCGACCTGAAATTCGTTCAGATCCCTTATTCTTCTGTGGCCGATTCGCAAGCTGAAATTTCTAAAGATGAAATCAGAGCTTATGTAAAGGAGCATCCTGCAAAATTCGAAACAGAAGAGGCAAGAAATATTCAATATGTATATTTTGAAGAAACTGCTTCAACCAAGGATAAGGAGGAGTCTAAAACTGCGATCACTTCAATGAAGGATAACAGGATAGAGTACAATGCGGCAACAAGCAGCAATGACACTCTTCCTGGCTTTGATGCTACAGAAGATATTGAGGAGTTCGTGAATACGAATTCAGATATTCCTTACGATAACCGTTTTGTTTTCAAAAACCAGCTTCCAAAGAAATTTGCTGATGATATTTTCAGTCTTCAGGAAGGAGAGACCTTTGGTCCTTATGAGGATAACGGATACTGGAAGCTGACCAAGATGGTAGAAACCAAGCAAATTCCTGATTCTGTAAAAGCAAGTCATATTCTTGTTTCTTACAAGGGGAATCAGTTTCCCGGGCTAACAAGAACTAAGGAGGAGGCAAAGGCTTTAGCCGATAGTCTTGTAGGAGTTGTAAAAGCCGGAAACACGGATTTTGCAGAGCTTGCAACGGAATTTTCTGCCGATCCTTCTAACCAGGAAAATGGTGGAGACCTTGGATGGATCCAGCCAGGTATGATGATTCCGGATTTTGAAGATTTCGTTTTTGAAAGCAATGAAGGAGAAGTTGGAGTAGTAGAGACCGATCTTGGTTTTCACGTGGTTTCTGTTGAAGAGCAGACCGACAGGGAAAAAGCTGTAAAGGTTGCGACCATCGCAAGAGAGATCGAAGCTTCTGAAAGAACCAGAAATAATCTTTTCAACGAAGTGACCAAGTTCGAGATCGCTTCAGGAAAAGAAGGATTTAATGAAAAGGCAAAGGCTTCCGGTTATGATGTAAGAACCGTGAAAGATATCAAGGCTCTTGATGAGAATATCCCGGGTGTTGGAGCGCAACGCCGTGTTGTACAGTGGGCGTTTGAAGAAGATGCTAAAGTTGGAGATATCAAAAGATTTGAAACTCCTAACGGATATATCGTGGCTCAGCTTACTGCCAAGAAGGATGCAGGCCTAATGAGTGCTGAAGATGCTTCTTCGGTAGTTATCCCAATCCTTACAAAACAAAAGAAAGCCGAGATCATCAAGGAGAAAATAAGCGGTAATAGTCTTGAGGAGATCGCGCAAAACAATAACACTTCTGTAAAGACTGCAGATGCTGTTAATCTAAACTCACCAACCCTGGCGGGAGCGGGAAGCGAGCCGGAAGTTGTGGGCGCTGTATTTGGTCTTGAAAAAGGGCAAATGAGCAAGCCTGTTGCTGGTGAAAAAGGAGTTTATGTAGTAGAAGTGGTGAACAAGAACGAAGCGCCGGCTATGGAAACTTATAAGGGCTTTGCAGATCAGGAGACTATGAGAAGAAGACGAGCTGCTGCTGCAAGGGCGTACCAGGCGCTTAAAAGCAAAGCAGAGATTGAAGATAACAGGGCTAAGTTCTATTAGAATTTAGACTTTGAATAATAAAAAAAGCCTCAGAAAATTTTCTGAGGCTTTTTTTATTTACAGTATCATTTGGTGAAAGGGGATTATTGTGCGGTATCCTTTTTTCAGGAAGTAGTCTTTATCCTTCCCTGTAGCAAGAACAAAGTCACCGCCCCAGCCTCCGAGGCTTTTTATGGTTCCGGAGTAATCGGGAAACAATTCAGATTTTATCTTTGGAAGATTGATGCTTTTCGAAATAAGTGTTTCGTGTACCTCTAAAAGCATTTCAAAGTCTTTTAAGCTCTCACTTTGCAGGATTTGGTCTGTGATACCCGAAATCTTGCTGGTAAGGCTGGAAAGGTTCTCTTTTGGCTGATTTCGATAGTGAGCAATGGCCTCTCGGCTGTTTTGTTTTCGGTTAAGATGTACAAAAAACAGTTCCTCGGCAAAGGCAGGATTAAATTGAGTTTTCAGCACGCTTGGTCCTGAAGGGGTGAGCTGGAAAATGATCGGCTGGTCAGTCCTGGCAGCTGCAATATCATATCCGCTGCCGCCGAAGGTTTTATTTAATAGCTTGTAAGGGTCTATTTGAAACCAGTCTGCAATATTATTGATCAGGGTGGAAGAGGTGCCCAATCCCCAGTCCCGGTCAAAATTCAGGCTGGTGGTTACGTTATAGCCTTTGTCTTTGCTGAAGACCTCAGGATTTACCTCATTGGCTTTCTGCAGAATATGCTGTAATCTTTCCAAAAGGTTCTTCCGTTCACTGGCAACCGGTATGGCTAGTCTTATATCGTTTCCAATATGAAATTCCGCTTTGATCCAGGTAGTGCCAGCCTTATCGAAGCTTTGCCAGCTGAGCTTTCCTTTTTCTCCGGGGGTGACTTCCAGACTCTGGCCATATTTTGTTGGCAGGGCCAGGGCTTTGGCTCCGTCCAGTACTGCGTATTCTCCGGTGATCAGTAATTTTCCGTGACTGTAAAACTTCATCCTTTTCTCATTTTTTCCAGTTGTTCCACTACACTGCTATGGGTAACGGTATTATGCTGGAAGAAATCGACGATCTTCGCTTTTTCTTCTTTTGTTGCCTTATGTTGGTTTAGAATGTTCATTAAATGCATTTTCATGTGCCCTTGCTGAATCCCGGTGGTGATAAGCGATCTTACTGCTGCAAAATTCTGTGCCAGGCCTGCAACTGCTACAATTTTCATCAGTTCTATGGCTGAAGGTTTTTGAAGTATATCCAGAGCCAGTTTAACAAGTGGATGAAGGCTTGTAAGTCCGCCAACCGTTCCAAGGGCTAAGGGGATCTCCAGCCAGAATTTGAATTCTCCGTTCTCAATAGAGGCGTGGGTAAGGCTACTGTATTTACCGTCTTTTGAGGCATAGGCGTGAATCCCTGCTTCTACGGCCCTGAAGTCGTTCCCCGTTGCGAGAACCACCGCATCTATGCCGTTCATAATACCCTTGTTATGGGTTACCGCCCGGTAGGGTTCTATCTCAGCGATTTTGATGGCCTGAAGGAATTTTTCTGCAAATTCTTCGCCGCTCATTTCTGTGTCTTCCGAAAGTTCTGAAACCGGACAGGAAACTTCTGCTCTCACCAGGCATTCGGGAACATAATTGGAAAGTATGCTCATTATGATCTCCAGGTTGGCTTCTTCTGCAGTGAACTCCTCATACCTCTGGGCTTCGGCTTCAAAGACATCGGCAAATTTCTCGAGACAGGAATTGATGAAATTGGCTCCCATAGAATCTTTGGTGTCGAACCTGCAATGCAGCTGGTAGTAATTTTCCAGTTCATCAGTCTTGTCTCTAAGGTCAATGCTTAAAACACCACCCCCGCGTTTTTCCATATTTGCGGTAATGGGTTTGACACTTTCAAGGAGTACCGGTTTTATTTTATCAAAATAATTCTGAAGCTTTTTCTTGTCGCCTTTGTAGGTGAAATGTACCTGTCCTTTCTTCACGGTATTGATCACCGTAGCTTTGAAGCCTCCGCGATCCAGCCAGAATTTTGCTGCCTTGCTCGCAGCGGCAATAACCGAGCTTTCTTCAATGGTCATAGGTACGGCAAAAAGCCTGTCATTGATCCTGAAGTTGGGCGCCAGGCCAAAAGGGAGATAAAAGTTAGACAAGGTGTTTTCAGTAAACTCATCGTGAAGCTGCTGCAATCTGGTGTCTTCGTTCCAGTATTGCTTTAGGGTCTCAACGTCGTCCGGTTGGTCCTTGAGGTATGTACCTGCCAGCCATTCAATCTTTTCCTTTTTGCTAAGCCTGGAAAAACCTTTTACGGGTTTGATCATTTTGGTCATTTTTTCAGTGCTCCAAAGATACAATTGTTATACTTAGATGCATAGTGGCGATAGTCTTGCTTTTCCTTCAGAATGAGTTTTGAATAATGAGAAGCAATTTTCTTTAACAATTTCTTAGTATTTAACACTCAAATTTTACCTTTTTTGCTGAAATTTTAGTAAACTTGGCTGTCAAAAATTATTGCCCAAAATTTATGAAGTTCTCAAAAATACTGGTTCTTTTTTTAATTGCTACAACGTCAGTTATTTATGCGCAAGACAAGAAAGTGACCTTAGAAGAAATCTGGAATGGTGATTTTCGCCAGGAAAGATTGCAATCCCTACAATCCTTAGCCAACGGCAAGGAATACCTGGTACTTAACCGAAATAACGGAAATGCCAGCATTGATGTATATTCTTACAAAACCGGTGAACAAACCGGGACACTTGTAAACAGTGCAGATCTTGAAGAGATTTCTACTTTCCAAAGCTTTCAGTTAAGTGAAAAGGAAGATAAGGTTTTACTCTCTACCGAGCTTGAATCTATCTACAGACGTTCTTCACGAGCTGTTTATTATATCTACGATCTTGAAGATAAAACCCTCTCCAAGCTTAGTGATAATAAAGTGCAGGAGCCTACTTTTTCTCCTGATGCTTCAAAGGTCGCTTACGTTCACGAAAACAACATTTTTATTTATGAGATAGCTTCAGGCGAGGTAACCCAGGTTACCAAAGACGGAGTTACCAATAAGATCATAAACGGGGTAACCGACTGGGTTTATGAAGAAGAATTCGCTTTTGTAAGAGCTTTTCAGTGGAATGAGACCGGAGAGAAGATCGCCTTTATGAGATTCGACGAAACCGAGGTGCCTGAATTTTCTATGGATCTCTTCGGAAAGAGCCTTTATCCTTCAGAATACACCTTTAAATATCCGAAAGCCGGGGAAGCAAACTCCTTCGTTTCGCTGCATATGTACGATGTAGGTTCAGAAGAGACCGAAGAGGTGGATTTGGGAGACTACGAAGATTTCTATATTCCAAGGATCAAGTGGACAGAAGATCCGATGATTCTTAGTGTTCAGGTGCTTAACCGTCACCAGAACGATCTTGACCTGATCTTTGTGGATGCTGAAGATAATGAAGCCGAAGTGGTGATGAACGAAACCGACGAGGCTTATATCGATATTACCGATAACCTTACCTTTCTTGAAGACAACAGCTTTATCTGGACAAGTGAAAAAGATGGTTATAACCACATTTATTTATATGATGAGGATGGGGAGCTTATTAACCAGGTGACCGATGGCGACTGGGAAGTGACCAATTACTACGGGTTCGATAAAAAGAACAACCGTATCTTCTATCAAAGCACCGAAAACGGAAGCGTTAACCGTGATGTTTATTCCATTAAACCTAACGGAAAAAGCAAGAAGAGGCTTACCGAAAGAACAGGGATGAATTCTGCCGATTTCAGTGCAGATTTCACCTACTTCATCAATTCCTATACAAGTACAAGCACGCCTTATGTTTTCACCCTCCACAGGGCCAAAGACGGGAAACTGATCAGAAAAATTAAGGATAATTCAGCTTTGCTTGAAAAGGAGAAGGCATATAACTTCTCTCCAAAAGAACTGTCTACCATTGAAGTGAACGGAAATGAGCTGAATATGTGGATGATCAAACCTGCAGATTTTGATGAGAATAAGGAGTATCCTCTATTGATGTTTCAGTATTCAGGACCGGGCTCTCAGGAAGTTTCGAATTCCTATTTCAACACGAACGATTACTGGTACCAGCTGTTAGCCGATAAGGGCTATATCATCGCTGCGGTAGACGGAAGAGGAACCGGTTTTAAGGGCGCCGATTTCAAAAAAGTTACCTATAAAGAACTTGGTAAGTACGAAGTAGAAGATCAGATCTCTGCGGCAAAACTATTAGGAAGCCGTGACTATATTGATGCTGATAATATTGGTATCTGGGGATGGAGTTACGGAGGCTTTATGTCTTCTAACGCACTTCTGAAAGGAAATGACACCTTCTCTATGGCCATTGCCGTTGCGCCGGTTATAAGCTGGAGATTCTACGATAGCATCTATACCGAAAGGTATATGAGAACTCCTCAGGAAAACCCTTCAGGTTATGATGAGAACTCACCAATTAACCACGTAGAAAAGCTGAAAGGAGATTACCTGCTTATTCACGGGGGAGGAGATGATAATGTTCACCTTCAGAATACTATGCGAATGGTGGAAGCCCTGATCCAGGCTAACAAACAGTTCGACTGGGCGATCTATCCCGATAAGAATCACGGGATCTATGGCGGGAATACCAGACTTCACCTTTATACCATGATGACCAATTTCATTACCGAGCACTTGAAGACTCAGGAGGTTAAGGAAAAAAGTGAAAATGAACTTTAATTTTCTCAATTAATAAAATTAATCAAAAACTAAAATTCTATAAATGGCAACTACAGCAAACCCTACTCCACAAAAAGAATTATTTGGCCATCCGGTAGGTTTATACATTCTGTTCTTCACCGAAATGTGGGAACGTTTTTCATACTACGGGATGCGTGCCATTCTTGTACTTTATCTTGTAAGTGCAACTACCGATGGGAATGCCGGTCTGGGCTGGACTCAGGGAGAAGCCCTTGCGCTTTATGGCTGGTATACGATGCTGGTTTATGTGGCATCGATCCCCGGGGGAATGATCGCCGATAAATTACTGGGGCAAAAGAAAACGGTCCTCGTCGGAGGGATTGTCCTCGTGGCAGGGCATACCATTCTTGCGGTAGAACAAATGTGGGCATTTTATTCAGGTCTTGTCCTTATTATAATCGGGGTAGGAATGCTTAAAGCGAATATCTCGACGATGGTTGGTGGCCTGTACAAGCCCGGTGACATTAGAAGAGATAAAGGTTTTACCATCTTTTATATCGGGATTAACCTGGGAGCCTTCCTTTCGAGTCTGATCGTTGGTTATGTAGGTGAAAATATAGGTTGGCATTATGGCTTTGGTCTTGCCGGTATTGCAATGGCCTTTGGACTTATTGTATACTGGTGGGGACAAAAATACCTTACCAACGTAGGAAACCTGCTTTCCAAGGTGGAACGAAGCGAAGGAGCTTCTCTTAGAAATCTTTTCCAGGACCTGTTCTCTTCTCCGTTACAATTAGGAATTTCAGGAGTGTTGATGGCATTCTCAATTTACTGGTTAGTATTTATGTCTATTCCTTACGGGCTGCTTTTCATCTTCCTGACCCTGGTGGCAGCTATGATGATGATGATCTATAAAGATCTTACCACCCAGGTTATGAAAGACAGATATGTTGTAGCATTACTTTCATTTATCCTGGTAATAGTTTTCTGGGGAGCTTTTGAGCAGGCCGGAGGACTTATGAATATTTATGCTTTTGAAAATACAAACAGGACTATTCCTTTTTCACTTCCATTAATAGGGAATGAAGTTCCGGCCTCCTGGTTTCAGTCGTTGAATGCGCTCTTCATTATTACGTTTGGGGTGCTCGTGGCCAATTTCTGGGCTAAAAGAAAGCTCAAGAATAAAGAAGCCTCTTCTATCTTTAAGATGGCTACAGGGGTGATCATTATGGGACTTGGTTTCATCTTTATGGTGGCCGCTTCTCTTCAGTTTGAGGCAAACGGTTCTTCTGCTATGTACTGGCTGGTACTGGCTTACTTATTCCATACCATCGGGGAGCTTTGTTCTTCTCCGGTAGCCCTTTCATTCATTACAAAGCTTGCGCCGGTTAAGTATGCATCCTTAATGATGGGATTATACTTTGCTGCGACGGGACTTGGAAATAAACTTGCAGGAGTGCTTGGTTCATTTGCAGCCGAAGCGGGAGATATAGCTATATTCTCAGGGATCACCATCTTTACCGTGGTCTTTGCATCAATAGTGCTTATTATGCTTAAACCGCTTAAACGTCTTACTCACGGAGCGGAAGATAATGAGAGAGAAATGTTGGAACAGGAAAATTACGAATTGGCAGATACTGAACATCAGCATTAAAAACTATGAACTCGGAAGCAGCAGCGCGCCCAGACTTTTTTAAAAGTACTGTATTGGGCCACCCGGCAGGGTTATTTGTTCTATTTTTTACTGAAATGTGGGAACGCTTTTCCTTTTACGGAATGCGCGTTCTTCTGGTAAACTTTCTAACAATGGCCATCGTCGGGGTAGATAATCCCGGCTGGGGGTGGTCCGCTGAAAACGCGGGGGCCTTATTTGGGACCTACGCAGGCTTGCTGTACCTAACCCCAATTGCGGGTGGTATTATAGCCGATAAACTGGTGGGCTACCGTTGGGCTGTAGTGATTGGGGCTGCGATTATGACGTTGGGGCACGCTTCAATGGCTCTTGAGACCGAACTTTCGCTGTACCTTGGCCTTGGCCTGCTGGTAATTGGAACCGGATTCTTTAAGCCGAACATCACTTCTATTATTTCTGAAATGTATGAAGGTAAGCCCGATAAAAAAGACGGGGCTTACACGATCTTTTATATGGGGGTAAATGCGGGTGCTTTCTTCGGAATGATGCTTTGCGGTTATCTCGCTGAAAAGATTGGATGGAGCTGGGGCTTTGGTCTTGCCGGTATTTTTATGTTCCTCGGGACCCTTCAGTTCTGGCTGGCAAAACCGCTGTTCGGGAATGTAGGTGGGGTGCCGAAAAAAACCGGTAAAGAGGAAGATGTAACCGAGAATGAAAAGCACGAGCTAGTAAAGGATAAACACAATCCTTTCACCCTTCTGGATAAGATCCTTATTTTAATTACCTCCGTGATCGGATTTCTGTACCTGATCAATGATCCTACGTCACGAATTGCCGACCTTAATTTGTTACCAACGGTAATGCCGTTCGATTTCCAGGGACAACCTGTTGACGGGCCTCTTGGAATGGTCATTATCGGGCTCATTCTTTTTCTGGTACTGGTGATATCCCGAATCTCGAGATATACCAAAGTAGTACGCGACCGGTTGATAGCCGTGATCATCTTTGCCTTTTTTACCGTATTTTTCTGGATGTCTTTTGAGCAGGGCGCATCTTCATTAATACTATTTGCCCGAGATTATGTGGACAGGGAGCTTATTGGTACCTCGGCAATCTTTTTTAATGTTATTAATACATTACTTACGGTCGTTCCGTTAATGATCATTACCTGGGTACTTTATTTACTGTGGAAACAAACCAGCCTGAAGGCTCTGGGTTCTAATATCGTATTGGTGATCTGTTTTGCAGGAGTTTGGGGAATTGTCCTCTGGATGCTTTATCGAGAATTTTCAGCTGATACTACAGAGATCACGGTATCCTGGTTCAGTATACTCAACTCTTTCTTTATAATTGTATTCGCTTCCCTCTTCTCTAAATGGTGGGAGAGTAAATACAATCCTTCTGCAGCAATGAAGTATAGCATTGGGCTTATTTTGCTCGGTTTTGGCTTTGGCCTTCTGGCTTTTGGATCTAACGATCTTGTTGCAGGTGCAAAGGTGAGTATGATCTGGCTTATACTGGCCTATCTTTTTCATACGCTCGGGGAGCTCTGCCTGTCACCTCTTGGCTTGTCTTATGTGAGTAAACTGGTGCCGGCAAGAATGATCGCTTTTATGTTCGGGATGTGGTATCTCGCCATCGCCATCGGGAATAAGCTGGCTGGTAGTTTTGGTGGAATGATTACCGAGATCACAGAGAAATATGATCTTTCTACATTCTTTCTTATATTTACTATAATACCTGTTGCCGCAGGTATCGTGGTAGCCCTTCTTAACCCGCTTATGAAAAAACTGATGCACGGAATACGCTAACTTCTGTTTGCTCAATATTTCCCTGCTTTTTAGTTTTGGAATAATTTCCTTTCTTGGCTAAGGAAGGTACGATTATTGAAAAAGAAAAATCAAAGAAGTATTATGAGATTATTTTTTACCCTTTTAGTTTCCTGTTTTCTTATGAGTAGCCTGCAGGCTCAGGAAATCAAGTGGATGACGATGAACGAGGCATTAGAAGCTCAAAAGAAAGCTCCTAAGAAGATCTTTATGGATGCTTATACTGTTTGGTGCGGCCCGTGTAAAATGCTTGATCGTAACACCTTTACCAATAAGAATGTGATCGAGTATGTGAACAAGAATTTTTACCCGGTAAAATTTAATGCGGAAGGGACCGAAGAGATCGTATATAAAGACAACACTTTTGCGAACCCTAATTTTGATCCGGAAAGAAAAGGAAGAAACTCCCAGCATCAGTTTGCTTCGGCAATGAAGATATCGGGCTATCCAAGCCTGGTGTTTTTCGATGAAAAAGGAGAGTTGATCGCGCCGATTGCTGGATACAGAACCCCGCAGCAACTGGAAATGTACCTGAAAATGTTTGCTTCAGACGATTATAAGGAACTTACCTCGAAAGAAGCATTTTTAGATTACCAGAAAGATTTTGAAGGCACATTTAAGGATTAAGTGCTGGTTGATTAAGGCTCTATTGATCGGCTAAAATTTGAAAAGCTCCCTTTTCTCCGGTATGGTGGAAAGGGACTTTTTCTTTATTACAGGTCCTTTCCCATCTTCTTACGTAAGATTTGTAATTGCTGCCATCGGCAATTATTTTTTCCGGTTTCAGATTGGCAATAAGCCGTTCAAGATTGATTTTAGGGGAATCCCTGAGGAGGACGAGGTCCGGGGAAGTCACGGTTTGGTCGTAGAATCCCGTACTGTCAATCACCAATAATTTTTTATTCCGGAAGACCAGTACGTTTTCGATGATTTGGGAATGATTGGTTTCTATATTGTGAAACAGTTGGTACGCCTTTACAGAGTGTTCTGTTTCTTTCCGATCGGTTCTTGATCTGTAAACCAGAAGTTGCCTGTTTTTCTTAATTGTGATGATGCTCTCCCGGGTCTCGTGAAAAATAAATGCTTCCGGGGAAACCTGTAATTTATCTGAAATATAGCTGGTTTGAAGCAGAATGATCCCGATCAAAAAGAATATTAAGCTAATCGCTGTTCTTTTATAAAGCCAGAAAAGCAGGGTCAAAATGAGTATGTATGCGCTTACCAGGTTTGCTGCTGAAAAATGGATCTCAGAAAATAGAAATTCTTCCCGGTTGGCAATAAATGTGACAAATGAATTCAGCATAGAAATGACTTTTCCGAAAAGTCCGGCAAGAATGGCCGGCAACATACCAAAAAGAGCCAGTGTGATGATGAGGAGCCCAAAGCAAATGATCACTCCCAGGAAGGGCAGGACCACCAGGTTTGTGATAAAGAACAGGCCCGGGAACTGGTGAAAATAGTACAGACTTAATGGGAGCACCCCTATTTGTGCCGAAATACTTACCGCCAGGAGATCTCTGATATACCTGTCAAGTTTAAATCTGGGGCTGTAAATGCTTCGAATAGGCTTGTAAAAAACGATTATTGAGAATACAGCAAGATAACTCAACTGGAAACCGGCCTGAAAGATGTAAAGAGGGTTAATAAGCAGCAATATAAAAAGTGAAGTGAACAGGCTGTTCATAATGCTGGTGCGCCTGTTTAACTGCATTCCGATTGCTATGAATGAAAACATAGCCACGGCTCTGACCACCGATGCTGAAAAGCCTGCCAGAGCTGCAAAACCCCAAAGCAGTAAAAGGAGCAGGGCCGCCTTCATTGTTTTTGTATGCCTGTTCCTGTCCAACGGCGAAAAGAGGAAATTGAGAATTAGCAGGAGGATGCCCACGTGCAGTCCGGAAACAGCTAAAATGTGTATGGCACCTGCGGCGGCATAATCTTCATAAACCTGTTTTGAAACCTCCTGCCGCTGGCCCAAAAGCAATGCCTGGATAATTCCCATTTCATCGGCAGAGAAGTTTTGCCTTTTTAGCTGGGTAATGATGCTCTTTCGAAAGTCAGCGATAAGATCGGTTTTATTAGACTTTGTTATTTGAATTTTTGCCGGAGTAAGTTGCAGTTGGCCTTTTACCCCAAGATTGCTCATATATTCCTTATAATCGAATTGATGCGGATTCAGTGCTTCCCGGATTTCAGTGGGTGAAAAAGCGGTTAGCAACCTGTTTCCTGCATGCAGCTCCCGGGAAGAAGAATCTCTTTCTATATTCAACAGGATTTTTCCGTGAGTGTTGGCAGAATAAATGCTGTCCGAATCAGGGGTTCTATAAGTAAGAACTTCTACTTCTGCAATATACCTGTCATTAAAAGCACCTGGTTTTAATCTTTCCGTTATCCTGAGTTTAGATAGAGGAGTACTGATTTGTTGTATATCCGGAGAGAGGTTAAAATAATGCCCGGCTTGATTTTCAGGCTTATTGATAACGGCACAGTTTGCTCCCAATATGTATAATAAAAGATAGATGCTGAGCCCGAAATAGACCTCGGGAAATATGGAACTTCTAGTTTTCAGAAAAGCTAATAAGAAGATCACAAGAGAAATTCCGAGGCTTACAAAAGCTGAAGTGGGGGGGATATCAAAATAAAAACCTGTAAGAATTCCAAGGATGAGAACAATGCATATCCTGATGATCGTAAGATTGAATAGTTTCATTCCCCAATAGTTAGTCTACTGAAGATAGGAAAAAATCAGAGTACGCGGCGGGCCATCACAAAATTGTTATACCAATAAGATTCTGAAAGTGAGGAGATCATAACCCCTCTGGAGCTTGAGGAGTGGATGAATAATATATGTTCCGGTAAGACTTCTACTACAAGGCCCACGTGGTTAATCACTTTCCTGTTTTTGTTCGTCTCGAAGAAGAGCAGGTCACCCTTGCTCACTTCCTTAAGGTGTAGTCTTCTACCTTCCAGCGCCATATTTCTGGAAATTCTCGGCAAGGAAACCCCTTCTTCCATAAAGGAGATATAAATGAGGCCGGAACAATCCATTCCGCGTTTTGTGGTGCCTCCGTATTTGTAATCGGTACCAAGAAAATCCTTTGCTTTTTCAATGATAGTGTAGGCCCGGTTGTCTTCGGGCTCCAGGTTAGGAGAGGTGTTTATTTTTACCTCCGGAGCGCCTAAAGATTCCTTTCCAGGGATAACCTTTTTTGAAGGGCCACAGGAAATAAGCAGGAGTGAAAAAAACAGCAAGGGGCTAAATCTTATTATCCTTTTCATAAAGCTTTTATTTGTTGATGGCCTGGTAGATGAGTTCTGCTGTCTTTTTACTGGCTCCTTTTCCTCCCAGTTTTTGTTCCAGTAGGTAGTAGTCTTCAAACATCTTTTTTCTTCTGTCCTCTAAAAGGATGTTTTTAAGCTCAGCTTTCAGTTGTTTCTTATTGAAGGAGTTCTGAATAAGCTCTTTCACAACTTCACGACCCATAATAAGGTTTACCAAAGAAATAAAATCGAGGTTGATCACCCTTTTTGCTATCTGGTAGGAGATAAGACTGCCTTTATAGCACACCACTTCAGGGACTTTAAATAATGCGGTCTCAAGAGTGGCAGTGCCTGAAGTTACTAATGCGGCATTAGAAAGGCTAAGTACATCGTAGGTCTTATTCATCACCAGGCGGATATTTTTCTTTCTGATGAAATGCTGATAGAATTCCACTTCCTGGCTCGGGGCACCGGCAATTACAAACTGGTAATCGGGAAAATCTTCAGTTATGCTCAGCATAACCTTAAGCATCTTGGTGATCTCCTGTTTCCGGCTTCCCGGAAGCAGCGCAATTATGGGGCGATCGTCCAGGTTGTGTTCCAGTTTAAAGTTTTCGGCATCTACCAGTTCCCTGTCCGCGATGGCATCAATTAACGGGTGGCCCACAAAGTGCACCGGAAACTTATGTTTCTTCTCGTAAAAGTTTTTTTCAAAAGGAAGGATCACATACATCTGGTCGATATCCCTTTTAATATCCGAGATCCTGTTTTCCTTCCAGGCCCAGATCTGCGGTGAGATGTAATAATGGGTCCTGAAGCCTTTTTGTTTTGCCCAATTGGCGATGCGGAGATTGAACCCGGGGTAGTCCACAAAAATGATCACATCGGGCTCATAATCCATTATATCGGCCTTGCAGAAGGAGATATTCTTAAGGATGGTGGTAATGTTGAAAAGTACTTCCACAAAGCCCATAAAGGCCAGTTCGCGATAATGTTTTACCAGAGTGCCTCCCTGTTCTTTCATCAGGTCTCCACCCCAATACCTGAAATCGGCTTCGGGGTCGGTTTGTTTCAGGGCCTTCATAAGATTTGAGGCGTGAAGATCTCCTGAGGCCTCGCCTGCAATGATATAGTACTTCATTTAAAGAAATTTAAAGACTGCAATGCAAATTGCCGTAAGTATGGTGGCAAGAATAACACCGCGGGCGTGATAGATCTGTTTTTTTCTTATAAAGACAAAGAACGGCAGGAAGTTCAGGATCGCGCCCAGAGCAATAAGCTTCCCGATATAATCATTCTCGATCGCATCGCTAAGGGTATCGTCAAAATTCATTTCAGAAAAAGCCGAAATATACAGCAGTATCCCGCCAATATTGGCAGCGATCCCAACGAGAAAGCCTATGAAAATATCGAGTTTACGCATTCAAATCCCAGCTGTTTATATCTTTAATAATATGGTGGGCCGTAAGATCAAATTGAACAGGGACCACCGAAACATAACCGTTCTCCAGGGCCCATTCATCTGTATCTTCGCCCTCATCTTTATTTACGAATTTTCCGGTTAACCAGTAATAATCGCGGCCCTGAGGGTTGGTCCTTTTATCGAACTCCTCCTCCCAATGGGCATTGGCCTGGCGGCATACCTTTATTCCCTTTATATCTTCTGCCTTCAATTTTGGCAGATTTACGTTAAGAACAACCCCTTTTGGCAAGCCCTTCTGAAGTACATTTCTGGTGATTGTCTTCACATATTTCTTGGCGGGCTCAAAATCGGCAGTAAGAGAATAATCCAGCAATGAGAAACCAATTGCAGGGATGCCTTCAATTCCGGCTTCCACCGCCGCACTCATAGTCCCGGAGTAGATAACGTTTATAGAGGAGTTTGAACCGTGATTTATCCCGCTTACGCACAGATCAGGCTTACGGTGAAGGATCTCCTGGGTGGCGATCTTCACACAATCGGCCGGTGTGCCCGAGCAGCTGTATTCCTTATGTTTGTAACTCTCTTTGATGGTGACAGGTTCGCAAAAAAGGGTGTCACTTATGGTGATGGCATGTCCCATTCCGCTTTGAGGACTGTCAGGTGCCACGACAATCACTTCCCCGATCTCCTTCATCACTTCTACAAGTGCCCGGATGCCCGGGGCGGTAATTCCATCGTCGTTAGTGACCAGTATTAGTGGCTTTTCCTTTGGCATAGCATTAATTATTTTGATGAAGCTAAAATAGTAATTTCAAATCGAAAGCTTATCTTAGTAGTTTAACAAATTATTAGTACCCAAAAGGCCTCTTGGCACAATTTTTAATGTATTTTACTGAGCCATTAATGAAGAAATTTATGCGATTTATGAAAAGGAATTTTAAAATTGTGATGCTGCTGCTTGTAATGGCGGTAACCTCCTGTAGTTTTACTACAAAAACCTTTAATGATCCAAATAAAGATAAGTTATTGATCGATTTGATCACTTATGTTTTAAATCAGGGACATTATGATGCGAAGGATATAAATGACGAATTTTCAAAAGGAGTTTATAAGGATTATCTGGAAGCTTTGGACGGTTCAAAGCGTTTCTTTTATGAGGAAGATATAGAGGTGTTTAGCGAGTTTGATGAACAGCTTGACGACCAGATAAAGAATAAGGATATTTCATTTTTTGATCTTACCTATAATCGCCTTCAGCAAAGAGCTGAGGAAGCGAGAAGTATCTACAAGGAAATACTGGATGAACCTTTCGACTTTTCAGAAGAAGAAGAGATCAATACCAATTACGAAGAACTGGATTATGTAGATTCCAGGGAAGAGATGAAAGAGCGTTGGAGAAAGCAGCTGAAGTTCTCAACTCTTATTACTTTTTACGATAAGAAAGAAGAAGAAAAGCAGAAAAAGGAAAAGGATCCTGAATATACAATGAAGACTGATGCTGAGCTGGAGAAGGAAGCCCGTGAGGTAACCCGAAGCTCTTTAGATGAGTATTATGACTTTACCGACGATCTTGAGCGTAAGGACTATTTTACGGTCTACGTGAACGCTATTGTTGAAGAGTTCGACCCGCATACCTTTTATTTTGCGCCTCAGGATAAAGACCGTTTCGACATCGCAATGTCAGGTAAGCTTGAAGGAATTGGAGCCAGACTACAGAAGAAAAGCGATAATATCACCATTATGGAAGTGATCTCCGGTGGTCCGGCCTGGAGAAGTGAAGAGCTGGAAGAAGGAGATGTTATCCTGAAAGTACAACAGGAAGATGAAGAAGACCCTGTAAGTATTGTAGGAATGCGCCTTGATGATGCGGTAGAACTGATAAAAGGCCCTAAAGACACCAAAGTGACCCTTACTGTTCGAAAAAAGCTTATGGGGAATATTGAAGAAATCACCCTTACCAGAGACGTGGTAGAGATAGAAGAGACCTATGCTAAAACCTCTATGGTGAAGAAAGACGGCAAGAATTTCGGGGTTATTAACCTGCCTAAATTCTATTTCGATATGGGGAATTATGAGAACCGTAATGCTGCTTCAGATATCAAGAAAGACATTATTCGCCTGAAGGAAGAGAATATGGACGGGCTTGTACTTGACCTTCGAAATAACGGGGGAGGTTCCTTAAAAACCGTTGTGGATATCGCCGGTTTATTCATTAAAGAGGGACCGGTTGTACAGGTGAAATCTAACGGACAAAGAAAAGAAGTTCTTGAAGATGAGGATCCGGAGATCTTATGGGATGGTCCGCTTGTGATCCTGGTGAACGAACTTTCTGCTTCGGCTTCAGAGATACTTGCAGCTGCAATGCAGGACTATAAGAGAGCTATTATTATAGGAAGTAAACAAACCTACGGGAAAGGAACCGTGCAGAACGTGATCGATCTTAACAGATGGCTTAGAAGCAACGATTATGGAGATCTTGGTGCTCTTAAACTAACCACACAAAAGTTCTACCGTGTGAACGGAGGATCTACTCAGCTTGAAGGAGTAAAGAGCGATGTGGTGGTGCCGGACAGATACAGCTATGTGGATATTGGTGAAAAGGACCAGGATAACCCATTACCCTGGGATAAGATTGATCCTGCCGACTACAATATCTGGGACGGATATGTAGGCTATGAAAAAGCCATTGAGAACAGTAAAAAGCGTATGGATGCTAATGAGCAATTGAGGCTTATTGAAGAAAACGCGAAGTGGATCAAGACTCAAAGTGAAGATAACACCCATTCGCTGAGTTTTGAAGAATACCAGAAGGAAGCTGAAAAGAGTCAGCAGGTAGCCAAAAGGTTTGATTCTTTAAAGAACTATAAGACAAACCTCACCTTTACTTCCCTTCCTTATGAGGAGAAATTATTTGAAAAGGATACGGTGCTTGAAGAAAAGAGAAACAGATGGCACGAAAGTCTTAGCAAGGACGTGTATATGGAAGAAGCCATTCACGTACTTATGGATATGAAAATGAATAATATTCGCCGCAGTGATGTGGCAAATATCAAGGATTAAGTATAAATTCTTAATTGTGGTTCAGGGCTCCGGGGAAACCGGGGCCTTTTTTTATTTTTGCATTAAAAAAGATATCCAGATGAAAAGAAAGTATATATATCCGTTTATAATATTACTCGTGGCAGCGTTACTGCTTTTAGCCGATAAGTGTGCTTAGAAACAGAAACAGTTCTTTAAAAGGACATCCTGTCAGAATCCAGTTTTATAAATATGAATAGCAGGATGGTGAAGCCCCACAAACCTGAGCCTCCATAGCTGAAAAAGGGAAGAGGAATACCTACTGTAGGGAAGACCCCTATTACCATTCCAATATTCACCATAAAATGGACAAAGATGATCCCGGCCACACTATAACCGTAGATCCTGTTAAACTGAGACTTTTGCCTTTCGGCCATAGTAATGAGCCTTAAAAGCAGTAGGATGAACAGCACGATCACTACAGCGCTCCCCAGGAATCCCCATTCTTCACCCACAGTGCTGAAGATGTAGTCGGTATGCTGTTCAGGCACAAAATGGCCTTTTGTTTGAGTGCCTTCTGTCCAGCCTTTTCCAACCCAGCCGCCGCTGCCTATAGCAATCTCGCTCTGGTTGGTATTGTAACCTATGCCTCTTGAATCTACTTCCTTTCCCAGTACAATATTGAACCGGTCACGGTGCCGTTGCTCAAAGACATTTTCGAAGATATAATTCACCGAAAAGGATAAACCAATAGCGAGGGCCGCCACAGCAACCGTAAGGAACCTGCCCGGTCGTTTTCTTTTTTTCATAAGAAAGAGCAAAAGGGCTATGAGAACCGTACCTGCCGTGACCCAGACTGGTCCCACCAGAAGAGTAAGTACAAAGACACTTACCCCTGCTAATCCCAGGGCCAGATATACTCCTGAAAGTCCTTCCCTGTATAAGGGAAAGAAAAAAGCAGCATACACCATTGCGCTACCGGGGTCGGGCTGAGGGATAATGATAAGTGCCGGCAAGGCAATAATGATAAACGCCTTTACCTGGTGACTTATCTTCCTGATGTTGGTTTGAATATCACTCACATATTTGGCCAGGGCGAGTCCTGTAGCCAGTTTCGCAAATTCTGAGGGTTGTATGCTTACCCCTCCAAAAGAGTACCAGGAAGTAGCTCCGGAAATGGTCTTCCCGAAAACGAAAAGGCCTATTAGGGAGAGGAGTGAGATTATATAAATGACACTGGAAAACCGTTGGTAGAACTTAGCTTCTATAGAAAGGATCACTACAATTAAAAAAAGACTCATTACGATCCATAATGCCTGTTTCCCGTAGATCTGATCCAGATCGAGTAAGGAGCCTGAAGCGTCTCCCAGTGTAGCTGAGTAGATGTTGGCCCATCCAAAACAAACAAGGGCCAGGTAAATAAATATAGTTATCCAGTCGAATCCCGCTGCACTCTTCGCCATTTACTGATTAATTATAAAAGGTTCTCCGCTTAATGGTTTGGCATACTCGTCTTCCAGGCTGTGGCTGAGTATCCAGTCTTCCATGTCTTTTCTTGTGATATTTCCCTTCAGATATTTTTCTATCATTAAGCTCGCAATTCTACCTGCGTACCTGCTTCCCCAGTATCCGTTTTCAACAAAAACCGCAAGGGCTATTTTAGGGTTGTGAACGGGGGCAAAAGCAACAAAGATAGAGTGGTCGGTTAGCTGAACCCTTTTTCCGTTGATCTTGGTGAAGTTTTCAGCAGTACCTGTTTTTCCCGCAATTTCAATCCCTGGAATCTGGAGGCTTGAGGCCGTTCCGTCCTTATAAACCTGATGCATACCTTCAATTACCGGGTCAAAATGTTTAGGGTCTATGGTCGTATAACGTTTTTCAGTATATTTTTTCTCTTTGATCGGTTTTCCTTCAATCTCCGTTAAGAGATGGGGCGTATAGAACCAGCCTTTGTTGGCAATAGCAGCCGTCATATTAGCCAGCTGAATAGGCGTCATAAGAACCTCTCCCTGCCCGATAGCATTGGAAAGAGTGGCAGTAGCGTACCAGTTGTGATTAGGATAGATCTTATCGTAATATTCAGAATCCGGGATCTTTCCGGGTCTTCCACTCATCAGGTCGTATCCCAGGAAATCCCCGATCCCGAAGCTTTTCAAATGCGCGTTCCAGGCGTCTATACCTTCCTGTGGAGAAGGGTATTTTTCGATTATCCTCCGGTACACATTGGCAAAGTAGGCGTTACAGGAATTAGCGATCCCAGGGATCATATTCAGTGGGCTGCGGTGGTCGTGACAGCCCATCTTTCTTCCGCGGCCGTAGGAATAACCGTGATTACAGGAGAATTTGTCGTTCGTGTCCACAACTCCCTCCTGAAGACCAATAAGCGCATTCATCGTTTTGAACGGAGAGCCGGGAGGATATTCAGCCAGCAAGCCTCGGTCATACAGAGGTTTGGCTATGGTGTCGTAATATAGTCTTGTGAAATTCGGGGAACGTTTACGGCCGACCAAAAGGGAAGGGTCGTAGGTAGGGGCCGTAACCAGGCTCAAAATCTCTCCTGTTTTCGGTTCTATGGCTACGATTCCGCCACGTTTATTTTTCATCAGCTTTTCACCATAAGCCTGTAAAGTAGCGTCCAGGGATATGGTGATATCTTTTCCTTTTTTTGGCAGGGTATCGTAAATGCCATCTTTGTAAGGACCAATATCGCGGTTAAACCTGTCTTTCTGAATATATTTCACACCCTTAACACCGCGCAGAATTTCTTCATATTGAGCTTCAATTCCCTGCCGGCCAATTAAATCTCCCGAGATGTAATAAGGGTTTTCGTTAATTATCTGTTGGTTCACCTGGGCAATATACCCCAGCACATTGGCACTATGATCTACCTGGTAGTCTCTTAGAGATCTCTTTTGAATATAGAAGCCTTCATACTTTCTCATTTTTTCCTGCAGGTAGGCATACTCGCTTTTGGTAAGTTGTGGAATGACAACCGAAGGGAGCAAGGGGGAGTATATCTTTGCCTTGTCCAGTTTTTTTCCAAGATCTTCCGGAGTGATATTCAGGATTGTGCAGAATTCAAGGGTGTCAAAGGGCTTCAGGTTCCTGGGAATAACCATCACATCATAAGAAGGTTGATTGGAAACCATAAGTTCGCCATCGCGATCGTAGATGTAGCCCCGTTGCGGGTAATCATATTCCACATCTATAGCGTTGTCCTGAGATCTCAGTGCAAGAGAGGTGTCTATAACCTGCAGGTAAAAAAGCCTTCCGAGGAAAACGATCCCGGTGGTGAGAATTATAAGGTATAAAAGTAATTTTCTCATCTATACTTTTTGCTGAAAAGAGCCATACTGATCACGATAAACAGCACGGTAAAGATTCCTGAAAATAACGTCTTCTTCAGTATCAATATTATATGGCTTAGGCTGAACATTTCCAAAGAAAAAAGCACGAAATGATGGATGACCACCATTAGCATAACATAGCTGAGTCTTGCCCCAATTGGGGTGGAGGAAAGTCTTAGGGTCTGGTGGTCGTAACTTATCCCGAAGGAGAATCTTAACAGGTTAGGTCTTACAAATGCCGCAACCAGGCAGGCTGCTGCGTGAATGCCCCCGCTGTCTTCAAAGATATCTATGCTCAGTCCCAGGAAAAAGGATAAAAGCAGGAATAAACTCTGATTAGAATTGAAGGGATAGAGCAGTAAAAACAGCACGTATAAATACGGATTCACATACCCCATAAAGTTGATGTTATTCAGGATAAGCACCTGCAGGAAAATGAGGCCGGCAAAACGGATGATATTTGAGAATATACTGCTATTCATTTACTTTCTCCAGGCTTTTTATCTCTTCCCGATTCACATTTTCTATCACGTAAACATATCCGATATTGGTCATATCGTTAAAGAGTTCCACATTTATGGTATAGTAACTTTCACTCTGGTCCAGCTGGAAGTCTTTAATGCTTCCAATGGGAAGGCCTTTTGGGAAGATTAGTGACCTTCCCCCGGTAATAATGGTATCTCCTTTCTTTACCGGCGCCTGACGCGGAACGTCTATTAACTGGACTATATTCGGGTTCTTACCGTCCCAGATAAGACTTCCGAAGTGATTGGTCTTATTGAGCTGCGCATTTATTCTTGACTGGCTGTTAAGAATGGAGACCACCCTGGAAAAATTGTTATTCGCCCTGTCTACGATGCCAATGATCCCTTTACTGGTCACTACCCCGTATTCCGGCCGGATCCCGTCATTTTCTCCTTTGTTAAGGGTGAGGTAATTATCGGCTTTTGCGAAATTGTTATTGATAACACGGGCGCTGCGGAAGTAATAAGTGCCTTCAAAATTAGCGGTGTCCTGGTAGCTTTCTACCGATACGGTATCGGTAAGGTTGGTGATGATATTCCTTAATTCCTTGTTCTCTTCAAGCAAGCGTTTGTTGTAATCGTCAAGATGAAGATAGGTCTGTATGTCATTGGCCCAGGAATATACGCCGCCTGTCACCCAATTGGCAGAACTAATAAACCGGCTTTTGTGAAAGGAATGGGTTTGAATAGTAAAGAATATAGATAGAGCAAGCAATAATAAGAACAGGATATTATTCTTATTGCGGATAAGAAAATTAAATATTTGCTGCATAAGCTATTCTTCTCCTACTTGATCAATATTCCTTTGTATCGGTTTAGGGTTTTTAAAGTGATTCCGGTACCTCTAACTACGGCTCTTAAGGGATCTTCGGCTATATAAACCGGAAGGTCTGTCTTTTGAGAAAGTCTTTTGTCAAGACCTCTAAGCATAGAACCTCCCCCGGCAAGGTAGATCCCGGTGTTGTATATATCTGCCGCAAGTTCCGGCGGAGTCTGAGACAGGGTTTCCATTACCGCATCTTCTATCCTTAAGATAGATTTGTCCAGAGCTTTGGCGATCTCGCGGTAGGAGATATTCACCTGTTTAGGCTTTCCTGTTAGCAGGTCACGCCCCTGTACGCTCATTTCTTCCGGCGGTACCTCAAGATCTTCGGTAGCAGCACCAATCTGTATCTTTATCTTTTCAGCTGTTCTTTCCCCAACATAAAGGTTATGCTGCGTACGCATATAGTAAACAATGTCGTTGGTGAAAACATCACCCGCGATCTTCACAGACTTGTCACAAACAATTCCGCCCAGGGCAATCACCGCGATCTCGGTGGTACCACCCCCTATATCAACGATCATATTTCCCTTAGGCTGCATAATGTCTACGCCAATACCGATGGCTGCTGCCATTGGTTCGTGAATAAGGTAAACCTCTTTCCCGTTTACACGCTCGGCGCTTTCTTTTACCGCCCTCATCTCAACTTCTGTAATTCCGGAAGGGATACAGATCACCATTCTCAAGGCCGGAGTGAACATCTTTTTCTTCAGGGCCGGAATTTCCTTGATGAACATCGTGAGCATTTTCTCACTCGCGTCAAAATCGGCGATCACCCCATCTTTCAACGGGCGTATAGTCTTGATGTTTTCGTGGGTTTTTCCCTGCATCATCGCAGCTTCTTTCCCTACCGCGGTTATTTTTCCTGAAGTCCTGTCGCGGGCTACTATTGAAGGGCTATCTACAACAACCTTGTCGTTGTGGATGATTAAAGTGTTTGCGGTTCCTAAATCTATAGCTATCTCTTCAATGAGAAAGTCAAAAAATCCCATAGTGTGTTAAGTTGTTGAGGTTTGGTAAATGTAATAAAATTAATGTTTAAAATGGCGTGTTCCGGTCATCACCATAGCTATATTATTTTCGTTGCAATAATCTATACTTAACTGATCTTTTATTGAACCTCCGGGCTGAATAACGGCTGAAATTCCTGCATTTCCGGCTATCTCCACACAGTCGGGGAAAGGGAAGAAGGCATCACTGGCCATTACGGCTCCCTTAAGATCGAAATTAAAAGATTGTGCTTTTTCTATACTTTGTCTCAGGGCATCTACCCTTGAAGTCTGCCCGGTACCGCTGGCACAAAGCTGCTTATTTTTGGCCAAAACAATGGTGTTTGATTTGGTGTGCTTGCAAATTTTAGAGGCAAACAACAGGTCAGATAACTCTTCATCTGAAGGTTTATTGTCCGTGGCCTGCTTTAAATCTTCCATAGCATCGGTCTTGTTGTCCTTATCCTGAACAAGCAGCCCGTTAAGGCAGGTCCTTACCTGGGTTTTAGGCAATTCAACATCCTTAAGAATAAGGATGATCCTGTTCTTTTTACCCTTCAGGATCTCAAGCGCCTCAGCCGAATAGGAAGGAGCGATCACTACTTCACAGAAAAGTTTATGGATCTCCTCGGCAGTAGCCTTGTCAATTTCGGTGTTGCTGATGAGGATTCCCCCGAAAGCCGAAACCGGATCTCCGGCAAGGGCATCTACATAAGCCTGGTGAATGCTGTCTCTTTGGGCAAGTCCACAGGCGTTATTATGTTTCAAGATAGCGAATGTTGGCGCTTCCCCTTTAAATTCGTTCATCAGGTTCACAGCGGCATCAACATCGAGCAGGTTGTTGTAAGAAAGCTCTTTCCCGTGCAGCTTGTCGAACATTTCGTCGAATTCTCCGTAAAATGTTCCTTTCTGGTGCGGGTTCTCCCCGTAACGAAGCGTTTTTCCGGTCTGGATACTCTGCTTGTAAGCAGGGATTTCCTGGTCGGTATTGAAATAATTGAAGATAGCCGAATCGTAATGTGAAGAAATATTGAAGGCCTTTGCCGCAAAACGCTTACGGTCTTCCTGGCTGGTCTCTCCGTTCTTCTTGTTCAGCAAGTCAAGGAATTCAGCATAATCGTTAACCGAAGAAACACAAAGAACATCCTTAAAGTTCTTGGCTGCGGCACGAATTAGAGATATTCCTCCAATATCGATCTTTTCAATGATATCCTGTTCTGAAGCTCCCGAAGCTACGGTCTTCTCAAAAGGATAAAGATCCACAAGCACAATGTCAATCTGCGGAATTTCATATTGTTCCAGCTCTTTTACGTCTCCTTCATTTTCCTGGCGGTTCAGGATCCCTCCAAAAACTTTAGGGTGAAGCGTCTTCACACGACCTCCCAAAATTGAAGGGTAGGAAGTGACATCTTCCACCGGGATCACCTCAATGCCGAGGTCTTTGATGAATTTCTCGGTTCCACCGGTAGAGTAGATGGTGATTCCCAGGTCGTTAAGCTTTTTTGCGATAGGGGCTAAACCTTCTTTGCTGAAAACGGAGATCAGCGCAGATTTGGCTTGTTTTAAGTTGCTCATTGTGTTGTGTTTGTTAGAGTGGCAAAAGTAAGTATTTCACCCAAAAACTTAAAAGCGAATAGGTTTATTTATAAATAAATTTTGTAACGAATTTTTAAGCCGGACGTCATATCTTTAATTGCTAAAATTAGCGGGATCTTATGCTGATATATCTACGGGTTTTAAAGGAGAGCTTCAACTTTGCTCTTAACGCGCTTAGGAACAATAAGCTGCGTACTTTTCTGTCGCTTTTGGGAGTGACCATCGGTATATTTTCGATTATAGGCGTACTCGCCGCGGTAGATTCGCTTCAGCGTGAGATCAAGGGCAGTTTGAGCGCACTGGATAACAGTACCATTGTTCTGATGAGGTTCTCTTTCGGGCCAACCGATATCCCGCAGTGGAAGAGAGAGCAATTCCCCGATGTTTCTTATGATGAATACAGCTATCTCAAGAAAAACCTGCCGGATGCCGAAACCGTGAGTTTTGTGATTGGCGTGCCTCGGGAATCCATAAAATACCAGGACGTGACCAGTGAGGGAGTGGATATAGGAGCCGTTACCAGTGAATATTATGATATTGAAGCTTTTGAATTTTCGGAAGGACGTTTTTTTAATGAATCTGAATCGGTTAGCGGGGCTAATGTGATAGTGCTAGGGCACGAGATCGCCAACAATCTGTTCCCGAATACCACCCCTCTCGGAAAGCAGGTGCGGATTTACGGAAGACGGCTTACCGTGATAGGGGTGCTGAAAAAACAGGGAGCCAATTTACTCGGGAATTCCCGCGATGAGCAGGCCTTTCTTCCTGCAAATTTCCTCCGGAGGATCTATGGTGACAATAACCGGAATGTCTGGCCCCAGATTGTTATTAAACCGGAAGAGGGGGTAGACAATGCTGAATTTATAGCCATTCTGGAGCAAAAACTGCGCAACTACCGCGGAATAAAACCCGGGAACATCAATAACTTTTTTGTGAATCAGCTTCAGGGGTTTACAGATTTAATAGACAATATCACCGGGCAGCTGAATTTTATTGGGCTTATCATTAGTGGATTTTCACTGCTTGTTGGTGGTTTTGGGATCGCCAATATTATGTTTGTAAGTGTGAAGGAAAGAACCAACCTTATAGGAATTCAGAAATCGCTGGGTGCCAAGAACAGGTTTATCCTGTATCAGTTCTTGTTCGAAGCGGTCATTCTGGCGCTTATCGGCGGGCTGGTAGGTTTGTTCCTGGTGTGGGTGATCTCGCTGGTGGCTTCACAGTTTACCGGAGATTTTGAATTCGTGCTTTCTCCCTGGAACATGTTTTTAGGCACCGCCGTTGCCGCCGTCATTGGTTTGATCTCGGGAATTATTCCCGCCATTTCGGCATCAAGGCTGGATCCGGTAGAGGCAATACGCACGGGAATGTAATACTGAAAAGGAAAAATAGAAAAGCAAAAGCCCTGGAAACCCGGGGCTTTTAGTTTATATATAAGTTTAAGCTTATTCCAGGATCTCTGAAACTTTTTTGTTTACGAATTCCAGGAAAAGTTCATCTTCGTGGCCAAACGGATCTTCGGTGTGAGAATCAATATCTATCTGACCAATATTTTCACCTTTATGGAATAAAGGAATCACGATCTCGGCTTTTACGTGAATGCTGCAGGCAATATAGTTGTTCTGTGCTTTAACATCAGAAACCACGAAATTCTTATTCGAAACAGCTACCTGGCCGCAAATTCCCTTTCCAAAAGGGATTATAGTATGGTCTGTAGGTTCACCGGCAAAAGAGCGAAGTTTTAATTCCTCTTTATCTCCATTTTTAAAATAAAAGCCCACCCAGTCATAATACGGGATGTTATCCTTTAAAAGTTCACAAACCTGAGTGAGACGATGATCTACTGAGAGCTCTTCGTTTTTCAGAATTTCTTCAACTTGTGGTCTTAATTTATCAAAAGGCATAGCGAATATTTTACTGCAAAAGTATTCAAAAATTATAGTAAGAGAGAGCCATAATTGTATAAATTTGTGAGAAACAGACCTAAAACTTGCTGCAGCTTTTTAAAAAATATAATACCGTTCTCAGGTTCATTTTTATTTTTCTGGGTAGTTATTTCATCTTCTCCCTATTTTATAACGGGTATCTCGTGTTTTTCAGGTCGTCGGTTTACTACCCCGATTTTATCACCCACCTGGTGGCTAAGCAAAGTGAAAGTTTAATTAAATCTCTGGGCTATTCAGCAGATATTCTCCCTCACCAGACAGAACTGTCAATGAAGCTTTATGTGAACAAGACTTATCTCGCGAGGATCGTGGAAGGCTGTAATGCCATAAGCATAATGATACTTTTCAGTTCCTTTATTCTGGCCTTTTTTGGAAGACTTAAATTAAGTCTTATCTATATTCTTGCAGGTTCGGTCCTTATCTATGCAATGAACCTTATAAGGATTGCCTTGCTGGCCATTGGTATCTATGAATACCCTGAATATGCTTCATTTTCTCACAGTATCCTATTTCCATTGGTGATCTACGGCACAGTTTTCTTTCTTTGGGTGCTTTGGGTGCGAATTTATGCTAATACCAGAAAAAAAGGATGAAAGCTAGATACCGCATAGCAGGAATAGGGGTTTTAGTTGTTATACTGGCAATGATCCGTTTCTTTGAAGATAGCCTGTTTTATGACCCGTTAATCGAGTTTTACAAGTCCGGGTATCTGTATAACCTGGTTCCGGAATATGAACTTAGTCCTTTGCTATTCAACCTGATCTTTCGATACGCTCTGAATAGTTTTATCTCCCTGTTAATTCTTTATGTGGCCTTTTTAGACAGAGACATCGTGAAGTTTGGCGGCATTTTGTACTCCATCCTGTTCTTAGTGGGAATTCCAGTGTTTGCCATAATGCTCCTTAACCTAGATAGTATGAGTTATATGGCACTCTTTTACGTGAGAAGGTTCCTTATTCATCCGGTATTTATTATTATACTTTTACCTGCTTTCTATTATTATCGATTAAGGAGTTATAATTTGAATTAAATCTTGATCTGGTCTTTATGCTTCTGAAGCCATTTTTCAAAACTCAGTAATTCCGGATTTAATTTTCTAGCAACTTCCGGATCGCGGGCACCGCAAAAATAATCCTCGAAGTCGGCTTTGAACTGGAACATATTTCCAAGGTCATCTGCTCCCGGAAAATCGAAACTCCTGTAGGTTTCTGCGGGAACGGCATTGTATCTGATTTTCTTACCGAAGACCTTTGAAAAAGCTTCGGCCATTTGTTTTCCGGTAAGAATTTCTCCGGCTATGCCCACTGTTTTATTCTGATAATCTTTACCGGCCTTAAAAATTCCGTAAGCACACTTCCCGATGTCATCGGCGGCTATCCCGGGTAGTTTTTTGTCAGCCATTGGAAAGGTAATGGCAAGTTCACCATCTTCGCCTTTTTGTGGTTCCATTCCAAAATGAATAAAGTTGTCCCAGTAAAAAGAGGTGAGGAGCAGGGTATAAGGAATTCCGCTTTCCACAAAGAACTTGTTAGATTCGCCTTTTGCATCAAAATGTGGGACCTTATATTTTTCCATTAGTGTAGGCATCCGGTCATCATCCAGGGGAACCCATTTCCTTGTGTCTTCAAGGGTGGACCAGATCACGTGTTTTAATCCTGCTTCTTTGGCAGCTTCGGCCATATTTTTGGCGTGCTTCTTTTCCTTTTCGGGTGAGAAATGCTCCCAGAAGAAAGTGACGCAATAAGCCCCGTAAGCTCCATCAAAAGCCTTTTTAAGGCTTGCCTTGTCTGCCACATCGGCTTCCACAACTTCGGCTCCCAGGTTTTTTAGCTCTTTTGCTTTGTCTGAAGAGGCATTCCGGGTTATGGCTCTTGCACTAAAGCCTCCATTTGGATCATTTAAAATAGCTCTGACCAGTCCGCCTCCCTGGGCACCTGTAGCTCCCAACACCGCAATAGTTTTTTTGTTTTCCATCTTTAAAAATTTATGTAAGTGATTGATTTACATAAAAATACGTAATTAAAGAGGTGAAAGAGAAGTGATTTAGGAATTAAATAACAATTAAACTCTGTGATTCATCAAATTACAAGTTCGGTCAGTGGGAATATGCTATGGGAAAACAGCTTATTTTTTGATGCTAATTAAAATCAATAATCGGTAAGCCCGTCTATCTTAAGCGGAAACACAAAAAACTGGAGAAAGTTCTTGTGTACATTTCCTACGTGCCTGGCATAACTTTTTAAACTTTCGCTTAGATCTATCCTGTAACCTTCATTCAGCTGTTTCAAAACATCGTAGGCTTGCTGAGTTTCTTTGCTCAGGGCTTCCTGTTGAGGTTCATCTAAAGGCGAATATTTCTGAATGAGCTCCTTGAGATCAGATTTGAAGTTTTTTTCCACCTCTTTATAATAAGGTTGCAGCGAAGGTGGAGCGGTAAAGGTTCTCATATGGGAGAGCTCGATGGCATCGGCCTTTTCTTTTTTGTCTATTTTCCCGTCGGTACTTGCAGCCAACAAGGATACCAGGGCCGGCGCTTTTAGTAATAGAGCCCTGTCTTTATCGGAGAGTTTTGCCAGATGATCTTTCATAATTTTGGTTTTTAGGGGTTGATTAACCTTCTGAAACAGACATGAGTTTTAAATTATATTAAACCCCGGACTATTTCAATGATAATTATCATTTGCCCTTTATGAGCTTTCTTTTGAAGATTAATTAATTATCGAAAATACGTAAATATTTCCCCGAATCTTAAAAGTTGATTTCCGTTTTAATACCCGACTTTGTGTTGCTGAATTTATTTGAAATACTACGAGCTAAATTTAAGGCTTTAGAATACCATATTCTAGGCAGCCAAAAGTTGAATAGAGAAATCTGTTTAAAATTGGGGGAATCCTCAGACTATTTCTTTCCAATCTGTCTTTTAAGAAATTGTGCGTTAATTGCTACAATTATTGTGCTTAGGCTCATAAAAATCGCTCCCACTGCGGGACCCAGGATAAAGCCGGTAGAGTAAAGAACTCCGGCGGCAAGGGGTATGGTAACTACGTTGTATGCTGTTGCCCAGATGAGATTTTGAATCATTTTACGGTAGGTGGCTTTTCCGAATAAGATAAGATTCGCAATATCCTGAGGATTGGAATTTACAAGGATGATATCGGCAGTTTCGGCAGCTACGTCTGTGCCTGATCCCACGGCAATGCCTACATTGGCCTGTGCCAGAGCAGGAGCGTCATTCACTCCGTCCCCCGTCATTGCTACAAATTCCCCTTGGTCCTGTAACTTCTTTACAATCTCCACTTTTTGATCGGGTAGAACTTCGGCGAAATAAGCATTCAGGCCGAGTTTGTCACTCACGGCTTTGGCGGTTTTCTCATTATCTCCGGTAGCCATCATCACCTTGATGTCATTCTTCTTAAAGATTTGGATGGCTTTAGCAGATTCTGGCCTTATCTCGTCGGAAAGGGCTATATATCCGGAAAGTTTTTTGTCAATAATTACAAAAACCACCGTTTCCGCCGCATCCCGGTAAGCATCTTCAGGAATTTTGATATTTGTCACCTTCAGGTAACCCGGGCTCACTACCTCAATTTGCTTTCCTTCTACCTCAGCAGCTACTCCTTTTCCTGTGATAGCTTCGAAGTTTTGCGGTTGAGGTATTTTTGTATCAGTCTCTTTTTTCTTTTTGATAATGCCCACCGCTATGGGGTGTTCAGAATTTTGCTCCAGGGCACTGGCCAGTCTTAATATCTCCTGAGTAGAAAACTCAGGGTTTACAGATTCGATACGGGTGACGCCGAAATCTCCTTTTGTGAGCGTTCCTGTTTTATCAAATAAAAGGGTTGTTATTTTTCTGGATTCCTCAAAAGCGGTTCTGTTCCTTATTAAAAGTCCGTTCTGTGCCGAAACTGCTGTTGAAATTGCTACCACCAGCGGAATTGCCAGCCCCAGGGCGTGAGGACAGGTGATTACCATTACGGTAACCATTCGTTCCAGCGCATATACAAATGGGAAGCCAAGCAATAACCAAACGCTGAGAGTAACAAAGCCTACAGTAAGGGCAATATAGGTGAGCCATTTCGCTGCCCGGTCTGACAGATTCTGCATTTCGGACTTTTTCTTCTGGGCCTCTTCCACCATAGTAATGACCTTGTTCAGGTAGCTATCCTTACCGGTGTGTTCTACTTTAACCTTAAGGCTGTTGTTGCCGTTTATTGAACCTCCTATCACCTTGTTTTCCACAGTTTTTTTCACGGGTTTGGATTCCCCAGTGAGCATAGCTTCATTCAGATAACTACTGCCTTCTGTGATGATCCCGTCCGCAGGAACTTTTTCGCCGGGTTTTATAAGGATGATGTCATTCTTCTTGAGGTCCTTCAGGTCAATATCCTCAACTGTATCACCAGTTACCCGGTGAGCTTCAGCTGGCATCATACTTACCAGTAATTGTAGGGCACGGGAAGCACCAAGAATGCTCTTCATCTCTATCCAGTGGCCAAGGAGCATAATGGCGATAAGGGTGGCGAGTTCCCAAAAGAAATCCATTCCTTGTAGTCCAAATACAGTTGCCGCGCTGTAAAAGTAAGCCACACTAATAGCCAGTGCTATTAAGGTCATCATTCCGGGAGCACCTTCTTTCAGTTCATCCCGGAATCCCTTAAGAAAGGGCCATCCACCGTAGAAGTAAACTGCAGATGAGAGGGCGAACAGGATATATGGATTTCCCGGCAGAAGGAGTTCATACCCAAAGAAACCCTGGATCATTGGAGATATGAGAAGAATGGGGATGGTCAGGATCAAGGTGATCCAAAAGCGTTTTCTGAAGTCCCTGATCATCATTTGATGGTGGGCTTCCTTCTGATGGCTGTGGCCTCCGTTGTGCATATGGTGAGGTTTGTCTTCTTTCGGAGTGGTTTTCCCGTGCCCGTGCTTCGTTTTTTCTGCTAAAGATGAATTCTGCTGCTCTTCTTTGTTCTTATTCTTTGCAACATCCTTTTTTCCCGCGTGTATATGATCCTTATTCTTTTGCATCCCAATTAAAATTGATTGATTTTTCTGAAAAAAATAACCGTGGTAGTTGGGGATGCCTGGATTATTTTTTTACGCTTCGGTTTTCTTAACTTTAATTTGTTTTACAATATCCATCCAGACATTGTTTACTTCAGGATCCTGAAACCCTGCTTTTTTCAGGTTTTCGATGGTTTCCCGGTTTATGTTGGCGCCCCAGATATTCACAGGGATAAAATTAAACCAGTCCATTAATTTCCCAATGATCTTCTTATGGCTTCTCATATGCTCCAGCATTAAAAGCTGTCCGCCGGGTTTAAGCACCCTTCTGATCTCAATTAATCCTTTCACCGGATCCGGAACCGAACAAAAGACACAGCTGGTAACCACTGTATCAAAGCTGTTATCCGGAAATTCCAGGTTTTGAACATCCATTTCCAGGAATCTAACCCGTAGATCATTTGCAAATCTCTTCTTCGCCTGTTTCAGCATTTTGGGGCTAAAATCAATAGCAGTAAGATGTATCTCTGGTGGGTAGTATGGGATCGTTTTACCGGTACCTACTCCAATTTCCAGGGTTTCCCCCTTAGCCTCTTTGAGGAGCGGGCGTATCCATTTTTTAAATTTGCCGCCACCCATTGCCCCTTCAAACCAGTCATAACAGGCAGCTACCCGATTGTATCTCTTCTTTATTTTTTCAGTGGAAGACATCTTATCTTTTTATTCCCCGGAATCGTAAATTATAGAGATGATCATCTTTATCGTATACAAACAGGTATTCAAAGGAATGATCAGCCATTCCAAACTGTCCGAAATGTTTGTCAGATTCAGAATGTTCCTGTCGCAGATGGTACATCCATTCGGTTTCATTCATCATTCCTACTTTTGACATATGATTGGCAGACAGCGCATGACCATACATATGTTCAAAATCTTCTTCCGTAGCACATACCATATATTGTTCATTATGCTGATAATAGTTCAATCTAAAGATAGTATCAAACTCTTCGCTGTAACAGTGTATCTCTAATAAACCGTCTCCTAGCTCTTTTATATCGGCCACGGCCGGCTGCTGGAAATTAGCCTCTGTATTTACAGTTGTAATTATCCCTGTATAACTTCCTTCTAAAAGTAATCTTTGTTCCCCCTCCTGTTTCTCGCAGGAAATGAATAGTAGGAGAATAGGAAGGAAAATTCTGATAATCTGTTTGTTTTGCATATCATGGTAATTTTATAAAAGGTTTTATTTGGTTCTAACCTGTATTATAAATGCCGGCAATACATGCTCCGGTAAGCCCGGTGGCAAGTCCTGATTTTTTGATGCCTGAGCACATTGGATTATGGGTTTTAGTCATTGGAGGTTAAAGTATTTTTTAGCCTCTTCATATTCTTCCTTGGAGATCTCGCCTTTGGCGTATCTCTTTTGAAGGATCTCCAGGGGTTTTTTCTTTTTTCTTTTTCTCGAGGGAATTCCGTAAGGCAGAAAAAAGACCCAGACCAGGATCACGATCCAAAATATCCACCAGAAGAAATGCATTCCCCAGAAACTGCCGTCAGTGTAGTGCATAATTCCTATTTGATTTTAAATATGCCTTAATGGGCTTTTACTTTTTTTCAGGATTCAGACTTCCTGACTTTTCTTTTTGAAAATTCTCTTCACAAAGACCATCGGTGTGGTCTTTACGTTTGATTGGAAGTAAAAGATGTACCGCAAAAAGCACTAAAAGTTAAGTGAATAGCGGAATATTTCCTTTTATTCCAATTGCCGGCGCTAAAAAGATCAGCAATAGAGGCAAAATGTATCCAACAATCGTCCACAGGGTTTGTCCTTTCGTGATAAAGTGGTTTTGATTATTACATATCTTCCAATTCAAGCTCTTCTTAATAAGCCGGAATATTATCGCTATCTTGAATTGTTTAAATCCGGATTAGAACTTTTTTAAAGTTAAACAAGTGATTTTGCGTAAAATATGACGAATATCATTAGGTTGATAAAAGAGGGGATCTTGATGAAAATCAGGGAAAAATGAAAATTTTTGTCTTAATATTGAAAACGAAACATGGTTTTTAACTTAATTTTGAGCTGAAGTTTTTGGAGTTATTCAGGCTTCGAAAAAATTATATATCTTTGTAGCTGATGAAGAAAGCTTTTCAATATAGTCTTTCCATTTTAATGGCAGTAGTTGTGCTGTTTTCTACCTTTTCTTTTACGGTAGATTCGCATTATTGCGGAAAGTTTCTTGTAGATAAAGCCGTATTCTCAAAAGCAAAAACCTGTGGAATGGATCTGGCGGTGAAGAGCGATTCTTTTTCTGAAGATCCGTGTTGCAGTAACCAGAAGACAGCCGTTGAAGGTCAGGACGAACTAAAGATCTCTTTCCATTCTTTCGATTTAGACCAGCAGCTGTTTATTTCCACTTTTACATTTGCTTACTTCAATCTGTTCGAAGGCTTACCGCAACAGATTGTTCCATTCAAGGATTATTCCCCACCCTTGCTGGTTACCGATATTCAGTTGGTAGACCAGGTCTTCCTTATTTGATATTTAACTTAGAATCAAATTTTCACTTCAGTCTTTATAAAAGTTTGAAGCTATAAGGCTTTGCCTTTTTTCCAAATTCTAATGTTTAATATTCATTTATATGCTAAATAAGGCTATAAAATTTTTAATTGAAAATAAACTCGTTGCTGTAATCCTCTTAAGTGTTATTATGGGTTGGGGCGTTGTTACAGCACCATTTAACTGGGACGTGGGCTTTTTGCCTAATGATCCGGTAGCGGTAGATGCCATTCCCGATCTTGGGGAAAATCAGCAGATTATTTTCACAAAGTGGCCGGGAAGGTCACCGCAGGATATTGAAGACCAGATCACCTATCCTTTAACCACTTCGCTGCTTGGAGTGCCGGGAGTGAAAACCATAAGAAGCTCTTCGATGTTCGGGTTCTCCAGCATCTATGTGATCTTTGAGGAAGACGTTGAGTTCTACTGGAGCCGGAGCCGGATTCTGGAAAAGCTGAACTCTTTGCCGGCCGGCCTGCTTCCCGATGGAGTTAACCCTTCCCTGGGGCCTGACGCAACAGGACTGGGACAGATCTTCTGGTATACGCTTGAAGGCCGTGATAAGGATGGTAATGTGACCGGAGGCTGGGACCTTCAGGAGTTAAGAAGTATTCAGGACTATTATGTGAAGTATGCGCTTTCCGGGGCCAGCGGAGTTTCAGAAGTTGCTTCCATAGGCGGTTATGTTCAGGAATATCAGATAGATGTGAAACCTGAACTGATGCGCCAGTATGATATTTCGCTAAGCCAGATCGTAAAAGCGGTTAAGGAAAGCAACCGGGAGATTGGTGCGCAAACCCTGGAGATCAACAGGGCTGAATACCTGGTGAGAGGTCTGGGATATGTGAAATCTGTTGAAGATATTGAGAATGCTGTTGTAGCTTCTGAAGAATATACATCGCTAAGGGTGAAAGATGTGGCCAATGTTTCTCTGGGACCAGCAGAACGCCGAGGTATTCTGGACAAAGAAGGTGCTGAGGTGGTAGGCGGCGTGGTAGTAGCCCGTTACGGAGCCAATCCTATGGAGGTTATTAACAATGTTAAAGACCAGATTGATGAAATAAGTAGCGGTTTACCATCAAAAGAACTTAAGGATGGCAGGACCTCCCAGGTGACCATTGTTCCTTTTTATGACAGAACCGAACTTATCCAGGAAACCCTTGGGACCCTTAATGAAGCTCTGATACTGGAGATCCTTATCACAATCCTGGTGATCGTGGTAATGGTGTTTAACCTAAGAGCCTCGTTGCTTATATCAGGGCTGTTACCGGTGGCGGTATTAATGGTCTTTATTGCGATGAAGCTCTTCGGCGTGCCTGCCAATATCGTGGCACTTTCAGGTATTGCCATTGCCATTGGTACAATGGTGGATCTTGGGGTGATCCTTACCGAAAATATTATCCGGCATTTTAATGAACGAACCGAGGAGCAATCGGCGAATCAGGTGGTGTATAATGCAACTTCAGAAGTATCTGGAGCAATCCTTACCGCGGTACTTACCACAATTATAAGTTTCCTTCCGGTATTCACTATGGTTGGTGCTGAAGGGAAATTGTTCCGTCCGTTGGCCTTTACCAAAACAATGGCGCTGGCATCGTCGGTACTTGTGGCTTTATTCCTTATTCCGCCATTTGCGGCTTTCATCTTCAAGAGAGATAAGATAAGATCGAAATTCGAAATTATACTCTACGGGATTTTATTCGCGCTTGGTCTTGCAGGAATCTTCTATAGTATTTTACTCGGACTTGCACTTATGGCCTTTGCTGCCGGTGGAATCCTTGAGATAAGGGGTAAGATAAATAAGAATTCTTCCAACAAACTGAATGTTGGGATTTCGGCCTTCACCATTATCTTTTTGCTTGCTCAATACTGGAGGCCGCTGGGACTTGATAAGAACATCTTCTGGAACTTTATCTTTGTGGGCCTCATAAGCCTGGGGCTTTTAGGTTTCTTCTGGCTTTTCAGGAGATATTACACCAGGATCCTGAGATGGGCGCTGGCAAATAAACTTCTTTTTCTTTCTATACCTATTGCGATCGTGATCGCGGGGGTAATGATAATGCAAAACACGGGGAAAGAATTTATGCCTTCGCTAAATGAAGGTTCCTTTTTGCTGATGCCTACTTCCCTTCCGCACTCAGGGGTCGAGGAAAATAAACGCGTGGTGCAGCAGCTGGATATGGCGGTGGCCAGTATCCCTGAGATCGAAACGGTTGTAGGGAAAGCCGGGCGAACCGAATCGGCACTGGATCCGGCTCCCTTATCGATGTATGAGAATGTTATTCAGTATAAGTCTGAATACATGGAGAATGAAGAAGGGGCCAGGCAGCGTTATAAGGTGAATGAAGATAACCTCTTTGTGCTGCAGAACGGAAAACTGACAGCCAACCCTAACCTGGAGGTGGATAATGAGGCTAACTATAAAGAATCTGTTGTAAAAAATCCATTCCTGCTGGAAAGAGATGATCTGGTGCCCGATGAAGATGGGGAGTATTTCAGGAACTGGAGACCAAAAATAAAATCACCGGATGATATTTGGAATGAGATCGTAAAAGCCACGAAATTACCTGGGGTGACCTCGGCACCAAAGCTTCAGCCAATCGAGACCAGACTGGTAATGCTTCAAACCGGAATGCGGGCACCAATGGGAATTAAAGTGAAAGGCCAGGACCTGAAGCAAATTGAAGCATTCGGGATGAAATTAGAGGATATCCTGAAACAGGCCGAGGGAGTCAAGGACGAAGCCGTTTTTGCCGACAGGATCGTGGGGAAACCTTACCTGCTTATCGATATAAAACGGGAGCAACTTGCCCGTTATGGAATAAGTATAGACGATGTGCAACAGGTGCTGGAGGTGGCCGTTGGTGGAATGAGGCTGAGCCAGACCGTGGAAGGCAGGGAGCGTTACAACATAAGAGTGCGTTACCCAAGGGAACTTCGCAATACTCCTGAAGACCTTAAGAATATTTATATCCCGGTAGAAAACGGGAATCCCGTTCCGCTGGGGGAGGTTGTGAATATCAGATATGAACAGGGACCGCAGGTGATTAAGAGTGAGGATACATTTCTTGTAGGCTATGTGTTATTTGATAAGCTTGATGGCTTTGCTGAAGTGGAGGTTGTGGAAAATGCACAGGCACTTATTCAGCAGAAGATCGATAACGGGGAATTGAAGTTACCTAAAGGGGTAAGCTACAAATTTACCGGAACCTATGAGAACCAGATTAGGGCAGAGAAGACATTATCTTTCGTGGTGCCGCTTTCAATGCTCATTATCTTCCTGATACTTTACTTTCAGTTCAGATCGGTTTCTACCTCGCTTATGGTATTCGCGGGAATTGCAGTGGCTTTTGGCGGAGGATTTATGATGATGTGGTTATACGGTCAGGGCTGGTTCCTTAATTTCGAATTTTTTGGGGAGAACCTAAGGGATTTGTTTCAGATGAAGAATATCAACCTTAGTGTCGCGGTTTGGGTCGGCTTCATAGCCCTTTTCGGGATCGCAACCGATGACGGGGTGGTGATGGCTACCTATCTCACTCAGACTTTTGATAAGAATGATCCGGATGACAGGAATGAAATAAGAGCTTCTGTGGTCGAGGCTGGGGAAATGAGGATAAGGCCTTGTTTAATGACCACTGCCACTACCATCTTAGCCTTACTGCCTGTACTTACCTCTACAGGAAGGGGAAGTGATATTATGATCCCGATGGCCATCCCGAGTTTCGGGGGGATGCTTATTGCACTAATCACTCTTTTCGTGGTTCCGGTATTGTTTAGCTGGAGAAAAGAGGCGAAGCTTAAAACAAAAATGAACAGCGCTAAAATTGATAGAAAATGAAGGCAATTAAAAAGATGAGGTGTGGGCTCTTGCCTATATTGTTTTTAGGGGTCTCCTTATCAGGAAGTGCTCAGCAACTGGAGAGTTATATTCTGGAGGCTCAAAACAATAATCCCGATATCAAGGCTTACGAATCCAGGTTTGAACTGGCTAAGGAACGGGTAGAGGCAGTGAACAGTTTGCCGGATACCGAATTTAGTGCAGGGCTGTTTGTGAGCGAACCGGAGACCCGAACAGGACCTCAAACCGCAAGATTCTCTGTTAGGCAAATGCTGCCTTGGTTTGGGACCATTGCGGCACGTGAAAAAGCTGCGGGGGCTATGGTGAATGTGGAGGAGTTTGAAGCCGAAATTGCCCGAAGAAAGATCGCGCTTTCGGTAAGTGAGACCTATTACCAGCTATACGCACTTAGAGAGAAGCAGGAGGTGCTTCAGGAAAATATAGATCTGCTTGAGCTATACCATCAGCTGGCACTGAATGCCGTGGAAGCAGGAAACGCTTCGGCTATCGAGGTGCTGAGGTTGAAGATGCGCCAAAATGAGCTTAAAGAGCAGCAGGAGGTCCTGAAAAATAAATATAACTCGCGGGAAACAGATTTCAATAAAATGCTTAACCGGGAATCCGGATTGCAGGTGCAGGTGCCCGATACTTTGGCGATAACAGGTGTCGATTCTGCTTCAGTTTCAGGGAAAGTTGAACTTAATCCTGAAATAACAAAATTCGATGAGCTTTCAGAAAGTATTCTTCAGGATGAAGCCCTCAACAGGAAAGAGGCCTTGCCAAAGTTCGGGCTCGGGCTTGATTATGTGAACGTGGCCAAAAGAACCGATATGGAACTTCCTGATAACGGGAAAGATATCCTGATGCCAATGGTTTCTGTGTCGGTGCCTATTTTCAATAACAAATATAGTTCGGTTAGCAGGCAGAATGAGTTAAGACAGCAGGAAGTGGAACAAAAGCGGGCAGATAAGATCAACCAGTTACAAAGCAGGCTTGAAACTGCTTTGAACGACAGGGCTTCGGCAAAGGTGAGCTGGAAGCTACAGCTGGATAATCTTGAGCAGGCCCGGAACGCTGAAGATATCCTGATAAAGACCTACGAGACCGGAAAAATGGATTTTGATGATGTGCTGGATATCCAGGAGTTACAGCTTAGGATCCAGATGAGCCTTATAGATGCCGTTACCAATTACTATCAGGAAACGGCAATGATCAATTACTTAAGTACAGACAAATAATTAAAAAGATGAAAAAGTATATTATTTATATAGCCCTTTTATTAGCAGGATTATTGTTCGGCTATTTGCTTTTCAATAATAGTGGTTCAGTTGGAACCTCTCAGGTTTCGGAAGAGCACGACCATCAGGCAGAGGAAAGCCAGATGTGGACCTGCTCTATGCACCCTCAAATTATGCAGCCCGAGCCGGGCGATTGTCCCATTTGCGGGATGGACCTTATCCCGGCTGAGGCCGGAGCTGAAGGCCTGAGCGCTGAGGAATTTAAGATGACAGAAAATGCAATGAGCCTGGCTAATATTCAGACTAGTGTAATAGGTAATGCCAATGCGGCTCCCGGGAAGATAAGTCTCTCCGGAAAGATTCGTGAGAATGAAGAAGCTAATGCCGTTCAGTCCAGTCACGTGGGAGGAAGAATAGAAAACCTGTATGTAGCTTATACGGGAGAAAAGGTGAACAGAGGACAGCTTCTTGCAAGTGTTTATTCGCCAGACCTGGTTGCGGCACAGCAGGAGCTGCTTACCGCCTCAAAACTAAAGGAATCTCAGCCCGCCCTTTACAAGGCTGTGCGTAATAAGCTCAAGTTCTGGAAACTCAGCGATGCCCAGATAGATAAGATAGAAACCTCGGGAGAGGTTAAGGAGAATTTCCCTGTGTATGCAACGGTTTCAGGAACGGTGACCAAAAAGATGGCTCAGGAAGGAGATTATGTGAAGCAGGGGCAGCCGCTTTTCGAGATCGCTAATCTCAATAAAGTCTGGGCGGTTTTTGATGCCTACGAATCTCAAATCGCAAATCTTGAAACAGGGCAGGAAATGAAGATCACTGCTAACGCGTATCCCGCTAAGGAATTCACCGGTAAGATCTCTTTTATAGACCCGTTACTGGATGAAAGCTCAAGAACGGTAAAAGTGAGAGTGGTGCTGGATAATGCTAAGGACATGCTGAAACCGGGAATGTTTGTGCAGGCAAAACTTGAAAGAGCCGAAACTTCTCAAAAAGAAGCTTTGCTCATTCCGAAATCTGCCTTGATGTGGACAGGAACCCGCTCGCTGGTTTATGTGAAGACAAGCGCTGAAGAGCCTGTTTTCGAGATGCGTGAAGTGAAATTAGGAGATGCTCTGAATAATTCATACCAGGTGCTTGAAGGCCTTGAAAACGGTGATGAGGTGGTTACTAACGGAACTTTTACAGTTGATGCTGCAGCACAGCTTCAGGGAAAAAAATCTATGATGAACAGGCCTGAGGCTGAAGGCAAGGAAGCGATGAATATGAAGATGGAACTGCCGAAGGAATTTCAGAAGAAATTCTATGGAGTATTGACAGAGTATTTTAAACTAAAGGACGCCCTGGTGGCATCAGATGCTAATACAGCCACAAAGATGGCAAATAAAGCCTTAAAAGAACTGCCTGGGCAGAAAGCAGCCAATCTGGATGAAATGGCTTCTGCACATTTCGGGAAAGTTAGGGAAATGCTTCAGGCCATCACTAAAAATAATGATCTTGAAAACCAGCGGGCACATTTTGTGATCCTTTCAGAAAATATGATCGCTTTAACCGCCAATATAGACAGTTTAGGGAAATCGGTATACCTGCAGCACTGTCCTATGGCCAATTCAGATAAAGGTGCCGACTGGCTGAGCCTGGAGTCTGAGATCAAGAATCCTTATTACGGAGATGCGATGCTTGGTTGCGGAGAGGTGACCAAAGTTTTAAAGTAACAGCCTGAAAAAGGCTAAAGAAAATAGAATAATATAAATTTGTAACCTTAAATAGATAAAAGACGATGAAAAAAATCAGAAGAAATGCATTATTTGTTGCGTTAATGGCAGGTAGCCTTAGTTTAACCGCTTGTGGTGAAAACAAGGAAAAGAAAGAAGCGGCCGCCGAGCCAATGCAGCACGAAATGCACGAAGGTGAAATGAAAGAAGATATGAGCAGTGAGATGCAGGCTTATAAAGAGCAGGAGACCACTGCCGAATTTAAAGATGAAACGGTAGCTAAAGTGTACAAGCAGTATCTTGAAATAAAGGATGCCCTTGTAAACACCAACGCTGAAGAAGCGAAAGCAGCAGCTGAAGGTCTTGCTTCCAGCCTGGAAGAGGCAGGAAAAGAAGAGGCTCTTGCTGCAGCAAAGAACATTGCTGAAAGTGATGATGTGAACAAGCAACGTGAGGCCTTTTCAAAATTGACAGCTTCTATGGAAGGAGTGCTTAAAGGAGCCCTGAAATCAGGAGAGATCTATAAGCAATTCTGCCCAATGGCATTCGAAGGAAAAGGAGATTACTGGTATTCTAATTCTAAGGATATCTACAACCCTTACTACGGAGAAAAAATGCTGAAATGTGGTAGAGTAGATGCTACCATCAAATAAAAATCAACACAGCCCGAAAGCTTCCAAGCTTTCGGGCATTTTAAATTCAGTTTTTGAATAATCAGGTTCTACATATCAAAAATATGGTTTGCCCGCGCTGCATTATGAGCGTTAAGGCAATTCTGGAGCGTATGGATGTTCCCTATAAAAGTGTGAGCCTGGGTAAAGTTGAGGCTGAGCGCCAGCTTAGCTATCCTGAAATTGAGAGTTTTAATGAAGATCTTAAAAAAGTAGGTTTCGAATTAGTTCAGGAAAAGACAGACAAGATCGCCGGACAGATTAAAGCTATCATCATCGAGGAGATCTATAAAGAAGATACTACGGGAAATGAAAATCTTTCAGCCATATTAAGCTCCCGCTTACATTATGACTATAGCCATCTTTCAGGAATTTTCACTAAAGTCGAAGGGCAAAGTATCCAGAGCTTTCAGAATAAGATCAGGACCGAAAGGGCTAAAGAGCTTCTGGAATATGACGAGCTAAGTATTTCTGAAATTGCCGATAAGCTTGGTTACTCTAATGCTGCTTATCTTTCTACTTCCTTTAAAAAAACAACAGGATTAACCCCTTCCCAATATAAAACACAGCGGAACAAAGGCCGAAATCCCTTAAACGACCTTTAAAGAAGGGCATTATCCCTTTATTTTACAAATTCTTACCATAATTTTAAAAGCCTTTTACAAACCTGATGTCTAACTTTGGGTGTAACCATTTTTAAATATAAAACCCAGAATTATGAGAAATGAAAAACTTATTCAGGCACTATGTAATTGTATAAACCACTGTAACTATTGTGCTGATGCCTGTCTGGATGAAGACAATGTTAAGATGATGGTAGATTGTATCCGTACAGACCGGGTTTGTGCTGAGGTATGCTCTACTTTGAATCAGGTACTGGCTACGGGGTACAAAGATATAAACGACCTGGTGGCTTATTGTAGAAAAATATGCGATGCCTGTGCTGAGGAGTGTCGTAAGCACGATGCAAAACATTGCCAGGACTGTGCTAAGGCCTGCGGCGAATGTGCCGCTGCCTGTGATGCTTTTTTAGCATAATGGAGCAGCGTTTTAAATAAAATATCCGCCCGGTTTGTTCCGGGCTTTTTTATAAAAACTATGAAACACACTTATCACATATCGGGGATGAGCTGTAATGGCTGCCGAAATCACGTTGAAGAAAGCCTGAGTAAGGTTAAGGGCGTTGAAAATGTATCGGTAAACCTTGAGAAAGCCGAAGCAGAGATCGAGATGGAAAGGCATATCGAAATTGGGGAATTTCAGAAGGCTTTAAAGGAAGCCGGGGGGAATTACCAGATCCACGAGCCTCAGGCAGAAGGCAAACCTATGGTCCATTCCTATGAAATAAAGGGAATGACCTGCAGTGGGTGCCAGGCTAAGATCGAGCACGCGCTGAATGAAGTGGAAGGCGTGATTGAAGCCAAGGTCGATCTTCAGAAGGCTGAAGCTAAAATCAGCATGCATAGGCATATCGATATTAAAACTTTTCAAAAGGTATTTGAAGAGCTTGATGGTAATTACCAGATCTATCTTCCGGGTGAGGCTCATAAACATCAGGAAAAATCATCCGGAAAAAAAGGAAAGGGAACAGGAACCTGGTATTGCCCTATGCACTGTGAAGGAGATAAGACTTACGATAAACCCGGAGACTGCCCTGTATGCGGAATGGACCTGGTGGAAGAGGTAAGTTTAAAACCCTCAGCAACAAAATATACCTGCCCGATGCACCCCGAGGTAGTGAAAGATGAACCCGGAGATTGTCCAATTTGCGGGATGGACCTAGTGCCTATGGAGGCCGATGTCTCTGATGAAAATAAGACCTATAAGAAACTACTGAAGAAATTCTGGATCTCGCTAGCTTTTACCCTTCCCATCTTCCTGATCGCAATGTCTGAAATGGTACCCGATAATCCGCTATATGATCTTTTCGGGATGCAGGCCTGGAACTGGGTGCAGTTTGGTTTATCCCTGCCGGTAGTGTTCTATGCAACCTGGATGTTCTTTGAACGTGCCTATAGATCTATTGTGAACTGGAACCTTAATATGTTTACCCTTATCGGTATTGGAGCAGGTGTGGCCTGGATCTTCAGTGTAGCCGGAATGTTATTTCCCGATTTTTTTCCTCCACAGTTTAAAACAGAAGCAGGGACGGTACACGTTTATTTTGAAGCAGCCACAGTGATTCTCACATTAGTATTGATGGGGCAGGTATTGGAAGCCCGTGCTCACAGCAGGACCAATTCGGCAATTAAAGAATTGCTTAAACTGGCGCCCAATACAGCTATAAAAGTCGTGGATGGGAAGGAAGAAAAAATTGCCGTGGACAAGATCCAGAAAGGTGACAGGCTCAGGGTAAAACCGGGAGATAAAATTCCTGTAGATGGAAGTATCGAAAAAGGAGAAAGCTCAATTGATGAGTCTATGATCACCGGAGAGCCAATTCCGGTAGATAAGAAAGAAGGAGATAAAGTAAGTTCAGGGACCATTAACGGGAATCAGAGTTTCGTTATGGTCGCCGAAAAAGTTGGAGACGAGACATTACTGGCGCAGATCATCAAGATGGTGAACGATGCCAGCCGTTCCCAGGCTCCAATTCAGAAACTCGCCGACAGGATCTCGGCTTATTTCGTTCCTATCGTGGTCCTGGTTTCAGTGATCACGTTCATTGCCTGGGCTGTTTACGGGCCTGAACCCTCTTATGTTTACGCTTTGGTGAATGCCATTGCCGTTCTTATTATTGCCTGCCCCTGTGCTCTGGGACTGGCAACGCCAATGTCTGTGATGGTAGGTGTCGGGAAAGGAGCCCAGAACGGAGTGCTTATTAAGAATGCCAAGGCACTGGAGCAAATGGATGATATAGATAGCCTAATTATTGATAAGACCGGGACCATTACTGAAGGGAAGCCTTCTGTGGAAAAAGTAGTGCCTTTCGGTGATAAGTTCAGCAGCGAAAAGCTTATTCGATATACTGCTGCGGTTAATGCCCAAAGTGAACATCCTTTGGCTGTGGCAACGGTAAAATATGCCGAGGAGCATAATATAAGCTATAAGGAAGCCAGCAAGTTTGAAGCTGTTACCGGAAAAGGAGTTAAGGCTGAACTGGAATCTGAAAAGCTGGCATTGGGTAACGAAAAACTGATGAAAGCCGAAAATATTGAAATTCCAGCGGAGCTTCAGGAAAAAGTTGAGGAAGCACAGAATTCGGGAAAGACAGTTTCTTACCTGGCGGTGAATGGTGAAGTTGCCGGATTTGTTGCTATAGGCGATGCCATTAAGAAAACCAGCCGGGAAGCTCTTCAGCAACTGATGGCTGAAGGTGTTAAAGTGATTATGCTTACAGGAGATAATGAAAGAACGGCCTCGGCAGTGGCTTCAGAGCTTAATCTTTCCGATTTTAAGGCTGGAATGGTGCCTCAGGATAAACTTAAAGAAGTGGAAAGACTTCAGAAGATGGGGCAAAAAGTTGCAATGGCCGGTGACGGGATTAATGATGCACCCGCCCTGGCTAAAGCCGATATAGGGATTGCAATGGGGACAGGTACCGATGTGGCTATAGAAAGTGCAGAGATCACCCTGGTGAAAGGAGACCTGAAAGCCGTGCTGAAAGCCAAGAAACTCAGCGCAAAGGTGATGAAGAATATCAAGCAGAACCTGTTCTTTGCCCTTATATACAACACTTTGGGCGTGCCCATTGCTGCCGGTGTGCTTTATCCGGTTTTCGGATTGTTGTTGTCGCCAATGATCGCAGCACTGGCAATGAGCTTTAGCTCGGTTTCCGTCATCGCGAATGCTTTAAGACTGAAGGGAGCTAAAATAGGAGAGTAAAGTAATATATCTTAAGAATAGAAAAACAGGAAAATTAACCAATAAAAACTAAGTATGCAGGAATTTTTAGAGAGCTGGGGAGAAGCAGCCCATACCACACTGGGATTTTTCTGGATGGCATTATGGGCATTCATTTTAGGTTATATTATAAGTAGTGGGATACAAATATTCATTACTGAAAAACGGATGCAGCGGACTATGGGCGAAGATGCCAAAAAAAGCGTGCTCTTAGGTACATTCTTCGGCTTTATAAGCAGTTCCTGCAGTTTTTCGGCTCTTGCCTCAACCAAAAGTCTCTTTAAAAAAGGTGCAAGCTTTGTTTCGTCTATAGCATTTTTGCTGGCATCAACTAATCTTGTGATAGAACTGGGGATCATTATCTCCATCTTTCTTGGCTGGCAGTTTGTGGTAGGAGAGTATGTTGGAGGGATCCTTCTTATCCTTATCAGCTGGTTTCTTATCAGGCTGATTAATCCGAAGAAAATGATCAAAAAAGCCAGGGAACGGCTGGACAAGCAAAAGGATGATGATGAAGACCAGTCTAAATCCTGGAAAGAAAAGATGAAGTCGGAGACGAGTTGGGCTAAAGTTTCCAAACAATATGTAATGGAATGGAAGATGGTTTGGAAAGATGTGACTCTGGGCTTTACTATTGCGGGTATAGTTGCTGCTTTTGTACCGGATTCTTTCTTCCAGACTTTGTTCATCAATAGCGGACAGGGAAATACCGATTTCGGATTTCTTACCATTATGGAGCATATTATAGTTGGACCTGTTGCGGCATTCCTGACCTTTATTGGTTCTATGGGGAATATTCCTTTGGCAGCCTTGTTATTCGGGAAAGGGGTAAGCTTTGCCGGAGTGATGGCTTTTATTTTTAGTGACCTGGTTGTGTTTCCTGTATTGCGAATAAATGCAAAGTACTATGGTTGGAAGATGTCGATCTTTATTCTGTTCCTTTTGTTCACGGCACTAATAGGCTCTTCGCTATTGCTTCATTATTCTTTTAACTGGCTTAACCTCCTGCCTGACCCTTCTTCGGTTAAAATTCAGGATTCGGAATTCTTCAAGATCGATTATACCTTTTTCCTGAACCTTGCCTTTCTCATCATTTCGGGAATACTGGTTTATTTAGGATTCTTTAAAAGGAAAGATGTGATGCATATGAAGGAAATGGCCCCTAAAAGTCAGATCCTGGAATCTTCTTTAAAGTATATAGCTTTTGTTTGCTATATCTGGCTTGCAGGAGGTATGATAGTGAAGTTCTTTATAAATTAAAATGAAAAAAGGACCTCGGGAAGAGGTCCTTTTTCTTTTCTTCAGGGGGACAATTAATAGTCGTCATCCTGATCTTTCATCTTATTTTTATGCTTCTTTTTGTACTCAGACTTCATCTTGTCTTTCTTATCCCAGTCATCGTGCATCATTTCCCATTTTGAGTACTGGGCATCATCAAGGATCTCCTTCATTTCTTCTTTGAAGTCTTCCTGGATCTTCATTTTGTTTTTTTTCATTTTCTCTTTTACCTCGGCCATCCCATCGTCATCCATCATAGATTCCTTATGTTCTTCCATAAGTTCCTGGTGGGCTTCCATACGTTTCATCTGGGCCTTTTTTATGGCTTCTTTTTGCTCTGCTTTAAGTTCCAGTTTTGTGGCCATATGCTCGGCATATTTCATTGCCTTTTTCTCTTTGTTCATTTCTTTCTTTTCTTCCCGGTCTACCTGTGCGTAGGTGGCAAAGGAGAAAAGAATGGCCATTACTATTAATCCGAATTTTTTCATAATTATTTAGGTTTGTGTGGTTTATAAATCTAAAAATAAAGAATGAAGTAACCTTTCGGATATTTTTTAACAGAACAAAAACGCTTTATGTTAAAATATTGTAGAGGAAACAAGGATTTTCCGATAAGGGGGAGTAATAAAAAAGGGGACCTGAATAAATTCAGTAAATATACCTTGAACCAAATCTATAATTGGGTAATTTAGATTTTCGGTAAGCTCTTCAGTATGTTATTTTCAAGTCCCGTTTTTATTACTTTTCAAACAAAACAGATTGATGGATTTTAGGGGATTCTGATGGATATCCTGTGAAATTAGACGTGCTTAAATCCAAAAGGTTTAATCAGGAATATAAAAAAAACCTCACCGGTTTGCGCGATGAGGTTTTGTTTTTCTGAAAGCGGGCACTGAAGTATTTGTATTCAGCTTCCCGGGATTTTTATTCTTCTATTTCTTCACTTCTTTCGGCTGAAGTGCAGAAACAGGCGGTTTATGTTTCTTACTTAATCTTAATCATCATAGAATCACCATCCTTGAAAACTTCGATCATCTTATGCTTTCTTAAGGATTTAAGGGCTTTATCCCATTTTTTGTTGCTTAATCCGGAATCAGCCTTAACAGCATCAAGCTCGTGAACTTCATCATCCTTCAGGAGCTTGACTACCGCTTTTTCCTCATCGCTTAATTCCACCTGTTTCTTCTCAGGTTTCATTTGAGGGAAGAACAATACTTCCTGTATAGACTGGTTATTGGTAAGGAACATGATTAGTCGGTCCATCCCGATCCCCAACCCTGAAGTTGGAGGCATCCCGTACTCAAGGGCTCTAAGGAAGTCGTTATCGATGAACATCGCCTCATCGTCTCCTTTTTTAGAAAGTTCAAGCTGCTCCTCGAATCTTGCCCTTTGCTCTAAAGGATCGTTAAGCTCTGAATAGGCATTAGCGATCTCTTTTCCGCATACCATAAGCTCAAAGCGCTCTGTAAGGTTTGGGTTGTCGCGATGCTCTTTACAAAGCGGGCTCATCTCTTTCGGATAATCAGTAATGAAGGTTGGCTGGATGAAGTTGCCTTCACATTTCTCACCAAAGATCTCATCGATCAGTTTTCCTTTACCCATAGTTTCATCAACCTCGATATCCATTTCCTTTGCCGCATCGTAAAGCTCTTTTTCAGACTTTCCGGTGATATCGAACCCGGTGAATTCCTTGATGGCATCGGTCATTGTGATGCGTTTGTACGGAGCCTTGAAATCTACCTTATGTTCTCCGAAAACCGCTTCGGTAGTGCCATTAACTGCAATCGCGCAGTGCTCCAGGAGTTTTTCGGTGAAATCCATCATCCAGTTGTAGTCCTTATAGGCCACATAGATCTCCATCGCGGTGAATTCAGGATTGTGGGTCCTGTCCATTCCTTCATTTCTGAAGTTCTTGGAGAATTCATACACCCCGTCAAAACCACCAACAATCAGCCTCTTCAGGTAAAGTTCATTAGCGATCCTCAGGTAAAGCGGAATGTCCAGTGCATTATGGTGGGTAACGAAAGGTCTCGCTGCCGCACCTCCGGGAATAGACTGAAGAATAGGCGTTTCAACCTCGAAGTATCCTTTTTCGTTAAAGAAATTACGCATCGCGTTGAAAAGCTTTGTGCGCTTCACAAAGATATCTTTTACCTTCGGGTTCACAGCAAGGTCGGCGTAACGCTGACGGTAACGGTGTTCAGGATCCCTGAATCCATCATAGGTATTTCCTTCCTTATCGGTTTTAGGAAGCGGCAGGGGCTTTACAGACTTGCTAAGCAAGGTGAAATCTTTTACCATTACGGTCATTTCGCCCACATTCGTCTTGAACAGCTCTCCTTCAAGGCCTATGAAATCCCCAATATCAAGGAGTTTTTTATAAATGTCGTTATATTTTGACTTGTCCTCACCAGGACAAATTTCGTCTCTGTTAAAATATACCTGGATCTTTCCCTTGGAATCCTGAAGCTCGGCAAAAGATGCTTTCCCCTGGATTCTTCTTGACATAAGTCTGCCTGCCAAAACCACCTTCTTTCCTTCTTCAAAATGCTCTTTGATCTGATTAGTGGTATGATCTACGGGAAATAGATCTGCCGGATACGGATTAATGCCTGCTTTTCTTAAGGCCGAAAGTTTTTCCCTTCTAACAATTTCCTGTTCCGATAACTGCATGATAATATTTTGAAATTTAGCCTTCTCAATAGCGAGAAGCGGGTGCAAATATAGTGACTATCAGGCTACGAACCAATGGGGCTTTAAGCCGAATTTTTAATGCTATCTTTGTGGCGTAAACATTAAACAGATTTATGAGTGTTTGGCGTGTAATTTTATCGGTTCTTTTCCCACCGCTTGCGGTATATGACCGCGGTTGTGGTTCTATTCTTATCGTTCTTATCCTTACCCTGCTTGGCTGGGTTCCGGGAGTGATCGCAGCACTTATTATTCTGAACAATCCTAATAAATGAAATTGATGAATAAGAAGGTTAAAGTACAGGATTTAGGACTTAAAGATTATAAAGAAACCTGGGACTACCAGGAAGAGCTGTTTAAGGCAATTCTCGACCTTAAGATCAAAAACCGCCGGGAAGAGGCCAATCTTGAGACTCCTAATTATCTGCTTTTGGTAGAGCATCCTCATGTGTATACCCTTGGGAAGAGCGGTGATCTTAATAACCTCCTTGTTAATGAAGAGGAGTTGGCGCAGAAAAATGCCAAATTCTATAAAATAAACAGGGGAGGGGATATCACCTATCACGGTCCGGGACAATTGGTGGCCTATCCAATTCTTGACCTTGATAATTTCTTTACCGATATTCATAAATACCTTCGTTTTCTTGAGGAAGCAGTGATCAAGACCCTTGCAGAATATGGCCTGAAGGCCGAAAGAAGTGAAGGAGAGACCGGGGTTTGGCTGGATGTAGGGACTCCTTTCGCCCGGAAGATATGTGCAATGGGGGTAAGGGCCAGCCGGTGGGTCACTATGCACGGCCTGGCTTTAAATGTGAATGCCGATCTTGGTTATTTCGATAATATCATTCCCTGCGGAATTGAAGGCAAAGCGGTAACCTCCCTGAATGTTGAACTCGGAAAAAGGGAAGTCAGCCTTAAAGAAGTTGAAGAGAAGCTGCTGAAGCATTTCTCTGAACTCTTTGAAGCCGAATTTATCTGATGGCTCTAGTTGTTGCCTGAAGATTCCTCTTCCACATCTTCTCCAACCATCAGTTCCTTACAGGTAACGGCGCAATATTGCAAAGCCTTTTTTGCCCTGTTGAGCTGTAACACGGCTTTGCCTTGTTTTAGTACGCTTATCCCGTCAAGTTCTGACGCGGCATCAAGCGCATATTCTGAGAGGTCTTCAGATTCCTCCAGGATGTACTCCAACACATCGGTTTCTGTGCTGTCAAGTTCGTGGCCGGCATCAACCTTCTGTTTGTAGGTGTACACATCGTCATACATATCAAAGGACTTGGTTACGATCGAGTCTACACTCGCCACGCCTACACGCTTTTTCGGCCTTTTTAATCTGTCCTGGGAATATGCTGAAAAAATAAATGCAAAGACCAGGACTAAAGTGAGTGCTTTAGATTTCATAATCAATTGTTTTATAGTTAGTTATATAAACCTAAAGCAAGTTTTAAGCAATTTCAAAGGGTGTATTCCCGAATTTTTGAATATAAATTTCTGGTAATGAGTGTTTTGTTGCTAAAACTGGTACAGAATGATCTCATCTTCTGCTCCCTTTACCACGAACTCGATATTCCTGTCGGTATCGGCATTGTCCAGGTCGATCTCGGAGGTGCCGTAAACAGGGAAATTAGGCAATAACCTGGCGTTGCTGTCAAATATATAGACCTTTTCTGTCTGCAGGTCGGTTACCGAAACATAGATCTTGTCCTGAACATAGAAGATCTGCGGTTTGGTATAAAGCCCGAAATCCAGTTCTGCTTCCTTGCCTTTGATTGTCAGGATATTTTCAGAAAGACTGACCAGGCTCTTGATGGTCGCATCTATACTATGGTTTTCGGAAAGATCAAGATCCTTCCTGGTTACGTTTCCGCTTTCATTCACCGTTACCAGTTCTCCTTTTTCGGTGGTCGAAATGAAATCACCCTCGTATTCATACCATTCGTTATCAGAAAAGTCTATTTTTTCATTTACCGAAACCCTTGTGTTTCCCTGCCTGCTTAGAATATTCAGCTTTCCTGAACTTTCGGGAACCACGATATAATCTTTTCTGCCCAGCCTGATGTGTTTCGGAGACCTGATGATCTCGGAATCCGTTCTGTTAAAATCGAAACCATTTACACTCCGGCCTTTGCCGTCAAACATATAAGTATCCCGGTTTTGAGTGACCAGAAAGCGGTATTTCCTGTTATTGTCATAATCGAATATCGATAAAGGCTGGGTGATGGGATCGTTGAACTCTAAAGGGAAGGGTTTGACCCTGTTGCCAACCCGATCGATAACCTGAACTTTGTTAAGAGTGTTGAAAGCAAGCTGAAACTTCCCGTTCCTGAACAGGTCTACCTCGTGAATTTTTCCCTGGATCTGGCTTTGTAATTGTTTTTTCCAGAAAACATTTCCCTTATTGGAAATCAGGTATAGAAGATTCTGCTGATCCTGAACCGCTATATCCAATTGATTGGTACGGTGATTCTTAAAGAATTGCGGAGTCCCGGTGATTGGGTTTTTTAACTTTATGGAAAGTTCCTGGCTTATATCAGTGTTTTTAGAGCTGCTTTCAGTCTTTCTCAGGCTGCCGTGGATATGTGAAAATTCTCCTTCCTCCACAAACTGTATGGCAGCGATCCCGAAATCTTTAAAGTCAATGTTTTTAATCTTATCCTGTTCGTTTTTCGGAACCATCTTACCTAAAACGGGTTTAAATTCAGATGTATTGGCTACAAAGAGGAGCGAGCCCTGAGAAGCTAAATTATTGATGGCTGCTTCATATTTTTCCTGTTGCGCCAAAGTTGAATTGGTTTGCCGGGCGCTAATGATCTCTTCCAGCCCTTCTTTGGAGCTTCCGAAGACCAAAAAGTGGTCTATAGCCATATAATACGCTGTTGAAGGGAAGGTTACCAATGGTTTCAACTTATTGGAAAGAAGCTCTTTTTGCCCGAGCTTATACAGCTTTATCCCTCTAAACTCTTCCTCGCTTTCCACATAGATGGACAATTCTTCTTTTGCAATTTCAACATTGTTCGAGTTCACCACCAGGCTCTGGTCTTTGCTGTAAATCACCCCTATTTCTATAGCCGAACTTAGGAATTTAGGTAGCTGGGTTTTGGTTGTGTCATTGTTGTAGGATTTCAGGTTTTCTTCGAATTTGGCAAAATTCCTGAAACTAATAGCATAAAAGCCTTTTGCCGAGTTTGGTGATAATTTGGCGGTTTCAGAGAGGCCGGCACCGGTATCCCTGAAGATGCTTAGGAGTGAAGGCTCATTATAGGAGGTAAGGGCAATCCCGTTAAAACCCATTTCTTCTTTGGTTATTTCCAGGTCAATTACGCTCCAGGTTGCCAGTTTCGGCTTTTGACTTAGATCGAAACCCGGAAAAATACCGGTAAGTATTTCAGAAGAAAAGCTATGATTTATAAACAGGTTTGTTCTTTTTTTATCTGAGGCCGTTAGAGATTTTTGAAAAGTGTTATCTTTTAGCAAAGCTTCCCGGTCCAGAATATTTTGAATATTCTCTTTTGAATTCCCCGCTAAAAAGGCATTATTGGTTTTTGCTGCGAAATATTTCTGATTTTCAAAGGTGATTGTGGAGATCCTTTTTTCTTCGATTGCGGAGTCGGTCTTTAATCTACTCTGAAGGGAATCGGTTTCTGCAAAAACAGGGGTTTTATTACTGATCAGTGTGAAGTTGAAGCCGCTGTCACTCACGTCGGTAAAACTGATATAAGCCTCGTCAATACTATCCAGCTCTTTTAAAATAGCCAGTTTTTTAGTGAAACTGAACTTTAGATTTTCTGAATTCTTACTGAGAAAATCCTGCCCGCTTAATTGCCTGAAGAACCCCGGTAAATTGGGAGAATACAGGATCACAGCGGATTTCTCAGGGAGCAAATGGTTTAAATCGCCATTTTTTGAGGTGTTATTCTGGCAGGAAATAAAAATGATGGAGAAAAGGGCAAAGAGTAGTTTTTTCATAAAACCAATTTTATAAAAGTAGTTTTTATAATTCAAGTTTTAATTGATCCGGTAATAATTTAAAGCTTTGGCGGTGGTATTTTGTAGTGCCGAACTGCTTGATGGCCGCTCTGTGTTCTACGGTTGGATAACCTTTGTTTTTCTTCCAGTTGTACATAGGGAATTCTTCGTGCATCTCTTCCATTACAGCATCTCTGTAGGTCTTGGCAAGTATGGAAGCCGCTGCAATGCTCAGATACTTTTCGTCCCCTTTTATTATGCATTCATAAGGGATATTTCCAAAAGGCTTAAACCTGTTACCATCAACAATAATGTGCTGAGGTGTGGTATGAAGTTGGTCTATGGCACGGTGCATAGCAAGAATAGAAGCATTTAGAATGTTGATTTCATCAATTTCGGCCATATCTACATGGGCAACCGCAAAGGAAGTCGCTTTTTGTTCGATAACCTCCTTAAGCGTATTTCTGTCTTTAAGGCTGGTGAGTTTTGAATCGTTGAGCAATTTATTGGCGAAATTTTTGGGAAGGATCACTGCTGCTGCCGTTACAGGCCCCGCAAGGCAGCCTCTTCCGGCTTCATCTGTTCCGACAATTATCAGGTCTTTTCGATATCTTTTCAACATTTCCTTAAAAACTTTAATAGTAATTCTCTTTTTCGCTTTCAAACCTAAGCAATATGGGACATTTTAGCTAATGTGTTAATTAAACTTTAAATTTAAGTGAGAAAATTCTTGAATTTTTAATAATTATTTAAGAGTTTTGGCGTCACCTAACCATAATTTATTAAATAATGAGAAAAAAACTACCATTAATTTTAACACTTTTCTTGGCGTTGGTGCAGTTTGCATTCGCGCAGGAAAAAACGATCACAGGTACTGTGACCAATGACGATGGGATGCCCCTTCCCGGAGTAAATGTTTTGATTAAGGGGACAACCACAGGTACTCAAACCGATTTTGACGGGAATTACGAAATTCAGGCTGCTGCCGGAGATGTGCTCTCTTACAGCTTCGTTGGTTTCGAAACCAAGGAAAAGGTTGTTGATGCCGCAAATAAAATGAATGTTACTCTTACAGTTGATGCAGCTCAGCTTGAAGAGGTAGTTGTAACCGGGGTGGCCGGAGCAACAAGCCGTAAGAAACTTTCGGTTACGGTAAACAAGGTAGATGCTTCAGATCTTGAAGTAATTCCTGCTACTTCTGCTTCCAGTGCTTTACAAGGTAAGGTTGCGGGTGTAAACGTAACCAACTTCGGTCAGCCTGGAGAAGGCGCAACTATTCAGTTAAGGGGTGCAACTAACCTTTTTGGAGGTCAGGAGCCATTGATCCTTATTGATGGGGTGATCGCTGAAGGCGGAATTCAGGATATCAATACCGATGATATTGCTTCTTTTGAGATCGTGAAAGGTGCTTCTGCATCGGCCTTGTATGGTTCAAGAGCCGGTAACGGGGTGATCGTGATCACTACTAAAAGAGGTAAATTTAATGCTGACGGACCACAGGTAACAGTTAGAAACGACCTTGGTTTTTCAGAACTTTCTAATAAAATTGATTTAAGTAGATCGCACAATTTCGAACTTGCTAGTGACTGGCAGGATTTTCAGGGTCAGTATACCAAGTACGAAGGTGCAACTTACGCTTCAGATTATAGCGGAGTTGGAAGGTTAGGAGTTGATGGAGCGAGAGTTCCTTCAGCTGACGGTTACCAGGATAATCCTTATGGTGTTTATTATGATAACCAGGATAAGTTCTTTGGGACAGGTATAGATAACACTACTTATGCTTCTGTTTCTAATGCTTCTGAATTTGCTAACCTGTTCTTCTCTGCAGACAGAACTACCAACGAAGGTATTTTTGCTGAAACAGGAGGATACAAAAGATACGGAGTTAGATTGAACGGGGATTTCAGAATCACCGATTGGTTAACTCTTAAAACCAACTCTAACTATATCAGAACTAACAATGAAACCCCGGGTGGTACCCTGGATGGTGTTTTGTTTGATTTAGCACTAACCGATCCTGATGTGAATCTTGATGCTCAGAACCCTGATGGTCAGCCATATTACTATGTGCCAAACCCTTGGGCTTCTACAACGATTAACCCGTTGTATGACCTGCATACTAACAGAGAGAAGTCTACAAGAAACAGATTTTTAGGTTCTTATACTCTGAATATCGATTTCGCAGAGCCATTGAACCTTGATCTTGAGTATGCTGTGGAGAGCACGAGCTGGATTAATGATGATTATAACCCATACACCGCTTTCCAGATTGGAGGAGCAGTAGACGGGCAAAATGTTGGATTTAGCTATTCTAAAGGAGATTTCTCTAAAGAATCCAGCAGCAGATTATCACAAAAAGCTCAGGCAACCCTGAATTATGCAGACTCTTTTGGAGATCTTAATGTTTCAGGTAAGTTGAGTTTCCTAATGGAAGACAACCATTATGAGTATTTCTACGGTCTGGGGATAGACTTTATCTACCCTGGGGTTATTTCATTAGATAACTTTAATTCAGAGAATACAAGGATCAACTCTTCACTTATAGATGAAAGAGCGCAGAACGCATTCGCTATTGTAGGTCTTGACTATAAAGATCGTTACATCCTGGATGCAATGTATCGTATTGACCGTTCTTCTTTGTTTGGTGAGAACTTCAGAGAGAATGACTACTACAGAGTATCCGGTGCATATCGTATCTCTCAGGACGTAGATATTCCTGGTGTTCAGGAAATGAAAGTTCACGCTGCCTTAGGTACTGCGGGACAACGTCCAGGGTTTAGCTGGCAATATGATGCTATTGGTCTTACCAATGGTGCTTTGTCTACCAACAGGGTAAAGGCTAACCCAGACCTTAGACCTTCAACTACTACCGAACTTGAATTTGGTTTGAATTTGTCTTTCCTAGACAGGTTTACATTTGAAGGGGTTTATGCCAATGCAGAGACTGAAGATCAGTTTATGCTAGTAGATATTTTTGCTCCTGTTAACGAAGGTAATAACAGGCAATGGCAAAATGTTGGTACGGTAGAATTCAACACTCTTGAATTAAGCCTTAACGCCGATATCATCAAGCAGCCTGATCTTAACTGGAATGTAGGAGTGCGTTACAGCTCTACCGACAATGAGGTTAAAAAGCTTACTGTAAACCCAATTACTGTTGGTCCTAACTCTACCGCAGGAGATATTGGAGATGTATTCAGAATTAAAGAAGGAGAAGAGTTCGGAGCTATGTATGGTGGTGAATTCGTGACTTCTTTAGATCAGATGGCTGGTCAGCTTGGAGAGGGTGAGAGTATAGATGACTATACTGTGAACTCTGACGGCTATGTTATCCCTGCAGGAACTGAAGGGACTGTAGATGAGACTCCAATCGTATTATTAGGAGAAGACGGAAATCGTTCTTTCAGAAAGATCGGTAACCAGAATGCAGATTTCCAGATGGGCTTGACTTCTAACTTGAGCTATAAAGGATTTAATTTCTATATGCTTTGGGACTGGAAGCAAGGTGGTGATATTTACAACCGTCAGGCTCAGTGGTTAACCAGAGACAGCCGTCACCCAATGATGGACCAGGCGGGAGTTGCTCCGGAGAACAAGAAAACCTTCAACTACTACCAGGGGCTTTACGACACCAATAACCATCAGAAGTACTGGATTGAAGATGGCACTTATGTGAAACTTAGAGAAGCTTCTTTATTCTATACCTTTGGAAAGAGCCAGCTTTCTGGACTCGCGAACGGATTCTTCGAATCTTTAAGATTGGGTGTTACCGGAAGAAATTTATTAACTTTTACCGATTATACGGGATGGGATCCAGAAGTACAGAAATGGGATCCGGATACTCAGAATTACTTTTCTGTAGACTATGGAGTGTATCCAATTCCAAGATCTTATACTTTTTCGGTACAACTTAAATTCTAAAAAAAATTATTATGAAGACAATAAAAATAACATTCTTGGCTGTGTTTGCCCTGATGTTTGCTTCTTGTGATGATTTCAATTCTGACCTAGATGTTGAGAATCTTGAACAGCCAAGTAGTGATCAGATCGGTATTGAATCTACAGCCGACAAGCTTTTTCAAAACTGGTATAACACGGTAAATGCTTATAACGGACCTGGACTTGCAGTTTCTACAATGGCAGACCAGGGAACTATGTCCTGGGGTAACGCCGCGATGAGAGATATGTCCAGCGAGCCACGTATTGCCTGGAATAACAGTTCTACTTATGGTAACTCTGCAGTGACCGAGACTTACTTCAACTCTCTTCACGCCGTATTGGCAGATGCTAACGCGATTATGGTTGGTATTCAGGGAGACGGTGTATTCTCTAATACAGATAAGTATGAGTCTTTGGCCAGATTCGGTCAGGGTGCTTCTTTAGGTTACCTGGCGCTGATCTTTGACAGGGTATTCCCTTCAGATGAAACCGGAACTCTAAATGATGGTGAGCCGATCGGTTACCAGGAGGCTACTCAGTTAGCTCTTGAAAAACTGGATCTTGCTATTGCAGCTGCAGACAGAGGGTCTTTTACGATGTCTAATCAGGTTAACGGAATGGAGCTTTCCAGCGAACAATGGAGCCAGTTCCTTAACACTTTTGCTGCAAGAATTCTTGTAAACTCGGCTCGTAACGAGGAGCAAAGAATGAACCTTGACTGGAACAGAGTATTGAATTATGCCCAAAACGGAGTAACTTATGACGTAAATGTAATGAGTGACGGATGGGTGAACTGGTATACCGAGTGGGTGTACTACTCAATCTACCCGGGATGGGGTCGTATCGATCTTAGAATCATTAATATGTTAGATGAGGATTATCCTGCTTACTGGCCAGAAGGTGAAACAAACCTTCCTGAGGCTGAAAGTCCGGATGCCAGATTAGCTGAAGATTTTGAATACCTGAGTTACCAGGATTTCCCAGCTAACCGTGGTACTTACCACTGGAGTACATACAGACATCAGCGTTATGATTACCAGACAAACTCTGGATGGACGATGTCTACTCCTGAGATCCTTGAGGCTGAGAACGATCTTTACCTTGCCGAAGCTCACTTAATGCTAGGGAATGTAGATGAGGCTGCAGCCGTAATAAACTCAAGCAGTAGAGTGGAAAGAGGAGGTCTTGCTCCAATTGACGCTACTGAAGAAGCAGTTGCTGATGCGATCTTCTACGAGAGAATGGTAGAATTGATCAATACAGGAATGGGATTAGGTTTCTTTGAAATGAGAGGTCACGACCTTCTTCAGGAAGGAACTCCTAAGCATTTCCCGGTTCCTGGAGCTGCATTGGATGCTGCCGGACTTCCAATCTATACCTTTGGAGGTGGAGAAGGAACTGCCGGAGAAGATTATTCTGACGGAGGTTGGAGATAATGCACTCTTAAATAATAGTTTAGATATAAAAGCTGCCTGAAAAGGCAGCTTTTTTTGTTTAGGGATTTAACAAGATTTAAGTAATCTTCATTTTTATTGAATTCTTTGGTTTTTGCCACTTTTTACTACAAAACCGCTTATAAAGCGCGTTATGAGCTGATATAAATCCTGTCGAAAACGTTTTACCGCTGCGAAAAGTTAAAACTTTCAGAATGTTTTTGAATTACACAAACTTGCATTGTTAAGGAATTATTAAGATTTTAGCGGTTAGGCTAATTCAAATTTATAAATAATGAAAAAAGGATTAAATGGAATTCTTACGCTGTTATTAGCGTTTGTAGTGCATTTGTCGTATGCACAGGAAAAGACGGTTTCCGGTACGGTGACCGATGATGCAGGTTTGCCTTTACTTGGGGTAAATGTGATCGAAAAGGGTACCAATAATGGTACTCAGACTGATTTTGACGGAAATTATTCTATTAAGGTAGAAGAAGGTCAATCATTGGTTTTTAGTTATGTAGGTTTTGGTACTAAAGAAGTTGTAGTTGGTGCTGATAATACAATGAATGTTGTTATGGCCGAAGAAGCCGGAGCTCTTGAAGAAGTAGTTGTGGTGGCTTACGGTCAGCAAAGAAAAGAAGAGATCACCGGTTCGGTTACTACCCTGGGAGATGATGAGATCGGTAAGGTTCAGGCCGGTAGTGTGGTTCAGGGATTGACCGGTAAGGTTCCCGGAGTACAGATTATTAACCAGACAGGACAACCTGGGGATGATCCAACGGTTCGCTTTAGAGGTATTGGATCTATTAACTCTTCAAGCAGTCCTCTTTATGTAGTGGATGGTGTGGTTTTCAATGGAAAACTGAACTCCATTAACCCTCAGGATATTAAGTCGATGACTTTCCTTAAGGATGCATCAGCCAATGCACTTTATGGAAGTAGAGGAGCTAACGGGGTTGTGATTATTACTACAAAGAAAGGTGATACCGACAGGGTTGAAGTTACCGTAGACTCTAAGATTGGTGTGAATACCAGGGCGGTACCCGAATATGATATTTTCTCAGATCCGGGACTATATTACGAGACCTGGTACGATCGCTGGAGACTTGGTCTTATAAACACCGGAGTTGCTCCGGCTGAAGCTGCACAAACTGCCGCTTCACAAATCGTATCCGGGGGAGATTACTCTTTAGGTTACAATAACTATGATGTTGCCGATGATAATCTTATCGATCCTGCAACAGGACAGATCAACCCGAATGCTACATTATTATATAATGATGACTGGCAGGATGAGTCTTTTAAGACAGGGGTAAGAAGAGAGAATTATGTTAGTATGAAATATAACAACGATCTTCTTAAGACTTTCTTCTCTGCGGGTAACCTGAAAGATGAAGGATATGCCATCAATTCTGGTTTCGAAAGAACCACCGTGAGATTGACTACAGATTTTACTCCTACCGATTGGTTGGAAATAGGTGGTGGGGTGAACTACGCACAAACCACACAGGATTCTCCGCTTCAGGGAGTAGGTTCTAATACTATCAGTAACCTTTTTGGATGGGCAAGACAAGTTGCTCCTATCTATCCTGTTTTTGGAAGAGATGCGAACGGAGACATCATCAGAGATGCAGATGGCGCTCCGGTTTATGACTTTGGTAATGGTGAAGGCGGATCTGTTGGAGAAAGACCTTCTTTTGTGGCTAACCAGAACCCGGTTGCTACCAACCTTTTGGATATAGATGAGAATATCTTTGATAACTTCTCTGGAAGAATGAACGCTACTGTTCATTTCTTGGAAGACTTCAGTTTTACCTATAACTTCTCTGCCGATATCTTTAACGGTAACATTACTTCTTTCGCTACCCCGATTGGTGGGGACGCTCAGCAGGTAAACGGTAGAATTACTACACGATCTAACAGAGGTACTACTATCTCTAATCAGCAGTTATTGAACTGGGATAAGCAGTTTGGAGATCACTCTTTTTCTGTTTTACTTGGTCACGAAAGTAACGAGTATAACTTTAGATTACTTGCAGGTCAGGTAACAGAAACTGTGATCGATGATCTTCCTGTTCTTGATAACGGGGTAAATATCCAGTACCTTAACGGGTACCAGAAAGATTATACTGTAGAGGGCTATTTCTCCAGGCTTACTTATAACTTCGATAATAAATACTTTATTAACGGTAGTTTCAGGAGAGATGGTTCTTCTGTATTCCACCCAGATAACAGGTGGGGTAACTTCTACGGTGTAGGTGGAGCCTGGTCTGCACATAAAGAAGACTTCCTGGCCGATGCCGATTGGTTAACCATCTTAAGGCTGAAAGCGAGTTTTGGTCAGCAGGGGAACGACGCCATCCTTTATGAGGATGACAGGACCGTTGTTGGAGACCTGGATAACAGAAACTATTACGCTTATACAGATCAGTACGATATCGTAAATGCCGGTGGAAATGTTCCCGGGGTTACTTTCTTCCAGTTAGGAAACGAAGACCTTAAATGGGAAGCCTCTACTAACATCAACGCAGGTTTTGAATTAGGTCTTTTTGAGAACAGACTTAACATTAACGCTGAATATTTCGAAAGAAAAGTTGAAGACCTGTTGTTCTTTAACCCGATCGCTATTTCGGAAGGTGTAGGTTCACGTCCTGAGAATATCGGGGATATGGAAAACAAAGGGATCGAGGTTAGTCTTTCGGCTGAGCTTTTCAGAGGAGAAGACTTCAACTGGATGTTTAACCTTAACGGGACTCATTACAAGAATGAGATCACAAGATTACCGGACGAGTTTATTGATGACGGACTTTTCAGACTTCAGGAAGGAAGATCAAGATACGATTACTATATGAGAGAGTTTGCCGGGATCGACGAGGAAAACGGAGATGCTCTTTGGTATGTAGATGAGCTTGATGCTGATGGGAACCCAACAGGAGAGAGAACTACTACTGAAGATCACGCAACCGCTACTGAATATTACGTAGGCAAGTCTGCAATTCCTGATGTTTATGGTGGTTTCTCCACTTACTTAAGCTATAAAGGATTTAGCCTGAATTTAGGTTTTGCATACCAGATTGGTGGTTATGGTTTCGACGGAATCTACCAGAACCTGTTAGATGCTACTTCACCGGGTAATAACCTGCACAAAGATGTTCTTAATTCCTGGACGCCTGAGAATCCTAATGCAGCGCTTCCAAGAGTGGATGTGATCGAGATAGATCAGTCAAATACTTCAGACTTCTTCTTGGTTGATGCTTCTTACCTGAGTTTACAGGATATAACTTTAGGTTATGACTTTGATCCTGATGTAGTTGAGGCTATCGGATTAGCCGGAGCAAGAATTTACGCAACGGCAAATAACGTATATTTATGGTCTGAAGCGAGAGACGGGTACGACCCAAGATTGAGTATTACCGGTAATGCTGTTAACGAATACTCTCTTGTAAGAAGTACTTCCTTAGGCCTAACTCTTAAATTTTAATTGTTATGAAAATATTTAAATACTTAATTTTATTAGTATCACTTTCAGTCGTAATGACGGGATGTGAGAAGGAATTTCTTGACACGGAGCCGGCCAGTTCTATCTCGGCCGAGCAGGTAGCCGAAACTCCTGCTGCCAACGAGGCTCTTGTGAACGGTATCTATGCAAATCTAAGAACCTATGGCGTGGGTGGAACTACTGCTCACACCGACTACGGGCACCGAGGGATTACCGCAGGTTTAGATAATATGTCTAACGATGTTGTGCTTAACAACTTTAACTGGTATATTTTCTTCTATAATTACACCGGACGTGTACAGACTTCTTCAAGAGCTAGCTTGATATGGAATACTTACTATAGTGTGGTTGCAGATGCGAATATCGTGATCAATGGTCTTGGAACTCTTGAGAACAGAACTGCTGAAGAGGATGCTCTTTTTGGTCAGGCTCTTGCCCTTAAAAGCTTCGCGCTTTTTAACCTTGTAAGGATCTACTCTCCTTCTTATATAGGAAACGAGAGTGCTCCGGGGGTTCCGGTTCCGGACCGTCTTACTTTTGATGGTAAAGGAAGAGGTACTGTGCAGGATGTTTACAACCAGATAATCCCTGATCTTGAGCAGGCTGTTACTTTGTTGGAAGGATTCAACAGAAGCAGTAAGCAACAGATCGACCAGAGCGTAGCTCAGGGTCTTTTGGCTGAAGTTTACCTGGAAACCGGTAACTGGGCTGAAGCAGCCAGCGCTGCTAATGCAGCAAGAACGGGTTATGGTCTTATGACGGGAGAAGAGTATGTAAATGACGGTTTCGATAATATAGGAAACCAGGAATGGATGTGGGGAGCAGATATAGACTCTGAGTCTAGTACTGTTTATGCCTCTTTCTTCTCTCACTATGACAGTTTCCTTGGTGGTTATGCCGGTGCGCTTGATGGGTACAAACTTATCGATGCGAACCTTTATAGTATGATCCCTGAAACCGATGCAAGAAAAGATGTGTTTGTTGAAGCGGGTAATGAGTTTGGATTCCCTCCGCTATCTAACACTAAATTCGTGGATGCTACTTCTTCTTTTGAAGGAGACTACCTTTATATGAGATCTGCAGAGATGTATCTTATAGAAGCGGAAGCTCTTGTTCGTGCCGGGCAGGTTGATGCCGGGATCGATGTTCTTGTTGAGCTTGTGAGCTCTAGAGATTCAGGTTATGAAAGACCGGCTCTTACAGGGCAGGCGTTACTTGACGAGATCTACCTTCAAAGAAGAATTGAGCTTTGGGGTGAAGGTTTCGCCTGGTTCGATCTAAAGAGATTGAGCAAGCCGCTTGACAGAACTTATGAAGGCTCTAATCACAGAGACTTTGGTAAATTTATGTTCCCTGCAGGGTCTAACGAATTCTTATTCCAGATTCCTGAAGACGAATTGAACTCAAACGATAATATTGGTGCCGGAGATCAGAATCCAAGCTAATAATTGTCAGTTTTTATAATTAAAAACCGCCTCAGGAGAGGCGGTTTTTTTGTTTAAGCCAATTTGTTATCTGATTTGATTAATTATTTTACTTTTGTTGGACCTGTATGTAATAGAATGGAGAAGTTATTAATTATTGTATTTTTATTGTGTTGTACCCTGCTTCAGGCGCAACCCGGAGACCCGGCGGCTATGGGAAATGTGGATACAGGAAAGAAAGATACCATAAAACCTCCAATTCAGGATTATAAGATAATCTCTGTAAGTAACGATACTACCTTTGTAGATACTAGCCTTACTATTCAGAAGGATTACAAGTTCAACTACCTTAGAAAGGACAACTTTGAACTCTTGCCATTTTCCAATACCGGCCAAACCTACAACTCATTAAGTTATAAGAGCGAGCCGGAAAGTGTTTTTCCCGATTTTGGAGCCGGAGCCAGGCATTTTAATTTTATGGAGGTCGGGGATATCTATTATTACAGGGTTCCCACCCCTTTGACCGAGCTTTATTTTAAAACAGTGCCTGAACAGGGGCAGCAACTGGATGCTTTTTTTACCATAAATACTTCAGATAGGTTTAATTTTTCTGTGGCTTATAAAGGAGTTCGTGCTTTAGGGAAGTATCAGCATCAACTTACCAGTACGGGGAATTTCCGGTTTACGCTAAATTATCAGTCTAAGAATAACAGGTACCAGGCTAAAGCTCATTTTGTTTCTCAGGATCTTATGAATGAAGAGAACGGCGGGCTTTCCCAGCAGGCTATTCAGCAATACGTAGATAAGGAGCCTGAATTTGAAGACAGGTCTGTCTTAGAAGTGAGGTATCAGGATGCGCAGAGCACGCTTTATGGAAAAAGGTTTTATCTGGATCATAAATACAGGTTAACAGGAGGGGAAACCGGAAAGGGGTTTTCTGTAGGGCATATTTTCAGGTTCGATTATAAGAAATACGATTTCCAGCAATCCTCTGCAAAGCCCCAGATTTATGGAGATGCTTTTGAAACTTCTAATTTAAGAGACGTGGTTCGGCTCGAATCCCTTTATAATGAGGCTTTTGTTTCCTTTGATAATTCGGTTTTGGGAAAACTGAAACTTAATGCCGGTTTCAGAACTTATAATTACGGTTACAATACTATATATGAACAGGAGGAGGGGAGAATTGAGAATCGCCTGAAGGGAAATGTTTTTAATGTAGGTGGGAGTTATTCCAAGCAATTGGGAGGTTTTGCCCTGGATGCTGATGCTTCCCTTAATTTAGGAGACGATTTTAGCGGGAATTATATCCGGGTTAATGCGGGCTATAGCTTTAATGAAGATAATAAGATCGATTTTGGGCTGAAGCAGAGTAGCAGACTTCCTGATTTTAATTTTCTGTTATATCAAAGTGATTACATAAGTTATAACTGGCAGAATGATTTTGATAATATCAATTCCCAGGAGATCTATGGGGAACTGAAAACCCGCAGGTTTGGGAGTCTCAGCGCTCAGCTTAGCCAGATACAGGATTATGCCTATTTTGGATTGAATGAAGAGGGGATGGTGAAGCCTTATCAGTATTCCGGCCAGGTTCGCTATTTTAAGGCGAAAGCTGAAAAGGGGTTTGACCTTGGTCTGTTCGGAGTTGATAATACACTGATGTATCAGAACGTTCTTGATGGAAAAGATGTTCTGAATGTGCCTCAGTTTGTGACCAGGAACTCTCTTTATTATAAGGACCACTGGTTTCAGAAAGCTCTATACCTGCAAACCGGGTTTACATTTAAGTATTTCACACAATATAATATGAATGCTTATGATCCTGTTCTTGCTGAATTTTACGTTCAGAATGCTGCAGAGTATGGTGATTACCCTGTTGTGGATTTCTTTTTCAATGCAAAAGTAGACCAGGCCAGGATATTTTTTAAGCTACAGCACGTGAACTCCCTTATACAGGGAAATAATAACTTTACTGCTCCCGGCTATCCTTACGCCGATTTTCTGATAAGATTTGGCCTTGTTTGGAACTTTTTCATGTAAATCGTATCTTTATGGTTAGTCCTTTTTCTAAATGAATTAACGGACTTTGTGGGTTAGGCATTGGTTCTGCCCGGTTTTGGTTGCGAATTCCCCCTTATTTTGTTGATTACGGTGCTGATTTGCGAAAAATGTAATTATTTTCTTCGGGACTTGTTTATTGAAAAAAGCCTTGTATATTTGCAGCCGCTTAGGCGCTGAGGGCTTGCTCTCGGGGGGTAAGGCGGAAGTTCATTGAGAGTCTTGTTTTTTTCGGATAGTAGGGGTGATTTGCTCTGAAAAGCTCTTCAAAAATTTTCAAAAAAAGTTTTGCGGGATTCGAAAAAAAGCCTGTATATTTGCACCCGCTTTGCGCGGCAGCAAATAAGGCTGAGCGCAGGGCGCCACGTTCTTTAAGTACTGTAATTTTTTAGAGTTTTGGCTTCGAAATTTTTTTCAAAAAAAACTTTAAAAAATGTTTGCTCGGGAAAGAAAAAGGGTTGTATATTTGCACCCGCTTTCAGGCAAAGCGAGCGATCTGAAACAGACTGAAACAACAACGAAATCCACGGGTAGTGGTGGTTTAAGAAAAGGTTCAACTCCTTTTATTTCGGCGAGGTAGCTTTTTTATGGTTACACGAAAGTTCATTGAT